>JAHFRD010000023.1 GCA_023258975.1 Hydrogenophilales bacterium | reverse complement strand
CGTCAGCGGCACGTCCAGAAGGTGCCGTGTTTGGATCTTGCGTACCATCTCTTGCTCCTCAGCCAAGTCACCTGGAGCGTCAAGCAATAAATGCTCCACTATTGTTAAGCGGCATTACTTATGATGGCGCGCCCGGAGCGATTTGACATGTGGTGATGCTTTCTTGAATTGCGGCTTGCTTGACAGGCCAATCCCACACTAGAGCAGTGTATTTACAATAAATCTTTATTGTCAACATCTAATTTCCATGATTGTTGATTGATCTGAAAGGGTTTACGACTTGCCACCATCCACGGCACTGGTAAAAGGCTCGATATGTGGATTGGGTGAGGGGATGGGGTTCACAAACCGTTCTGGATGGGGAATAACAACAACTGATAACAGGCTGCCCTCAGCGCCACGACGTTTGACGCGATAGCGCAAGATATTCGTCTTTTTTGGCCCGGTTCGGTGCCATTGCGCCTTAAAAAAATCACGTTGTAGCGCGGTACCGATTTTATCCTCGGGTTCACCTGTGGCGCCTTCACCAATCGAATCCAAGTAGTGCCGAAAAACCCGCGGCGACACCAGCAACATCAAGGTGGCGCCGTTCTCCTCCACGAAATGGATCAGGGCTCCCGGCACGTTGTAGACCAGACTCCCGTTGCCGACACCCTCCTGTATCCAGGCCATGAGGCGTTTCGCATTTTCCGGAACGCTTGCTGGCCCAGCACTCGGCGGCGCTGGTGACTGCGGCACTACCGGCGCCAGAACCTCGGGCATGGGAATCCTGGTCCTCTTGGTAGTAGGCGGGGAAGCCGATCTACCAACCTGGACGGCATTTACTGGTGCAGATTCCCTATCCCTGGGCCTCGCTCCGCGAGATGGCCCGGTTTCTGCGTCCATCAAGTCTGAACGGTCGTCAAGAAAACCGTCATCATCCTCTGTCTGTGGTCGCGCCAGTTCGGCGGCCGCACCCCCTTGTTGCTGAGGCAGATCATTGCCTATGGATGGCTGGAGCAGGGCATCGGCGGTTTTGCCGCCATCAATCAAGTCTCTCAGGCCGGCTAAGGCATCGACCTGCGCGGGCTGTATTTCCGCAGGACTGGCCGAAGGCGATGGATTGTTGGTTGTTTCAAATCCTGGATCACCGTCCGGGCCGGCTGATTTGGTCGGTTTGGTCGGAGTAGCGGTAGAGGCTACGGCGGCCTTTTTCTCCACAGCCATGATGGCTCCGGGGAAGTCTCCTGGGATTCTGTCGGGCTGGTAAAGCGCTTCCAGGGGAAAGCGCAACATGGTCAACTGGTGTGCCCAGCCCGTGTCGCTCACCTGCACAGTCCAGACGGCGCCACCGGTTGCGGGATTGGGCGTGAGGCCGCCATATTCCTGAAACGTGTCGAAAATCCGATCATTCTTGAAGCTGGATGGCAGGCCGGGCTTGCCGTCCGGCGCCGCCAGTTCGTTTTTATCCAGGTAATCACGCAATTCATCAGCCGTGCGTTTGCAAACCAGCCAGATGCTGCCGTCCGCGACGAAGCCGGCGGCGCCGTCGCGATTGAGTGGCAGTAATCCTTCGGCCAGCATTCCGCGCAAGCCGGCCATCAAACGCTCGATCAGCGGCACGTCGCGCGCACTGGCGAAGCGCACGCGAGGGCCGGCCATCAAATTGGCGGCCACGGATTGCATGTCGGCCTGAGTCACAATATCCACCAAGGCGCCGCCTTTGGCTTCGCCCGATAGGTAGGCCACCAAGTCCTGCATGGGGCCGGCGGGCGCGGATAGCCAGGCTATCGCGTCGGCCGGAACCAGCTTCTGCAACAGCAACACGGCCAATCTCTGGTGCAGCGAATAAGCCCTCCCCCTCACAAACGAGACCCGATACCAGTCCATACCCTGCTCGGCCAGGCTGCCGGCGAGCGGTTGCCAGGCGCCTTCTCCCCGCGCGTTGCCGCACGTGATTGACAGGTCGGCAATCGGCTTGCCGATGTCATGCAGCAGGGCGGCCACCAGGACCGCATAACTCCAGCGTGACTTCAGCCGCGCGATGTCTTCGGCGTCGGCGCCGTGCGGCAGCATCAAACCTTGCCGTAGGCGCAAGGCTCGCGTGGCCACGTCCAGGCTGTGTTCCAACAGACCGCCTGGCTGAGCGTGATGATGGGCCTCGGAGGCGGGCAAGCGCTGGCAGAAGCCGGCAAAACCATCGAGGAGCGGCACCCCCATGCGCTCCCAGCCCTCGCGGGGCAAGCCGACGATACGGGTGATTTCGCCGGTCAGCATGGAGTGCGGCTTCAACAAACGCTCAGCTTCCATGACCCGCTGCGCGCCCGCCGGCAAGGTGGCGATTACCGCTTTTTCCGATGTGGCGAGGTATCGTTTTGGGGCGCGCATCCAGCGCATCAACAGCCAACCCCCAGCAACAAGCAATCCGATTCCGGTTGAGGCAGCCATCCAATTCACCGTCATGTCACAGGTATTTCTTGTAGTACTTCCACTGCATCCTGCTGAGCAGGGCGGTGGCCAGGACGATGGGATAGAACAGGATGGCAGGTGAAACCTCGAACGGCAGGGTGCAATACATGGCCAGTGCAATGGGTAAGCCAAAGAAGTGGAAATACTTGGCCCGGTGATACAGGTTCGCCGATTCGCGGCCCGCGCATTCGCGGCGCGCGGCGCGCTCGGAAAGCCCGTCCAACAACCCCGTCACCCAGACTATGACCACGAGCCAAAGCACGCCGGCGGCGCTGGCCAGACGGAAACCCACCAGCCAGGTGCCGGTCATGGCGATGCGGATTTCTTCGCCAAAGTTCGCCGCGAGCTTGCTGATTACGGGCAAAGGGCGCTGCTCCACCACCACCCGGTGCAGCCCGGTGGCTCGGAACTCCAGGGCGTAGACACTTTCCGCGATCCGTTTGCCGATCCGGTAAGACATGGCGTTGTCCGCCATGCCCAGGTGTGACGCTTCGGCCTGCGCCAGACTGCGCATCCGATCTTGCCCCTGGCCTGGTGGCCAGGCGAATCTGGCCACGGCAATCTGCATGATGAGAGACAACAGGGCCAACCCGATGCACGTCAACGACAGCCAGACGGCGAAGCGCAGGGGCGCGAAGAAAAACCCGAACGGATTGGGGTCCGGTGTGCCTTGATTACCAGCCACTGCCTTTCCCTTGCACGGTCACGCCATGTTCTTCACCAGGCTGGAGGGGCGCCGGCCCCTCCATGCCTTCAGCCTCGAATCCATCATTCGCGTGCCGGCTCGCCATGTCGCGCACCATGTGTGCCAGGCTCGCCGGCATCGCCTCTTCGTCGGCCGGATCCGGCAATGGCAGGCGCAGCTTGTAGAGACGGCCCTCGACGTAGGCGTAGGCCTGACCCTTCGGCAGACTGGTCACGTCGGATGTCGTGAGCAGGTCCACTTCCTGTGGCGTGATCCGATCTTCGTTCTTGCTGGTGAATTCGTCGAAATCCTCCGGGTTGTTGTTGTCATTCGCGCCGGTCACCGGCGTCAGGGTGTTGATCCGCACCTTGCCGAGTTGCTTGGTGAGGATTTCCGCCGTCTCGGGATTTTTGACCCGCAGCATGAAGAGGCTGTTCAGGTTACCGCCGATCTGCCCGGCCTTGGCCTTGTTGCCGATGCGCGCCTCGATGTCCGACCAGGTCTGGGTATACACGGTGACCTGAAAGCCGGCGCCACCAGCCTTGTTGAGCAGGGGCACGAACTCGTCGCCGATCAACTCGTTGAACTCGTCGGCATGGACACTGCATTTCGTGATCGGCGCGCCACCCGATTGCACGTCCTTGTAGATACGACCAGCCAGGCTGGTGAGGTCGGAGAACATCGAATTGCCCACGGCCCCCGCCACTTCGTAGTCGGATAGGGAATCCAGGCCCACGTAGACGATGCCGCCACCGCGCAGGATGCCTTCCCAATCGAAGATCGGGCGGGGATCGTCCGGATCCTCGTAGTCCGGATTGAGCAGCTCCGCGACCTGGCCGGTGGTGAGCTTCTCCAGCAACGGAATGAGCGAGGCGACCAACTTGTTCCAGAACGATTGCTCGAAGCTGATGATCTTGATGAGGGAGTGCGCGACAGGGTCGTAGAGACCCTTGGCGCGGATGTAGTCGATCAGCTTGATGATGTCCATCGACCGGCTTTGCAGGGCGCGGTCGACGCTCTTCTTTTCGATTTCCCTGGCGGCAACCTCATCGCGCCATCCAGCCGCTTTGGGCTCCCGATCGAGCCAGAAGGCGCAGTAATCCAGCACCAGCGGCTCGATGTCCGAGGCGTAGCGCAGGATGTCCACATAGCGGACCTTGCGACCCAGAGCGACGAGCGCGCGGCCCATGGAGTTCACGAAACCCCAGACGAATTGGGCGAAGTTCGCGCCTTCGCCCTCCTGTGGCAGTTGGTTGGTGATCCGGGTGGCGATCTCGGTAACCCGGCTGAAGTCGCCTATGCCGTTGTAGCGTGCCGAAAGTTCCGGGAAACCCAAGTGGAAGACATAGAAGCGGTCCAGTTTCCCGGCCCGCTTCGCCTCGGTGTACATGCGCTTGAGCAGGGCAGCATCGCCTTTCGGATCAAACACGATCGCGGTATCACCGCGCCGTATGTCCTGAGTGACCTGTAGTTCCAGGAACCGGGTCTTGCCGACACGGGTGGTGCCTAGCACCAGCACATGGCCGACACGGGAATACAGGTCGAACCAGACGTCTTTTTCTCCTTCCCACAGACCCACGGCATGTAGCAAAGGATCGCCGCCGACCGGTGGCAGGGGGCGCGCCGGGTTCCACCAAGCATCATGGCTGGTGTACTGGCGCAGATCCATGCCCGCGTTCTCGGCGCGCAGTTCCAGGGTGCGGGCCATGTCATGCAACCAACTCGGCCGGGACAAGTGCGCGAACCTGGGCTCGCGCGCCATGACCAGCCGCTGGACATGGCGGGTGTCAAACTGGAACCCCTTGCCCACGTAATACGCCTTGGTCGAATGCGGTATCTCGTCCAGGCCCAACTGGAAGAGCGGGAGCTTTCTCAGCCCGCGCTGGTAGCGCACGAGGCGCCAGCCCTGCCAGGCGCGCCAGGCGGCGTAGGCGCAAATGCACGCCGAGACAGGCAGGGCCTCTTCCGGGACGGGGCCGAACGGAATGCGGGCAAAGGATAAGACGGAGGTAGACACCGCCAAACTCGACATGCCCACGGCCGAGTACAACTCGTAGGGGCGGCGCAGCAGGTTTTCTACGGGGTAGGGCACAGGGCAACCTTTCTGAGACAGTTCAACAGCCATTGTTCTGTTTCAGTGGGTTCCGGATATTCGCGGTCGGATTGCCAGATGGCGACGCCTTCCACCCAGAACTGCTGAAAGGGCACCTCCAGAGGTGCCCAGGGCTGGGCGCCGTTCCTGGCGCGCCAGGTCAGGAAATCCAGGCGCGCCAGGCGCGCCGCTAGATCATTGTCGTCCAGAGGAATATCAATCTGCTCCAACAAGACACTGATTTGGCTCTCGGGCGATTCCGAATCGCCCGAGATGACGTCATAAAGCCCGCGATATTGCGACAGCCAGGCATGAAGCACCGGCAGCCACCGAGCCGCCTGGAGCGCCACCAGGCGCTCGGAGATGTGGTCCATGGTTACTTCAACGGGCGTGCGCATCACGCCCCCGGCCGGCGGAATTCGGCAAGCCGGTTCATGCCACTATGAGTGGAGCCCAGCACCAGTCGATGGCGAAGCAAGTCCTGTGGCAGAGACGCCAGAATGTCCTCATAGAGACGCCGGGCGTCCACGCCGGCGTCGTAGGTGCCGACCATGACGGCGAATTCGTTATTGAGGCAGCGTTTCTCGCTCAGGCTGTTAGTTGGATAGGTTTTGACTTGCCCATCGACGATGAACACCGTGCGCGGGTGTTCCCGTGCGACGAGGGTATTGATGATGGGGAGTACCGAGTCAGGGCCTTTGAGACGCTCGATGTACATGTTCATGCTCCAGCAACGCAATGCGCCGGAGACTGCCCAGGAAAAAGGGCGGCCGCCACAATAAATAGGGTTTTCGATAAAACCCTATTTATTGTGGCGAGACTGTTCCAAAGAAGGTATGCTCACGCGGTCGCCGGCCCTTTAAGGGCCTTTTTCTTGTCTCCATTACCCCTTTCGGTTCTAAAAGCCCTTACCCATTAAGGCTTTTTCCATTCCCCATTAAGCCCTTTCGGTAACGCCCCCCGCGTCTTATTAGCGGGGGGCGTGCCCTTTAAGATAAGCCCCTTCCCCTTGATGGCGGGCGCCGACGACCGCCCCTTTGCTCTGTTTGCCTGGACGGGTGGGGTTACTCGAAGATTGGCGCCAGCCTTGCCATTACCTCGACGAGGATTGCTTTTGGCAGGGTGTCCACCTTGCGGCCGTTGCGAGCCGCTATATCCAGCACACGCGGCTGATCGCATCGAACCACGCCTGTTGTCTTGATGCCATTGATCGGCACTGCGAAGCCAAGCCGACGGGCGTACTCCCCGCCATTCGTGATCGGCACGATGATTGGTAGCCTGGTAGCCGCGTTGAAGGCGGCGGGCGACACCACCAAGACCGGACGGCGACCGTTCTGCTCATGCCCTTCGGTGGGGTCAAGGGACACCAGATATATGTCCCCTCGGTTCATACGAGTTCTTCTCCGGCCGAGGGTGCGTCAACCCATTCGCGTTCTTCCGGGGGTTGTGGCTGCGAGTAGTCGGATGCTTCCAGCAGGTCGGCCAGGGTGTAGCGCGGGCGCGGCGTCGGATCAACGACCAGGCGACCATCGTCAACGGTGACACCCACGGTTGCGCCGACCGTCAGGTGCAGCATTTCCAGGATCGCTGGCGGGACCGTCAACATGACGGATCCACCCACTTTGCGAAGGTTGGTTGTGTGCATGACGTACTCCGGTTGCGTTGTTATATCCACGTATAACACGCTCTTTGCGCCATGCCTATCCGCTTGGGCTGTTGTTGGAGCCAAGGGTCGGTGGATGGGTGGTAGATCAGCCTGTTTCGCGGAAATTATTTCAAGAGGGTTTCCGGGCTGGCTTCTCGTGTTTCTGCATATCTCCTTGTTTTTGTTGGTATTTGTATGTTCGCGTTTGTTGCGCGAAACTTTGTACTATATCCGTTTGATTTTTTTATTTCTACAAAGAATAGGGTTTTATCGAAAACCCTATTTACGGCTGAAATTTCTTTCATTCCCTCGTACCGTTCGCGCGTGACCCCTTCGGGCCGCTCAACCACACGAGAGGTTTCCCATGTTCTTCACTCGCCTGATTGCCCGCGTATTGCTGGCCACGATCACCATCCAGGCCATCCTGATCCCCGCCGAAGCCACAGCGGCCGTGGTGGACATCCACGGTGTCGATCACACCTGGGCCCACCACGTCTCCGGCCTCGTGGACAACTGGATGTACGTCGGCGCCACGCTCAACGGCGGCAGCGCCAGGGCGCCGGAGTTCCTCTACATTCCCCGCGACAACTGGGCGGAAATTGCCGATGGCGCCTGGAACATGGCGAATGGCACCGACCGCCGCATGATCGACGGGCCAGCCTGGATGACCGCCGCCAACGTCTCGGCGGGGTTGAACCGGCAGGACGATACCGTCGATTACTCCCTGCGCAAGATTCCACCAGGTGGGTCGTACAGCCAGGTCTTCGCGGCCTATGACCCGGTCAACGCCACGGCCCGCATCCTCGTGCAGAAGGTGGAGAAGGGCATGGACAACCGGGTCCACGTCTACGTCGCGGATTTCACGCCCTACCACGGCCGGCTGTGGGCGGTGGCGCGGTATCACATGACGCCCGAGGAACTGACGAACCCGTACATCGCCGGGCACAACCCGTTCAACCTGTTCCAACAATATCCCGACCTCGTCAATGGCCAGGAGTCCTATGCGACCGACCCCCTGTGGCACAACGTCAGTTTCCCGGCGGTGCAGGTGGCGGTGGGCTACGCCATGCAGCATTACCAGGCGGCCTTCGGGATGATCTACATCCCGGATACACGCTTCGACCAGAACCAGTCGTGTTCGAGCAGCTTTTTCAAGAAGAAATGCACGACCACGGTGAAGGGCTACGCCAAGCCGAAGTGGTTCCTCGCGGTGCCGAAGAACATGGACAGCACCCCGGTGGAAGCGGTGATCTGCACCCACAGCACGGCGACGACCGAAGGTAAATGCCTGGCGCCGGAGTGGACGGCCAAGTCGGGAATCTCGGTGCGGCCCTGGACGGGCGGGAATCTGCCGGTGGATGAGGAGATGCTGTATCAGTGGCAGCAGAGCAAGAGCAGCTTGTCCGTGATGGGGATCGGGATCATTTTGGGGGTGCTGACGATGGGGATGGCGCTGGCTTATGGGTTGCCGATGTTGGGGGCGAGTGCGGGTGTTAATGCCGTTGGCGCTACCACTGCCGCCACAACTGGTGCGGCGGCAGTAGGTGCCACGGTCGGAGGCGCTTATATCGCCGGCACGACTCTGGCCACGGGCGAGGGGGCGAACGCCGCGCAGGCCGATCTGTTGGGCAAGGTAGGTGACGGTCAACTCATGCCCAACCTCTCCGCGATGGGCGAACAAGCCCAGGGCCTGGCGGCGGCGGTGGCGCCGAAGATGCGGGCGGGGATCATCGGCGCCACCATGACCGGCGCCCGGAGGATGGCCTATGGCGACTGCCCGAATACGCCGGGGGCGCGATGCAACGCGGTCGATCCCGGCATCGCGCCCCGGACGACTTCCTACCGGCAGCGCAACGTCCCGCTGGATCTGTGGGACTCGCGCGAGCAGTGCAAGATGGCCGGGAATATGGGCGTCGCGCTGGATCGCTGTACGGCACGCATGGAGAAATTAAGGATCGAGCAGCCGCAACCGCAGTAAAGCGGTAGCTGAAATGCAAACGGCCCCCACCATCACTGGTGGGGGCCGTTCTTTTGGGTGGTGCGGTTACATGAAGTTGAAGCCACCGCTGTTCGCGGCCGTCTTCCGTTCTTCCTCTTCTTTCCGCATCTTCGCCTGGTCGGCGGCGATGATGGCCGGGTCGATCAGGTATTGCGAGGGGGGAAACTCGGTGTCGGTGTGGCGGGAAAGGACGCCGAGGGAAGAGTTGTAGTCGTTCTGGCAGACTGCGTTATCGTGCTTGCAGTAGAGGGCGATGACGCGGGGCATGTGCTTGTTGTAGTAAATAGGCGCACTATTTTGTACTACAGTCTTCACGTCCAGGATGTCGCCTATCTCGTAGTCAGCATCTTTGCGTGCCACCACGACACGCTCAGAACCTTTCGGGCCATCCACATCAAGTCGTAGCGCGACCAGGTTGTTCCTAATCGTCGCTGGTAACGGAATCGTAGATGGGTCAATGCCGCTTTTCTTGATGTCGGCAAGAAACTGTGCCGTCGAGGACGAATTACCCAATGGGAATATCTTCTCCACCTTCCCTCGTAGCACTGCACCAGCGTAGAAGGCGTCCAACTTCGTCACGTTTTCAACGTTATTGTTAGAAATCATGATGGTAGCGATCGGCACGCCAATGGCACCAATCGGGCCAAGTAGGGCGAGACCAAACCCGGCGGCTGCCGCCTTTGTCATCGGGCTTCCATCAGAGAACGGATTAACTTCGCGCGGCGCTTTGGCCTTGGCGGGTTTTTCCGCCTGGGCATTACCGCCCAGGAAGTTGAACCCATCCTCGGCGAAGGCGGGGGAAGTGGTCAGCATGCTGGCCAGGACGAGGGAGTAACCGATGCGCATGATGATCCGTCCCGTGGTTAAAGCGATTTTTGTCATGAAAGTCTCCTAGAGAATTGAGCGGAGACCACCCTGTCGATAATGACAGTTCCCATGTCGGGAAGGTGGATCCCCAACAGGGTGAATGGCGCCAGCCAGAATTGGCCGGCCTGGTATTACCGAACCAACCCGATGATCTGGGCGAACCAAGTGAGAGCGTCCTTGTTCACGAACAGGGTGGAGAAGATCACCACGACAGACAGGACGGTGAACTTCTTGTCCAGTCTGGCGATGTCTTCCTTCAACTCCCCACGTAAATTGGCGATGTCTTCCTTCACCTCCCCACGCAGGGTGGCAATGTCTTCCTTCACATTGCCCCGAAGATTGGCGATGTCTTCCTTGGTGGCCAGTTCGTCCTTCAGCTCGCGCTTCAGTTCGTCCTTGACTTCGATCTTGCGCTGGATGGAAATCTCGGCACCCCGTTCTTCCAGACGGGAGAAGGTGGCCTCCAGTGACTTTCCAAGCACAAGCGCATCCTCGCGACCAAATTTCCGCTCGAATACGTCAAATACTTCAATCGACAGGTTCATGTTGCCCATTTTGAATGCCTCCAGGTGGTTGGCCGAAGGCGATCCCCACCGGGGACGCCCCGGCAGGGTTGAGAAACAGCATTACGATAATCCCGACCTCTTGCGAGGTGTGCCGGTTGCAGGGACTGACCGGCTTCGACCTACGAATTGCTTTGCTCAGTCTATTCAACCACTTGGCCGTGTCAAGTGATGTGCGACACAGGGTCGCTAAAACTTGAACGGAGTCACGGCCTGTTCTGGTCGATCCGCGGATGGCGGATGGCAGCCAGTTCGATGGCGGTCTCCCATTTCGCTTCCAGGCGGGTAATTCGGCGATCATGATCGCGCAATTCCTGGGCAATGCCGGTCAACTGATCGCCTACTCGTTTCACATCGTCCGCCAATTTCAGCGCATCCCGGATGGCGGTGATCGCATCACTCACCGCGCTCATGCTTCACTCCGCCTGGCCAATGTTTCCTGAATACTCGCCAGACCGGCTTTGAGGGATTGTCGCGCCTCGGCTACCGCGTGAGTCAGTTCCCTGGACAGCGCTGCCAGGGTTTCCAAGTCCTCGCTGTCCATGGTCGCTTGCTCGCAACGATTGCGAACCAGTTCCGATACGCTGACGTTGGATTTCTCCGCTTCCAGCGCGAGGAAGGCCTTGAACTCCGGTGTCCCGAGAATGGTGATGCGCTCGGTCTTCGAGGTGCCTTTCATGGTGGTGGCGCTCCTTTGAATGCCTGTTCCAATGTAATGCGCATTGTAATCTTTTCAACCTTGGGCGTGGCGCGATGGGCGAACAGGCCCAGGGCCTGGCGGCTGGGGTGGCGCCGAAGATGCGGGCGGGGATCATCGGAAACACCATGACTGGCGCCCGGAGGATGGCGCGTGGCACCGTAACTCAACGGCATCACAAGCCAAGTTCGCTATGCGAACCGAGACGGACAAGCTGCAACACAACGTCATCTGGTTTTTCGTAGATCAATACCAGATCAGGCTTGATGTGGCAGTCCCGATGGCCCTTCCAGTCACCGGTCAGCGAATGATCGCGGTAACGCGGCTCAAGTACTTGATCGTTCGCCAAGGCTTTCACGACGGGTATCAGGTCCGCATCGAGCGTTGCGCGGTGCTGCCCCCTGGTCTCCCGCTTATAGTCGCGCTTGAACTGGCTGGTGCGCTCAATCCTCCGCATGCAGATCCACCATCAGTGCCTCGACGCTATCGAAGCTCTTCAGGTTGCCAGCGCGCGCCTCCTTCATTGCCGCGATGGTGACCGCGTTTGGCACCAGTGGCTCGAACGGCAGCGCCTTCTCGCGGGCGACACGAGTCAGCATGATGCGAAAGGCATCGGATAGGGTCAGCCCCATAGCCGCCAGCACGGCGGTTGCTTCTTCCTTGATGTGCTCGTCGATACGGGCACGAACTACTGCGTTCGCGGGCATGGTTTATTCTCCAGGAAACGGGCTACATTGTAGCCCACGGAAGAAGGCGCGCATCCAGCAAATCAGCAGCCTTGCTGCTTGCAGGTCAGTGGCGGGAATGCCTCGCTCATGCCTGGCAGCAGCTGGCCGGCACGAGTGGAACGGGTTCGCGGAACAGGTGGTGTAGGCGGCTACCGACGTGCAGTACCTTGTCCTGCAGGAGATAGGAGTAGAAGCGCAACCATATGGTCCAAGGCGCACGGCGATGCAAGAGTTGCTCCGCATGATCGCGGTCTCCCCCCCGCAGCGCGTCATATAGGTATGCGCTGATCATGGATGCCAACTTGGCGCGCGCCTCCTCATAGGTGTCCGCCTGCGCCGCCAAGTCGAAATCCAGGCAAAACGCCTGCCATTGGCCTTCGACGGCTCTGGCATAGCAGCGCAGCAATAGCCTGGGTTGTGACATGTTTCGCTCCGGTATCCTGTGGGTAGGCGTGTTGACAATGATATGTGTGTTCGATGCTCCCTGAACATGATTGTTTTGCCTTGGCGCGCCCAAACAAATCAGTACCTGATGATTTATCGCTCATGGACCGGGTCGATGCGAGCCAGGATTCACCACCCGCACCAACGGCAGCCCGAACAGCCGGGCCTAGTTCTCGGTGCGGCGCCGCTCCATCCAGACAGCCGCCAGATCGGCCGCGAACCAGTTGTTCGCCAGACTGACGCGCTCCGTTGTGGCGGTTGCCGTGGCTTTGTTCCGTTTTCTGGGGCAGCCCCAGGCGTGTCCGTCCGTTTTTGGGATGATTTCGCTGATTTTGCGCAAAAAATAGTTTCGCGGGGCCTGCTGGCGGGGTTCGTGTGTTTTTGCGTATCTCCTTGTTTCTGTTGGTATTTGTATGTTCGCGTTTGTTGCGCGAAACTGTGTATTCTAGCAGTTTGAATTTTTTATTTCTACAAAGAATAGGGTTTTATCGAAAACCCTATTTACGGCTGAAATTTCTCGCGTTCCCCCCTACCGTTCGTTCCGCCTGTTTCAGGCATTGCAGTTGAGGCTTAGTGGTCGTCGCGTTCTCCTCCCAGGCGACGACCACCTTTTTCCTTGCATGAACGGACGGATGAACAAATTCAGATTTCTCTTCTTGGCGTTCCTGGTAACCACTCAGGCGGTGGCTGGGGATTGCTTTGTGGCTGCGGGGCAGCGTTACAACATCCACCCCTGGTTGCTGTATGCCATCGCCGACGTCGAGTCGTCAGTGAACCCGGCCGCCGTGAACAGGGGTCATGCCGCGCGCACCCGCTCGATCGACATCGGTCTGATGCAGGTCAATTCCCGCTGGCTGTCCAAGCTGGGTCAGTACGGTATCGACGCCAAGCGTCTGATGGAACCTTGCGTCAATGTGCAGGTCGGCGCCTGGATTCTGGCCGACCTGTTTGCGCGCTACGGTCAGACCTGGGAAGCAGTGGGCGCCTACAACGCGGCCTGCACGACTCTCCAGGGCAACGAATGCCTGCGCCGGCGGGCTTGGTATGCACGCAAGGTTAACGCCGCATATCGCCGGATACTGGCTCAAATGGAGGATCAGGGATGAGCCGCGCCCTGGAAGACCAGGCCATCCGTGTGGCGCGCGCCCACCTGGCGCCCCTGTTGCCGCTCATGAGTGACCCTGGCGTGCAGGAGATCATGGTCAACCGCGCCGACGACATTTGGGTGGAACGCCAGGGTGTGGTCACTCGCACCGACATCGTTTTGACCGAGACCGTGGTCAAGGCCGCGATCAAGGCTTTAGCTGCGTCTTGCCACAAGGACGAGGCCTTGATTCTCGACCTGCGGATGCCGGGCTTGCGCATCGCGGCGGCATTGCCGCCGGTGGCGGTGCATGGCGCCTGTATGTCGATACGCAAGCACGCGAAGCGGCAACTCACCTTGTCGGACTATCTGGCTCAGGGCGCGTTCACTTCGGAATGGCCGGCGGCCGGATACGTGCCAGCGAATCGGCCGGATGATGCCGAGACGGCACAGGGCGGCGAAGCCCTGATGCAGTTCCTGTCCTGGGCGGTGGAATCCAGGCAGAACCTCTTGATTGCCGGCGGCACGTCCAGCGGCAAGACCATGTTCCTGAATGCGCTGGTGGCCGCCATGCCGAATGGCGACCGCATCCTCACCATCGAGGACACCGCCGAGTTGATGGTGCAGGCCCCGAATCATGTGGGCTTCGAGAGCAACTCGGACAAGAACGTCTCCACGCGCGACTTGATCCGCCTGGCCCTGCGCTTCCGGCCCGATCGCATTCTGGTCGGCGAGGTGCGCGGCTACGAGGCATTCGACTTGTTGGATGCGCTCAACACCGGTCACTCCGGCGGTGCCTGTTCGCTACATGCGAACAGCGCGCTCATGGCCCTGGCCCGTCTGGAAAACATGGTGCGCATGGCGCCGGAGGCGGCCGGCTGGCCGTTGCCGGCGCTGCGCGCGCAAATCGCCGCCGTCTTCCGCTTTGTCGTGCAGGCCGCCCGCGTGGGCGGGATGCGCGGCCCGGACGAAATCATCGAGGTGCTGGGCGTGGAAGACGGCGCCTATGTCACACGCTCCATCTTCAAAAAAAGGATTCCTTCATGAAAACACCTCAGCTTGCTTCTTCTCTTCAATTCGCCGTCGTAGCCGGTGTGGCCATGCTGGCGGTCGATCCCGCCTTGGCCGGCCCGGTCAAGGATGGCATTTGCGCCGGCGTCAGCGTGACCGAGTCGATTCTCCCCGCCGTCATTTCGTTGGCCGCCGTCGGTGGTTCCGCCTATGCGATGTATATGAAGGTCGGCGGCGAATGGATGCAGACCGCCTTGAAAGGCGTGCTGGCGGCCGGCCTGCTGGCAAGTGTGGCATCCATCGGCGGCTATATGGCAGGTGGCAAGGCTCAGGCGCAGTTCAACTGTGCCGGCGGCGCCGGCGCCATGCAGCAAATCATCAACAATCTCTGATGCGCGCGGACCTGGACAAGGAACCCGTCTATCCCAGCCTGTCGGCGCCGATGTCGGTGCTGGGCGTGGAGTGGCGGTTGTTCGGCGGCAATGTGATGGCGCTTGTGTTCATGGCCGGCACGCTCAAGCTGTTCTGGTGGGTGCTGCCCGCCGTTGCCGCGCATCTGGCGCTCTGGTGGGCCACGCGACAAGACCCCGACAAGCTGGGTATCTATCTGGCTTATGCGGGGCAGGCTTCTCGCTACGAGCCGGGCGCCGTGTCTGAAATGCGCCAGGGGCGGCGGCCCACCGGGCTTGGCCGGGGAGTGCTTGCGTGAGCCAGACACGAGACGCCGAGGCCATGTCCATGGCGGCACTGGCTCCTTGGTTATTCATGGCCGGTGACCGGGTGGTGGTCAACAAGGACTCCTCTTTGCTGGCCAGTTACGCCTTCTCGGGCATGGACGAGGAGGGGGGCGCGTCGTCGGCGCTCAACGACCTGGTTCGCCGCGTCGGGTCCGCACTTCGCGGCTGGGATGACCGGCCGGTGCATCTGTGGTGGACGCTGCGCCGCCGGCGCATCCTCGACTACCCGGTGGGCGCTTTCCCCGACTCCGTTTCCGCGCGCATCGACGATAACCGCCGACGGGCTTTCATCGAGGGCCGCCAATTCCGCAATACGCATTTCCTGAGCACTTGCCTCATGCCCGAGCGGGGCAGCGCCAGGCTGGCCGACCGTGTGCGTTCCGGCATGCAGGATGGCCTCGGGTTCTGGTCCGCGTTCGGCGCGGCGCTGCGTCTGACCTTCGATCCCTCGGCGGCCTTCGCTTACTCGGCGCAGGAACTGGATACCCAGGTAGAGCGTTTCGAGTCCTTGCTCTCTGACTTTGCGGAACCGCTGCGCGATCTTTTTTTGACCAGGCTGGCCGGCGAGGCTTTGACCGGCTTCCTGCACGGTCAGGCCGCGCCGGTCCACGATCGGCAGGCGCATGTGGTGACGCCGGGCACCCCAGAGGGGTATCCGGAGTGGTTCCTGGATGCCGGACTGCCGGATGCGGCGATGGAGGTGTTCGAGGATCACCTGGTGTTCGAGGGTGACCGCAAGCAATACGCGGCGGCCATCACCATCACCAGGTGGCGGGAAGGTTCGGAGCAGCCGGAGCTTCACCCTGGCTTTCTGGACACGCTGGCGCGGCTGCCGGTGGAATTGACCGTCAGCCACATCTTCCGGTTGATGCCGCGCGCCGAGGCACATGACCACATCGAGCGGGTGCGCTGGTGGCATGGCCTGGCCAAGAATCTGCGCATCGGCGCCGTGTTGGGCGCGGCGGCCAATGGCGGCAGCACCGCGAAGGCGCCGACCGACAAGGCGCGCGAGGCGGATGAAAAACAGGCCGATGAAGCGATGACCGCTTTGAATTCCGGCAAACGCCAATTCGGCTGGCACAACACCACGGTGCTGGTGTTCGCGGATAGCGCCGAGGTACTGGAAGAGCATGTCAGCCTGGTGACCGCGGCCTTGCGCTATCAGAGCGTGGTGCTGGTGCGGGAGCGGTTGCATCTGGTCTCGTCTTTCGCCGGGTCGCTGCCGGGCCAGCACGCCCTGGTGCGCCGCTGGCGGGTGTTGTCCTCGCAGGCTCAGGCTTGTGTGGCGCCGCTGTTTTCTATTCGGCAGGGCGACCCCGTTTCTCGCCACCTGACCGAACAGACGGGCCGGCATTGCCCGGCGCTGGCGGTGTTGCCGACGGCGCACGGGATGCCGTTCTACTTCGACCCCTTCGTCGGCGACGTGGCGCACACGCTGATTCTCGGCCCGACCGGCGCCGGCAAGACGGTGATCGTGACGTTCTTCATGGCGATGTGGCGCAAGTATTACCCGTGCCGGATCGTGATTTTCGACAAGGACTTCTCCTGCAAGGCGCAGACCCTGCTCATGGGTGGGCGCCATGTCGTGCCGTCCAGCGGCGCCGCCAGTGGGGTGCGGGTCAATCCGCTGGCCTGGCTGTCCGATCCCTCAGAGTGGGGGTGGATCGCGCGCTGGGTGGAGATGTTGATCGCCTCGCGAGGGGATTACGTCGTGACCGCCGACGATGAGCGTCTGTTGCATGAGGCGGTGGAGGCGACAGCTTCACTGCCGCGCGAGGATTGGCGCCTGCTGTCGCTGGCGTCGTCCCTGCCGGAGCGCCTGCGCGTGCAGTTGTCGCCCTGGATCGGCGATGGCCCGCAGGCGCCGTTCTTCGACAATGTCGAGGATGGCCTCGATCTCGACGACATCACCTGTATCGAGATGGGCGAGGTCTTCCAGTATCCGAACGTGGCGCGGGCCTTCCTGGATTACGCCTTCCATCGCTTGGTACGCACGATTATGGAGCCCGGCCCGGACGGGCGGCCGATCCCGACCCTGGTGTATCTGGAAGAGTGCCAGCACCTGTTGGCCGACCCGGCGTTCGAGGCCAAGGTGAAGGATTGGCTGGAGACCTTCCGCAAGAAGCTGACCGCAGTCTGGATGACCACGCAATCGCCGGAGTCGGTCCTGACCTCGCGCATCTGGCCCGCCGTGCGCGACAACGTGCGCACCCGCGTCCTGCTGCCCAACCCGGAGGCGCGCTCGGAGACCCTGCGCGAACTCTATACGCGGCACCTGTCGCTCAATGAAGTGCAGATCGAGGCCATCGCCAGTTCCACCGGCAAGGGCCAGTTCATGGTGGTGCAGCCCGGCCTCTCGCGCATGGTGAACCTGCGCCTGGACGCCGACACACTGGCTTGCCTGCGTTCCGACAAGGCGGCGCTGGGGATATTCGACCGGGTTTACCGCGAGGGCGGCGAGGGCTGGCAGGAGCGGCATATCGAGGAGGTCAAGCAGTATGCGTAGTTCGCCCATGCCCCGCGATCCGCTGATTACCCAATACGAGCAGTGGGTCTACCCAGAACCCATTGTGGATCTGGACGCTTATGTGGCGGCGGGTGGGCGTGACTATGCCGATCCGTCGCGGTTGCGCTGGAAGATATGGCCTCATGGCGCCGTGCCGGCGGGTTTGCGGATTCTTGTCGCCGGGTGCGGCGCGAATCAGGCCGCGATCCTGGCGAGAGCCAATCCGGCTGCCAGCGTGCTCGGAATCGACCTGTCTGGTCAGGCGATTGCTCACCATGAGCGTCTCAAGAAGGCGCACAAATTGCACAACCTGGAGCTGTTGCAGGTGGCCGTGGAGGATGTTGGCACCCTGGGCCGTGAGTTCGACTACATCGTTACGACAGGGGTGCTCCACCATCTCGCTGACCCAGCGGCTGGACTGGAGGCGTTGCGCCAGGTGCTCGCGCCGCAAGGTGCAATCAGCGTGATGTTGTATGGAAGACACCGGCGCGCGGGGGTCTATATGGTGCAGGAGGCATTGCGCCGGCTCGGCGCTGAAAGAACGCCGGAAGGGGTGGCGCTGGCTCGTGATGTAGTGGCTCACCTGCCTGAATGGCATGCCGCCAGGCAGTACGTGGCAGTCGCGCCCGACCTTGGCTATGACGCCGGCATCGTGGATGCCTTCCTGAACGCTCGCGATCGTGCCTACACCGTGCCTGAAATCATGGATCTGGCGGTGGCTGCGGGCCTTCGTTTCCAGTCCTGGCTGGACGGCCTGCATTACAGCCCCTCCGCCGTCTTTCCGGCCGATGCGGCGATTCATGACCATATCCACGCTTTGCCTCGGGTTGAGCAGTGGCACATCGTCGACCTGTTGGGACAGGTTACCGGCGTTCACCGCTTCCTCCTCTGTCATGCCGAACGGCTGTTGGTAGGTGAGGTTGATGAGGATGGCTTCCTGCTTTCTCCTGACGCACGGCTGTTGGCAGGTGTGATTGATGCAGACGCCGTACCCATAAGGCATCCGGATTTGGTCCTTACCGAAGAGCACGATTCCGCTTGCATGCAGCGTGAGTGGCACACGCTGAGGCTGAATGGCGCGGCCCTGGCCGCGTTTTCGCAGGTGGATGGTTCCTGTTCTTTCCGCCTGATCCTGGATGCATTCGCCGACCAGGCCAGCCGGGACTATGTAATGGCGGTTTTCACTTATCTCGCGGAGTGTGACCACATCCATTTCGCTTATCCCCGCACCACGTAGACGAGGTTACAACGATGAGTACGACCAGAAGATCAATGTTGTTGGCGTTGGCTGGCTGCATGGTTGCCCCCTTGGCTCAGGCTGGTAGCGTGGCCGGCAACGGAGGCTCCACCGAAATCACGCAGATACTCAACAACGGCTTACTGGTCGCCGGCGTGAGTAAACAGGCCGCGCAGGTGGCCAATCAAATCCGTCAGATTACGGTCGAGATCGAGCACAAGATGCTCATGGTGCAGAACCTCAAGAAGCTGCCAGCCGCTGCGGTGGCTATCGCGCTGGGGCCGTTGCAGAAGGATCTGGCCGTGTACACCGATCTTTATCGGTCTGTGGCGGACATCAAGTTGGCCTCGCAGCAAGCGGCGGAAATGCTGAAGCGGCGCTCCAGCGAGGCGGCGTACCTGAAGCTATCCCCGGCGGATTACCTGGCCCAGGAGGTCGCGCTGGCCAGGACGCGCGGGGGCAACTATGCCCGCGAGTTCGACCGCGACGTGGCACGGCTCGAAAATTACAACAAGAAGAGCATCGCCCTGGCGGATGCCACCCGGAACGCCACCAACGCTTCCGGCACGGTGGAAGGGCTGGCTGCCCTGGCTACTCAGAATGCCATTGCCGGCTCGGTGATGATGGACCTGGCTCAGGTGGTCACCGAACAGAAAGCCGCTGCGGCCCTGAAGTCCGGCGAGGAACAGGCGCGCAGCGTCGCGACGGGCGAACAGATCCAGCGAGAGATGGCGGCCAAGGCCGCTCAGGAAGCGGCTGATCGGGCCGCCGCCTCGAAGTTCACCCTGGAGCAGCCGTCATGGTGGAAATGGTGATGACCGCGAAACCGGCACGGCGCCGGCACATCAAGGAGATGCTCAGGCAGGGCCTGGAAACCACCGCCTTCGTGGTGGAAGCCGTCTGCTTCGGTGAAGAACACGGGCCGGATCGCCTGATCGGTTGGCTGGTGCGCGCGAACGCCGCCGACCAGGCGCTGATTACCACGGTCTTCAAGGGGCGCTTGGCCCATGGCCCGGAGGGTGCGCGGGGCGATTACCAGCCGCCGGAGCGGGCGGCCTGGCGCCAGGCGCATCGCTGGCGTCTGGAGTTGGCCTGGGGGTTGATCGTCCTGTTGCAGGACCGGCCGGGGCTGGTTTTCCTGGACCTGCTGCTGCTGGGTGTCGCGCTCATCGCGCTGGTCAACAACATCGCGAGCACGGTCATGGGGTGGGTGTCATGAATATGGACCACTTGAAGGATGTCGACACGGATATTGCCGCCGACTTTGCCGAATCGCCGGCGCATGGCCTGGAGCGCTACCGGCTCGCGGTCGAGAAGGCTCAGGCCCTCGCGGTCGAGAAAGAGGAATTGCAGGCGAAGTTCGAGAAGCTCAGGGGCGACACCCGAGTGGAGGCGCAAATCTGGAAGCTGACGAAGTTCGATGCCTACCTTGACCGCCTGCGCGAATCCTATTGCGTGACTTCCTCCTTGCTCGGCCTGTCCATCGAACCGGCCGGCCATTGGCCCTTGCTCGATTTCGACCGGCTGCCGAAGGGCGAGGAGGTGAGAAGCATGGTGGTGCTGGTCACGCTCAAACACGAACGCATCCAGTCCATGCCGCTGGTGGCCTTGCTCGACGAACTGCATGCATCGAATCGTGCTTGCACGCTGGGCGATAAGGGGTTGGGCGCGCTGGCGGAAGACTTGAAGCGCAGGCTGCATTGAGGGGAGGGGACATGGCTATCAACGGGATTTATACGACCTCGCCGACGGTGGCGGAGTACTTCGGGAAGAAGCATGACGCGGTGCTGCGCGACATCCGGATGTTGGATTGCAGTCTGGCATTCCGGGAGTGCCATTTCGAGCCACATCAGGAGGTCATCAGCTACGTCGATGCCGGCCGGCAGTGGCGCTCAAAGGAGACTTCACGCACCGGTCACTACCGCATGTCCCGCGAGGGTTTCCTGTTCCTCGCCCTGGCCTACCGGGGCGCCAAGGCCGCCCGTATCCGGGAGGCTTTCATCACCGACCCATCCTCTTACCCCGACGACCTTCTTTGGGAGAACACACCATGAGCAATATCCCCACCAATCTCAAACCCCGTCTTCGCATCGTGGACGGCCAGATCACCACCACGTCGCTGGACGTGGCGGAGAAGTTCGGCAAGCAGCACAAGGATGTTCTGAAGGCGATCCGTAACCTGGAATGTTCCGAGGAATTTAGCCGGCGCAGTTTTGCGCCCGCTAACTACCTTGATTCACAAGGAAAAAATCGCTCCATGTACCGGATAAGCCGAGACGGCTTTTCCATCCTCGTCATGGGTTTCAACGGCAAGGAGGCCGGCCGATGGAAGGAGGCGTACATCACCGCCTTCAACCTCATGGAAAACCGTCTCGTGGAGGCTGTCAGTTTCATCCAGCGCCTCGAACGTTCCGGGAAAGCCCTCGACTTCTCCGACCCGGACAACCTGCCGGTGCCGTCGTCGGACATGTTCGTCCGTTTGATGGACGTCTTCGACAACAAGGCGGTGGTGTTGATGCTGCAATGGGCACTAGCACACGAAGCCCACAAGTCCCCGGTGATCGCCACCTTCCGCGACATTGAGCGCGATTTGAACCACCTGGCGGGGAAGTCATCGCTCAACACCGCAAGCAAGCGCCTGGCGGTGGACGAGATATTGCGAGTCACGGAGGCGTTGAATGCCACCGGCCACAAGGCGACCAGCTTCGAACTGCTCCTTGACGCACTGGCGGATAAAGTCGCCGCACGCCTGGCTAAAGGCGGAGGGCTCACGCAGCTTTTTTCCGATGAGGGACTGACCGCCTTGGCGGCCGAAGTTCAGTCCACGTTGTTGCATTGAGCGGGAGCCGAGTTGCCATGCTGCAAACCCTGTTCTCCCGTTTGGCAATGCGCGGTGCTCCGTTTACGGGCGCGCATCTGCCTAATCCGGATCACCTGCCTCATCTCGTGGAACCGCGCGCGCGTGGATTGATTGCGGCGCTGGAGGGTTATGGCGGCGACGTGTTCGCGTCCTGCGCCGGGCATGGGCGCATGGGGGGCGTGCCGTATTGGCCGCACTTCGCTTTCCTTCTTGACCCGGCGCGCGCGCGGGTTCTGGCTGAACGCTTGCATGACCACCCCGCGCTGGCTTATCGCTGGTCCCTGGCCGGGCACTTCATGCCGCGCTTCGGGTTCGACCTGGGCATTGCGCTGTCCATCAGCGATCGGCAGAAATTCGATCTTGGCTGTGTGAATGCGGACCTGCGGCGGCTGGCGGGTGCGATTCAGGCGATGGGCGCTGGAGGGGAGCGGGTATGACGCAGGCCCTTGATCACTTCACAAGCATGAGCGATCCCTTGTTTCAGGCATATCCAACCGCGCGCGTGTGCCTCGATTCCAATCTGGAACCGGCTGTAACAGCGTTTTGTACGGCGCTGCAACAAGTCGTTGGTTGTGGGGCTTCTGTGAATTGCTGGACTTACCGGGCTGGCGCCGGCATGTACTTGGCCATGGATGTGGCGGGTGCGGCTGAAAGCCGAAGCCTGACCTTGATGGAGGGGGATAAGGTCGAGTTGCCCACGGCGGATTGCGTCGCCAGGTTCACGGATCTGGAATGCATCGTCACAGATTCAGTTGACGCCTTCTATTTGACATTACGGGTGCTGGATTCGCTGTCGCCAGCGTCATTACGGCTCGGGCCGAGGATGACGACCAAATGATGCAGCCCGCGAACAATCAACTCCATGCTTTCTCCATGAGTCGCTGGGTGCATCTCGCCGATGGCATAGAGGGTGAAGTAGCGCACCGTATCCACGTGCTTGAGAAGAGCATCCAGGTATCGCCGATGCCGGTACTCGCTCATCTCGTCGTTCGAAATGTAGAGGTGGATAGTTTTGCCGCTGACTGTGTCGTAGAAGCGGAATTTGAACCCAAGCCCGTAACGCTTCAAAAGCCTTGCTCCGCCGTAGACGACTCGATCAGCGGTTTCCGGTTGTCCAAGACGTTGAAAGTAATTGGCGAGTCGAACCATGCCTACTCCAATGACCTGGATTTCCAGGTTCTGGAATTCTTCCCAGGACAGTATGGATTTGGCTTCAAGATAAAGATCAACGAGCCGTTCAAGGCTGTTGGTTCTTGTTTCTCCATGAGTACCGGACGCGTTCGATCCTCGCTCACCGTAACTGCCGCCTACCGCCCTGGTGACATCTGTGGCCGCACTTTCGTCGGCATTTCCGCAGATTTCATCTGTCCCGCGCGGATCAAACACATTCACCCAGTCATTGAGCTTGCGTCGTGCCTGGTGTGGTTTGCCGTCAGGGCAATGCGCGTCACTTGGCACCCGCTCCACTGCATCCGGTTTACGCCATTCACATCCTTCGATGTGTTCATCTTTCTCCCGGAAATGGGCGGCCCGATACTTTTCGGCTTCTTGGGCGGGCCTCCAGTAGTTGACTCCAGAAACACGGATCCCCTTCGCCCGACAAGGTTCATGAGAACAGTAAAAGGTGAAGCGTTCCGCTCCCGTGGTTCCAGCCACGATCTCGCGTCGAGCCTCATCAATCGAAACACTTCTCCCGAGTTCTGCGCACCACGCCCGTTCAATTGTCATTGGTTTCCCTTCTATCGGGTTTTGTTGAATCCGCCCCTGGCGGCTCAATCTGGTATGCGCAGCACCGTGAGGCCGGTCTCAGGCCCGCATCACGCCGCTTTCATCATGAAATCCACATGCACGTCGTCATACGGGAAGACGATGCCGCCGTCGTCGGTACGGTCGATCAGGCCGGCTTTGATCAAGGCATGCACGTCGTCATGCACGGACTTGATGTCGCGGTCGAGCCGCCTCGCCAGTTCGCGCTGGCTCATGGGGCCGGCGCCGGCCATGGCGCGCAGGAGTTCCCAGCGTTTGCCGGTCAGCGTGCGCCAGAACAGTTCATGCGTGGCGAAGCTGAAGCGGGGCGGGGAGGGCTCCAGCGTTTCCATCGCATGCACCACGTCCGCCAGGTTGTCTTCCAGGCTTCTTACATCAATCGTCACTACGCTCATTTCGCCACCTCGCTATGTCTTCAAAGAAATCGGCCAACAACTGGCGCGGATTGGAAAAGCGGTAAGCCATCTCCCGGCGGCCGTAATGCCGGTGGTCGCCTTTGCCCCGTTCGTTGTCGTAGCGAATGACACATTCGTCATCGACCACGAAGGCCAGGCGGTATTTGAAAAGATGGGCGCATCCATCGACGGGGGCGGGAACCGTCCACACCACGACATCGGCAATGGCACGTTCAGTTATTTCGATCCGGCGCCGGATCAGTTCTTTCGCTTTCATGGCGGAAAGCCTAACAGGTGTTGGTGTAACGAACAACAGAGCGGGTTCATACAACAAAGGGGGTTCGCATGACTCACGGCATGAAATGGTTCAACTGGTTCGGGGTGGTGATGTTGTCCACCCTGGCGCTCTGGACGCCTCGCGCCGAGGCGATGCCGCCGGTGGCTTGGGCGCTGGTGGCGGGGGTGGCGGCCGTCACGGCGGCGGAGCCGGCGCGGGCGGCTACCCCGCCGACCGCCGGGCAGCAGGCGGACAAGGCGTTGTCGCGGGCGATGAATGGCATCCAGGCGGCTGGCGCGCGGATGGCGGGGTCGCTGTGGAGTGAGGGCATCACGCTGTTCTGGGCGGTGTGGACCCTGATGTTCGGCTGGACCGTCTACAAGAACTACCACCTGAGCGAAGACCTGGTGGGCTCCCTCTCGCTGTTCGGCGCGACCAGCATGTTCATTTACCTCGTCATGATGCTCTACATGCCGCCGCGTGGCGGGGTGGGCACCTGGGGCGGCTCGCCGGTGTACATGGCGCAGATATTTACTTCGGGGTTCGAGGATTACGCCAAGAAGATCGCCGGGAGTTCAGGGATCGCGGGGATGGGTGTGAAGTGGGACAGCATGCAGGCGGTGGGGGTGAAGCTGTTCTGGAACAGCATCACGCAGTTGCAGAACTTCGCCGTCGGGGCGCACTTGGTGCCGGATAGCCCTGGCTGGACGGATTACATCGTGGCGATCGGGCGGGGCCTCTTGCGGTTTCCGCACGTTTTGCTGGCCCTGATTGCTTCGCTGATCGTGGGGCTCGCGATGGTGGTCTACCTCTTCGTGATCCTGATGGCCGATGTCCTGGTTGCCGTCGGCTTGACCCTGGGGCCGATCATGATCCCGTTCTATCTGATGCCGGTGCTGTCCTTCCTGTTTGATGGTTGGCTGCGTTTCATGATTACCGCCGGGTTCTTCAAGCTGGTGGCCACGATCATGCTGGCGATGACTTACAACCTGGTAAAGGAATTGGAAGTGGCCTCCATTTCCATCAACCAGTCCGCCACCGGCTGGAACGCGGCTTCGGCCGCCGCCGCCGCCAATACCTGGACTGGCGATTTGATGAGTCTGTCGCTGGCAATCGTCATCGCGGTCATCACACTGTTGATGATGTGGCAGGTGCCGGGTATTGCGGGGGCGCTGTCAGGTGGGAGCACGGGCGGGGATATGAAGCAGGCAGTTAGGACGCTCAGTACCATCGCCAAGGCGATAGGGGCAGGGAAGAAATGAGATCAGTCATCATCATCGCAGCAACACGCAGCGCCGCCAGCGAACGTTGCCACCATGACGACACCGATTACATCCATCGAACGTTCCCCGTAGTACGCGGCGAGGCTGTCATGAGGTATTGGCACCACCCGCTCGGTATAGCCATCCCGATGGCCGATGTACCAGGCGGCCCAGAGTATCCAGGCCAGACCGGCGATGGCGACTGCGGCCCCGACAACAGGTTCCTGGCTGTATGCGGCGAGGGGCGTGAATTCGGCCAGGGCCAGGAGGATGCCGGCACCGACGACCCAGCCCACCATGCTCAGCAGCCACCAATGCACGGCCGCCTTGACGGCGCTGAATCGGGTATCTCGGGTAATCATCATGATTGTTCCTCTGTATTCATTGTTCACGGTCGTCAACATAGCGCCAAGGCCATCGGCCAGGAAGTGACGCCGCTCACTACCGCGCATAAAAAGTTCTTCCGCTATGCCGGCGTGTGGTCTTTTATCCACTCGCGCATGGCGTCGTTCACCCGCGTCTGCCAGCCCTTGGGTAAAGAAGCGGATTTCATATTTTTCTGCCTTGCGCAGGCTGATGATGTCCGGGTCGTAGGCGATCACCGCCTGGATGCCGTCGAGGGTCATGAGGCTGTGCATGCGCATGGTTCACTCCGGCAGGTAGTCCTGGGTCATGGACTGTTCCAGCGTCCAGGGGCATTGCGCCGGGAAGGCGGTTTCATCGAGCCCGGTTTCCCGCGCGGCGGCGAGGATCGCCACTTCATAGGCTTCGGTCAGGGCTTCGTCGGCAATGGCTTTGAGGCTGGGGCTGTGCTGGAGTCGGCGCTCGATGCGGCGGCGCTGTTCGGCGATGGTCAGGCGCCAGCTTTGGCTGCGACGAGCGGGCTGGTGGCGCCATTTCAGGAGATGCAGCAAGAGCACTTCCAGTCGCGTTTCAAATTCGCGCCGTTCGCTGTTACCCATGCTTTCGATCTCCTCGATCAGGTGTTCGGTGTCCAGGGCGTCCAGGCGGCCAGCGCGCAGCAGGGCCGTTTGTTCCTGTGTCCAGCCGAAGTAGTCCCGTTCGTAGGCGTTGGGGGCGGGGTTCATGGCGGTGTGCTCCTTTGTCGCTCAAGCGTGCATGGCCGCGTATTCCCGCGCCGTGGGCAGCTTGCGGGGCAGTGTGGGCGCTGTCGGCCTGGTGGTTTCCCAGCCCAGGCAGGCGAGCCAGATGGCGCGGGTAATGGGTTTGTGCGCCGTGCGGTAGTAACTAACCATGCGGCGGCTGATGCCCAGAGCCTCGGCGGCGCCGGCGAGGGACAAGTCGTTGCGCCGCATCCAGGCGTCGAACATTTCGTGGCTGGGCTCCCCGGCCTGTTCCTTTGCCCAGGCGTAGACGTTGTCGGCGCCAAGTTCCGCATCCAGCCATTCGATACCACGGCCGTTCGCGTCGGCATGGACGCGCGCGAAGACTTCCAGGTCCAGGATCGGCGCCAGAAAGTCGTGGCGGCGCAGAACATCTTCCACATCCACGTCAAGAACCTCTCCCGTACTCCAGGTCGTGCGCAGATGGTAGGGCGCCAGGGCTTCGACGGCCGTCAGCTTCGGAAAAAAGTATTCGTTCATGAGTTGTACCTCCGCCATTCGGCCAGCAGTAGTGCTTGGTTGGATGCGATCCAGATCATCGCCTCCCGGATTTCGCGCTCGGTAACCCGTCCCTGGACCTCGCACGAATCAATGTCGATCGTGCATTCCCGTCCGTCACTCAATTTCACATGGACGTGCGGTGGTGGATGGTCGCCCGGGTACATCAATAAGCGGCACCGGTCGAATCGCTGCAAGGTCGGCATGACGCTTATGCTAGTGCAATGGTTGCCCTACATCAAGCCTTCTTTTTTCGCCTCCACCCAGGTTCACGCATGAGTTCCCATCCCACCTCTCCCGGCAATCCTCCTCCCGCCTCGGTCACCGGCAAGCCCGTCCTCGCCCAGGGCGCGGTGCTGTCCACGGAACGCAACCGCGCCTGGGTCTTCGCGATTGCCGCCATCCTGGTGGCGCTGGTGGAGGGCCTGGCCCTCTGGTCGATGGTGCCGCTCAAGACCGCGACGCCCTATTACCTGGAGGTCGACAAGCTTACCGGCGAGGTTCGTCCCTCCGATCGGGTGGCCACGGCGTTTGACGCCGGCAGCGCGGAATTGTCCCTGCGCTATTTCATGAATCTGTGGGCGCGCCGGCGGCTGGCGCTTGACCCGGAGGGCCGGATCGCGGAGCGGGAAATCGCGCTGGCCTACGTCATGACCACGGGCGCGGCTTCCAGGCAGTTCGATGAGTGGTTGGACAAGGAACGGCCGTTCGAGCGGCTCAAGCGCGAGCCGGGCTATTCCCGCGAAGTGGACCTCATGCCGGCGAGTTTCCTGTCCAAGGATGTGGCGGTGATCGACGCGACCGTGACCGAGCAGATCGCCGGCAACACGATTTCCTCAAAACACCAGCGGCTCACCCTGCATTTCACCCTGATTCCGCCTTCCGCCGTGGGGTCTGACGAAGACATGAAGCGGCGGCTGCGCCTCAATCCGATCGGGTTCTATGTGACCCACTACAGCCTGGACGACATCAAATGAAAACGAGAGCTTGGTTGACCCTGGTTTTCCTGGCCGCGCCGGCCTGGGCCGATGCGCCGATCCAGGAAGCGCCGCCACGCAGGGCGCCAGAGGCGGCGGCATTCGCGGATACCCGCCTGGCGGTGTATGCCTGGAACCCGGATCAGGTGTTCCCGGTGCTGGCGCGCGCCGGTATGTACACGGTGCTCGCCTTCGAGCCGGGCGAGCGGGTGCAGGGTTTGTATCTGTCGGATACGGCACGCTGGCAGAGCCATGTGGCCGGCGACAAACGCCACGTTTTCATCCGCCCGTTCGAGACCGGTTCGTTCAACTCCGGCACGGTCATCACGGACAAGCGCGTGTATCAGTTGGTGCTGGAAAGCCACGGCGAGAAAGAGCGGTGGCATCAGCGGGTGTCCTGGTACATCCCGGGCGCGGCGTTCGATGAACTGGAGGCGGCGCAGCAGGCGCGCGAGGGCAGGGCGGGCGCGGCTGCCGCTCCTGGCAACGGGTTGGTCGGCGGCGTTGCGGATGATGCGGCGGGTCCGTCGCCGGTGAGCGTGGACCTTTCACGTTCGACCTTCGATTACAAGATCGAGGGGACGGCCGAGTTCCGCCCGTCGGCGGTGTTCGACGATGGCCGCTTCACCTGGTTCAGGCTGCCCAAGGGCGCGCAGGTCTCGCCCGCCTTGTTCGCCGTGGATGCCAAGGGTGAGACCGAGATCGCGGCCTACGTGCCGGTCGAGGGCGACTGGTTCAAGGCCACGCGCACGGCGCCGGGCTGGCTGCTGAAGCTGGGTGATGAGGAAGTGCGCATCGAGGCGCGTGGCCGCAAAGTGACCTTCCCATCCCGTGCGGGTGCTTCCAGTTCCTTCTGGCCATGGGGGGATTGATGGCACGCGCTCAGAGCTTCCCTCGCAATCTCATGCCCATCCTGTTCGGCTTTCTCTTTGTGCTGGTGGGCGGCGGGCTGCTGTACACGGCGCTCCACAAGAAGGACGTCGTCGAGGAAAAGGCGCCGGCGGCCACCATCCAGCCCGGTCGCGCCGAGGATGTCACGGCCAGGGCGCGCGAGCAGGCCGGCCGCGACGAGGTGCCCCGCGCTGGCGAGCTTCCGGCCTCGCCTGGGTTGGCGCCGTCCGGCCCGGTGCCGCTTCCCGCGCCGGGGCAGGATTATCGGATGCCGCCGGGCTCGCCAGGCCCCACACCTGCCGGGATGGGCGCGGCTGGCGGCACGCCCGATGTGGACGCCTACGCGCAGCGCAAGGAAGCGGCGCGTGGTGCCACGGCGACCATGGCCGCCTACGAGGAATTCGACACAACGAAGACCGCCACCGCGCAGCCACAGAACGATGCACTCTCCGCCGTGGAAAAGGCGCTTTCCGGGATGGTGCAGCCGGCGGCTGCCGGCGGTGAGGCCACGGCGGCCCTGGTGCAGCGCGCGCTGCAATCGGCGCAGGCGGGTGGAGGCGGGGCGGGGGCGGCCAAGTCCCAGAACGCCTGGGCCAGTGAACAACGCGCCGTGGCGGATGCCGAGCCGCCGCTGACCGCGACGGCCGCGCCCTCGCCCTGGATGCTGTTCCAGGGCACGGTGATCCCGGCGGTGCTGGTGACACCGGTGACCAGCGATGCGCCCGGTTCCATCACCGCGCGCGTGACCCGCGATGTTTACGACGATGTGCGCGCCACACGGCTGCTGATCCCGAAGGGGTCAAGGTTGTATGGCGCTTACATGAACGAAGTGGCGGAGGGGCAGGAGCGCGTCCTGATGGCGTTCTCGCGGCTGATCTTTCCGGACGGGAAGAGCGTGCGGCTGTCCGGGTTCGGCGGCGCCGATTCGATGGGGCGGTCGGGCCTGCCGGCAGACGTGAACAACCATTTCTGGCAGATGTTCGGCACGGGCTTCCTCATCGCCGGCATCGCCAAGGTTTTTGACCGTTCCAACCAATCCAACATCACCGTCATCAACCAGGCCGGCGGCTCGACCACGCTGACCGATTCGGCCGGGCAAATCCTCACCGAGACCGCCCGCCGGGTGCTGGAGAAGAAACAGAACATCAGCCCGACCCTGAGCCTGGACGCGGGCTACAAGCTCAATGTGATCGTCAACCGGGATATGGCATTGGCGCCGTACACCAAAATATGAACGGGAATCCTCTCATGCTCATCCGCGCGCTGTTACTGGCCACCTGGCCGCTCGTGTCCTGGGGCGCCGCCTACGATTTCGACTATCGCAGTGTGGGCGATCCGGACGCCCGTCCCGCCAATGTTTTCGACGATGGGGCGGCTACTTTCTTCCAGTTCACGCCCGGCCGTCCGGTACCCGCCATCTTCAAGCTGGGGCCTGGCGGCGAGCAGCTTGCCGACTGGCGGCCCGATGGTCCCTATATCGTGGTCGAAGGGGTGCTCACGGACTGGCGCTTGCGTCTTGGGCGCGGCGTCGCGGCGGTGCGCTATGCCGGCAGCCGGCCGTTGGCGGTGAAAGGCGCGCTCTACGGCGCGGCCGCGCCCATTTCCGAGCCTGGACCGGCCGCGCTGCCATCCGCGCCGACGCCGCGCGTGGCCGCGATCGCGCCGCAACAGGCGCCATCCGTGGCGAGCGCCGCGCCAACGCCGCCTGTGCCGGGCGCTACTCCGATCAAATCGGTTTTGCCGGCGGTTTTGCCGGAATTCGCCGGGAGCTTCGTGGTGCAGAAGCTGGGTGGCCTGACGGGCTCGTCACTCACCTCGTCAACCACCGCCGCGCAACCCACGACACGCACCGCGTCTGCCGCGTCGATGGCGGCGCCAGCTGGAGCGTCCAGCCCCGCCCAGCCCGCGACCGTTCTCAAGATGGCCTGGTCGCTGCATCCCGCGCGCATTCCGGCAAAACCGATTGTGGTCCGGTTCAAAGGCAACGGTTTGTTGGGGCAAGAGGCTGATCTGGCGTCGCTGGCCCGTGATGCCAGGCAACACAGTGACGATTGGACCATTCATGTCCTCGCCTACAGTGGCGCTCGCAGTCCGCTGGCGCGCAAACAATGGGCCGAGCGCCGAGGCGAGCGGGTGAGGGCGGTGTTGGCCGAGGCGGGCGTCGATCCGGGGCGGGTGCATGTCATCGCGTCGACGGTGGCCAGCAAGCCTTTGGTTTTGGTCAGCTTCGTCAGCGGCGGGGTGCGGATATGAAAGCTGTACTGATGTTGCTGCCGTTCCTCTCTATTGCGGCGGCGGCGGCGCCCTTCGCGCAGACGCGGGTATCCATTCCGGATTTCGACCAGGTCGTGCCACAGGATGCCTTCGCCAGGGTCGCGGAAGCCGGTGGTGTCGCGCTGGTGCTGGAAAACTGTCCCGCCGGCCCGGCTTTGGTGTCGGCTCGGGGAGTGTCAGGTCGGCTGCCGGTGGTTCTGGATCGGCTGACCGATGCGCTGGGATGCGCCTGGAGTGAGCGTGATGGTGTCGTCTCCATACGCCACGCCGACACATCGCTGGCCGCCTTGCAGCCTCGTCAGCCCGACACCGCTTCGGTCACCCAACCCGCGTCCGGTGGCGGCATGGCGACTGGTGCGCCAAGTAGCCCGGTGATGGCGCCGGGGCTCACCGCCGTCGTGCCCACCCTGCTCAAACTCGCCTACGGCGACCATCTCGCCTATGCCCTGCGCGATTTCCTGCGCGGTCACGGCATGGCCCTGGTCTGGGGCGCCGGCGATGCCGGCGGCGTGACCACGGTCACCGGCGAGTACACGGGCGACAACCCGCTTGCCGCAGTTGACGCAGTCCTGCGCGCGCACGGTTTGTACGGCATCTACGCCCGCTCCAACAAAACGCTCTACGTGAGGTGATCCCCGTGACACATTCCCATTTAATCGCCGCCCTGTGCGCTCTGTCATTGGCGGGCTGCGCGACCGACCGGCCCAGCAAGTCCGAGTTACTGGCTCAGGACGCGGCCAAGGCCGTCGGTATGGCCGTGGACGAGATCAAGAAGGACGAACGCCGGATCGGCCTGGTCGAAGTGGACTCGGCCGACCAGGTGCCGAACATCCAGCCTACCGATCTGGACCCCGGCGCCGGCAACGTCACGATCGACATGGCCGGCAAGGTGGCCGACGTACTGGCCAGCATCGCCGACCGCTACGGTTATGCGCTGGCGTTCGTCAGCGACGTGGACCGGGCTCGCGTGGTCGGCATCAAGCTGGCCCGAGTCTCTCCGGAATATGCGATGCGTCGCGCGGCCCTTGCCGCCGGCCTGGTCGCGGTGATCGACGCGCAAACCCGTAGCGTGACCGTGGCCGATCAGGCGGTGTACACCTTCCGTGTGCCGCCGCACGTCATGGCCAAGCTCAAGGCCGAGTACGTCGTGGGCGGCAACCCGGTCTCGGCCGGATCGGGTTCATCGTCGGGCGGCATGGGTCAGGCTGTGGGCGCGGTTGGCGGCATCGAAGCCAAGTTCAAGGTTACTGGAGAGTCGAGCAATAACGCGCAGGCCCTGGCGCTGTTCATCACCCAGCTCGCCGGCGCCAATGCCAGCGTGAACGTGGCCAGCGACGCCGGCCTGGTCATGGTGCGCGGCCCCGGCCCGGCGCTGGAGCGGGTACGTGACTTCCTCAACCGCTACACCCAGACCGCGATGCGCCGGGTCGAGATTCAGGCGGCGGTGGTCGAGGTGACGCTGACCGATGAATTCGCCTTTGGCATCGACTGGTCCAGGATATTCGGTACCGGCAACCTCAAGGGAACGACGCTTGCGGTGGCGGGCGCGGCGGCCGTCACCAATCCCGTGTTCACGCTGTCCTATGCCGGCGCCAACGTCACCAGCGCGTTGAAACTGCTCAAGGACAAGACCAACCTGCGCGTAATCAGCCAGCCGTCGATCACGGCGATGAACCGCACGCCCGCCACCATCTTCAACGGCGAACAAGTGCCCTATGTCGGTTCGGTCACCCCGCCGGTAACCACCGGCACCACGGTGACCAACGGGTCCAGCACGCTCTCGTTCGCCGTCGATGGCCTTTCGCTGTCGGTGATCCCGGACATCCTCTCCGACAGCCAGGTGGACATCACCCTGGTGCCGGTGCTCTCCACCGTGAAGGAGTTGGTGGAGTTCGATGTCGGCGGCGGCATGAAACTGACCGGGCCACGCCAGACCTCCAAACAATCGCTGATGCAGGCCTTGGTCGATAACGGCCGTACCGTGGTCCTGGGCGGCATCCGCCAGAACGCCAGTAACGATTCCGACCGCATCGCCTCGGGCGACCGCAAATCATCGGCCACCGAGGTGGCCATCCTGTTGCAGGCCAACATCATTCCCGCCCGCCGGACGGACACCTTGTTCACGGAGGCCCTGTGAGGTTGCCCCTTGTGAAGTTGCCCATAAAGCTGCCCAGCCTGTCCCGCCTACTGTTGCGGCAGCGCGCCGTGCGGGGGCCGGAGGCGGGCACGGGAGGCGCGGCATCGCCGCCCGTGGAACCCGCGTGCCCGGCCACTCCCACCACCACCGAAGCGGCGCGGGCGACATCCGCCCGTATCGCGCCGCGCGTCCGTTTCAGCCTGCGCCGATTGTTCAACCCCTCGTTGCGCCGGTCGTCCCGGCCCACACCGGCCTGCCTGTTGGCGCGTCTGGAGAATGGCGCCGAGGTGATCTATGCCCTGCATGGCGATAGCGAGGCGGAGCGCGTCCAGGACGTACCGAAGGATTGCCCGCTGATCTTGTCCGTCACGGCGGACGATCTTCGCCTGGTGTTGCCGGAGCCCATGCCCCATGCCGCAGCCAAGAGCCGTCTGATACGCGAGACAGCCAGTTACGCGAAGCTGGGCGTGGTGTCCGCCGGCCTCACGGTTTATGGCACACCCGTCGCGCGCATCGCTGAGGCGCGCGCCCAGGGCCATCGCCTGGCGCCCTTGTCCGCCTTGGCTGATCGCCTGGCTTTGCGCCAGCGTGGCGCTCTGCCCGACGTGACCGGATTCGTGTTCGGCGAGCAGGCGGATGGCGCGATGGCGATTGCCGTCTTTTTTGCGCAACAGTCGGACGGCAAGACCAGGGCGCACATCTCCGTCAACCCAGACAACCTGCAAGCGATTTACGGCGCGTTCCTCGCCAGTCTCGGCCTGCCCGAGGATACGGAGCCGGCAGGTTTCAACCAGACTGAGGCGCTGGAGGGGTTGCAAGGCTTCTATGCCGTGTATCCCTCGCAGGATGACATCCTCGGCGTTCCCGCGCGCCTGGCCTGGCTATCCGCATTGGCGGCGTCGGCCGTGCTGTGCCTGGGGGCCGGTGGCTGGTGGTGGATGGGGGGCCAGTCGCTGGATGCGCTGAAGTCTGAGGCGGCGGCAGCGCGGACCCGGCAGGCACAGCATGTCGAAGCCATCGGACGCGCCATAGCCGGCGATCTGCCCGTGCTCTCCCGTTTGGTGGGCCTGTCCCCACGAGACGGGCTGGCCGACGCGGAAGCCTTGTATCTACCGGGCTCGCATATCGAATCCGAATTCACCGCGCAAGAAACCCGGCATGACGTGTTCGTGCCGCTGCGCCTGCGCGCCACCGACGTAGCCGACGAACCCGACGCCAAAGCCTTGGCGGCGGCATTCGCCTTGTCCAGGCCTGGCTGCCAACGCACCGCCCTCGAATACTCCGGAGCCCTCGATGAAGTCCGCATCCGCTTTAGTTGTCCCGGCGGCAACGCTGCTGCTGCTCCTTTCCGCGGCGAGCCTGGTGCTTGACGCCAGCGACACGCGGGATGAAGTCACGTCCGCGCGAATGGCCTTGGAAGCCGCAAGACGTGCTGAGCAAATGGCCAGCGCATCGCTACGCGCCATTACGCCCGTTGACTCGCCCGTTGACTCGAAACCCGAGGGGGTATTGGAGGCACCCGCGCGAGCACGTTCCATCAATGACGCCTTGTCGGACTTCATCGTGGCTTTGAATCGCCAGGCCAAGGCGCGTTCTGTTGTCCTTGAACGTATCGGCACGGCGGCAAACCAGCAGCAAGCGGCCTTTAGCGGCCCCGAGGTATTTGCGCGTGAAGTGCCGATGACCGCTGGCCACATCCGTGCCGTGAGGCTTAGCCTGCGCGGCCGTTATTCGGACTATCCACAATTCAAGCGATTTCTGGATGACGTGGTTTATCTGTCGGCTATCCAGTCACTCAAGCTCAGCGGTGACCATTTCGAGGCATCAACCGAGATATACGGGGTGGCGCCATGACCGCCGCGAGCAACTCATGGTTCCGCTTCCGCCGGGATGCGGAGCCTGACCTGCGGACTGATGCGGCGCCCACCGTGATGCCGCCCACCATGATGCCGGTTACCCGGCAGCCGATTGCCGTGCCGGCGCGCCACAACCCGGTGTCGAACGAAGGCCCGGAAAACGAAGTGGTTGTTGCCGGCGCCCGATCAAGGCCATTGGAGTCCATCCTGATCGAGTTGGGCGTCAAGCCCAAGCATGTCCGCCATGCCATCGAGCGGCGGCGAGTAACGCGGGAATCGCTGCCGACGATCATGCGCGACATCGGCATGGTTTCGGGCGAAACGGTGGCCCGCGCGCTGTCCATCGAGGCGGGGGCCGCGTACTTCGCGCCGGAGCGGGTCGAGTCCCTGGACGTGAGCGAACTAGGTCGTTTTCTTGGTCTGATGGCGGAATTGCACGACTACGTGCCGATCGGCCACAACGAACGCGGCGGCGTGCTGCTGGCCGTGACTTCGATGCAATCGGCCAACGATGCGCGCAATCATTTTCACGAGCACGCGCCCAGCATCGTCATCGCTTCGGAAAACACCATCCAGGCGATCTATCGGCGCTATTACGCCAAGACCATTCCGGCACTGAACGAGGCCATTGAAGCGTTCAATTCCGCCATGCAGACCGGCACGGACTCCGATAACCCCGGACTGGTCCAGGAAGTCATGTGCTGCATCCTGCGCCATGCCTGCTACCAGGGCGCTTCCGACATCTACCTGTGGCGCTCCGATCTGGCGGGCAAGCTCAAGATCAAGCGCGATGGCGTGGGGGAGATGGTCAAGAGTCTGACCGTGGAGGTGTTCGACCGGCTGATGATGATGCTGGTCAGCAATGCGGGCATCGGCGAGCGCGTGGTCACGGGTCCGGTCGATACGCGCGTCATCATCAAAGCGCCGGAGGTCGAGCGGAAATATGCCGACATTCTGGTTCGGTACAACTTCCGCATGGAACTTGTGCAGGACCGTGACGGCCGCAAGAGCGCGGTCATCCGGGTTCAGGACGCACAAGCGCAGGAAACGGATTTCGCGTCCATCGGCTTCGACGACCACACCACCCGCATCCTGCGGCGCTGGATCGAATCGCCCGCCGGTCTGGTGCTGGTTACCGGCCCCACCGGCTCGGGTAAGACCACCACGCTGTATTCCATGCTGAAGGAGATCGACGCAATCGACCGGCAGATCATCACCGTCGAGAACCCGGTCGAGTACCGCAACCCGGCCTGGATACAGCATGAGATCCATGCCAAGAGCCAGGACGATGAGGGCGAGCAGTTCCGTATCTATCTGAAGGCGATGCTGCGGGAGGCGCCGGACGTAATTCTTTACGGCGAAATGCGGGATGACCTGGAAGTCGTCAAATCCGTGTTGGCCGCCGCGCAGACCGGCCACCTGGTGTTTACCACGCTGCACACCAACTCGGCGGCCGGCGCCATTCTCCGGCTCAAGAAGATGGGCGCATCCATCGAAGAGATGGCGGTCTCGTTGCGCGGCGTGGTCGCGCAGCGCCTGGTGCCCGTGCTGTGTCCGCGCTGCAAGCGGCCGGACCAGCGAGATGGCACACGAGATGAACTCAACAAGCCCTGGATCGGCAACATCAAGAAATTACCGATGGTCGCCGAGGGCTGTGAACACTGCGGTGGCACCGGCATCCGGGGGCGGCGGATGGTCTACGAGGTGCTGGAAGCGCACCTGGTGCAATCGTTGATCGAAACCGGGGCACCGATTTCCGAGATACAGAAGAAAGGCATCGCCACCGGCCAAAGCATGTGGGCGCGCGGTTTGATGCTGGTGGCTCAGGGCGTTGTGTCCATGGATGATCTGACCAAGCGCGTCGATCGGGATTACGCATGATCCACTTCGCTTATCGCTACACGGCCACCAATGCCCGGAACCAGGAAGTGAAGGGCGTGGTTTTCGCGGAAAACGAGGATCTGGCCTACGCGCACATCAAACAATCCTCGATGCGCGCCCGCCAGATTCAGTTCTCTCTGGAGGCGACGTTCTCCCACTGGCTCTCTGGCGGTCAGATGCCCAGGAAGGAATTGATCCGCTTCTACCGCGTGCTGGCCAGGCGATTCCGCTCTGGACGCCCCATCATCGACACGCTGGAAAGCGCGTCCAGTTTCGTGCGTGACGACGCTTTGCGTCAGGGCGCTGTGCTCATGGGCCAGCGCATGCTTGATGGCGCCCCCATCCATGAGGCCATGGTCGCCGCCGGGTTCCCGCGCATCCATGCCATGTCGATCCGCGCGGCGGATGGTTCCGGCGACCACGGCGAGGCCTTCAAGCGTCTGGCCGATGAAATCGAGCGGGAAAGCCGCTTGGCCAAGGGCATAGCCAGCGCCATGCGCACCCCGAAACTGCTCGCTGGTTTCATGTACATCGCGCTGTTCATGGCGACCTATTTCCTGGCGCCGATGCCGGAAGAGTTCATGAAGGAAATGGGCAAGCGGCCCGATCCCATGCAGGAGGCGTATTTCGCGGTTTCACACGCCCTGCACGCCAATCTGGCGATATGGGGGTCGCTCTACATGGCGGCCCCGGTCCTGTTGATCGCATTCGGCCACCGTGTGCGGTTTGCGCGCGTACTGGATGCCTGGCCCGCCTGGCGCCAAATGTCCGAGAAATCCGATCACGGCACCTGTTGGACCGCGTTCGCCATGCTCTATCAGGCCGGCATCCCGCCTTACGAGTGCGCCACCGTCGTTGCCAGTGCGGCGCGCAGGCCGGATACCCACGAGTCCTTCGCCCACTTCGCCCGCCTGCTGACTGCCGGGCAGACCGTATCCATGTCGGTGACCCGTTCCGCGTTTCCGGACTTCGTGACCTCTGGCGTCGCGGCGGCCGAGGAATCCGGCGGCTCGCTGTCGGTGGCTTTGCAGGAATTCACCCGCGAACTGGCCGAAGAGGTCGAGGAGGCCACCGCGCGGGTGCAAAGCAACATGCAGGTCGTCTCGATTCTACTGGGCAGCGTGATGCTGCTGGTGTTCGCCTATCTCACCCTGTTCCCGATCCTGGCCGCCAGCGTGCCGGGATGAACGCCGTTCTTCCACCCACCAAAGGAGCACCACCCATGATGATCGACCTCTCCCGCCGCGCCAGCCATCGCGGCCAAGCCGGCATGACCATGATCGAACTCGCCGTTGTCATGCTGATTCTGGGCATTCTGGCTTTCGGCGCTTTCCGCCTGTTCAAGGGCGGCACCAAGAGCGCCAGGGCGCAAACCCTGATGATGACCTTCGACCAGGTTGGCGGCGCCCTGGATCGCTTCCAGGCGCAAACCGGCTGCTACCCGAATCGGCTCGACGTGCTCTGGGATCGCACCCTGGCCATCGCCGCCAACAACTTCTGCGGCCTGGATCTGCGGCCGAATTGGACCGAGCCGTTCATGAAGGAACAACCTATGGGCGCGGCCAACGCCATGGCGCTGGACAGCGTGCAATCGGGATCGACCTTGCAGATCACGCGCGCCGCGGGCGGCATCGGCACCATGTGGTTGCTCACGGCGGCCAATATCCCGAACAACATCGCGCAGATCGCCGTCAATACCTGCAACGGCACGGACCCGACCACGGTGCTGCCGGTCGCCTGGACAGCCAACCTGAAATGTCTCGGCGTGGCCAACGGCGCGGAATTGACCAACGTGGTCTATCGCTTCTCGTCGAATCTGTAACCATGCCGCCGAGTTGCGCCCACCATCGTATCCAGGTTCGCCAGGCCGGGTTCGCCATGCAGATGCTACTGGTGGGCCTGCTCGGCCTGGTGGTGGCCGTGTCGGTAGGGATGTTGCGGAGCGAGGATCAGGCGCGAACCAACCGCGCCGACGTCGATCGCGCCGCCTACCTCCAGGATGCGGCGGCACGCCTGGCCCGCTGGTACGACTTCAACTCGGCCACGACCGGCGCGCAAGTTGGGCAGATCGACATGGCGCAAGCCCTGGCCGGCGCCGGCGTCACGCCACGCTACAACTTGCAGGCCGCCTCCAGCGTGCGCCAGACCGATGGCATGGTGAGCTGGCACGTCATGGCGCTCTGGCTGCCGGATTTGGTGCGTGTGCAGGGCACGGGCCTGGATCCGGCGAGCGGCGTATTCACCCAGGGAACCTTGGTCAGCAACGGCCTGCCGGCCACCGTGGTTCATGCGGTGCTGAACGGCCAGGCATCGCAGTTGAGGAAGTTTGCCGAAAGCGGTCGCCGGGTGCGCCTAGTGGTCGCCCGCCTGGAGAACATGTTCGCCGCCAGACGGGCGACGGATCCCTTCTCGTATGGTGCGCGTAACTGGTTTCGAGCCGATGCCTGTGACGCCGTACAAACCGGCGAGTTGCCCTGCTACGACACCTACGTGGATCTGGCCGCCACCGCGGCGCCGGTTGAGGCCGGCATTGAAGCCGAGTTGACGGTGAACGCATGGGGTCTGCCCATCACCCTCAGCAATCTGCAAGGCAGCAGCCTGGTATCCCCGTATTCCCTGTCTGTGCGCTCGCTCACGCCGTGGGGCGGGGTGATGGGCGCTATCGCAAAGGAACCCTGATGCAACTGTTCGATTTCATCGCCGAGACTCTGCTGCAACCTGGCGTGTCCGACATCCATCTCACCACGAACAATGCGCCGTGGGTACGTCAGGATGGCTTGCTGTTGGCCATCCGGGATCCGGCCTGGGTGGATGATTCCTCGATGCGGGTACTGCTTGAACGCCTGGGTATTGTCGATCCCAATGCTGCCCTGGCCGCCGTTGAAAAACAGGAAACGGCGCTTCTGCGGGAAGAAGTGAGGAGCGGCCTCGACTTCGGTGCCGAAGTGCAGGGCGTGCGATTGCGCTGCAACCTGGCCCTGGCCAACGGCGGGCTTCTGAGCCTGGTCATGCGCAAGTTGAGCGACCACATTCCCAGCCTGGTCACCCTGGGCTTGCCCGACACCATCGCTCGCCAGGTGGACAAACCTACCGGTCTGGTGCTGGTCACCGGCCCGACCGGCTCGGGCAAATCCACCACGCTGGCCGGCATCCTTGATTACCTCAACGAGAAGGTGGCCGGCCACATCCTCACCATCGAGGATCCCGTGGAATACCTGTTGCCGCAGCGGCGCTGCAAGGTCACGCGCAAGGAGATACACAAGGATGCCCCGTCATTCCTCGGTGCCCTGCGCGCCGCCATGCGGCAAGACCCGGACATCATCATGATCGGCGAAATCCGCGACCGGGAGACCATGCGCGCGGCGATGAGCGCGGCGGAAACCGGCCACCTGGTGCTCGGTACCCTGCACACCACCAGCGCCGCCAAGACCGTCGACCGGGTGTTGTCATTTTTCCCGGCGGACGACAAGGAATGGGCGCGCGGGGCTTTCGCCACCGTCCTCAACTGCATCGTCGCGCAAACCCTGGTGCCCAGGGTTGGAGGCGGCCGGGCGCTGGCCTACGAAATTCTGGTCAACACCCCGGACATCCGCACCACCATCGCGGAGGGCCGCTTCGTCCAGATTCCCAACCAGATGGAGCAGGGGAGGGAGCATGGCCAGGTGCTGATGCACCGGGTGCTGGTCGACCTGGTGAAACGTGGCGTGGTGACGAAAGATGCGGCGATGACTGCGTCTTATGACCCGGTACGGCTCACGAAGGAACTGCAATGAGCCGGAGCGGCAATGGCGGGTTTTCGATGATCGAGCTCACGGTCGCCATCGCCATGATGAGCGCGCTGACGGCCGCGATTTACACTTTCCTCGGCCCGCAACTGAAGTGGAAGTCGCGCGCCGACACGGATAACCGGATCGCCTTGCTCAAGAACGGCCTGGAGACCGCATACCGGCAGAACATCGTCAGCATCGACGGCGATGCCCAGGCCCGGCTAAACCTCGGGGTGGCGGGCATCATCGCCCCGGTCTTGCCGGATGGACAGGGCTACTGTCAGCCGCCCGCCGGGGCGCTGGCGCCGATCGCCCTGTTGTTGCGTTCATCTCCGGACGTGGCGATCCGGGATGGCTACGGCCGAAACTTCTGTGTTTTGGTCGGCGCACGCGCCGTCATCGCCTACAACGGCCAGAACCTGCCCTATCACCCGGTGACCATCCTCTCCGGCGGCCCGAACGCCCGTGTCGAGGCCGGCACCACATTTGTTGGCGGCCAACTCACCCTCGCCGGCGACGACATCGGGGTGGTGGTGGATACCGCCGGACAGGCGATTGCCGCCTACACCCGCACCATGGATGTGCTCGCCCGATCGGCGGGCGCCATGCAGCAGTATTTCGGCGCGCGCTACAACGCCGATCCGGCGCGCGCGCCCTCCATCAACTACTTCGGCTGCGGCGCCGCCGCGTGCCCGCCCGCCGGCGCGGCGGGTGGTTGGGACGGCGCCAACGGCTTGCCCACCACCTGTGCCGGCCCGGTGGCCATGACCACGACGGCTGCCGGCGTCATCGGCCTGGCGCGTGAGGACGTCACTGACGGCTACGGCCAGATCATCCAGTACGACAACTGCGGCGCCGGCCTGCGCCACCCCAACAATGCCGCCGCCGCCATGCAGTTGCCGCCGTTCACGGCGGCGGCCCAAACCACTTTGCCCGACGGAACCCTGATGATGCAGACCGCCGTGGGAATGGTGTTCTGACCCAGGAGATTCGCCATGCACGCAAAACCCCTCATCTTGATTGCCCTGTTCCTGTCTGGCGCCGCCCGCGCGGCGGACCCGGCCACGGTCAACCCCTATACCGGCACCGAGGCCACGGTGGCCGACCTGAAGCGCACGCTGGACATCGAGCGGCTCAGGTCCGAGATCGTGGAGGAAAAACGCCGACAGAAAAAGGTTGAAGACGAAATGAAAGCCCCCCCGAAACCGGAGACCCGGCCCGGACAGTTCGGCACCCTCAAGTTCCCGACCGACAAGTTGCCTATACCGGACCTCACAGGGCTTTCCCCCTCGGGAAAACCGAGAAAAGGTGGACAAGCCGCGCCAGCGCCGGTGACATCGGTGGTCGTGGCACCGCTCGTACCCGCCGGGCCGCGCCTGGTCGGCGTGATGAGCGACGAAGCCGGACGGGTGGCCATCATCGAATTGGGCGGGAAATTGATGCAGGCATCGGCCGGTCAGTCCGCCCATGGACTGAAAGTGTCCCGGATCGGCGAGGGCTGGGCGGAGGTCGGGGGCAAGCGGCTGGCCCAGGACAACAGCGCGCTCGCCCTGGTCACCAATGTGGACAAGCAGCCCGTGGCGCCGCGAGTGGGATCGCCCACTGGCATGGTGCCGAGTGGTTCACCCGCGCCGACGACGATGCCGGCCGGTCAGCCTATGTCGTTCATGCCCCCTGGATTTGGTGGGCAATAAGGAACGAGGACCGCATGAAATCCGAGGCAGACATCCTGAAATATCTACCCTGGATCGGTGTGGTGATCGCACTGGTGTTCGGGGCCGCCTACAAGGTGGCGTTGGCGTATGGCATCCCGCATGAGCGGGAAGCGATACGCGAGGTGTCGCGCGGCACCAGCACTGCCGTGTCGGCCGTGAAGTGTCCCGCGAAGACTTCCAGCGTGTCGGCGGTGTGCCGTGGCTAAAGGGCGACTTCATGACATGTTCCGGCGGAGCGGGCCACGATCCGAACGGGACTATGCCGTGATCGAGCCGAAGATACGCCCCTTGGTGGAGGGCATGAACGCCACGGGCGTTATTAAGACGGTCGCATCCTGTCAGGGGCACATGGGGCTGTTCCGCTCACCCTATGTGTACTTCAAATCGACTGTGGAAGTCGCGGCGGCCATTGATCGGGTGCTGAGGGAAGCCGAGAGCAACGATGAGGCAAACACACGCTTCGGATGGACAGTCAATGGCATGTTCGATGCCGACCACGAACTGACTTTCCGGCTGCATTCTCCGGAATTGGAGTGGCGATCCCGGTCATTCCTGGATCTCGCCTGGTATTTCGGGCTGAACCGGGAAAGGCTGGATTCGGACTTATCGGCTCTGGTGGATATCGTGAAACAGGCCGTGCTGCTGGATGTCCGGAATGAACACGAACCACAGGTAGCCGCCAACGGCGGCCAATAGGGCGATCGCGATGAGCTTGCGCGCCAGATTTGAGTTTCGCCGCCGACGAAAAGGATCCGGCCTTCCTCATTGTTGGCTCTTGGTGAAATCCAGTGGGTAAAGCCGCTCATGCTGGCAACCGGCGAGAGAACGAGAAATCCAGTTTTCCGCAGAGGAAATAGGCCATGTTGATAAAGTTCTGGATGTTGCGGTA
>JAHFRD010000001.1:409570-506283 GCA_023258975.1 Hydrogenophilales bacterium | reverse complement strand
GAACGCTTCGCGGATGTCGCGGCCTTTCAGGTTCGGGTTCAGCGCAAGGCTGTGTTCGGTGAAGCCGTCCGGGCCGGAGGCCGGGTCGTTCACTTCGCCGGAGAAGGCGACCACCGTGCCGATCTTGTAGCCGCTGTCGGCAATGTACTTTTCGATGGCGAGTTTCCAGCGCACCGCTTCCACCCGGCTACCCACCACCACCATCGCCTTGGCTTTGCCATTCAGCAGCGACGAGACGAATTCGCGGAAGTGCTCCACCACGATCTGCACCTTCTGCGCGATGTTGTAGGGGTGCAGCCGCACCCAGCCCATGATGCCCTTCAGCGCCGCGCTGCGCTCCACCGTCTTTTCGTCGTAATCCGCGCCTTCGTGCGCCAGTTTGAAGGCCAGTTTGTAGCTGGTGTAGTTCTGCAAAACGTCGAGGATGAACGCCTCCTCGATGGCCTGGCGCATCGAATAGACGTGGAACGGCGCCGGCAGATTGCCCGGCCCGGCGGGTTGCGTCGGGTCCGGTCGGGTGCCAAACAACTCCATCGTCTTGGTCTTCGGCGTCGCGGTGAACGCCACATAGGTAATGCCTTGTTCAGCCCCTTGTTCAGCCCCTTGGCCGGCGCGCGCCGCCATCTGCGCGGCGAGGAGGTCTTCCGTGCCGATCTCGCCGCCGTCATTCAATTCCGCCAGTTCTTCCGCACTGAGTGTTGAACAAAGCGCCGCCTTCAACTTGGCCGCCGCTTCGCCGGTCTGCGAGCTGTGCGCCTCGTCGGCGATCACCGCGAAACGCTTGCCTTCGGTGGCCGCCAGTTTGCGTACAGCGTCCAGCGCAAACGGGAAGGTCTGCATGGTGCAGACCACGATCTTCTTGGCGCCGGACAGCGCCGCCGCCAGTTCGCCACTCTTGCTGCCGTCGTTGCCCTTGATCGTCGCCACCACGCCGCTGGTGCGCTGGAAATCGAACAACGCTTCCTGAAGCTGCGCGTCGATCACGTTGCGGTCCGACACCACCAGCACGCTATCGAAGACCTTCTTGTGCCGCGCATCGTGCAACTCGGCCAGGAAGTGGGCGGTCCAGGCGATGGAATTGGTCTTGCCCGATCCGGCCGAATGCTGGATCAGATACTTGCCGCCCGGCCCGTCCTTGAGCACGGCGGATTGCACCGCGCGGGTCACATCGAGCTGATGAAAGCGCGGAAAGATGATCCGCTCGATCTGCTTTTTCTTGTCGCGCTGGGCGATCAGGTAACGGCCGAGGATTTCCAGCCAGCTATCCACCGCCCAGACCTTTTCCCAGAGATACGCCGTGCGGTGGCCGTCGGGGTTCACCGGGTTGCCGGCAGCACCCGCGTCGCCCTGGTTGAACGGCAGAAACACCGTGGCCGGGCCGGCCAGCTTGGTGACCATGTGGACTTCGCTGTTGCTCACCGCAAAGTGAACCAGGGCACCAGCGGGAAACGACAGCAGCGGCTCGGCGGCCTGGCCCTTGGGGCGCGGCAGACGGTCGAAGCGATATTGGTCGATGGCGTCGCCGATGCGCTGGGTGAAGTCGGTCTTCAGTTCCACCGTGGCCACCGGCAGCCCGTTGAGGAACAACACCAGGTCGATGCTGTTCTCGTTGTGCAACGAATAGCGCACCTGACGCACCACGCGCAGCCGGTTGGCGGCATAGCGGGCGAGGATGTCGGCGTTGATCGCCAGCGCCGGTTTGAATTGCGCCAGCAACAGCGGCTGTTTCAGGCCCAGCAGTTCGATGCCGTGGCGCAACACATCCAGCGTGCCGCGCTGGTCGAGCTGATCGCGCAGGCGGGCGAGCAGCGTTTCAGCGGCCTGCGCGCCGTGGTTCCTGGTCAACGTCTCCCAGGCTTGCGGCTGCGTCGTTTGCACCCAGGCCAGCACATCCGCCGGAAACAGCGCCCGCGCCCGGTCGTAGTCGGCCGCATCGCCCTCGGCATAAAGCCAACCGTGCTCGGCGAGATGCTCGCAAATCTCGGTTTCGAAGCGGATTTCTTTATGGATGCTCATTTGTTCTTCGCGCCATCGCCCCTGGCAATGTTGGCTTCAACCGCTCCCACTAGGCTGACCTGCTTGAAGTTGGCTCCTGGTAATTCCTGGATTTCTTGCGGCGCCACCAGAACTGCCACGACCCGTCCATTCTGCGTAATGGAGATGGGCTCACACTGAACCGTATCGAGCAACTCCTCAAGACGAGCCTGGGCTTCTTCATCGGTGACGATAATCATGGGTGCATTCCTTAAAAAGGTCAGCCTTATCTGGACTGTGGCGGCGATCAATAAACCGCATCATGGCCGCCTACATTCACCGGGATGATTTGTTGATCCTGAATCAGCAGTTCCAGTGTGATGCGATATGAAAGATTGATCGACACCGAATGCAGGCCTTCATGCTTCCCGTGCAAAGGGTGCAGGCGTAACGAGGGATGGGCGGGGTTGGCTTCCAGAAGTAGTAATGTTTTGGCGTAGGGCTGCCTAAGCTCGGGATGCCGTTTCAAAAACTGGATTTCCTTGCGTTTGAATTGCTGCGTAAAGATCAGTTGGAACATGCTTGATCAAGCCAGGCCAGATGTTCGTCCACGGACTCAGTCGTAAATCGGCCAGCCGCCAGGTCAGCGCGCGTTTCCGCCAGCGCGGCATCCAGCTCGCATTCGCGCAGATAGTGGTAATGCGCCAGCTCCATCACCACGAATTTATCCTTGCCGCGCACCGAGACGATGGCTTCCGGCGCATCGCTGAGGGCCGCCTCGATGGCCGAGATGCCTTTGGTTTTTAGCTCATTGGCGCTGATGCTGGACATGGAAAACTCCTGAGTAGTCGCTGATTCGTTCGTCAAAGAGTACTGTTGATCGTGCGATAAAGAAAGCGATCAGTGCAAACGCACATCGATCTGGCCGGTGACGGCGGCGGAGATCAGCGCGCTGCGGCGTTCTTGCAGCAGGGCTATGGCGCGCTGGGCTTCGGTGGTGAGAACCGTCAGATCGTTTGCAGCGGAAGAAATCAGTTCAAGAATCTGCAATTGCTCGTCTGGTTGTGGGACAGGTATGCGGATATTTTGAAGTGTCCCAAGATAGATGCCTGGTTGCGCGGAGTAGCCAACAAGCTGCCAAAGAAGCATCTGAAACGGTCGAGACTGAAATATCAAATTGAGAAATCCGTAATTCAAGAATTCAGCCTTTGTGCGGAAAATTGCCAAGCTTCGCTGAATATGGAAAAGGCCAAGTCCATCTGGAATGACAGCGGTCTTTCCGAGCGTTGCACCCACGATTGCAAGCAGCACATCGTTGGTTTCAGGCACGAAAGCACGACTGAGTTCTTGATAGCTTTCATCGGCAATCATTGAGTCATCATCTCTAAGAACAAATGCGCCTTCTACGATGTTGCGGACACTCAGAAGAGGAACACCTTCCCCTACTCTTTCAGGTGGCAAGTGCGTTCCATCTTTCAAGAGAGAGCAAAGATGTTTCAATGGAATGACCTCCCAATGTGCTGGCACATCGCCCAGCCATTCGATGCCGGAAGGCTTCATCGGGGCGTCGGGGTTCAGGCCTTGGGTGACGGCGTGGGAGATGACGGTCTGGCGTTTTTCTTTCAGCAGTTCCATCAGCCGCCGCTGCTCGGCCACCAGCTCGTCAATCTTCGCCGTCTCGCGGTCGAGGAAGGCGGCGATTTGGGTTTGCTCGGGGATGGGTGGGATTGCCAACTGAAAATCTCCAATTTGCCCCTCATTGAGCGAGGGAACCGCTCCCGGATTAGCAATGAGGTCAAATCGGACAAGGCTCATTGCATTCTTGACGAAATCCACACAATACGCATCGGAGTGAACTACCAGCCCCATCATGTTGTTATCAAGACAGGCATCATGGTTGAGCAGGCGGATTCTTCCCAACAGAAGCGCTGCGCCCACTTTAGCGAACACAATAGTTCTCGGCGGAAAAATGAAGGCTCCGAGTTTCTTTGCCGTTTCTAGACTAATGGTGTTGTCGCTTGAGAGCAAAACACCGTCTCTGGCTGCTTGGGCGAGGGCATTGACCTTGTGGAAAGATAGCTCTTCACCTTCAGAGCCTTGGTGTTCATGAGGGAAACCAGCACCGCCTTTAAGTCTCCCGAGATGTTTAATCGGGACAACCTCCCAATGCGCCGGCACCTCCCCCAGCCATTCCACGCCGCTGTCCTTGTAGGCCGGGTAACGCGGGAAGCTCATTTCGTCAGCCTGTGGAATTCTTGGCGAAGTAACGCACTTGCGGCAGGTCTTTGAAATGCTCGTCCTGCGTCCATAGCGTCGCGCCGTGGCGCAGGGCGGTGGCATAGATCAGGCTGTCCGCCAGGGGCAAGGGATGCTGGATGGCTTCCAGCGCCAAGGCGCTGTCCAGGTCGATGACCCGACCCGTCTGCATCATGCTGGCGATTTGCAGCGCGGCATGCTCGCCGCGTTCACGCAGTACTTTCTTGCAGACTTCGTAAAGCGTGATGACCGGCACCACCAGATGTTCGGCGTCTTCAATCGCCGGAGCGAAGAGCGGGGCGCGCTCGCTGTCGGTGAAGTATTCCAGCCAGCCGGATGAATCGACGACGTTGCGCGCGTGTTGGGCCGTCGTCACAGGCGGTCGTCCTCGCGCTCGATGCGAGTATCCATGCCGCGCAGGAAGCCGCGCATTTCCTGGATCGGGCGCACCGGGATGAACTCGACCCGGTCGCCGTAGCGCAGCACCCGCATCTTCTCGCCGGCCTTGAGTTGGAGCGCTTCCCGGATGGCCTGGGGGATGACGACCTGAAATTTTGGCGACAAGGTAACGGTGTCCATATCGACCCTCTATTCGTTAAACGATGTGTCTATCGATTGATTCTAGCTTGGATTCCGCTCATTTCGTCAGCCCGCTGATCAGGGTCAATATCCGGTCGGTGACGCCTTTCAGTTCGGCGTCGATTTCGCTCAACGGACGCGGCGGCTTGAATACGTAGAAGTGGCGGTTGAACGGGATTTCATAGCCGACCTTGGTCTTGTCATGGTCGATCCAGGCATCCGGCGCGTGCGGCAGCACTTCGCGTTTGAAGTAGGTTTCCACGTCTTCGCAGAGCGGCACGTTTTCGCTGTCGCGCAGGCTGGAATCCGGCAGCGGCTTGCCCTTGGCCTTGCCCTTGGTGGCCAGCACGATGTTGCCGGCGGCGTCGCGCTCGGGACGCTCGACGGTGATGGCGCGGTAGCCGAAATCCTCGTTTTTGAAGATGCGGCTGATCGGCACGCGAGCGCCGTCCACCTCTTGGCTGGCTTCTTCGAAATTGCCGAACAGGCGGGTGATTTCGTCGATGTGCTCCGAGCTGAGTTCGCGACGCTTGCTGCCCAGGCTCTTGCGCATCTTCTGCCAGAAGCCGCTGGCGTCGATCAGTTGCAGCTTGCCTTTGCGGGCGGCGGGTTTGCGGTTGCTGACGATCCAGACGTAGGTGCTGATGCCGGTGTTGTAGAACATATCGGTCGGCAGGCCGATGATGGCTTCGACCAGGTCGTTTTCCAGCACATAGCGGCGAATTTCGCTCTCGCCCGAGCCGGCGCCGCCGGTGAACAGCGGCGAACCGTTGAGGACGATGCCGAAGCGGCTGCCGCCATCCTTCGCCGGGCGCATCTTGGAAATGAGGTGCAGCAGGAACAGCAGCGAGCCATCGCTGACGCGCGGCAGGCCGGGGCCGAAGCGGCCGTTGAAACCCATCCGCCCGGCTTCCGCGCGGATTTCCTTTTCGATCTTCTTCCATTCGACGCCGAACGGCGGATTGGACAGCATGTAGTCGAAGTGCTTGCCGGGCAGGCCGTCGGCGGACAGGGTGTTGCCGAAGATGATGTTGGCGATGTCCTGGCCCTTGATCAGCATGTCCGCCTTGCAGATGGCGTAGGACTCGGGGTTGAGTTCCTGGCCGTACATGACCAGGCGGGCGTCGGGATTGTGGCTGGCGAGGTGTTCGCCGGCGACACTCAACATGCCGCCGGTGCCCGCCGTCGGGTCGTAGATCGAGCGCACCACGCCGGGCTGGGTCAGCGCTTGGTCATCCTCGATGAACAGCAGATTGACCATCAGCCGGATGACTTCGCGCGGGGTGAAGTGCTCGCCGGCGGTTTCGTTGGAGAGTTCGGCGAATTTGCGGATCAGTTCTTCGAACACCGCGCCCATCCGGGCATTGCTGACCACCTCCGGGTGCAGGTCGATGTTGGCGAACTTCTCGCTGACCAGGTAGAGCAGGCCGGACTTGGCCAGCTTGTCGATCTGGGTATGAAACTCGAAGCTTTCGAAGATGTCGCGCACGGCCGGCGAGAACGCTTGCAGGTAGGCGCGCAGGTTTTCGCCGATGTGGTCCTGGTCGCCCATCAGCTTTTTCAGGTCGAGCGGCGAGGTGTTGAAGAACAACTGGCCGGAGATGCGCAGCAGGAACGGCGCGGGATTCAGCCCGGCGGCTGCGCGGACTTCCTTCTCGGCGAGGACGATGGCTTTGGTCCGCTCCAGCACGCAATCGAGCCGGCGCAGCACGGTGAACGGCAGGATGACCTTGCCATATTCGGATTGCTTGTAGTCGCCGCGCAGCAGGTCGGCGACGGACCAGATGAAAGAGGAGAGATTCGGGTCGGCCATGGGGTGATCGTTTTGCGTCAGGCCCGGTGGGGTGACGTTGTTGCGGGCAGGTGTGCAAGCGCCGGATGGGGGGCGATTATCCTTGATTCCCCAGTTGAACGCGCCCGAGTGTGCGGTTTTGGCGCTGGCTGGCAAGGCGCGACGACGCGGCAGGCCGGGGCCTGCCAAGGAGGAGCAACGCAGCCAGACAGCGCCAAAACCGCACACTCGGGCGCGTAGCGGGCTCACCCAAATGGTGAGCGTGATCGAAGGCGCTAATGTCAGCATCCAGGCGACCTCACGAGGGCCGAAAAGCGGTCAACTGGGGAATCAAGGATTATGCCTCGTCCCTTTCGCCGTGGCGTTATCCGGGCGGGGCGCGGGATCGAGGCCCAAGCGCGGGTGAAACGGGTAGCATGCGCCCCGACTGTTGGAAGCCGAACAACCCGTTGAACTTCAATACGCATGCAAGAAAATCAGCCCAAAAACCCACTCCACGGCATCACTCTGGAAAAACTGTTGAACGAGCTGGTGGCGTTTTATGGCTGGCCCGAGTTGGGACGGCGAATCGACATCCGCTGCTTCACCCTCGACCCCAGCGTCGCCTCCAGCCTCAAGTTCCTGCGCCGCACGCCCTGGGCGCGGGAACGGGTGGAGGCGCTGTATCTCGACATGCTGGCGTGTGGACGAAACAAACGGGCAACCTGAATAACCCACGCGTACCCTGAACGTCGTTTGTTCGGTGAAGCGCGAAACCCTGGGGATTCCCGCCGCTATTTCAGGCCGCGCGAGTCCGGCGCGGGGTGGGCGCGGACGGCGGGCAGGAAAACTTCGGTGACCAGTAGCGGATGCCCGGCCAGGGCGAATTGCGAGCGGCGCATCCACATGCGGCGCGGGGCTTCACCGAGGTGGGCGATGGCGGGGCGGTAGAGGGGGTGGCGGGCGTCGAGTTGGCGGTATTCGAGGGGGAAACGGCGCACCTTGGGGTTGGCGAACAGAGCGGCGCCGAGGGGGCGGTTGCCCAGGCGCGAGAGGGCGGCCCAGGGGCCATCGAGTCCGGGCAGGGGGATGACGCTGTGGGCAAAGACCAGGGGGGTGTCGCCGCAGATCAGCAGGACATCGCGGATCAGGGCGCGTTGGCCGCGCGCCAGATGGAGCGGGGCGCATTCGTCGGGGTACGGGCTGGCGATCCGCTGGCTCAGGCGTCGCACCCGCAGGCGCGGGCAGATGGCTTGCAGGCGGCGGGTGAGCGAGCCGTGATCGTCCAGCCAGCCGCGCCAGTCGCCGGCGCGCCAGGCTGGCGTATTCCAGGTTTTCATGGGGTTGACGTTAGTGGTTGGCTGGCGCGTTGCCGCCGGTAATCAGGTCGATGCGGCGTTGCAGGTGGGCGCTGGCGCCGCTGTCGCCCGCCGCCCGGGCGCGTTGCTGTTGCAGGGTCAGCCAGGCCAGCAGTGGCCGGCGCCAGCCGCGTTCCGAGGCGGTGTCGATGGCGCTGGCCAGGGTGGCGGGTTCGGCTCGACCGCTCTTGAACAACAGGGCGGCGGCGATCAGGCGTGGCAGCGGCTCCTTGATCTCGCCGACGGCGCGGTTGGCGGTGGCGGTGTCCTTGGCGCCGGCCAGGTCGGCGTAGTGTTTGGGCAGCAGTTTCACGTCCAGCCCGCGCCAGTCGCCGGTGAGGAAACGGGCGTAGGCCGCGTCGCTAGCGGCGGATTCTCCGGCCAGCTTGTCGTAAGCCGCACAGGGCGCGAAATCGAGGGCGGCGGCGCGGGTGGCGCAAGCCGCCAGTTCGGCGCGGGCGAGCAGGTCGAGGCGGCCGGTCTTGGCGATTTCGTCGCGCGCCTTGTCCAGGGCCAAGTCGGCGGTCTTGCCATCACCCTCCAGCCAGCGCGCCTGGAAATGCTCGATCAGGCTGACGGCGTTCATTTTCCAGTCCGGTGGCGGCGGCGACCCGGAACAGGCGGCGAGCGCCAGCGCGAAAACGCCACTCGCCACTCGCCACTTGCCACTTGAAACCAGGTTGGTCATGGCGTTTTGATCTCCACGTCGCGGGCGAACGGCCATTTCTTGTTGATCTCGTTGATGAGGTGATTGACCTTGCGCACGCTGTCGTCGATCTCCAGGCGCAGGCGGGCCATGTCGGTAGTGGCTTCGGCGACGTTGCCGGTGATCTTGGTGACGTCCTTGCTGGCGGTCTGGGCATTGGCGAGGATGGCGTCGGCCTTTTTCAGGCTCTCGCGCACATCGCCGAGGAGGGCGTTGACCTTGGCTACCGATTGCTGTGCCTGATCCATGACGCCGTCCTGGCCGAACAGGCGGGTGTCCGCCTTGCCCAACACGCCATCGACTTTCAGGGAAACGCCGTTGAGCGAGGTGAGCAGGGTATTGGCCCGGTCCAGCGCCTTCACCACCTTGTCCGCCTTTTCCGGGCTGCCCATGACGCCTTGCAGCAGGCCGTAGTCGCCCGCCATGCGTCCGGTGACGGTTTCCACATGGCCCAGGGTCTGGTTGATCGGGGCGCCGGCGGCGGTCATGTTGTCGACATTGGCCAGAATGCTTTTCACCTTTTCGATCAGCACCGGGATGTCCTTGGTGGCGTCGCCGGTAATCAGTGGCCGCACCGCGCCGTCTTCCAGCGCGGCATCTTGCAGATTGGTGGTGTGGGCCTTGATCCTGGCGCCGCCGACGATGGCCTTTTCCAGCGTGAATACGCTGCTCTGGCGCAGCCAGCGGGCGTCTTCCCTGGGAATGGCGAGTTCGATGCGCACCTTGCCGTCATCCATCAGGTGCAGGCGGCGAACCTTGCCGATGGGGAAGCCGGAGAAGGAAATGGGCATGCCGACGCTGACCCCTTCCACGTCTTCGGCGGTGAGCACCAGGGTGTGGCTCACCTGGAACGCACCGCGCGCATAGAGGGCGTAGCCGATGAAGGCGGCGCCCAGGAGCACGGTCAGGGCCAGCAGGAGGCCGATCTTGAACTCCAGGTTCTTGATCAGCGGAGCGCGAGGGGGCGGGGGAGGGGAAGCGGATAAAGAGGCTCGTTCCATCGGTAATCCAGAATCCAGCAGTCGTTGAGGTGGTCGGACAGGCGTTCCAGCAGATTGCTCAGGTAGGGCGGGTAATGCGTGTCCGGCAGAAGCAGCGCGGGGCGGTCGATGAGGATTATAGGTGGCCGCTCGATGGCGGCCCGCAGCAGCTTGGCGACGAATCGCTCGACCGGGTTGAGTTGCGGGTCGCGCTTCAAGGCGGCGCCATCCTGGCCGGCCAGGAGCAGCAGGTTCCAGGCGAGGCTGGAGGCGGCGGCGTAATCCAGGTTGTGGCGGTATTGCGGAATCAGGGCGATGTTGTCCAGCGCCGACAGGTTGGCGCGCAGCGGCATGTCCACCGAAACCAGCGGCGCGCGCTCCTGCGTGGCGAGCAGGGCGCGGCGCTCGGCGTCATCGCCCAGCCATTTCAGATGTACTTGAAAGCTAATGAGGCCACCTCTATGAACATCAGCACGAAGAACAGACGCACCATGCCGCGCAGCACGGAAATCGGCGCCATGAACAGCATTTTCGGCGTGGCCAGGCCTTCCGCGACCGGAATCACCGTCACCGCCAGGCCGAAGGCCAGCGATTTGAGCCAGATGCTGGTGAGGATGGCGCCGTCGAATACCTGGCCCATGACCCGGCTGAAATCCGGCAGGCTCCAGGGTTGCCAGCCGTAGACCGCCAGGTAGGCCAGCACCAGGGCGAGCACGCTGGTGATGGCGGTCAGAGACAGCACCGAGAGCATGCCGCCGATGACGCGCGGCATGAATTCCAGACGCAGGGTATCGACGCCGCTGTCTTCCAGCGCCTCGATCTCGTTGTGGATGCGCATCAGCGCCACTTCGGTATTGATCGCGGAACCGGAGCGGAGCGCCACGAACAACGCGGTGACCAGCGGCAGCACTTCCAGCACCAGGAGGCGCACCACCATTTCCAGGGCGTAATCGGAAAGTCCGTAATTGGCGGCCGTGCCCACCACGATCTGGATCAGCACGAAGGAGAGGAGGGCGGCAAACAGGGTGAAGGGAACCAGAATCTGCACGGCGGTGAAGTAGATCTGTTTCATCACCACGGTACGCGTGGCGCTGTTGTAGACCGCTGGCGACACCGCCGCCACCACCACTTCGCCAGCCAGGCCAAGGGTGGCGCGCCAGATGCGCGAGGTCGCCAGGAGGGCGGCGCCACGACGGGTGAGGAAGTTGGAAATGGCCGGCATGGCGAGATATTACCTGCGGAGGCGGACTTGGGCAGTTGTATCATTTACCTCAACACGCAACGCTGGATCGCCATGAAAACCTTTCTGTTTCTTGCCTGTCTGCTCGCAACCTCGCTTGTCGCAACCTCCCTTGTCGCCACTCCGGCGCTCGCCGCGTCAGGCGTCATGCTCAAGGACGAAGACCTGAGAGCCAGCGCCAGCCCCTCCGCCACCAGCGCCGGCCGTCTCGCCAAGGGCGCGACGGTGGAAGTGCTGGGGCGCCAGGGGGGCTGGACCCAGGTTTCGGAGGGTGGCCGCCAGGGCTGGGTACGCATCCTGTCCGTGCGCGCCGAAGCGGGAGGCGGCGCGGGCGCCGGCCTGGGCGGCCTGTTGGAAGCCGGCGGCAGGCGCAGCGACTCCAGCCGCGTGGTGGCGGTGGCCGGCCTGCGCGGGCTCAATGAGGAAGAACTCAAGTCGGCGCGTTTCGACGCCAACGAACTCATGAAGCTGGATCACTACCAGGTCGACCGCGTCACCGCCGAGCAATATGCCCGCGCGGTGGGGCTGCACCATCTGGATCTGGGTTACCTCCCGTCGCCGCAACGCGAGAAACCCCAGGAAAAACAACAGAGCGGCCCGTGGGGTAACGGCGGTTTGCTGTGAAAATTCGTGCTCTCCTCCTGGCGGTTCTGTTGCCGGGCCTGGCGCTGGCCATGTCCACGCCGCCGCAGGCACCGGTCGCGGCGGCGCCCGGCAATGCCGGCATCATGCTGCGGGACGATGTCTTGAGAGCCTCCCCCGGCGCGGCGGCGGAGGGCGTGGCAAAACTGGGTAAAGGCGACAAGGTGCGCGTCCTTGCCGGAGACGGGGGCTGGACCCAGCTTTACGCCGCCGGAAAGACTGGTTGGGTGCGCATCCTTTCCGTGAAATCCGAGGTTTCCACCCCGCCCGACCTGGGCGCGCTGGCCGAGGCGGGCAAGCGCCCGAGCGACCCCGGCAGGGTGGTCGCGGTGGCCGGCGCGCGCGGTCTCGACGAAGTCGAACTCAAGGCCGCCCGCTTCAATCCGGAGGAACTGGCCCTCCTGGACAGCTATGCGGCCAGCCGCGCCGATGCCGAACAATTCGCCCAACTGGCCAGCCTGACGCGGCGCGACGTGCCCTATCCGCCCAAGCCGGAAAGCCGTGCCACCCCTTCCCCGATGAGTAAGCAACCATGAAACACAGCCTCCCCTGGATCATCCTCACCCTTTGCGGCATCGGCCTCGCCCAGGCGGGCGATTTCGACAAATTTCTCAAAGGCCTGATTAAGGAAAAGACGCAGCAGCCCGCCGCACCGGCGCAACCGGTGGCGCCGACGGCGCCGACGGCGCCGGCCGCGCCCGCCACCGCGCCGGGAAAACCCGCCGACCAGTTGCTCAAGGCCCTGCTCTCCGGCAACACCTCGCAGGAAGAGGAAGCACGCATCGGCCAGCAGATTTCCGGGAACCTGCTCGGCGCCGCTCCCCTGGTGCGTGACGAGGGCCTGCAACGTTACGTCAACCGCGTCGGCCGCTGGGTTGCCCTGCAAAGCGAGCGGCCCGATCTGCCCTGGCGTTTCGGCGTGATCGAAAGCGACGACCTCAACGCCTTCGCCGCCCCCGGCGGCTACGTCTTCCTGACCAAAGGGCTGTACAGGAAATTGCGGAACGAGGCGGAACTGGCCGGTGTGCTGGGCCACGAGATCGGCCATGTGATCCGCAAACACCATCTCAAGCTGTTGCAGAAATCCCAGGCCATCGCCGCGCTGGGGTCGTTCTTTGGCAGCAAGTTGAAGAATGAGAACGAGATCGTGCAGAACCTGATCGGCAACGGCGCCGAGATCGTCGCGCGCGGCCTCGACAAGGACGCTGAATACGAGGCCGACCGCATCGGCCTGGTGCTGGGCGCGCGCGCCGGCTACGACGCCTACGCCCTGCCGGCGGTGCTGGCCGAGATCGGCCATGTCGCGAAGAGCGACAAGAGCGTGTCCCTGCTGTTCAAGACCCATCCGCTGCCGGAAGACCGCCTGGGACAGTTGTCCGAAGCGGTGGGTGAGCGCCTGGATGGGCTGGCGGAAGGGCAGAGCGGAGCGGGACGCTTCTATCGTTTGCGGTAAGCCTCGGGAACAGCCATGACCCTCGACCTGCGCAGGCGCCGTTTTCTCGGACAATTCGGACTCTCCCTGTTGTTCCTGCTGGTGCTGGCCGGGCATGTGGGACAGGTCTACAACCTGTTCTTCGTGGCGAAGCTGGATGCCGCGCTGTATGACTTGAAGCTGCGCGTGTTCCGGCCGCAAAGCGTGGACGAGCGGGTGGTCATCGTCGATATCGACGACAAGAGCCTCAAGGAAATCGGCCGCTGGCCCTGGCCGCGCGAGGAGATCGCCAAGCTCACCCGCAATCTGTTCGAGCAGTATGGCGTGGCCGCCATCGGCTATGACGTGGTGTTTTCCGAGCCGGATCAGAGCTCCGGACTGCCTGTATTGGAGCGTCTGGCGAAAGGCCCGCTGGCGGGGGACGGCGGTTTTGCGGCCAGTCTGGCGCACATCCGCCCGCAACTGGATTACGACGGCAAACTGGCCGATGCGCTGGCGGGTGGCCCCGCCGTGCTGGGCTACTACTTCAACTTCGCGCCGCCCGTGGAAATCAACGGGCAACTGCCCGAGCCGCTGTTCCCTTGCGCCGAACTGGTGAAACAGGGGGTGACCCCACGCCACGCGGTCGGCTACAACGCCAACCTGAAAGTTCTGCAAGAGCGCGCCGACAGCGCGGCCTTCTACAACATGGAAGCGGATTTCGACGGCGTGGCGCGGCGCATGCCGGTGCTCATGGAGTACGGTGGCCAGTGTTACGGCTCGCTGGCGTTCATGACCACGCGCGCCGGCATGGGGTCGGATGCGCCGAAAATCCGCCCGGCGCGGGGGCATCGCCCCGCCACGCTGGACCTGGATGGTCTGCTGGTGCCGCTCGACGCGGAAGGCCAGGCGCTGGTGCCGTACCGCGCCGCCAACGCCTTCGCCTATGTTTCCGCCAGCGATGTGATGCGGGCACGCGCGCCCTCGGCCGGCCTGGAGGGCCGCATCGTGCTGATCGGTTCCACCGCGCCGGGCATCATGGATCTGCGCGTCACCCCGGTTTCCAAAGTGCTGCCGGGCGTGGAAATCCACGCCAGCCTGATCTCCGGCATCCTCGACGGCACGGTGAAGTGGGAACCTTCCGGGGTGCGCGGCATGGAACTGGCCAGCGTCGCCATCGTCGGCCTGCTTCTGGCGGCGCTGCTTCCGGTCATCTCCCCCCTGTGGTCCGCGCTCGCCACCCTGCTGTTGAGCCTGTTGCTGACGGGGGGCAACTTCTACGCCTGGGCCGCCTGGCATGCCCAGCTTCCCCTGGCCGCCTCGCTGCTGGCGGTATTGGGCCTGTTCGTGCTCAACATGAGTTACGGCTTCTTCGTCGAGGCCCGTTCCAAGGCGCAGATCACCAAGCTGTTCGGGCAATACATTCCGCCGGAACTGGTCGATGAAATGGCCAAGGACCCGGCGCGCTACAGCCTGCGCGGCGAATCCCGGGTGATGACCGTGTTGTTCTCCGACATCGTCAGCTTCACCAGTTTCTCGGAGAAGCTGGAAGCCGCGCAGCTGGCCGAGATGCTCAACATGTACCTGTCCGCCATGACGCGCATCGTGCAGGAGGGCAGGGGCACCATCGACAAGTACATCGGTGACGCGGTCATGGCCTTCTGGGGCGCGCCGATGAGCGACGAGCGGCACGCCCGCGACGCGGTGCTGGTCGCGCTGGCCATGCAGAAGGGGCTGGTGGAGCTCAACCCGCGTCTGGAGGCGAAAGGCTGGCCGCCGGTGAAGATCGGCGTCGGCGTCAACACCGGGCGCATGAGCGTCGGCAACATGGGTTCCGAATTCCGCATGGCCTACACGGTCATGGCCGACGCGGTGAATCTGGCCTCGCGCCTGGAGGCGCTCACCCGCCAATATGGCGTCGGGGTGCTGGTTGGCGAAACCACCCGGGCCGATTGCCCGGATCTGAGCTTCCAACTCATCGACCATGTGCGGGTCAAGGGCAAGGAAGTGCCCGTGGCTGTTTATGAGCCTCTCGGCGTGACGGCGGAATTGTCGCCGGAACGGCTCAAGGAGGCCGCCTTGTTCGAGGCCGCGCTTGCCGACTACCAGGCGCGCGGCTGGGACGCCGCCGAAATCAAGCTGATGCAACTGGGCAAGGGTAAACAGCGCAAGCTGTATCAGGCCTATCTCGACCGCGTCACGCATTTCCGTTTCAATCCGCCCCCGGCCGATTGGGACGGGGTTTTTACCTACACAACAAAATAACAGGGAGTCTCATCTTGAAAATCAAAGTGCTGGGCTGTTCGGGGGGGATCGGCGATGACCGCCATACCACGTCTTTTCTGATCGACGACGACATCCTGGTGGATGCCGGAACCGGTGTTACCCGCCTGACCCGCGAGGCGCTGGCGAAGGTGGATCATGTTTTCCTGACCCATTCCCACCTCGATCACATCCTCTGCCTGCCCCTGCTGCTGGACAGCGTGGCGGGCGAACGCGGCCATGCTCTGGTGCTGCACGCCCTGCCGGAAGTGCTGGAAATCCTCAAGGACCACTTGTTCAACTGGCGCATCTGGCCGGATTTTTCGCGCATCCCCAGTGTGGAAGCTCCCTTTCTGCATTACGCGGCCCTGGAAATCGGCGTGCCCGCGCGTCTCGGGGATAGAGAGATCACCGCCATCCCCGCCAACCATGTGGTGCCGGCGCTGGGCTATCTGTTGCGTGGTGCGGATGGCAGCCTGCTGTTCTCGGGAGATACCAGCAGCCATTCCGGGTTATGGGAAGTGGCCGACGCGGCGGGCGACCTGAAACATCTCATCGTCGAGTGTTCCTTTTCCAACGCGCAGGCCGACGTGGCGCGCGCCTCCAAACATTACTGCCCGGAAACGCTTGCCGCCGACCTGGCCCTGATGCACCCCGATCCCTCGGTCTGGATCACCCACCTCAAGCCCGGCGGCGAAGAAGGCATCATGAGCGAGTTGGACGCCCTCGCGCCGGGTCGTGTGCAGGCCCTGGAAGAAGGGATGGAATTCGAGGTGTAGTGGCGGCGGCGCGGTGGCTTCGCCCACCCCGGCCGGCGCGGCGGCGTTAGGGTCGAACTGGCAAAAGTGGTATGCGGAAAGTCATGTTCTGGCTGAAACTGTGGGCCCGGCGGTTTTGCGACCGAAGACCCCACTCGATGATCGGACTGAATAGAACCTCCTCGCGCGCGCGCTTGCTGTTTCTGGTTTGGCGGGCCGCTTTCGTGTTCGTCGCGGCGTCGCTGGCGCCGGGCTGGGCGTGGGCGGCGGAATCGGTGCCGATCCTGATTCTGCATTCCTACAACCTGGAATATCCCTGGACCAAGCGGCAGCACGAGGGATTCATTCAGGCCATGCGGTCGCAACCCGGGCTGGATCTGGCGATTTCAACCGAGTCGCTGGATACCAAGAGGCGTCGCTACGATCCGGCCTATGCCCGGACTTTCGCGGATTTTCTGCGTTTCAAGTATGCCGGCGTTCGCCCCGCGCTGATCTATGTGACGGATGACAACGCGCTGCTGTTCGCGCGCGATTACCTCGCTTCCATTTTCCCCGGCAGCCCGGTGTTCTTTTCCGGAGTGAACGACTACGACGCGCGCGATTGGCTGGATTCGGCGCGCATGACCGGGGTGTTCGAGAAGAAGGAGATCGGGCCGAACCTGAGCCTGCTGCGGCACCTCGACGCGCGGGCGCGGCGAATCGTGCTGGTGGGTGACGGCAGCAATACCTATCAGGCGATCGAGCGGGAGGCGCGCAGGGATCTGGCCAAGCACCCGGAGATACAGGCCGCTTTTTTGGCCATGCCGCGCATGGAGGAGCTTTTGCGGGCGCTGCGGCAGCGCCCGGAGAAATATCTCGTGCTCACGACGCTGGGCGGCCTGTCCGACGCCGATGGCCGGCCGTTGCCGCTCAAGGAGTCGATCGGGCGGATCGCGGCGTTGCACCGCTTCGTAATCCTGAGCATGGAGGATGTCTACCAGTTCGATGGTGTGCTGGGCGGTTTTGTCACCAACGGCATTCGGCAGGGAGAAAGCGCCGCCAGCCTGGCGCTGGCGTTTCTGCATGGCGCGCCGTTGCCGCGTATCGCGCCGATCCTGGCCAGCCCGAACGGTTATCTCTTCGATGCGCGCGAACTGGAGCGTAACCACATGAATTTGCCGCCCGGTTTGCTGGAGTCGGCGACGGTGCTGAACCGGTCATCGGGGTTTTATGATCGGCATCGCGAGCAGTTGCGGATGGCGGTCTATGTATTGTCCGCCGCGTTGTTCCTGGTGGTTCTCGGCAGCCTGATCACGGCGACCCGCAAGAATCGCGAATTACAGCGGCGCGCACGGCGGATCGAGGCGCAGTCCGAGGCGTTGCGCGCCAGCGAGGAAAGCTATCGTGGCCTGTTCGACAGCATTGTCGAGACGATCTACATCCAGGACGAGAACGGCGTTTTTCTCGATGTGAATGCCGGGGCCGAGCGGATGTATGGCTACACGCGGGATGAAATGCGCGGCAAGACGCCGGAGTTCGTCGCCGCGCCCGAAATGAACGATCTGGATGCCGTCGCCAATCACTTCCGACAGGCGTGGGCCGGGGAGCCGCAGCATTTTGAATTCTGGGGCCGTCGCAAGAACGGCGAGTGTTTCCCGAAGGACGTGTCGCTGACCAAGGGCGGCTATTTCGGCCGTGAGGTAGTGATCGCCGTGGCCGTTGATGTATCCGAGCGGAAGCGCATCGAAGCGGAGTTGCGGGTGGCGGCGATTGCTTTCGAGTCGCAGGAGGCTATCGTCATCACGGATGCCGACCAGGTGATTCAGCGGGTCAATCCGGCGTTCACCAAGGTCACCGGCTATTCCTCTGCGGAAGTGGTAGGCCGCATGCCCTCGTTGCTGCAATCCGGGCATCACGAGAAGTCCTACTACCAGGCCATGTGGGCCAGTGTGCGGGAGCACGGCGAGTGGCGGGGCGAGATATGGAACCGGCGCAAGAGCGGAGAAATCTACCCGGAATGGCTGACCATCACGGCGGTCAAGGATGCCGCCGGCAAGGTGGTGAGCTATGTCGGCATCTTCCAGGACATCACCGAGCGCAAGAGCGCGGAGGAAAGAATCCGCAACCTGGCGTTCTATGACGCGCTCACCCAGCTACCCAACCGGCGCCTGCTGCTGGATCGCCTGCATCAGGCCCTTGCCGTCAGTAGCCGCAGCCAGCGCCACGGCGCCCTGTTGTTCATCGACCTGGATAATTTCAAGATGCTCAACGACACCCAGGGCCATGATGTCGGCGATCTGCTCCTGACCAACGTCGCGCAACGCCTGCAAGACTGCGTGCGCGATGGTGACAGCGTTGCCCGCCTGGGGGGCGATGAATTCGTGGTGATGCTGGAAAACCTCGATGGATCGCCCGCCGAGGCGGCCAATCAGGCCGAAGTGGTGGCCCTGAAGATTCAGGATTTGCTGAACCAACCCTACGAATTGGGGCCGGTTGAACACCACAGCACCCCCAGCATCGGCGTCGCCCTGTTCCGCGACAAGAGCGATGCGGTGGAGGAGTTGCTGAAAAGGGCGGATCTGGCCATGTATCAGGCCAAGGCATCGGGGCGCAACACCATCCGCTTTTTCGACCCCGCCATGCAGGCGGCGGTGGTGGCCCGCTCCAGCCTGGAGGCGGAGATGCGGCGCGCCATCCTGCGCGGAGATTTCATCCTGCACTACCAGCCACAGGTGGCGGAGGATGGGCGCTTGACCGGTGTGGAAGCGCTGGTGCGCTGGCGGCACCCGGATCAGGGGCTGATCGCGCCGCAAACCTTCATCGCTCTGGCGGAAGAAACCGGACTCATCATCCCGATCGGCCAGCAAGTGCTGCAACAGGCCTGCGAACAACTCAAGATATGGTCCGGCCAGGCGGCCAGCGCGCATCTGAGCGTGTCGGTCAATGTCAGCGCGCGCCAGTTCCATCATCCGGATTTCATCGATATGGTGCTGGCGAACCTGAATGCCGCCGGCATCGGCCCGGGTGGTCTGGTGCTGGAGATCACGGAAAGCCTGCTGCTGGAGAATGTGGACGAGGCCGTATCCAGGATGAACACGCTCAAGACGCACGGACTGCGCTTCTCCATCGATGATTTCGGTACCGGCTATTCCTCGCTGGCCTACCTCAAACGCCTGCCTCTGAACGAACTCAAGATCGACCGTTCCTTCGTGGCCGACATCGAGAGCAACGACAACGCCGCCGCCATCTGCTTCGCATTCATCAGCCTGGCCCACATCCTGGGACTACGCGTGGTGGCTGAAGGCGTGGAAACGGAAGCGCAACGCTACATGCTTTCACGCGTGCACCATTGCGACACTCTGCAAGGCTATCTGTTCGGCAAGCCGATGCCGGTGGAAGAGATCGACGCGCTGTTGGCGGATGCGGCGCCTGAGGCCGCGCGGTCATGATGCCCGCGAGCGGGTGAGGTTTGCGTCCGGTTGGCGTGATACCATGCGGCCCGTCCAGCGCGGTGAACGGGAACTTGATGAAGGCAAGCAGAAATGAAAAAAGCCGGCGTTGTCGTGAAGACAAGCCGGCTTTTTGTTTGACTTGGTGCCCAGGAGAGGACTCGAACCTCCACGCCCTTGCGAGCGCTAGGACCTGAACCTAGTGCGTCTACCAATTCCGCCACCTGGGCCAAGAAGACGCGCATTTTAATGACCCAAACTTTTATGTCAACGAAAAAAACTCCATCTCAATCCGCAAATAATTCCCCCGCGAAATCCGAGCAATCCAATACGGAATCCAGGGCGAAAAAACCCAATCCCAAGCATGTCGAAGCGCAAGCGGTCGATTCCCGGCCAGCCAAATCCGCGCGTCGCGGCCAGAAGGCCTTGCGCTGGCAAGACCCGTTTCTTGAGCGCGAACGCGCCAAATATGGCCAGGCCATGCCGAGTCGGGAATTCATCCTGCAACTGGTGACCGAGGCCACCGGCCCGGTGGACGTCGATGAACTCGCAGGGCGTCTGGGCCTGGACGCCGACGAGATGGATGCCTTCATGATTCGCCTGCGCGCCATGCAGCGTGACGCGCAGCTCATGATCAACCGTCGTGGCGCCCTGTGCCTGCCGGAGAAGATCGAGGTGAAGAGCGGGCGGGTGGAAGGCCATGCCGATGGCTTCGGCTTCTTCATCCCGGATGACAAATCGGGCGACATGTTCCTGCAGGAAAAGGAAATGCGCGGCGTGCTGAGTGGTGACCGCGTGATGGTGCGCGAGCATGGCCAGGATCGACGTGGACGCAAGGAAGGCAAGGTGGTGGAAATCCTGGAACGCGCCAACACCGCGCTGGTGGGGCGCCTCTATCGGGAACGCGGCTACCAGTGGGTGGTGGCGGAGAACAAGCGCATCAGCCAGGACATCCTGGTGCCCAACCACGAAGACCTGGGCGCTTCCAACGGCAATGTGGTGATGATCGAAATCATCGAACAGCCGACCAGGCACGCGCCGCCGGTGGGCAAGGTGATCCAGGTGCTGGGCAACTATGCCGATCCCGGAATGGAAATCGAGATCGCCCTGCGCAAGCACGATCTGCCCAACGAGTTCCCCGACGCCGTCCAGGCACAGGCGAAGAAGCTGCCCAAGGGCGTGTTGAAGAAGGACATCGCTGGTGGCCGCGAGGACATCCGCGAACTGCCTCTGGTGACCATCGACGGCGAGGACGCGCGCGACTTCGACGACGCCGTGTACTGCCAGCCGGAAGGGCGCGGTTTCCGTCTGTGGGTGGCGATCGCCGACGTATCGCATTACGTGACGCCGGGTTCCGCGCTGGACAGGGAAGCGCTGAATCGCGGCAACTCGGTGTATTTCCCGCGCCGGGTGATTCCCATGCTGCCGGAGGAACTCTCCAACGGCCTGTGCTCGCTCAATCCCGAGGTGGATCGCCTGTGCATGGTGTGCGAGATGGAAATTTCCAGCTTTGGCAACATCAAGAAGCACCGCTTCTATCCGGCGGTGATGCACTCCAAGGCGCGCCTGACCTACAACCAGGTCTGGGACTGGCTGGCCGCCGGCGAGGCGCCGGCGGGAAAAACCTGGGTGATGCCGCATCTGCAAAACCTGTACAAGCTGTTCAAGGTGTTGCTGAAGGCGCGTGGCAAGCGCGGCGCCATCGACTTCGAGACGGTGGAAACCAAGATGCTGTTCGACGAGCACGACAAGATCGAGCGCATCGTCGCCACCACCCGCAACGACGCGCACCGCCTGATCGAGGAATGCATGCTGGCGGCCAACGTGTGCGCTTCCGATTACCTACAGAAGCGCAAGCATCCGGCGCTCTACCGCGTGCATGAAGGGCCGACGCCGGAGAAACTGAAAGCCTTGCAGGAATTTCTCGCCGAGTTCGGCTTCTTCATCACTGGCGGCGACGACCCGCACGCCAAGGACTACGCTGATTTGCTGGCCAAACTCAAGGGGCGCCCGGACGAACAACTGCTGCAAACCGTGCTGCTGCGTTCGTTGCGCCAGGCCGTGTACAGCCCGGAGAACGCCGGCCACTTCGGCCTGGCTTATGAGGCCTATACCCACTTCACCTCGCCGATCCGCCGCTATCCCGATCTGCTGGTGCACCGCGCGATCAAGGCCTGCCTGAAGAGCGAGACCTACAACCCGGGCAGTTGGGAAGACATCGGCGCGCAGTGCTCGAAGACCGAGCGCCGCGCCGACGACGCCACCCGCGACGTGGTGGCCTGGCTCAAGTGCTACTACATGCAGGACAAACTTGGGGAAGAGTTCGAAGGCGTGATTTCCGCCGTGGTCAGCTTCGGCGTGTTCGTGGCCCTGAACGAAGTGTTCGTGGAAGGCCTGGTGCATGTCACCGAACTGGGCCAGGACTACTTCCACTTCGACGCCGCCCGCCACCAGATGCTGGGCGAGCGCACCGGCAAGCGCTACCGCCTGGGCGACAAGGTGCGCGTGAAAGTTGCGCGCGTCGATCTGGAAACCACCCGCATCGACTTCACTCTGGTGGACAATGCCGCCCCCGCCGCAATGGACGCCAAAACGGCTCCGCACAAGAAAGGCCGCAAGAAATGAGTCAGCGAGTATTGATCCACGGCTTCCATGCCGTCACCGCGCGTCTGCGCCATCACCCGGAAAGCATCCAGGTCATCTACATGGATGAAAGCCGGCGCGACCGCCGCGCCAAGGATCTGGTCAAGGTGGCCGAGGACAAGAATGTGCGCGTGGTCATGGCCAACGGCGCCCGCGTCGATGAGATGGCGCGCGGCAAGTCGCAAGGCGTGGTCGCCCAGGCCAGCCAGATCGAACTTGCCAAGGATCTCGACGAGGTGCTCGACGATCTGAGCGAACCGGCGCTGTTGATGGTGCTCGACGGCGTCACCGATCCGCACAACCTGGGGGCCTGCCTGCGTAGCGCCGATGCCTTCGGCGCGCATGCCGTGCTTGCCCCCAAGGATCGTTCCGCCGGCCTCTCGGCGGTGGCGATGAAAGCCGCCAGCGGCGCCGCCGATTCCGTGCCCTACCTCACCGTCACCAACCTGGCGCGCACCCTGCGCGACCTGAAGGAACGCAACATCCTCATCGTCGGCACCGACGACGAGGCGCCCGTCGCGTTGATGGACGCCGACTTCACCTCTGATGCCGCCCTGGTACTGGGCGCGGAAGGCGCCGGCATGCGCCGCCTGACGCGGGAACATTGCGACGTGCTGGTCAGCATCCCCATGTTCGGCCAGGTGGAAAGCCTTAACGTCTCGGTTTCCGCCGGGGTGTGTCTGTATGAAGCGCGCCGGCAACGGACGCTGGCGGGTAAATAGATATTCAAGTAGCGCCGGCTTCCAGCCGGCTGTTGTGGCCGGCGGGAATGCCGGCGCGACTGGATGGGATTGCATGAACCTCAACGAAGCCTGGAAACTGTTCAACAACGCCGAGTTGCTGCACGGCGCCACCGAGATCGAGTTGGCCCTCGACCGCCTCGCCTCCCAGATCACCGATGCCCTCGCCGACACCTTTCCGGTCGCGCTCTGCGTCATGGGCGGTGGCGTGGTGTTCACCGGCAAACTGCTGCCGCGACTGGGTTTCCCTCTGGAATTCGATTACCTGCACGCCACCCGCTACCGCAGCGGTACACGCGGCGGAGAAATCGAATGGGCCGTGCTGCCGCGCAAGGATCTGAGCGGCCGCAGCGTGCTCGTAATGGACGACATCCTCGACGAAGGCCACACCCTCGCCGCCGCCAAGCAACGTTTATTGGAACTGGGTGCCGCCGAGGTAAAAATCGCCGTGCTCGCGGACAAGGATCTGGGCCGGGAGAAACCCGTCACGGCGGATTTTGTGGGCCTGTCCCTGCCCGACCGCTACGTGTTCGGCATGGGCATGGACGCTTATGGTCTCTGGCGCAACTTGCCGGGAATTTACGCAATGAAGGAGCAATGATGCTGGCCATCATCGGCGGAACCGGGCTGACCAAGTTGCCCGGCCTCTCCATCACTCATCGACAAGTCATCCGCACCCCCTACGGCGAGCCGTCCGGGCCGCTCACCTTCGGCGATCTCGACGGCCACCCCGTGGTGTTCCTGGCGCGCCACGGCCACGGCCATACCATTCCGCCGCACCTGGTGAATTACCGCGCCAACATCTGGGCGCTGCATGCGCAGAAAGTCAGCCACGTGGTTTCCGTCGCCACCGTCGGCGGCATCCATGCGGCACTATCACCTGGCCGTATGGCGCTGCCGGATCAGATCATCGACTACACCCACGGTCGTGAAACCACCTTCGCGGACTATGGCGACAAGCCGGTCAGCCATCTCGATTTCACCTGGCCCTATTGCGCGGACATGCGGCAACGCTGCATCACCGCGCTGGAGAAGGCCGGGGAGCGCTTCATGAATGGGGGTATCTACGCCAGCGTGCAGGGGCCGCGCCTGGAAACCAAGGCGGAAATCAACCGCCTGGCGACGGATGGCGCCGACATGGTGGGCATGACCGGCATGCCGGAAGCCTACCTGGCGCGGGAAATCGGCCTCTGCTACGCGGCGGTCGCGGTCTCGGTGAACTGGGCCGCCGGACGCGGCGACAGCGCCACCGCGATCTCGGCGGAAGTGATCGAAGCCACCCTGAACGACGTCATGGGCCGTCTGCGCGGCGTCCTGAAAAACCTGGCCTGCATGAGTTACGGCGAGGACGCTCCCGCCGGCAACGGCGGGACATGCTCGGTGTGAAAAAAATGGCGATCCGCGATCGCCCTTGTAGCGCCGGCATCCTTGCCGGCGTCCTGGAACAGCCGGCAGGATGCCGGCGCTACGGCGGCGTCAGCGCCGCCGCCCGATCACTACGTTGACATGGCGATCCGCGATCTCCTGCGCATGGGCGACTCCCGCCTGCTGCAAGTGGCCGAGAAGGTGGCCGCCTTCGATACCCCGGAACTGCACGCACTGGTCGCCGACCTGATCGACACCATGCGCGCCAACGATGGCGTCGGCCTGGCCGCACCGCAGATCGGCGTGAACCTGCAAGTGGTGGTGTTCGGCGTCGAGCGCAATCCACGCTATCCGGATGCCGAGGCGGTGCCTTTCACCGTGCTGGCGAATCCCGTGCTGACCGTCATGTCCGAGGAGATCGAGGAGGGCTGGGAAGGCTGTCTCTCCCTGCCCGGCCTGCGCGGTAAGGTGCCACGCCACACCCGCTTGCGCTACAGCGGTTTCGATCAGTACGGTCATCCCTTCTCGCGTGAGGTGTGCGGTTTCCATGCGCGCGTTGCGCAGCACGAAACCGACCATCTCTGGGGCATCCTCTACCCCCGGCGCATCCGCGACCTGCGCAACTTCGGCTTCACCGACGTCCTGTTCCCCGAGCGAAGGGACGGACCCGAATAGGCCGGAAAAATATTTTCAAAAATTTTCTAAAGTTTTTTCAGCCGGCGTCGAAAACGGGTCAAGGCAAGGAATATCGTCCTTGTTCCCGGAGGCAGAAGCCCTCCCTCAAATGACCCTAGAAAAGGAGTTTCATCATGGCAATCGGCGACATCGGCCTCACCTCTTCCATGCGTTCCAACCTGATGAGCCTGCAGAATACCTCCAGGCTTTTGGCAAGCACTGAGGAACGTCTATCCAGCGGCAAACGTGTTGGCTCCGCTGTGGACAACCCCGCCAACTTTTTCGCGGCGCAAGGGCACAACACTCGCGCCAACCTGTTGACCGGCCTCAAGGACAACATCAGTGAAGCCATTCAGACGGTGAAATCGGCGGATTCCGGCATCAAGGGTGTGCTTTCCACCATTGAAGCGCTGCGCGGTATCGTCACCCAGGCGCGTTCCGCCATCAACGACACAGTCAATAGCGGCACGATTCTGGCCGGCTCGAATGCGGCAGGCGCTAGTGGTTTCACCGGCGCCAGCGGCCTGACCGGGCAGTACAACCGCCTGGTCGAGCAGTTGAACAATCTGGTGACCGACGCCAGCTACAAGGGCACCAACTTCCTGACCAGCGGCAGTGTGACCCTGACGGTGAACCTGAACGAAAACGCCACGACCAAGATCGTGATGTCCGGCTTCAACTCCGGCGCCAGCGGTCTGGCCATCTCCGGTGGTGGTTCATCTCTGACCGTCGCGGGAACGACCGGCAACATCACCGCAAATGATCTCGATAGCGCGTCTGAACTGAATGCCATCGAGGCCTCGTTGAATACCGCGATCGCGACCTTGCAGACCAAGTCCTCCGAACTTGCCGCCAACCTCAACACCCTGACCACCAGGCAGACTTTCATCGGGGACATGGTGAACACCTTGGAGGTCGGCGCGACCAAGTTGACCGAGGCTGATACCAACGAGGAGGGGGCGAACCTGCTGTCGTTGCAGACCAAGAACCAGTTGGGCACCACCGCGTTGAGTATTTCCAACCAGGCGCAACAGGCAATCCTGAGGCTGTTCTAAGCTAGGCATGCTTGGTAACTTGACCCGCGCGTATCTACGGGTACGCGCGGGAGGAGGCTGAAAATGGTCACTGATATTTCAGGGGCTGGCTCAAATTACCCTGTAGTCGGCCAAACGGTTTCGACTGGTGCGCAGCATGTGGTGGAAGCTTCGGGTGCACGTTCCTTGTCTGTCTCGACTGGTGTGGATGCGTCACAAACGCCGCCGGAAACCCGGGTGGCGGGAATGTTCGCGAAGTTGCAGGCACGACAGGATGCTTTCACCCAGGCGGCATCGGTGGTGCGAGGAGTGGGAGATTCCGCGAATCAGGCGGGACAGTTGCTGGACAAGATGGAGCAGGGCTTGGGTGAAATCGTCAAGATGTACCCGCCTTATCCCATCGACAGTCCGCAACGGGTTACGCTGCTGAATGCGGTTTCTGGCCTGCGCAAGCAGATTGATGAGCTTACGTTTCCACCGCCAGAAAAGCTCAAGAACGTGGAGCGCTTGCTTGGGCAGCAGAAAGACGGAAACGGCAAGGATGGTTCCGTCCCCGCGCCCCAGGATGTTGCTTCGGTCGTCAAGGGCGCCATGTGGGACCTGTCCACTCTGGATCCCCGGTCTGCGAGTGATGCGGAAGTGAGCAAGGCGCTGGATCAGGTTAATTCCCTGAAGGTGGCGCTGAAGGACGTCAGTGCGGGTATGTGGAACGACGTGGCCAGTTTTGTGAAGCAGGCGGATTCGCCCGATTCACAAAAACAAGGCGCGGGAACTCGTGAACAGCTTGCCGGCCTGGGCGAGGTGGGAATCGGTACCAGCGGACGTTTGCTGGAGCAGGCGGCAGAGTCGAAGTAAGCGAGTCCGCCATATGCCTTTAAAGCTCGATCTTCGGCCCCACGAGAAACTCTTTCTCGGCGGGGCCGTTCTCGTCAACGGCGACAACCGTTGTCAGTTGACGGTGTTGAATGATGTTCCGGTGCTGCGCGAGAAAGACATCCTCAAAGAGGAGGATGCCGATACACCCTGCAAACGGATTTATCTCGCGGTGCAACTCATGTACATGGATATGCCCAACCTGGCGCGCTACCACCAATATTACTGGGAGCAGGTGAAGGCCGTGATCCATGTGGCGCCCAGCACGACCGAACGGATCGGCAAGGTGAGTGATTTCGTGCTGGACGGGCACTACTACCAGGCGCTGAAGGCGGCGCGTGAATTGACACGATACGAACAGGAGTTGCTCAGTAATGCCCGCAAACCCGCTTGACGCCTACCGCAGTGTAGAAAAGGCCACGCTGTCGCAACGCGATCTCGAAGCGACCGTGCTGACCAAGGCGGCCCTGCAATTGCAATCGCTCAGGGATAACTGGACACGCGAGGATCACGACGCGCAACTTGAGGATGCGCTCACCTACAACCAGCGTGTCTGGTCCTTCTTTCAGGCCGAGTTGTCGGTGGAGGGCAATCTCCTGCCCGACGAAATCAAGCGCAATCTGTTGGCACTCAGTTTTTTCGTGGATCGACGTTCTTTCGACGTGCTGGCTTACCCGGCCCCCGAGAAGCTCGATATTCTCATCAACATCAATTACAACGTCGCGGCGGGATTGCGCGGCGACGCCGGCTGAGGTAAACCGGCCCGAGTCCAACCACTTCGCACCCCGGCTGCCAGATGTTCAACGACAAATCCATACTGGTGACCGGCGGCACCGGTTCCTTCGGCAAACTCTACATCCACACACTGCTGGCGCGGTTCAAGCCACGCCGCCTCATCGTCTATTCCCGCGACGAACTCAAGCAGTTCGAAATGCAGCAGGTGTTCGATGCTCCCTGCATGCGTTACTTCATCGGTGATGTGCGCGACGCGGAACGATTGAATCAGGCGATGAATGGCGTCGATTTCGTCATCCATGCCGCCGCCCTGAAGCAGGTGCCGGCGGCTGAATACAACCCGATGGAGTGCATCAAGACCAACATCCACGGCGCGGAGAACGTCATCAAGGCCGCGCTCGCCAACAATGTCGACAAGGTCATCGCCCTGTCCACCGACAAGGCCGCCAATCCGATCAATCTCTACGGCGCCACCAAGCTCGCCTCCGACAAGTTGTTCGTCGCCGCCAACAACATGGCCGGCGGCGCGCGTACCCGCTTCGCCGTGGTGCGCTACGGCAACGTGGTCGGCTCGCGCGGTTCCGTGGTGCCCTTCTTCGCCAAGCTCATCGCCGATGGCGCCGACAGCCTGCCCATTACCGACCCGCGCATGACCCGCTTCTGGATCACCTTGCAGGAAGGCGTGGATTTCGTGTTGAAGAACTTCCGGCGCATGCGCGGCGGCGAAATCTTCGTGCCGCGCATCCCCTCCGTGCACATCACCGACTTGGCCAATGCGATGGCGCCGCAACTCGCCACTCATGTGGTCGGTATCCGGCCTGGCGAAAAACTCCACGAAATCATGTGTCCGGCGGACGATTCCCATCTCACCCTGGAATTCTCCGACCATTTCGTGATCCAGCCTTCCATTCGCTTTTACGGCATGAACATGGATTTCCACCTCAATGAAATCGGCGAGGAGGGCGTTCCGGTCGCGCAGGGGTTTGAATACAACTCGGGCAGCAATCCGCACTTCCTCGATGCCGAGGGAATCCGCCAGTTCAATCTGCGAGCCGGAATGTGAGTCCGAGCGTCATTCCTTATGGTCGCCAGGACATCCGTGATGAGGATGTGACCGCAGTCGAGGCCGTATTGCGATCCGACTGGCTGACCCAGGGGCCGGCGGTTCCCCGCTTCGAGGCGGCCGTCGCCGCGCGTTGCGGCGCCACCCACGCGGTCGCCGCGAACAGCGCCACTTCTTCCCTGCACCTGGCCTGTCTGGCCTTGGGCCTGAAATCCGGTGATCGCCTCTGGACCACGCCCAATACCTTCGTCGCCTCCGCCAACTGCGGGCGCTACTGCGGTGCCGCCCTGGATTTCGTGGACATCGACCGCGACAGCCTCAACCTTGACCCTGTCGCCCTGGCCACGAAACTGGAACAGGCGGAGAAGACGGATTGCCTGCCCAGGATCGTGGTGGCCGTCGATTTCGCCGGCCAGAGTTGCGACATGACAGCGATACGCGCGCTTGCCGACCGCTACGGATTTCGCGTCATCGAGGATGCCTCGCACGCCATCGGCGCTCGTTACCTGAGTGAGCCTGTCGGCAACGGCCGTCACGCCGACATCACCGTGTTCAGCTTCCACCCGGTCAAGATCATCACCACGGGGGAGGGCGGCATGGCGCTGTGCAACGATGCCGGCCTGGCCGAGCGCATGGCGCGCCTGCGCGGCCACGGCATTCAGCGCGACGCGGCGGCCCAGGCCGCGCATGGCGCCTGGTATTACGAACAGGTCGAACTCGGCTTCAACTACCGCATGACCGACATGCAGGCCGCGCTGGGCGGCTCGCAACTGGCGCGGCTGGACGAATATATCGCCGCGCGCCGCCGCCTGGCCGACCGTTACGACCGCTTGCTCGCCGATCTGCCGCTGAAGACGCCCTGGCGCGACCCTGACGCCGATTCTGCCTGGCATCTCTACGTCATTCGCCTGGATGCTGCCGCGTTGGCGAAACCCGGCCGCCGCGCCGTGTTCGAGCGCCTGCGCGCGGCGGGCATCGGCGTCAACGTGCATTACATCCCGGTGCATCTGCAACCCGATTACCGGCGCCTCGGTTTCGCGCCCGGCCATTGCCCGGTGGCCGAGGATTACTACACTCGCGCCCTCACCCTGCCGCTCTATCCCGGACTGACCGAAGCCGAACAGGATCGGGTGGTCGAAGCACTGCGCGAGGCATTGGCATGAAGCTCTGTGTGATTCCCGCGCGGGGCGGCAGCAAGCGCATCCCGCGCAAGAACATCAGGATGTTCGCCGGCCGCCCCATGCTGGCCCACTCCATTCAGGCCGCGCGCGCCAGCGGCCTGTTCGACCGTATCGTCGTTTCCACCGACGACGAGCAGATCGCCGCTGTGGCCGAGGCGCATGGCGCCGAGATTCCTTTTTTGCGCCCAAGGGCGCTGGCCGACGATTACACCGGCACCGACGCCGTCGTGCGGCATGCCATCGCCTGGTTCCAGGCGGACGGGCAGCCCGTGAGCCATACCTGCTGCGTCTATGCCACCGCGCCCTTCCTGCGCGCCGGGGATATTCGCGCGGGCTACGAAAAGTTGATCGCTTCCGGAAAATCCTTCGTGTTCGCGGCCACCCGCTACGTCTTCCCCATCCAGCGCTCGATCCGCCTCAATGAACGAGGGGAAGTGGAAGCCCTGTTCCCGGAGCATCTTTTCTCGCGCTCGCAGGATCTGCCGCCCGCCTACCATGACGCGGGCCAGTTCTACTGGGGCACGGCGCAAGCCTACCTGGACGAGGAGGTCATTTTTTCGCCCGCCTCGCTGATCGTCGAATTGCCGCACTACCGGGTGCGGGACATCGACACCGAGGACGATTGGGAGGAAGCCGAATTGATGTACCGCCTGCTGCAAGACCGGGAAAACCGCCGGACGGGAGAACAGCCGTGACCGGGCCCGTGACCGACGCTCCTTCCCGCGCGATCTGGGACGCCCTCTACGCGGAAGGAAACCACGCGCCCATCGCTCCCTACACCGACATCATCGCGTTCCTGGCACGTTCCTTCGCGCGCGACGGCCAAGGCCGCAAGGTGCTGGAAATCGGCTGCGGCACCGCGCAGAACCTGCTGTTCGCCAACTGGAGCATGGGTTTCGAGGTTTATGGCGTGGATTATTCGGAAACCGCCATCACGCAGGCGCGCGCTCAGTTTCGCGGCAAAGGCCTGAGTTATGGCGCCCTGGAGGTCGCCGACGCCACTCGCCTCGACTTCCCGGACAGCCACTTCGACGCGGTGGTCGAGCGCGGCGCGGCGCAACACAACCGCCTCGCCGTGGCGCGCGCGATCCTGGCCGAGATGCGTCGCGTTCTGAAACCCGGCGGCGTGCTGTGTTGCAGCCTGGCGGCCGAAGGGCATTTTCTGTTCGGCCAGGGGACGCATCTGGGGGAGGGCGATTTTTTCAACGGGGAGCATGACGGAACCCGCCATTTCTTTTCCCGCCGCGATGTGCTCGACCTGTTCGCCGGCATGGAAATCACCCGCTGGATGCTGCACAGCCGCCAGGATGTCCCGGGCAACCGCATGGTGGAGCAATACCACGTGGTCGAAGCGAGGAAGCCGGCATGAGCACGAGCCCACCGCGCGGCGGGATCGACCCCGGATTGCTACGCCGCCTGTACCAGGAAAAGCGCAACATCATGGAGTACCTGCGGAGTCAGGAAGGCTGCAATGACGAATTCGCCATCCTCGCCGCCTACGACCTGCAGGCGGGAAGTTACACCGAGGCGATCCAGGATCCCGAACTCGCGCGCGCCAATCTCGCGGCGAGCGCCGCGCTTGCCCGCATCCTGGACGGGATGTCCCCTCAACGCGTACTCCACGTGGGCACGGGCGAAGCCATCACGATCTCCCATGTCGTCAAGCAGATGCGGCACAAGCCGGCACACTGCCACGGACTCGACCTGTCCTTGTCCCGCCTGCTGGTGGGGCAGCGCAACCTCCTCGACTGGGGCGTGCCCGAGATCCGGCTGTTCCTGGCCGAGATGGGTGCCATGCCGATCCTGGACAACGCCTTCGATGTGGTTTTTTCCAGCCACTCGCTGGAGCCCAATGGCGGCCATGAGGCCGAACTGCTCGCGGAGATCTATCGCGTTTCCGGCGGCCATATCGTTCTGCGGGAGCCTTCCCACGAACTCGGCAACGCGGCGACGCGCGCCCACATCGAGCGCCACGGCTATGTGAAGGGGCTGGTCGACGAACTGCGCAAGCTGGGCGCGGAAATCCTCGAACACCGCCTGTGGGAAACCAATGAAAACCCGAACAACCAGGCGGCGCTGATCGTCGCCCGCAAGCCGGGCGCCACGGTGGCCGACTGGCCGGATGGGCACCCGTATGTTTCGCCCGTTTCCGGCGGGCCGCTGCGGCGGTCGCGGGGGGCGTATTTCTGTCCGGCCGATGGCCTGGTCTTCCCCATTCTCGCCGGCATCCCCTGCCTGCTACCCGAAAACGGCATCTTTTCCTCCCGCTATCCGGAACTGGTCGCGCTCCTGCCGGATACGCCGGATTCCGGCAACTAATGCGGCCGACTTTCCCCGAACTGGCCCGTCAGGTCGCCGAGGGGTTCGCGCGCGAATACGCGGTGCTGTTCGGGCGGGCGCGGGATGCCTTGCCGGCCATCCTGGAGGTGCTCGGCGCGCATGGCCCTTTGCTGATTCCCTCGAACATCTGCCCGGAGGTCTATCTGGCCTTCGTGGCGGCGGGGCATCGCCCCACGCTGGTGGCGGTATCGGAACAGACCGGGCTGGTTGACGACCAGGCGTTCGCCGCCGCCATCCGCGACTTCGACCGGCCCGGGGTGGTGATGCCCACGCACCTGTATGGATTCGTCCAGGCCTACGCGGAGACGGTCGCGGCGGCGCGGGAAAGGGGCTGGTTCATCGTGGAAAACGACAGCCTGGCGACCGGGCATCGCGCGCTGGGCCCGCTTTCTCCGCTCGCCGCCGACGCGCCCGCCGTGGTCAGTTTCGGCGCGGGGAAGATCATCGACGCGGGCGTGGGTGGAGCGGTGTTGACCGACGATGCCCGGATGGCCGGGCAATTGCTCGCGCTGGCTGAACGATACCCGCCCGCCGACGGCGCGGGTACGGAAGAGGCGACAAGACTGGGCTGGATCCGGCAAGCGAAGCGGGGCGGCGCGGCGGAACGCCTTGAGTGTGAAACCCGCTTGCTCCATTCGGCCTCCGCCGGGCGCTTCGCCTTTCCGGCGCGCGCGGAGGCGCCCTTGCGCCGGGCCTTGGAGAACCTTCCGGAAACCATCGCCCAACGCCGGGAAATCGCCATGAGGTGGCGCGAGGCGCTGCATGAAGCGGGCGGCCCGGTTGGGCTTCCCGAGATGGAACAGGTCGCTCCCTGGCGCCTGATCGCGCGATTGGCGACGCGGCGCGACCAGGTTCTCGACCGCCTGCGCGCGGCCGGCATCGACGCCGGGGACAACTACCCGGCATTGGAGACGTTCTTTCCGCGCACGGCCGCCTATGCGCCATCGAGTGCGCCGGCGCGCGCCCGGCTCTGGCAGGCGCGCGTGCTCAATCTGTGGTTGACGCCGGACTACACCCCGGAACGCATCCGTTCCACCGCGCGCCTGATCGCGGACACGGCGCGGTGAAGCCCGTGCCTGTGCCGCCCACCACCCCGCCGCATCTCGTCGCGCGTCTGGATGCGACCAGCGCAAGTGGGATGGGGCATGCCATTCGGGTGGACGCCGTCCTGCGGGAAATCTCCCGGCCGTTTCGCCTGAGCGTGATCGGGCGGGGCGAGGCTCTGGGACACTTTTTTCCCGATGCGCGGTGCCTCGGGCCCGAGGCGGTGCAAGCGGGCCAGCCCTGGGAGGCGGGACTGGCGGCGTTGCGGCCGGATCTGTTGCTGATCGACGTTCCCCGCGCCCTGGAGGTGCGTTGGGACGTCCTGCGCGCATCGTATGCCGGAAGCATCGCGCTGATAGATGATTGGGGCGGCCCGCTCGATGCCGACCTCATCGTCAATGGCACCGTCCTCGACGCCTATCACCATTACCCCGCCCTTCACGCGGGCGGCAAGGTGCTTGCCGGCCCCGACCATGCCCTGCTGCGCCCCGCTTTCCGGCATGCCCGCTGGCGGGAGCCGGACGGCGCCAATCTGGTGGTGGTCGTGGGCGGCGGCGAGCGCGCCGCCGAGTGGGCCCGCTGGCTCGCCAGCCAGGCGCCCTGGCCCGACATGCCGGTCACCCTGGTGGTGGGAGCGGCCTTCCCCGGATTGCCGGAACTGGCCGAAAGTCTGGCCTCCGGGCAAATCGCATTGCGCGTCGGCATTCCTGGCGAGGCGCTTGCCGGCCTGCTGGCGCAAGCCAGCCTCGCCCTGACGACGGGCGGAATGATCGTCTACGAGTGCCTGGCCCTGGGAACGCCGCTGGTCTTCTTTCCGCAACTGCAAGACCTGCTCCCCGAGGCCGAATGGTTCGCGGCGCGGGGTGTCGGACTGTCCCTGGGCTACGCGGGCGGTTTCGACGCCGCCGCGATTCGCGCCGCAGTGACGAACTTGCTCGCGAACGCGGCCGCGCGGCAAGCCATGTCGCGGCGCCAGCGGACGCTGCTCGACGGCCGGGGCGCCAGCCGGGCCGCCGCCGCCATCGAGGAATTGCTCGACCAGGCCGGTAAAGGGGAGGGGAGATGGGAGGGGAGATGAGCGGGGCCGCCCGTTGCGCCATCATGCAGCCGACGTTCTTTCCCTGGGCCGGTTATTTCAACCTCATCAGCCGGGCCGACGCCTTCGTGTTTCTCGACAATGTGCAGTTGGAGAAACAGTCCTGGCAGACGCGCAACCGGGTGCTGGCCAATGGCCGGGAGCTCTACATCGTCGCGCCGATCGAGAACCGGAGTTTGCTCCAGACGATCGCCGAAACCCGGTTGCATGATCCGCACCGGCATTTCGCCAAGCTCGCGAAACAACTCACCCAGGCCTATTCGCGCCATCCCCACGGGCCGGAGATGCTGGAGCGAGTGCTGCCGGTGCTGCTGGACCAGCCGGAGACGCTAGGCGAGTTCAACATCCATCTGATCCAGCGGATTTCCGGGTGGCTGGGCCTGGCGCCGATCTTCCAGCTTGCCAGCGGGCTCGCTGCGCCGGGTTCGCGCAGCGAGCGTCTCGTGGCCATCTGCCAGGCGCTGCGTTGCCGGCATTACCTGTCTCCGTCCGGTTCCCTGGAATACCTGATGGCGGATCGTTTCCCCGAGTTGAGCGACATCACGCTTGAGTTTCAGCATTATCATCCAGCGCCGTATCGGCAATTCGGGACGCGCGGGCCTTTCGTGTCCCATCTCTGCATCGTCGATGTCGTCGCCAACCTGGGATGGGAACAGGCCGCCGTGTATGTGAAACAGGATTCGACATGACACAGCAACTCAGAATAGCCGACAGGCTCATCGCGCCGGGCGAACCCCCTTACATCGTCGCGGAGATGTCGGCCAACCACCTGGGCGATCTGGAGCGCGCCTTCGCCATCCTGGAAGCGGCCAAGGCGGCCGGAGTGGACGCGGTGAAGATGCAGACCTATACCGCCGACACCATCACCCTGGATCACGACGGCCCGGAGTTCGTCATCCACGGCGGCCTCTGGGACGGACGCCGTCTGCATGAGCTGTATCGGGAGGCGCACACGCCCTGGGACTGGCATGCGCCGCTATTTGCCAAGGCCAGGGCACTCGGCCTCACCCTGTTCAGCTCGCCGTTCGACGAAACCGCCATCGACCTCCTGGAAAGCCTGGACGCGCCCGCCTACAAGATCGCCTCCTTTGAACTGGTGGACATTCCCCTGATCCAGCGCGCCGCCGCCACCGGCAAGCCGGTCATCCTGTCCACCGGCATGGCCGGCCTGGGCGAGATCGAGGCCGCCGCGCGCGCCGCGCGCGCGGCCGGCTGCGAGGAGTTGTTGCTGCTGCATTGTGTGAGCGGTTACCCCACGCCGGTGGAAGACAGCAACCTGCGTACCCTGCCGCATCTGGCGCAAGCCTTCGGCTGCCCGGTCGGCCTCTCCGACCACTCGCCCGGCGGTGCCGTCGCCGTCGCCGCCGTCACCCTGGGCGCGGTCATGGTGGAAAAGCACTTCACCCTGAGCCGCGCCGACGGCGGCCCCGACGCCGCCTTCTCTCTGGAACCCGACGAACTCGCCGCCCTGGTTCGCGACTGCCGCGCCGCCCATGCGGCGCTGGGGCGGGTGAGTTACGAGCGCGCCCCCAGCGAGCAGCGCAGCGCTGCCTTCCGTCGTTCCCTCTACGTCGTCAAACCGATCCGCGCGGGGGAGGCGCTGACCGCCGACAACGTGCGCTCGGTGCGCCCGGCCAACGGCCTGCCGCCCAGGCACCTGCCCGATGTGCTCGGCCGCCGCGCCCGCCGCGATCTGGCCGCCGGCACGCCACTGGCCTGGAGCCTGTTGGAGTGAACATCGTCGTCATCGACTACGGCATGGGCAACCTGGGCTCGGTGTGCAACGCCCTGGCCGCCGTCGGTGCCGTCCCCGAGGTGGCCGCGCGGCCGGAAGCTTTGGCGGGGGCCGATGCCGTCATCCTGCCCGGCGTCGGCGCCTTCGCCGCCGGCATGGACAACCTGCGTGAACGCGGCTTCATTCCCGCCCTGCGCCAGGCCGTGCTGGAACGGGGCAAGCCCTTCCTCGGCATCTGCCTGGGCATGCAGTTGCTCGCCGACAGCGGCAGCGAACATGGCGAACATGCCGGCCTCGGCTTCGTCGCCGGCCGGGTCGAACGGCTGGCACTGCCGGCAAGCGGCGATTGCCGACTGCCGCATATCGGCTGGAACGACCTGAAAATCCGCCGCCACGATGGCCTCTATGCCGACATCCCCGATGGCGAGAACTTCTACTTCGTGCACAGCTATGCCTTCAACGCCGCCGACCCCGCCGTGGTCAGCGCCACCTGCGAACACGGCGTCGAATTCAGCGCCAGCCTGGAAGCGGGCAACCTCAGCGCGGTGCAGTTCCACCCGGAAAAAAGCCATAAGGCGGGGCTGAAACTGTTGGGCAACTGGCTGAACAAGGTGGGTGCGGCATGAGCGGGCCAGCCTGTGGCGCCGGCGTCCCCGCCGGCTGTTTTATTCAGCCCCACGAAGCCGGCAAGGATGCCGGCGCTACAGCATCATGTTGAAGAAACGCCTGATTCCGGTCCTCCTCCTGCAAAACGGCCAGCTCGTGCGCAGCCAGGGCTTCAACATCCATCAGGTGATCGGCAACCCCATCCACGAGGTCGAGCGCTTCAACCAATGGAGCGTGGACGAGCTGATCTACCTGGACATCAGCCGAGATGACCACCATGACCTGCGCCGCGACGACAAGAAGGTGCGCGGCCTCACCACAGCCCTGGAAATTCTCGCCGAGGTGAGCAAGACCTGTTTCATGCCGCTGACCTGGGGCGGGCGCATCCGTTCGCTCGAACAGATGCGGGCGGTTTTCGCGGCCGGCGCCGACAAGATCACGCTCAACACCCAGGCCTGGCGCGAACCGGCCCTGGTCACGGAAGCCGCGCGCCGTTTCGGCAGCCAGGCCGTGGTCGCCAGCATCGACGCGCGCCGCCATGCCGACGGCAAACTGGAAGTGTTCGTCGAGGGTGGCCGCGAGGCCACCGGCCAAAGCCCCGAGAACTGGGCGAAACGCCTGGAAGACCTGGGCGCCGGCGAAATCCTGCTGCAAAGCATCGACCGCGACGGCGCCGCGCGCGGCTACGATCTCGACCTGATCCATCGGGTCGCCGAGGTGACCCATATCCCGGTCATCGCCCTCGGCGGCGTGGGCGATTACCCACACTATGCCAAAGGCATCGAGGCGGGCGCCTCGGCGGTGGCGTCGGCGAATATCTGGCATTTCAAGGAACTGGCCGACCGCAGCGGCAAACGGGCAATGCTCCGGGCCGGGGTGGCGGTTAGATTTTAGCCCGGATATTTCATGAATCCTCGCGCGCCCTCGCTGGCCCCTTGTCCGCGCGGAAAATCCTTGCTCAGTCGGGCGTATGAATGACTACGCCGCTCCTTCGCAAAGTTCCCCGCACAAACAATGATCTGCGCGATCATCACGCGAATTCATGAAATATCCGGGCTAGGAGGCTTCAAGATGGCGATCAGGTATTGCAGGAAATGCGTCTATCCGAGCAGTTCGGCGGCGCCGCTGACCTTCGACGAACACGGCATCTGTTCCGGCTGCCGTGTCTCCGAACAGGTCGCGACCATCGACTGGTCGGAGCGGCGCGCCATGATGGAAGAACTGGTGGATCAGTACCGCAATCCCGACGGCTACGACGTGTTGATTCCCGTGGGGGGCGGCAAGGACAGTTATTTCCAGACCCACTTTGCCATCAAGGAACTCAAGCTGCGGCCGCTGCTGGTGACTTATCACGGCAACAACTTCCTGCCGGAGGGCGAGGCCAATCTCCAGCGCATGCGCGAGGAGTTCGATGCCGACCACATCATTTTCCGGCCCAGCCAGGATGTGCTGATCCGCATGAACCGCCTGGGTTTCACCCTGCACGGCGACATGAACTGGCACAACCATTGCGGCATCAAGACCTATCCGATCCAGACGGCGGTGCGCTACAGGATTCCGCTGATTCTCTGGGGTGAATATGGCTGGATGGATCTGGGCGGCATGTTCTCCTACGACGACTTCGCCGAATTCACCGCCAAGACGCGGGTGGAACACGATCTGCACGGCTTCGACTGGCATGACTTCACCGACGCCGGCCTGGAACGCCTGGGCCGCCCCGAACTGAAGCAGGGCATCACCCCGCGCGACCTGCACTGGGCGCAATATCCCGGTGACGATGAAATCGACGAGGTGGGGGTGCGCGGCATCTATCTGGGCTTCTACGATGCCTGGGACGGCAACCGCAACGCCCGCGTGTCGGAGGCGCTGTACCGCTGGGAGGCGGCGCGGCAACCGTTCGAGCGCACCTATCGCACCATCTCCAATCTGGATGACATGCACGAGAACGGCATCCACGACTACATGAAATTCATCAAGTTCGGTTACGGCCGCGCCAGCGACCATTCCTGCAAGGACATCCGCCTGGGCCTGATGAGCCGGGAAACGGGGGTGGAGATGGTGAAGAAGTACGACCACGTCAAGCCGCGCCGCGACCTGGAGCGCTGGCTGGCCTATGTGGGCATGAGCGAGGCCGAGTTCGACGCCATCGCCGACACTTTCCGCGACCCGCGCGTCTGGCGCATCGTCGCCAACGAGTGGGTGAAGGACAACCTATGGGGCGGCGAGTCGGCCTACGGGCCGGTGCATCTGGCGGCAAACGACCCGCGCCGCGCGCGCTACGCGCGTTGATCCGAAAACGACAGGAGACCGCATTGCGCAAGTTCCGTTTCAGCACCTTTCAGGAAGTGGCGAAATTCGCCGCCGGACGTCCGCTGGTTCTCTGGGGCGGCGGCAACATCGCCGCGAAGACGCTACGCAAGCTGGGCCGCCCGATCGACCTCCTGATCGACAACAACCCCAACCTGATCGGCACCGAGCAATTGGGGGTGACGGTGAGCGGGCCAAACGCGCTGGCCAGCCTGGCTGGCAAGCCCTACATCCTGATCTGTACCACCTCGTTCCTGGAGGTTTCCGAGCAACTGGCGGGCCTGGGGCACGATCCGGAGGCCGATTTCCTGGTCAGCCCCGTCCTCAACGATTTGCGGATCATCGCCGAGATGGAGACCCTGCAAACCCGTTTGCTGTTCACCAGCGGCCTGCCGCCGCTGGACGACCCGCGATGCGGCGGCGGGCTGTATGAACTGGTGCTGGACGGTGATACCTGGGATTACCGCAAGGTGCATTCCGGCAACTGCCACGGCCTGATCGAACGGGGTGGGCATTTCTTCGTGGTGGACGACGAACTCGGCCTGCTGGAACTGGATCGTGAATATCGCATCGTCCGTAGCGGAGTTCTCCCCAAGGGGCTGCGTGCCCACGGCCTTTCCCACAGTGAGGCGAACGGTTGTTTCTACGTGACGTGCAGCTATGCGGACAAGGTGATCGAACTGGACGCGGATTTCCAGCCGCTCCGCGAGTTCCCCCTGTCCCACAAGCACGCCCGCGACGGCGAGCCGCACCACCATTGCAACGATTGCCTGGTGGTGGGCGACAGCCTCTACGTCTCGATGTTTTCGCTCACCGGCAACTGGAAGCGCAACGTGTTCGACGGCGCGGTGCTGGAATTCGATCTCGTCACCGGGGAGAAGCTGGGGCCGGTGATCGGCGACCTGTGGATGCCGCACAACATCGCCCTGATCGACGGTTCCCTGACCGTGCTCGATTCCCTGCGCGGCCGCCTGCTCAAGAACAACGCCCAGAACATCGGCGAGTTCCCCGGATTCGCCCGCGGGCTGGCGCATGACGGCGCCCATTTCTACGTGGGCCAGAGCCGCAACCGCAACTACAGCAGCTACCTCGGCCTGTCGAAGAACATCTCGATCGACACCGCCATCATCGTGTTCGACGAATACACCAAGGTCTCGCGCAGCCTGCATCTGCCCTCCAGGCTGTCGGAGATTCATTCCATCCTGGCGCTTCGAGCCACAACCCATCAGGAATGACGCAAGCATGGAACAGCACCAAGACCTGATTCACTGGAAATCGCAAGCCTGGTTCGATCCCGGCATGGTGGCGTGGTATTCGCGGCAGATGCAGGACCATAGCGGCATCAACGCGCTCAAGTACCGGGTCGAACAGGATCTCTGCATGAAGCATGTGGTCGGCCCCCGCCTGCTGGACGTGGGGGTGGGCACCGGGCGCGGCTCCATTCCCTTCGCCCGGATCGGCCTCGATGTGACCGGGGTGGACAGTTCCCAATCCATGCTCGACGAGTGCCGGCGCCAGGCCGGCGAGGCGCCCATGCGCCTGCTCCAGTCGGACGCGACACGGCTGCCGGCGAGTGATGGCGAGTTCGATACCGTCATGTCGCTCAACCTCATGGTGCACCTGCCGAACTGGCGGGCCGTGCTCACGGAATGGGGGCGGGTGGTCAGGCCGGGCGGGCGCATCGTGTTCGACATCAATTCCGTCGATCACTACAACGCCATGCAAGGCCGCGACGACCGCTACCAGGATCTGATCCCCACCCACCCGGACGACTATGCCCAGTTCATGCTGGCCCTGTCCGCGCGTGACATCGTTGAATTCGCCAATGAGAACGATCTGGCCGTGGTCGATCTCACCCCCTACGGCGGCTTCGCCAGCGACTCCAGCCGATGGCCCTGGCGCGACGGCCCGCTGAAACAGAAACACTGGTGGCGGCGGCAGCTCGAATGGGTGAGCCAGGACGCCAGGCTGTTCGATTTCACCCTGTTCATGGAGCAACGGTTGTTCGCCGTGCTGACCACGCGGGTGACGGGACGCTTCATGGTGGTGCTGGAAAAACGCGCCGATCCGGAGGCGAACCAGTCCTGGCTTGCCGCGCGGGAGGCGCTGAACGACAGGCTGGCCGGCGTGATCGACGCGGCCTTGCTGCGCGATCTCGTTCCGGGCGGCTGGGAGGACTGGCGCGCCACCTTCAACGCTTTCCTGGACCATCCGCGCAATCGGGTGCTGTTCGGCTTTCTCCTGCAGGCCGTGGGCGAGCGGAATATCGACCTGGCTCTGACCGAGATGCTCGACGCGCGCCATCTCGACGCGCTAAGGGAGTGGATCAACCATGAGGCCTGCGACACCCAGGCGCTGATCATGGCGAGTGGTTGGCATGCCTGCCCCGAGTTCGCCGAGGCCATGACCCTGCGCGGCGTGAACATGGGCGTCGGGCTCGAATACGGCCTGATGCGCCGTCTGCTGCGCGACTATTTTCAGGTAACCGCCCCGGAGTCCACCCAATGAAGTCTCCCGCGCTGATCAGCCTGCTCTGGCCCAACAACAATGCGGCGCTCGGCCACTACCTGGTGAATCGCCAGCGCGTGGTCGTGACCCATCCGGACCTCGACCTCCCGGAGTTGCGGCAGATCGTCGAGATGGGCGGCTCCCGCCTGGAAATTCTTGAGATGGGCTCCGACATCGCCAACGATCTCGATGCGCGGCTGGAACGTCTGACCGCGCTGCTGGGCGGAGACGCCTGGAGCGCGTGCTGCGATGCGCTGGGCGTGGCCGAACCGGGCGGGTTCGCGGAATGCGTGGCGGGAAACGCCGGCAACCTGCTGCATCTGGCCCTGGATCTGGTTCTCGCGCTGGAGCGGGCGAACGAGCGCCACCATATCGAACTCCTGGTGATGAACGAGGATGTTCTGCTGGTTTCCCGGATCGCCACGCAATGGGCGCGCCAGCACGGCATTCCCAGCCTGCACCTGGCGCATGGGTTGCCCCTGGGCATCCCTTCCAGCCTGCATCGCTTTCTCCATGCCGACCACCTGGCGGTGTTCGGCGCGCGCGGGGCGGAGGGCTTTCTCGACAGCGGCATCGCGCCCGAGCGCATCCACATCACCGGCAACCCGGCCTGGGACAATTACCCTGACCTGATCGGCCGCCGCCCGGAAGTGCGCCGGCTGGTCGCCGAGCATCTCGGCCTGGATGCCGCCCGGCCCATCATCGTTTATGCGCCAAGCTGGGATGCCGGGATGAGCGCGGTGGTGGCCAGCCACACGGCCCGGCAAGGCCTGGCCCATTTTTTGAGCAGCGCGCGCGCTCTGCGCGCGGAAGGGCTGGCCGCCGGGTTCGTGGTCAAGGGCCATCCCGGCGCCAATGGGCGGGACGAGGCATTGCTCGACGAGGTTCGCCGCGAAGTGCCCGAGTGCCCGCCGGTGATTTATACGCGCCTGGACGTGCGGGAGCTGATCGTCGCCTGCGATGTAACGGTTTCCTCGCATTCCAACTTCGCGGTGGAAAGCCTGTTGGCGGGCGCGCTCACCATCAACCTGCTGGACGAATCCGCGCTGCGCCTGGGCAATTGTTTCGATGCCGGATCGGGAGTGCTGGAAATCCCGCCGGACGCTCTGAGCGAGACCCTGCGGCGCGCGCTACAAGACAACGCCCATGCCGGCGACCTGCGCGCGCGCATGGCCAAGGCGGCGAGCCATTTCAACGCCGGTGTCGATGGCCGCGCCGCGCAACGCGCGGCGGAATTGATGGAGAACCTGGCCCGGCCGGGAGTCGCCCGTCAGGATCTTGGCGAGCGGCAACGTCAGGGCTACGTCTGGGAGCAACTGTCGGAACAGGAGGACGCCGACCTCAAGGGCGCCTACCACGACCATCCGCGCAAGGAATTGCTGCTGCTCATGGATCATGTGCCGCGCCGTGTCCTGGATGTCGGCTGCGCCACCGGCGCCACCGGCGAACTCATCAAGACCGCCTGGCCCGACGCGCACGTCACCGGCATCGAACTCAACCGCGCGGCGGCTGCGGGCGCCGTCGCGCGCATCGACAAGGTGATCGGCGAGAAGTTGGAGGACATCGACTTCGCCGCCGAGGGGATGGCGCCCGGCTCCATCGACACCGTGTTGCTGGCCGACGTGCTGGAACATCTCTACGACCCCTGGGATGCCCTGCTGCGCATCCGGCCGCTACTCGGCGAGGACGCCCAGGTGCTGGTGAGCCTGCCCAACGCGCGCAACCTCTGGCTGCTCGACGAACTCGCCAGCGGCCGTTTCCCGTATGCCGCCGAGGGCTTGCTGGACATCACCCACATCCGCTGGTTCACCCGCGCCGAAATGGAAAGGATGCTGCGCGAGACCGGCTATCGCGTGGTGAAGAGCAGCCGCACACCGACCGCAGGCCTCCAGGATCTGACGCGGCCGGCCGGGTGTACCACGGTGGAAACCGGGAAGCTCATCCTCAAGGATGTCGGCGACGAGGAATTCGAGGATCTCAAGGCGTTGCAGATCATGTTCCTGGCCAAACCCCTCAAGACGGGCGAGGAAGCGGAACAAGTCTCGCGGGACTTCTACCAACTCTGGCAATTGGGGCACTCCTACCTCAAACGCGATGCGCTGTGGGTCGCGGAGCGCATGGAAGCCCTGGACGCCCTGCCGTTGTTCCATCTGGCCGTGATCGTCCCGGCGGGGGGCGAGGATCGCCTGGCCAACAACATCAAGTCCCTCGGCCACCAGTTCCACCAACACTGGAGGCTCACCATCGTTTCTGCCGAGCCGGCGCATCCCGCCCTGGCCGACACCGCCGCCATCGCCTGGATACAGGCCCCGCGCGAGCGGCATCTGGCGGTGACCAATCAAGCCCTTCTGGAAACCGGGACGGACTGGGTGGGAATGTGGGAAGCCGGCGACAAGCTGGCGCCGCACGCCTTGTTCGCCTGCGCCGACAAGGCGGCGCGGCATCCGGAATTCCAGGTGCTGTACAGCGACGAGGATCGGGTGGATGGCGAGGATGTGCATTCCGCGCCCTTCTTCAAGACCGACTTCAACCTGGAAATGCTGCGCGCCGCGCCCTTCGCGGTGGGGGGCGTGTTGCTGCTGCGGCGCGGTTTGTTTACCGAGTTGAACGGCTTCGATCTGGAAATGGAGGGGGTGGAGGCGTTCGACCTCACCCTGCGTGCCTGGGAGAAAGTGGGGCATGGCGGCATCGGCCACATCGCCGACGTGCTCTATCACCGCCACGCCGAGGGTGGCCATGCCCGCTTCGGCGCCGAGGCGATCGCCGAAGCGCATCGGCGCGCCTTGCGGCGGCATCTGGCGCGGCTGGGCTGCGCCGCCAGTCTGGAAGAGGGCTTGTTGCCCGGCACCGTCCATGTGCGCTACGCGGTGCGCGGCGATCCGCTGGTCTCCATTCTGATCCCGACGAAAAACCAGGCCGAGCTGCTGAAACGCTGCCTCACCTCGCTGATCGAGGGCACGGGGTATTCCAACTGCGAAATCCTGGTGCTCGACAACGGCAGCGACGAGCGCGACGCGGTGATCTACCTCAACGAACTGAAGGCGCTCGACTCGCCACGCCTGCGGGTGCTGGACTGCGCCGGCCCGTTCAACTTCTCCGCCATCAACAACCGGGGCGCGCGCGAGGCCACGGGTGAATACCTGGCGCTGCTCAACAACGACACCGCCGTGCTGCACGAGGAATGGCTGGCCGAAATGCTGGGTATCGCGCAGCGGGAGGATGTCGGCGCGGTGGGCGCCAAGCTGTTCTATCCGGACGGAAGAATCCAGCACGCCGGGGTGATTCTGGGCATGAACGACACCCCGGCGGATCATCCCTTCATCGGCCAGGCCGCCGACGACGATGGCTATTTCGGCCGCGCCAAGCTCACCCAGGAGTTTTCCGCCGTTACCGCCGCCTGCCTGCTGGTGAAGCGCTCGCGCTATCTGGAAGTGGGCGGCCTGGATGAACAGCGCTTCCAGGTCTCGTTCAACGACGTGGACTTCTGCCAGCGCCTGCGCCACAGGGGGTACCGCAACGTATTCACGCCGCACGCGCGTCTGCTGCACGAAGGTTCGGTGAGCCAGGCCGGACAGGTGGAAACGCGGGCCAAGGAGGTGAAGGCGGCGCGCTTCCTGGAGGAGCAGAACCGTTTCCATGACGCCTGGCGCCACGACATCGCCTTCGACCCGGCCTTCAACCGCAACCTGTCGACGCATGGCCGCGACTTTCTCATCGAAGTCGCGCCGGCGCTGGCCTGGGATCCGGAGTGGCGGCCGCGTCCGCGCGTACTGGCGCACCCGGCCGACCGTTTCGGTTGCGGCGAATACCGCGTCATCGCCCCGATGCGCGCCCTCAACGACGCCGGCCACCTCATGGGCTGGGAAACCGGCAACTATCTAACGCCGCCGGAACTGTTCCGCATGGAGCCCGACACCATCCTGCTGCAACGCCAGGTGGACCCGCACCAGCTTGAACTGATCGAGCGTTACGTGCGCCACAGCAAGGCGTTCCGCGTCTACGAGATCGACGACCTGATTACCAACATCCCGATCCGCAACATCCGCAAACAGTACTTCGTGGAACAGAAGGACCTGCACAAGCGCTTCCGCAAGGGGCTGTCGCTGTGCCATCGCTTCATCGTCTCCACCGACTACCTGGCGGAACAGTACCAGGGCTACAACGACGACATCCGCGTGGTGCCCAACTACATCGAACGCGAGCGTTGGGGCAAGCTGCGCCCGATCCGCCGGCATGGCGCCAGGCCGCGCGTGGGCTGGGCCGGCAGCGTCACCCATGATGGCGACCTGGCGGTCATCTTCGATGTGGTGAAAGCCACCGCCAAGGAAGTGGACTGGATTTTCTTCGGCATGTGCCCGGACGCCATCCGCCCCCATGTCGCGGAATTCCATCCGGGTGTGGGCCTGGAGGCCTACCCCGCCAAGCTGGCCAGCCTGGATCTCGATCTGGCGGTCGCGCCGCTGGAAGACGTGCCCTTCAATCACGGCAAGAGCCACCTGCGCCTGCTGGAATATGGCGTGCTCGGCTACCCGGTGGTGTGTACCGATTTCACCCCCTATCGTGGCGATTACCCGGTCACCCGCGTGGCCAACCGCTTCAAGGACTGGGTGGAGGCGATCCGTGGCCATGTCTCCGACCGCGATGAACTGGCCCGGAGCGGCGATACCCTGCGCGACTACATCCACGCCAACTGGATGCTGGAAGATCATCTGGATGTCTGGCGCAAGGCGTGGTTGCCATGAACGATATGCGCGAGTTCGCCCTCGCCCCCGATCTCCTTCCCGATGCCGAGGCCGTCAACGCTTTCATGAGCGAGGGCATGCCGCGCTTCGCGGCCCTGGCGGCGCATTTCGGCCTGGAGCATGACCCCGAGGGTGCCCTGCAACTGGGCATCGCCCTGCAAACCTATGCCCGGCGCGACACCGAGCAGGCCGCGCGCGCGCTCAAGGCGTTCGCCGCGAGCGAAAGCCGCCTGCCGGCCTTGGGGCGGGTGTTCGAAGTGCTCTACAAGGCGATCAACAGCGGCTTCCGGTCCGCCTCGACGTTCTGGATACAACTCGCGGTCGAACTCTACGGGGAGCATCCGCAAGTGCCTGAGGCGCAACGCCTGATCCTGGAGTTCTTCACCTATTTCGGCCTCTGGAATCACGCTCTCAGCGTTCACTCGCTGTTGCCGGCGGAATTGTTCGACCCCTGGCGCCGCCACCTCATGCTGGGCCGCGCGCGCGCGGAGGGCTTCCAGCCGAAGCATCGTTTCAGTTTCGTCCTGCTCACCTGGAACCGCGCCGACCTGCTCGACCGCTGCCTGGCGGAAATCCGCGCCAAGGCGGGTAGCGGCGATTACGAAATCCTCGTCGGCGTCAACGCCAGCGTCGATCACACCGCCCAGGTGCTGGAAAGGCACGGCATCGAACGCGTGTTCTGGAATCAGCGTAACGACTCCATCGACTACTACCGCGTGTTGTTCGCCGCCGCCGAGGGCAACACGATCATCGAAATCGACGACAACATCGTCGAACTGCCGCGTGGTTTCGACCTGACTCTAGAGCGCCATCTCACGGTTTTTCCCGAGCACGGCTACATCGGTTTTCAACCCACCCGCCTGGATGTCATGAGCGGAGCGCGCAGCATCATGCGGGGCGCGCCGGACGAGGAATACCTGCCGATCGAACGCGAAGGCCTCACGCTGTATGAAGGCCCCACCTGGGGCTGCTGCGCCGCCATCACGAAACGCGACTGGCTCGATATCGGCGGCTTCTATGGCCTGCGCATGAGCAAGACGATTGGCGAGGAACCCCAGATCACGCGCAAATTGCGTTTGCGCGGCAGAGAGGTCGGACTGGTGCATGGCGAAACCCTGCTGAAATCCTATTGAACGGCCAGGTGTTGACCTGGTAGGGCATTCACGAGAACCATTCGGGCCGTGACAAGAACGCACTGAGATTGGGAGACTTGGCCATGAAGCCATGCAAATCTGTCGGGCAGCATCGTTCCCTCTTGATGCCGCGCCGTGAATGCGCGCGTGATTCCGTGGCGGATGTGGATCCGATGAGCATCGAAGTGCGCATCGGCGATCGCTCGGAAGCTCCGCTGGAACACTGGCAGGATCGCATCAAGGACCAACGCCGGAAACCCAAGCTGCCCCCCGCGCCACCGGAAACACCCGCTCGCCGCTCGCCGCCGGATGCTCTGATCGACGATTACGCCGCGCCCCGGTAGGAGGCCCGCTCGCGGGCCGTTCGGGCTGCATCGGCGCGAATGTCGTCCTTCGTGGCGGCGTCGCATCGGCCCGCGAGCGGGCCTCCTACCGCTTCGCATTAAAGAAATTTTCGCGTCGGCCGTTATGGCCGAACTCACTCTCGCTTTGCCGGACCACTCGCCCCCATGCTGGAACAGCTCACCTATAGCGGTCGTGAACTCCTGGTTTTCGTGATCCTCGCCGTGGTGTTCGCCACCGTCGTCTATCTGCTGGAAACGCTGCTGTTCTCGCGCCGCCGCAAGCCGGCCGTCTCGCCGGAACAGGACGCGCGCATTGCAACCTTGTTCGGCGAAGTGGCCGCCCTCAAGGCGCGGGTGGAAAACCTGGAAGCGAAGCCGCCGGTGGAATCCGCGCTCGATACCCAGGCCGTCACCTACGCCGAGGCCATGCGTCTGGCGCGCGAGGGCGCCACCTCGCAGGAACTCGCCGGGCGGCTCGGCATTTCCCGTAGTGAGGCCGAACTCATCATTGCCTTGCGGCATGGCGAGTCATGAAACCGAACCCCGTAGGAGCGGGCTTGCCCGCGATAGCCACCGTTGTCTCGCGGGCAAGCCCGCTCCTACGGCGCGGTCAACCGGGTAAGCCGGCATGAACCTCTCCGCCCTGCCGCAGTTGCTCGTCTCCTGGCTGAAAACCCAGGGCGTGGAACTGCTGGAGCCGGGCAAGGGCAACCCGCCCGCTGGCAAGGACGCGTTCCAGCCCGGCGCGAGCTATCAAGGCAAGGTGCTGGAAAATCTGGCGGGCGGCCGTAATCTGGTTCAAGTGGGCGGACAGCAGCTCAACATGGCCCTGCCGCGCGGCACCCAGGCGGGTGACAGCATCCGTCTGACCTATCTGCACAGTGTCCCGCGCCCCACCTTCGTCATGGAGCAGCCGGCGATCAGCGCGGTGCAGCCGGTGCGCCTGTCACAGACCGCGCAACAACTCACCGCCCTGGCGCAACTGGCGCGGCCCGCGAGCACCGCCCCGAGCGGGCCGCCACCCACCACGCCCGGCCCCGCGCAACTCGCGCGGACGGGGGTGAGCGCGCAGCGCCCCATTCTCGGCAATACCGCGCCGCTGGCGAATCCCCTCGCGCTGCCCGGTGGCGCCACGCCGCCCATGAACGCGCTGACCGGCGCATTCGCCACGGCCACCGCGCTGACCGGCGGCACACCGGTGGATGCCACCCGCGCCGGCCTGGCTTCGGGGCCGTCCACCTCCAATCTGGCCGCCCTGCAGGCGGGCGTGGCCAGCAGCCAGCCGGCGCTGCCGCGGCGCCTGCACGAGACGCTGCGCGAGAGCGGGATGTTCTATGAATCGCATCTGGCGCGCTGGACGCGCGGCACTTTTGAACTGGCCGATCTGCGTAACGAACCCCAAGCCCGCCTCGGCCGCGCCACCGACAACCTGGCCAGCGCCGCCGGCCTCACCGGCATGCCCGAAGAAGCCGCGCGCCTGGCCGGCCGGCAATTGCTGATGCTGGAAGGCGCGCCCTTCCTCTGGCAGGGTTTCGCCTGGCCGGGGCAGTGGCTGGAGTGGCAGGTGCGGGAACAGGCGGGCGGCGAAGCCGGCAAAGAAGAGCCTGATACCTGGGCGACCGAACTGCGCCTGACGCTGCCGCGCATGGGAGGCGTTACCGCCCGCCTGACCCTGGCCGGGGAGCGCCTCACCGTCGGCCTCGTCGCCTCCGATCCTGCCACTCGGGAGGCCATGAGCGCGGCCCTGCCCAATCTGGAACACGCGTTTCAGGCGGCGGGCCTGAAACCCACCGGTCTTGCGGTCAACCTCGGTGTCGGCCAGGCCGATGCAATCGCGGCCTGATTCCGTATCACAAGCCGTCGCCCTGGCCTACAACCCGGACGATGGCGCCCCGCGCGTCCTCGCCAAGGGGCGCGGCCTCCTCGCCGAGGAGATCATCTCCCGCGCCCAGGCAGCCGGCGTGTTCGTGCATGAATCGCCGGAACTGGTCTCGTTGTTGATGCAGGTGGACATGGATGCCCGCATCCCGCCCGAGTTGTATATCGCCGTGGCGGAACTGCTGGCCTGGCTGTACCGCCTGGAGCAGGGCGAGGGCCGCGCCTGAGCGCCGGCATCCGGAGGGGTATCGCCGTTTACCCCCGTGGAGGTAGTGGCTTGACTGGCCGGGAACAGGGCGTAGATTCCGCCGCCATGATTTTTCCCGCCTTCTTTTTCCACCGATCTCGAACCATGTCCCCGGCCAATGCCGAATGTGTCTGGCTGCGCCGCAAGATCACGGCCCAACACAAGACCGCTCCACCCTCCCTTCCCCGCGTCTGATCCGCCGCCGTGGCCGATGCCACGGCTTTGTTCCGCATAGGGAGAAGGGAAATGAACCTCCATGCCATCCAACAGGTGCCGCCCGGGGCGGCGCCTGGTTTCGACGCCGACCCCATCGTGGGCGACCGCGTCGAATTGCAATTGCTCACCACGCTCAAGTGCAACCTCAAGTGCTCCTACTGTTCGCTGGGGGTCGGCGAGGTACTCGGCTCGCAGACCGAGTTGCGCTACGACATCGACCAGCTTGCCGTTTTCATCGACAGCCATCTGAAAGGCAAGGAAATCTACGTCACCTTCTATGGCGGCGAGCCGACGCTGAACAAGGACATGATGCTGTCGGTGATGGCCCGCTTTCCGGAATTCCGCTATCAACTCCAGACCAACGGCACCCTCCTGGACGATCTGCCGGACTGGGCGCTGGCGAAACTATCCAATGTTCTCGTCTCCATCGACGGCGGCGAGGCCATCACCGATGGTTACCGCGGGCGCGGCATCTGGCGCCAGGTCATCCGCAATCTGAACAAGGTGCATGAGCGCGTCGGCGGCACCATCACGGCGCGGGTCACCTGGGGCAATGCCGACACCACCTTCGAGGAACTCGATGAGCTGGCGACCGCGATCGAGGCCTTCGACTATGTCTATTGGCAGTTCGTCGCCGACGAGATGTACGCCGGCGATTCCGTCGAAAAACGCAAGGCGGTGCTGACGCGCCTCATCGACCGTTTTTTCGAGCGCGGCGACCGCCTTTATCCGCTGGTGCCGATCATGGGCATCGTGCGCAACAAGGTACTCCCCAACCGCGCGCGGGAACTGTACGCCGGCCTCACGCAGTGCCGCGTGTCCACGCATCTGATCAACGTCATGCCCAACGGCCAGATCTATCCCTGTCCCGACATGATGTATGCCCACCACATGCAGATGGGCGAGATTCAGGGTAACTGGCTGAAAAAGAGCCCTTTGCAACCCACTTCCGACATGCCCTGCGAAAGCTGCGAGGCTTTCCCCTGGTGCCGCCGCAACTGCATGAAAAACCTCTATCTGGGGTATGTGAAGAACGACGAGCGTTACCGCCGCAACGTGGTCGAGCCCATCTGCGAGCTGATCCGCTTCATGGGCCGCGAGATCGACCGCCACGACCCTCACGCCTGGTTTGCCAGCGCGACGGTGCCCGTGCGCAAGCAGGTGACGGATGCCGAAGTCTATGAATACGTGGAGATCATGCCCTGACGCGAAGGCCGCCCCGGCCTACTTCCCCGCCTTGCGATCCAGTTCGCGCAGGTGTGCCAGGCGCTCGCCGATCCTGCCTTCCAGGCCGCGCGGGGTGGGGGAGTAGAAGCGCGGCGGCGCGGCCAGTTCCTCCGGAAAATAATGTTCGCCGGCGGCGTAGCCTTCCGGTTCGTCGTGGGCGTAGCGGTAGGCGCGGCCGTAGCCCAGTTCCTTCATCAGCCGGGTGGGCGCGTTGCGCAGGTGTACCGGCACCTCGCGCGAGCCGTTTTCCTTGGCGAAGCCGCGCGCCGCGCCCCAGGCGACGTAGCCGGCGTTGGATTTGGGGGCGCAGGCGAGGTAGATGAGGGCTTGCGCCAGGGCCAGTTCGCCTTCCGGGCTGCCCAGGCGCTCGTAGGTTTCAGCGGCGTCCAGGGCCAGACGCGCGCCGCGTGGGTCGGCCAGGCCGATGTCTTCCCACGCCATACGCACGATGCGGCGCGCCAGATAGCGCGGGTCGGCGCCGCCGTCGAGCATGCGCGCGAACCAGTACAGGGAGGCGTCCGGGTCGGAGCCGCGCACGCTTTTGTGCAAGGCGGAAATCTGGTCGTAGAAGGATTCGCCACCCTTGTCGAAACGGCGCAGGGAAGGGGAAAGGGCCTTGGTGGCGAAGGCGGCGTCCACCAGTTCGATGCCGGCGGCGCGCGCCGCCACCGCCAGTTGTTCGACCAGATTGATGAGGCGGCGGCCGTCGCCATCGGCATAGGCCACCAGGAGTTTTTCCGCGCCGGCGTCCAGGTTCAGGCCGAGGCCCCGCTTCCGCGCGCGCTGGAGCAGGGTGGCGAGCTCGTCCTCGTTCAGGGCGGAAAGGACGTAGACCTGGGCTCGGGAGAGGAGGGCGCCCACCACCTCGAACGAGGGGTTCTCGGTGGTGGCGCCGATGAAGGTAACCAGGCCGGATTCCACATGCGGCAGAAAGGCATCCTGCTGCGCCTTGTTGAAGCGGTGCACTTCGTCGACGAACAGAATGGTTTGGCGGCCATGAGCCTGATTCATGCGCGCCCGCTCCACCGCTTCGCGGATTTCCTTCACCCCGGCCAGGACGGCGGAAATCTGGATGAAATCGGCGTCGAAATGGCGCGCGGTGAGGCGCGCCAGGGTGGTCTTGCCCACCCCCGGCGGCCCCCACAGGATCATCGAGTGCAGGCGCCGCGCGGCAAAGGCGAGGCGCAAGGGCGTATTCGGCCCGAGCAGATGCGTCTGGCCGACCATCTCGTCCAGGCCGCGCGGGCGCATCGCCTCCGCCAGCGGTGCGTCGCCGGCGGCGGTCGGGGAGGGGGGGGCAGCGAACAGATCGTCGCTCATGATCCCGCCGCCGGCTTCTCCGGCACACAGGTATAGACATCCGCCAGTTCCGCGCCGCCGCGGCATTGCGTGGTGGGCACGTCGATGTATTCGCAGCCGGGATTGCAGTTGCGCGTGTGGCAGAGCGCGGTCTTGCCGAAGAAGGCGGGGGTGCACAGTTCGTTGTCGGGCCGTTTGCCGGCGCTGCCGATCATCTGGGGGCCGGGGCAATCGCCTTCACCGACCAGAACCCAGGCGCCGGCCTGAACGGCGGGGCTGAGGGCGAGCAACAGGAGCAGCGGTGGTGGACGCAAGGCTCACTCCTGGCGCGCTTCGCCGTTGGGCAGCCGCTCCCGGCACTCGCGGAAGATGCGCGATTTGCAGGCGCGGCAGATCTCGGAGTCGAGATGCGGGTAGATTCCGGCAATGGCGTCGGGTTTGTGGCTGAAGATGTTGTCGCGCCCCATGTCATCCTGATAGCCGCCCTGGCGCAGGATGCGGCAGAAGCCCTCGCGCACGCCGCACAGGTAGAGCGCGCCGCCCAGGCGCCGCCGCCGCCGCGCTTCGCGGGTGAGCATTTCGGCGCCGGCCAGGTCGATGGCGTTGATGCCTTTCGAGAACAACAGGATGCTTTTCCGGGTGGGCGTGTGTTCGCCGACGGCGGCCAGGGCGGTCTGGATGTGATCCACCGCGCCGAAGTAGATGCCGCCCTCGATGCGCAGCATCTTGAGTTGCGGGCAATCCGGCTCGGCGCCGGTCTCGATGATGAATTTGCGCTTCGGATTTTCCAGGTCGTCCGGGGTCGGCACGATGGAGCGGATGGCCGGGCGCGAGGTGCGCGAGAGGTAGAAGATCATGGCGGTGGCGATGCCGAAGAAGATGCCTTTTTCCAGGTCGATCACGGTGCCGAGGAAGGTGACGGCGAGCACCACGGTTTCGTCGCGATGCACCTTGAGGATCATGTGGATGTGATGGAAATCGACCAGATTCCAGGCCACCAGGAACAGCACCGCCGCCATCGCCGGAATCGGCAGATGCGCCGCCAGCGGGGCGACCAGCAGCAATACGATGAACAGGAACACGGAGGAAAATACCGCCGCCATAGGGGTGCGCGCCCCGGATTCATGGTTGACGCCGCTGCGGTTGAACGAGCCGGACGCGGCGTAGGCCGAGAAGAAGCTGCCGCAAAGATTGGACAGCCCCTGGCCGATGAATTCCTGGTTGCCGTTGATGTGCTGCTCGGATTTCACCGCGATGGAACGCGAGATGGATACCGCCTCGGTCAGCGCCAGCACGGTGACGGCGAGCGCCGAGAAGAAGGTGTTCTTGAACGCGTGCAGGGTGAAATCCGGCATGGAGAGCGGCGGCAGGCTGGCGACCAGGGCGCCGACGGTGCGGATTTGCGTGGCTTCGACACCGAATTCGGCATCCAGCGCGGCGGCCACCAGACCACCCGCCACCATCGACACGATCATGTACGGCACCTTGGGGGTGAAACGGCGCGCCAGGATGCCGGCGATCAGCGAGACCACCGCCACCGTCAAAATGTAGGGATTGATGTCGTCGAGTTGCAGGAACAGTTCCTCGATCACCAGGTAGGCGGGCGAGCCGCGCGGGATGTCGATGCCGAAGAAGTTTTTTACCTGGCTGGCGGCGATCAGCAACGCCGCGCCGGCGGTGAAACCGATCACCACGGTATGCGAGATGAAGTTGACCAGCATGCCCATCTTGGCCAGGCCCATGATGAGCTGGAACAGGCCGGTGAGAAAGGTGAGCGTGAGCACCATGCCGATGAACTCGGGCGAACCCGGCTCGGCGAAAGGCGAGACCGCCGCGAACACGACGATGGAAATCGCCGTGGTAGGGCCGGAGACCAGGTGCCATGAGGAACCGAACAGGGCGGCGATGATGGTCGGCACCATCGCCGCGTAGATGCCGTATTCCGGCGGCAACCCGGCGATGGTGGCGAAGGCCACCGCCTGCGGCAGCACGATCAGCGCGCCGGTGAAGCCGGCGACGGCATCGTGTTTGAGGTTGCCGGGGGTGACCCGATCCTGCCATTTCAGGAAGGGGAAGAGCTTGTACAGCCAGAGGTTGCAGGCGAGAAGGTGGGAAAACTCGGCGCCGATGCGGTCGCTTTTCAGCCAGGACATTTTTTTTCCAGGCAAGAGAGATAAGCCGCGCCGTCCGGCGGCTGTTTGTGACGTTGCGCGATCCAGATCATTTCGGCCAGGCAATCCATGACCTGATGCTGGGCGTCGTGTTCATCGCCGAGGGTGGCGCGCAATTGCGCATAGCGTGCTTTTACGCCGGGGGGCTGGTCAATGGAAAGTTGTTCACTGATCGCCAGGTGCATGGACAGGTGCAGGAACGGGTTGGTCTCGCCCAATTCCGGCCGCCATTCACGCTCCTGGTAACGCTCGGGCGCGTCCATGATGGCGTGGTATTCCGGATGCCGGCCGATGTGCTCCACCGCGATGGCTTCCAGATCGGTCAAGGGAATCCGCTCGCGGAATTTTTTCCAGGCATCGAAGAAGAACAGGCGGGCCTGATCGCGGGTGGGAGAGAACATTCATCTAGCGCCGGCATTTCCGCCGGCTCCTCTGGTTGGCGAAGTAATCGGCACGCCGCCGAAACACGTCTGGAAGAAGCACTGGCGTATCTCTCGCTGTAGCGCCGGCTTCCAGCCGGCTGCTTAAAAGATGCCGGCAAGGATGCCGGCGCTACAGTGGCGCAGCTACCTTGCTTCATACCCAAGCCCGAGCACCACGCTGGATTGCAGCAGCCGGTTGGCGCCGTCCAGGTGGGCGATTTCGCCGTTGCCGTAGAAGCCGGCGAAGGGCATGCCGGGGTAGCGTTGTTTCAGTATCTGGAGGTCGCGATCGACGCCGCCGTAAAAGGCGGGGCCGCGCCCCATGCACGGGAACATCAGGCCGAAACGCGGTTTGCCGCTCCGGTTCTTGTCCAGACGATCAAGCATGGCGCGCATGTCGTGTTCCGCCGCGCGCGGCTGGCGCATCGCCCAGAACAGATCGAGCCCGGGTTCGAGCCGGCCGGCCACCGTCACCGAACGGTTGTCCGGGTTGGCCGCGATCACCGGCAGCAGATGAAAGCGGCCTTCTTCCAGGGCGTGCTCCGGCTCGCCATAGGTCACCCCGGCCATCAACAGATGCGTGGGAATGCGTTGCGGCGCGCGCTCGCTCAAGGGCAGTTCCCGCACCAGGCTGGAAAGCGCCGCCTGGCCACCCACCACGCGCACATCGTGGCCTTCCACCTGGTCGATGTTGGCTGGCTTCGACAGGGCGCGGATGCCCTGCGAGACGCCCACGCGCAAATCCGCGCCGGCCAGCGCCAGTTCACAGCGGCCGGCCCGCTGGACGCGACCGCCGGACCAGACCGTATACGGCCCCTGGCCCGAGGCGTCGCCGGAGACCCCGCCGAAACGCGCGCCGCCGCGCATCAGCCAGTGCAGGTCGATGGCGTTGGGCGCGGCGAAGGTGAGTACCGGATCGGTGTCCGCCGCCGCAGCCCGCAGGGAAAGGCCATCGCCCAGCACCAGGGCGGCGGCGGCGGGCGCGTCCAGCACCCAGTCTTCGTCGCTGAACACCCCGGCCGCAGCGCAGCCCGCCACTTGCACACAGCTGCCGGCGCGCGCGGCGGCGCCAATGGCGGCTTGCGGTTCGTGGGCGAAATCGGCGCTGAGATACAGCAACACCGCCTGGGCATGGGTCAGGCCGGCGCGCTCCATCGCCGCGCGCACGGCCGCAGCCGCCAGTTCGGGTTCCGCGCGGTGCCCCTGAGCCAGGCCGCTGGCGACTTTCATCCTGATTTCCTCACCACAGAGGCACGGAGTTCACTGGGGAAGTACATGCTTTTCTCCGAGAACTCCGTGCCTGTGTGGTTCAAAAGGGGTTTCAGGTTCACGCCGTCTTCTCCTTGAAATCGCACAGATCGCGAATCAGGCAGGCGCCGCATTCCGGCTTGCGTGCCTTGCAGACGTAACGGCCATGCAGGATCAGCCAGTGATGGGCGTCATGGCGGAATTCGGCGGGCACATGGCGTAGCAGCTTCCGTTCCACTTCCAGCACGGTCTTGCCCGGCGCCAGGCCGATGCGGTTGGCGACCCGGAAGATGTGCGTGTCCACCGCGATGGTGGGTTCGCCGAAGGCCGTGTTGAGCACCACGTTGGCGGTCTTGCGGCCGACGCCGGGCAGGGCTTCCAGGGCTTCCCGGCCATGCGGCACCGCGCCGCCGTGCTGGTCGAGCAGAATCTGGCAGGTGGTGATGACGTTCTTTGCCTTGGTCTTGAACAGGCCGATGCGGCGGATGTGTTCGATCAGCCCTTCCTCGCCCAGGGAAAGCATTTTTTCGGGAGTATCCGCGACCGGAAACAGGGTCGCGGTCGCCAGGTTGACGCTGACGTCGGTCGCCTGCGCCGACAGCATTACCGCCACCAGCAGCTCGAACGGCGTGCGGTAATGCAGTTCGGTGGCGGGGTGGGGATTGGCGGCGCGCAGGCGCTCGAAGAGGACGCGGCGTTGGGAGGCGTTCATGGTCGCGATGATAAGAGAAATTTAGGTAGCATCCGCCCCCCATGCGAATCGAAACCCTGCGCCGGCGCCTGCGCGAACTCGGCGCCAAACCCCTCCACGAGCAGCGCGTGCTGCAAGCCTGGACGCGCCTGCGTTCCGTCGATACCCGGCATCGCCGCGCCGAGGATTTCCTGCCGCTGCGCCTGCGCGAGGCGCTGCCGGCGCTGACCGAGGAACTGGCGAGCCTGGTCCGCCTGCGTTCCGAACACCCCGGCGCCGATGGGTCGGCGCGCCTGCTGGTGGAACTCGGCGACGGCCAGACGGTGGAAAGCGTGCTGCTGCCGCGCGACGGCGTGTGCGTCTCCACCCAGGTCGGCTGCGCCGTCGGCTGCCTGTTCTGCATGACCGGCCGCGACGGCCTGCTGCGCCAGTTGAGCGGCGGCGAGATCGTCGCCCAGGTGGTGCTGGCGCGCGCGCGGCGCAAGGTGAGCCGGGTGGTGTTCATGGGCATGGGCGAGCCGGCGCACAACCTCGACAACGTGATGGAAGCCATCGAATTGCTTGGCACGGTCGGCGCCATCGGCCACAAGAACCTGGTCTTCTCGACGGTGGGCGACCGCCGCGTGTTTGAGCGCCTGCCGCAAGGCCCGGTGAAGCCGGCGCTGGCGCTCTCCCTGCACACCACCCGCGCCGACTTGCGCGCGAAACTGCTGCCGAAGGCGCCGCGCATCGGCCCGGACGAACTGGTGGAACTCGGCGAGCGCTACGCCCGCGCCACCGGCTACCCGATCCAGTATCAGTGGACCTTGCTCGAAGGCGTCAACGATAGCGACGCGGAGCTGGAGGGCATCGTCCGGCTTCTCTCCGGCAAATACGCGATGATGAATTTCATCCCCTACAACGCCAACGAAGGCCTCGGCTTCAACCGCCCCACCTGGGAGCGCGCCGCGAGGATGGCGGGCACCCTGCATCAACGCGGCATCCTCACCCGCCTGCGCGATTCCGCCGGGCAGGACATCGACGGCGGCTGCGGCCAATTGCGCGCGCGGGCGCTGGAACCCGCGCGCGTATAGCGTACAGATCTTGCGTATACCAGCCGTTGCGGTAGGGCACCGCCACCGCCGCGTTTTCCGGCCGGGTGGTGGAGGATTCGATACTCGGCACACCCTCCAGCACATGGTTCCAGTCGAAGTAGCCCCCCGTCGCGGTGCGTGTCACCCGGCCCAAAATACAGTGCTGCGGTTTCCTGGCCAGCGCGTAACGTGGAAACCTCGCCATCCCTTCCCCGCGCGCCAAGGACAAAGACATGAGCCGCCCACTGGCCAGAGAAACCCTGAAGCAGTTCCGCATCATCATCGGTGCGGTGCGCCACCACTTCCGCGCCCTGGAATCCGCTTGCGGCGTATCCGGCGCCCAGGTCTGGATACTGGCCGCCCTCGCGGAGAACCCGGGCATCACCGTCTCCCGTTTGAGTGAAGACCTATCGGTGCATATCTCCACCGCCAGCAACATGCTGGACAAGCTGGCCAAGGCCGGCCTGGTGGAGCGCCGGCGCGGCGAGGCGGACCGCCGCGTGGTAAATCTGCATCTCACGGAAACGGGCCAGGCCGCGCTGAATCGCGCGCCGCGTCCCCTTACCGGGCTGGTGCCCGATGCCCTGGATAAAATGTCGGACACCGCGCTGGCCAGGCTGCACGAGGATCTCGCCCTGCTCATCCGGCAAATGAACCAGGTCGATCTGGATGCCGCCGAAAAACCTTTGTCCACCCTGGTCGTCTGACCCGGGTTTCGTTACCTTTCGACAGGAGCAAGACATGAATACCAGTGAAGAAATCGCGGAGGAAGCAGGGTCTCCCAAGGGCATGGATGGCAACCGCAAGATCATGCTGATCCTGGTCGGCATTCTGTTGTTCGTGGCCGCCGCCATGTACGGTTGGAGAGTGGTCGCGGTGACTTCGCTGGAAAATAAACTGGCCAAGGTCGAATCGCGACAGTTGCAGGCCCGCGACCAACTGATCGAACAGGCCAGGCAACTGGACGCCCGCCACAGTGAAGAGGCGTTAAGCCGTTTCAGCGTACCCGTCGCCTGGGTCGTGCGCCGCGAGATGATGGCCGCCAATCTGGATCAGGTAGACCAATATTTCACCGATCTGGCGCGGATGCGGGGGTTTCAGGCGGCCGTTTTGGCCGGGCCGGACGGCAAGGTGCTCGTCGCCAGCAACCGCAAGCATCTCGCCGCAGCCTTCTCCAGCCTGTACCCCGCGCGCTATCTGCAAGCCGGCGAGATCAAGATCGAGCGCGGCGCGAATGGCAACCTGCTCGCCGTCATCCCCATCCTGGGACTGAACCGGCAATTGGGCACACTGGTGCTGGAATACACGCCTCCCGCCTACGAGCTGAAGTGAAGGGGTAGCCATGCGGCCCTGGCAGAAACTCCTCCTCACCCTGCTCGCCATGCTCATCGCCAGCTTTGCTGCGGGGCGGTTGTGGCGGCTGGCATTCGATACCCCCCTCCCCAGCTATCTGGCCGGCATGGCCGGGGGCCTGGCCGCCATCCCGGTATGGGAGTTGTTGCGCTGGATCAACAAGAAATGACCCTGCAGACAGGCGCCGCGCGACCATGCTGAACACTCTCTGGATCGGCTTTTTCCTCACCGCGTTTGGCGCCGCCGTGATGCAGTTTCTCGGCGGCGACCAGGCTGTTTTCGCGGCGGTGATGAAGGCGGCGTTCGACGCCGCCAAGACCGCGTTCGAGGTGGCCCTGGGGCTGACCGGCGTGATGTGCCTGTGGCTGGGCGTGATGAAGATCGGTGAGCGGGCCGGTTTTCTCGCGCTCCTCGGGCGCTGGCTCGCGCCCCTGTTCGCGCGCCTGTTTCCCGAGGTGCCGCGCGGGCATCCGGCGTTGGGCTCGGTCACCATGAACATGGCGGCCAACATCCTCGGCCTCGACAACGCGGCCACGCCCATCGGCCTCAAGGCCATGCGCGAACTGCAGGAACTGAATCCCGACAAGGACACCGCCAGCAACGCGCAGATCCTGTTTCTGGTGCTCAATGCCTCCTCGGTGACCCTGTTGCCGGTGACCATCTTCACCTACCGCGCGCAGATGGGCGCGGCCGACCCGACCGACGTGTTCATTCCCATCCTGATGGCCACCTATTGCTCCACGCTGGCGGGTTTTTTCTTCGTCGCGGCGGTGCAGCGCATCCGCCTGGATGGCGTGGTGCTGGCCTGGATGGCGGGCTTGACCGCCGTGGTGGGGGGGCTGGCCTGGCATTTCGCGCATTTGTCGGCCGTGGACATGACCGCGCGCTCGTCGATCCTGAGCAATTTCCTGCTGCTGGCGCTGATCGTGATCTTCCTTATCGGGGCGCTGGTGAAAAAGGTGAATGCCTACGAGGCGTTCATCGAGGGCGCCAAAGAGGGCTTCAGCACCGCCGTGACCATCATTCCCTATCTGGTGGCGATGCTGGTGGCCATCGCCATGTTGCGCGCCAGCGGCGCGTTGCCGGCGTTCGTGGAGGCGGCGCGCGCGGGAGTGCTGGCGCTGGGCTTCGATGCCGCCTGGGTGGACGGCCTGCCGACCATGCTGATGAAGCCCCTGTCCGGCTCCGGCGCGCGGGCGATGATGGTGGAGACCATGAAGGTATCCGGCGCCGATTCCTTCGCCGGACGTCTTGCCAGCATCATCCAGGGCAGCACCGAGACGACCTTCTATGTGCTGGCGGTGTATTTCGGCGCGGTCGGCATCAAACGGGTGCGCCACGCGGTGGCCGGCGGCCTGGTGGCGGATCTGGGCGGCTTCGTCGCGGCGGTGCTGGCGGCGTATCTGTTTTTCGGCGGGTAATCCGACTACGGTAAAGGCGTGGGAGGCCCGCTCGCGGGCCGAATCCCCGCCAAGAGAGGAGAAGAAGCATGTCGATCCGCTTGCGTTCCCCGCTTCTGAAAACGCCCATCAAGATCACGCTCGGTTTGGCTGCGGCTTATTTTCTGTTCGCCTGGTTCGCTTTCGAGCCGCTGCTGAAATGGGCGGCGCCCAGATACATCGCCGACAAGAGCCGGCACACCCTCACCCTGCAAGCCGCGAAGTTCGACCCGCTGCGGCTTTCCATCGACTTGCGCGGCCTGAAACTGGCCGAACCCGACGGCAAGCCGTTGCTGGCGTTCGATGAACTGTTCGTCGATTTCGAGGCCGCCAGCCTGTTCAAGCGGGCTTACACCTTCGACAGCATCCGCCTGGTGGCGCCCAGTGCACGCGTGGAATTGCGCGCCGATGGCAGCCTCAACTGGGCCGCGTTGATCGAGGCGCTGAAAAGCAGGGAAGAAGAAGACCAACCGTTGCCGCGCCTGCTGATTCGCCGGATCGCGTTGGAGAAAGGGCGTGTCGAATTCGCGGATCGCAAGGTGGGCTTTGAAACCACGCTGAATCCGCTCGAACTGAGCGTGGCCGGGCTCTCCACCCTGCCGGCCACCCAGGGCGCCTATACCCTGGCCGCCGCCACCCCGTCCGGCGCGCGCATCCGCCTGAGGGGTGACGTGACGCTGAAACCTGTCGCGGCGAGTGGCGAGCTGGGCCTCGACAAGGTGACGCTGGCCCACTATTGGCCCTATCTGGCCGGCAGGCTGAACATGGCGCCACCGGCCGGCGCCGCCGCCCTGGCGCTGCATTATCGAGTGGCTCTGGCCGGCAAGCGCCTGTCGCTACGCCTGGACAAGCTGGGTCTGACGCTCGAAGGACTGGCGTTGCGCGGCAAGGGCGCGATGCGCGACACCCTCCACCTGCAACATCTGGCGCTCACCGACGGGCGTTTCGATCTGGAACAACGGCAACTCGACATCGGCGCGATCGCCTTGTCCGGCGGCAAGGTGGATCTGCGGCGGGACAGGGCGGGGCGGCTGGATGCGATGGATTGGTTTGCCCCGGCTTCCGGCTCGCCCGGCGCGGAGGAGGAAAAGCCCGCTCCGGCCGGCGCGGAGAAAGAGGGCGCGCCCTGGCGCGTGAACCTTGCCGGTTTTTCCCTCAAGGAGGTTGGCGTCCACTTCAATGACGCCGGTTTCGCCGCGCCGCTCGATGCCGAGGTCGGCAATCTCCAAATGGGCTTCACGGCACGCGCGGAAGCGGGTGGAAAACAGACGCGGGCGGTGCTGGATGAGCTCGACGTGACGGTTTCCGGCGTGCGCCTGCGTTCCGGCGGGAAGCCGCTGTTCGCGCTCGACGACATCCATCTTGAACAAGGCTGGCTCGATCTGGCGGCGCGCGAGGCGCGGGTCGGCAAGCTGGCGCTGGCGAACGGCAAGATGGAACTGCGGCGCGATGCACGGGGGCGCATCGGCTTGCTGGAGGCGTTCGAGCCGGTTTCCGGCAAGCGCTCTGCGCCCGCGCGGGACGCGATTGCCGAACCCTGGCGTTACCGGGTGGGTCAGGTGGGCCTGTCCGGTTTCCAGATCGGCGCGCGCGACGAAACCGCGCGGCCCGCCGCCTCCCTCACCCTGCAAGGCATCGAGGCAACGGCACGCGGCATCAGCGAGGACATGAAGGCGGCGCTGCCCGTGAGCCTCTCCTTCCGGATTCAGGAAGGCGGCCGCTTCCAGGCCACGGGCAAGGTGATTCCCGACCATCTCCGCGCCGACATCAGGCTGAAACTCGACGGCCTCGCCCTGGCCCCGGCGCAGCCCTGGCTGAGTCGGGCCGCGAATCTGCAACTGGCTTCCGGGCGCGCGGCCGCGCGGGGCCGGGTCACTTTCGACGGCAAGGCCGTGACGGACAAGCGGGTCGGTTTCCAGGGCGGGTTTGCGGTCGATGACCTGCTGCTCAAGGAAAGCGAAACCGGCGACCGTTTCCTGGCCTGGAAACGCGTGAGCAGCGACACGGTCAGCGCCACGCCCGAGGGCCTGAATATCGACGAACTGAAACTCGACGGCCTCGGCGCCAAGTTGGTCGTCTACCAGGACAAGACGGTCAACCTGAAGAAGATTCTCCGGACGGAGCCGCCCCCCGCGCTCGCGGGAGAGGGCGCGACGGCGGGCGCGTCGATGCCCTCCGCGACGCCCCCGGCCGCGCCCGAGCCAGCGGCCCGGCCGCGAAAAGAGGGTGACCAGGCCGTGGCTGGCCCCAAGGCGGGGGGAGAGAAAGCCTTCCGCCTCAACATCGACCGCGTGCGCGTCGAACGTGGCGAAGTCGATTTCGCCGATTACTCCCTGAGCCTGCCGTTCGGTACCCGCATTCACGACTTCAAGGGTTCTTTCAACGGGATTTCCAGCCAACCCGGCGCGGCGGCGGAACTGGAACTGGATGGGCGGGTGGACGAGTACGGCCTGGCGCGCGTCGTGGGCCGCATCGACCTGTTCGATCCGACCGGTTTCATGGACATCAGAACCGTGTTCCGCAATGTCGAAATGGCCAATCTGACGCCCTATACCGCCACCTTCGCGGGCTACAGGATCGCCTCCGGCAAGCTCTCGCTGGACCTGGAATACAAGATCAAGCAGCGCGAACTGCTGGGCGAAAACCAGATCGTCTTGGACAACCTCACCCTGGGCGAGAAGCTGGAAGGCCCCGACATCAAGCACCTGCCGCTGGAACTGGCCATCGCCATCCTGCGCGACTCCAACGGCCGGATCGACCTCGGCCTGCCCGTGTCCGGCAGCCTGGACGATCCGCAATTCAGCTACGGCCGCATTATCTGGAAGGCCGTCGGCAACCTTATCGGCAAGATCGTCACGGCGCCGTTCCGGGCACTCGCCAAGCTGTTCGGCGGCAGCGGTGAAAAACTGGAACAAATTTCCTTTGAAGCCGGTGAACCCGGCCTCACGCCGCCGGAAAAGGAGAAGCTCAACCAGATCACCCGGATTCTCGACAAGCGCCCCGGCCTCGGGCTTGCCGTGCATGGAGTCTGGTCCGCAGAGATCGACCGCCCGGTGATGAAGGAACGGCAACTGCGCCGCGCGGTGGCCGGGAAAATGGGCCTGAAATTGGCGCCGGATGAAGACGCCGGCCCCATTTCCAGCGTCAATCCCAAGTCACGGGACGCGCTGGAAGCGCTCTACGCGGAGCGTTTCGGAGAAGCGGACTGGACGGCGTTGCAAGGGAGGTGGTTTCTGGCCAACCCCGCGAATAGGCCGGAGATCGGGACGGGCAAGTTGTCGTCGCGTCTGGGTGGCCCGGTCCGGCCGGAGTCAGCGCTTGGCGAAGCCGATCAAGCCGAACTCAAGGGCGGCGATCTTCACGCGGTGCTCCGCGCGCGCCTGCTGGACAGGGAAATGGTCGGCGACGAGGCGCTGAGGCAACTGGCCGAACGGCGGGCGCAAGCCATCGTCGCCGGCCTGGCCGCCGCCGGCGCTCCCTCCGGACGCATCCGGGCCGCCATCGGCGAGCCTTACCTAGGCGAGGGGAAAGAAGTGCCGGTGAAGCTGGAGTTGGAGGTGGCAAGGCGGTAACGAGCGCTCTCCGAGGGCGGGGAAATCGGCCAGTGGATGGCAAGCCCACCTCAATCCGGGCGAATCTCGCGCCGGCCTCGGTATGGGTAAACCTATTTCCCGCAGTTGTAGGTGCCGTAGGAGCGGGCTTGCCCGCGATAGAACGCGGCCATTCGCGGGCAAGCCCGCTCCTACGAGTGACGTTTCCACTCACCCCGCAGGTAAAGCGAACAATCACCGGTCATGCCTTTGCCCACGCAACTTTCGAGCGTTTTGCGTACGGCCAACTGTGGTTTCCAGGATAAATGGGGTTCAGACCCCGCAGGCTGCTACGCGACTTCGCGCAGGAACCCCCGGATCAGTTCCAGCCGCTTGGCCAGGCTGGGACAATCCTTCTCGATCTTCAACTTGTCCTGGCCGGCGAGTTTGTATTCGCGCCGGGTCTGGATCAGTTTGATCAGCTTGATCGGGTCGATGGGCGGGTTGGGCTCGAACTGGATGTTGGCGCCTTCCGAACTCACGCTCAAGCGGGCGATGCCGAAAGGTTTGGTTTCCAGGCGCAGGCGGTGTACCGCCATGAGTGCCTCGGCCGGTTCCGGGAGCAGGCCGAAGCGGTCGATCAGTTCTTCCTTCAGGTCGTCCAGTTCCGCCAGGGAGTCGCTGTTGGCCAGGCGCTTGTACAGCACCAGGCGCTCGTGGATGTCGCCGCAATACACTTCCGGCAGCAGGGCGGGCATATGCAGGTTGATTTCAGTGGTGGCCTTGAGCGGCGCGTCCATGTCCGGCTCGCGGCCTTCTTTCAGTGATTTGACCGCGCTTGCCAGCATGTCGTTGAAAAGATTGAAACCGACCTCCTGCATCTCGCCGCTCTGTGATTCGCCCAGCACCTCGCCGGCGCCGCGAATCTCCAGATCGTGCATGGCCAGGTAAAAGCCGGAACCGAGGTCTTCCATGCTCTGGATGGCCTCCAGCCGCTTGGCGGCGGCGGGGGTGACTTTCACCCCGTCCGGCGGGGTGAGCAGATAGGCGTAGGCCTGGTGGTGCGAGCGGCCGACGCGGCCGCGCAACTGGTGCAACTGCGCCAGGCCGAACTTGTCGGCGCGATTCATGATGATGGTGTTGGCGGTGGGTACGTCGATGCCGGTTTCGATGATGGTGGTGCACAGGAGCAGGTTGAAACGCTGGTGGGTGAAGTCGCGCATCACGTGTTCCAGCTCGCGTTCCGGCATCTGGCCGTGGGCGATTTCGATGTGCGCTTCCGGCAAAAGCTTGACCAGCTTCTCGCGCATGGTCTGGATGGTGTCCACCTCGTTGTGCAGGAAGAATATCTGGCCGCCGCGCTTGAGTTCGCGCAAGGCCGCCTCGCGGATCAGGCCGTCGCTGATCGGCTGCACGAAGGTCTTGATCGCCAGGCGTTTTTGCGGCGCGGTGGCGATCACCGAGAAATCGCGGATGCCTTCCAGCGACATCGCCAAAGTGCGCGGGATCGGGGTGGCGGTCAGGGTGAGCACGTCCACCTCGGCGCGCAGTTCCTTCATGCGCTCCTTCTGGCGCACGCCGAAGCGGTGTTCCTCGTCGAGAATGGTGAGCCCCAGGTTCTTGAACACCACATCCTTCTGCAACAGCTTGTGGGTGCCGATGACGATGTCGACGCGGCCATTCTTGATGCCCTCCAGCGCGCCAGCGACTTCCTTGGGCGAGCGGAAGCGCGACAGTTCGGCGATGCGCACCGGAGTATCGGAAAAACGGTCGGAGAAGGTCTGGAAATGCTGTTCCGCGAGCAGCGTGGTGGGGCACAGCACCGCCACCTGCTTGCCGCCGGAAACCGCGACAAAGGCCGCGCGCAGGGCCACCTCGGTCTTGCCGAAGCCGACGTCGCCGCACACCAGGCGATCCATCGGTTTACCCGAGGTCATGTCGCCGACCACGGCCTCGATGGCGGCGAGTTGATCCGGGGTTTCCTCGAAGCCGAAGCCTTCCGCGAAGGCGTCCATGTCGTGATCGCTGATGGCGAAGGCGTGGCCCGAGTTTGCGTTGACTCGGGCGGCGCGCTGGGCGTAGATGTTGAGAAGTTCGGCCGCCGTGTCGCGCGCCTTCTCCATCGCCCGCCGCTTCGCTTTTTCCCACTGGCCGCTGCCGAGACGGTGCAGCGGCGCGGTATCGGGGTCGCCGCCGAGATAGCGGGAGATCAGGTGCAGATGCGCGACCGGCACATACAGCTTGTCGCCGCCCGCGAATTCCAGGGTGAGGAATTCCTCGGCGCCATCGCCCATATCCATGCCGCTGAGGCCCAGATAGCGGCCAATGCCGTGCTGGGCATGCACCACCGGGTCGCCGATCTTGAGCTCGCTGAGATCTTTCAGCAGCCCTTCGGCCGTGCTGGCGCGTTTGCCCTCGCGGGCGCGGCGGCTCAGTGAGCCAAGCGGGCCGCGCGCGTAAAGCTCGGTTTCGGTGAGGACGGCGAGCTGATGCGAGAGGTCGATGAAGCCGGTGGCGAGCGGGCCGGTGGTCAGTTGCAATTGGCGAGTGGCGAGTGGCGCGTCGGGCCAGCCCTCGCCCAGGATCGGCTTCAAGCCATATTCCGCCAGCGCGTTCGCCAGGGTCTCGCGCCGGCCCAGGCTTTCCGCGATCAGCAGGGTCGCGCCCTGAAAACTGTCGAGGTGCGCTTTCAGGCGGTGGTAGGGGTTCTCGGCCTTGCGCTCCACCTCCACGGCGGGGGCGGCCTGATACTCCACGGGGGTGTCCGATTCACCGCCCAGCTCCAGGCGCGAATACGGTTTCAGCGCCCCAAAAAACCGGTCCGGCGGCAGAAACAGCGCATCCGGTGCCAGCAGCGGCCGGTGTTTGTCGCCTTGTAGCAGCCGGTGCCGGCTTTGCGTGTCGCGCCAGAACCCTTCCACCGCCTCCTGGATGTCGCCGTGCAGCACCAGAGCGGTGTCGTCGGCCAGGTAGTCGAACAGGGTGGCGGTTTCGTCGAAGAACAGCGGCAGGTAGTACTCGACGCCGCCGGGTGCCAGCTTGTTGGAGACGTCCTTGTAGAGCTTGCTCTTGGACGGATCGCCCTCGAAACGGTCGCGGAAGTTCTGCCGGAAGCGGGTGACGCCGGCCTCGTCCAGCGGCACCTCGCGCGCCGGCAGCAGGTGGATTTCCGCCACCTTGTACAAGGTGCGCTGGGTGTCCGGGTCGAAGGTGCGGATGCTTTCGATCTCGTCGTCGAACAGGTCGAGGCGGTAGGGCAGGGGCGATTTTTGCTCCCCTCCCATCGGGAACAGGTCGATGATGCCGCCGCGTACCGCGAATTCGCCCGGCGAGAGCACCTGCTGTACCGCGCTGTAGCCGGCCTCGGTCAAGCGGGTACGCAGGCGGTCGGCGTCCAGTTTGTCGCGCTCCTTGAGCAGGAAGGCGTGGGCGTTGAGATAGGCGGGCGGGCACAGGCGCTGCATCGCCGTGGCGGCCGGCGTCACCAGCACGTCGACCTTGGCCGAAGAGGCCAGCCAGAGCGCGGAGAGGCGTTCCGACACCAAATCCGGATGCGGTGACAAGGGGTCGTAAGGCAGCGTCTCCCAGTCCGGGAACAGGTTCACCGACAGCGCGGGATCGAACCAGGCGATTTCCTCCGCCAGGCGGGCCGCTTCCCGCGCGGTCTGGGTGAGTAGAAGAAGACGCTGTTTCGCGGCCAGTCCGGCGAGGATCAGGCTGTCGGCGGAGCCGGCGGGGCGGCGCAGTTTCAGGCGTTGGCCAGGAGGGGGAAGCTTGAGGATCACGGGCATGGTTACGGATTGGCCGGCGAGCATCGCCAGGAACCGGCGATTATCCCAAAACAATGAAAACCGCGTTGATCGAAGGGCTGTCAGCGGTTCAGCTCGGCCAGGCTCCAGCGGTCGCCACCCGCGCGCTTGCTTTGATACATGGCGCGGTCGGCGGCAGCCAGGAGTTCGTCGGTGCCGGTGCCGTGCGTGGGGTAGACGGCCGCGCCGATGCTGGCGTGGACATTGCAACTGTCGCCGTGAGCGCACTTCATGTTGGAGATGCCCTGGACGATGCGGTCGCAGAAATGCCGGATCTGATCCGCGCCGTTCAGGCTCGGGCAAATCAGCGCGAACTCGTCGCCGCCCAGGCGCGCCACGGTGTCACTCTCCCGCGCCAGGTGTTGCAAGGTATCGGCGAGTTCCTTCAACAATACGTCGCCGGCGGCATGGCCGAAACGGTCGTTGATCGGTTTGAAATTGTCCAGGTCGAGCAGCAACAGGGAGAACGCATCCTCTTTGCGCGCTGCGACTTCCAGCAAGCGGTTCAGGGCCTCGCGCAGGGCGGCGCGGTTGAACAGGCCGGTCAGGGCGTCGCGTTGGGCAATGTCACGCCAGCGGCCGCGATCCTGCTTCACGACGTGATATTGCTTCACCAGGCCCAGCACGATGACCAGGAAGTTGATCAGCGCGAGCAGGAAGGCGCCGGTCTGGACCGCGCGCAGCTCACGGATGCGGCGGATGGATTGCTGCTCCAGCGCGGAGGTGAGGTCGTTCATTTTTCCGAGGACTTCGCGGTTGTGGGCGATCGCATAGTCCATCGCCCAACGTAAATCCCCAGCGGAAGCGGTCGGAGCCTTCAGCAGGGTATCGAGCCGCTTCACGATCGGCGCCACCCGAACCAGCGCCGCATCGAGCGGCTTGCGGCCATCCTCCCATTCCACGCGGCGCAGCCGCACCGGCTGGCCATCGCCCCCCTTGGTCTCGCCGCCCTGGTCGAACGCGCGCAGCGTGGTGGTGAACAGGAGCAACGCGTTCGCCAGTTCCACGCGCGCCGCCGCGCGGGCGGCTTCATCCGGCGCATGGTTGACCAGCAACAGCGATTTGGTGATCTGCTGCGATAGCATGCGCTGGCGCCCGGCCAGGTTGATCGCCACGGCATCGCGCGAAACCTGATCGGCGATCCACAGATTGATCATCAGCACGCTCAGGTCGAGCAGGATGAACAAGGCGACGGCAATGCCGAGCTTGAGTGGAGAGCCAAGAAGGAAGCGGGTGGGTATGACCATGAATGCGGTAACGCCGATGGGGGGAGCCCGATTCTGGACAAGTGCCTGATGCAGGGCAACGTTGAGTTTTTGACACCTGGCGTGCGCCATCGGGGTCGGACAGGCTGTTAGTCTGGACGTGTCATTGTTGCGATCAATCCGTGGCCCGCGCGTGCTATCGGAAACACCTCACAGGGAGTGTCTTGCATGAGCTTCGATTTCGACCGGGTCATTCCGCGCGAGGGCAGCGGCTCTCTCAAATGGGACGCCCGCGAGAGCGTGTTCGGCACGGAAGATGTTCTTCCGCTGTGGGTGGCCGACATGGATTTCGCCGTGCCGGAGGCGGTTGGTGAAGCGCTCGCCGCTCGGGCCGCGCACCCGGTTCATGGCTATAGCCTGTTTCCCGACGCGGTTTATGACTCCTTGATGGATTGGTTGGGCGAACGCCACCAATGGCGGACCGAGCGTGACTGGTTGCTCATGGCGCCCGGCGTGGTGCCCTCGCTGCACGCGGCGGTGCTGGCCTTCGTCGAGGCGGGGGAGGGCGTCATCGTGCAGCCGCCGGTGTATTTCCCGTTCTTTTCCGCCGTCACCGTCACCGGACGCCGTTTGATCGAGAACCCGCTGCGGTTCTCGGACGGCCGTTACCGCATCGACTTTGACCACTTGGAACAGTGCGCCGCCGACGCCCGCCTGTTGCTTCTGTGCAGCCCGCACAACCCGGTCGGTCGGGTCTGGGAGACTGACGAACTGCGCGAACTATTGCGCATCGCCCGCAAGCACAAGCTGGTGGTGCTTTCCGACGAAATCCACCACGACCTGATCTACCCCGGCCGGCGCCACATCCCGCTGGCGACATTGACGGACAACCCTGATGACATCGTCACCGCCGTCGCCCCGAGCAAGACCTTCAACATTCCAGGCCTCGGTCTTTCCGCCCTGGTTGCGAGCAACCCGGAACACCGCGAGAAACTGCGCCGCGCTTTCGACCTTCTCCATGTGAGCGGCGCCAATCCCTTCAGCATTGCCGCCTTCGCCGCCGCCTACCAGCATGGTGCGGCTTGGCTGGACGCGCTGATGGCCTATCTGGTGGACACCCGCGACGAAGTCAGCGCAATTCTGGCGCGCGAGACGCCGAGTATCCGAGTGGTTGAAGCGGAAGGCACCTATCTGATGTGGTTGGATTGCCGTGAGTTTTGCCGGGAGCGGAACCTGGACGACGATGCCCTCAACCGTTTCTTCATCAAACGGGCGCGACTGGGCCTGAGCCCCGGCAGCTTGTTCGGCCAGGGCGGCAAAGGTTTCATGCGCCTCAACCTGGGCGCGCCGCGCGGCATGATTCGCGAGGCCATTTGGCGCCTGGTCGCGGCGGCGGCTATCGGCGAAAGGCGTTGAATCAGGTAGTCAGGTTGGGGTGGGCAAACGTGTTTTTGTTTGACCACCCCGCCAGGCTGGGCTTACCCCATCGGCTGCTGATTGGTGCTCAGAACGCGAACATAGCCGTAGGCGTAGCCGCCGCTGAACTTGATGGGCGGATTTCAGGCCGGCCGGCGCTGCGGTTCTTAATCCATGGGGTTGATTATCTGCCGGAGGAAAGTAGTGTCTTGGTGTTCGCGTCGAGCGGCAGTCCATAGTCCGCTGCGGCAAGCACAAGCTGAGTCTCGGCGGCCACGACCTTCAGGTTTACCGCAATAAAGTCAGAGGCCGGGGCGTAGGTGCCCACCACCACTGTGGGCGCACGGTACGACTGACTAATTTGCATCAACTCCCGTGACAGCAACATCTCGCCTTCCGTGCGCTTCACGAACAACGTCCCTCGCAGTTTTACTTCCACCACTTTGTAGCCTTTCTGCGTCAGCCTGGCGGCCACTTGCTCGGAGATGGAGCGACCCATGCGCGACGCGCTCTCCAGTTCGTCAATCGACACCAGGGTCGCTACCAGTATTGGCTCGGCTTTATTCATGCCCGCGCCCTGGGGGCTGATCTGCGCGATGAGTTTGTCAGTCGCGGCATAGGTCAACTCAATGTACTGCTCAGAACTGATCGTCGGCGGTTTGCTCGGGACGGTGTCGCATCCAGCCAGGAAGGCCAGCGATAAGCTCATGGCCAGCAAAACGGATAGCTTGCTCATCCCACCACCTTCCAGGTCCAAACCTTCATCTGTTCGTACAGTGAACCGTCGGCATCGTCCAGGTAGTACACGTCGGTCTTGCGCGCGATATAGCGTCCGGCGCGCAGCACTGAAGTGGTGACGATAACCTCGGTTTTGGTTGCTGGCGTTGAGTGCCCCGCGCCCCAGTCGGCGAGAGCGGCCAATCCCAGGATGCCCGCGGTTTGTGCCGCGTCGCCCCATTTGTATGCGTTACGGATCACCCCAATGCCCGCCACCAGCGCGGTCAGTTCTCCGGGCACCGTGGCGCTTCCCTTGGTTGGATGGCGTACTACCTGAGCTTCAAACTGGACATCCACGTCGGCCTTGGCCTGAACGACAGGCTGGCCCGCTTCAACCAGTCGTGTGATGAGAAAAGTCTTGAATCCGGCCTGGAACTGACTATCAGGCTGCTGCGTTGAGACGGTGACGGGGGTGGCTGCCAGGTTGGCCTTGACCAAACCGGCTACCGCCTGTTGCGCCGTATCCCTGGCGATAATGTCCCAATGGCTGGCTGACTTGATCTTCTTTTGCGTCGTGACCGGGTGGGTGGACGCTATTGGAATTTCAGTGGCGCAGCCAGCGGCGAGAAGCGCCACAAAAATCATATTCACCACTTTCTTCATGTTCCCTCCGTTGGATTTCCTTGTGGTCAGCGGTGACGCTGCCGAGCCCTGGCATTCGTAACCAAGCGGGAATACTAAGGAAGTCTTAGGAAAGCATCAAGAAATAACTAAGAGCATCTTAGTCCTTGGCATTCATGGTCTTGCCGCATGGACTCAGACATCCCGGTTATTGCACGCCGCCTCAGAGAGGCGCGGCAGAAACTCGGGATTTCCCAGTACGCACTGGGTGTCGCGGCGGGTATTGACGAGATGTCCGCGAGTCCCAGGATCAACCAGTACGAACGAGGCAAGCACGCGCCGGACTTTCAGATGGTGAAAAGGTTGGCGGTTGTTCTCAAGGTGCCTGCCTCCTATCTGTATTCGGAGGACGACGACTTGGCAGAAACTTTGGCCATCCTGGGGTCGTTGCCAGCCGCGAAACGCCGGCACCTGGTTGAGGAGTTGCGCAAGTTGGCGGCGGAGGCGGGTTCAGCCGAGTAGGACGAGTGCCCGTCGGCAAAGCGAAAACAGCCGGCTGGAAGCCGGCGCTACCTCAAACCCCCTGCTTCAAGCTTGCCTGGATGAATGGATCGAGGTCGCCATCGAGCACGCCCTGGGTGTTGCCGACTTCGTAATTGGTGCGCAGATCCTTGATGCGTGACTGGTCGAGCACGTAGGAGCGGATCTGGTGGCCCCAGCCGATGTCGGTCTTGGAGTCTTCCAGTTTCTGCTGTTCGGCCTGGCGGCGGCGCAGTTCCGCTTCGTACAGGCGCGATTTCAGCATGGCCATCGCTTCGGCGCGGTTCTTGTGCTGCGAGCGGTCGTTCTGGCACTGCACCACGATGTTGCTGGGCAGGTGGGTGATGCGCACCGCCGAGTCGGTCTTGTTGATGTGCTGGCCACCGGCGCCGGAGGCGCGGTAGGTGTCGACGCGCAGATCGGCCGGATTGATGTCGATCTCGATGGAGTCGTCCACCTCGGGGTAGACGAACACGCTGGAGAACGAGGTGTGGCGGCGCGCGTTGGAGTCGAACGGCGACTTGCGCACCAGGCGATGGACGCCGGTTTCGGTGCGCAGATAGCCGTAGGCGTATTCGCCGCTGAACTTGAGGGTGGCGGATTTCATGCCGGCGACTTCGCCTTCCGATTCCTCCAGCACTTCCACCTTGAAGCCGCGCCGCTCGCCGTAGCGGATATACATGCGCTCCAGCATGCCGGCCCAGTCCTGAGCCTCGGTGCCGCCGGAGCCGGCCTGGATGTCGATGAAGCAGCTGGCGGCGTCCATTTCGCCGGAGAACATGCGGCGGAACTCCAATTCGGCGACTGCGGTTTCCAGTTTGGCGACATCGGCTTCGACGGCTTCCAGCGTATCGTCGTCGCCTTCCTCGCGGGCGAGGTCGAACAACTCCTGGTGCTCGCTCAGGCCTTGGCCGATCTTGTCCAGGTTGAGGACCACGCCCTCCAGTTCCTTGCGTTCGCGGCCCAGATCCTGGGCGCGTTTGGCGTCGTTCCAGACGTTCGGGTCTTCCAGTAGGCCGACGACTTCGGCTAAACGGTCATGCTTGCCAGGGTAGTCAAAGATACCCCCGAAGTTCTTCGGCGCGGCGCGCCAGGTCGGCAAGATTGCTTTCGATGAGGTTGAGGCGTTCGGCTTCCATGATGCGATCCAGAGAATCAAAAAAGGCGCGAATTATACGCACCGATCCATACGCGCCGATCCACGAGGCTCGGGCCGACGCGCGGCCTCGGGTTTACAGCGCCAGCCAGCCCGCCACCAGCCCCACCGCCACCGCCGCCATGCCGGGCAGCACCTGGCGTGCCAGGGCGGTGCCGCCGATGGCCGTGGCCAGCCCGCTCTTGAAGGCGATGTTGGCGAGCAGGGCCAGCATCACCGTGGTGACTACATGGTCGGCATGCAGGTTGCCCAGGCCGAACAGACGCAGGCTGGAAAGGGTGATGGCGTCCACGTCGGTAAGACCGGAGACCAGCGCCACGGCATAGACGCCCTGGCTGCCGACCAGATCGGAGAGCCAGGCGGCGGCGAACAGAACCCCTGCATAGAGCACGCCGAAGCTCAAGGCGGCGCGGATTTCCGTGGGGTTCTTCATTTCCAGCACGGGGGTGTCGGGCTTCCCTTCCAGGCGCCGCCAGAACAGCCATAGCACCACCAGTCCGCTCATCGCGCCGCCGCCCAACATAATGAGCATGGGCCGCAGCAGGCCGGGCGCCAATACCGCCACCAACACGGCGAGGCGCACCAGCACCACCCAGTTGGCGAGCAGGATGACCAGCGCGGCCATGCCGGTGAGATGCGGGCTGTCGCGGCCGTGCCGGGAAAAGGCCAGGGTGGTGGCGGTGCTGGAGGCGATGCCGCCGAACAGGCCGGTGAGCAGGGTGCCGTGGCGCTGCCCGGCGATGCGTAGCGCGGCGTAACCGGCCAGCGACAGGCCCGAGATCAGCACCACCATCCACCAGATCTGATAGGGGTTGAGCGCGTGGTAGGGGCCGTAATCCTGATTCGGCAGGATCGGCAAAATGACGAAGGAAAGCACCGCGAATTGCAGGATGGAGACCAGATCCAGCCGTGTCAGGCTGCGCGAGACGCCGCGCAATTCCGGTTTGAAGTAAAGCAGGGCGGTGGCCAGGATGGCCAGGGTAACGGCAAGTTGCTCCATGCCGTACCAGACCATCGCGCCCAGCGCGTAGCAGACCACCACGGCGGCGATGGTGGTGGTGCCAGGGTCGTCATTGCCGTTGGCCTTGAAATAGGTCGCCACCATCATGCCGCCCATGATCATCAAACCCGCGCCCAGCACCCAGGGTGCGCCGGTCTTCTCCGAGAGCAGCGCGCCCAGGGTGCCGGCCAGGGCGACCAGGGAAAAAGTGCGCAGCCCGGCGCGGGCGGCGGGGGAACGCTCCCGCTCCAGGCCGATCAGCAGGCCCAGGGCGAGACTGGTGAGGAAGGGGTAGAGGGTGGCGAGTTGGTCGTTCGGCATGCCCGGATTATGAACATTTCCGCGCTCAGGAAAACAATTTGAACAACGCCACGCAGCCCCCGATGATGCCCCTCGTAGGAGCGGGCTTGCCCGCGATAGCTACGGTTGCTATCGCGGGCAAGCCCGCTCCTACGGGAAGACGGTGTACTCACGTCAACAGCTTGAGCAGCGCCACGCAGCCCAGTGCCAGGGTGACGAATCCCACCAGGCCGCGCATCGTGGCCTCGGAAATACGGCTTACGGTCAGGGTGGCCATCGGCACCGAGAGCAGGGCGCCCAGGGTGAGGGGAACGGCGAGGCTCCATGCGATGGACTTGCCGGCGGCCAGGTAGCCGAGCACGCCGATCAGGCAGGTCAGCGATTCCGCCACCGAGGTGACCGCCACCGCGCTTTTCGCCGGCAGGCCGGATACCACCTGGCCGGCCGTCACCAGCGGCCCGTAGCCGCCACCCGACAGCCCCTTGTTGAAGGCCGCCACGGCGCCGACGGCGACGATACCGCCTGCATGGAAGGGTACCTGGCGATTGCGCGTGGCGAGGACGATGACGCCCATCGCCAGGACGATGCCGCTGATGCACAGCCCCAGCCAGAATTTCGACACGCTCACCGCCACCCAGACCGCGAGCAGGGCGCCGACGCCGGAGAGCAGGGCGAGCAACCAGGCGGTGCGGCGTGCCTGGGCGTCGCGGAAGAAATCGACATTGCCGTCGCGCTGGTGCAGCAATCCGGCTGCCAGTCCGGTCATGAATTCGCTGATCAGCACCGCCGGCACGATCTGCAAGGGCGCGTAGCCGGCCAGCATGAGTAGTGGCGTCAATGTGGTGCCATAGCCCATGCCCATGCTGGAATCCACGTATTCGCAGGCCATCGCGGCCAGGAAGATGGCCAGCAGCAAAGGGGTGGACAGGCTGGCCGTGGATTCGCTCATGACTCGCCAGCCGGGCAGTTGGCCGAGCGCGAGCACGGTCGCGACGGCGCCGGCGGCCAGCAGCAGCCAGAGGCGGGTGCGCCGGCTGGACGGGAGGATGGCGGTCAGCGCGTTGGCGGAGAGGGGGGGCGTTTGCATGGTGGACTCCAGGGGTGGCGGTACTCGCCATGAGCAGCTTGCATGCCAGGCCACGCGACGGAGTGGAGCCAGCCCGTTCACGGGGGCGATGCGCTGTCCTGGATCGGGCTATAGTTAAATGGCACGGAATTTCCGTTGAATGTCATGGGTTGCATTGAAATGTCACGGATTTTGTCCAATGAAGCGCTTGCTGGCGCGGCCTGGCGCCTCGCCGCGCAATACCCTCGCCTGCCGGAGTTCAGTGAAGGCTTGCGCCCCCTCCTCGACGAGTCGGCGCATCTGGCCATCCGCCGCCTGGATGCCGCCGCGCAGACCCTGGAAACACTGGCGCATCTCGGCGTTCCCGCCACGGAAAACCGTCGTGCGGCCTTCTCTCCCGAGGCCTGGGCCACGTTGCTCGAATGGCTGGGCCGCGCGGCTGTCTGGGTGGGGAACTCCGCCGGTCTGGCTCGTTCCTGCCCTGGGGTGGCGCCAGCGGCCTGGCGCGGGCCGCTTGCCCTCGCGGCTTTGCGCCCGGCCGAACAGACCATCGGTGTGCTGTTGATCGCGACGCGGGACGCGGAGGCGCTGGCGGGCGCCCTGCGCGAACCCTGCGCCACCGCGCTCGCCAACGAGTTGCGCTGGCGCGAGCTGGCGAGCGGCCGCGAGGCAGCGGAAGCCGAGCGCCAGGCGCTGTTGCTGCGTCTCAAGCGCCAGGACATCAGCGACAGCATCGTCGGCGCCGATACCGGCCTGAACGAGGTGATGCGCGCGGTCGGGCAAGTGGCGCGCGCGGATACGCCGGTCTTGATCCTGGGTGAAACCGGTACCGGCAAGGAAGTCGTCGCGCGTGCCTTGCACGCGCGCTCGCGCCGTGCCGCCGGGCCGTTTCTGCGGGTGAACTGCGGCGCCCTGCCGCCGGAATTGATCGACTCGGAATTGTTCGGCCATGAACGCGGCAGTTTCACCGGCGCGGTGGGCGCGCGCCGGGGCTGGTTCGAGCGGGCCGACGGCGGCACCCTGTTTCTCGATGAAGTCGGCGAGCTGCCGCCGGCGGCGCAGGTGCGTCTGTTGCGGGTGCTGCAGGATGGCAGCTTTCAGCGCGTGGGGGGCGAACGCGGCCTCAACGTGGATGTGCGCGTGGTGGCCGCCACCAATCGAGACTTGCGTACCGCCGTGGCGACGGGGGGCTTTCGCGAGGATCTCTGGTTCCGCCTGGCGGTGTTTCCCATCCCTTTGCCGCCGCTGCGTGAACGGGTGCGCGACATCCCCGCCCTGGCCGCGCATTTCTCGCTGCGCGCCGCCGAGCGCCTGGGCCTGCCACCGCGCATGCCGGACGCAGCGGATCTCGCACTGCTGGAGGGCTACGCCTGGCCCGGCAACGTGCGTGAACTCGCCTCGGTGATCGAGCGCGCCGCCATCCTCGGCGACGGGCATCGCCTGGAAGTGGCGCGCTCGCTGGGGGTTGGCTTGTTTCCATCCGCGCATGTACCCACCGGGGAGCCGACCGCCGCGTCAGCCGGCCTGGCACCGCTCGACGCCGCCATGCGCGGGCATATTGAAGCGGTTCTGGCCCGTTGCCACGGCCGCATCGAAGGCCCCTTCGGCGCCGCGCGCCTGCTGGAAATGAATCCGCACACCCTGCGCTCGCGTATGCGCCGCCTGGGCATGGATTGGACGCGGTTCAGGACGAACGTCAGGTAGTCGCCTCGCGCCAACCTGGCCCGCGCCGCAGAAGTCAAGACGCCGGCAAGGCCCCAAGGGATACCGTCCCTTCGGGACATAATGCCGGCGCTACAGGTGGCGGCGCGGAGCGCGTTATCCAGTTCAGGCGACCGGCACGGTTTCCTTGAACGCCGGGCGTTGCATCAGGCGGTCGTAGAGTTCGGAGAGGTTGGGGTGGGCGCGGCGCCAGTCGATTTCCGGGAAGCGGAAATCCAGATAGCCCAGGGTGCAGCCGAGGGCGATATCGGCCAGATTGAAAGTGTCGCCCGTGCAGTAGGTTTGCGCGCCAAGGTCTTCGCTCATGGCTTTCAGGCCGGCGCCGATCTTGCCCAGTTGGCGTTCGATCCATTCCGGGCTTTGCCGCGTTTCGGGGCGCTTGCGCTCGATGAACACCAGAGCGGCGGCATCGGCCACGCCATCGGCCAGCGCCTCCCAGCGTTTCACCGTGATGCGCGGGCGCGGTTCCTTGGGCAGTAGATGGCCCACCGGGCTGACGCTGTCCAGGTATTCCACGATCACGCGTGAGTCGAACAACGTCTTGCCGTCCTCCAGCACCCACACCGGCACCTTGCCGAGGGGGTTGAATTCGGGGACATGGGTGTCGTCGCTCCAGGGGACGTCCACCACCAGTTGATATTCGATGTATTTCTCCGCCGCCACGATGCGCGCCTTGCGCGCGAACGGGCTGGTCAGGGAGGCGATGAGCTTCATCTTGTTATTCATGAACGAGCGAAATGTCTGGTTGTAGAGCGGCGGCGATTCTAGCCGCCTTGAAATGAATCATTCCACCGCAGCAAGGGCATGCGGCCACGCGGCTTGAAAGCGGCGCAAGGTTTCCGCGCGTCCGAGCAGATACAGGGTCTGGTCGATGGCCGGTGTCTGCGCGGTGCCGAACAGGATCAGGCGCAGCGGCATGCCGATCTGCCCCATCTTGAGGTTGAACGCCTTCGCGGTGTCCTTGATGAGTTGGCCGATGGCGGGCGCCTCCCAGGCCACCGTGGCGAGGTCGGCTTGCAGTTTCTCGAAGGCGGGCAGGGCGGCGCGCTCCAGCTTGGCCTGGAGTTCCTCGACCGTGGGCAGGGACTGGCGGAAGTAGATGTGCAGGGCATCGGCCAGTTCGACGATGGTGCTCACGCGCTCTTTCACCAGGCCGACCAGGGCGGCGAGATTGGCAACCCCATCCGGGCCGCTACTCACGTCGATGCCTTGCGTCGCCAGGAAGGGGCGGGCCAGTTCCGCCAGGCGGGCGTTGTCGGCCTCCTTGAGGTACTGCTGGTTCAGCCAGGTCAGCTTGGTTGCGTCGAAGCGCGCGGCGGAGTGGCTGACGTGGCCGACATCGAACCATTCCACAAACTGTTTCAGGTCGAATTTTTCGTCGTCGCCATGACTCCAGCCCAGGCGTGCCAGATAGTTGAGCAGCGCCTCCGGTAAAAAACCTTCCTCGCGGTATTGCAACACCGACACCGCGCCGTGCCGCTTCGACAGCCGCTCGCCATCCTGGCCGAGGATCATCGGCACATGCGCGTAGGTGGGAATGGGCGCGCCCAGGGCCAGCAGGATGTTGATCTGGCGCGGCGTGTTGTTGACGTGGTCGTCGCCGCGAATGACGTGGGAAATCTTCATGTCCCAGTCGTCCACCACGACGCCGAAGTTGTACGTGGGAATGCCGTCGCCGCGCACGATCACCAGGTCGTCCAGTTCCGCGTTGGCCACGGTGATGGAACCCTTGATCATGTCGTGGAAGGTGACTTCGCCTTCCTGCGGCGTCTTGAAGCGGATCACCGGCTTGTTCTCCGGCCCCGATCCGACCGGTGGCGCCGACAAGGTCTTGCCCGGTTCCGGCCGCCAGCGCCCGTCGTAACGCGGCTTCTCGCCGCGCGCCTTCTGTGCCTCCCGCATCACGTCCAGCTCTTCCTTGCTGGCGTGGCAGTAATAGGCTTGGCCCGCTTCCAGCAACTGGTCCACCACCGCCTTGTACCGCTCCATGCGCTTCATCTGGTAGTAGGGGCCTTCGTCCCAATCCAGGCCCAGCCAGGCCATGCCGTCGAGAATGGCCTGCTCGGAGGCGAGGGTGGAGCGTTCCTGGTCGGTGTCCTCAATGCGCAGGATGAACTCGCCCCCCATCTTGCGGGCATAGGCCCAGGAAAACAGCGCGGTGCGGGCACCGCCGATATGCAGATAGCCGGTGGGGGAGGGGGCGAAGCGAGTGCGGATCATGATCGAGGCAAAGGGTGCGAAAGGCCGCGATTCTACTAGCCTCCCGGCGAAAAAAGCCTTTGACCCAAGCACCCGGAGTTCATTAGAATGCGCGCCGCTTTGGGCAGTTAGCTCAGTGGTAGAGCATCGCCTTCACACGGCGGGGGTCGGTGGTTCGAAACCACTACTGCCCACCAAAGAAACAAGGACTTAGGCCGCTTTCGAGTGGCCTTTCCCTTTTACAAAACCGCCTATAACCGTGTCAGACCGTATGTCGCTGTCAGAGTTATTGTCAGAGTCAATCGGCGGCCGATCAGAATTCCCCGCCCAGCTCGCCAGATATTCCGGCGCCAGGTGTGCATAGCGCAGCACCATTTGCAGGCTGTTCCATCCCCCCAGCTTTTGCAGTACCTCAAGCGGCGTGCCATTCATGACGTGCCAGGACGCCCAGGTGTGGCGCAGGGTGTGCCAGTTGACGCCGGTCAGGCCGGCGCGCTTCACGGCTCGCGGGTAGGCTTCTCCGATCTCGCGCATGGGTTTGCGATCGGCCTTCCCGAATGCCCGGAATTCGTAGGTGAATACGTGGGTGTGGTGCAGGCCGATTTGGCCGCGCAGGATGGCTACGGCAGCCTCTGACAGCGGGATGCCGATGGCCTTGCGCGCCTTGGCTTCGTCCGGGTGGATCCACATGACCTTGCGTGCCAGATCGACCTCGGACCATTGCAGGCCCAGGAGATTGGAGCGGCGTATCCCGGTGGCCAGGGCGAACCGCGCCGGCGCCAGCAGATGCTCGGGCAATTGCGCTTCGAGCCTGGACCATTCTTGTGGGGTGAGCCAGCGCGTACGCCCTGCCGGGGTTTTCCTGGCGGGGAGGGTGGGCACTCTTTCCATCCAGCCGAGAGCCTGGGCGTGGTGCAGGATGGCGAGGATGGTGTTGCGGTAGCGGTTCCAGGTTCCGGCAGATTTCAGCCCCAGGGCCTGGGTGAGGGTATCTGTAGTCAGGTCGGCCAGGACAGGGTTGCCCAGGGACTCGGTATAGGCGCGGATCAGGTAGCGATCCGAGTCGCCGCGCTCGCCGGCGGTCAGCCAGGCGGCGGCGGCGTCTTGCCACGCACGGCCAGATGGACGATCTCGCCAGGCTTCTGCGCGCCATTCGTCGTGGATGCGCTGGGCCTGCGCTTTGTCGGCAGTCCCAGTGCTGCGGCGAATTCTGGGTTTTTCCGGGATGCTGATCGAGGCGTACCAGAAGCCTGATTTCGGGTCTTTGTAGAGCGGCATGATGCGCCATATTGTGAACGGAGCCAGTCAATCAGATCAACGTCCACGAAGACCCAGGATCGCCCCACCTTGGCGGCCGGTAATTCGCCCGCCGCAGCCATCGCGCGCACCGTTTCAGGGTCGCACTTGAGCCATTCTGCCGCGCCGGCGATGTCTAGGGTTTGCATCGCTGGAATTCGACAACCCACACCCAGGGGTTGATATGCCATGAGCCGAGGCCGTGGATGGATTCCCAGAGATTGCGATACGGAATCGAATATGCCAGCACGGTATCATTCCGATTCCATTCAGGCCGAGCAATTCCTTCGGCGGCGCAATCGTCCTCGCTAATCATCAACAGCCGCTCCACACGGATGCCTGTGATTTCCAGGGTGATGCGGCTGGCCCATCGGGGCATGTGGATGGATGGGACGATGCGCCCGTATAGCAGACCTACCTTCGTCCCTCTGCCGTAGTGGCGCAGGTCAAACCACGATTCAGCGGCCTCTTGCGTGTTCTCGATCTCACGGAATGCGCCGTCTGCCTGGTAGCGCACGCCAACCAGGCCGCTTTCCAGTTCCTCGGCCCGGCAGTTCTCGCGCACCCATAGCCTGTCGCCAGGCTGGCCGTAGGGGAACGGTAACCGAGTGGTCAATCCACCCGAATCCGGATAGCGCACATAGGCCGCACCACGTGACGTGCCAATCTCGCCAACGGCGATGATGGCGTCGTGGTCTGGCTGCGGATTCACAATTCTCCTGGTTTGCGTCTTCCTGCCATCCAGGAGCGCGCGGACCATGGGCGCCGAGAACAGGATGGGGTGCTCGCTCATTTCACCACCCGCATATCATCCAGGCTGCCGCCCTCCTTCAGCCACGCCACCACCCAGGCCGGCTGTTTGCCACGCCCGGACCAGCTCAGGCCGGAAGCAGGGTCAGGGTGGCGATAGGCGACCCCGGATCCAGACGGCGCCTTCTTGCCGCTACCGGCGCTGGCGAGATCCGTATCGATCCCCCACTCGATGCAGGCATCCACCAGGTCCGTGGGCAATTTCGTCGGCTCGCTCGAATAGCTGTTGACATGGATGCGGCTGACGTGGGTGATGAGGCGCAGGACGCGGTGGATGTCCGCCCCGTCCATCTGGTGGATGGCGGCCACCAGGTCGGCGCAGTGGCTGCGCTCGATCTTGCCTTCGAGGCCCCAGATCCGACAGGCGAGTTTCTGCGCCTCGAAGTCGTGGTGATCGAAGGCGACGGCGGCAACGCTGCGCAGCTCGTCGAGGCTGAGATGCATGCCCTGGGAGGCCTGGACGATCTGTTCCACCAGCGCCCGGCGCCGAGCGGTCTGGTCACGGGCCACCTTCTCGCGCTCTCGCTCCATCTGGGTGCTGGGGTCGCCACGCTGGGTGCTGGCCACCTTGATGCCGGCATTCATGGCCGCCTGGCGCAGGTCCGCGACCGGCGCCGCCTCGTGCAGGGTACCGCGGCGGGTATCCTCGATGACCGTGGTGGCCTCTGGGCAGGATTCAGCCAGCAACTGGCGCCAGGTGGGCACGCGGCCTTTTTTGTCCGCCAGCGCGCCGATGGCGACGGCATCGAGATAGGCCAGGCCGCCGGACAGGTGCTGGTTGTAATCGGAAAATCCGTAAGGGGCAATTTTCTCGGCGGCCTTACCGATCACGACTTTCTTGCCGGCGGCGGCGGCGACCTCCGCCTGGCGATCGCGCCAGGCGGTGCGCTTGGCGCCGTAGCATTCCGGGTCCGTGCACACGTCTGCACTCTGCACGTCCGGCCACAACTCCGGGGCGTGGCCGGTGCGCTTGGGGCAGTCCTTGCATTTCGGCGCATCGGCAAGCAGCTTGGCATCGCCGCGCGGGAACGGCGCCTCGGCCAGCCGGAGCATGTATTTGCGCTGGAGGTGTTCGGACGCCTGACGGGCCGACATCGGGCCGGCGTAACCCTCCAGCACCTCACGGGTCGCCTGCTGCTGCAGGGCCGGTACCGGGATGCGGGCGATGAGCAGGGCGACACTGGCCGACAGCTTGCCGTCCAGGAAGGCCTGCCGCGCCTCGCCCGTGATGGCGCACAGCTTGAGGCGGGCGTAGATGTAGGCCTTGCTGCGCCCCAGTTTGGCCGCCACGTCCTCGACGGTGTAGGCGGTGCGCAGCATGAGCACCTGGTAGCCCTCCGCCTCTTCCAGTGGGTGGACGTCCTCGCGCTGAAGATTTTCCAGCACCTGGATTTCCAGGACATCGGTATCCGTGAGGTCGCGGACGGTGGCGGGGATTTCCGCCAGGCCGGCCTGGATGCTGGCCCGGTAGCGGCGCTCGCCGGCGACAATCTCGTATTGGCCAGGCATCACCGGAGACGGCCGCACCAGGATGGGCTGCAGAACGCCGTGACGACGGATGGTGTCGGCCAGTTCGGCGAGCGGCCCCTCGGGGAAGGTCCGGCGCGGGTTGGTGGGGCTGGGGTAGAGGTCGGCCAGGGCGATGGTCACCTGCCGGACGGGGGTTTCCGGCGTGGCGAGGGCTGCGGGGGCGGTGGGTGCGTTCATGGCTCAGCCCGCATCCGACCAGGTAACCGCCTTGCGGGCGGTGGCGATGACGCCGACGACGTGGGCGGATTCGATGTGATCCTCGAACAGGAAGCGGATCGCCTCGGCGCGGGCGGCCTCCAGGTCGGGATGGATGGCGATATCGGGACTATCGAGCATCACGGCGTAGCCGATGGGGGAGGCCGTGGTGTGGGGTACGCCGGCCTGCAGGCAGCCGATGGCGGCGGGGAGGCTGTCGTAGCTATCCACCGCGAGCGCGGTCGCGAGGGTGTCGAGTAGCGCGCGGTAGCGCCCCAGGTCGCCAAAGACCTGGTCGGTGCGGGCCTCGGACATCGCCACCAGATGCTGGATTTCCGCGACGGCCGCCCCCGCGTGGGGCACGTCGAGGGCCCGGCAGATGGCGGCGATGTCGTTCGCCTGCGCGGTGGCGCGATCGCTTTCCACCTTCTCGTTGGCTTGGCTGGCGGAGAGTTCTGCATTGAGTTCGGAAATTCGGGCCAGGAGCAGGTCGTGGCCCTGGTGGGTTTCCTCTTTTACCGCATCGGCCGGCGTGTGCTCTCGCACCTGGTAGTAGGTGGTACCGCCTTCCTTGGTGACGGTGACATCGCCCCGGCTGACGGCGTAGGCGAGCAGGCCGCCCACGGTTTTGGCGGGGATGTTGGCGCCTTCGGCGTCAGCCCGGAGGGCCAGTTCAGTGGCCGTCTGGCGACCATAGGCGGCGAGCAGACGGATGAGGCGGGCGGATTTGGACTCGGACATGGCGGCGATTTCCTCTAGGGTGGGGGCGGTGAGGGGGTGGAGCCCGGTGGGCCAGTAGACAGACTGGGTGACGCCGTCCCGGGTGTGGCGCAGGGTGGCGATGAGGCGCTGGTCGAGCAGCTCTTCCAGGGCATCGTGGACGCGGTCGGGCGTTTCCGCCTGGTAGTAGGCGTGCAGGAGATCGGCCTGGGAGATGGGGCGCGCGCTGTTGGCGCGGAGCTCCTGCAGGGTGGCGAGAACATGCAGCGCCAGGGCGCTGGGGGCATCGAAGCGGCTCATGGCTGCACCAGGGCGGTGAGTGCCACCCACGCGAGCAGCACCAGTCCGGCGCGCAGGAAAAATCGGGCGAGGGCGTGGGCGGTCATATCAGCAGGCCTTCGCCGCGCCGATAGACGGTGCGGCCGTCGATGACGAGCGTGTCGATTCCGCCTGCCTGGCGGCTGCGCAGGATGCGGTCCGCATGGTGGACGCCGATTTTTTCGATCAGTCGGGCACGCCGCAGCCGGGATTTCTGGGCAGGAGTCGAGGGGATCGGCTTGCGCGCGTCGCGCCCGGCCCCGAGGGCATAGACCGGCGTCCACGGGCCGCGGCCGTTTTCCGGCAGCGCCCAGGCGGCAATGTGGATCAGGCCGGGGAGGGCGCGCAGGCGGCGCACCAGGTTGGCCGCATGGTTCTGATCGAGATGGCATTCGAGCGCCAGCCGGTAGCGGGTTGCGGGTCCGAGGGTCTCCAGCCGCTGCAGCATGCGCCGCACGCCGGGGGCATCCTGGCGCAGGCCGAAGGGGCTGGCGCTCATTTCCAGGTCCTCAGATAGACGCCGACGCCCGCGGCAGTCGGGGCGGAGCGCACCCAGGGCCGCGCCGGGTGGATCAGGGCGATGATGAGGTGGCCCAGTGGGATGCAGTGGTCGGGCATGTCAGGCCTCACGCGGGACGATGCGCACACCGACGCGGTGCCAGTGGGCGCCGGGCCGTTGCGGGGCCGCTGCCAGGGCGCGACCATTGCACCAGAGGACGCAACCGGCCTGCACCGCCGCACGGGCGGCATCGATCAGCCGCAGGCGGCTGGCGGGGAGGAGAGTGATGACCATGGCGGCGCCTCAGTCGTGGGATTGATGAAATCTGGAAAGGCCGGCGATCTCGTCGGCGAAGCCCACGGTGCCGTCCACCGGTAGGGTGGGGGCGGTGCTGGCTGCAGCCTGGCGCTCCGGGTGCCAGAGCAGGTCGTTGACGGCGGCCTGCCAGCGCTCGCGGGTCATGTACTCTTCGCCCCAGAGCGGGTGCTTGGCGTGGCGCTCCCAGGCGGCGGCGATCTGCTCGGGGCGCAGCGGTGGACAGTCGCCGGCGAGCACTTTGGTGACGTATTCCTCCAGCGCCGCCATGGCGTGGCGGGCCTGATAGGCGGGATAGCCCTGGTGGGCGAGCGTGAGGCCGCCGTTGTCGCGGCAGTCGAGCACGGCGCGGCCGTAGACGGCCAGGTGGGCGACGGTGAGGCGCAGGCGGGCGTTCTCGGCGCGCAGTTCTGCGGGTGTGGCGGGGTCGAGGGTGTAGGTGGTCATTTTCCGGAGGCTCTCCGATGAGTCGTGAATAGGACGCGCATGGCGACGGACTGCGGTACGCCGGATAGCGCCAGGTGGTAGATGGCGTCGATGGGGCTGCCGAGGTATAGATGCCAGCCGGTATGCACCGCCTGGGCCAGGGCGTGGTCGGTGCGGCGATCGGGGGTGGGGTTCATGCGGCGGCCTCGGCTGAGTCAGCAAACCGGATCACGAGATGAGTCGGATTGACTGGCCTTTCGGCCAGGGCGGCCTTCGATCCGCGTCCGCGCTTGAAGGCCCCATATTCGTGAGCCAGGTGCTCGAAGCGGTCGCCAAAGTCGCGGCGTCCGGTGAGCAGGTTGAGCCATTCATGCACCTCCCTCTGGCAGTGCGTGGCATCGCCGCGGATGACCTCCATGGCGACATCGATCTGGGCGGCGTCGAGCAGACGCAAATCGGTCAGGTCGCAGGGGAAGCGCTGGCCGTTGTATAGGCTAAGCAGAACGCCAGCCGCGGCGCGGGCGCCGGAGGTTCCGACGTGGATCTGGGTGAGATTCCAGAGATTGATCAGGGACTGGGTGTTCATGGCTACCTAAGTAAACTAGCAACGTGATGCTAGGTTAGCAGTGAAATAAGCACGAAGCAAGCACTACGGTGCTAATTTATGAAGTGACAATGCATCCTCCTAATCCACACGCTGTTAGCCGTTTAAGTAGGGGAGGTCGCTGATGCCAAGCTTCAGTCCGGGTAATCGGCTGATTGAGATTCGGTACGTCAATGCGGACGGTGAATGCCGCCGCCGCCGGCGCTTCCAGAAAGACCGGATCGGCCTGTTCATCCTCCGCCCCGGCCTGGGTGCCACCTCGGAGTCCGCTCTGCTCAAGCTGGATAAAGTTATCGACCGCCTGGAATGGATGTTCCGCACCCAGGATATGGCCCTGGGTGTGCGGAAACACGCGGCAGACCTGGTCCAGGACATCGCGGAATGGGTGGAAGCCAGCGGCTGCTCGACCGCCATACCTGCGCCATGAAACGCCAAAGACACTGGCAACGCGAACGCATCGTCCGCCACAACATAGCCCTCCGCCGGCGAGCCTGTCATCAGCGCCCGCGCTGCCGGAAGGCCCGTTGCGATCACACGCCCAGGCGCGTCAGGAACATCAGACTCAGCACACCGGAGCATTTCACCCTGGGGGATGCCGCCGCCCGTCTAGCCCTCTTCAAACTGGTTCATGCCTTGCGTGAAGGTCTGGCACAAGGCCACCGCGTGCATCTCGATTTCACCCAAAGCAAGCGTCTCCACCCTTGTGGCACGCTCTACTTCACTGCCAATCTCGATCAGGCGCTCACGGATTACCCAGGCCAGATCACCTGCAATTACCCGGAAGACAACACTGTCGAGCAGCTCTTCCAGCACATCGGCCTCTTGCAATGGATGGGCTTGAGCCCGAGGCAAGCCATCACGGCGGAAAATGTGCGCCATTGGCATTTCGTGAAGGGGAAGACCGGGGATGCGGCGGGTTTTGCCGAATTGATGGCGGAATACACGAACAGCTTTGACGGGCAGGTGAGAATGGGCCTCTATAGCAGCCTGACCGAAGCCGTCACCAACACCATTCAGCATGCCTACCCGGATATTCCCGCGACGGAAGTGGCACCCAGACCCTGGTGGATGTTCGCCCAACGCCTGGATGACCTGCTCACCGTCACCATTTGCGACCTGGGCATCGGCATTGCCGAATCCCTGAAGCGAAAGCCCGAGCTGAAAGACTACTTGCTACATTGGCGCCCCAAGACCCGCGACAAGAAACTCATCGAGGCAGCGGCAGGACGCCGTAGCAGCACCAAACTTCCGTATCGCGGACGGGGCCTGCCCGAGATGCTGGAGTTCGTGCGTACCAGCCGAATTGGTGGCATGATAATCCACAGTAACCGCGGCACTTATAGCTATGATGTGGACACGCAGACGGAGCGCACCGTGGTCATGGCGCCCGCGTTGCCAGGAACCCTGATTCAATGGACGCTGTCCATTGCGGAACCCGAGCGGACATGATGAAGAAATGGACACCAAGATGATTTCGATCGCCAAAGATTTCTCGCCCCACCCTGCGGGACGTTACCGCACGGACGGCCCGTTTTCCGGCGAACACTTCCGTGAAGACCTGCTCTATCCCGCCCTGCAGGGAAACGCCCGCGTGGAAGTCGACATGGACGGCGCGCTGGGCTACGGCTCCTCATTTCTCGACGAAGCCTTTGCCGGCCTGGTACGGGCATATGGCCTAAGCGCCAAACAGTTGCGCGGCCAGCTCTCCCTGAAATGCTCGGTTCGCCTGTTCGTGGACCGCGCCTGGCAATACATTGAAGAGGAAGATGCCCGCCGCAAGCACTGAGGCGGCGAGTGGTTTCTGGCCCGCCGCTGCCCAGGTGCTCACCTGGGTGCTGGTGATCGGCGGCTGGATTTACACTAACAATACGCACAACGCGCGGGAATCCCGCAAGGAGCTGCGCAGCCTGCTGGACAAGCTGCAGCGCGATCTCGACGCCCTGGTCGACCTGGCTCAGGCCTATTACCAAATGGATGTCGACGCGGGCCGCAAGAAGGAAGCCGAAATGCTGGTGCGGCTCAACCGCCTGCTCAATGCGCTGGACCACCTCAGTTTCCGATACCTCGCGATGAAATCCGATAACTTGGACAGGACGCTCAAGGGATTGATGGATCAGTTGACCGGCGGCACATTTCAAACTGCCGACCGGATCAAGGCGGAGGCGAATGACCCCAGGATGCTCTCCATCGCCCACGCGGGACTGGAAGTTCACGGCGAACTGGAAAGCCTGTTCACCCGTTTCGTGAAGTAGCTAGAGGCTATGCCCGCCTGATTGCGTGGCGAAAGGGCAACGAGATAGTCATCCTGCAGGAAAGAATTCCGGCTTCCGCCTTATTATTTCGTTATCATGTATATACAATACAGACTTGTTTCCGGAGGCTAGTATGACGCTAAGGATCTCGCAGAACGTGCGCACCAAGTTGGCGAACAAGACGCCACCCGTGACGGAAGACGAGATCCTGCAGTGTTTCTCCAATCGAACGGGAAGTTATGTGGCTGATCTGCGCGAGGAACATCTGACGAACCCGATTACTCGATGGTTTATTGCTGAGACTGACTTCGGTCGGAAGCTGAAGGTGGTGTTCATCCCTTTGGGGGGTGACATCATCATCAAGTCCGCCTTCGACCCTAACGCTGATGAATTGCGCATTTTCGCCAATCTCAGTTAACCAGAATGGAGAACGCCATGTCCGACAAGATCATGGAAACTGATGAGGCCTGGGATAGCCGTGCACTGGGTGCGGATGAGGCCTTTGCCGTCGCCTCGCAGATGGATGAGGACGCCCTGGACGAGGCCCTGGAATTGCAGCCCATTTCGATCCGCTTGCACAAGTCGCTGATCGAGGATTTCAAGCTGATCGCCAAGCTGAACGGCCTTGGTTACCAGACCTTGATGCGCCAGGTTTTGAAGCGCTTTGCCGATAGTGAGAAAAAGCAGATTCTGCGCGATTGGGCTGCAGAATATGCGAAGGAACACGGCGAAGAAGAGTCCGAGCAGAACTTGCGAAGGGCAGCCTGAATCCGTCAGCGTCACCATGAAAACGCCGGCTTTAAGCCGGCGTTTTCATGTCCTGGTCAGGCATGCTCGATAACCCGGTCGGCGCCTTCATCGATGCTGTTCACCGGGATGAAGCGCATGTTATGGCCGTCCGCTTCGCGTTCGATCTCGGAGAGGTTGCGGCGCAGGGCGATGATCTGTTTTCCCGATAGGGTGGGGTCGTCTAGGCGCGGTGTGGCGAAGATCAAGGCCGCCAGGCTGAGGTGGGCCAGTTGGCGGGCGCCATTGAGTTCCCAGAGCCGGGCTCGGGCATCGCGCACGCTGGAAGATTGGCGCACGGGGGAGAGCACGCCGAAATGCAGTATGGACCGGGTAGAGCAGAATCCGAATCGGGTAGGCTCACCCCCCTCGATGAGCACGGCGGAGCGTCCGAAGTAGGATTCGAGTTCCGGTCGCCGGGTCACGACCATGTCGCGCAACTCGGTGGTGAAGCGGCGGTTGGATTCTTCCTGGGTAGGGGCGTCGGTTTCCTCCAGATCGTCCAGCTTGTCCAGGTTGGACAGGCTGGAGTAGAGCAGGGCGGCAGTGCGTAGCGCTTCGCCCAGGCTCCTGGATTCCGTGTGGCGCAGGGGGCCGGGTTCCAGGCCAAATACGGCGGGGAGGTCCTGTTGCAATGAAGTGGATTCCGCCAGGGTCTTGAGGGTAGCCAATCCGGTGTCGATCAGGGTTCGGGCACCCTTGGACGATTTTCCATAGAGGCAGTCGAGCACGTCATCGCGGATGACGCGATGGGCGCTGACGATGTCTTCCCGGTCCAGCACGACTCCCACCATCAGGCGTTCTCCCGTCCCGGAAACAGGTTCCCAGAAGATGGGACGCCAGTAGGTGTTTAGGTTCATCAGGGCAATCCGGTCAGGAGATCATGAGGTTTTGGAAATCGCGTCAACACCCTGGTTGCCAGGGTCGGCAAACGTGTCTCAACGTATGCCACCAGTGGAGAAAAATCAATCCCCTCCGGATTTTCGATGCTGGCGGGCATGCCACGGTCCGCGGACAAGGCGGCGGCGACGGCGCCGGTTTCCATGTCCACGGTCTTGCCGGCCAGGGCGGCGAAGACTGCCATCAGGTTGGTGGTGTGGGGGATCAGTCCCATGGATCGCTCGTGGTCGATATAGGCGTGCTCACCGCCGTCCCAGAGGAAGTTTCCGAGGTTGCGGTCGGCGTTGGCGATGGCTTCGTCCGCCATCAGGGCCTTGGGCGCATCTTGCCACGCGCAGATGATGGCGGCGCCGATGCGGCGCAATTGCTCGGCCTGGGCCTCGGGCAGATTGTCGCGCCAGCCTAGGCGTTGCTTGAGGTTGGGATAGCCGGCGTCGATGCTGGCGAATACCAGGTTATCCCCTTCCGTGACCAAGATGGGTTCCGGGACGGGCAATCCCCACCCGCGCAGGAGCAGCGCACAGAAGCACTCCACCAGGACGGCGCTCTGGGGAATGCGTTTGATGACCGCGGCGTGGATGCCTTCATCCACCCGGATGGTGGTCCGGACGGGTCGGTTGATGCCCTCCCCAACCGGCGTTTCCGCGCCGGGGATGATCTGACCTGTTCTCAATTGCATGATTGTTGTCGTCAGGTGTTGGAAATGGTCGCCTCAGTCCGCCGCTTTCTCCTGAGGGGTGTTTGTCTGGAGCTGGGCGACGAAGTCGCCGGTTGACGTCAGGGCCGCGGTATCGCGCTCAAGGACGTGCGCCACGGTGGATCTGCCCATGGCCAGGGTGATGACTGACTCGACGGCTTGCCATAGCTCGGGCGATGCCAGGCCGGCGGACTCCAGCAGGCGCAGACGATCCATCACCTGCCGCGTGGTATCGGTCAGGTCGGGATCGGCACGGGCGGGCGTGGGTGCGGACCTGTGTGCGGTTTCTGGCTTTCCGAGGTTGTCTGAGAGTAGTTCTCCTACCGATACATGGAATGCATCGGCAAGGTATTCAATGCTCTCTAGGCTCGTCGTCTTGTTGCGCAAATTGAGAATATTTCCAATAGTGGTCTGGCCAACATTGCCTCTGGTCGCACGGGAAAGCGCATTTTGCGAGCGTGCGTTGGCTGACTTTGCCATGAGCGCAGACAGATTCTCGGCCAGGATCATTCTTGCGTCTTTTCTCATAAGCAAATTATTGCTAACAAAGCTAGCCATGTAGTGCTTGACTGAACTAGCACTGCGATGCTAGCTTGGTAAGCATGACAAAACCCATGCTCAAAGCCGTGATGGAAGACCTGGCAGCCCATAAGGGCCAGTGGTCCGAAATCGCCCGCGAACTGGAGCCTAACAGGACGGTTTCGTTCTATTCCTGGCTCACCAAGTTGGCCCAAGGCCGCATCCCGGAACCCTCGGTCAACCGTATCCAGCGCTTGTATGACTACTTTCGCAGCAAGGATGTGGATAGGGAGGCGGCGTGAGCCTAGTTCGCCTGCCCTTGAGCTACCTCTATATCGGGGAGGTCGACCGGTGGCCGCCCGATCCGCTTGGTGAAGTAGGCGACGAGGAAATGGGCCTGCCGCTCCGGCAGCGAATAGACCACCCATCCCAGTCCGGCCGAGCGCATGGCGAGGGTGATTCCCTCCGGGTTCCGAGAGACTTCCATCGCCGGCTGAAATTGCACAATCGGATCGCGGTCCTGCGGAAGTTGTTGCGGCACGGGCGGTTCCATCCTGGATCGCGCGAGCAACATGTCGTGAATCAGTTGCTCGACTTGCTCGGTGGTGAAGTTGGATTCGCCAAGCGTCAGCGTTCCGTCCGCATTGATCTTCGGTTTCATGGGGTCTCCTCGTCGAATAGCGTGGTGGGTGGAACTTCCATTCTATCGACATGCGAGACCCCACCCGTTCACTCCCCCTCCGGCCTGCCGCCCGAGGGGGCCAGCCCCCATCCACCACACCGCCAATGCGGCTGCGCTTCCTGCGCGCCGTCGTTCGCGGATAACGGCGCGCAGGCCGAATCCAATCCTTACGCCGGCGACGATTATTCCCGCATGGGTTGTGTCGCTACTGTGGATGTTCAGGCCAGTGGTTATGTCTTGCGCATTTACGATCCGGTTGGAACCCTGATCGAGTCCTACGCACACGCCAAGACTCCTGCCCAGATCGGACGAATGCTCATGGAGTGGTGTTCCGGTGATCGGCCCGCGCTGTACGGGCCTGGCGATCAGTCGGTTTCTGGTCCGGAGAAGTCTTGATGGACTTCGTAAATCTCGTTGAATTCCAGGTTGAGCAGGTAGCCCCCGACCGGGCCTCGATTTTTGATCCGGTTGAACGAGAGTTTCCCATCGCCAAAGTAGATCGGGGCGCTGTCCGGGTAGCCGGACAGCTCGGACTTGAGTTCTCCGATCGTCATGGTCTTCGGTTTCATGGGGTTTCCTTTCTGTCGGGTGGTGGTGTGAGAACTCCCATTCTACGGGCGGGAAATTCCACCCTTCTGGTGAGCGCATCGCCATCTGCTGCCGCCGTTTCCCGGCCGCGGAGTCTCCCCGACTGGACGCTGGGCCGGTCATGCGTACCCAGCACCTACTCCCTGGCCGCGCGTTTCGCGATTGCGCGCGGCTTTGGTCGGCAGGGGAACCTGCCGACCTTTTTTCTTCCGTCCCGGTAGTGCTTTCCATCTCTGCCCGTCCGTTCCCGATTCGTTGCTCCAGCGTAGCGCGAGCACGATTCCGCAAAAACCGTAATCGGATACATAAGCTATGACCCTACGCATTGATCCCATGGACCAACTCTCGGCTGTCTACCAGGTGGCGAAGGCTTATCCGGGCGAGGTGCCGGCGATGGCCGGGCGCCTGGGGGTCGCACCCTCGACGCTGTACGGCATCTTGCGTGGCTCGGAGGCACTGTCGGTGGAGCGACAGGATGCGATCATCCATTTCGCTCAGCAGGCCGGGGTGGCGTGCTGGGCGCAGCCGCTGCATGCGAAGGCGCATGAGCATGGCGGGGTGTTCGTGGCGCTTCCGTCCGGCGCCGGCGAGGCCGATGAGTTGTCCACGGCGATGTTCCGGGCCGTGAAGGAGTTCGGCGACCTGGCCGGCGAGGCGGCGCGCGATCTGGCGGATAAGCACCTCACCCGCCGCGAGCTGGCGGAGATCGAGCGTGAGGGCTATGAGGCGATCGCGGCGATCGCGGCTTTCGTGGAGTTGTGCCGGGCCCGTGCCGCGGGCTGACGATGACGACCTGGGTGGAGGTTCGCCATCAGGCGGAGCGGTGCAAACGTCTGCATGATCCCGGCGCGGTGAAGTCGGCCGCGCGGCTGTGGTTCGAGTTGGCGCGCGAGGCGCTGGAGGCGACGGCGCCGGCGTGGTCCAGGCCGCAGGCTGGGATGGGCCGTAAGAATTCCGCGGGGGGGCGATGATCGATCGCGTGGATACCGCGGCGCTGCTGGACCGGGTGGATATCGTCCAGGTGATCGACCGCTATGTGCCGCTCAAGAAGAGCGGGGCGGAGTATGAGGCCTGTTGCCCGTTCCATACCGAGGCGACGCCGTCGTTCAAGGTCAGCCCGACCAAGCAGATTTACCAGTGTTTCGGCTGCGGCGCCCACGGCGATGCGATCAAGTTCCTGCGCGAGCATCAGGGCCTGTCATTCCTGGATGCTGTGGCGACGCTGGGGGGTGAGTTGCCGGCGCCGGGTGCTGGGCCTGCTTCATTGCCGGCACCGGTGCGGGAGAAGCCGCGCACGGCTTGGGTGCCGGTCCTGCCGGCGCCCGCCGACGCCCCTGAGCCACCCCGTGCGCACGTGAAGCGGGGCCTGCCCGAGACAGTCTGGTGTTACCGCGATGCCGCCGGGGCGGTGCTGGGCTATGTGTATCGGTTCCGCACCAGTGATGGCGGTAAGGAGGTGCTGCCACTGGTGTGGGCGCGCCATGGCGAGTCTGGGGCTACGGAGTGGCACTGGTTGTCGTTCCCGTCACCACGGCCGCTGTATGGCCTGGATCGCCTGGCCGTGCGGCCAAAGGCGACGGTGTTGGTGGTGGAGGGGGAGAAGTGTGCGGATGCCGGCGCGGCGGAATTGCCCGACCTGGTGGTGGTGAGCTGGCCAGGCGGCGGCAAGGCGGTGAAGAAGTCGGATTTCGCGCCCCTGGCCGGGCGCAAGGTGATGCTATGGGCGGACGCGGATGCGAAGCGGGTGCCGCTGACGAAGGCGGAGCGGGATGCGCTGCCGGACGATGCAGCGCGCCAGGCCGCGCAGGACGCCAGGCCGCTCTTGCCCGAGGCGGATCAGCCGGGCGTGAAGACGATGGCGGAGCTGGCGGAGATCCTGCTCGGCCTGGGCTGCCGGGTGTGGCGGGTGAAGATTCCGGCGCCGGGGGATAAGCCGGATGGCTGGGACATCGCGGATGCGGTGGCCGAGGGGCTGGCCGGCGCGGCGCTGGCGGACCATATCCGGGCGAATCTGGTGGTGCTCGCGCCAGCGGTGGCAGGGGGTGGCGGCAGCGATGGCGCTTCCACCTCGCCGCCGGCTGGCGCGAGCGGCGACGATGGCGATGGCCGGCATCCGGAATGGATGCGGGGGATGATTTGGAAGTCCCGCGGCGCGCTGGAAGACTGCCGGGAGAATGTGTTTCTGCTTCTGACCCAGCATCCGGCCTGGGCGGGTCTCGTGGCCTGGGACGATTTCGCGCGGCGGGCGGTGAAGCGCGGGAAGACGCCCACCGGGGGTGAGGCTGGTGAATGGACTAGCGAGGATGATCTGTCCCTGGGGCTGTGGATGGCGCAGCGCTGTCGGCTGCTGGTGAAGGGCGAAGGAACGATTACCTCTGGAGTGGCCATGGCGGCCAGCCGGGCGAAGTTTCATCCGGTGCGCGAGCACCTGGAGGGATTGGGGCCATGGGATGGCGTCGAGCGGTTGCCGTTCTGGCTGGAGGAATGCCTGGGTGCCTCGGCAGGCAATTCGGAGTATCTGCGCATCGTTGGCCGCTTGTTCCTGGTGGGCCTGGTGGCGCGGGTGATGCAGCCGGGGATCAAGTGGGATTACATGCCGATCCTGGAGGGACCGCAGGGCAAGGGCAAGTCGACGGCGCTACGCATCCTGGGCGGCGAGTGGTTCGCCGATACGCCCCTGCGCCTGGGCGACAAGGATGCCTATATGGCGCTGGACGGGGTGTGGCTCTATGAGGTGGGTGAGATGGATTCCTTCAACCGCGCGGAGACGACGGCGGTGAAGGCGTTCGTGACCACCCAGGTGGACCACTACCGCGAGCCCTACGCGCGACGCACCATCGACAGACCGCGCCAGGTGGCGTTCGCGGGCACGACGAACCAGGGCGAGTATCTGAAGGACACGACGGGGAACCGGCGGTTTTTCCCAATCCGCCTGACCGGTACGCTCGATCTGGACAAGCTGGCGGAATGGCGCGGCCAACTGCTGGAGGAGGCGCTTCAAGTGTTCCGCTCCGGCGCGCGGCTGTATGCCAGCCGCGAGGAGGAGGCGCAGTACATCCGCCCCGAGCAGGAATCGCGCGAGATCGTCGACCCCTGGGTCTACAAGCTGCAGGACTGGCTGGATGATCCGGTGCAGCGGGGGACGATGCAGTTCACCTCGCTGGAGTTGTTGACTGAGGCCATCGGCCTGGAGGTGGAGAAGATCGACAACAACCGCGGCGCGGCGACGCGCATCGGGAATCTGATGGCGCGCCTGGGCTGGCGGAAGGATCGTCGATCCACCGGGCGCCGTGAGTGGGTGTATGTGCGTCCGGGGGCCGTAGCGGTGCCGCCGGCGCCAGCAGGCCGTCAGGATGCGGGGAGGATGGTCGATGTGCCGTTCTAGCCCGCAGGTTTCAACCTCCGTTTCCGCCCAGGGATCGGCGCGCCAAGGCGTGTCCGGAAAAGGGCCTGAGAGGGGGTTGAGCGCCGTCCAACCTTTCCGGCCTCGCAAGGTTGGACG
>JAHFRD010000001.1:255167-409470 GCA_023258975.1 Hydrogenophilales bacterium | reverse complement strand
AGGTTGGACGAATGAATGAAGCTCTGCTGCAAACCCTGAGGGTGGATTTCCGTGCCGTGGCGGTCTGGTTTCTGGCGTGTGGGGAGTGGAGCGAGGCGGACGTTGCCGAAATCGGCCAGTCGATTGCGGAGGCGGCTCAACGCCAGGATGCGGGTGAACTGGTGTTCTGGTCGGAGTGGATGGCGCGCCATGCCGTGGCGGTCAAGGCCCATGGTGCACAGATGGCAGTGCTTGAGCATGAGGCGGCTGCCTGGTGGTCGGAGCAGATGAGGAGGGCGGCATGAGATCAGGAAACGGGGTACTGGAAGACGTGAGCGCGGTGATCGGGTTCACGGCGACGATGCGGCTGGTAGCGCTCCATCCGGGAAATCTTTACGTTCCCATGAGCATTCAACCAGGGTGCAGGCTGGTCACCCTGGTAGGTGAGCGGGCATTGGCCAAGTTGATCGAGGAATGGGGAGGGGAGCAGATCGAGATTCCCAGTCTCGCGGAGTTCGATGGGCTGCGCCTGCTGCCATCCTTGGCACGCCGGCTGGCGGCAGGAGAGTCCACGAAGGACATCGCGCGTTCGATCGGGCTGACTGAGACTCACGTCCGCCGTCTACGGTCGGATGCCGAGGAGTTCGGGCTGCTCAGGGCGGAACGGAGCGCACGCGATGCGTGAACCAATGTCAGGCAGCGCCCGGGGCCCCTATAGCAATTCCCCATGCGGGTGCAAAAAGCCGCGGGGGAGCGCTAGTTACGGTGGCCTCATGGCTCTAACAGTTGTTTGTACGTTCGGTGTTTGAACATGGGACAGAAGATGACGGTTCGGGGGTACGCTAAGGCCAGGGGTATGGCGCATACCACCGTCGACTACCAGATTCGCAAGGACCGCATCCCGAAAGACGCCGACGGGATGATCGACGCCGACTATGCGGACTACGTGTTCTCCCAGCTCATCGACAAGAAGCAGTCGGCACGGGCGAAACCCAAGGCATCAGCGTCAGCCGAACCGCCGCCACCCCTGCCGGATGGTGTCGACCTGGAGTTCTTGCGGCAGCGCGTGCCCACCTCGTTCGCCGATGCGCAGTACCTGGGCATGGTCGAGGATCTGCAGAAGCGCCGCATGGCCAACGGTGAATCCGAGGGTCGGCTTCTGGATGCCGACCAAGTGCACCAGACCCAGTTCGAACTGGCCCGCCAGATCCGCGATGCCATGATGTCCATCCCATCGCGCATTGCCGAGCAGCTGGCGGCCGAGCCTGACGCGGCGGCTTGCGCCCGGATGCTGGAGCGGGAAATCCGCTTGGCGCTGGAGTCGGCCGCGAAACAGGTCAGCGCCCTGGATGACGAACTCCTGGCCGGAGACGGGGAGCCCGACTGATGGCCCTGGCCAGCGCCGCCGCTTCCGTTGGTGCCGCCTGGTGCGCCGGGTTGATGCCGGATCCGGACATCGACATCGCTGCCTGGTCCGAGGAATACCGCTACCTGCCGCCTGACAGCGCGGAACCAGGGCGGTACCGGCTGGCGCGCTCGCCGTTCATGCGCGACATCATGCGCGACCTGTCGCCCGCATCGGACATCGACGAGGTCGTGCTGGTCAAGGGCGGCCAGATCAGCGGCAGCGAGACCGCCAACAACCTGATCGGCTACCTCATGCACATCGCCCCCGGGCGGGCGATGATGGTGCAGCCCACCGTCGACGCCGCCAAGGACTACGTGCGCGAGCGGATCAACCCGCTGATCGAATACACCCCGGCCATCCGCCGCCGCGTCAGCGAAGCCAAGAGCCGGGACGGCAGCAACACCGCGAAATTCAAGCGCTTCCCGGGCGGCTTCCTCGCCGTCACTGGCGCCAACAGCGCCCAGGCCCTGCAGTCGCGGGCCATCCGCTACCTCATCCTCGACGAGATCGACCGCTACCCGCGCGACGTCGACGGTCAGGGCGACCCGGTTGGAATGGCCACCAAGCGCACCGACACCTTCAGGCGCAACCGAAAAATCTTCAAACTCTCCACCCCCGGCAACGCCGGCGAGAGCCGCATCGCCATCGACTATGCCGAGACCGACCAACGCAAATACTACGTCCCCTGCCCGCACTGCGGCCACATGGACTATCTGCGCTGGGAAAACATCCGCCACCCGGACGGCCACCCGGAACAAGCCTTCCTCGCCTGCACCGGCTGCGGCGAGCACATCGAAGAACGGCACAAGGAATGGATGATGGACCCGTGCCGTGCCGAATGGCGCGCCACCGCGGTGAGCAAGAAACCGCGCACCCGGGGCTACCACGTCCCCGGCCTGTATTCGCTCTGGCGCCGCTGGGGCGACATCGCCACCGACATGGAACACGCCCGCCTGCTGGCCAGCCGCGGCGACGACACCCTGCTCAAGAAAGTCGTCACCATGGACCTGGGCGAACCCTACGAAGCCCAGGGCGAGCGCGCCACCGTCGACGCCCTCAAAGCCCGCGCCGAACCCTACGAAAAGCGCCTGGTGCCCTACGGTGGCCTCATCTGCACCGCCGCCGTGGACGTCCAGCACAACCGCCTGGAATGCAAGGCCATGGCCTGGGGCCGGCAGGAAGAAGCCTGGGTGGTCGACTACCATGTCATCTGGGGAGACCCCCTGCAAGGCGAAGTCTGGGCCACCCTGGACGCCTGGCTGCTCACCCCGCTGCGCTACCAGAACGGCACGGAAATGCGCATCGCCGCCTGCGGCATCGACGCCTCCGACGGCTACACCGCGGAAGAGGTCTACCGTTACTGCCGCGGCAAGACCGCACGCCTCATCTTTGCCCTCAAGGGCGCCAAGGCCTTCGAGGCCCCCATCCTGCCGCCGCCCACCCAGCGCGAGATCGACCGGGGCGGCAAGCGGGTCAAGACCGGCGACCTGCTCTGGATGATCGGCGTCAACGCCATCAAGACCACCCTGGCCGGCCGCCTGCGCCTCACCACTCCTGGGCGCAACCACATCCACTTCGGCGCCTGGCTGCCCGAAGAATACTGGCCCCAGCTCGGCAGCGAAAAGCTGGTTAAACGCTTCCTCAACGGCAACGTCTACCAGCGCTGGGAGAAGATCGCCGGCGAGCGCAACGAAGCCTGGGACGTGCTCGTCTACAACTACGCCGCCGCCGTGCGCTTAGGGCTGAACCGCTGGGGTGAAGCGCAGTGGACGGAATGCGAACGCCTGCTCAACCAGGGCGACCTGTTCGCCCGCGCGCCGGCGCCGGCCGTGCAGACGTCTGCAGCGGAACCGGAAACTGCGGCGCCGGTGGAGGCGGGCGCCGCGCCACCCACCCTGCTGGCGCCCCCCCCCCGGATACCTGCGCCCCTCCCCTCACCCTCACAGCCGGCGCGGCGGGTGGCGCGGTCGGGATATCTTCGGTGACCATCCTGGCTACAATGTTCACCTCACTCACAACTAAGGGAAATCATGGCACTCATCCTGACCATCCTGCTGTTCTATATCGTCATGGGCTATATCGGCGGCCTCATCGGCCAGCGGAAAGGCCGTGTTGCCGCGGGCGTCATCTGGTCGCTGCTCTTCGGCCCCATCGGCTGGATCGTCGTCTTTCTGGGTCCGGACATGGGATCGGTTCGCTTCTCCACCTGCCCCCACTGTGCCGGGAAAGTCTCCGTGGGCTCGCCCGAGTGCCCGCACTGCAAGAACCGGGTACTCTGGATGAAAGACAAAGCCATCAAGCCGGCGCGCTCCGCCGAGTAACCCTTCCCCGCTTTACAGCCCCGCTTCACCAGGACTATCCTTCGCCCGTCGCGGGTACTCCCGCGATACGGGATTGGCGTCCCGGAGTTGAGCGGCGCAGAGCCGCTATGCAGTCGCAAGCGGCTTTTTCTTTGCCTGTGCGCGCCCCGTTCTGGGCGGGCCGGGCGGGAGGGCCGCGAGGCCCTGCCGGTGCTCACCCGGTACGCCAACCCGTTCGGTTCCGCCCACCCCGATTGGCGTCGAGGTGTGCGGTTCGTCATCTGAACCAAAGTGAGCACACCATGACCACTCCCACCCCCGGCGCATCCGCGCCCGCTACCCCCTCCACCGACCCCGCCGCCCACGAACTGCTGATCGACATCAACCCCCGCGGCCATGATGCCTGGATCGGCACCGCCGCCGCGCGGAGTTGGGCATCCGTGAGCGGCTGAGACAGCCCGGTCTGGGCCGTCACCGTGCCAGATATCGGCACCGCCGTGGCGCGGAGTTGGGCATCCGTGAGCGGCTGAGACAGCCCGGTCTGGGCCGTCACCGTGCCAGATATCGGCACCGCCGTGGCGCGCAGCTGGGTGTCCGTGAGGGCGTCGACGCTACCCCCTCCTACACCACCGGCCACCACCATCCGGCCATCCGCATCCACCTGGATGCAGACCGGCCGATCCGGCTGGCCTTCCTGGCGATAGATGCCCTGCATGATTTCACTCATCGTGTTGCTCCTGTCATTTCAAATTTCATGCCTTGACCGCCGGGCCGATGCCAGGCGCTTTTCACGCGCGTCGTCGGCGGCGCGTTCAGAGTCGACCTGATCGGGGTCGTCGCCGCGCTCGGAAATCCACGACGAGCGCGATGGGCGCCGATTTGTCGGGTTACGCGATAAAGCCGCTAACCCGACCTACGCGGCTGCAATGAGGGGATGGAGCGCGAACATTTTCCCCAAGGCGCGAAAGATTGAGGCGAGGCACTCTATGCGGAAACCTCCCTTTCCGCGCCCATGGCCATCGACCAGACCACCATCGACACCCTGAATACCGCCATCTCCTACGGCGAGCGGCGGGTCAAGTTTTCCAATGGGACTGAAGTCGAATACCGCAGCGTGGAGGAGCTGATCCAGGCACGCAACGACCTGGTCAATCAGAAGCACGCCGAGGAAGCGGCCGCCGCCGGCACGCCCAGGCCGCGGCAGACCCAGCTCTACCACGGCGGCCGGGGATTCCACTCATGAGCCGCCGCATCAAGCGCCAGCCGAAAGGCGCGCCGCAGTCGCCGGCACCCCAGGCCCGTTACGACGCCGCCGGCTACGGCCGCCGCCTGCGCGGCTGGGTAGCGCCATCCTCCGGGCCGAACCTGGCTATCCAGGGTCTGGAAACCCTGCGCAACCGCGCCCGCGACGCCATGCGCAACGAATGGTCGGGGGCGGCCGGCGCGCGGGTCTGGGTCACCAACCTCATCGGCACCGGCATCATTCCCCGTCCCACCACCCCAGACGCGAAGCTCAAGGCCAAGCTATCGGCGCTGTGGGATGGCTGGGTTGCCCTGGCGGATGCCGACAGCGTGCTCGACTTCTACGGCCTGCAGACCCTGGCCACCCGCTCCTGGATCGGCAGCGGCGAGGTATTCATCCGCCTGCGCCCGCGCCGCATCGGTGACGGCATGGACGTGCCCCTGCAGGTCCAGGTACTGGAATCGGACCTGCTGCCGAACCTGAACGTCGATACCTGGCCGGGCATGCAGCCAGGAAACCGCATCCGCTCCGGGATCGAACTGGATCGGATCGGCCGCCGCGTGGCGTACTGGATGTACAAGAGCCACCCGGGCGACCGCTACCTCACCGCGCCCGCCAGCCTGGCCGATCTCTCCCGCGTCGATGCCGCCAGTGTGCTCCACCTGTATGAGCCGATCCGCCCCGGCCAGCTGCGCGGGGTCAGCGATTTCAGCGCAGTGCTCGCCAAGCTGCGCGGCGTCATGGATTTCGACGACGCGGTGCTGGAGCGGCAGAAGCTCGCCAACCTGTTCACCCTGTTCATTACCCGCGGCGGCATGGGCGATCCGGCCCTGAATCCGGTCACCGGCATGGCCACCAGCTACGGCCCTACCGGCGCGCCCCTGGCAGCGCTGGAGCCCGGCATCTCGCAGGAACTGATGCCTGGCGAGGACGTGAAATTCAGCGACCCGCCCGACGCCGGCGCCAACTATGCCGAGTTCATGCGCCAGCAGCACCTGGGCGTCGCCGCCGGCGCCGGCACGCCGCACGAGCTGATGACCGGCGACCTGAAGGACGTCAGCGACCGCACCCTGCGGGTCATCATCCAGGAATTCCGCCGCCACTGCGAACAGCGCCAGTGGCAGATCCTCATCCCCCAGCTATGCCGTCCGGTCCGCGCCGCCTGGGCCGATGCGGCGGTGCTCGCCGGCCAGCTCACCCCGGCCGAGGGCATCGAGGCCAAGCGCGTGACCTGGCAGCCCCAGGGCTGGGCCTACATCCACCCGGTACAGGACGCGCAGGGCAAGGCGATCGAAGTGAAATCCGGCGCCCGCTCGCGCTCGTCGTGGATTTCCGAGCGCGGCGACGATCCCGACCAGGTCGACCAGGAGCGCGCTGCCGACGACGCGCGTGAAAAGCGCCTGGGCATCGGCCCGGCGGTCAAGGCATGAAATTTGAAATGACAGGAGCAACACGATGAGTGAAATCATGCAGGGCATCTATCGCCAGGAAGGCCAGCCGGATCGGCTGGTCAGCATCCAGGTGGATGCGGATGGCCGGATGGTGGTGGTCGGTGGTGTAGGGGGGGGTAGCGGAGACGCCCTCACCGACGCCCAGCTGCGCGCCACGGCGGTGCCGGTATCTGGCACGGTGACGGCTCAGACCGGGCTGTCTCAGCCGCTCACGGACACGCAATTGCGCGCCACGGCGGTGCCGGTATCTGGCACGGTGACGGCTCAGACCGGGCTGTCTCAGCCGCTCACGGACACGCAATTGCGCGCCACGGCGGTGCCGGTATCTGGCACGGTGACGGCTCAGACCGGGTTGTCTCAGCCGCTCACGGATGCCCAACTCCGCGCCACGGCGGTGCCGATATCTGGCACGGTGACGGCTCAGACCGGGCTGTCTCAGCCGCTCACGGACACGCAATTGCGCGCGGCGGCGGTTCCTGTCGCGGGTTCCGCCGCCATCGGCGTGGCCCCCACCCTTCCCCCACTATCCGTCTCCGGAGTCGATGGCGGAGGGCTGAAGCGCCACATCCTCACCGACACTGGCGGCCGTCAGGTGATGGTATCGGCCGCGCCCATCGAGGTGCGCACCAATATCGGCGCGCTGGCTGCCAGCGCCACGGCATACTCGGAAGTGATGAATATGGGAGTAGCAGCGGATCGGCAGCACACCATGCTGATCGCGCATAAGGCAGGTGTCCCTAGCGTGGGAGAGAATCTGCGCATTGAATGGAGCGACGATCAGGTGGACTGGTATGTCTCCGTAGGAAGGGATAACGGGTCAGTGTCACAGGATGCGTATACCTCCAGCAGCAGCGCGCAGATGCGGGTCAAAGGATCCGTCATTGGTCGTTACGCGCGGGTGCTGTACATCAACGGGGCTACCCCGCAGACCGCGCTGAAATTGTCCATGACCGCCATCGCCGGTATCTGACCATGAGGACCGCCACGCTCCCGCTCTCCCCGGACGATCAGCTCTACATCGTCTGCGTGCCCATCGGGGATGGCACCGCGACCCTCTATGAGGCCGGCGACGATCTCCCGCCGAGCATGATCCCGTCGCCGCCGTCCATCCAGGCCATCAGCGCCCGCCAAATCCGCCTGGCGCTCAATCAGGCCGGCCTGCGTGACGCGGTGGAAGCCACCGTCGCCGCCGGCCCGCGTGGTCTGCGCGACTGGTGGGAGTACAGCGTGGAAATCCACCGCGCGCACCCGATGGTGGCGGCAATGATCGCCGCCATCGGCGCCACGCCGGAACAGGCGGATGAAGTGTGGCGCCTGGGGGCGGGGTTGTAGCGCCGGCGTCTCGCCGGCGCTACATCCCGCTGATCACCGCCCCCCTGGCCGCCGGCCAGACCGTGCAGCAGGCGATGGGGGCGGTGGCGTACCAGATCGTGAAGGTCAAGTTGGGGCTGTGAGGTGGGGCTGTGAGGTGGGGCGCATCGCGAACATTTTCCCCAAGGCAATAAATGTTGCACTCCCTCAACATCCCAGCCATCGATCACTGGCGAGAATGTAAATGCCCTCCAAGACCCCCTGGTTTACCGCTGTACAGGCCACCGCAGGCGATGCGGCGGAAGTCGCCATCCGCGGCATCATCGGCGACTGGGACATCACCGATACCGATTTCATCGGCGCCGTCGAGGCCCTGGGCGACGTGCCGGAAATCCTGGTGCGGATCAACTGCCGGGGTGGCGACACCAACATGGGCCTGGGGATCTACAGCTACCTCAGCCAGCACCCCGCCCGGGTGACCTGCCGGGTCGATGGCGTGGCCATGAGTGCGGCGTCCATCGTCGCCATGGCCGCCGACGAAATCATCATGCCGGCCAATACCCTGATGATGGTCCACAACCCGTGGACCTTCGCCATGGGCAACGCTGCCGATCTGCGCGCCGAAGCCGACGTGCTCGACAAGTACGGCCAGGCCCTGATCGCCACCTACTGCGCCCGCACCGGCAAGACGGCCGACGAAGTGAAGGCGCTGCTCGACGCCGAGACCTACCTGACCGCCCAGGAAGCGGTGGATGCCGGGTTTGCCGATGTCTGCGAGCCGATCAAATCCTCCACCGGCGCCGGCGCTCAGGCCCGCGCCTATGCCTTCGCTCTGGGCATTCCCGCCGAGGTGCTGGCCCGCGTGCAGGCCACGGCACGAGCCCATGTCGCTGCGGATGACCCGAGCCCGCCGCCGCCCGCTGCGCCCCAGTCCACCGTCGCCGTCCGCATCGTCGCCCTGGCGACAGAGGCCGGCCTGGCCGACTACGGCGACCACTTCGCGCTTGCCTATGCCGAGGTAGAACAGGCCCGTACCGCCATCGCCCAGGCCACCGAGATTCGCGACCTGTGCATCTATGCCCAGGTGGCCGACCAGGCCGCCGCGCACATCCGCGCCGGCCGCCCCCTGGCCGAGGTCCGCGCCGCGCTCCTGGCCGCCCGTGCCGATGCCGCCGATGCGCATCCCACCGATGGCCACATCGACGATCCCCATTCCACGCCGCCAGCGACTGCGCCCCAGGCGGTGAAAACCGGTTCCATCTGGGCGCAACGCCGTACCACTCAACTGAAGAAAGGAGCGTGACCATCATGCTGACCGAAAAAATCCACCCTGGTGAGTTCATCCTCGACGCGGGCAACGAGCCCATCGCCAAGGACGCCATCGTCATTGCCGCCGCCGCCGGCGCCATGCCCGCCGGCCAGGTGCTGGGCCAGATCACCGCCAGCGGCAAGTACACCGCCTACGCGCCCGCTGCCTCCGACGGCAGCGAAGTGGCCGCCGGCATCCTCTGGGCCGGTGTGCCCGACCTGAGCGTCGACCAGCCTGGCCTGGCCGTGGTGCGCATCGCCGAGGTCGACGGCGCGCTGCTCACTGGCCTGGATACCGCCGCCCGCGCCGCCCTGGCTGCGAAATACATCATCGTCCGCTGATCCCGGCCGCCGACTACCCGACACTGGAGCCTTCACATGCCCACCATCGCCATTTTCGACAACGACGCCTTCAGCGTTTCCAGCCTGACCAAGGCCATCAACGAAACCCAGTATGTGCCCCGCCGCATTTCCGAGCTGGGCCTGTTCACCGAGGAAGGCATCACCACCACCACCGTCATGGTGGAAAAAATGGGCGAGACCCTATCCCTGGTGCCCGCCGGCCATCGTGGCGCCCCGGCACAGGCGACCCATGCCGACCGCCGCCAGATGCTCACCTTCGCCACGGTACACCTGCCGCAGCGCTCGGCGATCCTGGCCGACGCATTCCAGAACGTCCGTGCCTTCGGTTCCGAGACCGAGCTGGAGACGGTGCAGACCATCGTCAACCAGCGCCTGCTCAAGCATCGTCGTCGGCTGGATGCCACTCTCGAATTCCAGCGCATGGGCGCCATCAAGGGCCTGATCGTGGATGCCGACGGCACCACGGTCATCGCCGACCTGATGGCCCAGTTCGGCGTCACCCAGCAGAGCAAGAGCCTGGCGCTGTCCAACGCCGATACCAAGGTCCGCCAGAAGGTCATCGAGGCCAAGCGCCAGGGCGAGTCCGCCCTGGGCGACATGATGGCCACCGGCTGGCGTTGTTTCGCCTCGCCCGGATTCATGGACAGCTTCACCAATCACGCCGCCGTGCTCAAGGCCTACGACCGCTGGCAGGACGGCGCCGCCCTGCGCGCCGACCCGCGCGCCGCCTTCTTGTACGGCGATGTGCTGTTCGAGGAATACCGTGGCCAGGTTGGCGACGTCCATTTCATCGCCGACGGCGAGGCCTACCTGATCCCGGAAGGCGTGCCCGACCTGTTCGTGACCAACTACGCCCCGGCGGACTACATGGAGACCGTGAATACCATCGGCCTGCCCTATTACAGCAAGCAGGAGCCGCTGGAAATGAGCAAGGGCGTGATGCTGGAATCGCAGAGCAACCCCCTCAGCATCTGTACCCGTCCGCGCACCATCATCAAGCTGACCGCCTGATCGACATGCCGACGCCGTTCGCCGCCCTCGAAACCCGCGTACACCGCGCCGTGGCGAGTCATCTCGCCAATGCGGAACTGGTGTGCGGCGGGCTATCGATTCCGGTGGTATTCGGCGACATCGAGGACCACGGCGAGGCCATCGGCTCCGGCCCCGGCTCCGGCCCCCCGCGCAATTTCCGCGAATGGCAGGCCGGTGCGGCGGCGGCGGACCTGGCCGGACTGGTGGCGGTGGACGCGCCCTGCAGCATCCGGGGCGTGGGCTACGTGGTCACCCGTTCCGTGACCGACCCGCGCGGCTGGACCACGCTCACACTGAGACGGGCATGAGCAGCGACCGCATCGTCGTCAGCACCCACGGCCTGGCTGAGATCGAGGCGCAGTTCCTGGCGGCGCCCGAGCAGATGGAGAGCGCAAGGCAGCGCGCCCTGCGCAAGACGGTGAGCTTCATCGGCGCCCAGGCGCGCCGGGAAATTGCCCAGGCCATCGGCGCCAAACCGAAGGGCCTGCAAACCCGCGTGGTGCCGCGCGTGTTCCAGCAATCCGCTGAAATCCGCTTCGGCCTCAACCCGATCCCGGCCGATCTGCTGGGCACGCCGTCTCAGGATGCCGGCGGCGCCTCGGTGCCGGGGTTCACATTCCCCGGCGCCTTCGTGGCGCGCATCTACAAAACCGCCGGCGGCGCCGCGCAGGATCGGGTGTGGATACGTCTGCACAGCAAACGGTTCGACGCCGACCTCTACCCCTACAACCCGCGCAAGTTCAAGCCAACCTGTCCGGCCGAACTGCGCCACCGCTTCCCGGTGGTTCTGGCCCGGGTGCCGCTGGATACCCAGGCCGTGCGCGGGATCATCGCCGCCCAGGCTGAGGCCGCCGGCCTGCGCCTGAAGGTGGTTCTGGCCCAGGAACTCAACTACGCGACCAACGTCGAGGGGCAGAAGGCATGAGCGCGTCGCCCCTGGACAGCAACCACCTGGCCGTCGATCCGCTCTTGCGCGCCCGCCTGGGCGAGCTCGCGCCGGCCGCAGCCGTGGGCGGCTTCGTCGAATACATGCGCTGGCTCGACCAGCCGGATGCCGCCACCCACGTCTGGGCCTATTACGGCGGCGACCGGCTCGACGAAACCAGCCCGCACCAAGCCATCCTGCGCCAGTCCTGGGAAGTGGTCATCGCCAGCACGCCAGCGCTGGTCGCCGGCGGCGCCGACCTGTCTGGCCACGGCGCCCTCATGAGCATCCTGATCCGCGGCCTCGCCGGCCATGTCCTGGTCGGCGGCATCAAGCCCATGAAGCGAGAGCAAGATCCTGACGCCATGCGTTACGGCAACGGCGCCGTCATCAGCACCCTGGCGTTTTCTATTCCCATTGAAATGCGATGAGTCATGAATGGCCTGCCCTCACGATCATCGAATTTGCCCCTGTCGTCTGTGGCGACTTTGCCCGGACTATCACTCTGAGTTGGCACATGGACTATCTGATCCAGCGACTGCGCGAGCCCAGCACCTGGAGCGGCCTTGCGGTGCTCTGCGGCATTGCCGGGATAGCTGTGGATCAGGCGAGCATCGGCGCAATCTGCGCCGGGGTCGCCGGCGTCCTCTCCATCATTCTCAAGGAAGGTGGCCAATGAAATCGCTGATCGCCGGTGCGAATCGGGCGCTGTTCCAGGCCGTGATTTTCTCGGTACCGAAACCATGAGCCATCAGGAAAACATCAAGGGGTTCGGCAAGATCTCCGAATTCAATGAATCCAACTATGACGGCCCGGAGCGGCGGGTCAGCCCCATCGGCGAGGAGCTGATCGAGCAGATCGCCGAACGCGCCGCCGAGAAGGCCATCGCCCGCCTGACCTCGTTGTTGTACCAGGAGATCGGCAAGAGCGTGGTCAGCAAGGCGCTCACCGTCATCGGCGTCATCTCCTTGCTGTTGACCCTGTGGGCCAGCAGCAAGGGCCTGATCAAGATTCCATGATCCATACCCATACCCACCCTATAGCGCGGGCGTCCCGCCTGCCAGCCGGCTGCCCGCCCGCGTGTAGCGCAGGCGTCTCGCCGGCGTCTTTGCCCGCCCGCGCTGTTGTTTCACGTTGATTTCACAGGAGCACTACCATGTCTGGACTACTCGTAGCAGGAAACGTGCGCATCGGCCGCTTGACCGATACCGGCGCCTTCGTCGGCTTCCTGGACCCCCTCAACACCACGAAACTGGCCATCACCCAGCCCGACCCGGACAAGAAAATCCGCACCAGCCGGATGAAGGACACCCTGGGCCAGGCGCTCGATACCGTGTTCATCGCCAAGCCCACGGAGATGACCATCGACTTCGACGATCAGCCCGCGGAAATTCTGGCCATGGCCATGATCGGCAACATCGCCGCCATCAGCCAAGGCAGCGGCAGCGCCACCGATGAGGCGGTGAGCCTGATTCCCGGCCGCTGGGTGGACCTGGCGCACGGCAACATCGCCGCCTCGGGGTTCAACGTGTCTACCGCCGCAGCACCCTCTACCCCGCTGGTGCTGGGTACCGATTACAGCGTGGATTACGACATCGGCCTGATCAAGGCCCTGGAAGGCGGCGCCCTCTCCATCACCACCGCCTGCCTGATCGACTACAGCTACGCGGCCAGGAGCGGCAAGCGGGTCACCGGCGCCACCGCGCCCACCATCAATTGCCGCATCCTGCTGGACGGCAAGAACCTCGCCAATGGCCGCGCGTGCAAGCTGGAAATCGACTATGCCGTGTTGGCCCCGACCGGAGACATTGACTTCATGAATGGCGATTTCATCACCACGTCGATGAAGGGTCTGCTCAAGACCCTGCCCGGCCAGACGGGTCCGTACCGGTATACCGAGTACGACGCCTGATCGCCACCGGCTGCGGCGCGATTTAGCGATTGCGCCGCTGGGTGGCGCCGATGAACCAGCCGATCGCCGCCACCCAGAACCCGCCAAAGACAAAGATCGCCAGCAGCAGGGCCGGCACGCCGGCCACCACCCACCACACCCAGGACGCCGACGTGAGCCCGAAATACATCAGGATCGATGCGAGCAGCAAGCTGCCGATGAGAAGGTTGGGCGGGGTCATGGTGGTTTCGTCCGTATCACATTTAACGTATCCAGTGTAGCCCATCATGGCCGGTGACCAGTCCCTGAAGATCCTGCTCGGCGTTGAAGACGACGCCGCGAAGAGCCAGCTTCGGCAGTTCTACACGCTGTTCAAGCAAGAGATGACCGCCCTGGGCGCGACCAAGGCGGACATCTCCGCCTTCGCCACGATGGTAAGGGACATCGAATCCGGCAAGGTGGCGCTCAAGGATTTCGACCAGGGCACCCAGCAACTGATCCAGACTTTCCGCGCCAACCGGGATGTCGCCGCCGCGCGGGATTTCCTCGGGCTGCCGGCCCACGAGAAGGTGCGCGAAGAGATCGTCAGAACCCGTGCCGCCTATGAGACCCTGGCCGCGTCTGGGAAACTGAGCGGTGCCGAACTGGCGCAGGCCGCGCTCAAGACCGATGAAAAAATCCGCACACTGACTTCCAGCACCAACGGCTGGAAAGAATCGCTGGGCAAGATTCAGGGCGAGCTGGCGGTGGCCGGCGCCGCCCTCTACGGCCTCGGTCATGGGCTGGGCGGCGCGGCCACCGCCAGCATGGATTTCGGCAAGAAAATGGCCGAGGTCAGCACGCTGATTTCCGACACGTCGAGCATGGACGCCATGTCGGAGTCGGTGCGCGCCATGAGCCGGGAATATGGCGGTGACGCAAAGGCCAATGCCCAGGCGCTGTATCAGCTCATCTCCGCCGGCGCTACCGCCGGCGCCGACGCCATAGGCCAGCTCGACCAGGCGAACAAGCTCGCCATGGGCGGGGTGACGGATGTCGCCGTGGCGGCGGATGGACTATCCAGCGCGATGAACGCCTATCGCGGCAAGGTGGGCGATGCAAAAGAGGTCAGCGACGGTTTTTTTACTGCGGTCAAGTCTGGAAAAACAACGGTAGCGGAGCTGTCGAACAGCATCGGCAACGTCGCGCCAGTGGCCGCATCCGCTGGCGTGAGCCTGGACGAACTGCTGGCCGGTGTAGCTACGCTCACCAGCTCCGGGCTGAAAACATCTGAATCGGTCAGCGGACTCAAAGCGGCCATCAGCAACATCATCAAGCCCAGTACAGAGGCCAGCGCCGCCGCCGCCCAGATGGGGCTCCAGTTTGATGCGCAGAGTCTGGCGAGCAAGGGGCTATCCGGTTTCCTGTCCGACGTGGGCCGCGCCACGGGCGGCAATGTGGAAAAGATGGGCCAGCTATTCGGCAGCGTCGACGGGCTGAACGCGGTACTGGCGCTCACCGGGACGGGCGCCGGTAAATTCGCCGCCACCCTGGAGGATATGGCCAACAAGGCCGGCGCCACCGATGAGGCCGTGGCCAAGATGCTGGACACGCCAGCGGCCCGGTCAGCGCGTTTCCAAGCCGCTTTCCACGATGTCCAAATCAGCATTGGCGATGCGGTCACCGCATTTTCGCCGCTGCTGGAGGCGGTCACAAAATCCCTGAACGCCTTCAATGAACTGGGCAGCGGCACGAAGGCCCTGATCGCGGGTACCGTCGCCCTGGGCGCCGCGGCTATCCCGGTTTCGCTGGCCTGGAATGCGCTGTCCTCCGCCCTGGGCATCCTCAGAAATGCCGCGTTGATGGCCGCCGAGGCGAGCGCCGTCCAGGGGGGCGCGGCGGCGGCGGCGGCGGCGGCCTCGACGGCGGCGGCGGCGCAGACCACGGCGGCGGCCGGCCTGATGGAGAGCGGCTGGGGCAGGGTGAAATCCGCCGGCGCCGGCGTGGGCACCTTCTTCCGCGCCCTTCCGGGCATGATGCAGATCGCCCTGGTGGTGGCCGCCTTCGAGGCCGCCGCTGTGGCCGGAAAGTGGCTGGGTGAGACCCTGGCCAAATTGTCTTTGGATGCCGACGGCACCACCCAGCGCCTCGCCGCGCAGAGACAGGCGCTGATCGAACAGGCCGCCGCCTATGGCAATACCGCCAACGAGCTGTCCGCCTATCGCGATACCACCGTCGCCGCGTCCGCCGCCGTGCAGCGTATGGGCGAAGCGGAGCGGGCGCGCTACAGCGACGATCTGAAGCACTCCCAAGCCTACTGGCAGGCGCTCTACCAGGAGCAGTCGGCGCTGATGGAAGTGGGCAAGGGCAGCCAGGCGGCCAAGGATGAAGCCGGCAAGCATCTGGAAGCCATCCGCAAGGGCTTGGCCGACGTCTCCGCCGCGGCGGCCATGAGCAGGGAAGCCACCGCCAACCTGATCGACCTGCGGGCCATGGATCTGATTTCCCAGTTCGGCGCCCAGTTGGATGAGGCGAAAAAGAAGGGCGAAGACCTGGGCGCGGCCACCACGGCGGCCCTGGCGGATATGGCCAAGGCTTTGGACACCCAGAGCCTGCCCAGCATACGCGCCTATGGTCAGACACTGGATGAGTTGGGCCAGCGCGGGAAGCTCTCCGCGCTGCAAATCAAAGACGCCTGGGCTGGCGCGCTCGACAAGCTCAACGGCGCCGACCTGCAGAAATTCGCCATCACCGCTGAGGCGGCATTCGACGGCTCCGCGCGCGGCGCCCGGGTACTGACCCAGGTGATGGACGGCGTGCTGCGCCAGGCCATTGCCGCCAGCGGCCAGGATTTCGGTCTGCTCACCGCCGGCCTGAGCCAGGCCACGACGAATTCCCTGGCGGAACTGGACCTCATCGTAAACGGGATGGGGCGGCTCAAGAGCATGGGGGTCGATACCGGCGCGGCCATCAACGGCGCCATCGTCAATGCCCTGAAAAACGCCAGCACGGCCCAGGATTTATCCATGATCGAGGCCGCCATGTCCCGGCTGGGCAAGACCGGCAGCGCCGCCGGCGTGCAGATCGGCGAGGCCATGAAGGCGGCCAAGGAAAAGGTGGACGCCCTCTACGAGACGGCCATGAAGAAGGTCAACGACCTGCGCGAGAAGGCGGCCAACACCCGTACTGATGCCGCCCACAAATCGGAAGACAAGCAGCTCGCGGAACTGGAGAAGACCGACCCCAACGCCGCCGACGCGCGGCGCCAGCAGATCGCCCAGGAGGCCCTGGGCCAGGCCGAGTTCGCCCAGGCTCACGCCACCGAGGCGAACGCCACTGGTGACAGCAAGGGCGCGGAGAAGTACACCCGCGACGCGGAAGCCCAGATCAAGCGCGCCGAGCAGTTGGCCGGAGCCGTCAAGGATGCCGCCCTGCAACAGGAATTGCTGAATCAGGTGGCGGAGAAAACTGCGCAGCATCAGGAAAGTCAGGCCGCTGCCGAAGAGACCCGGGCGCGGCGCATCAAGGACGAAAACGAACGGAAGCCGGGCGGCAAGAGGATCGACCAGGGCGGCGACGATCAGGCGGTACGCGACCAGTTCGCCAAGGACAACCCGAAAATCGCCGCCAGGAACGAATCTTTGCCGGAGGGCGCTTCTTCCGCGCCGGAGGCGGCGGGGGCGGCGGCCAAGGAAGGCGCGGTCATTACCATCAACCTCGTCTACGGAGACAAGACCGCACCGGTCAGCGTGCCCTCTGGCGGCGAGGACGCGGTGGTCGATCTGTTCGCGCGCCTGAAACATGACATGGGCCGCGCCGGATGACCACGCCCACCCTCACCCTCAGTGACGGCACCACCACCCTGCACCTGCCGGGTGACCTGGAATGGACCGACGAATACGCCTGGCTGGCGGTCACCCAGGCGGTGGAATACAGCCTCACCGGCGCGCTGGTGGTGGATGTCGGTGCCCGCCAGGCCGGCCGCCCCATCACCCTGGCCAATGAGGCAGCCTGGATCACCCGGGCCGACGCGGTGATCCTGCGCGCCTGGGCCAATACCCCTGGCAAGCAACTCACCCTCACCCTGGCCGACGCCAGCGTCCACACCGTGGTCTGGCGCCACCAGGACGCGCCGGCCTTGACCGTGACGCCGGTAGCCTACGTGGCCCCCGCGACCCCTGCGGACGTCTGCACGACCACCCTGAAATTCATGGAAATCTGACATGCCCATCAACGACGGCGACATCAAACTCCTGGCCAGCCAGCGCATGGCCGACACCGCCGATGCCGGCGGCAGCGTCACCGGCAACGTGATTCTGGACGGTGTCTCCAACAACATCTTCCCGGACATCTCCGAACTCGACCGCACCTATGGCCGGGTCAGCCTGCGCAAGGTGTTCGCGGCGGCGCAGACCGACGACACGGCGAGCTATTTCGGCGCCCACCTGATCCTGGCCGATGCGCCGGACGATCCGCGCGTCTCCACCACCCTGTTCACCACGGGCAGTTGGACCGATCAGCGCGCCGCCGCAGTGGACCGCCTGGAGAGCTACCTGGCGCGCGGCCCGAAGTTCCAGGGATACCTCTACGACCAGCACATCACCGGGCAAAAAGCGCTGCTGCTGCTGATGCGCACCGACCGTGCCTTGCCGGCCATCGGCGCCACCCTGTGCCTGGTCAAGAACCCCGCCCTGCCCACCGAGCAGAGCCAGTTCGTGCGCATCACCGCCGTATCCGCCCAGGCCCTGCAGTTCGATGCGTCCGGGTGCCCCCAGACCTTCACCCGCAACGTGGTAACCCTGACCATTTCCGATCCGCTCCGGTTCGACCTGGCCGGCGGCCAGCCGCATTGCCAGGACGATACCGCTCAGACCATCGCCAGCAAGGTGTACACCACCGTGGTGGCCGACGCTGCCCAGTATTACGGCATCCGCCCCCTGGCGACCGCCGCCGCCACCGGCGACCTGACGGTACGCGCCGACTCGATCTATTCGTCCCTGGTACCCAGCGCCCAGACCGAGATTCCCATCGTCGACGCCCGGCCCAACGGCGATTCCACCCTGCTGGTCGCGGCCGGCGCCGGCACTGTGAGCGTCACCAGCACCACCACTTTCGACCCGTCTCACGCCTGGTGCTTCGGCCAGGCGATCCTGCCCGGCACCCTCACCATCACCGCCACCGGCTACAGCCTCACCGACAAGGGCGGCGTGCTGATGAGCGGAACCGCCCAGATCGGCCTGGTGGACTACGCCAACGGCATCGTCAGCCTCGCCGCCGGCGGCCCCACCATCCCATCCCCCCGCAGCGCCACCTTCCGCCCGGCGGCCGCCCCCACCCGCAATACCCAGACGGCCTCCTGGGCGGTGACGCCGGAATCGCGCAGCGGCACCATCGTGGCCCTGCTCGACCCGATCCCGGCGCCGGCCAGCCTGGTGGTCAGCTACATGGCCCAGGGCCGTTGGTACAGCATCCGCGACGACGGCAGCGGGGCGCTGCGCGGAGAGGATGTGGCCTACGGCTCCGGGGTGGTCAATTTCACGTCCGGCTCGCTGGTGGTGACGCTGGGCGCCCTGCCCGACGTGGGCAGCGCCGTGCTGGCCACCTACGCGGTACCGGTGCTGGAGATCGACCGCAGCGGCGGTACGCTGCAGGCGTACCAGGACATCACCCTGCCCATCACCGATGCCCTGGTGCCGGGCACGGTGACCATCGCCTGGGGTAGCGGCCAGACGGCCACGGACGACGGCAACGGCAATCTGGCCGGTGCCGCCAGTGGCACGGTGAACTATGCCGACCGCACCCTGCATTTCGTCCCCAATACCCTGCCGGCCACGGCCGCGACGCTGACCCTCACCGCCAGCAGCAGCACGCGCCAGATCAGCCCCTCGGTGGCGCCCACCCAGGGCGGCGGCGCGCTGACCTTCACGGTCGGCACCACGGTGCGGCCCAAGACCCTGGTCATCAGCGTGCCGGTGGCGGCGGACAAGCTCTATCAGGACGGCAGCACGCAAACCTTCAACAAGACGATCAACCTGCGCGACAACGGCACCGGCGGCATGCTGTCGGGATCCGCGGTGGTGGGCGCCGTCAACTACGTCACCGGTGAGGTGTCCATCCCGGATAGCTATGGCGGCGTGCCGGTGGTGGAAAAGCGGTTTAATCGCGAGGCCTCGGGCCTGACCTGCTGGAACCGGATGAACTACACGGGCCAGTCCGACTGTGTCTCCGACTTCCGCTATACATTGATCAATACGCAAGCTGGAACCGCAGCAGGAACATGGACCGGCGCCAACCTGACGGTATCCTATGCCGAGGGCGGCACCCCGGCCACGCTGCCGGAACACGCCGTCACCTGGACTCCCTTGATCGACCTGACGCCCGGCTATGCCGAAGAGATCGTGCCCGGCTCGGTGCGGGTGAGTTTCGCCGGCAAGACCCTGCTGGACCGCAGCGGAAAGCTCTATCTGGACATCAACCCGCTCACCGGATCCGGCACCGAATGCGGCACACTGGATTACCAGACCGGCATCGCAGACGTGACCGGCGCGGCCATCGGCGGCCAGGCCAACAGCGCGGCTGTCGCGGCCCTGTTGACCGCCATCCAGGGCCACCCGGTGGACGCGGTGACCTTCCGCAGCGCGGCCGCCCCCCTGCGCCCCGGCTCTCTGGTGCTGCAGTTCGCCCGCGCCAGCGGCGGCGGCACGGTCACCGTGACGGCGACGACCGATGGCCTGATCACGGGCACCGATGTGGCTGGATACATCGACTACCAGACCGGTGTCTGCAAGGTGCTGTTCGGCCGCTGGGTGGCGGCCGCCGGGAATGAGTCGCAGCCCTGGTACAGTGCGGCGGCGGTCAATAACGGGCAGATTTTCCGGCCCGCCCATGTGCTCGGCGAGACCCTGCGCTATGCTGCCGTGGCCTACGCCTACATCCCCCTGGATGCCACCCTCCTGGGACTCAACCCGGTGCGCCTGCCCAGCGACGGCCGCGTGCCGATCTTCGCTGCGGGCCGCGTCGCGGTGGTGTATCACCCCGCCACGGTCAGCGGCACCTACAGCACCAGCCAGACGGTGGACCTGGGCCGCACCCGCATCGCCCGGGTGCGCGTGCTCGATGCCGCCGGCGTGGTGGTGGACGCCAGCCGCTACAGCATCAACCTGGACACCGGCATCCTCACCTGGGGCAGCGTGGCCGGGTTGGCGCAGCCCCTGGCCATCGAGCACAGCATCGAGGACATGGGCCTGATCTCGGACGCCCAGATCAATGGCCAGATCACCCTGACCCGCCCGCTGACCCATGATTTCCCGCTGGGCAGCAAGGTCGCCAGCGCCCTGATCGTCGGCGACATGTTCGCCCGCTACACAAGCCTGTTCGATCAGCAATCCTGGGCCAATACCTGGGCGGATGCGGTGAGCGGCAGCGCGGCGCAGTCCAGCTACAACGACGTGCAGTACCCCATCGTGGTGACCAATCGCGGCACCATCCAGGAGCGCTGGGAGCTGGTGTTCACCGGCACCACGGCGTTCAACGTGATCGGCGAGTCCGTCGGCCAGATCGCTACCGGCAACACCGCGACCGACCTGGCGCCGATCAATCCCTCCACCGGCGTGCCCTATTTCCACTTGGCCGCCCTGGGCTGGGGCGGCGGCTGGAGCGCCGGCAACGTGCTCCGCTTCAACACCGTCGCCGCCAACTTCCCCGTGTGGATCGCCCGCACCATCCAGCAGGGGCCGGCGACCGCGCAATCCGACGCATTCACCTTGCAAATCCGTGGAGACACCAACACATGACCACCATCAAATACTTCGACAGCACCCAGATCGGTGCGCCGCAACTGACCGGCCAGGTCGGCAGCCTGATCGGCCTGCTCGATGCCTGCCTGATCGACGGCTTCAACCTCAAATCCATCACCAGCCTGAGCGTGACCGCCAACGTGGCCACCGCCACCGTAGCGGCCGGGCATGGCTACGCGCTGGATCGCATCGTGTTGATCGCCGGCGCCACACCGGCCGGACTCAACGGAGAGAAACGCATCACCTGGGCGGACACCAACACGTTCAAGTTTGACGCGACCGGCATCGCCGACGGGGCGGCAACCGGCACGATCACCAGCAAGATCGCCCCAGCCGGCTGGGAAAAACCGTTCACCGGCACCAACCTGGCCGCCTACCGTAGCCTGGCTGTGGATGCAACCCGGCTGTTCCTGCGCGTCGATGACACGCTGGCGCAATACGCCACCTGGGTGGGCCGCGAAGACATGACCGACATCAACACAGCCACCGGCTGGGGCAGCACGGTCTACGCCAAAAAGTCCAACGCCGCCAGCACAGCCACGCGGCCCTGGGCGCTGATCGCGAGTGACCGGTTTTTCTACTTCATGCCGATGTGGCATTCCTCATACGGCCATTACGGTACCTGCTGTTTTGGCGACCTGATCAGCTACAAGGCGGGCGATACGTATCACTGCGTGCTGATTGGGGATGTCGTATCTGGGATGAACTTTCCCGGTGCTGATAACGGTTTCGCCCTAATCAACGGAAATGCCACCGGCGCATCTCTGGCGCGCAGCCATACCCAGACCGGCGGCCCGGTAGCCTTAGCTCGGCGCGGGCACGGCGTCCAGGCGAGTGCGATAGGAGTGGATGGCATGGTCTACCCCAACCCGCCCGACAACGCGCTGCTGCTGCATCACCCGATCCTGGTCGTGGAAAACGGGGTGCGCGGCCATCTGCCGGGGCTATATCAGCCGCTGCACAACGTACCGCTGGGGAATCTGACCGTGGCGCAACATCAGGGTAAGTCACTGCTTGCGCTGAACATTGCTTACTCCAATAACGCCGCCCAGTGCCTGCTCGACATCACCGGCCCCTGGGCGTAAGCCATGAGCCACACGTCAGTCCGGCACGTGTCGGCGCCCCTGCGGCGAGCCGATATTTTTGACGGCGGCAACTTCCGTCTGCGCGGAAGCGTCACGGTGGCGGGCACAGCAGCCGCCCGCAAGGTGCGACTGTTCGACTGGCGCACAGGGCGACTGGTGCGGGAAGCATGGTCGGATGCCGCCGGACAATATGGCTTCGACTGGATCGCCAACCGCAAATATCTTGTCATCGCGCACGACCACCTCGCCCAATACAACGCCACTGTGGCGGATGTCGTGATCCCCGTCGCCATGCCATGACCATCTCCCTCACCACCGTCGCCATGAACGCCCGGCTCGCCGGCCTGCGCGATCTGATCGACGCCGGCAGCGGAACCGCCGCCATCCTGCTGCTGTCGGGCGCCCGGCCCGCCACGGGCGCGACCTACGCCGGCAGCATCCTGGTGCGCATCGACCTTCCCAATCCCTGCGGCAGCGTGGCGGATGGGGCACTGACGCTCACGGTGGGCGACTGGGGCAACGTCCTAGCCAGCGGCGACATCGCCTGGGCGCGCATCGTCAGCCGGGACGGCATCGTCATCGCCGACCTCGGTGTCGGCCTCAGTGGCAGCGGCGCCGACATCGAGATCAACTCCCTCACGGTGTTCGCCGGTGGCCTGATCGCCATCACTGCCGCCATCCTGAGAGAGTAGGGCACGCGCATGGCCTTGGTCGCCCTGCGCTTCTGCGTCCCTCTCTCCGCCACCCCCGGCCGGGCGGACCTCGCCTTCCGTGGCGGCGACCCCTGCCAGCCCTCTTTGCCGTCGCTCACGGCGGAAATCCACCTGCTCACCGCCACCCGGGTCACCCTGGATAGCGACTTGGCGCTGCTGGGAACGGCCATCTCCGCCACCTACGACCACGCCGTCTGGCGCGGCGTCGGCATCCTGCATGGCGACCCCTGGCAGCAGGCGGGCCCAGACCCCGTCACCGCCCAGGCACCCCATGCGGACAGCCTGCGCACCCGCATCCAGGACGCCATCCCCTGGGGATCGGCCACCCCACGCCCCACCGCCATCGCCGCCACCCATGCCGACCTGGACCGCGCCCTGCGGCCGGTGCAGGTCACTCCGTGGGAATCAGCCCAGGACATCGCCGCCCGGGTACGCGCGGACTTCGCCGAGCTGGACCGGCGCCAGCGCCCGAGTGGCCACGCCACTTGGCTGATCGCCGCCCATGCCGATGATGCCGGCCGCGGCGTCGCCTGGGTGCAACTCCTGCCACTACCCAGGCCGATCCTGGCCAGCGTCTGGGCAGAGGCCCGCGCCACCGGCCGCGCCTACCCCGCCCGCCACCAGGTCGCCCGCCGCACCTGGCACGACCGCGCCGCCCCCTGGCAGATCGGCGCTGCGGTCTACGGTTGGGGTGGCCCCTGGGTGCCGCCCGTCATCCCGCCGCCGGAACCCTGGCGCTGCTACACCCCGCCGTCCGGCTTGGCCGTCGTACTGGACCTGGCCGACGATCTCCAGGCCGACCGCCTGAACCTGGCCCTCGCGTGCACACGTCTGCACGCCCCCCGCATCATCCCCATCCGGAGAGCCTACATCGTGCTCAACACCGTCACCCTGCACCGCGTTTCGGACAACCTGGCGCTGCCGGCGCTGTCCCTCTCCCTCTCCATCGACAGTAGCTCCTGGGTCTGGGGATTTTCCGCAGACCTACCCGGCGATGCCCTCGACGAAGTCACCGGCGGCGCCGGCCAGCCGGTGGAACTGGAGGCCCGCGTCAACGGCACCGTATTCCGCCTGCTCGCGGAACGGGTCACCCGATCGCGCCAGTTCGGAAAATCGCGTGTGAAGATCAGTGGCCGCGGCCCCGCAGCCGTGCTCGACGCGCCCTATTCGCCGATCATGAGCCTGGCCAGCGCCAACCCCATCACTGCCCAGCAAGCCGCCCTCGACGCCATCACCCGTCCCGGCCTGCCCACCGGCTGGGCACTCGACTGGCAACTCACTGACTGGCTGCTGCCGGCCGGGCTCTGGGCCCACCAGGGCAGCCCCCTATCCGCCGTGCAGCGCATCGCCCAGGCTGCCGGCGGCTACATCCAGGCCGACCCGCACACCCAAACCCTGCACATCCTGCACCGCTACCCGGTGGCGCCCTGGGACTGGGTGAGTACAGCCCCCGGCATCGAAATCCCGGCCGCCGTGGCCATCAGCGAAGGCATCGAGTGGGCGGACAAGCCCGCCTATGAGGCGGTCTACGTCAGCGGCCAGGCCGGCGGCATCCTCGCCCACGTCAGGCGTACCGGCACCGCCGGAGCCCTCATGGCGCAGATGGTCACCGACGACCTCATCACCCACCCAGACGCCGGCCGCCAGCGCGGCCTGTCCCTCCTCGCCGACACCGGCCGCCAGGCGCGCCAATCCCTCTCCCTGCCCGTGCTGCCCGAGTCCGGCATCATCCTGCCCGGCACCCTGGCCCGCTTCGTCGACGGCGCCACCCCCCGCATCGGCCTGGTGCGCGCCGTCAGCATCCAGGCCAACCAGCCGAGTCTGCGCCAGACCCTGGAGATCGAGACCCATGCCTAACGTCTACGCCGAACTACTGCAACTCCTACCCACCCAGCCCCTGCTGGTGGGTACCGTCATCGAAATCTACACCGGCGGCGCCACCGTCCAGCTTCCCGGCGGCGCCGTGCAGCGCGTGCGCGGTACCGCCAGCGTCGGCCAGCACGTGTTTTTTCGCTCCGGCATGATCGAGGGACAAGCGCCGGCGCTGGATGTGGTGGAGATTGAGGTCTGAGCGGCTACGGCTCAGAATCCAGGGACAACTACCAGGAAAATCCATGAAAACCCTAGCCCTGATCGCCACCCTCTGCCTGTTCTCAGCCCATGCCTTGGCCGACCTCTACCGTTGCGATGTGGATGGAAAGCCCTCCTATCAGGACACCCCATGCAGCGGCGGCGCCAAGGTCAAGATCATCCTCAAGAAGCCCTCGCCGCCGCCTCCTCCCACCGCCAGACTCAACACCAACGCCACTGATCCGACCGCCGATGACCGCAGCGCCGCCCACTACCGGGAGCGAAGCGACGTGAAGCGCGCCAAACAGATCCAGCAGGATCAGGACAGCGAGCGCGAACAACAGCGGTCACTGGCTTTCCAGGAGGAACAGGCCCGCATCGCCGAACACAACGCCAAGGTGGCCAGGTGCCGGACGAAGGAAGTAGACGTTCAGCGAATGGAGGCCGACGCCCACGCAAACAAGGGCGACCCCTGGTGGCATAACCGCGCCGTGGCGGAGCGGGAGAAGTTCAGAATGGAGTGCTGGTAGACGTAGCCGAAATGACAGAGTCTGTGTCAGAAACAACTGTATCGCTTGCATTCATGCGGCCTACTACAGCCTTCACACGGCGGGGGTCGGTGGTTCGAAACCACTACTGCCCACCAAAGCACCCATTCAAGAGAGCCTGATTATTCAGGCTTTTTTCTTTTGCGGGGCCAAGGATGCCGGCGCCACATCGGCGCGCCCCGCGCGAAACCGCTTGACTGACGGCTACTGGCTCGCCTGTTGCTGGTAAACGCTCCGCCCCGCCCCAAAGTAGTTCTCGTAGAGGTGGGCGTAGGTCTTCATCCGCCCCGCGTTCCGCCACGCCGACATAGCGCCCCGGATTCAGGCTCCAGCCTTGCGCTTCGATCTCGGCCAGGGTCGCCCCCTTGCACAGCCCGGCGATGTCCCGGTAGCCGCCCTCGGGGAACGTGTCGTTGAGCATCTCGCCGCTGCCGGCTTCGTTCTCCGCCGCCTGGCCGCGCCAGAGACGCACGATGTTGGCGAGGAATTCGATCTGTTCCGGGAGGAAGTCGCGGATGGCGCGGCTGACCTGGCGGTAGTGGTTGCGGGCGTCGATGAACAGCACCTTGTCGCCACGGGTTCCCTTGGCTTTCCATTTGTCGAAGAACCAGAGGGTGCAGGGCAGGGTGACCGTGTAGAAGAAGTTGGGGCCGACCGCGGCGATCACGTCCACGCTTTCGCTCTGGATCAGTTGCTTGCGGATTTCCAGTTCCGTGCCGCGCGCGTCCCCCGCCGAGTTGGCCATGACGAAGCCGGCGCGGCCGCGCGGGTTCAGCGCCGAATAGAACAACTGTATCCAGAGGTAGTTGGCGTTGTCGGTATTGGGCAGGCCGAAGGGGAAGCGGGGGTCGTCCTTGAGCCGTTCCTTGTCCACGCCGGAGACGTTGAAGGGCGGGTTGGCCATGACGAAGTCGAAGCGGCCGGTGCCGCCAACCACCGCCTTGTGCGGGTCTTCGTAGTAGGTGTTGGATTCGCGGATGTCGCCGGAGAGGCCATGCACGGCGAGGTTCATCTTCGCCAGCTTGACCGTGTCGCCGGCCTTCTCGGTGCCGAACACGGTGAGTTCATCGGCCGCCCGTTTGCGGTGCCGCCCGACGAACAGGGCGCTCTGGACGAACATGCCGCCGGAGCCGCAGGCGGGGTCGAAGATTTGCCCGTGGAAGGGTTCGATGATCTCGACGATGAGCTTGACGATGCTGCCGGGGGTGTAGAACACGCCGCCCTTCTGGCCTTCCGCCAGGGCGAACTTGCCGAGGAAGTATTCGTAGATGGTGCCGAAGGCGTCGCCCTCGATCTCGCCGAGGCCGTTGAGCAGACGCAGCAGTTCGACCAGTACCTTGTTCTCGACCTTGCCGTAGGAACGCGGCAGCACGCCCTTGAGTTCCTCGTTCTCGGCCTCCACCGCCGCCATCGCCTCGCCGATGGCGCGGCCGATGGCGCGGCCGATGGCGCGGCCGATGTCGCGGCCTTCCGCCAAGTCGAGCAGATAGGAGAAACGGGCGGTCTCGGGCAGGTACAACGCGCCCTCGGCCTGATAGTCGAATTTCTCGATGTCCGCCTCCGGCAAGCCGCCCGCGATCAGGCGCGCCTCGGCTTCGTGGAAGCGTTTCTCGGCATAGCGCAGGAAGATCAGCCCGAGCACCGGGTTGGAGAATTCGGAAGGCTTCAGGCCGGTATTGGCCCAGAGCTGGTCGGCGGCGGCCCAGAGGCGGTTTTCGAGGTCTTGCAGATCAACGGACATGAACGGCTCCCTGGTGCTTGTGCTGCCCGGCGTGGACGGCAGTTGCGTCATTTTGCGACGCCGGCCCGGGGAGGGGCGAGGATAGGCAAAGCGCGTGGCTCAGGCAACCTGGGCCGGCATTTCCGCCTCCGGAGGACTGCCCGCTTTTGCCGCATGTTGCACCCGCACAATTAGCCGGAAAGGGTTTTTCGTTCCAAGCTAGAATCGCCGGCGGGGGAGGAAGCATTCCTTTTCTTCAGGAGACTTCCATGTTCAACGATGTGGTCATTGTGGCCGCCGGACGCACCGCAGTGGGTGCTTTCGGCGGTGCGCTGGCGGGGATTCCGGCCAGTGAATTGGGTGCGCGCGTCATCCAGGCGCTGCTTGCCCGCGCCAATCTTCAAGCCGGGCAGATCGACGAGGTGATATTGGGCCAGGTGCTGCAGGCCGGTGTCGGCCAGAATCCGGCGCGCCAGGCGGCGCTGGCGGGTGGGCTGCCGGAGTCGGTTTCCGCGCTGACCATCAACAAGGTCTGCGGCAGCGGCCTGAAAGCGGTGCATCTGGCGGCGCAGGCGGTGCAGTGCGGCGATTCCGGCATCGTCATCGCCGGCGGCCAGGAAAACATGAGCCTGTCGCCGCACGTGCTGCCCAGGTCGCGCGACGGCAAGCGCATGGGCAACTGGGAACTGGTCGATACCCTGATTCAGGACGGCCTCTGGTGCGCTTTCAACAATTGCCATATGGGCATCACCGCCGAGAACATCGCCGACAAGTATTCGTTCTCCCGCGCCGATCAGGATCGGTTCGCCGCCACCTCGCAGCAGCGGACGGAAGCGGCGCAGCAGAACGGACATTTCGACGCCGAAATCGTCCCGGTGGAAATTCCGCAGCGCAAGGGCGACCCCGTCGTCTTCGCGCGGGACGAGTTCCCGCGCGCCGGCGCCACCGCCGAGGGCCTGGCCAAGCTGAAACCCGCGTTCAAGAAGGACGGCACGGTGACCGCCGGTAATGCTTCCGGCATCAACGACGGCGCCGCCGGCGTGGTGGTGATGTCGGGCGCCCGCGCCCGCGAACTGGGCCTGACGCCGCTGGCGCGCGTGGTCAGCTTCGGCAGCGCCGGGGTGGACCCGGCGATCATGGGCACCGGCCCGATTCCCGCCGTGCGCAAGTGCCTGGATCGCGCCGGCTGGTCGGTTGCCGATCTCGACATGATCGAGGCCAACGAAGCGTTCGCCGCGCAGGCCCTGTCGGTCAACCAGGAACTCGGTTTCGATCCGGCCAAGGTCAACGTCAGCGGCGGCGCCATCTCCATCGGCCACCCCATCGGCGCCTCCGGCGCGCGCATCCTGGTGACGCTGCTCTATGGCATGCAACGCAGTGGCGCGAACAAGGGTCTCGCCACCCTGTGTATCGGCGGCGGCCAGGGCGTGGCTCTCGCCGTGGAACGGATTTAAAGGAAAAGAACATGAACGGATTGAATGGAAAAGTAGCCCTCATCACCGGCGGCACCGGTGGCATCGGCAGCGCCATTTGCATGAAGCTGGCGCAGGCGGGTTGCAAGGTGGTGTCCACCTACGTGGACGAAGCCCAGGCCAATGAATGGAAGGCGAAGATGGCCGAGGCCGGCCACGACATGGCCCTGGTCAAGTGCGATGTCTCCAACTTCGACGATTGCAAGGCGATGGGCGAGAAGCTCAACGCCGATTTCGGCGGCGTCGATGTGCTGGTCAACAACGCCGGCATCACCAAGGACGGCACCTTCCGCAAGATGGGGCCGGATCAATGGAATGCCGTGCTGAACGTGAATCTGGTCTCCGTGTTCAACGTCACCAAACAGGTGGTCGACGGCATGCTGAACAAGGGTTGGGGGCGCGTCATCAACATTTCCTCGATCAACGGCCAGAAGGGCCAGTTCGGCCAGACCAACTACGCAGCCGCCAAGGCCGGGATGCATGGCTTTACCATGTCCCTGGCCCAGGAGACGGCGAAGAAGGGCGTCACCGTCAACTCCATTTCCCCCGGCTATATCGGCACGGAAATGGTGATGGCGATTCCCGAAGACGTGCGCAACGGAATCGTCGCGCAAATACCCGTGGGCCGTCTCGGCAAGCCGGAGGAGATCGCCGCTCTGGTGGCCTTCCTGGCCAGCGAAGACGGCGCTTTCATCACCGGCGCCAACATCGCGGCCAATGGCGGCCAGCACATGTGTTGATGCTGTAAACATCACCAACGGCTGCAGCCGTTGGTGTTTTTGTATTGGGGGAGCCTCACCATGACGACCGAACGCCTGATCAAGAAATATCCGAATCGGCGCCTCTACGACACCGAGGAGAGCCGCTACATCACGCTGGCCGAGGTGAAGGATCTGGTCATGCATGCGGTGCCCTTCCGCGTGGTCGATTCGCAAAGCGAGACCGACATCACGCGCGCGATCCTGCTGCAAATCATCATGGAACAGGAGGCCAGCGGCAGCCCGCTGTTCACCGCCACCATGCTGGAGCGTTTCATCCGCTTCTACGGCGATACCACACAAGCCGCGTTCACCGCCTTTCTCGATCAAAGCCTGGACCTGTTCATCAAGCAGCAACGCATGTTCACCGAACAGATGCAGGGGGTCTGGGGTGGCAATCCGATGGACTTCTGGATGAAGCTCGGGCAGCAGAACATGAGCTTCTGGAAAGACATGGAAGAGGCCTACCGCAACTCGCTGCCGCCCGGCGGCGACAACGGCCGCGGATCCAAAGCCTGATTCGACGCGGCAGTTTTGATTTCTGATGCAGGAGTGTTGACAGTTGAAATGCGTCTGGGTATTGTGCACCGCAGCATTTGTGCACTGCACAAATCCCAGGATTCCCGGCTCACTCAACTTTCAGGAGAACCACCATGCAAGTCATCGAAATCATCGAAAAGAGCAATGAAACCGTTCTGGAAGCCGCCCGCAAGTTCGCCGAACTGAACATGCGCACTTTCGACAAGATGTTCCAGCAACAAGCCGAAATGGCCGCTTTCTACATGGATGCCAGCGTTCGTGGCATGGAAATGCTGACCAAGGCCAAGGGTTACCAGGATCTGATGGCCGGCCAGACCGCGCTGGCCCGCGAACTGGGCGAGCGCAACATGGCCGCCGCGCGCGCCGGCATGACCGACGTCCATGCCACCAGCACCGAATACGGCAACCTGTTCCAGGAAGGCATCAAGCTGGCTCAGGAACAAGTGGCCCAGGTTTCCAGCGCCGCCATGAAAGCCGCCGCCTGAGCTTCACCGGCAGTACCGCGCTCCTCCGGCGCCCGTGCGGCCTTTGGCCAATCGGGCGCTTTTTCTTGCGCGGACGGAAGGGAAGCGGCGCTCGGCTCTCCGCTGCGGAAGCGCCGCGCGACCCGCATGGGATATAGTCCGGCGCGATCCAGCCCGGCGCGCCGCCGCCACGCCTCCATGATGCTTCCTCAAACTTCCCTCGATACTCTCGAACTCCTCGCTCCGGCCAGGAATGCCGAGATCGGCCGCGAGGCCGTTCTACATGGCGCCGACGCGGTCTATATCGGCGGGCCGGCATTTGGCGCCCGCCACAACGCGGGCAACACGGTGAGCGAGATCGCCGCGCTGGTGGCGTTCGCGCATCGCTACCACGCGCGCATCTTCGCCACCCTCAACACCATCCTGAACGACGCGGAACTGGAGCCGGCGCGCAAGCTGGCGCATGAACTGTATGACGCCGGGGTGGATGCGCTGATCGTGCAGGACATGGGCTTGCTACAAGTGGATCTGCCGCCGATCGCCCTGCACGCCTCCACGCAATGCGACATCCGCACCCCGGAGAAGGCGCGTTTTCTGGCCGACGTGGGCTTTTCCCAGATCGTCCTGGCGCGCGAACTCACGATTCGGGAAATCGCGGAAATCCGCGCCGCCGTGCCGCCCGACACCGTGCTCGAACACTTCATCCACGGCGCCCTGTGCGTGGCTTTTTCCGGGCAGTGCAACATCAGCCATGCCCACACCGGCCGCAGCGCCAACCGGGGCGACTGCTCGCAGGCCTGCCGTCTGCCCTACACCCTGCGGGACGATCTGGGCCGCGTGGTCGCCTTCGACAAACACCTGCTGTCGGTGAAGGACAACAACCAGAGCGGCAACCTGGAAGCCCTGATCGACGCCGGCGTGCGCAGTTTCAAGATCGAGGGGCGCTACAAGGATGTCGGCTATGTGAAGAACATCACCGGCCATTACCGCCGCTTGCTCGACGAAATCCTGGAAAAGCGCCCGCCGCATCTGCCGTACCTCGCGCGCGCTTCCAGCGGCCACACGCAACTGCTGTTCACGCCCGATCCGGACAAGACCTTCCATCGCGGCGCCACCGATTATTTTTCCAATGGCCGCAAGGCGGACATCGGCGCTTTCGACACTCCCGCCTTCGTCGGCCTGCCCTTGGGAACGGTCACGCGCATCGGCGCGGACTGGTTTGAAATCGAAGCGGAAGAAGCGCTCGCCAATGGCGACGGCCTCACCTACATGCACAAGCGCGAGGTGATGGGCTTGCGGGCGAACACGGCGCGCGCCGTCGGCCCGTCGCTCTGGCGCATCGAACCAAACGAGCCGCCGGCGGCGATGCCGGGCCTCGGCGTGGGAACGGCGATCAGCCGCAACCGCGACCACGTTTGGGAACTGGCGCTGAACAAAGCCTCGTCCGAGCGCCATATCGACATCTGGGCCGGATTCGCCGAGACCGACGCGGGTTTCGCATTGACCCTGCACGATGCCGACGGCGTCAGCGCCAGCGCCAGCCTGCCTTGGGAAAAGCAGCCGGCGCGTGAGCCGGACAAGGCGGAAGCCGCCCTGCGCGAACAACTCGCCCGTTTCGGCGGCAGCGAGTTCTCCCTGCTGGAATTGACGGTGGCCTGGAGCCAGCCCTGGTTCGTGCCCGCCTCGGCCGCCAACAAGCTGCGCCGCGAGGCGGTGAGTCGCCTGCGGGCCGCGCGCCTGGCCGATTACCGGCGCCCCCCACGCAAGGCCGCCGTCGAACCGCCCGCGCCGTACCCGGAGGAGGCGCTGACCTACCTCGCCAATGTCTACAACCAGGCCGCTCGCGCGTTCTACGCCCGGCATGGCGTCAAGCTGATCGCCGCCGCTTATGAGGCGCGCGCGGAAACCGGCGAGGTTTCCCTGATGATTACCAAGCACTGCCTGCGCTATTCGTTCAGCCTGTGCCCGAAACAGGCCAAGGGCGTCACCGGCGTGCAGGGCCAGGTGCGCGCCGAGCCGATGACGCTGGTGAACGGCAATGAACGCCTGACGCTCAAGTTCGATTGCCGCGCCTGCGAAATGCATGTCATCGGCAAGATGAAGCCCGGGATACGGGCTGAAAGAAGGGGGGATCAAAAAAAGGGGAGTTGAATCCGGAAGCGGGTTTTGCCGTTGGCGGAAGTCGCCGTGATGGATCCGCCATGCGCTTCCACGATGGATTTGACGATCGCGAGCCCCAGCCCCGCCCCGTCGCCCCTGCGCTGGCGTGATGCGTCAACGCGAAGGTCTCACGCAGCCAGCCGAGGGAGGCGAAGCCGATTTTCAGGATGGATTTCATGTTTCTATCGCTTCTGTTGAGGCGGGCTTGTAACCACACGCCTGCATGGCGGTGTAGCGGAAGATGGCTTCCGGCGTCGCGGCCAGGGTGGCGAAGGCGGCTTTCAGGGCGGCGATGTCGTGTTCCGTGGCGCGGTCATGCTCCAGGAGTTTGGGCGCGCCACTCAACAGCAGGCTTTGCCAGAAATCGAGGAAGTTTCGTCGCGCTGCGGGGTCTTCGAGGCGTCTGTCCAGGAGTGGGGAGGCTTCATGGAGTTCGATCCGCTCGAAGCCGGTGGCGGCGAACAGGGCGCCCAGCTTGATCCCGACATCGGGATCGCCCCCCAGTTCTTCCTGCAAGTCATTGAAGGCTCGCCAATAACTTTCCAGAGCCGGCTGGCGCGGCCGGGCGTACAGGCCGCTGTTGAAGACTTCGGTGCAATACAGCACGCCACCGGGTTTCAGCACGCGGCGCAGTTCCCGGAGCGCGCCCGCGTGATCGTTCAGATGTTCCAGCACCCAGAAAACGCAGGCGCCATCGAAACTGTCGTCCGGGAAAGGCAACTGGCAGGCGGAAGCCTCCAGCAGATCGACCTGGCCCACCGCGATGGCGTCGACCAAGCGTTCTCGCGCGCTGTGCAACTGAAGAGCGGAAACGTCGACGCCGGTGAGGTGAAGTTCGGGAAATCGCCGCAGCAGAATCTGAAGTTGCGCGCCGACGCCGCAACCGACTTCCAGCACCGATGCGCACGCGGAGAAATCCACACGGGGATGTATCCACGGTTCGAGAAACCGGCCCTGGCGAATCAACCGCGCCTGTTCGGCCGGCTCGAAGGAATGGATGTAGCGTTCAGTCGATACGTTCACGGCCACCCCGATCGGCGCGGATCAGCTTGGCATCCTGTAATGGTCCTGGGTGAACAGGTCGATGCCGCAGTTGAGGTTTTCGACCCAGTCGAGGAAGGCGCCGATGGCCTCCTTGCCCTTGAACCAGCGGCCATGTTGCGGCACCAGCATGTCCACATCCATTTCCCGCACCATGCGCACCCAGAAGCGGCAGACCTTGTTCGACACCATGTAGCGGCGGTGGAAACCATCCATGTAGGCCAGGTGCGCCTGGAACTGGGCCTTGCTGGTGATCGGTTCGACGATCGCGTCGTGATGCACCAGGGAGGCGCCCATGTCGCCGGAGAACAGGATCTTCGACTTGCTGTCGTAGAACTGGAAATTGCCCTCGGCGTGCAGGAAGTGGGCGGGGATCGCGTAGATGGTGGTGTCGCGCATCGGGATGGCCGCGCCCGGGTCGGGAATGCCGATGATGCGGCCCTCGGTGCGGTTGGCGGTACAGAAGTGCGGCAGGAAGCGCTCCCACAGGCTGGAAACGTACAGCGTGCACTCGGTGGCGGTGAGCCACTTGTTGAGCGAGGCGATGATGTCCGGATCCTGGTGCGAGGCGAAAATATATTTCAGGTGGCGGAACGGGAAGAATCGGTGCATGGCCATGATCAGGGCGTTGTAGGTCATGTTGCCGGCCGGGTCGATCAGCGCGCCCTCGCCATCCGAGACGATCATGAACTGGTTGGCCTGGACGGCATCGCTGCCGGTATCGTCCACCAGATCGTTGAACATGAGGCAGACGTGTTTTCCGTCGTTGAAAAGTTCGATAGCCATTTTCTTGATCCCGAAAAGTTGCTGTTTTTTATCCGTGCATCCACTCATGGGCGAGCGTGCTCGCCGCCCAGACCGTGAATATACCCAGGCCGATGAGCAATGCCTGCTGTCCGGTGTGGGCCAATTCGACCCGCTTGTGCAGGCCGGGGATGAGATCCGCCACCGCGACGTAGATCATGCCGGACGCGGCGATGGCCAGCATGTAGGGCAGTATCCATTGCAACTCGGCAAGCAGGAAGTAGCCGAGCAGGGCGCCCACCAGCATCGCCAGACTGGACAGCAGGTTGAGCAGGAGCGCCTGCGTTTTGCTGTAGCCGGAATGCAGCAGGATGAGGAAGTCGCCCAGCTCCTGCGGCACTTCATGGGCCGCGATGGCGAAAGCGGTCACCACGCCCAGCTTGAAATCCACCAGAAAGGCGGCGGCGATCATCACGCCATCGACGAAGTTGTGCACCGTGTCGCCCACCGTGATCATCATGCCGGAGCGGCCGTGGTCATGCTGCGGCGGGGCTGTGCGGGCCGCGGCATCGGTTCCGTGCACCTCGGCTCCGTGCACCTCGCAATGTTCGGTATGGCAATGCCGCCAGAGCACCAGTTTTTCCAGGATGAAGAAGCCGAGGATGCCTCCGAGCACCGTGGTGGTCAGCGCTTCCATGCTGCCGGCATGTTCCAGCGCGTGCGGCAGAATTTCCAGAAATGCCGCGCCGAGCAGGGCGCCGATGGCATAACTGACCATCACCGGCACCCACTCCGCTTTCATCCGCAACGCGACCGTCGCCAACAGCACCGACAGCACTCCACCGGCGGTACTAGCGAGAAGAATGGCGGTAAGCAGGGACATGGGTTGGCGCGCGCGGGGGGAGCGGCATTCTAGCAGCCGGCAATACAGCCGGCCCCCACAACCTTGCATGATCCGATGGCGGTTTCCGCCAAAGAAGCGACCTGTCACTCACGTTGAAACGAAAAATGCCGGCACTCCAGTCGTGGCGCCACTGGTAGCGCCGGCATCCTTGCCGGCGTCTTTTGTTGCTGGTGTATCAGTGTTCAGCCAGCGAGACGTTGACGTTCACGCGCACCGTCTGGCCCGGGTCATAGGGCAGGAATGCCGAGTAGGTCTGGCCCTGGTAGCGGTAGCTGACGTTGTAGCCGGTGAGGCGGCGGCTCCAGTTGTCGATCTGGCGGCAGCGTTGTTCATATCGCGGCGCGCCGGCGACGGCCCGGTGTCCGTCGTTGTCGATGTTGTCGCCGACGATTGCGCCGGTGGCGGCGCCGACGGCCGTGCTCCAGTTGCGTCCGGAGCCTCCGCCAATCTGGCGGCCGAGCAGGCCGCCGACCAGGCCGCCCAGCACCGCGCCGCCATACTCGCGCCGCCGTGGGGCTTCATAGCCGACCTGCTCGTCCCAGCAATCGCGCCGGGGTTCGTTGAACGATTCGTAAACCGGTGTGCTGCCGACGACTTCGGCGCGATCCTGGAAGCCGGACGCCATGCCGGGGGTGCTGAAGGCCAGACCAGTCAGGCCGATCAGGGCGAGTGTGAGCGCGGTTTTTTTCATGATGGACTCCTTGGTCAATTCAAAAATCGAGGGTTAGCGCCGGTTTCTACCGGCGGGCTGGTTGAATCGGTTGCGTGGGTCGAAACCCGGCGCGTTATCGTCCGGAGCGGATGGGTCGGGGCGACGTTGTTCGAAGCCGGTTCCGAAAGCGCCACCGAAATTGCCACCGAGGTTGCCACCCATGCCCGCGAAGTCCGCAGGGCCTGGGGGATTGGGTATCCTGCCGGCCCATTGCCCGCGTTGCTCCTGTTGGCGTTGTTGCGGGCGTTCCTGAAACTGGCGCCGCATCTCCATGCGCTCTTCCGGGCTGGCTTGTTCCCAGCGCTCGCGCATCATGCGGCGCACTTCCGGGCCCATCTGGGCGACCTGGAAGGCGGCACCGATGAACATGCTCTCGACCGCGTCGCTTGCCAGGGCCGGCGCGGCGAGTACGCTCAACAGCAGGGGCATCAGAACTTTCGCTTTCATCGCAAATCTCCTTTCCATGACCTGCATGCTAGGCAGGGGAGGTAACACGGGGGTTTCCGCTTCCGTTAGATTTGTAACAGTGTGTATCGAGGGTTGGAGCATGACTGAACGAGTATTGGTGGTGGATGACGACGCGGGCCTGCGTGACCTGCTCTCGGAATATCTGGTGAAACAGGGTTTCGTGGTGGAAACCGCGCGCGACGGCCGCGAGATGGACGAGCGCATGGCGGCGGCCATGCCCGATCTCGTGGTCATGGATCTGATGCTACCGGGCGAGGACGGGTTGAGCCTGACCCGGCGCATCAAGGCGCTGCGCCACATTCCAGTCATCATGCTGTCGGCGCGGGGCGAGGATATCGACCGCATCGTCGGGCTGGAAGTCGGCGCCGACGACTATCTGGCCAAGCCGTTCAATCCACGCGAATTGCTGGCGCGCATCCGCGCGGTCATGCGGCGTGGCGGCGGCGAGCCGATGGCGCGGGAGAAGGATGAGAACGCCCGTTTCGGCCCCTTCGCGCTGGATCTCGCGGCGCAACGCCTGTCTCGGGAAGGTGAGGACATCCCCCTCACCCAGGCGGAGTTCACCCTGCTCAAGGTGTTCGTCGAGCACCCCAACCGGGCGCTCTCGCGCGACCAGATCATGGACTGGCTGAAGGGCTTCGAGCGCGACCCCTTCGACCGTTCCATCGACGTGCGGGTGACCCGCCTGCGCCGCAAACTGGAAGACGACCCCGCCAATCCCTTCTACATCCGCACGGTCTGGGGCCAGGGCTATCTGTTCGCGCCCAAGGGGCGTGGCGGTTGAGCCTGCTCCCCCGCACCCTGTTCGGCCGCACCGCCGCCGCCCTGCTGGCGGCGTTTCTGGTGTTCGAGACCCTGGCCTTCGCGGTGGTCTGGCAGACCCTGATCCGGCCGATGGCGGAACGTTCGGCGGACGATCTGGCGGCGAAGATTTCCCTGGCGGCCAAGACCTGGGTGGAACTGCCGCCGCAGACCCGCACCGATTACGAAATGGAGTTGGCGTTCCGGCATGATCTGGGCCTGGGGGCGGCGACGAAGCCGCTGCTCGCGAACGTTCCAGCCGATATGGCGCCCCATACCCTGTTCGGCGATCTCCTGACGGCTTCCCTTGGTCAGCGCATGCGGCAGACGGTGGTGCTCAAACGCGGGTCGGACGCCAACTGGGTGTGGCTGGATCTACAGGTGGCGGACAAACAGTTGCGCGTCGGCTTCAGCCAGGATCGCTATGCGCTGCAAGCCCCGCTGGCGGCGGTCGGCGTCTTCCTGCTGGGCGCCGCCCTGACCGTGGTGACCGCGCTGCTCATGGTTGGCCGCGCCAGCCGCCAGTTGAACAGCCTGGCCGAGAAAGCCGGTGAAGTGGGGCAGGGGCGCGACCCGGTGCCGCTGCCGGAAACCGGCCCCAGGGAAATCCGCGAACTCACGGCCGCTTTCAATCGCATGGCCGGTGAAGTCCATGCGCTCCTGGAAAACCGTACCGTGCTGCTCTCCGGCATCTCCCACGATCTGCGCACGCCGATCACCCGCTTGAAGCTGGCGCTGTCCATGCTGGACGACGCCGATGCCGCGCAGGTGGGCCGCATGGAGCGCGATCTGGACGAAATGAACCGGCTGATCGGCGACATGCTGGTGTTCTCCCGCGCGCTTCAGGCCAACGACCTTAAGGACTGCAATCTGACGGAGCTATTGGGCGACCTGGCGGAAACCGCCGCGCGCCTGGGGCCGGTGAACTGGCGACCACCTGCGGCGGCTTGCACGGTGAAAGCGGGCGAGGCCGCGCTACGCCGCATCGTCGGCAACCTGCTGGACAACGCGAGGCGCTATGGCGGCGAGGAAACGATTGATCTGGAACTGCGCTGCGCAGAGGAGGAGGCGCGCATTTCCGTGCTGGATCGCGGACCCGGGATTCCGGAGGATCAGCGGGTGGCGGTGTTCCGGCCGTTCCATCGCCTGGAAGGCTCGCGTAGCCGGGATAGCGGCGGCAGTGGGCTGGGGCTGGCGATCGCGCGGCAGTTGGCGGATGCCTATGGCTGGCGCATCGAATTCAGCCACCGCGCGGGCGGTGGACTCGACGCGGCCCTGATCATTTCCCGTGGTACTTGAACACCAGCACTTCCATCTTCAGGAAGGACAGGCTGACGATGGACAGGCGCCGCGAGTGCGTGCGGATCATGTGCCATGCGGTGTCCGCCGCGCAGCGGAAGCGGATGGTCAGGCTGGGGGTGAGGGTGAGTGTCATGATGTTCTCCACGGTGACGATTTCTTTTTAGCAAATTACATGCCCGGCATTCCCGAGCGTCCGTCTTCCCGCCATGCCGCCGGGATGTTGCGTCGCGGCATGCCCTCGCCGGGGGGGACTGTCCGATCTTTGCCTGGTTCGCCGGATTTCCGACACCACGACCGGCATGACTGCCGTGTCGTGCCGGGGGCGTGGTGGCGGATATGGGCGGAATCACGGGTAAAATCACTCCCCTTTCGCTACGGCTACACCAACATGCCCGCTTTTCAGGACATCCTCCTCACCCTCCAGCGCTTCTGGGGGGAACAGGGCTGCACCCTGCTGCAACCCTACGATCTCGAAGTCGGCGCCGGCACCAGCCATACCGCCACCTTTCTCCGCTCGCTCGGCCCGGAACCCTGGAAAGCCGCCTATGTGCAGCCCTCGCGCCGCCCCAAGGACGGCCGTTACGGCAAGAACCCCAATCGCCTGCAGCACTACTACCAGTTCCAGGTAGTCCTGAAGCCGGCGCCGGAAAACATCCTGGAGTTGTATCTCGGCTCGCTCGAAGCTCTCGGTTTCGACCTGAAACAGAACGACATCCGCTTCGTCGAGGACGACTGGGAGAACCCCACCCTGGGCGCCTGGGGCCTGGGTTGGGAGGTGTGGCTGAACGGCATGGAAGTCACCCAGTTCACCTACTTCCAGCAGGTTGGCGGCATCAACTGCAAGCCGATCACCGGCGAGATTACCTATGGCCTGGAACGCCTGGCCATGTATCTGCAAGGCGTGGATAACGTGTTCGACCTGGAATACTCGCCCGGCGTCAGTTACGGCGACGTGTTTCACCAGAACGAAGTGGAACAGTCCACCTACAACTTCGAGCACAGCGACGTCGAATTCCTGCTCATCGCCTTCAACGCCCACGAGAAGCAGGCCAAACACCTGATGGATAACCAACTGGCCCTGCCGGGCTATGAACAGGTGCTGAAAGCCGCCCACACCTTCAACCTGCTCGACGCGCGCGGCGCCATCTCGGTCACCGAACGCGCCGCTTACATCGGCCGCATCCGCAACCTGGCACGCGCCGTCGCGCAGGCCTATCTGGACTCCCGTGCCCGTCTCGGCTTCCCTATGGCGCCGAAAGATTGGGCCGAGGAAACCTTGGCCGAGATCGAGAAGAAAGCGCCTGCCCAGAGCAAGGTCGAGGGGGCCTGAGCGTGAACAACGAAATCGCCTTCAACTGGGATCGTTTCGATTGGCAGGCTTTCCAGAAGGCGCAATCCATCCTGTTCAATCTGGTGGAGAAACAAGGGCATCGGGATATTCGGCTGAATTTTTCCAATCTGAAGCTCGTATTCCCAAATGGTTTTGTGCCGTTGATTGTGTTGGCCGAACGATATAGATATTCACATGGAGTGGATTTCGCTCTGGTTTTGCCCGATGAGGAAGTGTGCAGGCGTTACATCCTGGATTCCAATTATGCGGCGTGTTTATGCCCGGATGGCGGACACCCGATCACGGACAAGCCCAATGCGCTGCACCGTTTTTCCGATGACACCAGCCTGAACGAATTGATAGACAGCCAGATTCATCAGGTTCTGGAACGCGCGACCTACGCGCAAGGCGTGTTGCAGTCTTTCGAGTGGATGCTCAACGAGGTGGCGGGCAATGTGTTGGTGCATGCCGGCGTCGATCACGGCTGGATGCAGGTTGTCGTCCATCCGAAAACGCAACATATGGCGGTTGTGGTGGCGGATGGGGGGGTGGGCATCCCACAGACCATACGTGCGGCCTTCCCCATGCAGGAACACGACGAGGACGCCATCGCGCATGCCCTCAAGGAAGGCATTACTTCCCGCCCGGATTTCGGGCAGGGCAAAGGGCTTACCGGGACATTGCAGATCGTCAAGATAAACCAGGGTGGGCGGTTGTCCATCCATTCCCAGAAAGGGCGGGTGGAATGGATGAATGATCGTATGGAGATCAAGGGCGACTTCCCACCGTTTCCTGGAACCTTTGTGGATATACAACTCAATACAGCGGTTCCGATAGAAATTGAACGGGCATTATGGGGAGATGCGCCGGCCTATCCTTTCAACGACGCGCTATATGGAAAAGACACCACCATTGGCGTGATGCGAATGCAATTGGCGGACGAAGCCGCGAGATTCGGCAACCGCCTCACCGGATTGAGAATCCGTAACAAGATCGAGAACCTGTTGGCCACGGCGCCGAACGATGTTCTGGAAATAGACTTTTCCGGTGTTGAATTGATCGCGTCCTCGTTTGCTGATGAAGTATTTGGAAAATTAGCCTTGATGCTAGGTTTTGTCGGCTTTGGCTCGCGTATCCGGTTTGTAAATGTAAACAAATTCTGTCGCGGCATCATTGATGATGTCGTGCAATCCAGAATTATCCAGTCACACGTAAAAAAATGACCTTGACCCATTCCCTGCTCGTAGAACTGTTCGTCGAAGAACTGCCGCCCAAGGCCCTGAAAAAACTGGGTGAGTCCTTTGCCCTTACCCTCGCCGACAGCCTCAGGGTGCAGGGACTGGTCACCGTTGATAGCGTCGTCTCGTCCTTTGCCTCGCCACGCCGTCTGGCCGCGCATCTCACGAACGTCGTGGCGCGGGCCGCTGACAAGCCGGTGTCGCACAAACTGATGCCGGTCGGCATCGCGCTCACCGCCGAGGGCCAGGCCACTCCGGCGTTGCTGAAAAGATTGGGCGCGATGGGCCTGGATGCCTCGGTTGTGCCGCAACTCAGGCGCGCATCCGACGGTAAGGCCGAAGCCCTGTTCCATGACAGCATCGCCGAGGGCGCCACCCTGGCCGACGCGCTACAGAAGGCGCTGGACGAGGCCTTGGCCAAACTGCCGATTCCCAAGGTCATGACCTATCAATTGGCGGACGGCTGGAGCACGGTCAACTTCGTGCGCCCGGCGCACGGTCTCGTTGCCCTGCATGGCGCGGACGTGGTGGCGATTTCCACCCTCGGCCTCAATGCCGGCCGCGATACCCAAGGCCATCGTTTCGAGGCCGCCGTTCACCCCGTTGCCATCAAGGAAGCGGACAGCTACGCCGCGCAGTTGCAAGCGGAAGGCGCGGTGATCGCCAGCTTCGCCGCGCGCCGCGCCGAGATCGCGCGTCAGCTTCACGAAGCGGCGGCCAAGGTCGGTGGTGGCGTCAAACCCATCGAGGATGACGCCCTGCTGGACGAGGTCACCGCCCTGGTCGAGCGCCCCAACGTGCTTCTGTGCCAGTTCGAGACGGAATATCTGGAAGTGCCGCAGGAGTGCCTGATTCTCACCATGAAGGCCAACCAGAAGTATTTCCCGCTCCTGGACGCCGCCGGGAAACTGACCCACCAGTTCCTCATCGTTTCCAACATCTCCCCGGCCGACCCGAGCGCGGTGATCGGTGGCAACGAGCGGGTGGTGCGCCCGCGTCTGGCCGACGCCAAGTTCTTCTATGACCAGGATCGCAAGAAGACGCTCGCTTCCCGCGTCGAGGCGCTGGACCGCGTGGTCTATCACAACAAGCTGGGCAGCCAGGGGGCGCGCGGCCAGAAGGTGCGGATGATCGCCGCCGCCATCGCGGCGATGCTGGGCGGCAAGGAACTGGAGGCCCAGGTGACCCAGGCGGCGTCGCTGGCCAAAACCGACCTGCTCACCGACATGGTGGGCGAGTTCCCCGAGTTGCAGGGCGTCATGGGGCGCTACTACGCGCTCAACGACGGCCTGCCCGGCGAGGTGGCCGATGCCATCGAGGACCACTACAAGCCGCGTTTCGCCGGGGATGAACTGCCGCGCAACGAGGTCGGCCTGTGCGTCGCCCTGGCCGACAAACTGGAAACCCTGGTCGGCCTGTTCGGCATCGGCCAGATACCGACCGGGGACAAGGATCCTTTTGCCCTGCGTCGCCACGCGCTCGGCGTCATCCGCATCCTGATGGAACGCAACCTGCCGCTGCATCTGGATACCCTGCTGGTCGTGGCGGCCGGTGTGCGTGGGTTCCCGGAAGAAGTGGCCACCCAGGTCGGCGCCTTCATGTTCGAGCGGCTCTCCGGCCTGCTGCGCGAGCAGGGTTATACGGCCCAGGAAGTGGATGCGGTGGTATCGCAGCGCCCGCAACGCCTGGGCGACATCCCCCAACGCCTGGCCGCCGTGCGCGCTTTCGCCGCGTTGCCGGAGGCGCCCGCTCTTGCCGCCGCCAACAAGCGGGTGGGCAACATCCTGAAAAAGGTCGAGGGCGTGGTGGAGCCGGTGAGCAACCCCTACCTGCTCCAGGAAGCGGCGGAGATCGCCCTCAACGCCGCCCTGGCCGAGGTCGAGCCGGTCGCGGACGCGGCTTTCGACGCGGGCGATTACGCCGCCTCGCTGCAAGCCCTGGCGGCGCTGAAAGGCCCGGTGGACGACTTCTTCGATGGCGTCATGGTCAACGTGGAAGACGCCAACCTGCGCAACAACCGCTTAGGCCTGCTCGCGCGCCTGCACCGCGCCATGAACCGGGTGGCGGATTTGTCCAGGCTGGCGGTGTGATCGTGAATCCGGCTTACGGCATACTCACGTCCATGTTTATGGATCGGAGTGCCTTCTGGTCTACAGCTCTGGCCGTATGAAGGAAATCGCATGAAACTCGTCATTCTCGACCGCGACGGCGTCATCAATTTCGACTCCGACCAGTTCATCAAGAACCCACAGGAATGGCAGCCGATTCCGGGCAGCCTGGAGGCCATCGCCCGACTGTGCCAGGCGGGGTATCGCGTGGTGGTGGCGTCGAATCAGTCCGGGGTCGGGCGCGGCCTGTTCGATATGTCCACGCTCAACGCCATCCACGCCAAGATGCACAAGCTGGTGGCCCAGGCCGGTGGCCGAATCGACGCGGTGTTTTTCTGTCCGCACGCGGCCGACTCCCGTTGCGCCTGCCGCAAGCCGAAGCCGGGTCTGTTCCAGGAGATCGCCACCCGGATGCGCCGCGATCTGCGCGGGGTGCCGGCCATCGGCGATTCCCTGCGCGACATGCAGGCGGCACATGCGGTGGGCGCGCGGCCGATGCTGGTGAAGACCGGCAAGGGTATTCGTACCCTGGAAGGCGGCCAGATGCCGGAAGGCACGCCGGTCTATGAAGATCTCGCCGATGCCGTGCGGGCCATCCTCGCCGAGGCGGCGTGATCCCGGCGAACCCACCCTGTAGCGCCGGCGCGCTTGCCGGCGATTGTTAACCCGCCGGCAGGATGCCGACACGAGTTCCATGCCATTCCTCCGCTCCCTCCTCTATTTCCTGGTCAAGACCGCGCTGACCATCCCCTTCAGCCTGCTGATCCTGCTCGCCGCGCCGGTGCCGGCGCTGCCGCGTTATCGCTTCATCACCCTGTGGGGGCGGGTGGTGATCTGGCTGGCGCGCTGGATGGTGGGTATCTCCTTCCGCGTCGAGGGCCGCGAGAACCTGCCGAAAGAACCGGCCGTGGTGCTGGCCAAGCACCAGTCCGCCTGGGAGACCATCGCCTTTCAGCAGATTTTTCCGCCGCTGTCGTTCGTGTTGAAGAAGAGCCTGTTGCGCATCCCGTTTTTTGGCTGGGGCCTGGCGTTGTTTTCACCCATCGCCATCGACCGTGGGGCCGGGCGCGAGGCCTTGAAACAACTGGAAGCGCAGGGGCGGGCGCGCCTGAATACGGGCTTCTGGGTGCTGGTCTTCCCGGAAGGCACGCGCGTGGGCGTGGGCGAGAAGGGCGATTACCAGATCGGCGGCGCCTGGCTGGCGGCCAAGTGCGGTGTGCCGGTGGTGCCGGTGGCGCACAACGCCGGGCGTTGCTGGCCGAAGAACGCCTTCATCAAGCGGCCGGGTGAAATCACGGTGGTGATCGGCCCGGCCATTGCCACCCAGGGCCGCAAGGCCAGCGCCGTCCTCGCGGAAGCCGAAACCTGGATTGAGGCGACGATGGCGCGCCTCTGATCCACGCTGCTCGATCATGAAAGACCCCGATTCCTTCCTCCTCCCCCGCATCGACCGCTGGCCCGCGCGCCTGGATCTGCTGCAAAGCGCCAGCGGCCTCTTCCTTGGCCTGTTCATGTGGCTGCACATGCTGTTCGTCTCGTCCATTCTGCTGGGCAACGACGCCATGTGGGCCGTGGCGCGATTCTTCGAAGGGTATTTCTTCTTCGGCAGCCCCTTGCCCTGGCTGGTCTCCGCTTTCGTGGCGACGGTGTTCGCGCTGTTCGTGACGCATGCCTGGCTGGCGTTGCGCAAGTTCCCCACGCATTGGGGCCAGCACATGGCTTATTTGCGACTCATGCGCGCCATGCACCACGAAGACACGATCCTCTGGTTCGCGCAGGTCATCACCGGCTTCGCCATGTTCTTCCTGGCGCCGGTTCACCTCTACCTGATGCTGACCCACCCGGAACTGATCGGCCCGTATGAATCCGCCGACCGGGTCTGGAGCGGGCGCATGTGGCCGCTCTATCTGGTGCTGCTGTTCCTGGTGGAATTGCATGGCGGCATCGGCCTCTACCGGCTTGCGGTGAAATGGGGCGACTTCAAGGATGCAATCGCCGCGCGACGCAGGTTGAAACGCCTGAAATGGAGTCTGACCGTGTTCTTTCTGGTACTTGGCCTGACCACCCTGGCGGCTTACCTCAAACTGGGCATGGAACATGCGCCGCGTGTGGGTGAACCCTACGTGCCCACCTGGCAGAGAGCCGCGTCATGAAGATCCTCCATTCCGATGTGCTGGTCATCGGCGGCGGCCTGGCCGGGCAGCGCCTCGCTCTGGCGGTGAAGCGGCGTGGCCTGGAACCTTCCATCCTGTCGCTGGTGCCGGCCAAGCGTTCGCATTCGGTCGCCGCCCAGGGCGGCATGCAGGCCAGCCTGGCGAACTGTTTCAAGGGCGAGGGCGACAACGAGGACGTGCATTTCGAGGACACCGTGCGCGGTTCCGACTGGGGCTGCGATCAACGGGTGGCGCGCATGTTCGCCCATGTGGCGCCCAAGGCGATCCGCGAACTGGCCGCCTGGGGCGTGGCCTGGAATCGGGTGCGCGCGGGCGAGCACGAGGTGGTCATCAACGGTGAGCGGGTGACCCTGACGGAACGCGAGGCCGCGCACGGCCTGATTACCGCGCGCGACTTCGGCGGCACCCGCAAGTGGCGCACCTGCTACACCTCGGACGGCACCGGCCACGCCATGCTCTACACCCTTTCCGACCGGGTCATCGCCGAATCCATCCCGGTGCTGGAGCGCCAGGAAGCGCTGGCCCTGATCCACGACGGCCAGCGTTGCCACGGCGCGGTGGTGCGCGACCTGATGAGCGGCGAACTCTCCGCGCATCTGGCGCGCGCCACGGTCATCGCCAGCGGCGGTTACGGACGCCTCTACGGCATTTCCACCAACGCACTGATTAACGAAGGCATGGGCGCGGCCCTGGCCCTGGAAACCGGGGTGGCGCGCCTGGGCAACATGGAAGCGGTGCAGTTCCATCCCACCGCCATCGTTCCGGCCGGCATTCTGGTGACCGAAGGCTGTCGCGGCGACGGCGGCGTGTTGCGCGACGCCGACGGCCATCGCTTCATGCCGGACTACGAGCCGGAGAAGAAAGACCTGGCCTCGCGCGATGTGGTCTCGCGCCGCATGGCCGAGCACATGCGCGCGGGCAAGGGCGCCCGCTCGTCCTATGGCGAGCACCTCTGGCTGGACATCACGCAACTGGGCGCCGCGCACATCGACAGGAATCTGCGCGAGGTGAAGGACATCTGCCGCTATTTCCTCGGTATCGACCCGGCGAAGGACTTCATCCCGGTGCGCCCCACCCAGCATTACTCGATGGGGGGCGTGCGCACCGACCATCGCGGCGAGTCGCCCTGGCTGTCCGGCCTGTTCTCCTGTGGCGAGGCCGCCTGCTGGGACTTGCACGGCTTCAACCGCCTGGGTGGCAACTCGGTGGCGGAAACCGTGGTGGCGGGCATGTTGGTGGGCGAATACGTGGCCGATTTCTGCCAGTCCGCGCATGGTGACCTGGAAATTTCCACCGCGTTGGCGCGTGACTTCGTGCTGCGCGAACAGCGCCATCTGGAACAACTCCTCACTCGACCCGGCGGGGAGAACGCCGTAAGCCTGCGGCGGCGCATGGAACAGATCATGACCGACAAGGTCGGCCTGTTCCGCAACGGCCCCGATCTGGAAAGCGCGGTGGCGGAGTTGGCCGGCCTGCTCGCGCGCAGTGAAGAAATCGGCGTTCGTGGTGGCCTGGATGCCAACCCCGAACTGGTGCTCGCCTATCGCCTGCCGCGCATGTTGAAAGTCGCGCTCACCGTGGCGATGGGCGCCTTGAACCGCGCGGAAAGCCGGGGCGCGCATTTCCGCGAGGACGCCCCCGCGCGCAATGACCGCGACTGGCTCAACCGCACCCTGGCCTGCTGGTACGAGGGCGAGGCGTTGCCGACGCTGGAATACGAGGAACTGGAGGTGTCGCGTATGGAATTGCCGCCCGGTTTTCGCGGCTACGGCGCGAAAAACCTCATCGAACATCCCGATGCCGCGTCGCGCCAGGCCGAAGTCGATGAAATGCACGCGGCCAAACTCGACCGCCATGCCGCCCAGTCCTACCTGATGTCATTCAAGCAGTTCCTGCCGCTGAAATACCGCGGCCGCAACGAGCGCCTGGACGAACCCTTGCCATGACCGCTTCCCGCACACTCACTTTCCACGTCTTCCGCCACAACCCGCGCGATCCCGACAGCGTGCCCGGCGTGCGCGACTACCAGGTGGAGGAAGCGCCGGGCATGACGCTGTTCATCGCGCTGACCCGTATCCGCGAGGAGTTCGATCCCGGCCTCTCCTTCGATTTCGTCTGCCGCGCCGGGGTCTGCGGTTCCTGCGCGATGCTCATCAACGGCCGCCCCGGCCTGGCCTGCCGCAGCCTCACGGGCGAGCTCCCGGCCGACATCAGCCTGTTCCCGCTGCCCGGTTTCGAGTTGATCGCCGATCTCTCGGTGAATACCGGCAAATGGATGCGCGCCATGAGCGAGCGCCTGCAAGCCTGGGTGCACGCGGCCGGAGAGGTGAACTTGAACGAGATTGAAATCGCGATGGATCCGGAACTGGCCGAATCCATCTATGAACTTGACCGCTGCATCGAATGTGGCTGCTGCGTGGCCGCCTGCGGCAGCGCCCAGATGCGGCCGGATTTCGTCGGCGCGGTGGGCCTGAACAAACTCGCTCGATTTCGCCTCGACCCGCGCGACGACCGCTCCGACGCCGAGTATTACCAGCTCATCGGCGACGATAGCGGCATCTTCGGCTGCATGAGCCTGCTCGGCTGCCAGGACGTCTGCCCCAAGGAGCTTTCTCTGCAAACCCAAATCGCCTTCATGCGCCGGGCGATGGCGCGGCAGGGGCTGTAGTCGCTTGGCTTCCCGGATCACGGAGGAATTACTCCACATCAGCCTGGGCGAGCAGGCGCTGCAATGTCATCTGCGCCGCAGTCCTCGCCGTCGTAGTTTGTCCGTCAAGGTCAGCGAGGCTGGTGAAGTGGTGGTCAACGCGCCTCTATTTCTCGCGCGACACGACATCCACGGTTTCCTGAACAAACATGCGGAGTGGATCAGCACCCGCCTGCTGGCCGCGCGGGAGCACCGCTTCGAATGGCGGGACGGCGCGCCGCTGCCCTACCTGGGGGGGCATCTGATCCTCGAATTGCTCGATCAGCCCGGCCCGGCCCGAGCCCGACGGGACGGCGCGGCCCTGCTCTGCAACGCCACGCCCGCGCGGGCGCCGGCCCTGGTGTTGCGCTGGTATCAACGCCACGCCCGCGCGCTGCTGGGCGAACGCCTGGCCCATCATGCCGCCCGCGCCGGACTCGCCATGCCGCCATTGCGCCTGTCCAACGCCCGTACCCGCTGGGGAAGCAACTCGGCCAAGGGCGTGATCAGCCTCAACTGGCGCCTGTTGAAGGCGCCGCCCGAGGCCATCGACTACGTGATCTGCCACGAGCTCGCCCATTTCAAACAACGCAACCACTCCCCGGCGTTCTGGCGCGAAGTGGGCATCCTGTTCCCGGATTGGAAAAAAATTCGCGGCGAACTGCGGCAGAATGGCCGCCTTTATTTTCAGTTCTGAAACCGTTCACAGGAGCCATTCGCATGGAAATCCCCGTCTGGGTACGCCAGTTGTTCCTCAGCATCGACGCGCGAGACGCTACCGCCTTCGCCGCGTATCTGGCCGAGGACGGCACGTTCCGTTATGGCAGCCAGCCCGCCGTGGTCGGCAATGAAGCGGTACGCGAGCATGTCGCGGCTTTTTTCGCAGGCTTGAACGGTCTCAGCCATGAGTTGACCGGCTTCTGGTGGGGGCAATCGCCTGACACGTGTTTCGTGCAGGGCGAGGTGACCTACCATTTTCCCGGCGCGACGGCGGTCACCCTGCCTTTCCTCAATCTGTTCCACATGCGCGATGCGGCCATCGTCGACTATCTGGTTTACACCGACCCCACGCCGCTGTTTCAAACCGCCTGAATTTCACCAGGGAGACATCCGCCATGCGCATGTTGCACACCATGCTTCGGGTCGGCGACCTGGAACGATCCATCACGTTCTACACCGATGTTCTCGGAATGAAGCTCTTGCGCCGCAAGGACTACCCGGAAGGCAGATTTACCCTGGCTTTCGTCGGTTACGGCGACGAGTCCGAGCACACCGTGCTGGAGCTGACTTACAACTGGGGCGTGGAGCGTTATGACCTGGGCACGGCGTTCGGCCATATCGCCCTCGAAGTCGAGGATGCCAGCCGGGCTTGCGCGGAGGTGGCCGCCAAAGGCGGAAAGGTGGCCCGGCCGGCCGGGCCGATGCAGTACGGCGGAACGGTGATCGCATTTGTCGAGGATCCGGATGGCTACAAGATCGAATTCATCGAGAAGGGCACGCGCGGCGGCTGATGATCCCCTGGCTCCAACCCACCACGGCGTTTCCTCCGCTTGAACAGGCGCTGACGGAACCCAACGGTCTGCTCGCGGCGGGGGGGGATTTGTCCTCGCGGCGCTTGCTGGAAGCGTATCGGCGCGGCATCTTTCCCTGGTTCAACGAAGGTGAACCCATCCTCTGGTGGTCGCCCGATCCGCGCATGGTCTTGTTCCCGGAGGAATTCAAAATCTCCCGTTCGCTCAAGAAAAGGCTGGCGCGTGCCGATTACGAGGTGCGGGTGGACACGGCGTTCACCCGGGTGATGCGGGAATGCGCCGCGCCGCGTGGCGAGGGCGGCGGTACCTGGATCGGCGAGCCGATGATCGCGGCTTACGGCGAACTGCATGAGGCGGGCTATGCACACGCTTTTGAAACCTGGATGGATGGCAAGGACGGTGAAGAACTGGTTGGGGGTTTGTACGGAGTCGCGCTGGGTAGGGCATTCTTCGGCGAATCCATGTTCTCGCGTAAGACCGATGCCTCGAAGATCGCACTGGCGCATCTGGTCGCCGCCCTCAGACAGCGCGGCTTCGGCCTCATCGACTGCCAGATGAAAACGGCGCATCTCGCTTCCCTGGGCGCGCGCGCGATCACGCGCGGCGAGTTCAGCCGCCTGCTGGCGGAGTTGACGCCGCAAGCCCACACACCCGGCCCCTGGAGCGGCGCATGAGTTTCGCCGCCGAACTGCCCATCTTCCGGCTGCAGTTTTATCTGACATCGAGTTATCCCTGCAGCTATCTCGCCAATCAGACCGCGCGCTCACAGGTGGCGGCGCCGGGCGGGATGGTCGATACCCTGGTGTACAGCGAACTGATGCGGGTCGGCTTCCGGCGCAGCGGCCCGCATGTGTATCGTCCGCACTGCGACCATTGCAGCGCCTGTACTTCAACCCGGTTGCGGGTGGAGGCGTTTCAGCCGAATCGCGCGCAGCGCCGCTGCCAGGCCAGGAACGAAGACCTGGAAATCCGCCTGAAACCGTTGTTGTTCGACGAGGCGCATTACCGTCTGTATCGCCGCTATCAGGCGGCGCGCCATGCCGGGGGCGGCATGGATCAGGACGACCGTGAGCAATATCGTGGTTTTTTGCTGCAAAGCCGCGTCGATAGCGCGCTGATCGAATATCGTCTGGCCGGCGAAGTCGTCATGGTGGCGCTGGTGGATCGCCTGCTGGACGGGCTTTCCGCCGTCTACACCTTTTTTGAACCCGGCCTGGAACGGCGCAGCCTCGGGGTGTTCGGGGTGTTGCAACAGATCAGGCTGGCGCGCGAACTCGGCCTGCCCCATCTCTACTTGGGCTACTGGATCGCCGATTGCCGCAAGATGGCCTACAAACGCGCCTACCGCCCGCTGGAAATGTTGTTGGGGGGGCGCTGGCAAGCCGTGGAGAACGAGAGTGAAGAATGCGGTGGTTGAATTGCCGGATGCGGTGGAACAGGTGCGGCGCATGCACGCGCCCTTCATTCATGCCGTGGTGGGCGCCTTGCGCGACCGCGCGGCGCTTCCTGAATTGATGCGAACCCTGGCGGCGGCGGAACAGCAGGGCTGGCCCGGCCTGGCCGGCGCCCTGCGCCGGATCATCGACGGCAAGCGCGATGCGAGCGTGAAACTGGGGCTGGATGAAGAAGACCGGATCATCGTCGAAACCGTGTTGCAAGGGCTGGCGAACCCGGCCAGCCTGCCCGCTCTGGAGCAGCGGCCGGATGGCCGCGCGGCGGCACCCGGCCTGGCGTCGATGATCGCCGCCGCCGGGCGCGGCGATGCCAAGGCGCTCGCCGTGCTCGCCGACATGGCCGAACAGATGGTTCGCGCCGGTGGCGACATGGCGCGCCTGGGAGGGCTCATGCGCCGTCTGGTCAACGGCGAGCGTGACGGTGACGCGCTGATGAAGGGAATGGGGCCGTTGGGACGCCAGTTGTTGCTGGATATCCTGAGCGAATTGGGCAAGTCGGGGTTGCAATGACGACCACACAAGTGTTGCGCTGAAGGAACGAGAAAGCATGGTCGAAGACAGTTTCATGGTGCCGGTGCGCAAGGCGGAGATCGAGATCGGCAAGCCTCTGGGGTTCGCGGTCTACGACACCGACCACAACCTGCTCCTGAATCGCGGCGTAACGGTCACTTCAGACAATCAGGTCGAAGTGCTGTTGCAAAAGGGCCTGTTTCGCGAGCGGGTGCGGGAAAAAGCGGGCCATGTCTCGGCCCGGCTCGATGACGCCAAGCCGGGTGAAGGGGGCGGTACCGCCAAGCCACAGGAGGAAACACTCAGTTTCGACGCAGTCAAGCTGATGCCGGGCGATGCCCTGCAACTCCAGCCCTTGCTTGAAGGCCAGACGGAACGCTTCACCGTGCATGTGATCGGCGTGATGAAGCCGAAGAGCGTGTTGGTCACCATGCCGATCGTGGATGGCAAGCTGATCTTCGTGCGCGATGGCCAGACCTATCTGGTGCGCGCCTTCTCCGGCCTCAATGTCTGCGCCTTCAAGGCCCGCGTGCTGAAGTCGCAATTGCAGCCCTTCCCGTATCTGCATCTTTCCTACCCGGACGCGGTACAGGCCATGCGCATCAGAAAGGCGATGCGGGCGCCGGCCAGCCTCATCGTCGCCGTGCGGCAGAGCGAGGAGGGCAAGCAGATCGGCGCCGGCAAACTGGTGGATATCAGCGTCGGCGGCGCCAGGATGCTTTCTCCCATGCAGATTGGCCGCAAGGATGACAATTTGTGGCTGTCGTTCAAGGTCAGGCTGGGCGATATGGAGGAATACGTGAAAACCCCGGTGGTAATTCGTTCCGAGGGCGAGGAGGACGACGAACAGGGCAAACGCATGAAGTCCTTCGGCATCCAGTTCGGCGAGCTTGGCCAGTCGCAGCGGCTCATCATCATGAACCTGGTCTATCAGCATCTCTTGAAGGAAGGCGTCTGATGCGGCAATACCTCGAATTACTGAATCATGTGCTGGCTCACGGCACGCGCAAGGACGACCGCACCGGTACCGGCACCATCTCGGTGTTCGGCCACCAGATGCGCTTCGATCTGCAAGCCGGCTTCCCCCTGCTCACCACCAAGAAAGTCCATCTCAAATCCATCATTCATGAACTGCTCTGGTTTCTGAAAGGCGAGACCAACATCCAGTATTTGAAAGACAACGGTGTTTCCATCTGGGACGAATGGGCCGACGAGCACGGCGATCTCGGCCCGATCTACGGCTACCAGTGGCGTTCCTGGCCCGCCGCAGACGGCCGCCACATCGACCAGATCAGCGAAGTGCTGGAAACCCTGAAAAAGAACCCGGATTCGCGCCGCATCATCGTTTCCGCGTGGAACGTGGGCGAACTGCCCAACATGAAGCTGCCGCCCTGCCACGCCTTCTTCCAGTTCTACGTGGCCGACGGCCGGCTGAGTTGCCAGCTTTACCAGCGCAGCGCGGACATCTTCCTGGGTGTGCCGTTCAACATCGCCAGTTACGCCCTGCTCACCCTGATGATGGCGCGCGCCACCGGCCTGGAGCCGGGCGATTTCGTGCATACCCTGGGCGATGCGCACATCTACCTCAACCATCTGGAACAGGTGAAGCTGCAACTCTCCCGCGAGCCACGCGCCCTGCCGACGATGCGGCTCAATCCGGATGTAACTGATCTGTTCGCCTTCCAATACGAGGATTTCACCCTGGAAGGCTACGACCCGCACCCCGGCATCAAGGCGCCGGTGGCGGTGTAGGCGTACTAAAAAACCCGGTCGTAACTGAGGGTCAGCAGGCGCGCATCGCCGTACTTCGGGGTCCACAATGAGCCGGTCTTATCGCGCTGTTGGTCGATCTGGAGTTTTACGGCGCTGCTGGTGTCCATTTCATAGCGCAAGGTAATCGCCGTGGTTGCGTGGGCTTCCTGGGCTTCCGGGTCGGCGCCCAGAGCGGGTTTAGAGTAGTAATTCGACCAGGTCAGCATGGGTTGCCACTTGCCGATGCGGCGGCCGATGGCGACGATCTGGGCGTAATCCCTGAAATTGGCGCCGGGCCGGTTGATGTGGATGAATTCGCTCTTCAGCAGCCAGTCGTCGCGGTCGATGTTGAAGGCGAGGCCATAGATCTGCTGGCGCGCGCGGTTGCCGTAGTCCGATTCGATGCCGCCGCCGTAGCTGGTTCCATTCCAGGAGCCGGTGACATTGCGGCTGCTTGTTTTCGACTGGATGTAGACCACGCGGGTCTCCAGCCAATCGTTGCTGAGGTTGAGGTCGCCCCCCAGGATGGCGTCCCACTTCACGTCGGTGCGGTTGTCCGGGCCGCGATACATTTTCCAGTAGCCGCTTTCCTTCACGGTCTCGGCGCCCGCCAGCAGGTTGGCGGTCAGGTGCCAGCCGTTGTTCAGGGGCCTGTTCCAGGTCAGGTTGGCGCCGTTGTAGTTCACCGCTTCCCAGCCGTAGAGCTGCGGCGGCAGGTGGGTCCAGGGCAGGGCGAAGCCGATGTCCTGGGCGTCGGAATACAGGAACATGGGCAGGCGCTTGCGGCCGAGTTGCAGTGTCAGTTCATTGTCGATTTTGTAATTGCCGTACAGCCATTCCAGGTTGACCGCGCCATCCCGCGCGCCGCGCGCGACGATCTGGCCGGTCAGGGAGAATGGGGTGTCGCTCAAGGATAAGGAGCCTTGCAGGCCGAGTTTGCTGTCCGGTTGCCATTGCGGCCCGCCCTTGCCGGTATAGACGCCGGTCTGGGCGTAGTCGGAGATGAAACAGGGACAGTCCGTATCGTTGACGCGGCCTTTCGTGCCACCCAGCATCTTGCCCACGGTGAGGCTGAAAAAACCGGAACCGTCGAATTCGATCAGGCCGCCGTCATGGTCGGCCGCCAGGCAGGTGCCTCCCCCGCAGGTGATGAGGCAGGCGAGAACCCGGCCTGCCCAGTGCTTGCTTCCCGTCATGAATTCTCCGTCGTTGTTATGAATTTTATTTGAGTGAACACAGTACTTTGACGCTGCCATCCACGGCGTCTTCGTCGAGATAGGCGATGGCGCCGGGCTTGCCGCCGGCGAATTTCTTGATGTCCGCGCTGCTGGCCACCTGTTTCGGCGGGATGCCCTTGCCGGTGAACGACATCCTGGCCCAATAGACTTTGATCTGGGCCGCGCTCTTGCCGGCGATCTGGTTGTAGAACGCCTCGCGCTCCGGGCTGGAGGCGGGCAGATCCAGGGGGATGGCGCTGATACCGCCGGGCAGGGTGGTGACCCGGCCGAGGTAGATATCGGCAACCTGCTCGCGGCTGAGATGGTTGATCGGGCTGTGGCTGCCTGTGACCACCACGAGGTCGCTGGCGGCGGCGGGCCAGGCAAGGGCGAACGCAAGCAGCGCGAGGAGCGCGCGGAGGTGCCGGTTCAGCCTGAAAAAAACCTGCATGGGGAGTTTTTGCAATCTTCCGTGGTTCAATTTTTTCGATTCTCTCAGATCGTGAGAGGTTTCTCACAATGCGCGACGAGGTGGGTGACGAAGTGGCTCGCCACGGCATCCCGTGGAAATTCGTCGAGAACCGCGTGATACAGGGCCAGGGCTTCTTCCCGCTTGCCGGCCTGCCATGCGGCGAACGCCGGCAGGGTGAGTTCGACCAGGCGGCGTTGTTCCGGCGTGGCGGCGATGCCGGCGGCTTCGGCGTCCGGGCCGATGGCGGCGAGGAGTTCGTAGACGATGAGTTCGCCGCGCCGGCCCTTCACGCTGACATGGTCGAGGGGGCGCATCAACATGCGCTCGCCGGCTTCCTTGAACACCGAATGGCTGACGCAGATGCGGGTGCCGTAGCGTTTGTTGAGGGTTTCCAGATGCGCGGCGATGTTCACGCCATCGCCCATCACCGTATAGGAGAGGCGCTCCGCCGAGCCGATGTTGCCGACCAGCACGGCGTCGGTATGCAGGCCGATGCGGAACGAGGTGGGCTGCTTGCCTTCCCGCAGCCAGGCCTCGTTGACCGTGTTCATGGCTTGTTGCGCCTTCAGCGCGGTGAGACAGGCATGGTAGGCATGGTCGTCGTCGGACAGCGGTGCGCCCCAGAACGCCATGACGGCGTCGCCGATGTATTTGTCCAGCGTGCCGTGGTGGGCGTCGATCACCTGGGTGACGGTGTCGAGGTGAAGCGAGACCCGGTTCATCAGTTCGCGCGTCGGCGTGGTTTCCGCCAGCGCCGAGAAGCCGTCCATGTCGGTGAACATGATGGTGAGGTAGCGGCTCTGGCCGCCCACTTCCAGGGTCTTGCCGCTGGACAGCAATTGCTGCACCAGAGTACGCGGGACGAAGGTGGTGAAGGCGCGGATGGTCGATTTCATCGCCTGGGTGGCATCGACCAGTTGCCGGATCTCGCGGATGTTGGAGCGGATGCTGAGATCGTCCTTGAGTTCCAGCGCCTTGATCTTTCGGGTTTCCTCGATCACGGCGGCGATCGGACGGGTCAGCAGGCGCGACAGAAAGGCCACCAGCAACAGGCCCATGAGCAGCAACGCGGCGGAGAACGCCAGCATGACGTGGTTGGTGCGTTGCAGTTCGCCAACGAAGTCCTCCTGCGGAACCAGAGTGAGGATCATCCAGTTTTTGCCCAGTGCCGGCGGGAAGGCGTGAAAGGAAGCCAGATAAGGCGTTCCGCTCGACGGCTCGTCGAACACCAGGCGTGTGCCTTCACCGGCGCGATAGCGGCGCACCGCCTCGTTGAGCGCCGGATTGCCCAGTTCCGCAGCCGAGGACAGACGCACATCCTTGCCGTCGATACGCAAAGCCTTGTCCATTTGCGGATGCGCCACCACCCGGTTCTTCTCGTCCAGGATCATGGTGACGCCGCGCTCGCCGATCTGATGGCTGGACAGGAACAGGGCGAGATTGTCGAGGGCGATATCGGCGGCGATCACGCCGAAGCGTTTACCGCCCACCGAGATGGGCGCGGAAATGGAAATGCCGGGGCGTCCGGAACTGCCGAGGATGAACACGTCGGAAGTGACCAGGTCGCCCTTCTCCCAGGCGGCCAGGTAGAACGGCCGCTGGCGCGGGTCGAATCGGCTGATGCTTTCCTCCGTCTTGAGCACGCGATCCAGGCCGGCCAGATAGTCGTAGTGATCCACCCAGGCATCGCCGTGGCGGCTGACGTGGCGGCGCACGAACTGGGCATCGGGGGGCGGACGCGTGTCGTTGGGGCCAAAGTGCTCAATGCCGTCGGGCAGGCGGATGAGTTGGGAAAAATCGCCATCCCGCTCGAAGCCGGCATACACGCTGTAGACCTGCGGGTTCAATTCGAGCATGCGGAAGAAATAACGCTGGAATTCCCGCCGCCGCAGGGCATCGGGATGGTCGCCGCCGAGGGCAGCCGACGCATCCACCGCGCGGGCGATGGGCAGCAGGCCGGCGGCTACATCGGAGAGAATGGCTTCCGTGGTGATGTCGAGCAGGTCGTGCGCGGTCTTGATGGTGAGCCGCGCATTCACCCGGTAGATGCTGGTGGCGATGATCGCCACGATCAGAATCATCAGCGCGCCGAACGAGAGCGTGACGCCTTTTCTCAGGCTGATACCGTTGGGAAATAGCCACCGCATTGGTTATATGGCCCCGCTCTTCCTTTGTATTGCTTTTGTCAGGGTCAGGCCATACGAGCCCGACAACGCGGCGCAGTGTACCCGATAAAAATTTCCGATGCGCGGGTATGGTTTTGTACTTCTTTGATTCTGTTGGTTTTTTATTTAAGTACGGCGCTATGCGCCATTCCACAGCCAGGCCGCGCCGCGCACACCGCTGGAGTCTCCGTGCGTGGGGGGCACGAGGCGGGTCGCCACGGTATCCGAAAAAATGTAGCTGCCCCACAGGCGCGGCACGTTTTCATACAGGCGGGTAATTCGGGACAGGCCGCCGCCAAGCACGATCACCTCCGGGTCGAGCAGGTTGACGACCTGCGCCAGGCCGCGCGCCAGGCGGTCTTCGTAACGCGCCATCGCCGCCAGACAGTCGGGGTCGTCCAGGATGGCAATATCCTCCGCGCGCAATTCGCGTCCCGCGCGCTCGCGCAGATCGCGGGCCAGCCCCGGCCCGGACAGCCAGGTTTCGATGCAGCCGTGTTTGCCGCAATAGCAGGCGGGGCCGGGGCGTTCTTCGTCGCGAGCCCAGGGCAGGGGGTTGTGGCCCCACTCGCCGGCGATGGCATTGGCGCCGCCCAACACCTGGCCGCGTACCACCACGCCACCCCCGCAACCGGTGCCGAGGATGACCCCGAATACCACCTCGGCGCCCGCCGCCGCGCCGTCCACCGCTTCGGAAAGCGCAAAGCAGTTGGCATCGTTGGCCAGGCGCACCTCGCGTTGCAGCAGCGATTCCAGATCGTGGCGCAGGGGTTGGCCGATCAGGCAGGTGGAGTTGGCGTTCTTGATCCGGCCGGTGGCGCGCGATTCCGCGCCGGGCATGCCGATGCCGAGCGTGCCCCGCGCGCCCAGTTCACGTTCCACCTCCGCCACCAGCGCGGCCACGGCTTGCAGCGTGGCGCGGTAATCGCCTTGCGGGGTGGCGACGCGGCGGCGCAGCATTTCCACGCCATCCGCCGCGAAGGCGGCGATTTCGATTTTCGTGCCGCCGAGGTCGATGCCGATGCGTGGCCTCACGCCGCCGGCTCCGGTTTGCCGAACAGGTAGCCCTGTCCCCGGCGGCAGCCGAGGGAGGCGAGGAAGGCTTGCTGTTCCAGGGTTTCCACGCCTTCGGCCACCACGGAGAGCCCCAATGCCTCGGCCATGCCGACGATGGCGGTGATGATGGCGGCATCATCGCTGTCGCGCGGGATGTCCATGACGAAGCTTCGGTCGATCTTGAGTTTGTGGATGGGCAACCGCTTGAGCTGGGATAGCGAGGCATAGCCGACGCCGAAGTCGTCGAGCGACAGGCTGACGCCCAGTCCATGCAGTTCGTTGAGGATGTCGATCACTTCCCGCTCGGCGCCCATCAGGGCGGTTTCGGTGATTTCCAGATCCAGGTGGCTGGGCGGCAGGCCGGTTTCGCGCAGGGTTTGGCGCACGCTGTCCACCAGTCCGTGCCCATGAAACTGGCGCGCCGAGACGTTGACCGAGACGACCACCTCGCCCCGCCCTTCCTCCAGCCAGCGCCGGGCTTGAGCGCAAGCCTCGCGCAAGGCGAAGGCGCCGAAGGCGTGGATCAGGCCGGTCTCCTCCGCCACCGGGATGAATACGCTGGGTGAGACTTCGCCCAGTTCCGGCGATGTCCAGCGCATCAGCGCCTCGAAGCCGATGTGGCGGCCCGTGCCCAGGTCGACGATGGGCTGGTACAGCATGCGCAATTCGCCACGATCGAGCGCGCGGCGCAGGCCGGCTTCCAGGGCGAGGCGGTCGCGCGCCTGCTGATCCATTTCCGCCGAGAAGAAACGCCAGGTGTGCTTGCCCGCCGCCTTGGCGGCATAGAGGGCGCTATCGGCGCTGCGCAACAGTTTGTCCACATTGTCGCCGTCCTCGGGAAACAGCGCGATGCCGATGCTCGCGCCGATGCTGAGTTCATGGCCGTCGATGGTGAAGGGGTGGTGCAGCGCCTGGATCACGTGCTCGGCCACGCTGCTTGCCTGGTGATGCCCCGCGCCCACCACCAACAGGGTGAATTCGTCCCCCCCCAGGCGCGAGAGATTGTCGGTCTGCCGTACCACCAGACCGAGTTGCGCGGCGACCGCCTTGAGCAACTGGTCGCCGACGGGGTGGCCGAGGCTGTCGTTGACCACCTTGAAGTTGTCCAGGTCGAAGAACAGCAGGGCGGCCTGGGTAGTGCGCGCCAGTACCTGATCGGTATGGGTTTCAAAAAAAGCGCGGTTGGGCAGGCCGGTGAGCGCGTCGTAGTGCGCCATGTGCACCATGTCGTCCTCGGCGCGGCGCATGGCGCGGCGCAAACGGGCCATGAGGATATGGGCGGCGAGCAGGGCGAGCAGGCCGGCGCCGAGCACCACGGCGACGAAGCCCAGGATGCGCGCGCGTAGCGGTGTCAGGTCGGCGATCAGGTGAATGTTGGCGACTTCGGTGTTCTCCACGTCGAGTCCCCGCTGGTATTCGATTCGATCCAGGCCGATCCATCCGGCCCAGAAAGGGGATTTCTCGCTCGCTCCCGCCTTCTCGTAGCCGGCGAAAAGAGTGCCGTCGGGCAGGACGATGCGGGCGGAGAGAATCTCCGGGGCCAGGCTCAACGCGGCCAGATTGTCGCGCGCGGAAATCTTGTCCTGGAAAACCACCGCCGCCGCGCTGTTGGCGGCGACCAGGCTGGCCTGAGTGGCCAGGCGATGCTGAAAATCCTCATGCAGGGTGGCGCTCTCGCTGGAGATCAGCAGCAGAGTGGCAATGCCCAGCGCCAACGCGGTGGATAGCCAGTTGAGGCGATCCCAGCCACGTCGGTGATCGGGCGCCCGCATTCGGGTCATTTCACCACGCTGCGCGCCAGGCGCAGCAATTTGGCGTCCAGGCGCAGGCCGCCGCGTTGCACCACCGGCAGGTCGATATCGAAATAGACGCGCTCGCCGGAGACGCCCAGGCTGACCATCGCGCCCGGTATCGGGATGCCGCCGTTGGCGATGGTCAGCACCGGCTGGCCGGCCAGTTGCGCGATGACGCGGCCGCGCGCGCCCTCGCTCATCTCACCCAGGTAAACCATCTGGCAGATGCCCAGATCGAGCATCGGGCGCTTGCGCCAGACCACCAGATGCACGCCTTTCACGGTCTTGCCGCCGAGACGGGAAAGGGCGTCCGCCATGCCTTCGTTCTCGGTCAACACGCACAGATTGAAGCTTCCCTCGCGCAGGCTGCCCGGCGGCCAGTCGGCGAACAGGGAGAGGTGGTAGACCACGGCGGCCTTGACCTCGTTTTCTTCCAGCGCGGCGCGGGCGGGCGGCGCCAGCGCGAGAAGGACGGAGGCGAGCAGCGGGAATAGGACGCGTATCAGAACGGCCATCTGAATCGAGTTTCGATGCCGCGGCCTTCCTGTGCGATCCAGGTTTGCGCATGCTCGTCGCCGGGCGGATCGCCGTAGCGGCGGTCGAACAGGTTGCGAATACGCAGGGAAATCTCGCCCCGGTTGGCCAGAAGCGGCGCGATCAGGTTGAGATGGGTGACGCTGTAGGCGCCGATGTCGCCGCCGGCGCTATCGCGCCGCGATCCCACGAAATGGCATTCCAGGCCGAGATTCCAGCCACCCAGAGGCAGGCTGGCGGTGGCCTTGGCGAGCAGATCGGGGGACAGGCTGACGCGGTTTCCCCGATTGTCGCGCGAGCGTTGCCGGGACACGCTGAAACGGAAATGACGGCCATCCTCCCAGCGCCGTTCCGCCTGCAGGCCCAAGCCCGTGGATTCGAGCGTGTCCTGGTTGGTATACATGAGCAGGCTGTCGGCCGGATCCGTGACCTGGGTGATGAGATCACGGATGTGGTACTGGTAAAGGGTGCCGGTCAGCAGCCAGTCGGAACGGGTTTCATGTTCGGCGACGAATTCCAGGGTACGGATGCGTTCCGGCTTGAGGCCGGCCGGATTGACCTTCTGGCTGGCGCCGCCGTCCTGGTAGTTCAACTCGTAGGTATTGGGCGCGCGGTAGGCCGTGCCGGCCAGATATTTCAGGGTGGTGCGCGGCGTGACGCGCTGGATCAGCCCCAGGCGCGGATTGAAGGCGCCGCCGAAGCTGGAATGGTGGTCGTAACGCGCGCCCAGGTTGAGCAGCCAGCCCTCGCTCAATCGCCATTCGTCCTGAACGTAGAGGCCGGCCAGATGGCCGCGCGGGTTGGAGTCCAGGTAAGGGGTCGCGGTGTCGACGTTTTCGCCGTGCTGGCGTTTTTCCAGATCCAGTTGCCATTCCGCGCCCCACACCAGTTTGTGGTCGGCCAGCCGGTGATCGGTCAGGCGCGCCTGCAGATTCAGCCAGCGGCCGAGGGCGGTATCGCGCTTGAGATCGGTATTCGGCGCGATGCGGTCGCCCGGGTAATCGCCCCGGAAACGATAGTCGCCGTAGTCGGCCAGGAAATCGCCAATCAGGCCGGCCTTGAGCTCGGATTGCCAGGCCAGGTCGAGGTGGCCGTGTTGGTCGCGGATACGGCTGCGCGGATCGCCGATCAGGGTGTCGTAAGGGGCGGTCGGGTCGGCCTTGTCGCGTCTGGCCAGCAGCGCCGAAACTTTGAGTTCGCCCAGGCCCAACCGGGCATAAAAGCGGGTGTTCTCCTCGCTATCGAGATGGCTCGCGTTGCCGACCACTGCATCCGAGTAGGAATTGACGCCCTCGCGGCGGCTGTGGCTGAGTGAAACCAGCCAGTCACGGCTGTTCTCGATACCACCCAGGCTGGCGCGCGCGCGGCGCCAGCCGTAATTGCCCGCCTCGATACTGGCCTCGCCGCCGGGCCTGGCGGCGCCGTTGCGGGTAATGACGTTGACCACGCCGAGAAACGCGTTGTTGCCGTAAATGGAGGCGCCGGGGCCGGGCACGTACTCGATGCGCTCCACCAGGCCCAGATCCAGCGGGAATTCGGTGCCCAACGGCCCCTGATGGTAGATGTTGTCATTGAGGCGCACCCCGTCCAGCAGGATCAGCACATGGGTGTTGTAGTCGGATGGGCGCAACAGTCCGCGCGGCCCGAGATAGCTGTAGGCGCGGTCGTTCGCCACGAGGGTGCCACGCACGCTCATCAAGGCTTCGCCCAGGGTGCGCCAGCCGTGTTCCCGGATCGCGCGCGCGGTGAGGATGCTGACGGCGGAGGGGGCTTCGCGTGCCTGTTGGGGAAACCGCGAGGCGGCAATGACTTCGCTGGAGAGCAGGGCTTCCAGGGGCAGGGCGGTGAGGTCGGCGCGGGCGGGGGCGGCGGCCAGTATCGCCATGCCGATGGCCCATAAGATATATGACTTAAGGTGCATGTAGTCTCCTGGATCGCGATTCTATCCAGCTTCCGGTGCGATGTGACTCAATGATGTGGCGCGGTGGTATCCTGCCCCGCCTTGCGTACTGTCCGGCATTGCCCATGAACTCCTCCGATCTCACCCCCCGCAACGAAGTCGAGCATCTGCTGATTGAAATGAACGAGGGCCGTCTTGAGCCCGAGAACTTTGCCCGCTCGCTGGTTGACCAGCAGATATTCATTCCGGTCAAGGATGAAAAACACCATATCGCCGGTTTCCAGCTTTCCACCAAGGCGCAGCCCCTGGTAATCCTGGACGAGGAAGGCAATCGCGTCCTGATCGCCTTTACCTCGCCGGAACGCGCCAAGGAATTCGCCTCCGAATTTCCCGAGCAATGCGCCGGTTATGGCGGCGGCCTGCTCATCGAGGCTTCCTGGATACTGCGCCGCATCGGTGCCGATATGGGCCTCTCGATCAATCCCGGCCAGGATATGGGATTCGATTTCGACGCCGACATGGTGGCGATGCTGGCCTCGGTGCTTCCCGAGGAAGCGGTGTGAACCGTGTTTTGAACCGCCTCCGTGCCCCCGTGCCGAGAATCTCCGAATGAAAGACCTCCATACCTTCCCGCGCCCGGACTCTCTGCCGCCGGAACCCGGCGTCGGCGAACGCTGGTCGGCCGAGTACAACCGTTACGACGAGGGCGTGCGCTATGTCTATCGCCACGGCGCGCATGAGTTGACCCTGTTCTGGCCCGCGCCGACCCCGGCGGAGATGGCCGGGCTGCGCGACGCCGACGTGGAAGTGGGCCTGTTCAGCCACGGCCCGGCCGCTTTCCTGTTGTACAAGATCAAGAACGTATGTGAGTGGTCGGACGCCTCGTTCAACGCGCATCTGATCCCGGAAAGCGAACGCGAACTTCCCAACGAGGCGCCCGGCGACCGCGCCCGCCTCAAACTCACCCTGGTGGATACGGAGGACGGCATCGTGCGTTCGCGCCGCATCCTGTCTCTGGACAAGGTGATGACCCAGGCTTTGAAGCACGCCCTGCGCGAGCAGGCCGCCGCGCCGTTCAACCGCCTGGTCTACGATGCCGCCGTACAGGAAGTGCATGCGCGCTACCAGGACTCCGACGCCCTGGCCGCCGTGGCCGAAGTGGTCGAAGCGGCGCTGGGGTAATGCTTTCCCCCGCTCTTCTCGAAGCGTTTCAAGCCGTTCTCGGCCCCGCGCGCGCGCGCGCCGACGCCGATACCCTGGCGCTCTACGGCAGCGACGAGACGCCCAAGTTCTGCCTGCCCGAGGCGGTGCTGTTTCCCGGCAGCCATGAACAAGTGGTGGAAATCGTGCGTCTGGCCAACCTGCATCGCGTCGCGCTGACCGCGCGTGGTGCCGGTTCCGGCAATGTCGGCGGGGCCATGCCGGTGCCGGGTAGCGTGGTGGTGAGCTTCGAGTGCATGCAGCGCATCGTCGAGTTCGACGCAACGAACCGCCTGGTGGTGGTGGAGCCCGGCGTGGTCACCGACGAGATCGACCGCCTCGCCCGCAAGCACGGCCTGATGTACGCGCCCGACCCCGGTTCCGGCGCCTATTGCCGCATCGGCGGCAATCTGGCGATGAACGCCGCCGGCCCGCGCGCGGTGAAATACGGCGCCACCCGCGATCATGTGCTGGGCCTGACCGCCGTCACCGGCGATGGCCGCGTCATCCATACCGGCGGGCGTACCACCAAATACGCCACCGCCTACGACCTCACCCGCCTGCTGGTGGGATCCGAAGGCACCCTGGCCTTCATCACCCAGGCCACCCTGAAACTGGTGCCGGCGCCGGAATCCGTGGCCACGCTGCGGGTCTGCTACGCCAGCAACCAGCGCGCCTGCGAGGCGGTGAGCCGGGTGATGAACCAGCCGACCACGCCTTGCGCGCTGGAGTTCATGGATCGCCGTTCCATCGACGCGCTTCGCGAGTACGGTGGCGGGGTGTTTGAAAATGCGGGTTTGCCCCCCGGCACGAAGGCCGTGTTGATGGTGGAAGCCGACGGTAACCATGAAGATGTGCCGCGCCAGATCGTCGCCCTGGAAAAGGCGCTGGCCGGGCCGGACCTGCTGGAAATCCAGAGCGGATTCACCCAGGAAGATACGGTTCGTTTGTGGACCGCGCGCAAATCGCTGTCGCACGCGGTCAAGCGCATCGCGCCATTGAAGATCAACGAGGACGTGGTGGTGCCGGTGGGGCGCCTGGCCAACCTGGTCAATGCCATCGACGCTCTCGCCGATTTTCATCATCTGCCCATCGTCGCTTTCGGCCATGCCGGGAATGGCAACCTGCACGTGAACATCATGGTGGACAACGGCGACGCGGAGGAAATGGAACGCGCCCGCGCCTGTCGCGCCGCCCTGGTTCAGGCGGTGATCGGCCTGGGCGGCAGCCTCTCCGGCGAGCACGGCATCGGCAGCGAAAAACGCCATTTCGTGCCCCTGGAGGTGGATGCCCCCACCCTGGAACTGATGCGCGGCCTGAAGCGCCTGTTCGACCCCCTGGGCATCCTGAATCCAGGGAAGAAGTTGCCGGATTGACGCCGACTCGCAACTCGTAATTCGTAACCGATATGACCCTCACCGAACGTCTCTCCCTCTACGAAAAGCTGATGCGCCTGGACAAGCCCATCGGCATCCTGCTGCTCGCGTGGCCGACCTTGTGGGGCTTGTGGCTGTCCGGCGCCGGTGAGCCGGATCCGCTGGTGTTCTGGATATTCGCCCTGGGCGTGGTGTTGATGCGTTCCGCCGGCTGTGTAATCAACGACTATGCCGACCGCCATTTCGACCCGCATGTGGAGCGCACCAAAAATCGCCCCCTGGCCAGCGGCCAGGTGAGCGAGAAGGAGGCGCTGTTGCTGGCCGGTGGGTTGGCGCTGCTGGCTTTCGTCCTGCTCCTGCCCTTGCGGAACACTTTGCTGCTCGGCCTGTCGTTCGGCGCCGTCTTCCTGGCCGCCAGCTATCCCTTCACCAAGCGTTTTTTCGCCGTGCCGCAGGCGTATCTCGGGGTGGCCTTCGGTTTCGGCATTCCCATGGCCTATGCCGCGCAGCTTGGGTTCATTCCCGCTGAAGCCTGGTTGTTGATGCTGGCCAATGTGTTCTGGGCCATCGCCTATGACACCGAATACGCGATGGTGGATCGCGCGGACGACCTGAAAATCGGCATCAAGACCTCGGCCATCACCTTCGGCAAATACGATGTGGTGGCGGTCATGGCCTGTTACGGACTCACCCTGCTGACCCTGGCCTGGGTGGGTTCCCGCCTGCATCTGGGCGGGCTGTTTTATGGCGGGCTGGCCGCCGCCGCCGGGGTGGCCGCTTTTCACTGGACCTTGATCCGCGAGCGAGATCCCGCGCGCTGCTTCAAGGCATTTCTGCATAACAACTGGTTCGGCGGCGCGGTGTTCGCCGGCATCGCCGCCAGCCTGCTGCGCCTGTAAGCCAAGGAATCGAAATGGATGCCGATCACGCCCTGAACGACGAGGAATTCGACGAACTCGACGCCTTTCTGATGTCGGAATCGCTCTCCGATGAGGCGATGGATCTTTCCTCCCTGGATGGCTTCTTCGCCGCCATCGCGCTCAATCCCGAGTTCGTTCTGCCCAGCCAGTGGCTGCCGTGGGTGTGGGACATGGAAGCCGGCGAGGAGACCCCGGTATTCGAGAACTTGGCACAGGCCGAGCGCGTCAACGGCCTGTTGCTGCGGCATTACAACAGCGTTCAGGAGATGATCGGCGAGGGCCGTTACGCGCCTCTGATGTATGAGATGCGCCAGGAAGATGGCGGCGAGTTCTATGACGCCGAAGGCTGGAGCATGGGCTTCATGCTGGGGGTATCGCTGTTTCAGGATGTCTGGCGGCAGATCCTCGACGCGCACGGAGAATGGCTGGCGCCCATGATGCTGCTGGGCACCGAGGAAGGCTGGGAAAAACTGGAGGAGATGCACCCCGATCATGCCGACCAGCGTCCCGCGATCCGCGCCGCTTATGAAATCATTCCGGAAATGGTCGAGGCCATTTTCCTGCACTTTCTGCCGCAACGCGAAGCCGCCGCCCAGGCGCGGGTGACCGCCACCCTGCGCCGCGTCGGCGACAAGGTCGGCCGCAACGACCCTTGCCCGTGCGGCTCCGGCAAGAAATTCAAGAAATGCTGCGGCGCCGGGCCGACCCTGCATTGAGTGGGAATTTGTAGCGCCGGCAAGGCCCCAAAGGGGTGCCGCCCCCGCGCTGCAGGAATGCCATGACGCTTCCCCAGTTTGAACGTACCCAAATCCTCCTCGGCGCCGAGGGTGTGGCGCGGCTTGCCGGATGCCATATTTTTCTCGCCGGCCTCGGTGGCGTCGGTTCCTGGTGCGCGGAGGCGCTGGCGCGGGCCGGGGTGGGGCGGCTGACCCTGGTGGACATGGATACGGTGGCCGTCTCCAACATCAATCGGCAACTGCCGGCGCTGCACTCCACCGTGGGGCGGCTCAAGGCGGAGGTCATGGCTCTGCGCATCCGCGACATCAACCCGGATTGCCGCCTCACCGTGCTCACCGATTTCCTCACTCCGGACAACATTCCCGCGCTGCTGCCGGCTCAGTTGCCAGATAAGGCGGATTTCGTGATCGACTGCATCGACTCGCTCAACTGCAAGGTCGCGCTGATCGTGGAAGCGCATCGGCGCGGCCTGCCGGTCGCCGCCAGCATGGGGGCGGGCAACAAGCTGGATGTGACGCGGGTGCGCGTCTCGGACATCGGCAAGACCGAGGTCGACCCGTTTGCGCGTCTGGTGCGCAAACGCCTGAGACGCCAGGGCGTGGACAAGGGCGTCCTGTGCGTATGGAGCGACGAGCCCGGCCGCCCGCCGCTGCCGCCCGAAGCCGTGAGCCAGGGCCGCGCGCGCGCGGTGAACGGCACGATTTCCTACCTGCCCCCACTGTTTGGCCTGATGCTGGCCGGCGCGGTCATCCAGCGTCTGCTGGAACCGGTGTCGGTTTCATCGCCGACTTCGGCCGGAATGCCTTGACCACCTCTTCCCGCGTCTCCAGGTAAGCCCCACCGATCAGGTCGATGCCGTAGGGCACGGCGGCGAACACCCCATCCAGCGTTTCCTTGATGGCTTTGGGCTGGCCCGGCAGGTTGAGAATCAGGCAGTTGCCGCGTACCACCCCGACCTGGCGCGAGAGGATGGCGGTGGGGACGTACTTCAGGCTCACCGCGCGCATCTGCTCGCCAAACCCCGGCAACACCTTGTCGGCCACGGCCAGCGTGGCCTCGGGGGTGACGTCGCGCGGCGCCGGGCCGGTTCCGCCGGTGGTGAGTACCAGGCAGCATTGCGCGGCAAGCTCAATCAGGGAGGCTTCGATGGCGGCCTGTTCGTCCGGGATCAGGCGTTCGACGAAGGCGAGCGGGTTGTGCAAGGCGCCCGTCAGCCATTCCTTCAGGGCGGGCAGCCCCTTGTCCTCATAAACGCCGGAACTGGCGCGGTCGCTGATGGAAATGATGCCGATGCTGGCGGTCTGGTACATGCAAGGTTCCTGTGCGCGAAGCGGGGCGATTGTTTACCACGCCGTCGCGTCGCGGCCAACACGTTACGTCCTGTCCTTGTGCGGCTCACATTCGCGCGCCACCCGCGAGATGGCGGCCGGCGGGCCGAGTTCGGCCCAGGTATCCAGATAGTGCCCCTGTACGATGCGTGTAGGCAGGCTCGACCAGGGGTAATCGGCCGCGCGCGCGGCAAGGCCGTGCCGCACCGGGTCGTAGTGGATGAAATCCAGGTAGGCGCGCAGTTCATCGGTCGTATGCGCGCCACGATATTCGATGCCGTGTTCCCAGAATGGGATGCTGTTGGCCAGATCACGTTGCACGAGCGGCACCGATTTTCGCCAGGCGCGCAGGAAGCCGCCGCGCAGGTCGTTCATGACGGCGGAGCTTTCCTGCTCGGCGGGCGCGTTGAACAGAAAGTGGGCATGATCGTCCAGCACGACATAGCCGGCGACGGTCAACTTGAAGCGTTTCTTGGTATCCGTGAAGCAGTCGAGCAACAGTTGCTTCAACGGCCCCTTGGCCAGAAGCGGCGCGCGTTCATGGGTGCGCAAGGTCACGAATTGATAGGGGGTGAAACGGGAGGCGGACACGACGTGCTCCAGAACGCGCTGAATAAAAGCATCCGCGAGTTTCCATTCCCCTGGGCGCAGGCCCTATGAAGCTGGTCACAGTAGATTGGAGGTATATCCAATGCTGAATGTTTGATGCTGATGGGATGTCCGTTGCGCGAAGGGGTGGCGGCCTGGCTTCGGTTTCCGTGCATCGGCCGAAAAAAATGCGCCCGGTTGGGCGCATCGAAGATTCCCCGGCGATGCCGGGGGTCGTGACGGATTGCTTGCTTACTTGGCCGATACGCCAAGCGCCTTGACGGTTTCGATGTTGATATAACCATCCATCGGCAGGCCCTTGGCTTTCTGGTAGGCGGCGACGGCGCTCAGGGTCGCGGCGTCCGAGTTGCCGGAGGGTTCGCCTTGGTAGAAGCCGGCGGCTTGCAAGGCTTTCTGGATTTCCGTGATTTTCCCCGGTGTGGCGTTGACGTCGCAGAGAATCTGGGTCCAGTACTCCTGAACCGGGCAGACCATGACTTCCTGCGCCACGTCGCGGTATTCGGCGGGGATCGGGACGCGCACCTCGCGGGCGGGCGATACCAGCTTGGTAACCTCGCGTTCGGCATATTCCGCCGGGATCGGGATGCGCTTCTCGGTGGCGGGCTGCACCATGGTCATGATTTCACGCTCATAGTTGACCGGGATCACCTTGGTGACGGTGGTGGCGGGCTTCACCAGCTTGGTGACTTCACGCTCGGCGTACTCGGCGGGAATCTGAATGGCGCGCGTCGTGGCGGCGGACTTCAGCGCCTGTTTCTTGACCGTTTTGTATTCCGCCGCGACATCCTCGTAGCGCACGGTCGCGGGGGCCTTTACCACCTGGCGGGAGATGGTCTGGTACTCGGCGGGCACCTCGACCAGACACATCACCTGGCCGGTTTTCTCGTCGATCTTCTGCAGGTTGGTCTGCGTGCCGGGCTTCCAGGTGGTGTAGGCCTCGCGCACCAGTTTCTTCTCGGTGACGGTCTCGTACACCGCCGGTACTTCGATGGCATTCTTGGAGGCCGGCTTGACCAGAACCCGTTCTTCGACGTCTTGATAAACGGTGGGAACTTCTTCCAGTCGAGTGCTGGCTTCCTTGACCAGGACGCGTTCCTTCACCGTCTCGAATACGGCCGGAACAACTTCCTGCACTTCCTCGTTCTGGACGTGGACCTTCACCGCCTTGTAGACGGGTGGGACGATTTCGATGCGTTCGCCGGCTTCCTTGACCAGCACGCGTTCCTTGACCGTCTCATACACGGCGGGAATGGTTTCAATGCGCTCGCTGGCTTCCTTGGCAACCTTGCGAAGGCTATCGGTACGGTAGGTGGCGGGCTTGGCTACCCGGGCGAAGCATTGCCCGGCCTGGGCATTTGATGGCACGTTGTCGCCGGCGATGGCGCCCATCGGGAGCGGACACGGATTCGGCGCCACGACCACCTTGGGAGCCGCCTTGGCCACCGGTTTGGGAGCCGGCTTGTCTTCCTCGCATGGTTTTTCCAGAATGCCGCGGCCAGGACAGCCGATGGTTTTGTACAGGTTGGCGCCGCTGGTAACGCCGGTGTTGCTGGCGGTGTTGGAGGGATCGTAATAAGAGCCGGCCTGGACGTTGCCGATTCCGGCCGTGGTCAGGGCGATACTCAACGAACTCAGCATCAATAGTGTGTTACGCATTTCCACTCTCCTTGTGAGCAACAATCTCATATAGATAGAACAAGACTAAACCCTCGCTTCTCCCGATCCAGTGACCGGGGTCACCTCGCTCGTGGTTGCGGGGCACACTTCCCTCATGAGGCCAAAGCCTCACGGAACAAAGCATCCGAGTTCAATACGATCAAGGTTCCCTGGGTGTATTCGATCAGCCCGGATTCAACCCAGAGACGCAACTGGCGATTCACGCTTTCCCGAGAAACGCCGACCAAATGCCCGAGTTCTTCCTGCGACAGTTTGAGGCCGATGACGATGCCTTTCGGACTCATCTTGCCGTATTGCTGAACCAGGTTGAGCAGAATCCGCGCAAGCCGCGCCGACAGGTTGAGGAAACTCAGATTGCCCACCAGGGTATTGGTGGCGCGCAACCTTCTCGACATTTCCGCGATCAATTCCAGCATTACCTGCGGGCGCTTTTCCAGAAACGGCAGGAACGTCTGGCGGCGCAAAACCAGAAAACGGCAGGGTTCCATCGTGGTGACTGTGGCGCTACGAGGATCACCATCGAACAGCGACATCTCGCCGAACACCTCGCCCGCGCCCAGGATGCTGAGGATGGCTTCCTTGCCTTCTTCCGACAGCAGACTGACCTTGACCCGTCCCTCCAGAACGATGTGCAGACTGTCACCGATCTGGCCTACCTGATAGATGTCCTGCCGGGCCGACGCATTTTCCTGACGGGAAAGACCGATCAGTTCCCAGGCTTCCCCATCCGACAGCGCGGCGAACAGCACGCTCTTCTGTCGCAAGGCGGCCAGATCGATCAGTTTGGCTTCGATGGGGTGGTTGGATTCGTTTGGCATGGTCGGTAAGCAAGGTCTTGCGGCGCCCTGCGCCTTATATTGTTGATAAAAATGATCGGGTATGTGTAGACCGGAGTCTACACCGTGTCTTCACGCAAGGTCTGTGCCCTGGTTCACAGGTCGGACTTGACCTGTTCCCAGTCGATCCGGAGCGGGTAGATGGCGTCCGTCGGCTGGCGCGCGATGGCCGCGCGCAGGGTGGCGAGACGTTCCTCGCCAGCCGGGTGGCGGTCGAGCAGATGCGGAGGCGCGTTCCCTTTTGCCGCCATTTTGGCGAAGAAGGTTTCCGCGCCGTTCGTCGCGATTCCCGCGCGGCGGAGGATTTCCAGGCCTTCCATATCTGCTTCGGTTTCCAGTTCCTGGCTGTAGTTGAGGCTGCCCAGGCGCGAAGCCAGATCGCCCCAGATCACGCTTGAGAAGTTACTTAGCGCCACCCCCAGAGCCGCGCGCCAGCCGAGGGCATACGCCAGGTTGCGCAGGGCATGGCGTTTTTCCACATGGCTGATCTGGTGGGCCAGTACGCCGGCCACTTCCGTTGCGCTGTCCGCCGCCTTGAGCAGGCCGGTGTAGACCATGATCTGGCCGCCGGGCAGCGCGAACGCGTTGATCTGCGGATCCACGGCGACATGAAACTGATAGTGGTAGTCCGATTCAGCGGTCAGACGTTTGCCGATGGCTTCCACCGCCGCAGTTGCCGTGCCTGGTTCGGCCAGTTTGAGTGAGGGGCGCATCTGGGCAAAGGCCAGTTCGCCCAACTGTTGTTCCTGTTCCCGCGTGATATGAGAAACCGCCCATTGGCTCAGACGGTCGGCATTCACCCAGAGCATGCCCATGAGTAACAGGGATAGAAAAGCGAGCAGGGCCACACCGAGAATGAGGCGGCGCCCTGTGTGTGTATGGTCATTGCGAGCCCGAAACAGTTGCCGGCCGATTTCCCGAGGCGCGAGCTGAATGAAGGCTTCCAACGCATCTTCACCCTGCAACATGATCGAATAGGTTCCGTCCTCCGCTACCCATACGATCAGGCGCTGGCGGCCATCGAAGCCACCGGTCTTCAGGGATAGCCGATGGGCGGGAACCATCAGGGTCTTGCCGTGCGCGATCACCGCCAGAATATTGCCCTCGAAGCGCGCTCGCGCCCGCAGTCCGGCCTGATGTAGCTCGGGGCCATAGAGCAATACCTTGAATTCCGGGATAGGGATGCCCATGTGCAAGTTCGTCGTTATGCGCGGGCGCGTAGAATGCCCCGCTTTCAGCGAGTCTTCCAGTATGAAACAGCAACTACTTGAACTATTTCAGCGGCGCTTCGCTTGTCACCAGTTCCAGGCCGACCGACCGATTGCCGCCGCCGACCTGACTTACCTCCTGGAGGCGGGCCGCCTGTCGCCATCATCCTTCGGTCTGGAGCAATGGAAGTTCGTGGTGCTGACCACTTCCGGCGACAAGCGGGCGCTGCAGGCCGCCTGTTTCAACCAGCCGCAGGTGGGCAGCGCTGGCGCGGTGGTGGTGATTCTGGCCAAGCTGGCTGACATGGACCCGGATTCCGACTATGTGCGCCGCCTGCTGGCGCGCGAGTATCCGGGCGAGCAGTTCGAGGGCGCGTTGAAGAATTACCGTGGTTTCCACGCCGCCACCGACGTCAAGGCATGGAGCGCCACCCAGTGCCACATCGCCGCCGCCAACATGATGACCGCCGCCACGGCGGCGGGGCTTGATTCCTGCGCCATCGGCGGCTTCGATCCGGCCGAGGTGCGGCGCCAGCTCGATATTGACCCGATTCGCTTCGAGCCGGCCCTGATTCTGGCCTTCGGTTACTGCGCGACGGGCGGTGGCGAGAAGCAGCGCCTGCCGCTGCAAGATCTGGTGGAATACCGCTGATGGTTTTGGCCAGGCGCAACGTCTGGTTGTCCTTGGGCTGGAGCCTGGTGCTGGCGGTGGCCTACCTGTCGCTGACGCCGAATCCACCGATGCCGGATATTTCCCGGATCGACAAGGTCGGCCACTTGCTCGCCTACGCCACCTTGATGGGTTGGTGGAGCCAGATTGATTCGCGCCATTGCCGCCTCGCCCTGTTGTTCGTGCTCATGGGCCTTTCCCTGGAGATTGCGCAAAGCTTCACCGACTATCGCCAGGGGGATGTTTTCGACATGGCCGCCAACAGCATGGGCGTCGGCCTGGGCTGGCTATCCGCCCGGCTCAAGCCTGACTGGTTGCGCTGGATCGACACAAGGCTCGCCGCGTGAACGTGCATGCCGCTACCCGCGAGATCCTTGCGGAATGCGACGTCGCGATCAAATTTCCCGGCCTGCCCCTCGGGTTTTATGGCGACTGGCTGCGAGTGGCGGCCGGGGAGGCGCATCATTTCACCCTGTTGCGCGCCCATCTGCGCGCGCCTTGCCCGAGGGGGGTGGGGCGGTCATAATCCCGGCCCATTTTGCAGTTCCATTTCACTTGTTTTTCATTGATTCAGGGGGAATTGGGCCATGTCCGACCTGGCGGCCTCGTCTCTTCTCACCCAACTCAGCCCGGCCCTGCCGGTGCATTGGTACTTCGACCCGAGGATTTACGAACTGGAGATGCGACTCCTGTTCAATAACGGGGCGAATTACGTCGGACATGAACTCATGACGCCCAACCAGGGCGATTTCCATGTACTCGACTGGCTGCATGGCGGCGGCAAGATGCTGGTGAACAACCCGAACGGCGTCGAACTGCTGTCCAACGTCTGTCGGCATCGCCAGGCGCAAATGCTGCAAGGGCGCGGCAATGCCCGGAACATCGTCTGCCCGTTCCATCGCTGGACTTACGACACCCAGGGCCAACTTCTCGGCGCGCCGCACTTTCCGGAAACCCCCTGCCTGCATCTCGACAAGACGAAGCTGTCCAACTGGAGCGGTCTGCAGTTCGCCGGCCCGCGCGACATCCATGCCGACCTCGCCAAACTCGGCGTCGCCGCCGACATGGATTTCTCCGGCTTCGTCTACGACAGCACCCAGATCACCGAATACAAGTTCAACTGGAAGACCTTCATCGAGGTCTATCTGGAGGATTACCACGTCGTTCCCTATCACCCCGGCCTCGGCCAGTTCGTCAATTGCGACGAGCTGAAATGGGAATACGGCGAGATGTACTCGGTGCAGAGCGTGGGCATCAACAAACAGCTTTCGCAACCCGGCAGCGCCGTCTACAACCGCTGGCACCAGCAGGTGAAACGCTACCGCGACGGCAAGGATCCCGCGCACGGCGCCATCTGGCTGACCTACTACCCGGCGCTGATGGTCGAGTGGTACCCGCACACTCTGGTGGTCAGCAACATCATCCCCACCGGCGTTGACTCCTGCCTTAACGTCGTCGAGTTCTATTACCCGGAAGACATCGTCCTGTTCGAACGTGAATTCGTGGAAGCCGAACAGGCCGCCTACCGAGAGACCGCCATCGAGGACGACGACATCTGCAACGGCATGCACAAGGGCCGCAAGGCGCTATACGAGCAGGGCATCAGCCAGGAAGGCCCCTACCAGTCGCCGATGGAAGACGGCATGGTGCACTTCCATGAATGGTTGCGGCGGATGATCGAGCCGCACTTGTAAGCCTCTGGCCTGTGGGGCGGGCGTGGGCCTGCCCCGACCGTTCCCGGGTTCAACTCCTGGAAGCGCGACGAAATGACCTGCCCGCCGCGCTCCCTGCCGCACGAATCCCGGGTGCCAACCGCGCAAGCTTCCTTCACCAGCTGCTGAACGAAAGGAATCGACCATGCAAACCCTGAAACGCACCCTGCTGTTGAGCCTGCTTGCCACCACCCTTTTGGCGCTCCCCAACGCCCACGCCGACACACCTTCCGCGCAGCCGGATACTCGCCCCCTGGTCATGGTGGAGAAGTCCGCCAGGTATCGCGTCGTCTACGACATTCACAGCGATGAGCTTGCGGCGGGCATCTCGCGCGGCCTGTACTACGCCCGCGGCCTGTTCGAGGCCTTCCGCAAACAGGGCGTGGCGGACTCCCAGGTGAGCGCGCATCTGGTGTTGCATGGCGATGCCGCAGTCATGCTCCTGAGCGACGAGACTTACCAGTCGGCCATCCACGACCCGTTCGCGATCAACCCCAACGCCAAGATCGTCCAGGATCTGCTGGATCTGGGCGTCAGCGTCGAAATCTGCCATAGCGCGATGAGAAGCAAGGGCTGGAAGCCGCGCGACGTCCTGCCCGGAGTAACCATCGTCCACGACGGCTATACCCGTCTGATCAAATTGCAGAACGATGGCTACGCATACCTGGGCGGATTCTGACCGCCCGAGTCCGCGCTCGAATGGCCATCTATGAGCAAGCGAAGGGTTTCGTTCGAATCAACCTATTTCCTGCGGTTGCAGGTGCCGTAGGAGCGGGCTTGCCCGCGAATGGCCGCGTTCTATCGCGGCAAGCCCGCTCCTACGAGTGACGTTTCCACTCACCCTGCGGGTGAAGCGAACAATCACCGGTCATGCATTTGCCCACGCAGTTTTCGAGCGTTTTGCGTATGACCAACCGCAGTTTCCAGGATCAATGGGTTGGCCGGGGAGCACCGCGCGAGTCCACATTCCGCTGCAACCAATATTCCAGCAGCGCCAGATGCCATAGCTTGCTGCCCTGGATGCGGGTGTGGTGGCGCTCCGGTTCGGCCAGCAGGCGTTCCACGTAGGCGCGTTGATACAGGCCGCGCTCGCGGCAGGCGCGTGAATCGAGAATGTCGCGCATGAATTCAAGGAAATCGCCGCGCACGTATTTCAGCGCCGGCATGGGGAAGTAGCCCTTCTTGCGGTCGATCACCGCGTCGGGCAGCAGGCCGCGCGCGATTTGCTTGAGCACATGTTTTCCGCCCGAGGCGAGCTTCAGTTCCGGCGGCATGCCGGCGGCCAGTTCCACCAGTTCGTGGTCGAGGAACGGCACCCGCGCTTCCAGGCCCCAGGCCATGGTCATGTTGTCCACCCGCTTTACCGGGTCATCGGTAATCAACATGGTGGTGTCCATGCGCAGCACCTGGTCGAGGAAGTCGTCGGCGCCGGTTTCGTTCAGGCGCGCCTCGATCAGGGCGGCGGTGTGGTCCGGGCCATGCCAGGCCGGCGCCAGCATGTTCAGCATTTCATCGTGGTCGCGGTCGAAATAATGGCGGCGGAAGCGCTCCAGCGGCGATCCGGCGGCATCGTCCCGCATCCTCTCGTACCAGTAGTAACCGCCGAAGACTTCGTCGGCGCCCTGGCCGCTCTGCACCACCTTGACGGTTCTGGAAACCTGTTCCGAGAGAAGGTAGAAGGCGACCGCATCCTGGCCGACCATCGGCTCGGCCATGTTGTCCACGGCCTCCGGCAGGCGCTTCAGCACTTCGCTGTTGGCGATGCGGAACTGGTGGTGGCGGGTGCCGTAATGCGCGGCGACGGCGTCGGAGTATTCGAACTCATGGCCGGATTCCTCCGGTTGATCCTCGAAGCCGACCGAGAAGGTCATCAGATCGCTCACCCCCTGTTCCGCCAGCAGCGCCACCAGCAGGCTGGAATCGAGGCCGCCGGAGAGCAGCACGCCGACCTTCACGTCGGCGATGGCCAGACGTTTGCGCACGGCGCGCTTGAGGCTGGCATGGATGGCTTCCGTCCATTCTCCTTCGCTCAATGGGCTGGCCGGGCGTCGCGCGGCGAGGAGCCAATAAGGCGTCTCCACGGCGCCGCCGCGCGCATCCACCCGCAGGCCGCTGGCCGGCGCCAGTTTGCGGATGCCGGACAGCACGGTGCGCGGCGCCGGAACCACCGCGTGCAGGGTGAAATGGTGATGCAGCGCGACCGGGTCGAAACGGGTGTCGACATCGCCCGCCGCCAGCAGGGCCTGGACACTGGAGGCGAAGCGCAGGCGCTTGCCGGTGAGGCTGTAATAGAGCGGTTTGATGCCGAGACGGTCACGCGCGAGGAACACGGTTTGCCGGCGCGCGTCGTGGATGGCGAAGGCGAACATGCCGTGCAGGCGCGGCACGCAGTCTTCGCCCCATTCGGCGTAGGCGCGCAGGAGGACTTCGGTATCGCCGTCGGAATGGAAACGGTGGCCCTTGGCCAGCAACTCGGCGCGCAGTTCCGGGTAGTTGTAGATCGTGCCGTTGAATACCAGGGTGAGGCCGGAGTCGGCATCCGTCATCGGCTGCGCGGAACGCTCGGAGAGGTCGATGATCGCCAGGCGGCGATGCCCGAAAGCCACCGCGCCGCCGCTCCAGAACCCCGCCGCGTCCGGCCCGCGCCGCGCCAGGAGGTCGGCCATGCGGGCGATGGTGGCGCGCTCGGGTATGCCGCCATCGAAACGAAATTCACCGGCTATGCCGCACATGGGGTTCGCTCAATGCCGCATAGTCGCGGCAGGAGGCTCCGCTTGCGGGCCGAACCGCCACGGCGTGCGTTTATCGGCCCGCAAGCGGAGCCTCCCACGCCACCAAGGGTGGTGTGGCTACACATGCAGCGGCTCTTCCTCCATCAACGCGATCTGCTCGCGTAGTTCGAGGATGCGTTCCTGCCAGTAATGCGGCGTGTCGAACCAGGGGAAGGCGGCGGGGAAGGCGGGATCGTCCCAGCGCCGCGCCAGCCAGGCGGAATGGTGGATCAGGCGCAGGGTGCGCAAGGCTTCGATCAAATGCAGTTCGCGGCGGTCGAATTCCGCGAAATCCTCGTAGCCGGCCAATACGTCGGAGAGCTGCCGGGTCTGGGTGGCGCGATCGCCGGAGAGCAGCATCCACAAGTCCTGCACCGCCGGCCCCATGCGGCTGTCGTCGAAATCGACGAAGTGGGGGCCTCTCATTTGTGTACCCTCCGTCCACAGCACGTTGCCGGCGTGGCAGTCGCCATGCAATCTGAGATTTGCTACCTGGCCCGCTCTTGCATAGCAATGCCGCACACCCACCAGCGCCTGTTCCACGACGCTTTGCCAGGCTGGCAGCAGATCGACCGGCAGCCAGGAGTGAGGTGCCCCCTGTTCGGGAAAATCGCCCGAACTCCCCCCCGAGGGGGGCATGTCGTTCCTGGGGCGGCCCGGCGAACGACCCGCCTGAATGAAATCGCGCGACTCCTCGCCGAAGCTGGCGATGTCCAGGGTGGGGCGGTGAACATAGGGTTCGAGAGCGCCGACGGCATGGATACGGCCGATGAAACGGCCCATCCATTCCAGAGTTTCCGGGTCGTCGAACTCCGGCATGCGCCCGCCTCGTCGAGGGTAGGCCGCGAAGAGAAATCCGGCGTGCTCGTGCAGCGTCGCGTCATCCGCGAACCGGAGCGGCGCCACTATCGGCAACTCGCGTTCAGCCAGAGCCAGGGTGAAGTCGTGTTCCTCCTGAATCGCGGCGGTCGACCAGCGTTCCGGGCGGTAGAACTTCACCACCAGCGGCGGCCCATCGTCCATGCCCACCTGGTAGACGCGGTTCTCGAAGCTGTTGAGCGCGAGCAGGCGGCCATCCGGCACGAGACCGACGCTTTCGAGGGCGTCGAGCACGCAATCGGGGGTCAGCGTGGCGTAGGGGGTGTGCGACGGTGAGGGCGGCATGCCGACATTGTAGGTGGGTAGGCTGGGCATAGCGTAGCCTTACCGAAGGGTAGGGGCTTCATCAGCCCGACAAAGCACTACCCACCGGCGCGGCGATGTCGGGCCAGGTAATAGAGAGCGACGCCGATGAGGCTGAATTTAAGCGTGGCCATCAGGCTGACCGGCAAGGTGTAGCCGATATCGATTTCACCCCGGATGAAACCCAGCAGAAACACGTTCTCCAGCGCATCCAGCCCGCCCGCCAGCACCACGCCCCAGGCCAGCCAGCGTGGTTGACGCCAGGCGCGCAGCCATTGCCAAAGCAGACTGGTGTAACCGATCAGGAACAGGGTGTCGGCGTAGATACCGTTGACGACCCGTGCCCGTCCCGCTTCTCCCCAGCCCACCAATACCACACGGGTTTGCTCCGCTGTCCATGCAAACTGGAGTTGCAGTTGGCTGCTGGGGGTTTCGGCCCCGATGTTTTCGAAGCCCACCATGAGCAGGAAGCCGATCAGAGTCGCGACGATGGCATAGGAGCGAATTTGCCCGTGATTGTGGTGGGCGAGGGGAGTGGTCACGGCAACTTGCCTGTGGTGTATTGCACCGACTATTCGGCCAGTTTCACCACGCTTCCCTTGAACGCAGCTCCGGCCACAAAGGCACCCACCCCGCACATGTACTCGGTATCACTGGCCGTTTCGTTGTTCCGGTAGTTGCTCTTGATGTCGATGACCGCGTTGCCACCTTCTTTTTGCGCGCGTTCCTGCAAGGACAACATGGCGGAGAGGAAGACCCAGTTGCAGGCTTCCGCATCGGACTTGCCGAAGGCATTGGTCTTCTTGTTGGTGGGCCAGTTGCCCAGTTCCTTGATGACCACGGGGTGCGGCTGGCCGGCGAAATAGAGCTTGATTGATTTGCTCAGTTTTTCCTGGGCGGTGGGTGATTCCAGGGCTTCTTTGAGCGGGAACATCTTGTGTTCGTCGCGCGCGGCGGCGTTCATGGAAATCGTCAGGAACGCGATACCGGCAAGGGCGAAAAGCCATTTCATGTTTGTAACTCCTGTGAAGTAGAAAAAAACCGTGCTTATCCGGTTAACGCATACAAGCGCCGCCGGCGCTACGGGCGGCTACACGGCGTTGCGCCGCCAATCACGGGCCACCACATCGGGTGCCTGTGTGCGTTAACCGGATAAGCACGGAAAAAACATCGTCATTCCATTCGCCTGAACACCAGACAGGCATTGGTGCCACCAAAACCGAAGCTGTTGGACATGGCCAGATCGATCCGGTGATCGGTGGTGGTTCGCAGCAAGGGCAGGCCATCCAGAATCGGGTCGGACTGTTCCAGGTTGGCGCAGCCGGCGGCGAAGCCGTCGCGCATCATCAGCAGGGTGTAGATCGCCTCGTGGGCACCCGCCGCGCCGATGGGGTGGCCGGTCAGTCCCTTGGTGGACGAAAACACCGGCAGGTCGACGCCGAATACGCCTTGCATGGCCTCCACTTCGACCAGATCGCCGGCGCGGGTCGAAGTCGCGTGGGTGTTGATGTAATCCGGCCGCGCGTCCAGCCCGTCCAGAGCCAGGCGTATGGCGCGGGCGGCCCCCTCTTTCGAGGGCGCCAGCATGTCCTGGCCGTCCGAGGTGGCCCCGTATCCCACCAGTTCACCGTGGATGCGGGCGCCGCGGCGACGGGCGTGTTCCATTTCCTCCAGCACCAGCATGCCGGCGCCGCCGGCGATGATGAAACCGTCGCGCGCCTGGTCGTAGGGACGCGAGGCGCGCGTGGGATCGGCGTTGAAGGCGGAGGAAAGGGCGCCCATCGCATCGAACATGATCGTCGTGGTCCATTTCAGTTCTTCGGCGCCGCCGGCGAAGACGATGTCCTGCTTGCCCAACTGGATCAGTTCCATGCCGTGGCCCAGGCAATGCGCCGAAGTGGCGCAGGCCGAGGTGATGGAATAACTGGCGCCGGTGATGCCGAAGGCGGTGGACAGCACGGCGGATACCGTGCTGCCCATGATCTGTGGCACCGCGAACGGCGAAACCTTGTGCGCGCCTTCCAGACGCGCGGTTTCCATCGCCTGATGATGTTGATACACCGAGCCGACGCCGGAACCGGCGATCAGGCCGCTGCGTGGATGCCTGACCCGCGCCTCGTCCAGGCCGGCATCCTCGATGGCCGCGCGCAGCGCCGCGTAGGCGTGTTGCGCGACCTCGCCCATGAAGCGGCGATGGCGCCGCTCGATGGGGGGGAGACCATCGACGATGGGCACACCGGCCACCTGGGTCTTGAGTCCGTGTTGCGCATATTCCGGAACGGCCCGGATGCCGGAACGCCCCTCGCGCAGGGCGGCGGCGACGTCATCGAGACGGTTCCCCAGGCAACTGACGATGCCCATGCCGGTAATCGCGACTCGGCGTGGCGCGGACATCACTCCGCCCTCTCAAAGCGCAGCAGCGAGTGGCAGATGCCGAGGTCATCAATCGTTTCCGCCAGGCGCAGGCCCTGGGCTTCCGCGCTGGCGACGATGGCGCTGGATTCGTACATCTTGCTGTTGCCGCTGGCGATGGCCGTGAAATAGGGCGAGGTGTTGATCAGGCAATAGCTGGCGATGTCGTGGCGTTGGCGATCCCAGAAGGTATCCAGCACCCAGACCGAACCGCGCGCCGAAAGACAGGCGGCGGCGCGACGGAAGATGTGGCTGATTGCCTCGGCGCTGAAACAGGTGAGGAACTGGCTCATCCACACCGCATCCATGCCGTCCGGGAAGGGCGCGGCGAAATCGAGGATGTCGATCGGATGCAGGTCGGCGCGCGCCAGCAGGCCGGCCTGGTCCAGGGTGGCACGCGCTTCTGCCAACTGGACCGGCAGGTCGAGCAGGGTCAGGCGCACCTCCGGGTCGTGGCGCAGGCAATGCAGCGACCACTTTCCGGTATTGGCGCCGATGTCCATCAACATGCGCGGCTTGCGCGCGAACACATGCGGCAAGGCCTGGGCAAAGGCCGAATCCGAGTAGTAGTGGTCGAAATTGAACCAGCTCGCGCGGGCCGGTTCCGGCAGGGTGGACAAGCCTTCATAGACTGTCGGCCAATCGCCCAGAGTCTTCAGGCCCAGCGGCTTTTCCTCGCGCAGACAGGCATCAAGCGCGAACAGTCCCTGGTAGCAGACGTCATGCACGTAGTTGATGTTGATCTGGGTCATCTCGTCGTGCAGCACGTTATCGCCGACCGGGGTCAGGCTGTAGCGGCCGTCCTCGCGCCGCACCACGCCAGCGGAAAGTGCCGTTTCAAGCAGCACGGAAATGGCGTATTCGGACAGGCCATCACCCGTTGCCAGTTCCGCGACGCTGGCCCCGCCGGTCTGATCCAGGCGCGACAGCAACCCGCTCTTCCAGGCCACCCGAACACACTGGAAGACCACCGGCCCGAAAGCGATCTTCTGCGCTTCGAAGCGTGCCGGCAGTCCGCGCAGACGGGCGGGGGGGAATTCAACCAATTCGGACGCGGGTCTCAAAATCGACCCAGTTCAGCGCGCACGTCGCTCAACAGGTTTCGTACCCATTTGATGTAGAAGGGATGGATGACCGCCTGGCTCTCGTCGTTTCTGCCGTACTTCATGTTGACGCTGTCCTTGTATTTGAACGACATGGCCTTTTCCGTGTAGTCGATATCCACCTTGATGGTGTGCTTGCCACGTACATCTAGTGTGGCCACCGCTTTGCCGGGGCCGGTATCTTCGACACTCCAGCCGCGAACCACGGCGGCCTGGCGCAGTGCCTTGGCGACATCGTCCAGAGTCAAAACCTTGCCGCTGGCCGCCGCTATGGCTTCGTTTTCCAGATTGGTGATGGGAATGGTGGATCGGGCGTGCGCCACGCTGGTCAATAACAGGGTGCAGGTCAGAAGTGAAATAAACAGTTTTTTCATGAGTATCACCAATAAGCGACAGCGCTGAATTTAAAAATCAAGCCGATTCGGGTTGGTCTGATCTGAAAATATTCACAGGCGGCATCCTGATTACTTCAATGGTAGCCGTGATATTTCTTCCAATCCATTCTTGATGTTCTCACGCGCGGCACCTTCTAATGCAAGTCGAAATCTGGTTACTCCGACTGCGCTGTCTGAAAATGATGCCGTGTGAGTTGATTTAATGTTTTTTCGTAAATAGATTTCACGTGTTTTGGTATTGGTCAGCGACCACCCGGTTTCCAGTGTGATGGTGAAGCTTGCGCCGAACATGGGTTTGTTGAAATTCAGCAAGGTGACACCAAGTTCGTAGTCCGAATCTTTGCCATGAACCACTTTTATGAAAACACGGCCGTTGATGATGGATTCCTCAATGGCCTTGGCGAAATCGGTATCCGATATCATGGATGGATCCATTGCGCCTGTTTCACTTCCACCTCGTGCGTTGACTGTGACCGCGAAAGGTTGAGTTTTAATTATTTGGGCCTGAGCAACCATGCCTTGCACTGTCGCCGGACTTGCGCAGCCTTGTAGGCCGGTGGCGATGAGAAGCAGTATGGCCCAGGACAGGGTCGCCTTAGTTAGCGGCTTGTTTGGCATTTTGCGACACCCCCTTGAATATGTTGGTCATAACTTCATCCACCATCTCGGTCGGAGATTTTCTGGTGAGCGAAGTGTGAAATGAGTTGCCGACGGCAAGCGTAAAACCCGTTTTTGGATCACGCACTTGTATGGTGAGTTCAATCATGTACATGGTGATATCCCACATCCATTTATCGATGTAGGTGATGACCGCATCCGTGTTGGCGGCGGGGGTGTCACCTGTGGCGGCGGTCAATCCCATGCTTTTTGCCTTGTCCGCGATCAGCGTGTCGAGCGCATGTTTGTCCGGCCCGAATTTATTGACATGGATTGTTTTGATGTTGCCGAGATTTGCGGATGGATCCACAGTGGCTGTGGCTCTGTTTACTGCGCACCCCGTGAGCAATGAAATGGACAGGATTAGAATTGAGAGTGCTGTGTAACGTAGTGGTTGTATGAACATGCAATACCTCATTTATAATGATAGGTTGGCTGGTACGTTGGCTGGAATGGTTTCCGGTTTGTTGCATTGTTATTTGTTTATGTTTGGTGTTGGCTGTGCTCCTGTTGTTTTTTTGAAATAAATGAGTGATGGAATATGGATTTATTTAATTCGCTTAAAAATCAGCGATGTATTGATCCCCCCAAACGCAAAGTTGTTGCTCATGACGGTTTCCACTTCCATTTCCCGTCCCGTTCCCATCAGATAATCCAATTCGGCACAATTCGGGTCGATGTTTTCCAGATTCGCGGTCGGGGCGAACCAGTTGTTCTGCATCATCTCGATGGCTAGCCAGGCTTCAATGGCGCCGCAGGCGCCCAGGGTGTGGCCAAAATGGCCTTTCAGGGAGGAAATGGTGACCCGGTTTCCCAGGACTTCGGCGGTGGCCTGGCTTTCCGCGATGTCGCCGCGGTCGGTGGCGGTGCCGTGGGCGTTGACGTAGCCAATCACTTCCGGCGGCAGGCCGGCATCTTTCAGGGCCAGCCGCATCGCGGTAGCCATGGTGGCGGCTTCCGGTTGGGTGATGTGGGCGCCGTCGGAGTTGCAGGCGAAGCCGATGATTTCCGCGTAAATCGTGGCGCCGCGCGCCAGCGCATGTTCGCGTTCTTCCAGGATCAGGGTCGCCGCGCCTTCGCCCACCACCAGGCCATCGCGGGCGGCGTCGAAGGGGCGCGGGGTGCGTTCCGGGGTGTCGTTTTTTGTGCTGGTGGCGAACAGTGTGTCGAACACGGCGGCGTCCAGAGCGGAGAGTTCTTCCGCGCCGCCGGCGACCATCATGTCCTGGCGGCCGAAGCGGATGGCTTCATAGGCGTAGCCGATGGCCTGGCTGCCCGAGGTGCAGGCACTGCTGGTGGGGATGACGCGGCCTTTGAGTCCGAAGAACAGGCCGATGTTGACCGCGCTGGTATGGCTCATCATCTGGATGTAACTGGTGGAGGTGACCCCCAGCATGCTGCCGGTCTCCAGCATCTGGCCGAATGCCCGCAGGGGTTCCATGCTGCCCGCAGATGAGCCGTAGGCGATGCCCATGCGGCCGTCGCGAATGCTTGGCTCATCAAGCAGACCGGCATCCGCCAGGGCCATTTCTGTGGCGCGTACCGAGAGCAGGGCGACCCGGCCCATTGAGCGAACCATCCGGCGCGGGTAATGCGCGGGGACGCTGAAATGTTCAACCGGCCCGCCCAGGCGGGTGTTGAGATCGACAAAGCGCACCCAGTCCGGCATGGCGCGGATGCCGGTGCGGCCGGCGCGGAGATGGGCCTCGATTTCCGGCCAGGTATCGCCCAGGGAGGTGATGCCGGCCATGCCGGTGACGACGACGCGGCGCATCAGACGATTCCTCCGTTGACGCCGATGACCTGGCGGGTGACATAGGCGGCGCCATCCGACATGAGGAAGGCGACTACGGCGGCGACTTCTTCCGGCTTGCCCAGGCGGTTCATGGGCACCATGCGCATGGCTTCCTCCAGCGGCAGGGCTTTGAGCATGTCGGTGTCGATGAGGCCGGGCGCGACGCAGTTGACCGTGATGCCACGGCTGCCCAGTTCCACCGCCAGCGCCTTGGCGGCGCCGATCAGCCCCGCTTTGGCGGCGCTGTAGTTGACTTGGCCACGGTTGCCGATGACGCCGGAGACGGAGGTCATGACCACGATCCGCCCGCCTTTCTTCAGACGCACCAGCGGCATCACCAGGGGCTGGGTGATGTTGAAGAAACCGCCGAGGCCGGTGTCGATGACCTCGTCCCAGTCCGCCTCGGAGAGGGCGGGAAAGGCGCCGTCGCGGGCGATGCCGGCGTTGACCACCAGGCCCCACCAGGCGCCGTTTGCCGCCACGGCCTCTTCCAGTGCCTGGCGCGCCCCGGCGCGGTCGGTGACATCGAAAATCAGCAGGTCGGCCTGGCCGCCGCCAGCCCGAATCTCGTGTACTACCGCTTCGCCCTCCGCGCGGCTTTTGCGGCAATGCACCGTCACGGCAAAGCCGTCGCGGGCGAGTTGCAAGGCGATTTCCCGGCCTATCCCCCGGCTGGAGCCGGTCACCAGTACACGCTTTTTGTCCATCATTGGTCCAGGATTGATTTGAAATCCGCCGGCTCGAATACTTTCAGGGTGGCCTCCGCCACGGTTTCATCAGCCAGTTCGATGCGGGCGTCGAAGGCGGCCAGGCCGTTCGCTTCCTGAAAGACCTCGCTGGCTGCCACCACCAGCGCCGCATTCCGGGCAAATGACGGCACGCTGGCGGTGAAAGCGCGCGTACCCAGGAGCAGGCCCCGTCTGGGAGGGAGTCCCTGATCGCGCGCGGTGAGGCCGACCAGCGCGGCGATAGCCTGGGCCATCAGTTCGATGCCGATCCAGGCCGGCATCGCCCCATCCATGTCGGCGTACCAGGCGCCCCCGTCCACCCTCGCCGCGACCCGAATGCCTTCCGGGCCACAGGCGAGCACGTGGTCGATCAGCAGCATGTTGCCGCGATGCGTCAGCAATTCTTCGATTGCTGGAAATCTCGGGGGAACCATCTACCGCTCTCCAATGATCAGGCTGACATTGCTGCCGCCGAAGGCATAACCATTGCTCATCGCCACGCGCCTTTTATCTGATTGCATGCGCGCTCCCGTTTGCGCCAGATTCAGGGGAGGCAGCGCCGGATCGGCGACGCCATCCCAGATATGCGGCGGCAGGCGCGCATTATCATCCGTAAGGGCCAGCCAGCAGAAGGCCATTTCAGTTGCGCCGGCCGCGCCCAGGGTGTGGCCGGTCAGCGGTTTGGTGGAACTGGCCGGTGTGTCGGCGGGGAATACTCGGCGCATCGCGCGGCTTTCCATCTCGTCATTCTTCGGCGTGGCGGTGCCGTGCAGGTTGACGTAGGCGATGTCGTCCGGTTTCAGGCCGGCGTCGTGAAGCGCCGCGCGCATCGCCTGTTCCGCGCCCACGCCCTCCGGATGCGGCGCCGAGATGTGGTGGGCGTCGCTGCTTTCGCCGTGGCCGAGCAGGGCGATGGCCGTACCGTCGGCGGGCGCTTCGCGGGTCATCAGAAACAAGGCCGCAGCCTCGCCGAGGTTGATGCCGCGCCGATTCGCGCTCATCGGGTTGCAGCGTTCCGGGCTGACCGATTCCAGCGCGGTGAAGCCGCTCACGGTCAGGCGGCAGAGGCTATCCACCCCGCCGGCGATCACCGCGTCGCAGACCCCCGCCGCCAGCAGCAGGCGGGCGGAAACCAGGGCCTTGGCGCTGGAGGTGCAGGCGGTGGACACCGTATAGGCCGGCCCCAACAGGCCGAGATAGCGTGCCAGGAAAGGCGCAGCCGTGCCGATTTCCTGGCAGGCGTAATCGAAATCGCCCGGCATGGCGCCGTCGCGGTCGAGCGCGGCAATGGCGGCTTCACCCTCGGCAATGCCGGAAGTGCTGGTGCCCAGCACGACGCCGACGCGAGCGCGCCCATGACGGCCGATGGCCTCCGCCACCGTTTCCTCGATCTGGGCCAGGGCGGCGAGGAGCAGGCGGTTGTTGCGGCAGTCGTAGCGTGCGAGCCGCTCGGGAACTCTCGGCAAATCACCGTGTACCTTGCCGACCAGTGCTTCTCCTCCGGTGGCCAGCCAGCCGGTTTCCCGCGCCATGCCGGAGCCGTCGCCGGCGAGCAGGCGTTCGCGCACTTCGTCGCGCGTGTTGCCCAGCGCGTTCACCAGGCCGAGAGCCGTCAGGTAGACCGGGGGAAGTCGTTTCGGCTCACTCATCGATTGCTCGCACGGTGAGGGACAGTCCTGCGTCGGGCAGGTGGATATTCAAGAGTTGGTAGCGTGGCGGTTCGCCGACACGATCCACTTCCAGGATCGAGGTGCCGTCACGCAGCAGGCGGCGCCGGGCGGGGGCGTCATCGAGTTGCCAGTCCTCGCCCAGACCGGCGCGCACGCTGTCCGCTGGCCATACCGCGATCTGTACCAGGGAGAGCAGCGCGCGCGCGTCGAAACGGTCGCCAGCCAGACTGCCGGCGGTGGCTACCCGGTTGTCGAAATGCGCTTCCAGGACGCGCTGCCCCATCGGCGTCAGGCCGGCCAGATGCATGCCGGCGGCATCCACCTCCAGTTGCGCGATCAGGCGCTCGTCGAGATCGCCGCGACGGATGCGGATGTCCTGCAAGGCGACATAAGGAGCGACCGCCGAGCTTGCCTGCAGGCAATAGCGCGGGCCACCGGGGATGTCTGGGCAGCGTGGGTCGCTGGCGCAGCCGGCGAGCAGGGCCAACGATACGAGGCCGTATTTCATGGGGATCTCCGAGTTCGCGGCGCATCCGGCTCGGAAAGAGCAGCCAAGCCGCCCTCCGCTGGGGTCGGGTCGTTCCCGGGACGCCCCGACGATCGTCCCGCGAGTACCAGTACCGCCGGCGCCAGCAGCACCGCGATGCCGATACCCAGCGCCAGAGTGATGCCGAAACCGGCCAGTGCCGGCATGGAAGACAAACCCAGCAGCCCGAAGGAAAGCAGCGTGGTGGCCGCCGACAGAACCACGCCAAGCAGGGCGGCGGCTTCCCGCGTGGCTTCGCCGCGCGCGCCCTCGAACAGGAAAATCGCGTAATTGATGCCCACTCCCAGCACCAGCAGCAGCGCCAGCAGATTGAAAAGATTCTGCGCCACCCCGGCATAGCCCAGCAGTCCCGATGCCAGTGCCTGCGCAAGGAGCACCGGCGCCAGCACCGCCGCGCCGCCACGCGGGCCATAGCGCCAGGCCAGGACGGCGAAGATCAGCAATGTGGCGGCGGCCAGCACATAAACGCCGAGGCGGCGGTATTCCGCGAACAGGCGCGACACCGCGCCGGGTTTGTCCACCAGCGTCACGCCGGGCAGCCCCCGGCTCGCCTCGGCGAGAACTCCAACCTCACCGTAGCCGGAGGGGAGGACGAGTGAGGCAATACCCCGCGCGGTCCGTCCCAGCCAGAGGTGGCGGAACGGCGTGGACAAGGGCGAATCCAGCCATACTTGCGGGGAGAGACAGGCACCGGGGCGGCCGACCAGCCCGCTCCAGTCGGCGACCGCCGCCGCGCGGAAACCGGCGTCCTGCAGCGCCTGGCGCGCGCCAGGCAGCGCATCGCGCAGGTGCTGGTGGTCGCGTTTTTGTTGTCGGCATGAGGGCACGAAGCGGGAGACGCCCAGCGTCTTGACCCCGCGCGCGCCCAGTTTTGCCGCCAGCAGTTCCTCGCGTTGCAGGACTTGTTCGGTGTTTTCGCCCTCGATCAGTAAAAACTGGCTGCCCGCCTCCAGGCCGCTGAGGGCGCGTAGTTGCTGCTCCTGCGCGGCCAGGTCGGGCGGCGGCTGAATCAGTTGGCGCACGTCGTCATCGGCGGTCAAGCGCAGCCAGCCGGGCGCGGCCAGCAGCAGGGCCAGCCCGGTGAAGATCAGAAACGCGCGTGGCGTAACCCGTTCTCGCCAAAGATTCAGCCAGCGCCCCGGCAAGGCCAGCAGGCGGCCCGGCGTCCAGGATTGCGGGCGCGACAGCCACCAGGGCAGAACCAGTACCACGGTGAGCCAGGCCGCCGCCAGGCCGCTGATGGCGAATACGGCAATCTGGCGTAGAGCGGGGAAGGGCGTGAAGGCGAGCGCGGCATAGCCCACCACGCTGGTCGCCAGCGCCACCGCCAGGGCTGGAAACACCGTCGCCAGGCCGCGCCGCGAATCCCAGCCGGGCCCGGCACCCAGGCGCGCGGAGAAGTACTGGATGGCATAGTCGATGGCCTCGCCGATCAGGCTGGCGCCGAATACCAGGGTCATCAGGTGCAGTCGGCCGAATACCCAGGTGGTGGTCAACACCGCCGTGCACACGCCGACGGCCACCGACAACAATCCCAGCGCCAGAGGGCCGGGCGAACGGTATGCCAGCAACAGCAGCAGGATGATGCCGAGCAGCGAGCCCAGGCCGATCACATTCATTTCGCGTTCCGCGCTGATCCGCGCCTCCGTCGCATGGAACACCGCGCCGGCGCGCAGCACCCGCACCTCGGGCCAGAGCCGCTTTAATTCTTCCTCCGCCGCCGGCAGCGTGGCCCGCAAACCTTGCTGCAAGGCCGGGTCGAAGGCCGATCCGGCCAATTCGCCACTGACCAGCACCCAGGCCATGCCGCCGTTATCACCACGCTCGCGCACCGTGAGCCAGCCGTCCTCCGGTGTAAGGCGGAACTGCCGATAGGGCAGCGCCTGTAACCAGGCATCGAACAGGCCGAACGGGTCGGCCACCAGTGGCAGCGCTCCGGTAGCGCCGAAGGGACTGGCCAGGTGAGCATCCAGCCGCGCCGCCAAGCCTTTCGCCGAGTAGGCCTCGCCTCGCTGATCCGGCGCGATCAGGCCCGTCCGAAATGGGGTGTAGAGATCCAGCAAAGCCGCCGGGTCCGGGGTGGGGATGCGAGTGATGATCTTCTTGAACACCTTGCCTTTTTCGAGACGAGCGGCAAGCAGCGCCGCTGCCGCCCGCGCCTCCTCTCCGCTGGGCAGGCCGACCAGAAACACCGCCCGCTCCCCGGTCAACCGCCCCAGCCGTGTCGCCGCCAACTCCGCCAGCGGATTCCTTTCGGTCGGCGGCAACAGCGCCAGCAGGTCGGTCTCGATCGGCGGTTCAGGGAAGAACCGCGCCACCGTTCCCACCAGCAACAGCGCGGCACAGAACAGCCAGACGTAGGCACGCAGGCGCATCAATTCCTCAACAATCGCGCTTCAGCTTCCGACAACGGTACATCCAGGCGCGAATCACGGAATTCGATGCGGGTGCGGTCACCCTGCGCCTCCTCGATCTCGATGAGGTCGAGAAACCGCCCGCCGCGCGCGTTGATGCCATTCAGAAAACGCGCCAGGGCCGGCTTCGGCGCCAGTTCGACTCGCCAGCGTTCGGCATCACCACTCACCGTGACCTCGAAATGCTCCTCCAGGCCCTTGATGTCACCCTGGAAAATGGCCTGAAACACCCGCCCGACCTGCGCCAGCGCCGGCACTTCCCGTGCCGCCCGCACCCGGCGGGCGCCGTCCGGCCCGATCTCGGTCACGCGCTCCGCGCTCAAGGCATAGCTGGCCTGGTACGGTTTTTCGATCAGCCACAACACCCCCTGGCCGCGCGCGAACACCAGTCGCCCACTGGTGCGCAGGGGACGTTTCAGGGCTTGCAGGGTCTTGGTCTGGGTGAAATCGGCATGGATCACTCCGGCCTGGTCGAGGCGGGCGGTGAGTCGGGACAAAACGGGCGCGGCTTGTGCTGGTGGGATGGCTGCTACGCCGATCAGAAGCGCAAGGCAGATGATCCCGAGCATTACCCGTTGATTGATCGAGGCGGCAAGGATTGTCACGGTCATGATCCCTTCGCGTCGTGTTCGCATTCCCAGCCCTTGATGGCCAGCCGCACCATTTTGGGGACCGGACGCGCGCCAGTTCCATAGGCGCTTACCGTTCTGGGCGTAATTCCGAGCGCCTGGCCGGCGGCGGATAGGGAAAGGGTGTGGCGGACGCGCCAGCGCAGGAATTCACGTTGGGCTTCATCGTGGCTGTTTTGCTCGATGGCATCCAGCCATAAGGTATCCGCGCCGATCTGAATGTCGTATCCGGGCCACTCCACCGTCCAGCCCTCATCCGCGACCATGACTTGTGCAAAGGCGGTGGCATCTTGCAGTGGATGTAGTCCCGGCAGGCGTTCTATGTCCTGTGAGAGGTCAACCGTGTAGCGGCTGTCGTCGGTGAACATCAGGTTAAGCCGTTGTTGCGGCATCGCGGTTACCGCTTTGAGTCGGGGGCGTTTCATGGATGCCATTTTTTCCATTCCTCTATCAGTTCATCACGGTGTTCCGTGACCCAAGCCAACACTTCCAGCGCCAGGCCGGCGGGGCAATCGCCCTCGCTGACCGTTACGGTTATCAGATCAATCCTGACGTTGATTTCTCCGCCGACCAGATGCACATGCATGGGCAAGTGATCCTTTTCGCGTATTTGCAGCCGGTACTTGTTGCGGAAGCGATGTTTCGTCGTCACGACTTCACCATATGGAAATGGTTTCTATATATCAAGCGGCTTTTCCACTTGCTTCAACAACGCACCCGGCGACACGAACAGCAATTCCTCGCTGAAGGCATCCACCGCGACCTGGACGGTGTGCCCGCGAGTGAGGCGCTCGCCGCCGGCGGCGTCGAAGATTTCGTAGGCGATCTTCAGCCGGTTTTCGTATTCGACCAGGAGGGCGGTGACGCGCAGTTTCTGGCCGTATTTCGCGGGGCGGACGTATTTCAACTGGCATTCCACCACCGGCCAGAGATAGCCGGAGTCGCGCATCTGCGGGTAGTCGTAGTCGAGGGCGCGCAGGAGGGCGCCGCGCGCGGCCTCGAAGTACTTCACATAGTGGCCGTGCCAGGCCACACCCATGACATCGACGTCGTGGAAGGGGACTTCCAGGACGACTTCGGCCTTCCATTCGGTGATCGGCGCCGGCATCAATACAACTCCCAGTCTTGCGCGCGGATGCGTTCCAGGGTGGCGCGCAGTTCGGCTTCCAGCGGGCGGTCTTCCTCCAGGAAGGGGAAGCCGACCTGGTCGCGGAACTGGCGTAGCGTTTCCGTCAGGCGCTGTTCCGGCAGATCGCCCTGGCGCGCGCGCAGGGCGATGCCCTGGGTGACGGCCAGGGTCAGCGCGGCGGCGACCTGTTCGGCGAGTTCGAGCACGCGCAGGCAGTCGCGCGCGGCGATGGTGCCCATGCTGACCTTGTCCTGGTTGTGGCATTCGGTGGAGCGGGAGAAGCTGGTCGCCGGCATGGTCAGCTTGAGGGCTTCCGCCGTCCATGCGGAGGCGCCGATCTGCACCGCCTTGAAACCGTGGTTGATGGCGGCGCGCGCGCCTTCCGCGCCGGACAGGTTCTGCGGCAGTCCGTGGTTGTAGCGGGTGTCCACCAGCAGGGCGAGTTGGCGGTCGAGCAGGTCGGCGATGCTGGCGACGGCGGTCTTCATGGCGTCCATGACGAAGGCGATGTGGCCGCCGTAGAAATGGCCGCCGTGCAGGACGCGCTCGTTGTCCGGGTCGATGATGGGGTTGTCGTTGGCGCTGTTGAGTTCGTTCTCGATGTCGCGCCGCATCCAGGGCAGGGCGTCGCGCAGGACGCCGATGACGTGTGGCGCGCAGCGGATCGAGTAGCGGTCTTGCAGGCGCATCGGCGGGCCATCGTGAAGTTGGCCGAGGTCGTTCCAGATCCAGGCGGCGACTTCGTTCTGCCCGGCATGCGGCTTGACGGCGAACAGGGCCGGGTCGAAGTGCTCCGGGTTGCCGCGCGTGGCGATGGAGGCCAGCGCGGTGATGCGCGTGGCCAGGCGCGACAGGTAGTCGGCGCGCGCCCAGGCCAGGCAGGCGAGGCCGGTCATCACGGCGGTGCCGTTCATGATGGCGAGGGCTTCCTTGGGCGCCAGCAGGATCGGTTCGATGCCCGCCGCCGCCAGCGCGGCGGCGGCCTCGACCGGCTGGCCGTCGCGCCAGACCTCGCGCTCGCCCATCAGAACTGCGGCGAGGTAGGACAGGGGCGTGAGGTCGCCGCTGGCGCCGACCGAACCTTCCGAGGGCATCAGTGGCGGCAGGTCGTGGTTGATCAGCGCGGCGATGCGTTCCAGCAATACCCAGCGCACCCCGGAGTAACCCCGTGCCAGCGAGGCGAGGCGGGCGGTCAGTACGGCGCGGGTCTCTCCGGGGCTGAAATGTTCACCAAGTCCGCAGCCGTGGTAGCGCATCAGATGTACCGGCAACTGCCGCGCCAGTTCGAGCGGGACGCCGACACAGCAGGAGTCGCCGTAGCCGGTGGTGATACCGTAGATCTCGCCTTCCTCGGCCAGGAGTCGATCAACGAAGGCAGCGCCGCGTTCGATGCGTTCGCGCCAGGCGGGGTCGTCGTGCAGGCGCACGCCGGCGCCGGTGGCGATGGCGACCACTTCTTCGATGCTTAGAGGACGGCTTCCCAGTACCGGGTTTGTTTTTTCAGTGGGGTTCATGGATGCCAGAAATCGTAGAAATTGAACCATTGCAGGGGGGCCGTGCGGCAGTAGTGCGCCAGACGATCCGCATAGCGTCGCGTCAGCGCTTGCAGGGCCGCGCCACGGGCGTGACGCGGTAGCTCGATGCGTTCGGCGAAATGCTCGAAGTGGATGTGGAAACGCTGTCGTTTGCCATCCTCCTCGCTCAGGCAGAAGAACAGGTAGACCGGGCACTTGAGCAGGCTGGCCAGGATGAACGGGCCTTGTGCGAAGGGGGCGGGCGCTCCGAGGAATTCGGCCTGGCTTGTGCGGCCGTTTTCAGCGGCTGGGGTGCGGTCGCCGACGATGAACAAGAGTTCGCCGTTTGCGATTTTTTCCGCGAGTTCGATGGCGGTGTCCGGGCCGAGTTGGGAGACCTGGATCAGGTTCACGGCAAAGCCGGGGTTGGCGCGGGCGAGGAGGGCGTTGAAGCGGATGGCGTGGTCGCCGTAGACGATGGCGTTGATCTTGCGCTGCTGGCCCAGATGCGCGGCCAGGGCGCGCGCGGTTTCCAGGCTGCCGAGATGGGAGCCGATCACCACCGCGCCGCGCCCGGAGTCGCGCAGGGCGTAGAGGTCGGCCTGCTTCTCGAAGACGAGGCGATCGAGATCGACCCGGCCCATCCAGGCGGCCACTTTGTCGAGCGCGGCGCCGGCGAAGGCGTAGAGGTGGCGGTAGTCGTCGCGCCAGGTGGGGGCGTGGTCGTAACCCCCCACGCCATGCAGGCGGCTCAGATAATCGCGGGAGGCATGGCGCGCGCGCGGTGCGAACAAGAAGAACCAGAACACGATGGGGTGCAATAACAGTCGGGCCGCGCGCTCGCCGAGGAGGCGATAGAGCGCGAAGGTCAGGTTGAGCCCCCAGCCGGTACCGACTTCGGCCAGCTTCGACCAGTGCGGTATGGCTGAACCTGTAGCGCCGGCGTCTCGCCGGCGAGACGCCGGCGCTACAGGTTCAGCCATGTCGAGCCAGCCTCCTCGCCAGCAGCACCGGCAATCGCAAGAACATGCCGAATACCAGACGGGTGTGCAGCCAGGAAATACGCAGGTTGTCCCGCCAGGGGCGGAAATGCGAGATGCCGCCTTCCGGATAGGTCACCCGGGTCGGCCGGTTGACGATGCGCACACCGCGCCAGAACAGACGCACCAGCACTTCGATATCGAAATCCATGCGGGTGCCCAGATGAACCTCGTCGATCAGGCGATGCGCGGGGGCAAGCGGATAGACGCGGAAACCGCACATGGAATCCTGGATGCCGAACGACAGGGTTTCGACCCATACCCAGATATGGGTGGCGTAGCGGCCATAAAGACGTCCCTTGGGCACACTGGCGTCGTACTTCGGCACGCCGCAGATCAGGGCTTGTGGTTCCGCGCGGGCCGCAGCGAGAAAAGCCGGGATGTCGGCCAGGGCGTGCTGGCCGTCGGCATCGACCTGCAAGGCATGAGTGAGGCCATCGGCAAACGCCGCCCGTATTCCGCTCATTACCGCCGCGCCCTTGCCGCCGTTGGCCATTCGCCGCACCAGGCATACCTGAGGGATGTTTGCGACCAGTCGATCCAGCACCGTGGCGGTGATGGCATCGCTGCCGTCGTCGACCAGATAGATGGGCGGGCCAAGCCTGGCCAAGGCCGCCACTGTGGCGCCGGCCGTGGCGCCGTGGTTGTAGACCGGGACGATGAAACAAGGGGCAAAACTCATGCGTCGTTGCCACCGAGTTTGCCGCCGAACTTGCCACCGAACTTGCCACCGAACTCGATCTTGCCGGAGGCATGGCATCCGGCCTCCGAAGTGTACGTAAAGGCCAGTTGCCGGCGTGTGGCGTCCCAGTTGAGGGTGAGGTCGAGTTCCGTGTCGGGTAGCACCGGCTTCTGGAACTTGATGTTGAGCAGGCGGGTGAATCGGGTTTCGATCCGGAGTCGCTCCGTTCCCAGCAAAGCGGCCCAATGTATCTGGGCGACGCCGGGCAGCAGGGGCAGGCCGGGGAAATGCCCGGCGAACAGGCTCAATTCGGCTGGCACGAACAGATGCAAAGTGACGCCACCTTCATGAGAGATTTCCTCACTGCGGATGAGGGGCAGGAATTCAGTCATTGCGTGAGGTGTCGAATTGTCGGATCAGATCGACGATGGCCAGTTTGCCGCGCTCGTTGTAGGGCAGCGCATCGTGATAGCGCCACTGGCGCGGCAACAGGACGGCGTCGAACCAGCGCGAAAGATGGCGGCGCAGGGCTTGGGCACAGGCGGCGCGGCCCTTGGCGTCCAGAATTTTCCGGCCATCCTCACTGAGCACCAGCAACGCGCCCAGAGTCTGTCTGCGCCCGACAAGTACCACCAGGGCGGCTTCGCGCACCCAGGGATGGCCGGCGAGGCGGGCTTCCATGTCAGCCAGGGAAAGACGCTTTTCCTCGATCTTGACGATGCGATCAAGGCGGCCGAGCAGACGAAAGCGGCCATCCGCGAGCAGCTCGGCGGCGTCCTCCGTGACGAGCGGGGTGGTGTCCGGGAGGAATGGCGAGATCAAGGTCAGTGCGCCGGTTTCGGAAACGGAAACCGCCACCTCCGGGAAAGGGGTCCAGGCATGGCTGGCGCATATCGGTTGTGCTCCTGTAGCGCCGGCATCCTTGTCTGCGTCATTGGTTTCCCCGTCCTGTATACGCCAGGCGATACCGCCGGTTTCGGTGCTGCCGAAGATTTCCAGCGGCGCTTCACCCAGCGCAGTCTGGAAGCGGCGCGCGGTGGCGGCGTGCAATGGGCCACCGGAGGAGAAGATACGGGTGGCGCGGCCGGCCAGGCTTTGCAGGGAAATCAGTTCGTGCATGCGCGCCAGTTGCGATGGGCTGGAAATCACCCGACCCGGCCCCAGCTCTTCAAGGCGGGCGAGGAGAAACTCCGGCGCGGTACAGGTTTGGTTGTCGAATGGACGCCCGGCGGCGAGTGGCCAAAGCAGGCGGAACAGCAAGCCGTAAATATGGTGGTGTGGCACCGTCGCCAACACCGGGCCGCCGTCTTGATCGCCCCACCGTTGTTCCAGAATGGCGACTTCAGTATCGAGTTGGGCCAGGCTCTTGGTGATCCGCTTGGGCTGTCCGCCGCTGCCGGAGGTGAACAGGTCGAGGCTGGCGCGGGCGGGGTCGAGCGGTTTCGGTTCAAGGCCCTCCATCGAAGCGGCGGGCCAGGTGGCTGGGTGATCCAGGATGCCGTCGGCCTGATCCCTGAGTTCGGCTATCGCTCCCTCGCGTAGCGAGGGTGGCAGCAAGGCGCGGCGCCCGGCATGCCAAACCGCGAACAGGGCGACGGCGAAGTCGAAAGGTTCGGCACAGGCCAGCAGCCAGTCATGTTCCGGTCGAGAGGCGAGGGCGCGGCTCAGATTCACGACGCGGGCACGGAATTCGGCCCAGTCGATCAGGCGTTCGTCCACCCAGGCCACCGGGTGTTCAGGTGGGCGACCGATGGCGACAAGTTCAGCCAGAGCCAACTTCATCACGTCGCTTCCGAACCGAAACGCCAGCGCCGGAACAGCCATTCGCCGGCGAACATCATGCCCATCAACAGATAGGAAATCAGGCCGTTGTAGAGCACCCAGATTTCTCGCGAGGCGGCGAATGCGGTCCAGGCGGCGATGCCGCCATTGGCGACGAAGAAACCGCACCAGATTTGGGTGATGCGGCGGGTGTAAGCCACACCCTCGGGCGGCATGTCGGGATGGCGCAGGCGTGCCAGGCGTTCGATGACGCTGGGCGGATGCAGCAGGGAGGCGGCGAATACGCCGAGCATCAGCGCGTTCATGAAGATCGGGTAGCTCAATACCCAGACCGGGTCGTTGCTTTGCCAGAGCAACGCCACCACCGCCAGCGCCGCTCCCGCCGCCAGAAGGGCGCGCATCCCCCGCCCGCGCGCATAGGCGAGCACCTTGCCGGGTGTGCGCAGTAGCAACAGGGCAAGCAGCGGCAGGGCCACTTCTCGCGGCTGTAAATGTTGCAGCGCGAAGTAGACGAGAAACGGCAGGGCGGCGAACAACAGTCCGCGCGGCAGAATGTGGAGCAGCTTCAAGATGCGTGTTCAGGCGGCAAGAAGTTGCCGGGCGGTGGCCACCACGTCGCCCACGGTGCGCACATGCTTGAAATCTTCCGGTTTGATGCGCTTGCCGGTGAGTTGTTGCACCTTGATGGCCAGATCGACCGCGTCGATGCTGTCCAGCCCCAGTTCTTCGTAGAGATGGGCTTCCAGGGTCACGGCTTCCGGGGTGATCTCGAAGTTCTCGACCAGGATGCCACGCAGGCGGTTGAGGATGTCGTCGTCGGTCATCGGCATGATCAGGCTTTCTGTTGGCTGGTGATGAGGCGGGCAAGGCTGCTCACACTACGGAAATGGTCCTTGATGGCGGGGTCGTTCGTGGCCAGGGTGAGGCCAAAATGTTTTTTCAGCGCGACGCCCAGTTCCAGTGCGTCGATGGAATCCAGCCCCAGTCCCTCTCCGAACAGGGGCGCGTCGGCATCAATGTCCTCGGGCCGGATGTCTTCCAGTTGCAGGGCATCGACAATCAGCGCCTTGATGGCAGATTCAAGCTCGTCAGTTGCAACGTTCATGGTGATTCAATTCCCTTGTGAAATAGCTTTCCAGATAGGTGGTCAATTTGCGCGCGGCCAGGCTGGCCGGCTCCGAGATGCCGACACAGTCGGCCACCTTGAGCGGTGGCCGGACTTCCAGCCGGAATGTGAACGCGTGCCGCGGGATGCGATACCAGGGCATGGCTTTGGTCAGCGTCGGCGGGTCGCAGGTGAGGATCACCGGCAAAATGTCGCGCCCACTTTTCAGCGCGATGTGGGCGGCGCCGCGTGGCATGCGTGGAGGTTGCCCCGGCACGCTGCGGGTGCCTTCGGGAAAGATGATCAGTGGTTCGCCGCCTTCCAGCGCCGCGACACAATCGTCCACCAGGGTTTCCGGAGCATCGTTGCGGATGTAGCCGGCGGAGCGCACCACGCCGCCCCAGAAAGGACTACGCCAGAGGCGGCTGTTGACCACGCAGGATGAGCGAGGCATCAGCGACAGCATCACCACAACATCCAGGTAGCTGGGATGGTTGGCAAATACCAGCATGCCGCCGCATCGGCGTAGCATCTCGGCGTTGTGCAATTCCAGACGCATGACGCCGAGCGCGCGCAGGAGACCGATCAGCACCGCGAAAAAACGTTGAATCAGAGCCTGGGTACGCCGGTTGCGTTCGGCTTCGCCACCTGGAAGCAGGCGCAGGGGCGGAAACACCAGAGCCGTGAGCAGGGAGCCGCCGATACTGAATAGCGCGAAGCAGACGCCAGTCACACTTAACCGCCAGAGGTAATTTACGTTTTCAAGCATGGTGGCGACCTTGAACGGAGAGTCGTTCACCATGCCATACGAGGCGATCCCGATGTCCCAGGAGGTTCGCCATTATGGCCAGGGACAATGGCTCGCGCGAAGGCGGCAGACCCCGGTTCTCGGCCCATTCCAGGTTCATGCCTTCGCCAGCCTGCAATAGGAAGGCGAGCGCATGGGCCGATTCCTTGACGGAGGAGAACTGTCGGTATTCCCCAGGCAGGGGTTCGTCGGCATAGATCAGCAGGATCACCAAATCGGGGTCGGTGGCCAGCCGGATGGCCGCGTCCTGCAAGGCCCAGAGCAGGGTTTCATCGTCGGCGGCCAGAGCCGTTGAGGGCGCATGGTTGGCACGGATGATGGAGAAGATTCCGGCGGCTGAATTGTGTACTGAAAGGCTGAACGCGGTGGGGGAGGGCGCCTCGTCGGCGGCCAGGGCATGCAGAATGTCCACCGTTCGCGAGAGTTCGCCGTGGCGCGAGGCGAATACTGTGGAAACTTTGGTGGTGAGGGAGGTCAGGCCAGCGGCCACTTCGTTCGCAACATGCAGCGCCATGCGCGATAAACGCCCCAGACGGCGACGCATCATGGCATCGACGAAACGGACTTCCGGCGCGGAGCCATCGTCGGCGGGGGGGGCGCCGCGCCAGGATCGCCATGCGGAGATGTCGCAAAGGCCGGGAGCCCAGGCGGCGCACGCGGATAGTTTCATATGCATGATGTTGCGGAGCCCCACCCTGCCATGCTGTCGGCGCCCCCTTATTTCCCTTGAATATCAAATTTTGTTGTAAACAAACCGGGCGATTCTATCCGAAATGCCTTTAGTGGGAATTGACCATGAAAACCACGGAAGTGGATGTATTTCTCGCCGATATACGGCACCAGGATTGCGAGGAGATGGCCGGGCGGTTGGATCGGAACAGCGTGGAGCGTCTGGTTCGTATCACCCATCCTCGCCGCCGCGCGCAGTTCATTCTGGGGCGTTTCCTGCTCCGCCAGGCATTGCGGCGGAAATATGGCGCCGTCGCGGCGGAATGGCGGCTTGATGCGGCTTCCGGCAAGCCGCGCCTGGTCGGCGCTGATGTGCCCGAAATCAGCTTGTCCCACTCCAGGGAGTTGGTTGCCTGCGCCATAGCCAGGGTGGAAATTGGGCTGGATGTGGAATTTTGCCGTGAGCGCGATTTCGAAGCTCTCACGGAACAGGTTTGCAGCCCCGCCGAATTGCGTTGCTTTCTGTCATTTCCTGTATCCGAACGAAGCGCTCGTTTCTACCGGATGTGGACTCTCAAGGAAGCGACATTCAAGTTTTTCGGGCGCGAGATGCAACCTCCTGAATGTTCCAGGCAGCCTTGGGCACGAGATGGATATCTACAGTACACGCACTTCCAGCCAAGTGAAGGCTACCTCGCGGCCCTGGTTGCCAGGTCAGGCAGCCCGCTTCACCCTGTTCTGAATTCTCCGTTACCAATCGAGGTCGGGTGACGGTGTGTCTACGCCGTGAACGTGCGCAGTTTCTGGCAATCCAGGATGGTGATGGTGCGGCCCTTGACCTTGATCAGGCCCGCTTCGGAGAGATGGCCGAGGACGCGCGAGAGGGTTTCCGGGGCCAGATTGAGCTGCGAGGCGATGGTCTGCTTGCTGGCCGGGAGATGGATGTCGCAACGGGTTTCATCCAACGATGGCACGGACTGGGTAAGGAAACACACCACTCGCTGCGCGCTGGTGCGCAGCGTGCAGGTTTCCATGTCTTCGAGCAGTTCGTGCAGGCGTACCGACAGGCTGGCCAGCATCTTGCGCGAGAGCATGGGGCTGGCGTCCGTCGCGTCCAGCAGGGTGCGCTTGGTTATCAGCAGAATGATGCTGTCCACGGTGGACTGCGCGGTCACCGGATAGGGCCGATCCAGAAATAGCACCGCCTCTCCGAAGGTGCTGCCGGGGCCGCACATATGCACGACTTTTTCCACGCCATTCACCGAGGGGATGGCCAGCTTGACCTGTCCCATCACCAATACATGCAGGCCCAGGGCTTCGTCACCCTTCTGGAACAATACTTCGTTCTTTCTGACGCGAAACTCCCGGCAACCCGAAGCGATCAGCTGCAACTCTTCCAGACTCAGGCCTCGAAACATGGGTTGGCGGGACAGGATTTCAGCGACTGAGTGACGGGTTTCCTGGATCAAATGAGTGCTCCTGTTCTAGGGTGGACGATTAAGACATTTAAAGCCTGCACTAAACTTGATCTTTATCAAAGTAAATAAAGGACTGCGTCGTCAGGATTGCCCCGCATCTAACCCCAAAGGAGTAAGGCCGTGAATCTGTCAGGCATTTTGGTGGTAGCCCAACCGGGGAGTCAGGGCATGGTGGTTTCTGCCCTGAACGCGCTGGAAGGCGTGGAAGTACATCAGGTGGATGAAGCAACTGGCCGCATCGTCGCGGTGCAGGAGGCGGAAGATATTCATGCCGAGATCGAAGGCGTCAAGCGCATCAAGGCGCTGCCGCACGTCATCATGGCGGAGATGGTCTACCACTATCTCGCCGAGGATGAACGCATTTACGAAGCCATGCCGCCGGAGTTGGAAGAACAGCAGGATGGATTCGAAACCTGTGCCGTACCGGCATATTTGAACAGTTGATCAAGCTCTAGGAGGCTGAGATGGGACTTTCGCGTCGTGATTTTCTGAAGACCAGTATTGCCGGTGCCACCGCCGCCACGGTGGGAATGCCGCTGTCCGAGCAGGCCGAGGCCGCCGTCAAGGGTGGGGAAGCCGGGTGGCAGTGGGACAAAGGTGTTTGTCGTTTCTGCGGCACCGGCTGCGGCATCATGGTCGCCACCCAGGGTGGCCGTATCGTCGCCACCAAGGGTGATCCGGACGCGCCCGTGAACAAGGGGCTGAACTGCATCAAGGGTTACTTCAACGGCAAGATCAATTACGGCAAGGATCGCCTGACTCAGCCCTTGCTGCGCATGACCGACGGCAAGTTCGACAAGAAGGGCAAGTTTGTTCCCATCTCCTGGGAACAGGCCATCGACATCATGGAAGAGAAAATGCGCTGGGCCATGAAGGAAAAAGGCCCGCACGGCATTTCCATCTTCGGCTCCGGCCAGTACACCATTCATGAGGGTTATGCCGCCGCCAAATTGATGAAGGCCGGCTTCCGCTCCAACAATATCGACCCCAACGCCCGCCACTGCATGGCCTCCGCCGTGGTCGCCTTCATGCAGACTTTCGGCATCGACGAGCCGCAGGGCAACTACGACGACATCGAACACACCGACACCGCCATCCTCTGGGGTGCCAACATGGCCGAGATGCACCCCATCCTCTGGTCGCGCATCACCGACCGCCGCCTGACCCACAGCAAGATGAAAGTGGTGAATCTGTCCACCTACGGCAACATGTCTTCGGACATCGCCGACCTGGAAATCATTTTCGCCCCCAGTGGTGACCTGGCGATCCAGAACTACATCGCCCGCGAAATCGTCAAGCGCGATGCCGTGGACCATGAATTTGTCAAGAAGCATACCCAGTTCGCCACCGGCCCCTACGACATTGGCTACGGTTTCCGCCCGAAGAATGCCGACAAGTTCGCCTCGGCCGCCGAGATGGAAATCGTCAAGAACGAGCAGTCCCACGTCATCGACAAGTGGGAAGCCATCGCCCAGCGCAAGAAGGAAGGCGAGGTGGTGGAGCAGAAGAACGCCGCCACAGCCATGAAGGACTGGGCGATCAGTTTCGACGACTTCAAGACCGCCGTGGAGCCGTACACGCTGGAGTTCACTGCTGCGGTCGCCAAGGGTGATCCGGACGAGTCGATGGACGCGTTCAAGGCCAAGCTTCAGGCGCTGGCCGACCTTTATTGCGAGAAGGGCCGCAAGATCGTGTCCTACTGGACCATGGGCTTCAACCAGCACCAGCGTGGTTCCTGGGTCAACGAGCAGTGCTACACGAACCACCTGCTCACCGGCCGCCAGTGCCAGCCCGGCAACGGGGCTTTCTCTCTGACCGGCCAGCCGTCCGCCTGCGGCACGGCGCGCGAGGTGGGTACCTTTGCCCACCGCCTGCCCTCCGACATGGTGGTGATGAACCCGAAACACCGCGCCATCACCGAGAAAGTATGGAAATTGCCCGCCAAGACCATCAATCCGCAGATGGGCAGCCACTTCGTCAAGATCATGCGCGATCTGGAAGACGGCAATGTTTTGTTTTCCTGGACCCAGGTGAACAACCCCTGGCAGAACACCGCCAACGTCAATCACTGGATCAAGGGCGCGCGCGAGATGAATAACTTCATCGTCGTCGCCGATGCTTACCCCGGCGTTTCCGCCAAGGTGGCCGACCTGATCCTGCCCGCCGCGATGATCAACGAGAAATGGGGCGCGTACGGCAACGCCGAGCGCCGCACCCAGGTCTGGCGCCAGCAGATACTGCCTCCCGGCCAGGCGCGCGGTGACCTGTGGATGACTCTGGAATTGTCCAAACGCTTCAAACTCAAGGACGTCTGGGGCGAGCAGAAGATTCCTGGCCTGAAGTCCGAGGGATTTGAGGACGGCAAACTGCCCAGTGTGCTCGATGAGGCGGTGAAGATGGGGTACACCCCCGAGTCCACGCTCTACGATGTGCTGTTCGCCACGCCGGAGAACAAGAAGGTCAAATGGCCCGATCCCGTGGCCAAGGGGCACGGCAACCATATCGCCGATCTTCTCAATGACGGCTGGTTTCCCGAAAAGGCGTTGTTCGAGGAATATCGCCAATTTGGTGTCGGCCATGGCCACGACCTGGCTCCGTTCGATGTCTATCACGGCGACAGCGTGCGCGGCCTGAAATGGCCGGTAGTGGAGAAAGACGGCAAGTGGGTGGAAACGGGCTGGCGCAACAACGAGAAGTACGACCCCTATGTCAAACCGGGATCGGGCTTCGACTTCTATGGAAACAACGGCGCCAAGATGGTCATGGGTGATCTGGACAAGCCCGGCGATCCCGCCAACAAGGTGGACATCTCCGGCAAGGCCAAGATCTACTTCCGCCCCTATGCCTCGCCGGTCGAGAAGCCTGATGCCAACTACGATCTCTGGCTGTGTACCGGTCGCGTGCTGGAGCACTGGCACTCCGGCACCATGACCCGGCGGGTACCGGAACTACACCGCGCGGTGCCGGCCGCCGTGTGCTGGATCAACCAGAAGGACGCCGACGCCAAGGGCCTCAAGCGCAATGACCTGGTCTGGGTCGAGTCGCGTCGCGGCAAGGTCAAGGTGCGACTGGAAACAGGCGGTCGCAACCGTGTGCCGCGCGGCTTGGTTTATGTGCCCTGGTTCGACGAGGGCGTGTTGATCAACAAGGTCACCCTCGACGCGACTTGCCCGCTTTCAAAAGAAACCGACTACAAGAAGTGTTCGGTGAAGATCTACAAGGCTTGATGTAAGCAACCTTCTTCCCTCTCCCTCCTCGGGAGAGGGCCGGGGTGAGGGAGCGCGGTCTGCCAGACCCTCCCGCTTCCTCACCCCGGCCTGATCAATGCCCTTTTCGATAGGTATCAGAAATGTCCGAACAAGGCCCGAGTGGCCTGCATCCAACCCGCCGCGATTTTCTGGTGAAGCTGGCGCAAGGCGCCGCGATCGCCGGTACCGGCGCCCTCTTGTGGGACTACATCCTGCGTAACGAGGCGCGCGCTGCGCCCTATGCCCTGCGGCCGCCCGGCGCCCTCGCGGAAAACGATTTCAACGCCGCCTGCATCAAGTGTGGTCAATGCGTGGTCGACTGCCCGCCACACATTCTCAAATTGCAACCGGCTGGCGGCAATCTACCCATCGGCATGCCGTTCTACACACCGCGTACCGGCGCTTGCATCATGTGCCCGGACATTCCCTGCATGAATGCTTGCCCCACCGGCGCGCTGTCACCCAAGCTGAAGCGCATCGAAGATGCGCGCATGGGACTGGCTGTGATCGATATCGAGAACTGCCTGTCGTACAAGGGATTGCGTTGCGAAATCTGCCACCGCGAATGCCCGATCAAGGGCAAGGCCATCACCCTGGAAACTCATCCAAGGCAGACGTCCAGGCATGCCATGTTCATTCCTTTGGTCCATTCCGATGCCTGCACAGGATGTGGCATCTGCGAGAAGGCTTGCCCCACCGAGATTGCCGCCATCCGCATCCTGCCGCACAAGCTCGTACAAGGGAAAATCGGCGAGCACTACCGCCTGGGCTGGACATTCGATACCGAGGTGACTCAGGACTTCAAACCGGCTGCGGCGCCACCCTCGTCCGCGCCTGATGCCCCCGTGCCCAAGACCGCTCCGGGCATGGATTATCTGAACTCGGGTGGGTTATGAGCAGCGCGCCACCCTCCTTCGGCAAAGCCGACGCCCTGGCCTCCGTGGAAAAGCTCCATAGCCGTTCCCTTGGCGCCAACGCTTGGTCCTGGCGTTACATCGTTCTGCGGCGGCTCACTCAGTTCGGTTTTCTCCTGCTGTTCTTTGGATCGGCGCACTGGGGTTGGCAGGTGGCGAAGAATGTTCCTTTGCTCAGGGGCAATCTCTCCGCATCGATGTTTATCGGCCTGATTCCCTTGACCGATCCCTTCGCCACCTTGCAGATATTCCTGACCGGCCATGTCCTGCGGCAGGAAAGCCTGATCGGCGCCGCTATCGTGCTGGGGTTCTATTTGTTGATCGGTGGGCGTGTGTTCTGTGCATGGGTCTGCCCGGTAAATGTGGTGACCGATGCCTCCGGCTGGTTGCGCGACAAACTGGGCATTCGGGCCGTCATCCATCTGCCGCGCGCCCTGAGATATTTCGTCCTGGCGGCCACCTTGCTGATCTCGGCCGTCAGTGGCCTCGCCGCTTTCGAGTGGGTGAGCCCGATCGGTATGGCGCATCGCGAGATCATTTTCGGTTTGGGGATGGGTTTTACCGCGTTGCTGGCGATATTCCTGTTTGATCTGCTGATCCTGAAAAATGGCTGGTGCGGCCATCTGTGCCCGCTCGGCGCTTTCTATAGCCTGGTCGGCAAGAGCGCGCTGCTCCGGGTGCGTTTCGACAAGAATACCTGTACCCGTTGCGGGGAATGCGCCAGCGTCTGCCCTGAGCCGCAGGTACTCAACCTGAAGAAGCTGGATGAACGTGGATATGTGTTTTCCGGTGAATGCAGCAACTGCGGTCGCTGCTCGCCGATTTGCCCCGAAGGAAGTCTGAAGTTCGATTTCAAACCCCTGATCCGCAGCCACAATGTGCAGGCGGACGCCATTGCCGTTCAAAGGAGGACGAAATGAGGAAGACCTTGCTATTGAGTGCTGTCCTGGCCTCTCTCTTGTCCCTGCCCGCTTTCGCGGTACAGGACCAGGCCATCCCCGAAGATTCTCTCGGGTTATACAACTCCAGCGTCTATGACGTTCGAAACCCGGACGTCTTCAGTTATGGGGGGGGCGATCCAGGTACCAACAAACGCGCGCTCCGTTCCTATAACAGCGCCCCGCCCATGATCACGCATAGCACACAGGATATGCTGCCCATTACGCGCGACTCCAACCTGTGCAAGGATTGCCATGTGCAGCCCGACCTTCTCGGCCAGAAAATCGTCAAGGGCATGCCGATTCCGGCACCCGCCAGCCATTACGCCAATGTGAAGAAGGGCGAGCTCTACATGGGACGGTGGAATTGCACCCAATGCCATCGTCCGCAGGCCAAGGTGGATGTGCTGGTGACCAGTACCTTCAAGAAAGCGAAGTAAACACTCTCATGCACGACCACCCTTTCGCGGGTGGCGTGGTGTCTGCGGGTAAAATGGCCGGCCTCGCCAAGGCTGGTCATTTCATGTCCCAGGAACCGATCGTACGCATCCTTTTCCCCGCGCCGCTTAATCTCGGGCCGGGAAAAATACGTCTGCTGGAAGCCATTCATGGCACGGGCTCGCTATCCGGGGCCGCGCGACAGTTGCATATTTCCTATCGCCGCGCCTGGGATATGCTGGATTCACTCAACCGAAATTGCCCACTGCAACTGGTTGAAACCGCAACCGGTGGTGTAAAGGGTGGGGGTGCCAGGCTGACCGCGCAGGGTGTCGTGTTGCTTGAGCGCTACCGCGGGCTGGAAGCATGCGTGAACGCGCTGGTCAAGGCCGAAGCCGCCGACCTGGTGAAAATGCTTGAAATCTGAATGGAAAGGGGAGGCCAGTCGCTGACCGCCCTGATTATTCGTCTACCGGTTTTTCGCTACGGGCGTTAGGCAGATCAATCTGCTTGGCAGGTGAGACGGTTGAAATCGCATGTTTGAAAATTGCTTGCACCGCCTGGTCGTTGCCGCGCAGCAAGACCATGTACTGATCGAATGATTCGATCTTGCCGACCAGTTTGATGCCGTTGACCAGAAACACCGAGCAGTGCACGTGTTCTTTGCGCAGGGTGTTGAGGAAAACGTCTTGAAGATTCTGGCGCTCGCTCATGTTAATTTCGCATCGGTTGATTTTGACGTCGCATCATAGCATGTACGCGCGATAGCGCTTTGTGCCGGCATGCAACGGCCGCAAGACTTCCCCCATCCACGTGCCAGCAAAATCTCATTGCCAACCCCATGAAATACAAGGATTACTATCAAATACTCGGCGTGGCGCGCGATGCCGGCAAAGAGGACATCAAGAAAGCCTACCGCCGTCTGGCGCGCAAGTATCACCCGGACGTGTCCAAGGAAGTCGCCGCCGAGGAGAAGTTCAAGGAGATCAACGAGGCCAACGAGGTATTGAGCGATGCGGAGAAGCGTGCCGCGTACGATCAGCTTGGCAGCTCCTATCGCCCCGGACAGGATTTTCGACCGCCACCAGGCTGGGGCGACGGCGATTTTTCCGGCAATGACTTCTCCGATCTATTCTCGCAAATGTTCGGAGGACGCAAGCAGGCGGGAGGCAGCCGTCGGCATGGCTTCCACGGCGGCGCGGTGCCTGGTCAGGACGTCGAGGCAGGACTTACCCTGACTCTGGAAGAAGCCTTTCACGGAGTGGAGAAACATTTGAGCCTGTCCGCGCGGGATGGCACGCGTGATGTGAAGCTGCGGGTGCCGGCTGGTGCCCTGTCGGGCAAGCGTCTACGTGTACCTGGAAAGGGACAGCGGTCGCCCTATGGCGGGCCGGCGGGCGATCTCTATCTGGTGATTCAGTTGAGCCCGCATGCGCGTTACCGGCTGGAAGGCAGGGATATCTATCTGGACATGCCGATCACGCCTTGGGAGGCGGCACTCGGTACGGCCATCACTGCCCCGACGCTGAACGGGAACGTGCGGGTGAAAGTGCCTGCGGGGTCGCGTAGTGGCCAGAAATTGCGCCTGTCCGGGCGCGGTATGCCGGCCACAGGCGGGGCGGGGGATTTCTATGTGCAGTTGCAGATCGTGCTGTCCGGCACGTTGAGCGATGCGGAACGGGCGCTTTATGAACAACTCGCCAAGCTCTCGGAGTTCGACCCGAGACCGGATTATCCGAAGGATTGAATGACGGGGTGGGAGCGATCTCGCGATGCCCACCCCGCGCAATTCAGGTGCTTATTCCACCTTGGCGGTGGAAGCCAGCTCTTTAACCAGTTTGCCGATTTCCTGTTGCTGGAGCTGACTGGCGATGCGGTCCTTGATCTTGTCGTAGTCGGGGAAGTCCAGCTTGCGGGTTTCCTCCAGACGGATGACATGCCATCCGAAGCGGGTTTGCACCGGATTCTTGGTGACTTCACCTTTCTTGAGGCCAACCATCGCCTGCGCGAATTCCGGCACCAGATTGGCGGGAAGCACCCAGCCCAGATCACCACCATTGCCGGCCGAGGTGTCCTTGGAGTGTTTCTTGGCCAATTCCTCGAAATTGGCTTTCTTGCGGGCGGTGAGCTTGGCGATGAGGTCCCTGGCTTCTTTTTCACTGTTCACCAGGATGTGGCGCGCGCGGTACTCCTCATCGCCCGCCTTGGCCTTGGCGTTATCGTATTCCGCCTTGATCGTCTCTTCCTTGAGCGGATGGGCGCGCAGATAGTTTTCCAGCGCGGCGCGACCGAGCAGTTCCATTTTCTGAAACTCAAGCGCGGCGGCCACGGAAGGCTCCTTGTCCAGGCCCTTCTTCACCGCTTCCTGCGCGAGCAATGTGGCGGTCACGGCCCCGTCCTTGATCGCGTCATCGGTCAGCGACTCGGGGGGCATGTTGCGCTTGATCCGATTTTGCCGAATGAAATTGGCATACATGCCGGGAATGGCTTCACCATTGACCACGGCCAACGGCTTGCTTGCGGTGGGCGCATCGGCCGCCTGCGCCGGCAGGGTGCAACAGGCGATCAACAGAGATAACAATCGAGCGTATTTCATGGGTTCCCCAAGGGTTGGTGTGGTCGTTTGTGAGTGGGTCGACACGGAGGAGTTCCGCTCGATCAAAGTTCGCCGGGTGCCAGGGCGGTAATGGAAAGGGCGTGGATGCGGGTGTTCATCAAGTCACCCAATGCCTGATAGATGGCGCGGTGGCGGGCGACGATATTCTGGCCGGCGAAGGCGGCGGCGATCAGGGTGAGCTGGTAATGGCCGCCACCCGACCTGGCTCCGGCATGGCCGGCGTGCAGCGCCGATTCATCGACGATCTCGATGTGCTCGGGCGCCAGCGCGGCCAGGCGCTGTTTCATCTCATGGATGGCATCGGTCATGGCAACACCTTTTTGAACGGTTTGACGCTGACCCGGGCATAGACGCCTGCGGCCACGTAAGGGTCGGCATCCGCCCAGATCCGCGCGGCCTCCAGACTGTCGAAGGCGGCGACGATCAGGCTGCCGCTGAAGCCGGCGGGGCCGGGGTCGGGGCTGTCGATGGCCGGGAATGGGCCGGCCAGCAGCAGGCGGCCTTCTTCCTTGAGCAGATTCAATCGCGCGAGATGATCCGGACGGGCGGCCAGGCGTTTTCCCAGGCTATCGGGAACGTCCTCGCCGACGATGGCATAAAACAGGTTCATTCCTCTTCCTTGATATGCCGAGACAGGTAGATGGTCTGGCCGATGATGAACAGCAACATCAGGCCCAGCGAGCCGAACATCTTGAAGTTCACCCAGGCATCGGTGGAGTAGTGCATCGCCACCCACAGATTGGCGATGCCCATCATCGTGAAGAAGGCGGTCCAACCGAGGTTGAGCCGGCTCCAGACCGCGTCGGGCAGCGATACGTTTTTTTCCATCATCGCGCGTATCAGATTGCGTTCGAACAGGATCGGAGCCAGTCCCAGCGAGAGCGCGAACAGCCAATAGAGCACGGTCGGCTTCCACTTGATGAAAGTCTCGTCGTGCAGAAACAGAGTGGCGCCGCCGAATACCACGATCAGCACCAGCGATATCCAGAGCATGGTTTCCACCTTGCGGTGGCGCAGCCACACCCAGGCGATCTGGCCAAAACTGGCGATGATGGCGACCAGTGTGGCCAGGAATACGCCGGGTTTGGTGCCGCTATCCAGGGCGACGCCCAGCGCGGCCAGCCAAGCGGTGGCGCTTTCGGGGTTTTTCTCGCCCACCTGATAGGCGGCGAAAAACAGGATGATGGGGAACAGGTCGAAGAGAATCTTCACGGGGCGCGCGGGGGTGGAAGGTGAGAGGGGGAGGGCGGCGGGCATTTTGCTATGATTGTCGGCCGCGTCACAAGCCAGAGCGTCACAACTCAGTATGCCGGTCTACGATCTTCACTGCCATTCCACCGCTTCCGACGGCGTGCTCTCACCTCGTGAACTGGTGCAACGCGCCGCCGCCCAGGGCGTCAACTTCCTGGCGTTGACCGATCACGACGAACTGCGTGGCCTGGCCGAGGCGCGCGCCACGGCGGAGGAACACGGTATCGAGTTGGTGGCGGGAGTGGAAGTGTCGATCACCTGGCGCAAGTCCACTGTGCATATCGTCGGCTTGCGCGTCGATCCCGTCGATGAAAGCCTGGTTCTCGGCCTCCAGCGGAACCGTCTTGGCCGCGCCATGCGGGCCGAACTCATGGCGGAAGATCTGGCGCGCCTCGGGATCGTCGGCGCGCTGGAGGGCGCCTATGCCTTTGCCGGCAACAAGGAGCTGATCGGCCGTACCCACTTTGCCCGTTTTCTGGTGGAGCGCGGGGTGGTGAAGGATGTGAAAACCGTTTTCAAGAAATATCTGGTCAAGGGCAAGCCCGGCTATGTTCACCACGAGTGGGCCAGTCTGGCCGACGCCCTCTCCTGGATCCGCGCGGCGGGAGGCCAGTCCGTCCTGGCGCACCCCGGGCGTTATCACTTCGGGCGGGAACGGATGCGTGATCTCCTGAAAGATTTCAAGGAGTTGGGTGGCGATGCCATTGAAGTGGTCACCGGCAGCCACACCGCCGACCAAGTCCCGGTCTATGCCGATCTGGCGCTGGAATTCGATTTCCAGGCCTCGGTGGGTTCCGACTTCCACGCGCCGGGTGAAGGTGGTCGCGAGTTGGGCCGCCTGATGCCGTTGCCGCTGCGTTGCCGGCCTGTATGGGAAGGGTGGTAGGCGTGGCGCGCATATTCGATGTTCACCCCGATAACCCGCAGCCGCGCCACTTGGCCGAGGCGGTGAAGCTGCTGCGCCAGGGCGGCGTGATGGTCTACCCAACCGATTCCTGCTACGCCATCGGCTGCATGATCGGCAACAAGGACGGCATGGCTTCGATACGCCAGATTCGCGAGGTCGACGACAAACACCATTTCACCCTGATTTGCCGCGATCTCTCCGAAATCGCACGCTACGCGCGGGTGGACAACCGCCAGTACCGCTTCCTCAAAGCCGCCACGCCGGGCGGTTATACCTTCATCCTCGAAGCCACCCGCGAAGTACCGCGCCGTCTCCTGCACCCGAAGCGCAGCACCATCGGCCTGCGCGTGCCCGATCACAAGGTCATCGCCGCTTTGCTGGAAGAGTTGAATGAACCCATTCTCTCCATGACCCTGCAACTGCCGGGACACGACTATCCGCTCAATGACCCGGATGACATCATCGACTGCCTCGACAATCGCGTGGATGTGATCCTGACCTGTGGTTACTGCGGCATCGAACCCACCACGGTGATCGACCTGAGCGGCCCGGTGCCGGAGTTGATCCGCCAGGGTACCGGCGACGCCGCGCGCCTGGGATTGCAATGAAGGAGGCATGTGGCGCCGGCGTCCCCGCCGGCCAGCCTCGACGCCGGCGAGGACGCCGGCGCTACATCGCGAGTACGCCTTGGAACTGAACCTCATCCAGAAAATCACCGTGTTTGCCCTGCCGGTGCTGTTCGCCATTACCCTGCACGAAGCGGCGCATGGCTACGCGGCATTGAAATTCGGCGACCGCACCGCGCAACTGCTCGGCCGCATCAGCCTGAATCCGCTACGCCACATCGATCTGGTCGGCACCATCATCGTGCCGATCGCCATCCTGCTGCTGTCCAAGCTCTCGGGTGGCGCCGGCATCCTGTTCGGCTGGGCCAAGCCGGTGCCGGTCAATTTCAATCATCTGCGCCGACCCAAGCAGGACATGCTCTGGGTGGCCGCCGCCGGGCCGGGGGCGAACCTGCTCATGGCCTTGATCTGGGCGGGCATGATCAAGGTGGCGCTGGCCATGCCCGGATCGGCGATCACCATGCCGCTGGCCTTGATGGGCGCGGCCGGCATCTTCATCAATGCCGTGCTGATGGCGCTGAACCTGATTCCGCTGCCACCCCTGGACGGCGGCCGTATCGCGGTCAGCCTGCTGCCGCAGCGGTTGGCCTACGGTCTGGCGCGCATCGAGCCCTATGGCCTGTTCATCCTGATCGGCCTGATGTACCTGGGCGTGCTCGGCATCCTGATGTGGCCGCTGATCCAGTCCATCATCACGCTCGCCGCTTTTTTGTTCGGCCTGGAACCGATCAAACTCCTGGCTCTCATTCAAATCGTCCTCAACTAGAGAAACCATGTACGCAGACCGCGTTCTTTCCGGCATGCGCCCCACGGGCAGCCTGCACCTCGGCCATTATCACGGCGTCCTGAAAAACTGGATCAAGCTCCAGCACGAATACGAGTGCCTGTTCTTCGTCGCCGACTGGCACGCGCTGACCACCCAGTACGACAACCCGCGCGGCATCGAGGAGGCCACCTGGCAGATGGTGATCGACTGGCTCGCCGCCGGGGTCGATCCGTCGAAAGCCACCCTGTTCATCCAGTCACAGGTGATCGAACACGCCGAACTGCACTTGCTGCTGTCCATGATGACGCCGCTGGGCTGGCTGGAGCGGGTGCCGACCTACAAGGATCAACAGGAAAAACTGACCGAGAAGGACCTCTCCACCTACGGTTTTCTCGGCTACCCGCTGCTGCAGTCGGCCGACATCCTGATCTACCGCGCCAATCAGGTGCCGGTGGGCGAGGATCAGGTGCCGCACATCGAGTTCTCCCGCGAGATCGCGCGTCGCTTCAACCACCTCTACGGCAAGGAGCCGGGTTATGAGGAACGGGCCGAGGCGGCGGTGAAGAAACTGGGTGGCAAGAAATCCAAGCTTTACCAGGAACTGCGCACCCGCTACCAGCAGGCCGGCGACGACGCCGCGCTGGATTCCGCGCGCGCCTTGCTGGGCGAGACCCAGAACTTGAGCCTGGGCGACAAGGAGCGCCTGTACGGCTATCTGGAAGGCGGCGGCAAGATGATCCTGACCGAGCCGGATGCCCTGCTCACGGTGGCCTCCAGGATGCCCGGCCTGGACGGCCAGAAGATGTCCAAGTCCTACCACAACACCATTTCCCTGCGCGAAGACCCGGATCAGGTCGGCAAGAAGATCCGCACCATGCCCACAGACCCCGCGCGCGGCCGCCGCACCGATCCGGGCGATCCGGACAAGTGCCCGGTGTGGCAATTGCATGAGGTCTACAGTGGTGACGACCTGCGCGCCTGGGTGCGCCAGGGTTGCACCAGCGCCGGCATCGGTTGCCTGGAATGCAAACAGCCGGTGATCGAAGCCATGCTGAAAGAACTTGCGCCAATCCAGGAACGCGCCCGCGCCTACACGGAAGAGCCGGATGTGGTGAAGAACATCATCGCCGACGGCTGCGAGAAGGCCCGTGATCTGGCGCGCGAGACCATGCGCGACGTGCGCGAGGCGATGGGCCTCAACTACGGTTGATCCTCATCCGCCTGGCACATGCGCCAGGTGCCGCGCCCCTCCCGTTTCGCCCGGTACATGGCCGCATCGGCATTTCGCTGTCTTCCGCGCACCAGGTCACGCCGGCGGAAATGGCCACTCATGGCTGTCGATAGAAGGCATCGGACTGGATTTCGGATTTGAGAAAACGGGGATTGCGTCCGATCACTTATTCCATCGGATAGCCCGTCATGCGCGTGAATGCCTGGCCGGCCCGCTCGATTTGCCCCTTCGCGTTGGTGATGAACACGGCGCTGCTGTGCGAATCGGGGGCCGTGGAGAGTGAGGCAAGGTCATGAACTCGGAAGCGCTGTGGGAAATCCCGGCAAACAGTGGGTGAGTCGCGACAAAACATCAAAAGTTCTAATACGAAAGTAGTGCATTGGCGTGGAAGCGTTGTGCATTTTCTAAGACACTACGATTCTTTTTTGCCACGGAGGCTGATTCAATGCGCCGAGTTCCACCCTGGCCCGAGATCGACACCATCCTGCTCGATATGGATGGAACCCTGCTCGATCTGCACTACGACAATCATTTCTGGCAGGTCTATGTGCCGGAAAAATTCGCCGAGAAGCACGGCATCGAGCCGGCGGCGGCGCATGCCGAGTGTTTCCGCCGCTATGACGCCCGCGCGGGCACCCTGGACTGGTATTGCGTCGATTACTGGAGTGAGCAACTCGAACTGGACATCGTGCGGCTCAAGGAAGAACTGGCCCATCTCATCAAGGTGCATCCCGACGTGACCGAGTTCCTGACAGAAGCCCGGCGGGCCGGCAAGCGAGTGGTGCTGGTCACCAATGCCCACCACAAGAGCCTCAATCTGAAGATGGATCGCACCGGCCTGGCGGTGCATTTCGACGCCATGCATACCTCGCATGCCTTCGGCCTGGCCAAGGAAGACCCGGTATTCTGGGCCATGCTGCGCGAGATGGAGCCATTCGACCCGGCACGCACGCTCCTGGTGGACGATAGTCTTCCGGTGCTCCGCTCCGCGCGTGATTACGGCATCGCGCATCTGTTGGCGGTGCTGCAACCGGATACCTGTCTCCCGGACAAGGATGTGGCGGATTTCGCCGCCATCCGTCGTTTTGGTGACATCCTGCCGCTACCTGTCGAGATGAGTAGATCATGAATGCCGCCTTGCAAAAAACCGATTTCGAATCTCTGCGCCGCTCCTATCTTTTCTCCGGGTTGCAGGACGACGAGTATCTGGAAGCCATCGGCCATGCCGCGACGGTTCATCTGGCGCCGGGACAGTTGCTGTTCAGCCAGGGCGATAACGTGGACGCCTTTTATTGGGTGGCGGAAGGCGTCATTCGGCTGTTCCGCGCGTCGCCGCAGGGGGATGAGAAGGTGATCGAACTGGTGGGCGCCAACCGGCTGTTCGCCGAGGCCGTGCTGTTCATGGGCGGGCATTACCCGGTCAACGCGGCGGCACAGACGCCGACGCGCCTGGTGGCCATCAATGGCCGCGAATTCAAGGCCTGGCTGGCGCGGGATGCCAGCCGCTGCTTCCGTCTGATGGCCGGCATGAGCGCGCGCATGCACAAGCTGGTCAATGAAATCGACCGTCTCACCCTCATGAAAGGCGCCGACCGCCTGCTGCAATACCTGCTCGACCATTCCGATCCGGATGAAACCGGGCGCCATAAAGTCGAACTCGAAGCCCCCAAGCAGATCATCGCGTCCCGCATCGGCGTCAAACCGGAAACCTTGTCCCGCCTGTTGCACAAACTTTCCGACCAGGGCTGTATCGAGATTCAAGGGCAGACCCTGTACATGTGCGATCCGGATGAGTTGCGCCAGATCCGGATCGAGCCCTGAGTTTTACAAAATCAGCGCCGCCGCCACGCGCCGCCCCTCGGCGGCCAGGATGTTGTAGGTGCGGCAGGCGGCGGCGGTGTCCATCACCTCCACTCCGATGCGCGCCTTGAGCAACCCGGCATAGAGGGCGGGGGCGGGGAAGCGCAGGCGGGCGCCGCTGCCGAGCAGCACGATTTCCGGCGCGCGCATCAACACGACATCGAAATCCTGTACCGACAAGTCCTCGAAACGGCCGACCCAGACGTCGATCACCTCATCGGGTAGCACGATCAGGCTGGCCGCATGCCGTATCCTGTTCACCAGGACATGATCCGGGCCATAGCCGGTGATCTGATTGGAATCGGCGCTTCGGGAAAGATGCAGTTTCATGGGTGTGGAAATCAGTGGTTGAAGCATCGAACGCGAAAGTTGCCGCGAATAAGCTTTTCGCCCGCGCGGGATTGAAACCGCGTCGCCACGGATGCTCGACGCTGGGCGCTCGACTCCCGTAAGATTACGCGCTTTTACGGCCTCCTGCGGCAACCCCTCCGATGGACGAATTTCCCAGAATCACGCGCCTGCCGCCCTATGTCTTCAATATCACCGGCGAGCTCAAGATGGCCGCCCGGCGACGCGGCGAAGACATCATCGACTTCGGCATGGGCAATCCCGATCAGCCCACCCCGCCGCACATCGTCGAAAAGATGATCGAGACCGCGCGCCGTGGCGATACCCACCGCTATTCGGTGTCGAAAGGTATTCCGCGCCTGCGCAAGGCCATCTGCAACTGGTACAAGACCCGTTATGACGTGGATTTCGACCCGGAAAAGGAGGCCATCGCCACCATCGGTTCCAAGGAGGGCATCGCCCATCTGGCCCTGGCGACACTGGATCGCGGCGACATCGTGCTGGTGCCGAACCCCAGTTACCCGATCCACATCTACGGCCCGGTGATCGCCGGCGCCGACATCCGCCACTTGCCGATGACGCCGGGGGTGAACTTCTTCGAGGAAATGGAAAAGGCCATCAAGGATTTCTGGCCGAAACCCAAGATGCTCATCCTCAACTTCCCCAGCAACCCCACCACGCAATGCGTGGAACTCGAATTCTTCGAGAAGGTGGTGGCGATGGCGAAGGAATACGGCATCCTGGTGGTACATGACATCGCCTACGCCGACATCGTCTTCGACGGCTACAAGGCGCCCTCGATCATGCAGGTGCCGGGCGCCAAGGAAGTGGCGGTGGAGTTCTTCACCCTGTCGAAGAGCTACAACATGCCCGGCTGGCGGGTTGGCTTCATGGTTGGCAATGCCCGCCTTTGCGCCGCCCTGGCGCGGATCAAGAGCTACCACGACTACGGCACCTTCACGCCGATCCAGGTTGCGGCCATCACCGCGCTGGAAGGCCCGCAGGATTGCGTCGAGGACATTCGCCTGATGTACCAGAAACGGCGCGACGCCCTGGTCAAGGGGCTGAACGACGTGGGCTGGCACGTGAAGGCGCCCAAGGCCACGATGTTCCTGTGGACGCCCATTCCCGAACCCTATGCGCACATGAAGTCGCTGGAGTTCTCGAAAAAAGTCCTGGCCGACGCCAAGGTGGCGGTCAGCCCCGGAGTCGGCTTCGGCGATTATGGCGACGATCACGTGCGCTTCGCGTTGATCGAAAACGAAATGCGTACCCGCCAGGCCATTCGCGGCCTGCGCGACATGTTCAAGAAAGATGGATTGCTGAAATGAAACCAATCAACGTAGGCCTGCTCGGTATCGGTACCGTCGGCGGCGGCACCCATGCCGTCCTGACCCGCAACCAGGAAGAAATCACCCGGCGCGCCGGTCGTCCCATCCATATCGTCGCGGTGGCGGATCGCCATGTCGAACGCGCGCGCGAGTTGGTGGGAGCCGATGTCAAGGTCACCGACGACGCCTTCAGTCTGGTGGATGACCCGAACATCGACATCATCGTCGAACTCATCGGCGGCTATACCACCGCGCTGGATCTGGTGCTGCGGGCCATCGACAACGGCAAGCATGTGGTCACCGCCAACAAGGCGCTGCTCGCCGTGCACGGCAACGAAATCTTCGCCGCCGCCCAGAAGAAGGGCGTCATGGTCGCCTTCGAGGCCGCCGTGGCCGGTGGCATCCCCATCATCAAGGCGCTGCGCGAGGGACTTTCCGCCAACCGCATCCAGTGGCTGGCCGGCATCATCAACGGCACCACCAACTTCATCCTGTCCGAAATGCGCGACAAGGGCCTCAGCTTCACTTCCGTGCTGCATGAGGCGCAACGTCTGGGCTACGCCGAGGCCGATCCGACCTTCGACATCGAAGGCATCGACGCCGCCCACAAGGCCACCCTGATGGCCTCCATCGCGTTCGGTATCCCGGTGCAGTTCGACAAGGCGCACGTCGAAGGCATCAACAAACTGGACGCCATCGACATCGGTTACGCCGAACAACTCGGTTACCGCATCAAGTTGCTGGGTATCGCCAAGCGCCAGGCCAATGGCGTGGAGCTGCGTGTACACCCGACCCTGGTGCCGAGCAAGCGCCTGATCGCCAACGTCGAAGGCGCCATGAACGCCGTCCTGGTCTGGGGTGATGCCGTCGGAGCCACCCTCTACTACGGCAAGGGCGCCGGCGCCGAACCCACCGCCAGCGCGGTGATCGCCGATCTGGTCGATGTCACCCGTCTGGCCACCGCCGACCCGAAAAACCGCGTGCCGCACCTCGCGTTCCAGCCGGACCAACTCTCCGACCTGCCGGTTCTGCCCATGTCCGAAGTGGAAACCGCCGCCTATTTGCGCATGCGCGCCCTGGACAAGCCCGGTGTCCTGGCCGACGTCACCCGCATCCTGGCCGACCTGAACATTTCCATCGACGCCATGATCCAGAAGGAACCGGCCGAAGGTGAAGACCAGGCCGATGTCGTCCTGCTCACCCACGTCGCCCGCGAGAAAGACATCAACGCCGCCATCCACAAGATCGAGGCGCTGGAGTCCATCCACGGCAAGGTGACGCGGATTCGCATGGAAGCGCTAAACGGTTAAGAGATGAACTACCTCTCCACTCGCGGCCAAGCGCCCAAACAATCCTTCCTGCAAATCCTCCTCGGCGGCCTGGCGCCGGATGGCGGGCTGTACCTGCCGGAAACCTATCCGCATTTCTCCGCCGCCGAACTGGCGTTCATGCGTGACATGGATTACCGGCAACTGGCGTTCACCATCCTGTCCCGGTTGGCCGACGACATCGAGCCGGACGACCTGAAGGCGCTGTGCGACAAGACTTACACGACCGATGCCTATTCCCACGGTCGTCCCGACTCGGATTTCAGCCAGATCACGCCGCTACGCAAACTTGAAGATGGCGTGTTCATCCTGGAACTGTCCAACGGCCCGACCCTGGCGTTCAAGGACATGGCCATGCAGTTGCTCGGCAACCTGTTCGAGTACGCGCTGGATCAGGCCGGGCAGGACATCAACATCCTCGGCGCGACCTCCGGCGACACCGGTTCGGCGGCCGAGTACGCGATGCGCGGCAAGCACAATGTGCGCGTGTTCATGCTCTCTCCGGAACACGGCATGACTCGCTTCCAGCAGGCGCAGATGTATTCGTTGCAGGATGCCAACATCTTCAACATCGCCGTGCGCGGCGTGTTCGACGAGTGCCAGGACATGGTCAAGGCGGTGTCCAATGACCTCGAATTCAAGGCGAAATACCGCATCGGCGCGGTGAACTCAATCAACTGGGCGCGGGTCGCGGCGCAGGTCATCTACTACTTCAAGGCTTACTTTGCCGTGACCACGGAAGCGGGGCAGCCGGTGGACTTCTCGGTGCCCTCCGGCAATTTCGGCAACGTCTGCGCCGGCCACATTGCCCGCATGATGGGCCTGCCGATCCGCGAGCTGATCGTCGCCACCAACGAAAACGACGTGCTCGATGAATTTTTCCGCACCGGCGTCTACCGCCCGCGCAAGTCGGCGGAAACGCTGCACACCTCCAGCCCGTCGATGGACATCTCCAAGGCCTCCAACTTCGAACGCTTCATCTATGACCTGGTCGGCCGCGACGGCGCCAAGGTGGCGGAACTGTGGCGCGCGGTGGAGGCCGGCGAGAGCTTCGACCTCAACGCCGCCGGCCTGTTCGCCAAAGTGGCCGATTTCGGCTTTGTCTCCGGCTCCAGCAGCCACGCCGACCGTCTGGCGACCATACGCATGGCCTGGGAGAAGTACGCGACAGTGATCGACACGCACACCGCCGACGGCCTGAAAGTGGGCCTCGAACACCGCGAGATCGGCGTGCCGCTGGTGTGTCTGGAAACCGCGCTGCCGGCCAAGTTCGAGGACACCATCGTCGAAGCCCTGGGCCGCAAGCCGGAACGTCCGGCCGGCCTGGAAAACATCGAAAACTTGCCGCGACGGGTCGATCTCATGGATGCCGAGGTGGCGGCGGTGCGGGCATTCGTGGCGCATCACGCCGGCGACTAATGTAGCGCCGGCGTCCCGCCGGCGATTTTCGAGTGCCGGAGAAACACGGGCGCGACACCATGCGACACCTTCGACTCTTACTGCTGCTCGCGCTGCTGCCTTTGGCCGCGCAGGCGTTCTGGTCCGGTGGCAAACCGCTTCCCGGCACGGAAATTACGGCCGCTCAACTCCCGCCCGAAGGCCGCGCCACCCTGGCGTCGATCAAGCGGGGCGGACCGTTTCCTTATTCACGGGACGGCATCGTTTTCGGCAACCGCGAGGGCCTGCTGCCCAGGCAGGCTCGAGGTTATTACCATGAGTTCACCGTGCCGACGCCGGACTCGCGCGACCGTGGCGCTCGCCGCATCGTGTCCGGTGGCGGGGGAGGGGAGTATTGGTACAGCGCGGATCACTACCGATCATTCAAGCGGATCAAGGAATGACAGGAGACGGCGTCTTTCGGGTGATTCGCTTACCCACGGAGCCCATGCCCACACTGGATGGCCGCCTGCTCGGCGACAAGGCGGGCCTGCTCGCCGCGCTGGGCCATGCGCTGCATTTTCCCGACTACTACGGCGGCAATTGGGATGCGCTGGAGGAATGCCTGGCTGACCTGTCCTGGCACGAAGGGGCGCTCCATCTGCTGATCACGCACGCGGACACCCTTCCGGACGCGCTGCGGGAAAATCTGGCCGATATTTTTCTGGGGGCCGCGAAACAGTGGGCTGACTCTCAGTGGGCCGACTCTCGCGGGGGCTTCGCGCTGTATCTGGCGGATAGCACCGCGTCTCAGGACTGACGGCCGCAGCTTCCTGGCTGGGCCAGGTGGGGCTTCAATGCACCTGGTCGTCGCGATGGCGGCGCCAGATCACGGCCATGGCCAGACTGATGAACAGCCCGAAACTGACGATGACCCAGTGGATGTGCACGCCGTGGCCGACCATGAAGGTGTAGGCGCCGAGCAGGATGAGGATGCCGAGGTTTTCATTGAAGTTTTGAATGGCGATGGAGTGGCCGGCACCCATCAGCAGGTGGCCACGGTGTTGCAGCAAGGCGTTGAGGGGCACCACGAAGAAGCCGGAGAGCACACCGATGAAGAACAGCAGCACGGCGGCGATGCGCCAGTCCGTAACGAAAATCATGGTGATGACCGTCAGGCCCAGGATGATGCCGGCCGGCAGCACCTTCACCGAATCTTCCAGCTTCACCCATTTGCCGGCGATGGCCGCGCCCACGGCGATGCCCACGGCGGAAGTGGCGGTGAGCTGGGTGGCGTGGGTGAGGTCGAATTTCAGGTTGAACGCGGCCCAGGCCAGTACCACCAGACGCAGGGTCGCACCCACGCCCCAGAACAAGGTGGTGACCGCCAGAGAAACCTGGCCAAGCGGGTCTTTCCAGAGCAGCTTGAACGAGTGCCAGAAGTCATGCAGCAAGAAAACGGGGTTCCTGCGATGCGGGCGGTGGTCAATGGCGACGACCGGGATGTGCAGGTTGAACCAGGCCGCGCCCAGATAGAGGAACGCGATGATGACGATGGCGAACTGGGGCACGCCCAGCCAGGCATCCAGGCCCCATTGATGCAGCGCGGAACCGGCGATCTTCGGGCTGATCATCAGGCCACCGACCACCGCGCCCAGCACGATGGCCGCGACGGTCGCACCTTCCATCCAGCTGTTCGCCTTCACTAATTGGCTGGGTGGCAGGTACTCGGTGAGGATGCCGTATTTGGCCGGCGAATAGGCCGCCGCGCCCAGGCCGACGATGGCATAGGCATACAACGGCGGCATGCCCGCCAGCATCGCCAGACAGCCGCCCAATTTGATGAAATTGGTGACGAACATGACCCGCCCCTTGGGCATGGAGTCGGCATAGGGGCCGACGAAGGGGGCGAGCAGGATGTAGGAAAGAATGAAGAACTGCTGCAGGAGCGGGACATGCCAATCCGGCGCGGAAATCTCCATGAGCAGGGCGATGGCGGCGAACAGGAGGGCGTTGTCGGCAAGCGCGGAAAGGAATTGCGCCGCCAGAATGATGTAAAAGCCGCGATTCATCAGGCCGGAGTGGTGGAGGGGTATCGGTATGCCATCGGGAGGCGAACTTATATCACGGCACTTGGGCGCCCGCTATCCGGAAACCGCGCCAGTACGCCGTTTTCCAGCCAATCGCGGGCGGCTTTCTTGATGCCCGGCACTATTACTTCTGGGCTGGATAAGAAAATTATGATTGAATCACATAACTAAAATTTATCCGCTTATAAGAATGGCCGACAGACGCCTGCAAGTTTTTCATACCGTTGCCAAGCAGCTTTCCTTCACCAAAGCGGCGGAATTACTCTTCATGACCCAGCCGGCGGTGACGTTCCAGGTCAAGCAATTGGAAGAGCACTTCAATACCCGCTTGTTCGAGCGCTCACACGGGCGAATTTCCCTCACTCCGGCGGGTGAACTGGCGCTGGATTTCGCCGAACGCATCCTCAATCTCACCGGTGAAATGGAAGCGCGAATTTCCGAGCTCACCGGCCAGATCAGCGGACCGCTCCTGATCGGCGCTTCCACCACCATCGCTGAATACATGCTTCCCCGTCTGCTCGGCGAGTTCAAGCAACGCCACCCGGAAACCCAGGCGCGCCTCACCGTGGCCAACTCCGAGACCATCGAGAACAAGGTGGCGGATCACACGCTGGACCTGGGCCTGATCGAGTCACCCTCGCACCACCCCAATCTGGTCACCGAAGTGTGCTGCGAAGACGAGTTGGTGATGATCTGCGCGCCGTTTTCCGATCTCGCCAAAGTGACCTCGGCCAGCCCCCGCCAGGTGGCGGATCATCCCTATATCACCCGTGAGTCGGGTTCCGGAACGCGTGAGTGCATCGACGATTTCCTGCGCTTGAATGGCGTCAACCTGGATGAAGTCAATCTGGTCATGGAACTGGGTAGCCGCGAGGCGATCAAGGGCGCGGTCGCCGCCGGCCTGGGCGTGGCGGTGGTCTCCAGCACCACGGTGGCCAAGGAAGTGAAACTGGGTGAACTGATCGCCATCCCGCTTGATCCGCCTTTGCGCCGGCAGCTCTCGCTGGTCTACCCGCAGGAGAAATTCCGCAGCAAACTGCTCCAGTCATTCCTGGATTTCCTGGAAAAGAGCCCACTGGTCAAGGAATACGCCATCCCGCGTGGCGCCAAATGACCGCTGACGAGCGACGACTGCTGCGCCTCTACCGCGCGCTCTCGCCCAGCCGTCGGGAGGGTTTGTTCGACTACGCCGAATTCCTGCTTTCCCGTGCCCAACCCGAAGCGCCGGAGGTTCCCAGCGAGCCGCTCGACATTCCCCGCCCCACTCAGGAAAGTGTGGTCAAGGCGATCAAACGACTGCGCGAAACCTACCCGATGCTGGATCGCGCCAGGATTCTGCATGAAACCTCCGCTCTGATGACGCAGCATCTGGTGCATGGCAAATCCGCGCCCGAGGTCATCGACGAACTGGAAATCCTGTTCCGCCACCATTTCGAGACCCAGCAAGCCGCCGGGTAGCGCAAAGCGCTCGCCTGCAAGACAATTCGGGCCGCAATCACGAAGCAATTCTACGAAGCGATTCAAAGAGGTTCTCATGGCCAATGCCGACCAGGCTGAACTGGATAAATTCAGCCAACTTGCCCACCGCTGGTGGGATCCAGACTCCGAATTCAAACCGCTCCACGACATCAACCCGCTACGACTGGGCTGGATCGACCAGCAGGCTGGCATCCAGGGAAAACGCGTGTTGGATATCGGTTGTGGCGGCGGCATCCTGGCCGAGAGCATGGCAATGCGAGGCGCCCTGGTGACCGGCATCGACCTTTCCGAGAAAGCGCTCAAGGTCGCCAAATTGCATCAACTGGAAAGCGGCGCGCAGCTTGAGTACCGCCTGATCTCCGCCGAGGACTTCGCCGCCGAACAGCCGGAATCGTACGACGTGGTCACCTGCATGGAAATGCTGGAACACGTGCCCGACCCCGCTTCCATCCTGGCCGCCTGCGCCGCGTTGGTGAAACCCGGCGGCTGGGTGTTTCTTTCCACGTTGAACAGAAATACCAAGAGCTATCTGTTCGCCATCCTCGGCGCCGAATACGTGCTCAACATGCTGCCGCGCGGCACGCACGAATGGGCCAAATTCATCCGCCCGCACGAACTCGCCAGCCACGCCCGCCAGGCCGGTCTGGAAACCGTGCAGATCATGGGCATGACCTACAACCCGTTCACCAAGGCCTACCGCCTGGAACAGGATGCCGACGTCAATTACCTGATGGCCTGCCGCAAGGCCTGACCCTCTCTCCCCCCCACCGGGAGAGGGGCCGGGGGTGAGGGAACTCCGCAAGCGGCAGGGCGGCCTCCCTGTGTTTCATGCACCAGGCCAGCGCCGCGTCGCGCCAGGCACCTCCAGCAACACCATGCCGCAGGCCAGATATTCCGGGCCCATTCCACTCGCAACCCGCAGGCGTTCCGCCCATTCCGGCCACAATGCCCGCCCGCGTTGCGCCAGGGCATTGACCTCCGTCCCATAGTCCCAGGGCGGCAGCAAGGACAAAATGCCCGCCCCCGCCCAGGAAGATTCCCGCCCCACCGCGCCCCGCTCCAGAACGCGCACCTCCAGCCCGGACTGGCGCAGCAAGAGCGCGCAAAGCAGGCCGTTGATGCCGCCGCCGAGAATGAGACAGGAAGACATGGGGGGTCGGGTCAAAGCGGAGTGTGTAACAACATGGAAATTCCTGGTAGGAGCGCCGCAGGCGCCACCACGCCCTCGATGCGCTGGCCGGCGGGGCGCCGGCCCGTTCGCGCCGCCGTTCATCGTGGCAAAATCGCTGCCAATAAGTTCGCCTGTTACCCCGCCGCCAACACGCGGCGAGGATAGCAGAGCCATGACAGTACAGCCCATCGGGGGGGGAGGGCACCGTGTGTCTCGCCCAGGTAAACACACCAAAACGCACGCCACAATGCACACCACAACGCGGCCACAGCTTGATCGAACTGCTGGCCACCCTGAGCATCGCGGTGATTCTGCTTGGGATCGGCGCGCCTTCGCTGGTCGATTTCATCACGTCGAGCATGGCTACCCGGTATGCCAATGACCTCATCGCCGACATCAACTTCGCGCGTGGCGAGGCGATCACACGCGGAACCACCGTCGTCATCTGCAAGGGGCCTACCGCGACCAATTGCACAACCGGGCAGTGGGAGAATGGCTGGAAGGTGTTTGTCGATTGCAACGACAATCGGCTCGTCACCCCGGCGGGAAATGCCTCACGCTGCCCCGGCAACGCGGCCGAAGAAGTGTTGCGAGTCCATTCCGCGCTGGCAAATGGGTGGACGTTGCGGGGAAACAGCAAGGTAGCCAATCGCATCACCTTCCAGCCCGACGGGCGCACCACCAACAATGGCACTCTGGTGGCATGCAAGGGAGGTGTGCTCAATACCGGAAACCAGACGAGTTCCTCCGCCGTGGTCGTCAACGTGACGGGAAGGGCCAGGGTGGCCCAGGACGGTAATGGAGACGGCATTCCGGATGGCGTGGCTGGCTGCAATTAGTGGGTGCCGGCGGCGCGATACACCCTGACGCAAAGGCCGGACGTATGGCCCTGGCGAGAGATTCCTCTTTGCTGTCAGTCGCCGTGCTCGCGCTCCACGTCGCGCCACCGCTCATCGTGGCAGAATCGCCGCTCGTCGCCCATCTGCCGCCTCACCGCCACGGCGCGGCTAGGATGGTGGAACCAACACAGTACACAGCCCATCGGGAGAACCCGGCACCATGCGTCACAACCTGGCCCACGCCCTGCAACGCGGCCTTACCTTGATCGAATTGCTGGTCACCATGAGCATCGCGGTGATTCTGCTGACTATCGGGGTGCCATCATTCATAGACATGATGGCTACCAATACGGCCGCCAGTTATGCCAACGATTTACTGGCGGATATCAATTACGCGCGCAGCGAGGCGATAACACGGGGTCAAAGGGTAGTGGTGTGCAAGGGGGCGGCGACAGCGGTGGGTACTGACTGTGCGGATGCCAATGCCAAGTGGGAGGATGGCTGGAAGGTGTTCGAGGACTGTAATGGCGATCAGAAAATAAGCAATGCAACTTGTCCTGATCGTTATGGTGATGGCGCCCTGGATAATGAAACTGTGTTACGAGTGCATGCCGCCCTGGCATCAGGCTGGACATTGAGAGGTAACGGACAAGTGGTGAGCCAGATTACTTTCACTCCCGATGGACGCACGGGCAACAATGGGACATTGGTTGCCTGTAAAGGTGAAACACTCAATTCTGGGAATCAAACCCGATCTTCAGCCGTGGTTATCCTTGGAACTGGCCGTGCCAGAGTTTCACCTGATAATAATAATGATGGCATTCCAGATGATGCCAACAGTTGTAATCTGTGAGCGAGGAAACGGTCATGCGATCACGCGCTAAAATACAGAAATATAACAAAGGCATCGCTGGCCAATCCGGCCTCACCCTGCTGGAAATCATGATTACCGTGGTCATACTTTCGCTCGGCCTGCTTGGCTTGGCTGGATTGCAAATGACCGGCCTGAAGAACAACCGCAATGCTTATTACAACGTGATCGCCGGCCAGGCTGTACAGGATATTGCGGAACGGTTACATGTGGATACGGCGACACGCAATGCCATCACGCAGGCAGCCCCAAGAAATTTGATTGGCAACAATGCCCAATGCGCGGCTGGTGTTGCCAATACTTTCGACAATCGTGTGATCTGTATTGCATCGGCCCTGCCGGATGGCAATGCGCGCATTGTGGAAGTAAGCGCGGATCCAAAGACTTTATACATCGCGATGCGCTGGACGGATCTGCAACTGAATGATGAAAATGGATGGGGTGCGGACACCCCGCGCAACCCCGCGACTACCGCTTGTGGAAACCCAGCCGCCAATGCCAGTTGCTTCTATACCGTGTACCGGCCATGAAATACATTTCGCACCCTGCCTCGCAGTCCGGCCTTTCCCTGATCGAACTCATGGTCGCCGTGACCCTGGGGCTGATGATTACCACGAGCTTGGGCTATATCCTGATGGGTAGCCGTTCCACCTACCTTGCCCAGGATGCCAGCGCGAGAGTGCAGGATACCGGCCGTTTTGCCCTGGAATTCATAGGCAGACAATTACGCTCGGCGGGGCGGATCGATATCACACCACTAGCCAGCGATTCACGAACAACGGAAACAATTCCTTCCGGCGGTTGGACGCCGATATCCGGCTCACATGGAGCGGTGGCGGCGGGAGGTAATGCGGCCGTCAATGCCGGTGGCGTGGTAACCATCAATGGCGGCACACGGCAGACGGATACCCTGGTCGTGCAATATCAGCTCTCGGATCAGGGAGTGAGTAGGACCCGTGATTGCAATAACGCGGGCGATGACATTCCTCTGACGGCCATACCGGGAGGCGGCGGGCAATACGGTACGGTATCCAATACGATTGGCATAGGCGGGGCCAATCTGGAATTGGCATGTACGGGAAATGGCGGGGGTGGAGCGCAACCCTTCGCGGAAGGTGTCGAGGATTTACAAATACGTTATGCGGAGGCCGGCGCTCCTGGTGCGTTTAATATCACACCCGCAAACCTGTCTAATGTGGTGGCGGTGCAGGTATGCATCATGGTGCGGTCGCTAAATAATGGCGCAACGAATGCGCCACAAACAATAAGAGATTGCTCGGGAGCGCTCTATGTTCCAAACGACACGCGCTTGCGGCGAACTTTTACGTCGGTTTTTACCTTGCGCAACCGTGTCAATACTCTGCCGTAATAGCAATATGAATACTCGAATTTACCCCGCCAGATCGCCATACCAGGTCGCCACGCCAAACGGCGATATGTGCTGTAGGAGCGCCGCTCGCGGCGCGGCCGCCCCGGCAGGGGCAAAAGATGGAACGTTCACCCAGGCCACACGCTTTACCTTTGTGCCCGCCGGCGCATCGCGCCGCGAACGGCGCTCCTACGAAGGTGGCGCCGCGCTCATCACCAGTCTCCTCTTTCTCACCGTGCTCACCATCCTGGGCATGAGCACCCTGGGAACGGCGCTATTGGAAAGCCGTATGGCGGGTAATACACGTGACCGTAATATTGCATTTCATGCCGCTGAAATTGGTTTGCGTGATGCCGAGCTGTTCATTCGTAACTCAGGGCGGATTGTGGGAAACATTCTTGTGGAAATGACGGGTGATAACAATTCCGATTACACGGCGCAGGCATGTTCTCTCGGTTTGTGTTACAACGGCCCGACATGGGCATCAGCCGTTAACTGGATAAACTGCCCTGTTTGGGTTACCAATCCAGATAATCCAGATTGCCCGGATAGTGAGATAAATTGGCGGACGGCAATTCAATATCAACGTGATGAGGCAACTGTTGGTAAGCCGGTTGGCCGAGTGGCTGGAGTGGCGGGTGCGGCGCAACTTTCTTTTAATGCCGCGTATGTTCTGCCTGCGGCGCCTTTGCCGCTCGTATCAAGGCAACCGGAATACCTGATTGAATCCTTCCCGTTAAAACCTGGCAACAGCAAATATTATTACCGTATCACCGTGCGCGGCTATGGCATGCTGAGAGGAACCCGGGTAATGCTGCAGGAAGTGTATACGCCGACTAATTGATGGAGTCGTGGCCATGAAAACATATCGTCTTGCGCAATTTGTGATTGTATTCGGGATTTCCTTGCTGCCCGCGCGTGCCGGTGCCGGCCTGAATCTTTCCGATGGGCCGATGTTCGTTACCGAAGTGTTGTTGCCGAACGTGGTGATCTCTCCCGTTTATTATTGGGCACTGGGAGAATCACTTCTCAAGGATATTCCCTGGAGTGATAGTGCGCAACTGCCCACCTTGACATCCCCGCCCTGGAGTTATTCCGCGTTATCGGCCAAGCCTCTCGCCTTCAGGGTGACTCCGTGGCCAAGATCGGTTGTATCGACAACTTCCAGTGCTAATGGTTGTGTTTCGGCAACTGATGTTGGCAGTTATGTTTGCAGCCAGACTTCCCTATATGGGGGCGGGGATGTTACCGCCAATGGTAACAATGCGACCAATAATGCAATTGGCTATTCGATAACAAATGGAAGATATAAAAACTTGCTTACGGGAAATAAAAACCAACCTTATTACGGCCAGGAAATGTACCCGCAACGGCTTGAAGATATTTACGGTGACATAAGATATGACGATGCAAAATCAAGGTATTTCCACTCCGATAGCAATTTCTTGTATTTTAATCTGGCTGCCGCCAGCGGCTATGGCGCATGGCCCTCACTAGGTGGAACTGCCTTCCCCTCATACGATAATGTTGATTCCGCAAAAAACGCGCTATACAGCCCTATGACGGCTTATTCCGGCGCTGGCTCGGTGGCATTGGATGAATTTATTGATAATCCGATGATGAGCTACAGTACCAATAGAAATACAGCCAGCACACCTCTTGCCCATAAAGCCTATTTGGGCCAGTACTGGGTTAAAAATGGAACACAAGTTATTGATAAAGCCAGCTTCGTGGGAACCTGTTGGAACCTGAATGATGAAACTCGTAAATTTGGCTGTACCGAAGAAATGGACGGCAGTCAAAAAATACAATTTGCGCATTGGTTTACTTATTGGAGATCCGCTGATTATGCCACGCGAGGCATGCTGGGAAAGCTGTTTGACGGTTTGAACAGCAGGGGGGTTCTGGATAAATTCAGATTCGCCATCAGCCGCAGGGAAGGAAGTGCCGGGAGTTCCGTGGATGGATTCTATTCGGTGGCGAACTCCACGGGCGCCAGCAAGGCGGAGCGATCCGCCAGTCTGCTGGCTACGATTCGTAATATCATCTATTCAAGTCAATCCAATTTTGCGCAATCCTGGGAGGCGCGGGGAACCAATTACAGGCTTAACCGAGATGATGCCTATCAGGATGGTTCGGGCCAGCCGATAAGAAGCTGCCGTAGAAATTATGAAATCATTATTACTCCCGATTATTCCGGACTTTCATGGGCGAATCTGGGACTCTACATGTCGCCACGTGATACGGATGTCGAGTTACCGGACCAGGTTTCTTATACCGATACTTCCGGAGTTGCCAGAAGTGTGCCGTACCCGGATCGGCGCAATCAACAGTCCACCTGGAGCCAGGTTGGAGCTGAAGGTTGGGTGACTGATTTGCGCACCGATCTCAGAGACACGCTGCTTCCCGGCGTGCAAGACCCCGCAACCTGGCAGCATGTGGTGCGCTACATCGTCGGGCCCAATGCCGAGGGGGGGGATGTTTTTCCCAAGGGGGCGATTGATCCCGTTACAGCAGCCACCCTGGCTGGAAATGCCACGAGGAATAATCAATGGCCAACCTTACCGCCCAGTACGCGGGTCGATTTCAGGCCAACCTACGATGACCTTTGGCACTTGGCGCTCAATAGCCACGGTTATTTTTACCCTAGCAACAATGTCAGCGATGCTGTTGCCAACCTTCTCAATGCATTTTCCGATGTGCTTGTTCGTAACGTGGCCGGCTCGGCGGCAGCGACGAATACCGCATCATTGGAGCAGGGGGGGGAGATTTACCTGGCCACGGTAGAGAGCAATTGGAAGGGGCATATGCGCGCATATGACATTAACCGAACCATAAATAGCGCTAACAAAACTATTCTTTCGGTTGATTACGGAACCATACGATGGGATCTGGCCGAGCAAGTTTCCTCGCCGCCCCACTCTGAGCGAAAGATAGCAACCTATAGTGGCTTGGCTGGAGTTCCGTTCCGTTGGGATCGAATTGGAAATGCGGCACAAAGCCTGCTTAAAACCAGCGTACCCACGGGCATTACCGATGCAGACGCCTATGGCGGAAAATTGCTTGAATACTTGCGTGGCAGCGGTGAGTGTGAAGAGGGGGCGGGCTCTACCTGTAATAGCGGCGTTCCTTATGCTTTTCGCCGCCGTAATCTGGATAGCACCCGTCTCGATGCCTATTCAGCAAGCAATCCAAATGGCCGAAATGTGCTGGGTGACATCGCCAACTCCAACCCCTGGTATGTCCCCCCGCCTGTCGCTGGACGTTCAGATGTGGATTACCCCGGATACAATGCGTTCCGCATTGCTAGTAAATCTCGGCCCAACGTTATTTATGTAGGCGCCAACGACGGAATGCTGCATGCCGTCAAGGCGAGTGATGGAACGGAGTTATTTGCTTACGTCCCTTCTTTCGTGAACGCAAACCTGTACCAACTCGCCAGCCCTTCTTATGGCCACAAGTTCTACGTTGATGGCTCTCCATTTTCCGCCGATGTGGATATAGGAAGTACGAGCAATAATTGGAAGACGGTTCTTGCGGGAGGGGTTAACAAGGGTGGAATGGGGTATTACTTGTTGGACGTAACTGATCCGGCGAATAACACCGAAGCCAATGCGGCTTCCAGCGACTCCAGTCATGCCGGTTGGGTATTGTGGGAATTTACCCATCCCGACCTTTATTACACTTACAACATGGCAGCGGCGGACCATCGAGGCCAGGCACGCCAGATAGTCCGCGTGCACGATGCCACCCTCGACAATGGAAAATGGGCCATGATCGTGGGAAATGGGTATCCCTCGAATTCCGACAAGCAGGCTTGTCTCTTTGTCGTCTATTTGTCTGGTCCGTCAGGTGATAGCGGAACATGGGTCGAAGGCACCGATTACCGCAAGTTGTGCGCCGGTAATGCCAATTACACGAGTAGCGGTGGACTCGATACGAATGGCTTGTCCACACCCACTCCCTACGATATTGATGGTGATGGGAAAGTCGATGTTGTTTATGCGGGTGATCTCAACGGCAACCTGTGGAAATTCGATCTGAGCGCGTCGAATAATGTGAACTGGAGTGTGGGATCGCCTGTGTTTGTTGCAAAGAGTGCCGCCGGGGTACGCCAGCCCATCATTTCTCCTCCCGAGGTCTTTCCGCATATTGTTGGCACTAGGATCGGTCAGCTTGTCTTGTTTGGAACTGGGAAATATATCGAGGATACGGATCGATCCAATACGGATAGCCAGTCTTTTTATGGAGTATGGGATCGTGGCTTATCCGGCATTACGCGTAGCAATTTGTATGGGCAAACATTCACGGTTGAAACCACCTCTCTTCAACAGATACGCAAGCAATCTGTCAAAACCATACCGACCTATTGCACCGCCGAAACGCTGGTGGATTGTCCCAATGACACGGTTACAATGCCCGCTCCCGGTACCAACGCACACTTGGGCTGGTATTGGGACATGCCGGAAGCGGGGGAGCGTTTGACAGGAAAGATGAATCTTATCAATGGTGTGATCGCATTCAATACCTTCTATCCCGCCACCGAGACCTATACGGAAGGCGGCGTGACCAAGACACGGCTGGATCCCTGCCAGTACGGTGGCGACGGCTGGGTCATGGGGTTGAATGCGGTGAACGGGTACATGGAGGATCAGTTCTCTGTTTTCGACGTGAACCGGGACGGGGTTGTCGATTCCAGTGATGTGCGGGCGGCGGGCGTAAAAATCGGTGCCGCGATCGGTGGCACCAGCTTCGCGCGCGGGATCGGGGGTACAAGGATAGGCATTTTCGCGCCTACCGCGCTGGGCACTCATAGTAGCGAGGGCAGCAAGACGAACATCGTCATCAATACCGGTACGGCGGGTAGCGGACGGGTATCCTGGTTCGAGTTGCTGGAATAGCCTGTCTGGGCCGATTTTCTTTGTGTACAGGCGCGCCGATGGCGAACAGGGATCACAGTCAGGATGGCCGGATGCGGGTAGAGTCGGCGCGGTCTTGCAACGAGAGGGTACGAAAATGAGCAAAGGTTTCACGTTGATCGAACTGTTGGTGGCGATCATGATCGTTGGCATCCTGAGCGCGGTGGCGGTGAGTTCCTATCAGGACTACACGCTACGGGCGCAGCGAGCGGACGCGAAGGCGGTGCTGCTTGAATTGGCGGGGTGGATGGAGCGGAATTACACCGCAAATGGGTGTTATCACCGACTCGATAACGACTGCACCAATGCGGCGGCCACCGTGACGGCGGCTGGTGTGGGCCTGGGGCAGGCGCCCAAAGATGCTAATTCTGCCAAGCGTTACACCATCAGCATCCCTACACTCAACGCTCAAGCATTTACCTTGAGAGCACATCCAGAGGGTACTGACGCAGAGTGCGGTGACTTGGAACTGAATCATCAGGGTGTGCAAATCGAGGGTGGCACCGGCACGGTAGCCGATTGCTGGCAGCGCTGATTGGTTATGCTCTCCTCGGGCATCGGCTGCGCCAAGGGTGGATTCGCCGGTTCGGCCCCTCACTCAAAAAATGTGAACCAGCCCATTGAACCTGGAAACCGCAGTTGGTCATACGCAAAACGCTCGAAAGCTGCGTGGGCCAAGGCATGACCGGTGATTGTTCGCATCACCTGCGGGGTGAGTGGAAACGTCACCCGTAGGAGCGGGCTTGCCCGCGATAGAACGCGGCCATTCGCGGGCAAGCCCGCTCCTACGGCACCTGCAACGTGATTGTTCCTGTCTTTGGCAGGAGCATCTTGATATTCGCGGGCAAGCCCGCTCCTACGGCACCTGCAACTGCGGGAAATAGGTTGAATCCTCAGGCTGAAGGGGTGCCGATGTAGCGCCGGCTTTATGGTCCCGAAGGGGCGGTATCCTTCAGGGCCAGCCGGCTTTTTGAAAGACGCCGGCATCCTTGCCGGCGCTACCGTGATGGGTACGTCGGTGCTTCATGCAATCGCGGGCGCGGCCCGCTCCTACCCCCAACCGTGGCGACGCCGATGACCCCCCAACTGTTGGACATCCTCCGGCAACTCTCCCACGTAGATTTCCGCTCCGGCGAAGAGGTGGCGCGCCGCTTGCGGATTTCCCGCGCCTCGGTACACAACGCGGTGCAAGAGGCCGAGGCGTTGGGCTTGCGGGTGCAGGCGGTGCGCGGGCGCGGTTATCGCCTGGCGCGGCCGGTTTCCTGGCTGGATGCCGCCTTGTTTTCGCCTGAGTTGTCCGCGTGCGGGGTGCGGTCTCAACTGGTGCCTGTGCTCGATTCGACCAATTCCCACCTGATGGCGTTGGCGCAGTCGTCCGCGCCGCATAAATTGCTGGTGGCGGCGGAGTGGCAGGGCAAGGGGCGCGGGCGGCGCGGCCGCGCCTGGCTGGCCGGCCTGGGCGGTGGCCTGATGTTTTCCTTGCTGTGGCGTTTTAATCGGCCCGCCGGGGAGTTGTCGGGCCTTTCCCTGGTCGTGGGGCTGGGCCTGGCGCAGGTGCTACGTGAATTGGGTTTGCACCGCGCCGGCGTCAAATGGCCCAATGACATCGTGGTCGGCGAGGCCAAGCTGGCCGGCGTGCTGATCGAGTTGGCCGGGGATATGTTGGGGCCGAGCACCGCCATCATCGGGGTGGGGGTCAATGTGCTGGGGGCGGAGTCTTTGCGGGGAGCGGTGGAGCAGCCGGTCACCGATCTTTCCGAGCATCTGAGCGAGCGCGGCCTCGATCGCAATGTGTTGCTGCGGGAAATGGTGCTGCGCCTGAATGCGTACCTGGAGCGCTTCGATGCCGAAGGCTTCGCGCCTTTTCGCCAGGATTGGGAGGCCTTGCACATGCACCAGAACCAGATCGTGCAAGTGTTCGACGCGCGAGGTGGAGTGGTCGCGGGGCGCGCGCTGGGCGTGGACGATAGCGGCGCCCTGTTGCTGGCAAGCGAGCGGGGGCCGCTGCGCTTCCATTCCGGCGAGGTGAGTTTGCGGGGTGGGGCGTGATTCTCCTGGTCGACGCCGGCAATACCCGGATCAAATGGGGGGTGCGCCAGGCCGGCGCATGGCTGGCGCGCGGGGCTTGCCCGACTCTGGCTGTCGCTTCGCTACGCGAGGAATGGGCGGCCTACCCGGTGCGCCGGGCGCTGTTGTGTTGTGTGGCGGATGCGGCGACACGGGCGGCATTGGGCGAACTGCTGGCGCTTCATGTCGAACAGCTGGCCTGGTTGACGGCGGCCCCGGATGCGCATGGCATGCACAATGGCTATCAGCCGCCCGAGTCGCTGGGCGCGGATCGCTACGCCGCCCTGGTGGCGGCCGCGCGACGTGGCCTGGGTGATTGCGTGGTGGTGAGCGTGGGCACGGCGTTGACGGCGGACGCGCTGACGGCGGACGGCCGCTTTCTCGGCGGCGCCATCGCTCCCGGCCCGGATCTGATGCTGGCCGCCTTGCGCCAGGGCACGGCGGGTGTGCGCGAGTTTTCTGGTAAGTTTTCCGGTATCGAGGCTGATTTTCCGACCGATACCGGCGCGGCGGTAGGCGGTGGGGTCGCGCTGGCCCAGGCGGGCGTGGTGGCCGGCATGCGTGAGCGTCTGTCGCGCCATCGCGGCAAGCCGGTCACGATCCTGTTGAGCGGCGGCGCGCGTGGGCTTCTGGCGAACCTGCTGGAACCTCCCGTGGTGGAGGCCGATGATCTGGTATTGGAAGGGTTGGCGTGGATCGCGAAGGATGGAGCATGGGACGATTGATTGGCCTTTTGGCCTTGTTGAACGTGGTGGTGCTGGCGGCGGGCCTGGGTATGGAACGCTTGCGCGGACAGCCGGGTGTGCGGGTGGATTTCAACGCCGACAAGGTGCGCCTGCTGGGCCGGGTCGAGCGTCCGGATGCCACGCCGGCCAAGGTGGCCGAGGGGGCGCCGCTACCCGTGAGCGATGGTGCGGCCGCGCCCCAGGCTGCGGAGGGGGCAACGAAGGAGACGACGAAGGAGGCAACCGAGGTGGCAACTGAGGTGGCCACGGAGGTAGTCACGGAGGTGGTCGCCCGCAATCCGCGCTGTCTTGCCTGGAATGCGCTGGATGAAGGCTTGCTCGGCGAAATAGAAACCCGTCTGGAAGCCGCCGGCATTGTCGCCGCGCGCTATGACATCCACCTGCAAAAGCGTTTGGGTTGGTGGGTCTATATGCCCCCCTTCTCCAATGCCGACGCCATGCGGAGCGCTATCGACGCCGCGCGCCAGAAGGGGGTCAAGGATATTGCTCCGGTGCGTGGCGGCGCGATGGAGAACGCCGTATCGCTGGGCGCCTTCACGACGCTGGCCAAGGCGCATGCCCAGATGGAGAGGCTGCGGGCATTGGGCGTAGAGGGGTTGCGCGCGGGGCCGCGCCCGAAATCGGGTGGCGCCCGTGTGACTTTCGCCAACGCGGTGCCGGAGGCCAAGCTGGCGGGGTTGGGCGAGGGCTGGGGCAAGGGGCGGGCGCCAGCGGTGTGCGCGGGGGAATGAGGGGTGTCGTTTCTGATGGAACCCCGCCCCCGCCTTATGAAACCACAACGTGGGAGCCAGCTTGCCGGCGATGACCTCGGTGGTCGCGGCGCGAAGGTGGAATTCGCGGGCAAGCCCGCTCCTACAGCGGGAGGAGATGGTTTCACGGCAACGCTCACGCTTTGCCTGTTCCTGCTGTTCGCCGTCTTTCCGGCCTGGGCGGAGACGCCGGTTCCTCCTCTCGGCGCCCGCGTCACCGATCTGACCCAAACGCTGGATACCGCCAGCCGGCGGGCGCTGGAAAGCAAGCTCGCCGCCCTGGAACAAGCCAGGGGTGCCCAGCTTGCCGTGCTCATCGTCGCCGCCACGCAGCCGGAAAGCATCGAGCAATATGCGCTGCGTGTGGCGGAATCCTGGAAGTTGGGGCGCAAGGGGATCGACGACGGCGCTTTGCTGCTGATCGCCAAGGACGAACGGGCCTTGCGCATCGAGGTCGGCTACGGCCTGGAAGGCGCGATTCCGGACGTGGTGGCGAAACGCATCATCGCCGAGATCATCGTGCCGCGTTTCAAGGCGGGGGATTTCGCGGGCGGCGTCGATGCCGGCGTGGATGCCCTGATCCAGCGGGTACAGGGCGAGGCGCTGCCGGCCCCGCGCCAGGGGATGGGTTCCGGCGCGATGAAAGGCCTGGGCGACTCGCTCCCCGTGGTGATGATGTTCATCTTTGTCCTGGGGAGTGTGCTGCGCATGGCGCTTGGCCGTCTGGTCGGCGCGAGTGTGGCCGGCGCGGTGGCTTTTCTGGGCGCCTGGCTGTTGCTGGGCGGTTTTCTGATGGGTCTGGTCGTCGCGCTGCTGGCTTTCGTGTTCGTCCTGGTCGGCGGCCATGCCGGGGGAGGCCGCCCTGGGGGCGGTGGCGGCGGCTTTGGTGGTGGCTTTGGTGGTGGGGGTGGTTTCAGTGGCGGCGGCGGCGGCTTTGGCGGCGGCGGCGCTTCCGGACGTTGGTGAGGACGCAAACATGAACCGCCTGTTTCGACATCTGCTTTTCCCCGATTGGCTCACCCGGCGGCGTTTTCCCGCTGGTGTGCTAGGGCGTATCGAAGCCGCAGTCACCGCCTCGGAACGCGGCCATACCGCCGAACTGCGCTTCGCCGTCGAAGGCGCCCTGCACCCCGGCCAGTTGATGGCGGCCATGACGGCGCGGGAACGCGCCCTGGAGGTGTTTTCCACTCTGCGCATCTGGGATACGGCCGCCAACAATGGCGTGCTGATCTACTTGCTGTTGGCGGATCGCGAAGTGGAAATCGTCGCGGATCGCGGCCTGAACGGCCTGATCCTGCCCGAAGAATGGGAAGCCATTTGCCGCGAGATGGAAGCCGGTTTCCGGCATGGCGAATTCGAGGCCGGCACTCTGCTTGGCATCGAACGGGTGGATGGCCTGCTGCGCCGGCATTTTCCGGCCACGGGCGAAAACCCCAACGAGCTGCCGGACGTGCCCAGCGTGCTGTAGACGGACGTAAAAAAGCCGGCTGATAGCCGGCGTCACGACAAGACGCCGGCGAGACGCCGGCGCTACAGCATTACTTCACGCGGTTGCGGTATTCGCCGCTGGCACAGTCGATTTCGATCTTGTCGCCGATTTCCACGAAGGCGGGAACCTGGATGGTGTGGCCGGTGGGCTTGATGCGGCAGGGCTTGAGCACCTTGCCGGAAGTGTCGCCCTTGACGGCGGGTTCGGTGTATTCCACCTCGCGCACCACGGAAGAGGGCAGGTTCACGGAGATCGCCTTGCCTTCGTAGAACACCACTTCCAGCGGCATGCCGTCTTCCAGATAGGGCAGGGCGTCGGACATGTTGTCGGCTTCGATTTCGTACTGGTTGTACTCGGCGTCCATGAACACGTACATGGGGTCGGCGAAGTAGGAGTAGGTGCAGTCCTTGCGCTCCAGGTTCACGGTGTCGAATTTTTCGTCAGCCTTGTAAACCGTCTCGCTGGCGGCGCCGGTGAGCAGGTTCTTGAACTTCATCTTGACCACGGAGGAGTTGCGGCCGGATTTCTGGAATTCGGCCTTCTGCACGACCAGCGGGTCGTTGCCGACCATGATCACGTTGCCGGCGCGGAGTTCTTGAGCGGTTTTCATGGGGGTGCGTCCTGGAGGCTTTAAAAAGCCCGCGATTCTAACAACTTGTTGATAAATTTCACCAAATTTGAGGCAAGGTCGGTTTGTCCGGCGAGGTGTGTGGCCCAGTCGCGCGCGTGCCTGGACAACCCCGGCATCGCTTCGAGCCAGACGGGCCAAAGCGCGCCGATGTCTTTCTCCCCCCCGGGGTCTTCCTCCCTATTCCAGGCTTGCCACAGATCACGCACCAGGCCGGCATCGGCGGGTGGCAGGCCGGCGCAATAGAGGTCGAGAAAGGCGGCGAGTTTGTCCAGGTGCGCGCTTTCTTCCTGGCGGTAGGCCTGCCAGATCAACGGCCGGGCGGCGAACTGGGCGCGAACGAAGGAATCCTCGCCGCGCACGAAGTTCAAATCGCAGGCCCAGAGCAGGCGGTCGTAGTCGTCCAGCGACAGCATCGCCAAGACATGTACCTGGAGATTGCCGCGCCTGAAAGTGTCGCCAGCCTGGGCATCGGCGGCGTTGAACCAGGCCGCGATTTGCGGCACGGCCTTGCCCAGCGGAACCATCAGATCAATCGGTGTATTGCCCTTGGCGCAAGTGTCCAGCAGGCTGGCCAGCGAGGCGGATTCATAACTGAATAAGGAGATGCGCAAACGCCGCGCATCGGTATCCGGCAATCCCAGGCTTGCCCAGAAACGAGTTTGCGCCTGGGTGTCACGTTGAAATACATCGCGCCTCTGGTAAAGCCATTTCTCTTGTGTAAGGCCACCCGTTTCCGGCGTATAGCCCGGCATGAAAAAATATTTGGTGAGCGGCAATCGTGGATGTGGGGATGGCAGGCCATGTACACCCGACACCCAGTTTTCCGCGCTCAGGTATTCCAGATTGATCCAGACCGGCGTGGGCGATTGGTTCGCCATTGCGAGAATGAATGAATCGGGCAAATTGCAGCCCAGGGCTTCGATAATCACGCCACCGGGTTCCATCCTGCCAAGTGGCGTGGCCCAGTGGCGAATCTCGACAGCGTCGATCCATTGAGTTGCCGCCGTATCATCCACCGCCGGGTAAATATGGCGGAATGCGTGTAGGTCATCCACCCAGAGGCGCACGGCAATGGCATATTCCGCCGCCAATTGCCGGGCCAGGCGCCAGGTGACGCCGATGTCACCATAATTGTCGATGACACTGCAAAAGATGTCCCAATGGGAGGGCGGCTTGTGCATGAAGGGTTGATTATCGCGGTGGGGAGCAGGTAATTACGGCGGGTAACTGCGACGCGGGCCGATATTCGCGGGTATGCCCCGACCGCGTGTGAAACGCGCGGAAGTAAAATTGGCGAATTCGGTTTTCCCGAGGGAAATAAAAAACCCCCGGGTATTACCCGAGGGTTTTATCGGTGATGCAACCCGATCAAGCCACGCGACAATCTTCGATGCTCTTGCCCTGGGCTTCCAGCGCGCCGACCCAGCCGGGACGGCGGCCACGCCCGGACCAGCCCTGGCCCGTCACCGGATCGCGATACTTGACGACGCCAGTTCCGGTACGCTTGATTTTCGCGCCGCGAGCGGGGAATACGTCGCTCGGATCAACGCCGTATTCGGCCATGATGCGTTTGATTTCGGCAATGGCACCAGCCATTTCCTGTTTACGAGCATCATCCGCTTGACGCTTCAGGCCCTCGATCTGGGCCATCAATTCCTGATAAGACGCCATGTTGGCTCCTTGAATATGAGTGAAATCCCCATGTCAATGGGGTGGCGGCATGGTAATGGAAAATAAAGGGAAGGGAAAGCCGATATTCGTAATTACAGGCCATGTAACAAGTTCCGGAGGTAATGCAAATTATTCAGGCCGGGCGCCATTGTTGCCATGAAACCAGTGCTCCATTTCTTTTCCGAGGAGGGATGATCGGCAGTGAATGGCTGGGGTTGCCGCGCCAGGTTGCCGCATATCGGCTCCACATGCGGGGTGATATTCGCGGAAATCTCCCCTGAGTAATTCACTTCGCGGGCAGGCCCGCTTCCAAGGAATCAATCAGTTATGGGAGCGGGCGGCCCGCGATCACCGTGGCGATGAGATAATCAGCGTTCCCCCAGCGATTCATCCAGGGTTTTTGTAATGGGTTTGGTGAGATAGCGCAGCACGGTCTGGCGGCCGGTCTTGATTTCCACGGTGGCGGTCATGCCGGGTTGAATGTCGATGCGCTCTTTATTGCGGCTGGAGAGATTGCGGTCGCGGGTTTTGATCTGCACCCGGTAATAGGTCATGTCGCCGGAGCGCGTTTCTTCATTCAGGGTATCCGCGCTGATATAACTCACCGTGCCTTGCAGCGAGCCGTAAATGGAATAGTCGTAGGCATCGAGTTTTACGGTGGCGGGCAGGCCGGGCTTGATGAAGGCGATATCTGCCGGACGTACCTTGGCTTCGATGATGAGGTCGTCTTCCAGCGGCACGATCTGCAGGATTTCATCCCCCGGCCTGGCGACGCCGCCTTGTGTGGTCAGGCGCACGTTGCGCACCACCCCGTCCATCGGCGCGCGCACTTCGGTGTAGGCCAGTTGTTCGCGGCGCTGGGCGAGAATCTGTTCCACCGATTCCAGGTCTTCCTGTGCCTTCGCCAGTTCGGTCTGCGCGTCCTGGAAGTACTTGTTGCGTCGATTGGTGATCTGGCCTTGAACGTCCGCCACCTGGCGCTGCAACTTGAGTACCTCGGCGCGGCTGACGTCACCGCTCTTGAGCAGGGGCAAGTTCATGTCGAGTTCGCTTTTCACCAGCGCGAGCGAACTTTCCAGCGCGGCGATTTCATCCTGAATGGCGGACTGGCGGCGTTTGAATAGCGCCAACTGGTTGGCGCGTAGTTCAGGAAAGCCGGAAAGGCCGGTGAAGCGCGGCTCGCCGCCGAACACCTCGGCCCGCAGGCGGGCCACGGCGGCGCGCAACGCGGCGGCCTTGGCCAGGCTCTCCTGGGCGCCGGCGCCGGCACGGGTCTGGTCGAAACGAAACAATACCTGGCCGCGTTTCACCGTATCGCCTTCTCTCACCAGCATTTTTTCCAGCACGCCGCCGTCCGGCGCCTGAATCACCTGGTTGCGTGAACTGACGATGACCTGGCCGCTGGCGCGGGTGATCTTGTCCAGTTCCGCCCAATTGGCCCAGAGCAGGAAACCGGTGACCGTCGCGATGCTTGCCCAGAGCAGCAGACGGCTGGCGCGGCTGACTCCGTGTTCAGGGTGGGGAATCATTGGGTTCTCCAGTAGCGCCGGCGTTATGTCCTACAGGACGGTATCCTTCAGGGCTCGCCGGCGGGTTGCACGTTGCCGGCGAGACGCCGGCGCTACAGTCAGGCCTTGCCCGAGAGCTTCGCCATCACCTCATCACGCGGGCCGTCCATGACGATGCGGCCATCCCGCACCACCAGCAGACGGGTGAGCATGGGAAGCAGGGCGGTCTTGTGGGTGGCGACGATGGCGCTTTGCATCGGGCCGAGTTCCGATTTCAGCAGCGCCACCACCCTGGCTTCGCTGTCGGCGTCCATCGAACCGGTGGGCTCGTCCAGCAGCCAGACCTTGGGCCGCGCCAGCAACAGACGGGTGAGCGCGATGAGTTGTTTCTGGCCGCCGGAGACGCCGCGCCCGCCCTCGGTGATTTCCAGGCCCAGTCCCTTCGGCTGGCCGGCAATCAGCTCGATCAGGCCGCTCTTGCGGGCGGCTTCCAGGATGGCTTCGTCACCGGGGTCGGGCAAGCCGAGCAGGAGGTTGTCGCGCAGGGTGCCGCTGAACAGGCGGGTTTCCTGCGGCAGATAACCCACCGTCTCGCGCACCGCCGGCGGGGTGAGCATCGCCATGTCCATGCCGGAGAGGAACAGCTTGCCCTCGTTCTGCTTAGGGCGATAAAGGCCGGAGGCGAGTTTCAACAGCGTGCTCTTGCCCGAGCCGATCGGGCCGATCAGGCCGACGCGCTCGCCCGGTTTGATCTCCAGGTGTTCCACTTCCAGCGCCAGGCGCTTTGCATTGCCGTAGGTGAAACGCGCCCGCTCGAAACGGATGCCGCCTTCCAGCGACTGCGGCGCCAGTGCGTGTTCCGCGTCGTCCTCCTCGCTGGGCAGGGCGATGATCTTGTCCAGCCCCTCGATGGCGGCCTTTGCGTGCGCCCACTGCACCATCACGCCGGGCAGTTGCACGATGGGCATCAAGGCGCGGTTGCTGAGGATGGAGCAGGCGAGCAGGCCGCCCATGGTCAGCAGGTTTTGCGTGACCAGCCAGGCACCGGTGGCGATCAGGCCGATATAGCTGAACTGTTGCAGGGCCACGGTGAGGTTTTGCGCCAGGGCGGAATAGGTGCGAATCCGCTGATCTGATTCGCTGGTTTCCGCCACCAGGCCATTCCAGCGCCCTTGCAGCTTCCATTCCGCGCTGTTCGCCTTGAGCGATTCGGCGCCGTCCACCGCCTCCACCAGCAGGCCGGCCTTGCGGTTGTTGCCGGACAGGTTGTCGCGGGTGTGCTTCTGGATTACATGCTGGAACATCAGCCCGGCGGTCAGCGCGATGGGCAGGGCGATCAGCGGCACCAGCGCGACCCAGCCGCCGACCAGGAAGATCACCAAAATGAAGAACAGCGCGAACGGTACGTCGGCCAGCACGAACAGCGAGGTCGAGGCGAGCACGCCGCGCACCATCTCGAAACCCTTGACCTGCGAGGCCAGGGTACCCACCGACGCCGGGCGGGCCTCCATGCGGATGCCCAGCATGCGGCCGAAAAACCATTCGGAGAGTTCGTGGTCGATGGCGTTGCAGGTGCGATCCACCATGTGCGCGCGCACCTGTTTCAGGATGAATTCCAGGGTGACCGCGAGGCCGACGCCCACGGTGAGCACCCACAGGGTCTGAAAGCCCTGATTGGGAATCACCCGGTCGAAAATCTGCATGCTGTAGAGCGAGGTGCCCAGGGTCAGCAGGTTGACCAGGGCGGTGGCCAGCACCGCCTCCAGAAAAATCCCCTTGCGTGCGAACAAGGCTTGCCGCACCAGTCCGAACGCGCGCGGCGCGTCGGCGGTGGAGCGCTCGCTTCGCGGCAGGGTCAGGCATTCGGCGTCTCGCGGCGAGGATAGCGCCACGGGCGCGCCGTCCAGGGTCTCGCCGCGCCAGGCGCCATCCGCCCCACGGCCTTGCAGGAGAAACCAGCCCTGTTCCGCCGTCCGGCCGGGAGATTGATAAATGACGAATGGCAGATCGGCGGGCGTGGGGTCGGCCAGGCGCTCCGGCGTGCCATCCAGGCCCGCCGCGCGCCAGGCGCCAATAAACCGCGCGGCCGCGTCCGGTTCTTCCGGGAGGTTCGCCAGATCATCGAGCCGGCCGCCGGCAACACGCTGGCCGGCGAGGCGCGCGGCACGGTCGATCAGGAGGGAGAGGTTTTCCTGCATGGGGATTCCTGGTTCTTGGTTCGAGGGGAAAGGGTCATCGGCTTGCGCGCGATCATGCCGAAGTAACCTTTCCTTTCTGTGGCGCCGGCATCCTTGCCGGCGTCTTCCAACCCCGCCGGCAAGGCCCGGAAGGCTACCGTCCCGGCGGGACAGGATGCCGGCGCCACGGGTTCGAGAAACACGCGGCACCGCATGACTATTTCGCTTCCAGATTCAAAGCCCCGGTCTGCGCTTTCAGGCGCAGCACCGCTGCCCGCATCTGGCTCTTCGCGTCCACCAGCGCCAGTTCCGCCAGCGTGGCTTCGCGCACTGCGTTGAGCACGTCCAGCCAGGTCTTGCGGCCGGCGGTGTATTGGCGGGCGTAGGACTCGGAAACCTCGGCCGAGGTGGATCGCGCCTGCTCCGCGTTGTCCATGCGCGAGCGCGCCGCCGTCCACTCGTTCCAGTCCAGGGAGACCCGTTCACGCACGTCGCGTCGCGCGGTCTCCGCCGCCAGGCGCGTGGCTTCGCGCCGGGCGATGGCGGCATCGACCCCTGATTTCGCCGACAACCCCGCGCCCGGTTGCGCCAGCAGCACCAGCAGGGCGCGGTTGTCGGAAACGCTCCCCTGGCTGCTCTCCAGGCGCAGCGACAGTTGCGGCATATAGGCGGAGCGCTTCGAGTCGATGTCGGCATTCGCGGCCTGGGCCTCGAAATTCAAGCGGCGCAGGGCGGGGGAATACGCCAGGGCGCGTTCGAGCACCCGCGACAGATCGCCAGATAGCCCCTCGGGTTTGGCCGCCTCGGCATAGCTCAAGGAGTCGATTTCCGTGACCATCCGGCCGCTGAGTTGCCCCAGTTGCGCCAGCGCGTTTTGCAGCGCCTGGGTGCTGCTCGACAAGTCGTTTACAGTGGAATACAGGCGCGATTCCGCCAGACGCTGATCCGCCAGCGGGCTGACCTCCTGCTCCACGCGGCGGCGGATCATTGCCAGCAATTGCTCGTGTTCGTTCACACTGGCGCGCGCGTAAACCTGCCGCGCCTGCTGCCGCGCCGCCTCGCCGCTGGCCGCGATCACCCTGAGCGCGAGTTCCTGGCGCACCTCGTCGATGGCCGCGCCGGCAGCGTCATAACGGCTGTCGGCGGCTTCGATGCCGGCGGTGATGCGGCCGCCCGTCCACAAGGGCTGATCGACCCGCAACAGGCTGGCGTTCTTGCCGCCGTTCTGGCCCCCGCTCTGGGTGTTCGCCTCGATGCTGGGCGTGGGGTAGCGCTGCCATTCCGCCCCCTCCCGCTCGGCTTGCGCGGCGACTTGCGAGGAACGCTTGGACTGCACCAGGGGGTGTGTGGACAGCGCCGCCTGGAGCGCCTGGTCGAAGGTGAGGGGAGCGGCGTGAAGATGGGCGACCAGCAGGCACAACCCCGCCAGGACGCCGATCCTCGGCAGGATTCGTGGAGGCAAGGCCATGTCGGAATTCCGATGTGGAAAATGGATGGTTGGCGCGGTCAATGCCGATCCGCCAGATAAGCCAGGCCCACCAGTATCACTGGTCGGTTCCGTTCTGTAGATCCGGTTGGCGGCGCGGAATCTCGGCCAATTGCGGCTCGCTCCCGCCCAGGCTGGCCAGTCGGCGCGCGCTTTCACGCTGAATCAACCTGGAAACCGCGGTTGGTCATACGCAAAACGCTCGAAAGCTGCGTGGGCAAAGGCATGACCGGTGATTGTCCGCTTCACCCGCAGGGTGAGTGGAAACGTCACTCGTAGGAGCGGGCTTGCCCGCGAATGGCCGCGTTCTATCGCGGGCAAGCCCGCTCCTACGGCACCTGCAACTGCGGGAAATAGGATCAATGCGTTGAGCGCCTCACGCGGGAGCGCGCCACGTTCCCGCACACCGCTCAACGCTTGTGCCTGGGAGACGAGGGCGTCATCGAGATTGACCGTGGCGCGCATGGTGGGCTCCGACCAAGGGTTCTGAATCAGGTATTGCATCAATTGATGCGGATATTCATGCTCGCCGCGCGGCGGTTTTATAAGCGGCATTTCTTTCCCGTTTGCCGATGGCGATGACCAGAACCACCAGTTCGTTGTCACGCACTTCGTAAACCAGGCGGTAGCCAACGCCGCGCAACTTGATCTTGTAGCGATCTCTTGCTCCCGAGAGTTGCGCGGAAGGCACGCGCGGGTTTTCCAGGCGCTCGGCCAGTTTTTTGATGAGCTGTGCGCGCAGGTTGCCATCCAGTTTGTGCCATTCCTCCAGTGCATCCGGATGGAACAACAGCTTATAAGTCATCCAGCGACACCTCGACCGGCGCTTTGCCATCCTTCTGGCGGGCTTCGGCAATGGCGTTGAGTTCCATGTCTTCCAGCTTGTCCATCAACGCCTCGTAGGCCTTGGCCGGAATGCAGTAGAAGGCCGGCTCGTTGCGGTTGAGGATGGCTACCGGAAACCCTTCACCCGCCGCGACGGTACCCATCGGATTCTTCTTCAACTCGGAAACGCTGGCGGTGGTTTCGGCCAGGACGATATGGGTCATGACAGTTCCAGGGGGACACAAAGAGCGCGAATACTAGCACCGGAAACGGCTCTTTTTGTCCCGGTCCAGCTGCTCGCCGGCTCGTGGGGCTGGTTGCCATTCGACCACTATGAAAAAGCAATCAGCCCCACGAGCCGGCGGGGGCGCCGGCGCACAGCGGGTTACACATGCGAGATCCAACTGCTGCCGGTGTACAGGTTGAGCTGCTCCGGTGTCACGCCGGAGAGGACGATGCCGGTCTGGGTGACCGCGTTGCTGCTGTCGCCGTCCCAGACGATCAGGGTGTCGGCACCCGCAGTGGTGTCCACGGTGAAGGTGCCGCTGCTGCCGGTCGTTCCGCCATCAGCGTAGCCACCCCGCACCACGAAGTAGCCCTGGTCGGTGGCCAGGCCGTTGCTGGGCGGCGTCTTGTCCACACCCAATGCGGTCCACTGGCCCATGAAGCCGGGGGCATTGGCGTTGCCGAACAGGTCGGACAGCTCGAAGTCGAGGCTGATGCCCTCGGCGCTGGAAAGATCGGTGATGCGGTCGACACCGTTGGCAAAGGTGAAGGTATCGCCGTTATCCAGTACGCCGGCGGTTCCACCCGCGTTCAGATTGACGACCCCGACCGGCGAATCTCCCTGCTCGAAGTTGAAGTCGTCCGATCCGGCGCCCCCGGTCATCGTGTCGGCACCGGTGCCGCCCCTGATCCCGTCGTCGCCGCTGGAGCCGATCAGGGTGTCGTTGCCGGCGTTGCCCTTGATGTCATAGCCATTGCTGAGCGTGTGCAGGTCGATGGTGTTGTTGCCGCTGCCGCCCTCGGCGAAGCTGAAGCCACCGGCATCCTCGACCAGGACATTGGGGGTGGTGGCGGCATCCGTGAAGCTGTTGCTCGCATCCGTGCCGGCGTAGTGCATCATCGCCCAGTCGGTGGCAGCCAGGGTTACGCCAGCGTAATGCACCGTCAGGCTGGTGGTGCCATCGCCAGAGACGCTGGCGGGTGTATGCACCGTGCCCGACCCGTTTACCTGCAGGGTCAGCGCCAGACCGGTAGGGGCATGAACGCTTTCGGCGAAGTCGAGGCTGAAGCCGTCGCTGGTCAGGATGGTCGCCACCGGATTGGGCGCCTGGGTGTCCTGGATCTGCACGACGTTGGCGCCAGCCGTTGTGCCCAGGGTGGCGCTGTCGATGCCGATGAGACCGGCCAGAACCACCGCCGTGTCGGGCAGATCCATGTTCAGCAGGGTGGAATGGCCGTGATCCTGGAACACCAGCAGCGAATCGACGCTGCCGTTGCCGTCCGTGTCCACCTTGAAGGCCGACGTCTCATTGTGAGTCAGGTTGGCCATCAGGTAGCGGATGGCGTTGTAGATGTTGTCCATCCCGATCGCCACATCCTGGCCCCCCACATTCTTGAAACTGGCGATGCCACCGCTGATGTTCATCTGGGTGATGGCGCCGGTTTCCGAGTTGGTCGTTCCAGCCGCGAAGCCGGAATTGGCGGCGATGTTGGCGGAGGTCAGGCCCAGCACGTCGTGGTTGGCCGTGTTGGCGGAAGCGATGTCGAAGCCCGTTCCGGCCGGCGAGGTGGAGGAGCCCAGCACGACGTCGATGTCGGTGCCCGCCGAGTTCTCACTGCCGGCGCCGGTGGCCGGGCTCTCGCCCACGCCAATCTTCACCACGTCACGGGCGTAGCCGATGCTGGTTCCGTTCTCCACCAACCGGATGATGTCCGCGCCCCAGCTGCCGGTGAGGCTGTCGGCGCCGCCGCCGTCCACCAGAACGTCGTTGCCGTCCGTGCCCACCAGGCGGTCGGCGCCGCCATTGCCGCGCAGGATGACGGTACCGCCGTTCCAGGGGCGGTACCAGTCGAGGTCGATGGTGCTGTTGCCGGAACCACCGATCCAGACCTCGCCGCTGGGGGACGGATTGCCGGCCAGGTCGCGCAGGTTGCCCGCGTTGGCGTTGTATTGCAGGCGCACGACATCGGTGGAATTGAGGATGCCGTAAGTCAAGAAATTGGCCGTGGCGCCAGAGATAGCGGCCCCGGTGATGGCCAGCGCCGTTCCCTGCCAGCCATTCGCATCGGAGGGGTTCAGGCTGAGGTTGAGGCCGTTGGCGTTGCTGGCCATGACGTTTTCATTGAATACGGCGCTGACCGTGGCCGGATACTGGCGGGTGATGTTGAAGGTTTCGTTGTTGTTGCCGACCAGTTGAACCGTGCCGTTGTTCAGGAACGTCGCGCTGGCGCTCATGGAGGTGCCGTTGTCGGAAATACCGCCATCGCCGTTGTTGTCGAAAAGCGTGGTGAAGCCCAGTGTCCCGGTCGAGGGGTTGTAGATGTAGGTGCCCGATTCCATGCCGTTGGGCTCCTCGCCGGAACCTTCGCCGTACATGAAGCGGCCATCCGCATACAGCACCAGCAGGGAGAAGGGTTCGTTTGCGGAAACCGGCATCATCCAGGTGCCCGCGATACCCGAGGCGTTCACCGGCTGGCGGTCGAATACGCCGACATCGCCCTGAGCAAAGGTGATGCTGAGCTCACCGTTGACCACGGAAACCGGTAGTGCCACGCCATTCAGGCCAGGGCCGATGCCACCGTTGCCGTTGAAGTCGCTGCTGACGTTGAAGGTGAGGGTGCCGGCAGTGGCGTTGTAGCTGTAGGTGCCCGCTTCCAGGCCATTGGGCGTGTTACCGCTGCCTTCCATGTACATAAAGCGGCCGTCGGCGAGAAGCACCAGGGTGATGAAGGCGTTGTCCGAACTGGCTCCCAGTGTCCAGGTGCCCACCACGGCGGCGCTTTCACTGAAGTTGGCGCCGGTGTTGATCGGCGGGGTGGTGTCGACGGGGGCGCCGCCGCCTTCCGCCACATCCGTCACCGTCACCGCGATGGCCTGGGTGTCGCTGCCGCCGTGGCCGTCGCTGGCCTGGACGATGACGTCGTAGACGTTGTTGGCGCCGCTGTCGGTGGGGTTCTCGAAGTCGGGGGCGGAGAGGAAATACAGCGCGCCGGTGCCGCTGTTGATGCCGAATTTCGCCGCGTCTGCGCCGCCGGCGATGCTGTAGCCGCTCGTGTCGCCATCGGCGTCGCTGGCGGCGACGGTGGTGACCGCCGTGGTGTTTTCCGGAATGCTGACATTGGCCGTGTCGACGCCGCCGTTGCTGGTGATGATTGGCGCGTGGTTGACGGCGGGCGCGGCGCTGGAAAGATAGATGTCCCCCCAATTGGTCGTGGTGAGTTGTGACGGAATCACGCCCTGCACCACCAGCGCGGTCTGGCTGACGCCGCCGGTGAGGTTGTCGCCGTCGTAGACCACCAGGGTGTCGGCGCCATTGGAGGCGACCGTAAAGGTGCCGGCGCTGTAGCCGCCTCTCGTCAAGAAATAACCTTGGTCAATGGCCTGGCCGTCGGTAAAGGGGTTGGTTGACAGGGCGACAACCAGGCTGTTTGGCATGAGCGACAGGCTGCTGCCGGGCATGGCGGAGCGCAGGTGGATGCGGTCGGCGGTCTGCGAATCGCCGTTGCTCGCCACTTGCGTAAAGCCGCCGGTGATGACGTCGGCGGCATTGCCGGCGAAGGTGTAGATGCCATTGCTGTAGACCACGGTGGTGGAGTCGCCCTGGGTGAAGCCGAACTCGTCGGCGCCCGCGCCGCCGTCCAGGGTATCGGCGCCGGTGCCGCCTTCGAGGTAATCGTTGCCCGCGCCGGCATGGATCACGTCGTTTCCATCGCCTGCACCGATGTCGTCACCGCCATCGGAACCCGTGATCGTGTCGTTGCCGCCCAGGTCGTAGATGCCGTAGCCGGCCGTGCCGAAACTGCTCAGGTCGATGATCGAATCGCCGGAGCCACCCAACGCCACGCCCGGCAGGAGGCTATGCGCCGCGTTGCCGGTGAGATCGCGCACGGTGCCGCTGGCGGGGTCGTAGGTGAAGTACAGGTAATCGCCGCTCGCAAGGTTGGCGTTGGTCTGGAAAGTCAGGGTGTTCGCGCCGCTCACGCTCGCGCCGGTGATGACGTTGGCGCCCGCCCCGTTTTGAAGCACGGTCCAGCCGGCGGCGGCCTGGTCGGCGGTCACCTGGATGGGTTCGATGTATGTGAGGCTGAATCCGGCGTTGGCGCCGGTGCCGATGCTGGCGCCATTGATGTCCGGCCCGGCGGTGTCCACCAGTTGCACCACGTTCTGGCCCGCCGTCGTGCCCAGCATGACGCCGGTGACGCCGGCGAGCTTGATCAGGACGTCGTTGTCAATGTCCGTGCCGCCCAGATCCTGGAAGACGAACAGGGAATCGGCGTACCCGTTGCCGTCGCTGTCGTAGTTGAACGCGACGGCCTGGCCCGGGGTGGTGAAGTTCTTTTCCAGATAGGCGGTGGCGTCGTTGAGTTTGCCAGCGTCGATGAGGATGGGCGCGCCCGCATCCGTGCCGCCGAAGGTGACGATGCCGCCGCTGCCGATGCTGTGGCTCTTGATGACGCCGGTATCGTCGCCGTTGACGAAGCCGGAAGTGCTGCCCGCGATGGCGCTGGAAGGCAGATCGAGCTTGTCGTTGTTGGTGCCGCCCGCGTTGGAGACGTCGAAGCCATGCACCGTGTCGTAGAAATAGGGCTGGCTGCCGCTGCTGGTGCCGCCGTCGGTACCCACCACCACGGTGTCGCTGGCGCGGGTGGTTTCGTTGAGGTTGATGATGTCCGCGCCCCAGCCACCGTTGAGGGTGTCGGCGCCGCCGCCGCCGATCAGGGTGTCGTTGTTGCCGGTGCCCACCAGGATGTCGGCGCCACCATTGCCGCGAATGATGATGGGTGTGGTGAGCTTGCTCCAGTCGGCATTGTCGAGGTTGATGTCGCTGACGCCGCTGCCGCCGATGACGATGGATCCCGTGCCGACGTTGATGTTGCCCAGGTCGCGCAGGTCGCCGCCGTGGTAGCTGAATACCGCGTAGTCGGTGGCGCCAAGGGTGGCGTTGGTGGTGAAGGTCACCGCGCCGCCGACGATGCCGGAAACCCCGGTGAGGACGTTGCTGCCGGTTCCGTTGACATAGATCGCCGCAATGCCGGGATTACTGGCCTGCATGGCCTCGCTGTAGGTCAGGGTTACGCTGGCGTTGGCCGTCTCGGTGAAGGTGGCGCTCACCAGTTTGGGAGCGCCGGCCACATCCCCGGCCGGGGTGTTGTTGGTCACTGCATGGCTGCTCAGGCTGGCCGCGTCGTTGCCGGCCAGGTCCTGGATGGCGTAGGTGTCGTCGCCTGTGCTGGGGTCGTTGTAGCTCAGGGTCACGCCCAAGCCATTCGCCACCGGGCTGCTCAGAGTGAGTGTCACGCTGTTGCCGGAAATCGCCAGGTTGTTGACGGAACGGCCCGTGCCGTCGGTCAGGGTGACCTGGTAATAACTGGTGGAGGGCTGATGATCCGGGTCGAGGGGTTCGTTGTAGGTCAGGGTGAGGGTGGCGCCGTTGATCGTGGCGGTTTGCAGTACCGGCGTGGTGTTGTCCGGGCCGGCCGGTGTGTTGTTCTGCACACCTTGCCCGGCCAGGCCGAAATTGCCCAACCCACCGGCGTCATTGCCGGCGATGTCCTGGATGGCGGCGGGGTCGTCGTTCGTGCTCGGGTCGGTGTAGACGATGGAAACGGTGTCGTCGTGGGCGACAGGGTTTGCCAGGGTGAGGGTGACGCTGTTGCCACTGACGGCGACGGCAGCGATACCGCGAGCCACGCCGCTGACAACGACCGTGAAGTCGTCCGCCACGGGTGGGTTGCTTGAATCCAGCTGAGAGTCGTAGTTCAGCGCCAGGGTGGCGCCGTTGACGGTGGCGCTGACGAAGATGGGCACCATGTCGTCGACGACGATGTCGCTGGCATTGACGCCCAGTTCGCTGGTGTTCCCGGCCAGGTCGGTCTGTTGCACCCTCACCGAGCCGGCCGCATAGCTGTTGGCGCCGAGCGTGAAGCTGCTGCCGGTACCAGAGATCCAGGTGCTGCCGCCATTCGTGCTGTACTGCCAGACGGCGCCGGCCTCCAGGCCGGAGACGTTGACCATGCCGTTGCGGGTGATGCCGTCGCTGTTGCTGGCGCCGGTATCGACCGCAAGGGTCTGGGTGGGAACGGCGACGTGGGTATCCACCACAACCGGCTCGCCGTCGTTGATGTTCGGCGTTCCAGGGTTACCGGCCGCGTCAATCTGGCGCACTTGCGCTTCAGCGCCATAGGTGCCCTCCGCCAGGGTAAAGCTGCCGCCGGTTCCCGCTATCCAGTCGGTGCCGCCGTTCAGGGTGTATTGCCAGGTGGCGCCCGCTTCCAGACCGCTGACGTTGAATTGGTCATCGTTGAGGTAGAGATGGCCGCCACTGGCGATTTTTGAGGTGTCCTCCGGTGTCACGGTGGGCTCGGCGGGCGCGGTGGTGTCCACGGTCACCGTGTAGGCGGCGCTGGGCGCGCCCTGATTGCCGCCGGCGTTCTCCACCACGGCGGTGAAGCTGTGCGCGCCTTCCTCCCGTTCCGGGGTGGTGAAGCTCCAGGTATTACCGCTGACCGTGGCGATGCCGAGGAAGGAGGCGCCGTCAAAGATGTGCACGACTTCACCGTCGCCCAGCGTGCCGTTGACGGCGCCGGACAGTACCAGGATGGCGTCGTTGCTGAGGTTGCCACTGGCGACGTTGCCGGTGTGGAACGGCTCGTCGTCGATGGCGCTGGTGATGGTCGCCGTGGTGGTGGGGACGGTGGCGTCGATGCCGAAGGCATAGGCGGCGCTGGCTGTGCCCATGTTGCCGGCGGCGTCCTCGACGCGGGCGGTGAAGCTGTGCGCGCCGTTGCTCAGGCCGGGAGAGGTAAAGCTCCAGTCGCTGCCGTTGACCGTGGCGTTGCCCAGGCGGGCTACACCATCGTAGACGGCTACGACTTCACCCGCGTTGAGCGTGCCGGTGATCGTGCCTTTCAGCGTCGGGGTGTTGTCGTTGGTGGTATCGCCTTGTGCGATGTTGGTCACCGGATCGGCCGGCACGTTGTCGTCGGCGCCGGTGATGCTGGCCGTGGCGGCGGGAGCCGTCTTGTCCAGGGTGAAGGTGATCGAGGCGTTCTTGCTGTTGCCGGCGGTATCGGTATCGGTCACCAGCACGGTGTGGCCGCCATCCGCCGTTGGCGCGGTGTAGCTCGCCGCCGGTGTGCCGCCGTCCACGGTGAAGGTGCGGGTGACGTCGGCCGCCGCCGTGCTGAAGGTCAGGCTGGCGTCATTGGTGATGCCGTCGCTGTCGCTGCTGCCGCTGTCGCTGGTCAATGCGGCCGTCGGTTGGGCGAGGGTCTTGTCCAGGGTGAAGGTGATCGAGGCGTTCTTGCTGTTGCCGGCGGTATCGGTATCGGTCACCAGCACGGTATGGCCGCCGTCGCTGGTCGGGGCGGTGTAGCTCGCCGCCGGTGTGCCGCCGTCCACGGTGAAGGTGCGGGTGACGTCGGCCGCCGCCGTGCTGAAGGTCAGGCTGGCGTCGTTGGTGAGGCCGTCGCTGTTGCTGCTGCCGCTGTCGTTGCTCAATGCGACCGTCGGCTGGGCGAGGGTCTTGTCCAGGGTGAAGGTAACGGAGGCGTTTTTGCTGTTGCCTGCGGTGTCGGTATCGGTCACCAGCACGGTGTGGCTGCCGTCGCTGGTCGG
>JAHFRD010000001.1:0-255067 GCA_023258975.1 Hydrogenophilales bacterium | reverse complement strand
TCAATGCGACCGTCGGCTGGGCGAGGGTCTTGTCCAGGGTGAAGGTAACGGAGGCGTTTTTGCTGTTGCCTGCGGTGTCGGTATCGGTCACCAGCACGGTGTGGCTGCCGTCGCTGGTCGGGGCGGTATAGCTCGCCGCCGGTGTGCCGCCGTTCACGGTGAAGGTGCGGGTGACGTCGGCCGCCGCCGTGCTGAAGGTCAGGCTGGCGTCGTTGGTGATGCCGTCGCTGTTGCTGCTGCCGCTGTCGTTGCTCAATGCGACCGTCGGCTGGGCGAGGGTCTTGTCCAGGGTGAAGGTAACGGAGGCGTTTTTGCTGTTGCCTGCGGTGTCGGTATCGGTCACCAGCACGGTGTGGCTGCCGTCGCTGGTCGGCGCGGTGTAGTTCGCCGCCGCCGCGCCGCCGTCCACCGTGTAGGTGCGGATGACGTCGGCCGCCGCCGTGCTGAAGGTCAGGCCGGCGTCGTTGGTGAGGCCGTCGCTGTTGCTGGCACCGCTGTCGCTGGTCAATGCGACCGTCGGCTGAGCGAGGGTCTTGTCCAGGGTGAAGGTGATCGAGGCGTTCTTGCTGTTGCCGGCGGTGTCGGTATCGGTCACCAGCACGGTGTGGCTGCCGTCGCTGGTCGGGGCGGTATAGCTCGCCGCCGCCGCGCCGCCGTCCACCGAGAAGGTGCGGATGACGTCGGCCGCCGCCGTGCTGAAGGTCAGGCCGGCGTCGTTGGTGAGGCCGTCGCTGTTGCTGGCACCGCTGTCGCTGGTCAATGCGACCGTCGGCTGAGCGAGGGTCTTGTCCAGGGTGAAGGTGATCGAGGCGTTCTTGCTGTTGCCGGCGGTGTCGGTATCGGTCACCAGCACGGTGTGGCTGCCGTCGCTGGTCGGGGCGGTATAGCTCGCCGCCGCCGCGCCGCCGTCCACCGAGAAGGTGCGGGTGACGTCGGCCGCCGCCACGCTGAAGGTCAGGCCGGCGTCGTTGGTGAGGCCGTCGCTGTTGCTGGCACCGCTGTCGCTGGTCAATGCGACCGTCGGCTGGGCGATGCTCGTATCCACCTTCATGGTGGCCGGCGCTGAGGCGGTGCTGATGTTCCCGGCTTGGTCGGTGGCGGTCGCTACGGCCGTGTAAACGCCGTCCGGCAGACTTGTGTAAGCGACGCTCCACTGACCACCGCTGTTTGCCGAGGTGGTGAAGGTGGGCACGCCATTGATGGAAACCTTGACCGTGCTGTTCGCCTCGGCCGTTCCGGAAAGCGTGCCGGTGTTGATGTTGGTGATGCCATCCGTGGCAGAACTGCCGGTATCCGGGTTGATGCCGGTAATCACCGGTGCCGCCGGGGCGAGGCTGTCCAGGTTGAAGCCGCCGGTATTGCTGGGGGTGCTGGCATTTCCCGCAACGTCGGTCACGGTGGTGGAGACGCTGACGGCACCCTGGCCGAGGGTGGTGAGGTTGGCGGCGGTCAGGGTGACCGCCTGGGCGGCGCCGTTGCCGGTCAGGGTCTTGGTGACGCTGCCGGCAGTGCCGGTGAATACCACGCTGATGGTCGAGCTGGTTTCGGCGTTGACGCTGAGGACGCCGCCGACGGCGGTGGCCGCCGCGGCGGTCTTGTCGGCAACGCCTTGGGCGACGATGGTCGGGGAGGGCGCGTTTTGATCGACGGTGATGGCGGAGAGGGTGTTGGTGCTGGCGCCGGCATTGCCGGCCACGTCGGTTTGCTTCACGCGCACGGCGCCAGCGGCATAGGTGCCGGCGGCCAGGGTGAAGTTGGCGCTCGTGCCGTTGCTCCAGGTGGCGCCGGCATCGGTGCTGAACTGCCAGGAGGCGCCGGCTTCCAGACCGCCGACGTTCATCGTGCCGATATTTGTAATGCTGTCGCCGGCCGATTTTCCGGTGTCGTTGGCCAAAACCAGGCCGGGCGCGGCCGGCGCCACGGTATCCAGGGTAAAGCCGCCCAACGCGCTGCTGGTCGTGTTGCCGGCCACGTCACTGGCGGTGCTGGAAACGCTGACCGCGCCCTGGCCCAGGGTGGCGAGATTGGCGGCGGTCAGGGTGACGGCCTGCGCCGCGCCGTTGCCGGCCAGGGTCTTGGTGACGGAACCGGCCGTGCCGGTGAAGACAACGCTGACCGCCGAGCCATTTTCGGCGTTGACCGTGACCACACCGCCGGCGGCTGTGGCGGCGGCGGCATTTTTGGCCGCAACACCTTGGGCCACGACGGCCAGGGCGGGCGCCACAGTGTCGAGGGCGAAGCCGCCGGTACTGCTGGTGCTGGTGTTGCCGGCGGCGTCGCGCGCGGTGGTGGTCACCGTGACCGCGCCATCGCCGAGGCTGCTGAGGTCGGCGCCGGTGAGGCTGACGGCCTGGGCGCCGCCGCTGGCGGTGAAGGATTTTGTGACCGTGTTGGCGCCATTGCTGAACACCACGCTTACGGCCGCGCCACTTTCGGCGTTGACACTGAGCACACCGCCGGCCGCTGTGGCCTCGGCTGCGGTCTTGGCGTTGTCGCCGAGGGCGATGGCGGTGAGGCTGGGGGGGATGGTGTCGAGGCCGAAGCCGCCGACCGTGCTCAGGCGAATGTTGCCGGCCGGATCGGTGGCGGTGGTGGTGACCGATACGGCGCCGTTACCCAGGGTCGCGAGATTGGCGTCGTTGAGCGTGACGGCCTGATTGGCGCCGGTTCCGGTGAGGGTCTTGGTGACCGAGCCGGCCGCGCCGGTGAAGACGACGCTGACCGCAGATCCGGCTTCGGCGTTGACCGTGACCACGCCACCGGTATCTGTGGCCTCGGCGGAGGTCTTGGCGTTGTCGCCCTGGGCCGTGACCGTCAGTGTCGGCGTGACGGTATCCAGAGTGTAGGCCTGGCTGGCGAGGGGGCCGGCATTGCCGGCGGTATCAAGCACCTTGAATTGCAAGGCGTTGGCGCCGCCGCGCAGGGTGGTGTTCCAGGCCACGGTGGTGCCGCTCACACTTCCGGTGATGTCGCTCCAGGTGGCACCGCCATCGGTGGAACCGTACAGGCGGTCGCCGGACAGCGAGGCGGACAGCGTGGCGGACACGGTCTGCGCGGCGGTTTTGGTGAGGAAGTCGGTCGTACTGGCGCCGCTGTCGGCGGACAGGGCGATGCTGCCGATGGTGGTGGTGGGCGCGTTGATGTCGATCAGGATGGACAGCGCATTGGATGCGTTGCCGATATTGCCGGCGACGTCGGTGAACTTGGCGGTCAGGCCGTGGACGCCGTCGGCGAGGGAGGCTGTGGTGATGTCCTTGAAGCCGTTGGCGATGTCGTCGGCGGTCAGTACCGCGCTGCCGACCTGGGTGGTGTTGTCATACAGCTTGACCGTATCGCCGGCCACGGCGGCGGTGCCGTCCGTGGCGCTGGTGCCGAAGCGCACCCGCACCACGGGCGTGGTGACGTTGGTGGTGTCGTCGTTGTTCAGGCGGCCCGAATCGGAGGCGGCGAGGAGGTCGGGCGCATCAGTCGGCGCGGCGGGGGCGATCTTGTCCAGGGCGACGGATTGGGCGCTGGAGATTCCGGAGAAGTTGCTGGCACCACCGATGTTCGCCGCAGCCGTGGAGACGTCGCCGGCGTTGATGCTGGTGGCATCGCCGAGCAGGCCGCTAGCGCCGTCGGTGAGGTTGACCGCGCCATTGCCTACCGCCGTCACCAGATTGGAAATCACCTGGTTTGCGGCATCGGTGCCCGTGGAACCCGCCGCCGGGGCGGAAGCCGCCAGCATGGCGACGGTGGCGATCTGGGCGGCTGCTTTTTGAACGGTGACTGCGTCAGCGTCGTTGGGATCGGCGGCGAGCGGGTCGAAGGTCAGCAGATCGACCCCGGCGGGCAGGCCGAGGGCGGTCTGAATGGCGGTTCCCGCCGCCGCCGCAGTGCCGCCGTTGGTATCCACATAACTTTGCACCAGCGTGGTCAGGGGGCTGACGGTGGTGGAATCGGCGGGCGCCTTGTAGACGAGGGTGTTGGGGACGCCGGTGTCGATGTTGACGCCGCCCATCGCGACGATGGTTTTGTCCGCCGTGGCGATGCCGCCGGGAGTCAAGTCCGGCAGGAAGAAATTGCCGCTGGCGTTGGTTGTTACGCCGGTATCGACCAGGGTGCCGCCGTTGTCGATGTAGATCGTGGCGCCGCGAATATAGCCATCCGCCAGGCTGCCGTTGGGCACGACCACCGCCTGATCGACCAGGTTGACGGCGTCGTTACCAGCGATGTCCTGAATGGCGTTGGCGCCGGTGCTTGAATCCGTGTAGCTGACGCTGACCGTGCTCTTGTTGGCGATTGGGCTGGCCAGCGTGAGGGTGACGACGTTGCCGTTCACGGCGACATGGGTCACCGCCGGGGTGGTGGTTATGTTGGTGGAGATGCGCGTGACACTGACCGCGAAGTCAGTGACCACCGCCTTGTTCACGGCATCGAGGGCGCTGGCTTCGGTGTAGGTCAGGGTCAGCAGGTTGCCGTTGACTTCGGCGCTGGCCAGGACGGGCGCGGTGGCGTCGATGCTGAAGGCGGCGCCCTGGCCGGTCGTGCTGTTGCCGGCGGTATCGGTCTGCTTTACTTGCACCTGGCCGGCGCTGTAGTTGCCCGCCGCCAGGGTGAAGCCGGTTCCCGCGCCATCGCTCCAGTTGCCGCCGCCATCGGTGCTGTACTGCCAGGTGGCGCCGGTTTCGAGATTGCTTACGTTGATCGTGCCGGCGCTGGAAATGCCATCCGTGGCGGACTGGCCGGTGTCGTTCGCCAGGGCCAGGCCGGGCGCATCCGGCGCGTCGGTGTCCAGGGTGAAGCCGCCATTGGCGTTGCTGGTCGAGTTGCCGGCCGCGTCGCGAGCGGTGGTGGACACCGTCACCGTACCGTCGCCCAGGGTGGCGAGGTCGCCGGCCGTGAGGCTGACCGTCTGGGCCGCGCCGTTGCCGGTGAGGGTCTTGCTGACCTGGCCACCCTGGCCGGTGAACACCACGCTGACGCTGGCGCCGGATTCCGCAGTGACGCTGAACACGCCGCCCGCATTGGTGGCTTCCGCCGCAGTGAGGTTGCCGTCGCCTACGGCGGCGACGTTCAGGGTCGGGGCAATACTGTCCAGATTGAAGCCGCCCGTGGCGCTGACACTGGTATTGCCCGCCGTGTCGGTGGCGGTGGTGGACACCGTGACCGCGCCCTGGCCGAGCGTGACCAGGTCGCCGGTGGTGAGCGCGACGCTCTGCGCGGCGCCGTTGCCGGTGAGGTTCTTGGTGACGCTATCGGACGTGCCGGTGAACACCACGGCGACGCTGGATCCATTTTCGGCGTTGACGCCAAGCACGCCGCCCACGTCGGTGGACTCGGCACCGGACTTGTTGTTGTCGCCGATGGCCGCCACGGTGAGAACGGGCGCGACGGTATCCAGGGTGAAGGCGCCGATGCCGCTGCTGGCGACGTTGCCGGCGGCATCGGTGGCGGTGATGGCGACCGCGACGGCACCCTGGCCCAGCGTGGTCAGGTTGGCCGCCGTGAGGGCCACGGTTTGCGCCGCGCCGCTGCCGGTGAGGGTCTTGGTGACGCTGCCGGCCGTTCCGGTGAACACCACGCCGACGGCGGCGCCGTTCTCGGCGGTGACGTTGAGCACGCCGCCCGCTGCGGTGGCTTCCGCAGCGGTCAGGTTGCCGTCGCCCACGGCGGCCACGTTCAGGGTCGTGGCGGTGTCGATGCTGACGGTCAGGGAAGCGGAAACGGCGCTGGTGTTAGCGGCGGCGTCGGTGAGGGTGGCCTTCAGGGTCTGCGTACCGTCGGCCAGGACATTGAGGGTCACATCCTTGAACCCGGCGGCGATGTCGGCGGCGGTGAGAGCGACGCTGGCTACCAGGGTGACATCGGCGTAGATCTTGAGGGCGTTGCCGGCGATGACGGCGGTGCCGTCGGTGTCAGCGGTGTTGAAGTTGACCCGCACGATTGGCGTGTTGATGTTGGTGAGGTTATCGGTCGAGGAGTCGCCGCTGTCGGACGACGCCAGCAGATCCGGCGCGGCGGTGGGCGCCGCCGGGGGGGTGGTGTCGAGACTCTGGTTCTGGGCATTGGTGATGTCCAGGATGTTGCCCGCGCCCTGGATGGCGTTGGTCGCGGCGGCAACGGTTGCGGTGGGGGTATCGGTGACGGAACCGCCGGCGCCGTTGCTCAGCAGGTTGGCGAGGGTGGCGTTGTCGGTGAGATCGACGGCTCCCGTGCCAATGGCGGTGACCAGGTTGGCGACCACGGCATTCGCGGCCTGGGTGTTGGTCAGCGTGCCGCTGGGATCGGACGCCGCCAGCATCAGCAGGGCGGCGATCTGCGCCGCCGCTTTCTGTACCGCCACGGCGGTTGCGCCAGCGTTACCGGTGGCGAGCGGGTCAAAGGTGAGCAGATCAACGCTTTGCCCACCCAGGCCCAGCGCGGTCTGGACAAGGGTTTCCGCAGTCGCCGCCAAGGTGCCCGGATTTTCCGTCATGTAGGCATGCACCAGGGTGGTCAGGGGGTTGACCAGGGTGGAGCCAGCGGGCGCCTTGAGCACCAGGGTGTTGGCAATGCCGGTGTCGATGTTGACGCCGCCCACCGCGAGAATGGCGCCGACCTTGCTGGTGGAGAGGGTGAAATTGCCGTTGGCGTCGGTGGTGACGCCGGTGTATTCGGAATCGTCGGCGATACCGTCGCCATTTTCGTCGATGTAAATCCTGGCGCCGCGCACATGGCCATCTGCCACCGTGCCGGAAAGCGAGTGGACAAGGGACTCGATCACGCCGCCCCCGCCGCCACCACCCCCTCCCGCCGCTCCCGCCGCCACGGCGGCGCCGCCCGCCACCGGGCCGGCCATGCCGCCCAGCAGCGGAGCGGCGAGTGGGCCGGCGGCGGTGGCCGGGAGGGCGTCGAGGCCGTGGATCACGCTGGAGCCGTCGGCCAGTTGCGCCAGGGGCGGTGAGGTGGGGGTGATGATTTCGGGCGCGCCTTCGACCGCAGAGAGCGCGATCTCCGAGGTGGCTCCCTGGGTGTAGAAGCCTTCGACTTCGACTTCGACATCGTCGATCAGAAGCAGGGCATTGTCGCCGATCTGCTTGACAACGATGTTGAGCGGCGTCTTCCCGGTGACACTGTCGACGATCTCGTAACGGACACCGGGTTTGCCCGGAACCTTGAGCTTGCCGACGGCAAGATCGGTTTTTCCAGCCTGGCCGGTGGAAGCTTTTTCGAGAAGTTGCAGCGCCATGATTTTCTTTTCCTGTTTAAGCGGGGTGAACGGGCAGCGGTGCCATGTGGGGCGATAAGGAGACGAACGCGGCAACGAATGCGGCAAGGAATATGGGCATATGTCGGACTGCTTATTTTCGCGGGATGTTTATACCAAGGGATATTGCCGGGGTCTCTATATCTGACGGCATATCGACGTCGAAAAATCGACACATTTTTTCAATTCCGGATGGATGGCTTTCGTGGCGGGCTTTATAACCATTCATCCCGCGCCCTACGTCACCCGTTCGGGTGATGATGTCGCGCCTCAACCCGGTAAAGTTCGTCGCCATGAATGATTCATCCCTCGACGCTCATTCCGCCTCCGCGCTTTCCGCCCTGATCGGTTTGATCTACGAGACGGCGACCGATCTGTCGCTGTGGCCGCGCCTGCTGGAGGGGCTGGCGGATGTGTCCGTTTCTTCTCCCAAGCCGGGACTGGCGGCCTGCCTGGCGCCTCATTTCGCCCGCGCGCATGCGATTCACGCGCAGTTGAGCCAGGCGGAGGCGGAACGTGATGCCCTGGAACGGGTGATGGAGCGTCTGCCGCTGGGCATGGCCATCGTTGATGCGTCCGGTGCGGTGGTCAGCATGAATCGCGCCCTGCTCGCGCTCACGCGTGGCGGCAAGTCCCTACAGGTACGGGCCGGGCGTTTGCGTTCACGGCCGCCGGAAATTCTGGCGACCGCGCTGCGGCGCATCAGCGAGGAGAACGTGGCCGATCATGTGCTGCGCCTGGCGGGGGAGGCTCCGATTTCCCTGTGGGTCAGCCGCCTGGCGGGAGTGGCGGGGTATTTTCTGATCATGGCGGCCAGCCAGCGCAGCCGCGCCCTGTCCGAATCCGGCCTGTGCCAACTCTATGGACTGACCCAGGCGGAGGCGCGCCTGACGCAGTTCCTGGTTCTGGGCCGCGGCGTGGAGGAGGCCGCGCGGGGGATGGAAATATCCCCGAATACCGCGAAAACCCATTTGAAGCGAATTTTTTCCAAGGTGGGCGTGGGGCGCCAGGTGGAGTTGTTGCAGGCGGTGTATTCCAGCCCGCTCTGGCTGGATGAGCCGCCCATGCTCGCCCCGCCCTTTCCCGAGCCGCCGATTCCGGCGGGGGGCGAGGAGGGTATGCGTCTGGCCGACGGTCGCTGGATGGCCTGGTCGGATAGCGGCGACCCGGATGGCGTGCCGGTGATCTTCATGCACGGTATCGCCGGCTCACGCCATTTGCGTTATCCCGATGACACCCCGCTGCTTGAACAGGGCATTCGCCTGATTATTCCGGAGCGTCCCGGCAGCGGTGATTCCGACCCGTTGCCGGGACGCCGCGTCGCCGACTGGCCGGGAGATGTCGCGGCGTTGGCCGACCATCTGGGGCTTGGGCGCTTCTCCGTGCTGGGGTATTCCGCCGGAACGCCGTATGCGCTGGCAACCGCGCGGGCCATGCCGGATCGAGTGCCCGCCGTCGGCATTGTCGCCGCCATGCCGGCAATCCAGGGGCTGGAGGATCTGCGCGATTATTCCGCCACCTTCCGCATGAGCCTGCTGGTGGCGAAATATGCGCCCGGCTTGCTGCCATCCCTGCTGCGCGTGATGGTCAATGGCATCCGCCGCAACGTGTACAGCTACATCGAACAGTCACTGGCTGATGCCTGCGAATCGGATCGGCGCGTGTTCGAGCATCCCAGGCTGCGCGCCAATTACGCGCATGGCCTGCTGGCGGGCACCCGGAGGGGCGAATATGGATTGGCGCTGGAGGTCGAGCTTTGTGCCCGTGACTGGGGTTTTGATCCCGCATCCGTGGCACAGCCGACGCGCTTCTGGCACGGCGAATCGGATCGCCTGGTGGCGGCCTCGGGCGCGGAAAGGCTGGCGCGCGGGTTACCGCGAGCGCGTTTCGAGACGGTGCCGGGGGCGGGCCACTATGTGCTCTATTCACACTGGGAGGCGATATTGGCGGGGATGCGCGAGGCGGCGACGTAGGGCGGAAAAGAGGTGGCTCCTCGCGCGCTGGTTTCAATCCATCCAGATCACGCTGGCCATGCGGCCGGTGCGAGGCTCGCGGCGGTAGGAGTAGAAGCGCGGGTCGTTGAAGGTGCAGAGGCCGCCGCCGTAAACCTGGTTGACGCCGACGGCGGCGAGGCGGATGCGCGCCAGTGCGTAGAGGTCGGCCAGCCATTTCCTCGGCGCTTCGTCCAGGGTGCCCGGCAGGGCGGGGCGGAAGGCGACGCCGGCGAGCGGGTGTTGCGAAATAAAAGCCTCGCGCACTTCGCCGCCGACTTCAAAGGCATTCGGGCCGATGGCCGCGCCCAACCAGGCGAGGATGCGTTCGGGGGGCGCGCGCATCGCGGCTACGGTCGCCTCCAGTACACCGCCGGCCAGCCCGCGCCAACCGGCGTGGGCGGCGGCCACCACCGTTCCGGCTTCATCGCAGAACAGCACCGGCAGGCAATCGGCGGTGAGCACGGCGCGGACTTCTCCGGGTTGAAAGGCGACGGCGGCATCGGCGGTGGGGATTGTTGCCGCGTGGCCCTGGCTGCCGGTCGCGGAAACTCCCCCCAACCCCCCTTTTTCAAAGGGGGGAGCCACCACTTCGCAGCCATGCACCTGATTCAGCCAGAGGGGCTCGGCCGGTAGGCATTGGCGCAGGATGTGGCGGTTCTCGGCGACGGCGGCGGGGTCATCCCCGACATGGCTGGCGGGGTTGAACGTGGCGTAGGGCGGTTGGCTGACGCCGCCGGAACGGTTGGTCATGAGGGCGCGCACGTTGGCCGGCGCGGGCCAGTCGGGGGTGATCCAGTCGGGGGGCATGGGGGCTCCTGTAGCGCCGGCGTCTCGCCGGCGTCTTTTCAACTCGCCGGCGAGCCCTAAAGGATACCGTCCTGTAGGACATAACGCCGGCGCTACATTTCCAGTTGGCGCAGTAACCCGGCGAAATCTTCTGGCGGCGCGGCTTCCCACTCCATTGTTTCGCCGGTGCCGGGATGAACCAGCCCCAGGCGCACGGCGTGCAGGGCCTGGTGGGGAAAGTCGATGGGGCTGCGCTTGCGCCCCGCGTAGACCGAATCGCCCAGCAGGGGGTGGCCGATGTGGGCGAGGTGGACGCGGATCTGGTGGGTGCGGCCGGTGGCGAGGCGGCATTCCACCCAGGCGACTTCGGCGAACTGGCGCAGTACCTTGTAATGAGTAAGGGCGGGCTTGCCGCGCCCCTCCTCGACCACGGCCATCTTGATCCGCTGCGTGGGATGGCGGCCGATGGGGGCTTCGATCGAGCCTTCGAGTCGCTGGAGGCGGCCCAGCGCTACCGCCCAGTACACCCGTTTTACCGAGCGCGCCTGCAGGTCGCGCACCAGTTGCGTCTGCGCTTCCAGCGTTTTGGCGACCACCATGAGACCGGAGGTGTCCTTGTCCAGGCGATGCACGATACCGGCGCGCGGCAGGGTGGCGGCGCCGGGAACGTGGTGCAGCAGGGCGTTGAGCAGGGTGCCTTCCCAGTTGCCGGCGCCGGGGTGGGTGACCAGACCGGCGGGCTTGTCGAGCACCAGGATGGCGTCGTCCTCGTAGAGGATGGAGAGGGCGATGGCCTCGGCCTGATAGGGCAGTTCGGCGGGATGGGCCTCCGCCTCCAGGCTGACCGCTTCGCCGCCCCAGACCTTGAGTTTGCGGCTGGCGTTGGCCGGGGTGTCGCCCATCGCGATCCGCACCAGGCCGGCGTCGATCCAGGCCTGGATGCGGCTCCTGGAGTATTCCGGCAGCAACTCCGCCAGGCTCTGATCGAGGCGGCGGCCGGCGTGTTCGGGGGGGATGGTGAGGTGGCGGCTTTGCGGCATGGGCTGGTGCGGCATGGGTATAATCCGCGCGCCTTTTTTGGGGATTGAGATGCCGCGAATTCTAGCCTTCCTTCTGTTGTTGAGTTCCCTTGTGGGGTGCGGCCTGCTCCCGGAAGTGATCGACGAGACGAAATCCTGGTCGGCATCCAAGCTGTATTACAGCGCCAAGGAACATCTGGCCGATGGCAGTTACACCGAAGCCGTGAAGATGTTCGAGAAGCTGGAGGCGCGTTATCCCTATGGCGCCTATGCCCAGCAGTCGCAGCTGGAAGTGGCGTATGCCTATTACAAGGATAACGAACCCGCCTCCGCCATCGCCGCCTGCGAACGCTTCATCAAGCTGCACCCCAATCATCCCAACGTGGATTACGCCTATTACCTCAAGGGCCTGGCCAATTTCGTGGAAGACACCAGCATCTTCGCCCGGTTTGCCGATCAGGACATGAGCGAGCGTGATCCCAAGTCCGCGCGCGAGGCGTTCGATGCGTTCAAGGAACTCGCCACCCGCTTCCCGCAGAGCAAGTACAGCGCCGAGGCTGTGGGCCGCATGAAGTACCTGGTCAACAATCTGGCCGCCCACGAAGTGCGTGTGGCGCGCTATTACTACAAGCGTGGTGCTTACGTGGCGGCGGTCAATCGCGGCAAGTACGCGCTGGAGAATTACCGACAGGCCCCCGCTCTGGAAGAAGGACTGGCGATCATGGCCAAGAGCTACGACAAACTGAATCTGCCCAACCTGCGCGACGATGCCCTGCGCGTGCTCAAACTCAACTTCCCCAACAGCCCTTACGTGGCCGGCGACGGCCCGGTACAGGACAAGCCGTGGTGGAAGTTGTGGTAAATCTGTAGCGCCGGTGTCCCGCCGGCATTTTTCATTCGCCGGCGAGCCCTGAAGGATACCGTCCCTACAGGACATAACACAGGCGCTACATCATGGTCGCCCACGCCCTCACCCTCACCTCCAACGACGCCGAATCCTGGCTTTTCAGCCTGGAGGCGGTGTATTCCGACGCGCAGCGCGAGGTTCTGAAACGGGCGCTGGACTGGCTGGCCGACCACGCGGCGGGTGCGGTGGTCGATACCGGCGCCGATCTGGCCGGGCACAGCCTGGGCACGGCCGCCATCCTCGCCGGCATGCGTTTCGACGTGGAGACCGTGGCCGCCGCCCTCTTGTGCGGCCTGCCCGACGCCGCCCTGACGCGCGACAAGCTGGCCAAGGCTTTCGGCGCGCATCTCACCGCGCTGGTCGAGGGCGCGGCCAAGCTTTCCCGCATGGATCGCCTGCTCACCGAACTGGTGGCCGAGGGGGGGCAGAGCGAGGCGCTGCGGCAGATGTTGCTGGCGATGACCGACGACATCCGCGTGGTGTTGATCAAACTGGCCGAGCGCACCCAGGCGCTGCGCGAGTTGGCCAATGTTGCGGCCGGCCAGGATGAGTCCTTGCGCCGCAAGATCGCCGGCGATGTGCGCGAACTCTATGCGCCGCTCGCCAACCGTCTCGGCGTGTGGCAACTCAAGTGGGAACTGGAAGACCTCTCCTGCCGTTACCTGGAGCCGGAGACCTACAAGCAGATCGCCAGCCTGCTGGATGAGCGCCGCCTGGATCGCGAGTGGTATATCGAACAGGTGATCAAACAGCTGGCCGATGCCCTGCGCGCCGACGGCATCACCGGCTTTACCGTCAACGGACGGCCCAAGCACATCTCCAGCATCCTCGCCAAGATGCGCAAGAAGCGGCTCTCCTTCGACGAGGTCTACGACGTGCGCGCCTTGCGCGTGCAGGTGCGCGACGTGAAGGACTGTTTCCATGCCCTGGGCCTGGTGCACAGCCTCTGGCAGCCGATTCCCGGACAGTTCGACGACTACATCTCGCGTCCCAAGGGCAACGGCTACAAGAGCCTGCATACCGCCGTGGTGGGGCCGGAGAACAAGGCGCTGGAAGTGCAGCTACGCACCTTCGACATGCACCAGGAAGCGGAACTCGGCGTCGCCGCGCACTGGCGTTACAAGGAAGGCGGCAAGTCTGATGGGGGTGGCATCCAGGACAAGATCGCCTGGCTGCGCCAGATCCTGGCCTGGAAGCAGGAACTGGGCGAAGGAGAGGGGCACGAGGAAGCCAACCAACTGGCGCAACACTTCCGCAACGAGCTGTTCCAGGACGAGGTGTTCGTGCTCACGCCGCAAGGCAAGGTGGTGGCGCTCGCGGCCGGCGCCACGCCGCTCGACTTCGCCTATGCGGTGCATACCGAACTCGGCCATCGTTGCCGTGGCGCCAAGGTGGACGGCACGTTGGTGCCGCTGGATACCGCGCTGAAAACCGGGCAGCGGGTGGAAATTCTCACCGTCAAACAGGGGGGGCCCAGCCGCGACTGGCTCAACCCGCACCTGGGCGTGTTGAAAACCACGCGCGCGCGCAACAAGGTACGGCAGTGGTTCAAGCAACTGGATCACGGTTCCCATGTGCAGGAAGGCCGCGATCTGCTTGACCGCGAGCTGCACCGCCTCAACCTGGCCAACGTCAATCTCGACAAGCTTGCCGTCCGCCTCAAGTTTCCCGGCCTGGACGATCTTTGCGCGGCGTTGGGACGGGGTGACCTGGGCAGCGGAGCGCTTGACCGGGCGCTGCACGAGGAATTCCTCCCGGCCCCGGAAAAGCCCCTGGTTTCGGCGCCCAAACGCCGCGCCGACGCCAGCGGCGTGCTGGTGGAAGGCGAACCCGGCCTGCTCACCCAGATGGCCGGCTGCTGCAAACCGGCGCCTCCCGACCGCATCGTCGGCTACATCACCCAGGGGCACGGCGTCACCATCCACCGCATCGACTGTCCGATGGTTCGGCACCTTCCGGAAGACAAACGCGCGCGGTTATTGGCGGCGGAATGGGGCAGCCAGGAGGGTGGAAAATACGGTGGAAAATACGGTGGCGAGGTGTTCGCGGTGGATGTCGAACTGACCGCCCATGATCGTTCCGGCCTGCTGAAAGATGTGGGTGAGTTGTTCGCTCAGGAAAAGATCAATGTGGTGCGCGTGTCCACCCTGTCGCAAGACGACATGGCGCGCATGGAATTCACCCTGGAAGTGAAGGACATCAGCCAACTCACCCGCTTCCTCGTCCGCGCCAGCCACCTGCGCGGCGTGCATTCGGCGAGACGCAAGTAGGCATTTGTAGCGCCGGCGTCTCGCCGGCTGTTTCAAAAGACGCCGGCGCTACAAGCCCGCCGACCCTATCGGTACTTACGCACCATCCCCACCACCACCCCGAAAATCTCCAGCGAGCCTTTCGGGCGGATTACCGGATAGGCCGGGTTGGCGGGTTGCAGCACATATTCGCCTTTTTCCCGCGCCAGGGTTTTCAGGGTGAATTCGTCATCCACCACGGCCACGACCAGGTCGCCCGGATGCGCGTCATGGCGTTTTTCCACCACCGCGATGTCGCCCGGATGAATGCCGGCCTCGATCATGGAATCGCCCTTCACCCGCACCAGCACCGTGCGCGAGGGTTGTTCGATAAGGAATTCGTCGAGGGTCAGGGTGTCGCGGGAGCTGTCGTCGGCCGGCTGCGGAAAGCCGGCGCGCACCGAATCCGCCAGAGTGCGCTCGAAGAAACGCGCGCCCGGTTTCAGGCGCTTGTCCGGCGCGGATTCGAGAAAACCCTCCAGGCGCAGCCGCGCCACCAGGGCGGCGACCGAGGATTTCGATTTCAGCCCCAGCCGTTCGCCGATGGCGGCGTAGGACGGCATGACCCGATGGCGGGCGTAGTAATCCTGGAGTTGGGCGAGGTAAGCGGCATCTTGCGACATGGCATGGGCATCGGAGAAACGGTGTCGCCAAGGTAAAGAACGAACGTTCGTTTGTCAAAGCCTGCCTTGTCCCCTTTTTCAAAGGGGGAGCACGGGTTATCTTCGCGGCCTTGTTCATGCCACCGGAGTTCCCATGTCCACTCCCCCCGTCATTTCAGTCATCGCTGCGATGGCCCGCAATCGCGTCATCGGCATCGCCAACACGCTACCCTGGCGCTTGCCGGAAGACCTGAAGCATTTCAAGGCGTTGACCCTGGGGCATCACATCGTCATGGGGCGCAAGACTTACGAATCCATCGGCAAGCCGTTGCCGGGACGCACCACGGTCATCGTCACGCGTGATCCGGAGTATCGGGTGGAGGGGTGTGTCACGGCGCATTCCATCGACGCGGCCATCGCCGCCTGCGCGGGCGACGCGGAAGTGTTCTTCGTCGGTGGCGCCGAACTCTATGCCCAGGTGCTGCCGCGCGCCGACCGCCTCTATCTCACGGAAATCCAGGCGGAGTATGCCGGCGACGCCCGGTTCCCAGAGTTCGACCGGGCGCTCTGGCGGGAAGACGAGCGCCGGGAAAACCTCAATCCGGATGGCCTGGCTTACCACTTCGTGACCTATCAGCGGGCTTGACCTACGAACTCCCTCCAAACAAGGCATCCAGCTTCGCCCGCGCGTCGCCATCGCCGCTCTTGCCGGGGGTGTAAGCACCGGCCCGGGGCTGGAACCAGTCGCAGAAATTGGCGCGGGTCTTGTCCTTCACGTCATCGGCGGCGCGTTCCCGGCATTGTTTTGCTTTGGCCGGGTCGAAATGGAGACACAGACGGCAGACGTGTTGTTCGGCATGACAGGCCAGGCATTCCGCGCGGCGGCCCAGGGGGAGTGGCAGCGGGGCCAGGCTGGCGCCACATTTCCAGCACACCAGTTTGTCGTTCATGGGGGGCTCTCCATAAGCGGAAATGGTGAACATCCTGGTCACGGGCGTGGTTCCCGCTGCGCGGCCCGACCCGCGTCGGTGACAAAATCTTTCCGGAAAACGCGCGGGAAAATCGTTACGGCGCCACCGCGCGGGCAGTGGGGCGGCGGGCGCCCCGTTTCGCGTTTCAGCGCCCGCCCGAGCGGGTCTGTACGCTGCGCACGACGGCGGCGACCAAGGCCTCGATTTCGTTTCCGGACATGTCCGGGAAAGTGGCTTGCAATTGGGTCATGGCCTTGTAAAAGGCCGCGCCGCTGTGCTGATCCGGATTGCCCAGCAGGGGGGTGAGCAGGGACTGCGCGGTATCAAAATGCTGGCGGAGCGCCTGATTGCGCCGGCGCTCCGCCTGCCGCGGCCGCGAGGCCGCGTGGTTGCGTGTTTCCATCTTATTGTCTCCATCCATCTTGCAACTGGCCACGCGGGACGCCGGCCTGGGCACGGCAGCTTATCGCGGGGATATGACGGCAATATTTCATGGCGGGTAACTTGCTGCCGTTGTTACCGATTCCGTCAAGGGGCGCGAGTATGCCTTTGTTCGGAACAGCTATTAGGGGAACTTACGAGTTTCTTGATTTCGGTCATGTGAATCGCGCCCGCGCCATCTCCGCGAAGCGCGGCAACAGGGTGGCGGCGATGGGGGTGTCGCACAGTCTGGCGCGGATACGCTCGCAATCCTGACCCGCCGCGCACAATTGCTGGGCGAGGTGGTGCACGTAGGCGTTCATGCGTTCCCGGTTGAATTCCGGGTGGAATTGAATGCCCCAGGCCTGGGGGCCGACGCGGAAGGCGTGATGCGGTTCGAACGCGTTGCCGGCCAGGAGAATGGCGCCGGGCGGCAGGATGCGCACGCTCTGGGCATGCACGGCCAGTGCCGGGAATTGCCGGGGCAGGTCGTGAAACAGGAGGTCGTCGGCGCTGGCGGGGTGAAGGTGCAGATCGACACAGCCGATCTCTCTGCCTTTCGGGTGGAAATCCACGCGGCCGCCCATCGCCTCGGCGAGCATCTGGTGGCCGAAACAGATACCCAGGTAAGGCACCCCGGCGGCGATCAAGCGCGGCAGCCAGTCGAGCGCGCGGCGCATCCAGGGCAGATGGTCGGTCACCATCGCGTGGGCGCCGGTCATGATGACTCCGGCGCAATCTTCGGGTTCCGGCAGTGGCGCGTCGCGCCAGATTTCCAGCACCTCGACCTGGTCGGCGGGGAGATTCAGGCCGGGCAGCAGCCATGCGTCGAAATCGCCCAGGCGGGCGGCGACATCGGGGAAGGTGCTGCCGGCCTTGAGCAGAATGAGTTTGCGGGTCGTCATGTTTCGTCTTCGGGTCGGGTCACGGTCATGCCGACCTCCAGGGTATGCGCGCGCCGAGGGTACACAAAGAAACAACGAGTGGCATGGGTTTGCCGCGTCGAGGGTATTGCGGTTCAGCGACTGCGGCCACTCCAGCGGCTGTCGATGAAATCCGCGTAGCGCAGTTGCGCCGCCGCCGGATCGTCGCCGCTGACGGCATGGAAGAACGCTTCGCTGTTGTGCACGGCTTCCTCGCTGAAGGCGCCGTCCGGGCTGTAGATGCCCTTGTGCGCGGCCAGGAATTTTTCCAGCGCCAGTTTTTCCTCTTCGTCCGACAGTTGCAGGTACGCCACGATTTCGCGCGCGCTGTGCGTCGCCATCCAGCGCAGGGTCTCGCGCAGGGCGGTGTTCAGCAGTCGTACCTTGTCCGGCTGGTCGCGCAGGGTTTCCGTCGTGGTGGCAAGCTGGGTATAGAGAAAACGCCCACCCAGATGTTTTTTCGCCACGGCGGGGTCATGCAGATCGGCCAGGCGCCAGGCGAGTTTGTGTTTCTCCAGCAGGGTGGCGGCCGGTTCATTGACCACGATGGCGTCGACTTGTCCCGATTGCAGCGCGGCGCTGTAATCGGCCAGGTTCTGCCCGGCATGCACGAAATTGACGTCGTTGATGCCGACGCCGTTGCGCATGAGCAGGTATTCGGCGATCTGGCGCGCGGTGGATTTGCCTTGTTTGCCGCCGCTATGCGTGCCGATGCTGCGCCAGCGCAGATCGGCGAGCGTTCGTATGCGGTTCTTGAGATCCTGGCGCGCCATCAAGACGTAGGCGGGCGCCTGGGCCAGGGCGGCGATGGAGACCAGATTCGGGTTGGACAGCCGGATTCCCGCCAGCGCCGGCATGCCCAGGCCGGCAAAATCACTGTTCTGATCGACCATGTCTTTCACCGCCAGCGGCCCACCCCCGAAGTAGCGCGTGGAGAGGATGAATCCGGCCTCGCGGTCGGCGTTGATTCGCGAAATGAGCTGCAACGGCAGATAGGGCGCCGCATCCGGGCCGGGCATGGCGACCACGATGCGCATGGGGCCGCTCGCGGCGGCAAGCTGCGGCAACAGGCCGAGCAAGAGCAGAAACGCGCACCGGAGAAGGTGGATTGGAACGATAAATGAGCGGTTCATGTGTATTTCCTCCCGGGGCCGGTCACTGGCTATCGGCGCGCATGCGGTAAAATTCCGGCCCGATCCATTTTTCCCCCTCACCCCCATGTCCGGCAACTCGATAGGTCTTGTTTTTTCCGTCACCTCTTTCGGTGAATCGCACGGCCCCGGAATCGGCTGTGTGGTGGATGGCTGCCCGCCCGGGTTGCGCCTGAGCGAGGCGGACATCCAGATCGACCTGGATCGGCGCAAACCCGGCACTTCCCGCCATGTCACGCAGCGGCGCGAATCCGATACCGTGGAAATTCTTTCCGGGGTGTTCGAGGGCAAGACCACCGGCACGCCCATCGCCTTGTTGATCCGCAACGAAGACCAGCGCAGCAAGGACTACGGCAATATCGCCGAGACTTTCCGGCCCGGCCACGCCGATTACACCTACTACCGGAAATACGGCTTTCGCGACTATCGCGGCGGCGGCCGCTCCTCGGCGCGGGAAACCGCCGTGCGGGTGGCGGCGGGGGCCATCGCGAAGAAATGGCTGTTCGAGAAGTACGGCACCGTGATTCGCGGCTACCTGGCGCAGCTAGGGCCGGTTGCCGTGCCATTCAAGGCCTGGGGCAGCGTGCGCGAAAATCCCTTCTTCGCGCCCGACCCCGAAGCCGTGGCGGGCCTGGAGGCGTACATGGACGAGTTGCGCAAATCCGGCGACTCGGTCGGCGCGCGCATCAATGTGGTGGCGGAAAACGTGCCCGTCGGCCTGGGTGAGCCGGTGTATGACCGTCTCGACGCCGATCTCGCCCACGCCTTGATGAGCATCAACGCGGTAAAGGGCGTGGAGATCGGCGACGGCTTCGCGGTGGTGGCGCAACTCGGCACGCAACACCGCGACGAACTGACCCCGCGAGGCTTTCTCTCCAACCATGCCGGCGGCGTTCTCGGCGGTATCAGCAGCGGCCAGGACATCACCGCCTCCATCGCCATCAAACCCACTTCTTCGCTGCGCATTCCCGGACGTTCCATCAATGTGGACGGCGAGCCGATCGAAGTGGTGACCGAGGGCCGCCACGACCCCTGCGTCGGCATCCGCGCCACGCCCATCGCCGAAGCCATGCTGGCCATCGTGCTGATGGATCACGCCCTGCGGCAGCGCGCGCAGAACGCGGACGTGGTGTGCGCGACGCCGGCCATTCCTGGAAAAATCTGAGCCACGCTGTATCTCGGAAAGCGGGTGTCATGAGCGCCGTGCCCTACTGGCGCCTGTCCGGCTTCTATTTCTTCTATTTCGCCTTCGTCGGCGCGATGGCGCCGTTCTGGGGGCTGTATCTGCATTCCCTGGAGTTCAACGCCTTCCAGATCGGCGTGCTGATGTCGCTGTTGCAGGTGATGCGCATCTTCGCGCCCAACATCTGGGGACACATCGCCGACCATACCGGGCGCCGCGTCGCCATCGTCCAGTTGGCCGCGCTGGTCTGCCTCGTCGCCTTCGTCGGCGTGTTTTTCGCCAGAACCTTCTGGTGGCTGTTCGCGGTGATGTCGTTGATCAGTTTCTTCTGGAGTGCCTCGCTGCCACTGGTGGAAGCCACCACGCTGTCTCACCTGGGCGACCGCGCCGACCGTTACGGCCGCATCCGCCTGTGGGGGTCGGTGGGCTTCATCCTGGTGGTGGTGGGGCTGGGGGCGCTGCTCGATCATGCCCCGATCAGCCTGGTGCCCTGGGTGGTGATGGGCCTGCTGGTGGGCATCGTGCTGACTTCGCGCGTCATTCCGGAAGCGGAAATCGCCCGCTCTGAACAAATCCACATTCCCATGCGCGAGGTGTTGCGCCGTCCCGCCGTGCTGGCCCTGTTCAGCGCGGCCCTGTTGATGGCCGCCGCGCACGGGCCGTATTACACCTTCTTCACCATCCATCTGGTGCAGACCGGCTACAGCAAGTCGCTGGCCGGCTGGCTCTGGGCGTTGGGCGTGGTGTGCGAGATCGGCATCTTCCTGGTGATGCCCAGAGTGTTCCGCGTGATTCGCCCGGAAACCGTGCTGCTCGCCTCTTTGCTTGCCGCCGCCCTGCGCTTTCTCCTGATCGGCTGGCAGGCCGGCAACCTGCCGGTGCTGCTGTTCGCGCAGTTGCTGCACGCGCTCACCTTCGGCGCTTATCACGCTGCGGCCCTCTCTCTGGTGCACCGCCATTTCACCGGCAAGAACCAGGCGCGCGGCCAGGCCCTGTACAACAGCCTCGCCTTCGGCGTCGGCGGCACCATCGGCAGTCTCTATTCCGGCGCCGCCTGGGATGCCCTGGGCGCGGGCATGACCTACAGCATCGCCTCCGGCTTTGCCCTGCTCGCCGCGCTGGCGTTCGTGTGGAAACGCCGGTTTTTGCGGTAGCCTTGGCCCTCGCCGCCACGCCCTGGGGAGGGAGTCTGGCGCTTCCCTTTCCGAGCCGCGACCCCGCCCATGACCTCGATTCTTCTTTACGACACCACGCTGCGTGACGGTTCCCAGCGTGAAGACCTCTCCCTTTCCGTCGAAGACAAGTTGACCCTCGCGCACCGTCTGGCAGCCTTCGGCATGCACTACATCGAATGCGGCTGGCCGGGCTCCAACCCCAAGGACGCCGATTTTTTCGTCCGCGCCAACCGCATGAACCTGCCGGCGCGCCTGGCCGCTTTTGGCCGCACCCGCCACGCCAACGCCCGTTGCGAAGACGACGCCAACCTGCGCGCGTTGCTCGACGCCGGAACTCCGGCGGTGACCCTGGTCGGCAAGTCCTGGGACTACCACGTCAAGCATGTATTGACGACGACGCTGCAAGAAAACCTGGCGATGATTCGCGACAGCGTCGCCTGGATGAAGGGGCGGGGCAGGGAGGTGGTGTTCGACGCCGAACACTTCTACGACGGCTTCCTCGCCAATCCGGAATACGCTCTGGCGAGCCTGCGCGCGGCGGCGGAGGCGGGGGCCGACTGGCTGGTGTTGTGCGAAACCAACGGCGGCAGGTTGCCCTGGGAGATGGAGGCCATCACGCGCGAGGTGGCGGCGCGTATGCTGGACATCAAGCTGGGCGTGCATTGCCACAACGACACCGGTTGCGCGGTCGCCAACTCGTTGGCGGCGGTGCGCAACGGCGCGACGATGGTGCAGGGCACCATCAACGGCTACGGCGAGCGGGTCGGCAATGCCGATCTGGTTACCCTCCTGCCCAACCTGCAATTGAAGATGGGCCATGACGTGCTGCCCGATGAGCGTCTGCGCGAATTGACCAGCCTGTCGCGCTTCGTCGCCGAAGTGGTCAACCTGAAACACGACGACCACCAGCCCTATACCGGCCATTCCGCCTTCGCCCACAAGGGCGGCATCCATGTCGCGGCCATCCTGAAATCACCCGACACCTACCAGCACATCGACCCGGAGCGGGTCGGCAACGAAATGCGCGCGGTGACCTCGGAACTGTCCGGGCGCGGCAATATCCAGTTGCAGGCGCGGCGCATGGGCCTGGATCTCGACAACGAGGCGGCGCAGCGCGTGCTCGGGCAGATCAAGCACCTGGAACACGAAGGCTTCACCTTCGAGGCCGCCGAGGCCAGCGTCGAACTGATGTTCCACCGCCTGAACCCGGACTACCTCCGTCCCTTCGAACTGCTCGACTACTTCGTCATCACCGAGCGCCGCCACGGTCGCGGCCTGCTCGCCGAGGCGACGGTCAAGGTCAAGGTCGGCGAGGAAGTGAAATTCACCGCCGCCGAGGGTAACGGCCCGGTCAACGCGCTGGCCACCGCTCTGCGGAACGCCTTGGTGGACACCTACCCGGTGCTGCGCACGGTGCATCTGACCGACTACAAGGTTCGCATTCTCTCCGGCACCGCCGGCACCGCCGCCAACACCCGCGTCCTGATCGACTTCCAGAGCGGCGAGGAAACCTGGACCACGGTGGGCGCCAGCCCCAACATCATCGACGCCAGCTGGCGCGCGCTGTCGGACAGCATGGAATACGCACTGGTGCGGCTGGGGGCGTAACCGTAGGAGCGGGCTTGCCCGCGATCCCGCCGCGCATCGCGGGCAAGCCCGCTCCTACGGTGCATTCCCGCATCGCCTTGCCCCCCTTCGCCGTGAAATAATCCGCCACTTTCTTATGCAGCCCATGCCATGACCGCACGCACGCTCTACGACAAACTCTGGGACGACCATGTCGTCCACCGGCAAGCCAACGGCACCGCGTTGATTTATATCGACCGCCATCTGGTGCATGAAGTGACCAGCCCGCAGGCATTCGAGGGCCTGAAGTTGTCCGGACGCAAGTTGTGGCGGGCGAAGACGATTCTGGCCACACCCGACCACAACGTGCCGACCACGGCTCGCGCCGCCGGCATCGTCGATCCGGTTTCGCGCACCCAGGTGGAAACGCTGGACGCCAACTGCACCGAACTCGGCCTCAACGAATTCCGCATGAGCGACCCGCGCCAGGGCATCGTCCACGTCATCGGCCCGGAACAGGGTTTCACCCTGCCGGGCACGACCCTGGTCTGTGGCGATTCGCATACCAGCACGCACGGCGCTTTCGCCGCGCTGGCCTTCGGCATCGGCACCTCCGAGGTCGAGCATGTGCTGGCGACGCAATGCCTGTGGCAGGCCAAGTCGAAATCCATGCTGGTGAAAGTGGATGGCGCGCTGCCGGCGGGCGTCACCGCCAAGGACATCGCCCTGGCCATCATCGGCCGCATCGGCACGGCGGGCGGCACCGGCTACGCGCTTGAATTCGGCGGCGAGGCGATCCGCGCCCTGTCGATGGAAGGCCGCATGACCCTGTGCAACATGGCGATCGAGGCAGGCGCCCGCGCTGGCATGGTGGCGGCCGACGAGAAGACGATTGCCTACGTCGAAGGCCGCCCGCAAGCGCCGAAAGGTGCGGATTGGGAGCAGGCCGTCGCCTATTGGCGCACCCTGCATTCCGATGCTGGCGCGGTGTTCGACGCCGTGCTGGAAATGGATGCCGCCGACATCAAGCCGCAGGTGACCTGGGGCACTTCGCCGGAGATGGTGTTGTCGGTGCGGGACAAGGTGCCCAACCCCGCCGACGCGCCCAACGCGGTGAAGCGGGCGGACTGGGAACGCGCCCTGGCCTACATGGGTTTGAGCGCCGGTACGCCGATCAGCGAGATCGCCATCGACAAGGCGTTCATCGGTTCCTGCACCAATTCGCGCATCGAAGACCTGCGCGAAGCCGCCGTCGTGGCGCGCTGGGCGGTGGCGAACGGACGCCGTGTGGCCGCCAATGTGAAGCTGGCGATGGTGGTGCCCGGTTCCGGTCTGGTGAAGGCGCAAGCGGAAGCCGAGGGGCTGGACAAGGATTTCGTCGCGGCCGGCTTTGAATGGCGCGAGCCGGGGTGCTCCATGTGTCTGGCGATGAACGCCGACCGCCTGGAACCGGGCGAGCGCTGCGCCTCGACTTCCAACCGCAATTTCGAGGGCCGCCAGGGGCAGGGCGGCCGTACCCATCTGGTGTCGCCGGCGATGGCGGCGGCGGCGGCGGTGTTCGGGCATTTCGTCGATATTCGAGATTTGGCAAATAAGGTTCTGCAATGACCCCGAAGAAACTCATCCTCATCGGCGCGGTGAAATTGGTCGTGCTGGCCATCGCGGTCGGCGTCGTATTCAGCATCTATGGCTGCAACACCGTTCGAGGTGTCGGCCAGGACATAAAAAAAGCCGGTGAAACCATCGAAAAGGCGGGTAGCAAATGACTCCATTCAACACCTTGCACGGTTTGGTCGTCCCGCTCGATCGCGCCAACGTCGATACCGACGCCATCATCCCGAAGCAGTTCCTGAAGTCGATCAAGCGTTCCGGCTTCGGCCCCAACGCCTTCGACGAATGGCGTTATCTGGATCGCGGCGAGCCGGGCAAGTCCAACCACGATCGGCCACTGAACCCGGATTTCGTGCTGAATCAGGCGCGCTATCAGGGCGCCTCGGTGCTACTGGCGCGGGAGAACTTCGGCTGCGGTTCCTCGCGCGAACATGCCCCCTGGGCGCTGGAGGATTATGGATTCCGCGCCATCATCGCCCCCAGCTTCGCCGATATTTTCTTCAACAACTGTTTCAAGAACGGCCTCCTGCCCATCGTGCTGCCTGCGGAAACCGTGGATCGCCTGTTCCGGGAAGCCGAGGCGATCAAGGGTTATGCTTTGACCGTGGATCTGGCTGAACAGACGGTCACCACGCCGACGGGGGACACGATTTCCTTCGAGGTCGACGGCGAGCGCAAACACCGGCTGTTGCATGGCCTCGACGACATCGCTCTGACTCTGCAATTTACCAATGAAATCAAAGCCTACGAGGCCCGTCGCAAGGCGGAAGCGGCGTGGCTGTTCGCCTGAAAGGAAAAATCATGAAACTCGCGGTTCTGCCGGGTGACGGCATAGGCAAGGAAATCGTCGCGCAAGCGGTGAAGGTGCTCGACGTGTTGAAGCGCGATGGCGCCAGCATCGAGATGGAATACGGCCACATCGGCGGCGCCGGTTATGACGCCGAGGGCGATCCGCTGCCGGAATCGACCTTGAAGTTGTCGAAGGCGGCGGATGCGGTGTTGCTGGGTGCCGTCGGCGGGCCGCAATACGACAAACTGGATCGGCCGTTGCGCCCGGAGCGTGGCCTGCTGCGCATCCGCAAGGAATTGAATCTGTTCGCCAACCTGCGCCCGGCGCTGCTGTATCCGGAACTGGCTGGTGCTTCTTCCCTCAAGCCGGAAGTGGTGGCGGGGCTGGACATCATGATCGTGCGTGAACTGACCGGCGACGTGTACTTCGGCCAGCCGCGCGGCATCGAGGTTCGCAACGGGGAGCGGGTCGGCTTCAACACCATGATCTATTCGGAGTCGGAAGTGCGCCGGGTGGCGCATGTGGCCTTCGGCATCGCCATGAAGCGCGGCAAGCGCCTGTGTTCGGTGGAGAAGGCCAACGTGCTGGAGTGCTCTGAATTGTGGCGCGACGTGGTGGCCGAGGTGGCGAAGGAGTATCCCGAGGTCGAACTGTCCACCCTGTATGTGGACAACGCCGCGATGCAACTGGTGAAGAACCCGAAGCAGTTCGATGTGATCGTCACCGGCAACCTCTTCGGCGACATTCTCTCCGACCAGGCTTCGATGCTTTCCGGCTCCATCGGCATGTTGCCCTCGGCCTCGCTGGACGAGCACAACAAGGGCATGTACGAGCCGATCCACGGTTCCGCCCCGGACATCGCCGGGAGCGACATCGCCAACCCGCTGGCGACCATCCTTTCCGTGGCGATGATGTATCGCTACACCTTCTCCGACATGGCCACCGCCGACCGCATCGAGAACGCGGTGAAGAAGGTCATCGCCCAGGGTTATCGCACCGGCGACATCTGGACCGAAGGCACAAATAAAGTATCTTGTTCGGCGATGGGCGATGCCGTCGTCGCCGCGATGTAACCGTCATGGCCGATAGGCCGCCCTGCGGCGTGAAAGCGCGCCAGCGGCCTTGTCGGTTCCCTCACCCCCAGCCCCTCTCCCGCGAGCGGGAGAGGGGCGCGTCTAGAGTCGCTATCGCGACTTTCACAGTAATGCATTGATGAATCGAGGATTGTTGAAATGAAACGAGTAGGTCTGATCGGTTGGCGCGGCATGGTGGGTTCGGTGCTCATGGGCCGGATGCAGGAAGAACGGGATTTCGATCTCATCGATCCGGTGTTCTTCACCACCTCCAACGTGGGCGGGAGTGCACCCAAACTCGGGCCGTCGATTGGCAAGGATGTCCCGCCCCTGAAGGATGCGATGTCCATCGACGAACTGAAGGCGATGGACATCATCCTCACCGCTCAGGGCGGCGATTACACGAAAGAGGTGTACCCGAAGCTGCGCGCGGCCGGCTGGAACGGCTACTGGATCGATGCCGCTTCCGCCCTGCGCATGAAGGATGACGCCATCATCATCCTTGACCCGGTCAACCAGGACGTCATCAAGAGCGGCATCAGTGGCGGCGTGAAGACCTATGTCGGTGGCAACTGCACGGTGTCGCTGATGCTCATGGCCATCGGCGGTCTGTTCGACGCCGGCCTGATCGAGTGGATTTCGCCCATGACCTATCAGGCCGCCTCCGGCGCTGGTGCGCGCAATATGCGCGAGCTGATCAAGCAGATGGGCGCGGTGCACGGCGAGGTGGCCGATCTGGTGGCCGATCCGGCTTCCGCGATCCTGGAAATCGACCGCAAGGTGGCCGATTACATCCGTTCCGACCGCTATCCGCTGGACGCCTGGCCGGTGCCGCTTGCCGGCAACCTGATCCCCTGGATCGACGTGGCGCTGGCGTCCGGCCAGTCCAAGGAAGAGTGGAAGGCGCAGGTGGAGGCCAACAAGATTCTTGGCCGCTCGGATAATCCGGTGCCCATCGACGGCCTCTGCGTGCGCGTCGGCGCCATGCGCTGCCATTCCCAGGCACTCACCATCAAGATGACCAAGGATGTGCCGCTGGACGACATCCACGCCATCATCGCCGCCCACAACGACTGGGTGAAAGTGGTGCCCAACGACCGCGAAATCACCATGCGCGAGCTGACCCCCGCCGCCGTTACCGGCACCCTGACCGTGCCGGTCGGGCGCATGCGCAAGCTCAACATGGGGCCGGAATACCTGACCGCCTTCACCGTCGGCGACCAGTTGCTCTGGGGCGCGGCCGAGCCGCTACGCCGCATGCTGCGCATCCTGCTGGAAGCATGAGGGTGAGCGAAGCAACTTCCCATTTCGATCTGGCAGTACTGGGGGCGGACGATCCCCTGGGCGAAGCCGTCCTGCGCTTGCTGGAAGAGCGAGAAGTCGCCATCGGCAAGTTGTATCCGCTGACGTTGAATGAGGTGGAGTCCACGGTTCCTTTCGCCGGCAAGGATTGGCCTTGCATGACGGAGGCCGAATTCGACTTCAACCAGGCTCAGGCACTGGTCGTCGCGAGCCGCGCGGCCGCCGCCCGGAGTCTGGCCATCCAGGCCCTCGCCGCGCGGCCCGCCATGCCGGTGGTCGGCGTGGCGGGCATCGAGCCGGCGCCCGCCGTGGCCGTGGCGCGCGTACTCCGGGTGATTGACGCCTTGGCTGGCATACAGGGCGCGGAAGCCTTCGTCGCACTGCCCGTGGCGATGGCCGGCAAGGCGGGAGTCGATGAACTGTCCAGCCAGACACGCGGCCTGTTCAACCTGGATAGTCCGGACCCCGAGGTGTTTCCGTCGCAGATCGCCTTCAATGTGATGCCGCTGCCGGATCAGGACTACGACACCACGCTGTCCGAAGCCACCGAGCGTCTCCTTGGCCGCGCGGTCGAGGTCGGTTTCAGCAGCGTCCTGGCGCCCATGTTCTTCGGCGCCGGCGCCATGCTGCATGTGCGTGGTGAAAGGAATGTCGAGCTGGATAAATTGCGCCAGGCCTTGACGCGCGCCGATGGCATCACCCTGATGGAAAGTGATTTGCCCGCCGGCATCCCGACGCCGGCCACCGACGCGGCGGACAGCGACGATGTGTTTATCGGCCGCATCCAGGCCACGGGAAACCATCTCAAACTGTGGCTGGTGTTCGACCCCTTCCGTTTGGAAGCCGCGCGGATCGTGGCGGCCGTGGAAAATTGGATTGATAAGCCGACAAATTCGATGCTAACGTGAGCATTCCTTCAAGTAGTGCGCCTAACTCCATGAGACGCTTGATAAAATTGTGCGGACTCGGTGTTTCGGCGCATGCCATTGCAGCATAAGGGTCAGAGGATATAAGGGCGGAGAGATGCGTAAAACCATGAAAATCAGCGGGTTATTGTGGGCGTTGCTGTTCGCGGTCGGTGGCGCGGAAGCTGCCGGGCTAGGGAAACTCAGCGTCCAGTCCGCGTTGGGGCAGCCGCTCAAGGCCGAAATCGAGTTGCTTTCGGTCAACAAGGATGAACTCCCCGGAGTGACCGCTCGTCTCGCGGGGAACGATGCCTTCCGGCAGGCGCGCATAGACCGCGCCGAGGCGCTCTCCACCTTGCGTTTTACCGTGGATCAACGCGCGAATGGCCAGCCAATCATCCGCGTCAGTTCCAGCGCGCCGATCGCCGATCCGTTCCTGGATATGCTGATCGAGGTCAACTGGAATTCCGGCCGTCTCCTGCGCGAGTACACGCTCCTGCTCGACCCACCCGCCGAAGCGCGGCCGGCCCCCCCGGTTCAGCCCGTCGCCGCCCCCGAGACGGCGCGCCCGATGCAGGCCGTCACCACGCCCGCGCCGGAACGCAAGGTGGTCGCGGAAGCCGCCAGGCCCAGGGCGCCGGAACCGGTTCCGGCGCCGGCCAGGCAGCCCAAGCGCTATGGCCCGGTCAAAGAGGGCGAGACACTGCGCGGCATCGCGGGCAAGTTGAAACAGGACAGCGTCACCCTTGAGCAGATGATGGTCGGCCTCTACCAGGCCAACCGGGAAGCGTTTTACGCGGACAACGTGAACCGCCTCAAGCGTGGTCAGGTGCTCAATGTGCCGGACGCCGAAACGATTCATCTCCAGGTCTCGCCCGCGCAAGCTGCCCGCACCCTGCAAGGGCATGCCGCCGACTGGCATGCTTATCGCAAGAAAGTAGCGGAAATGGCGGGGGAGGCGCCGGCCGCAAAGATGCCGGAACCCGCCGCCGGCAAGCTCGCGCCCAAGGCCGAGGAGAAGGCCGCGCCCGCTGCGGCCGCGTCCAGGGATATGCTCAAGCTTTCCAAAGGGGAACCCGGCAGCGCCGGACGCCCGGACGGCAAGACCCAGGAAAGATTGCAGGCGCTGGACGAAGAACTGGCCGCCAAGGGTCGTGCCCTGCGGGAAGCGCAAGACCGGGTAGGCCAGCTTGAGCGCACTGTGCGCGACATGCAGAAGTTACTTGAACTCAAGACGCAGGCGGCCACCAAGGGCGCGCTGCCCACCGCGCCCGTTGCCGCGCCCGCCGCGCCGATTCAGCCGCCCGCCGAGAAGGCGCCCGCAGTGGCGCCCGCTGTGGCGTCGGTGCCCGTCGCGCCGCCACCGGTGGCGGCGCCGAAGCCCGCGCCCGCTCCCGTGGTATTGCCGGAGCCGGTGCGGGAGTCGGGATCAAGCTGGGTTTCGACATTCATCAGCAATCCGCTCTACATCGGCGGCATCGTCGCCGCCGTGCTGTTGTCGGTGCTGTTGTGGATGATGATGGTGGGTAGCCGCCGCCGCCAGGGACTCAACAAGTTCGAAGACAGCATCATGACCGGAGGGGAATTCAAGAACAACGCCGTGTTCGGCGCCACCTCTTCCGCTTCGTCCAATGCCTCCGCCGGGGCCAATACCGAAGGCAGCATGTTGCTGACTGATTTCAGCCGCCTCGGGCTGGGGGCGATCGACACCCATGAGGTCGATCCGATTGCCGAGGCCGAGGTTTACATGGCTTATGGACGCGATGCCCAGGCCGAGGAAATCCTCAAGGAAGCCCTGAACAAGGATCCCAGCCGCCACGAAATTGCGCTCAAACTGCTGGAAATCTATGCGGCTCGCAAGGACACCCTGGCCTTTGAAACCGTCGCGAGCGAGCTGTACGCCGGCTTGGGCGGGCAGGGTACTCCGGTCTGGCAGCGTGCCGCCGAGATGGGGCGCAGCATCGATCCGTCCAATCCGCTGTATCGGGCTACCGCTTCCGAGATGCCCGCCGCGCCTGTCTTCACCGCCAAGCCGCAGAGCCGACCCGCCACGCCCGCCGTTGCGCCGCGTAACGAATTCCCGCAAGAACTCGGGTCTCTGGATGACTGGGATGCCCCGGCGCCGGCCGCGGGGCGTGATGACGATTTCGATATTCCGGCATCGGCACCTGCCACCTCGTTTGCCCCTCGCGAGGAAGCGCGCCCGGCCGAGGCATTCGCCCCCATGCGGGAAGCATTTACCCCCCCGGTTTCGCGCGATGACTTCGCGCTGGAATTTGAATCCGCAGCGCCCGTCACCGCGACTCCCACGGAAACGGCGCCCTCGCCGTTTGCCGATGACCTGAGCTGGGATGTGCCTTCCATCCCGGCTCCCGCTCCACACATGGAAGCGGAAGCCTTACCCGAAATCCCCACCGCGAGCGAACCCCTGGACTGGCGGGACGCGGAAGCGGATCTGGAATTCGAGGCGGCCCCGGTATTTGGCGAAGCCCCGGAGCCGGTCAAGGAAACCGATTCCGTGCCGGTGCTCGATCTCTCCGGGATCGACCTTGAACTGGAGGTGGAACCCGCCGCTCCCGCCGGCATTGAGATGGCGCCGGAGTTCGAGATGGCCGTCCCGGAAATACCGGCCCCGGTGGAAGTCGAAGCGGAGGTTGAGGAGTTCGCGCCAGCCGATGATTTCGCCCCCGATCTGGTCGAGGAATTCACGCCCGCTCCCCCGCCGCTGCCCACAAGCGCCGCAGTGTCCACTACGGCCGAGCCGGAAGTCGGAGTACCGCTCGCGACGGCCGCGCAACCGGATGAAGCCGCCGATCCCGAGTTGTGGGAAGAAGTGAATACCAAACTCGATCTGGCGCGCGCCTATCTGGAAATGGGCGACAAGGAAGGTGCCCGCGAGATCCTCCAGGAGGTATTGGGCGAGGGCGACGCGTCGCAGAAGGCCGACGCCGACAAACTGCTGGCCGAGGCGGGCTAACGGTGCCTCGGCTCGGGAATGCGCCCGAGCCGCACTCCGAAGGGGCCGGGCCATCCTTGGGGCGGTCCCCGCGAACGACTTGAGAAGAAAGCATTGCATCCGTCAAGCCGCATCCTGATCTACCTTCTGGCAGCCCTGGCAATTCCGGGGCTGCCTTTTTTCATGCTGCCGCTGTTGCTCCTGCTTGCCCTGGCCGGTGACTCCATGCGCCAGCCCTGGCGTTTGATCTGGCGCACGCGCTGGCTGTTGCTGGTGTTGTTCCTGGGCTATGCCTACAGCCTGCCGGGCGAACCGGCCCTGTCCTGGCTGGGCGGCGCTTCTCCCACATGGGAAGGGCTCATGCGCGGTGGCCAGCAGTCCCTGCGCCTGCTTGTGCTCCTGCTCTGGCTGGATGTGCTGGTGCTGCGCCTGCCGACCGCCGCACTGATGGCGGGCGTCTACACCCTGTTGCGGCCGTTTTCCCGGCTGGGCCTGAAAGTGGAGCGCATTGCCCTGCGCCTTGGTCTGACACTGCGCGCCATCGAAGGCCTGGAGCGTGGGCGCGGCAATCTGCGCCGCCTGTTCGGCGAAGAGTTGGGCGCGGACTTGCCCGCCTTCGTTCGCCTGGAAATCCAACCCATGCGCCCGCGCGATCTGGCGTTACCCGCTTTCATCGGAACCCTGTTGCTATGGCTCAACGCATAGCCCTGGGTCTGGAGTATGACGGCCGCGCCTTCCGGGGCTGGCAGACCCAGCCCGATGGCAACACCGTGCAGGATCACCTGGAACGCGCGCTCGCCGAGATTCATGGCGACCCGGTACGCACCACGACGGCGGGCCGTACCGATGCCGGCGTCCATGCCAGCGCCCAGGTCGCGCATTTCGACGCGATCCACGCGCGCCCGGAACAGGCCTGGGTGCGAGGCGTCAACGCGCATCTGCCGGCAAGCGTCTCGGTGTTGTGGGCGCGCGCCGTGCCGGAGAATTTCCATGCCCGCTTTTCTGCGCGGGAGCGGCTCTATCGTTATTTCCTGCTCAACCGGCCGGTCAGGCCCGCCTTGCTGGCCGGGCGGGTGGGGTGGATGCACGGGCATCTCGACGAAACGGCAATGAATCGGGCCGCCGCCTATCTGCTCGGCACCCACGATTTTTCCGCCTTCCGCGCCGCCGAATGCCAGGCCAGGACGCCGATCCGCGATCTGCGCGAAGCTGTCGTCACTCGGGATGGCGAGATGCTGACCTTCCAGTTCCGCGCCAACGCCTTCCTGCACCATCAGGTGCGCAACATGGTCGGTGGCCTGATCCGGGTCGGTCTGGGCCGCAGCTCGCCGGAATGGTTGGCGGAGGTTCTGGAAGGCCGCGATCGCTCCCGCGCCGCCGCCACCTTCGCGCCGGACGGCCTTTATCTGGCGGGGGTGCGCTACGATCCGTGCTTCGATCTGCCCACACCTCTCGTCTCACCCCTTTCTCTTCTCGCCCCATGACCCGAGTAAAAATCTGCGGCATCACCCGTGTCGAGGATGGCCTTGCCGCCGCACGGGCCGGCGCCGATGCCATCGGCCTGGTCTTCGTGGCAAAAAGCCCACGCCATGTCACACCGCGTCAGGCGCATGAGATTGCCCGCGCGCTGCCGCCCTTCGTGTCCACGGTCGCCCTGTTCGTCAACCCTTCCATTGCGGAAGTGGAGGCCGTGGTGAAAACCGCGCGCCCGGATGTCCTGCAATTTCATGGAGAGGAATCTCCCGCCTTCTGCCGTGCTTTCGGCATGCCTTATCTCAAGGCCTTCCGGATAAGGCCGGGAGTCGATTTGCTACAATCCGCCGCCGCGTATTCCGACGCGCAAGGCTGGTTGCTGGATGCCTGGAGCGAAGCGGCGCACGGCGGCACCGGTGAACGATTCGACTGGGAACTGATCCCCCGTGATTTGCCCAGGCCCTGGGTGCTGGCCGGTGGGCTCACCCCCGGCAATGTGGCCGAGGCCGTTCGCGCGACGCGCCCCTGGGCGGTGGATGTCAGCAGCGGCGTCGAGGCAAGTAAAGGAATCAAGGATGCGGCGCTGATCGCCGCCTTCATCAAGGAAGCAAGGAATACCTATGTCACACATGGCAACTAAGCCGGCAACCGAAGCGACACTGCCCGACGCAAAAGGCCATTTCGGCCCCTACGGCGGCGTTTTCGTCGCGGAAACGCTGATGGCCGCGCTGGACGAACTCAAGCTGGAATACGAGGCCGCGCGCCATGACCCGGATTTCCAGGAGGAATTCCGCCACGAGTTGCGCCACTACGTCGGCCGTCCCAGCCCCATCTACCACGCCAAACGCTGGTCGGAAATCCTCGGCGGCGCGCAGATCTATCTCAAGCGCGAAGACCTCAACCACACCGGCGCCCACAAGATCAACAACACCATCGGCCAGGCCCTGCTGGCGCGGCGCATGGGCAAGAAACGGGTGATCGCGGAAACCGGCGCCGGCCAGCATGGCGTCGCCTCCGCCACCGTCGCCGCCCGTTACGGCATGGAGTGCGTGGTCTACATGGGCGCCGAGGATGTCATTCGGCAGTCGCCCAACGTGTTCCGCATGAAACTGCTCGGCGCCAAGGTGGTGGCGGTCGAATCCGGCTCCAAGACCCTCAAGGACGCGCTCAACGAAGCCATGCGCGACTGGGTCACCAACGTCGAATCGACCTTCTACATCCTCGGTACCGCCGCCGGCCCGCACCCGTACCCCATGCTGGTGCGTGACTTCCAGTGCGTGATCGGCGAGGAAAGCAAGGTGCAGATGGCCGAGATGCTGGGGCGCCAGCCGGACGCCGTGATCGCCTGTGTCGGCGGCGGCTCCAACGCCATCGGCATCTTCCACCCCTACATTCCGGTCGCGGGAGTCCGCCTGATCGGCGTCGAAGCGGGTGGCCACGGCATCCGTAGCGGCCGGCACGCCGCGCCCTTGAACGCCGGCACTCCCGGCGTACTGCACGGCTTCCGTTCCTACCTCATGCAGGACGCCAACGGCCAGGTCATCGAAACCCACTCGGTCTCCGCCGGCCTCGACTACCCTGGCGTCGGCCCGGAACACAGCTACCTCAAGGACATCGGCCGCGCCGAATATGTCGCCATCAACGACGATGAAGCCCTGGCCGCCTTCCATAACCTGTGCCGCTACGAGGGCATCATTCCCGCCCTCGAATCCAGCCACGCCCTCGCCCACGCCGCCAAGATCGCGCCGTCGATGGACAAGGATCGTATCCTGCTGGTGAACCTTTCCGGACGCGGGGACAAAGACATCAACACGGTGGCGAAGCTGGCGGGGATCGAGTTGTGATCCATGAATGGCGAACGAGTTGATGCGGCACGTTCATGAGCCATTTCAGCTTTCGCTTTGCCCGGAATGTATGGCTGACGCACCATGCACGAGCCGCGCTCGAAAAGCGCGGGCTTGATGAGGCGATGGTGCTGCAATTGATTGAAACCGGGGCCATCCTCGAAAAGGAGGATGGCCATTGTTGGATTCATCAATCCCTGCCAGGTAGGCGGGACAACCGAATTTGTGCCGCCGTCGCGATCAGCCAGTCTGTCGTGGTGAAGACAGTGATGGTGAATTGGCAACTCAAAGAGGACGCGCCATGAAAATTACCTACCACGAAGCGGATGACATCCTGCATATCGAATTGCAGGCGGGAACGATCATCAAGGATGTTTCGCTGAACTGGAACGTGAATGTTGGATATACGGAAGCCGGGGTGGGTGAAATTACCATTCTCGATGCCAGGCAAGCGGGTTTCTTTCCGCTGACTTTGGAAGGCGATGCAGACAAGATGCTGGAAAGAAAGGCGGCGTGATTGCGTTGAAGGTTGCTGGAATGCGTACTGTCCGCAGGATTGAAATAAAAGCGCCAACAGCGGCGAATATTTCGGCACGGCTCCGGTTGCCTATTGCAAGCATTGATGGAAACCATTCTAAAATCGCGCGTGCGGCTGATACGCCCATAAGGAACATCAAGCATGGCAGATAACAGTTCGCAGATTGTTTACGTGCTCACCAATCCAGCAATGCCAGGGTTGGTGAAGATCGGAAAAACAACGCAGCTGGAAGTTGAGGAACGTATGAAGCAGCTCTACGGCACTGGCGTTCCCGTTCCATTCGACTGTGCATTCGCTTGCCAAGTCAAGGACGCAACCGAGGTAGAAAAGGCACTTCATTTTGCTTTTGGAAATGGGCGCATAAATCCAAATAGAGAGTTTTTCAGAATTGAAGCTGAGCGAGTTATCGCTGTACTGAAATTGCTAAAAGTTGACGATATAACGACCCAGTTCGAGCAGCAATTGGAGACTGAAGTAGAAGCTGTTGACAAGCAATCCGCACAGAATCTCAAGGACGCAAGACGCCCCCCAATGAATTTTTATGAACTCGGTATACCGAGTGATTCTGTTCTTGTTTCTAAGGATGGGCAGGCGCAATTAACCGTTATCGGGGAAAAGAAAGTAGATTTTAATGGCGAGATTTGTTCGCTGACGGCCGCGACTAGAAAACTGCTAGGCCTGCCATCCGATTATCCGCTGCAGCCGTCGCCACATTGGACGTTCAATGGGAAAACGGTCAAAGAAATCTATGAGGCATTTCATAGCACAGTGGATGATGCCTGATTGTCGCGTCTCCCTATGGTTCTTTAGGAAAACCAACCCATGAGCCGAATCGGCCAAACCTTCACTCAACTCAAAGCCCAGGGCCGCAAGGCGCTGATTCCCTTCATTACCGCCGGCGATCCCGGGCCGGCCATCACCGTGCCCTTGATGCACACCTTGGTCGAGGGCGGCGCCGACATCCTGGAGCTGGGGGTGCCATTCTCCGATCCAATGGCGGATGGGCCGACCATCCAGCGGGCCAGTGAGCGGGCGCTCAAGCACGGCGTCGGCCTGCGCGATGTGCTCGGCATGGTCGCCGAGTTTCGCGGGTCCAATGCAAACACCCCCGTGGTGCTGATGGGGTATGCCAATCCCATCGAGGCGATGGGGTGGGACGGGTTCTGCGCCGCCGCTGCGGCCGCCGGGGTGGATGGAGTGTTGACCGTGGATTACCCGCCCGAGGAATCCGGCGAGTTCGCGGCGAAATGCGCCGCCGCCGGGCTGGACAACATTTATCTGCTGGCGCCGACCACGCCTCCCGCACGGGTGGAGGCAGTGGCGAAGCTTGCGCGCGGATTCATTTATTACGTTTCGTTGAAGGGCGTGACCGGGGCGGCGACCATCGACATGAGTGAAGTCGCCGCGCGCATGCCCGCCATCCATGCGGCGACCGGCCTGCCGGTGGGCGTGGGCTTCGGCATCAGTGACGCGGAAACGGCGCGGCAAGTGGCGGCGGTGGCGGACGCGGTGGTGATCGGTTCGCGCATCGTGCGGGAAATCGAGCAATCCACGCCCGAGGCGCTGCTCGATAACGTCAAGAATTTTGTGGCTGGCGTGCGCGCCGCCCTGGATAAATGAAGGAAATGCCATGAGCTGGTTCCAGAAACTCATTCCCCCCAAGATCAAGCGGCGCGTCGAAGCCAGCAAGAAAGTGGTGCCCGAGGGCATCTGGAACAAGTGCCCTTCCTGTGACGCCGTGCTGTACGCGGCGGATCTGGGGCAGAGCCAGTACGTCTGTCCGCAGTGCGACCACCATCTGCGCATCGGCGCGCGCAAGCGCCTGGATTTGTTGCTGGACGAGGAAGGCCGCAACGAGATCGGCGCCAATGTGTTGCCTCTGGATGCGCTCAAGTTCAAGGACAGCAAGCGCTACAGCGACCGCATCACCGATGCCTCCCGGGAGACCGATGAAAAGGACGCCCTGGTGGTCATGGAAGGCCGCATGCTGGGTGTGCCGGTGACCGTGGCGGCATTCGAGTTCCGTTTCATGGGCGGCTCGATGGGCTCGGTGGTGGGCGAGCGTTTCGTGCGCGGCGTCGAGTCCTGCATCAAGGACAAGAAGCCGTTCATCTGTGTTTCCGCCAGCGGTGGCGCGCGCATGCAGGAAGGCCTGACTTCGCTCATGCAGATGGCCAAGACCTCGGCGGCGCTGACCCAGCTTTCCGCCAATCGTCTGCCGTTCATCTCGGTGCTGACCGACCCGACGATGGGGGGCGTATCCGCCAGTTTCGCCATGCTGGGCGACGTGATCGTGGCGGAACCGAAGGCGCTGATCGGCTTCGCCGGCCCGCGCGTGATCGAACAGACCGTGCGCGAGAAACTGCCGGAAGGCTTCCAGCGCGCCGAGTTTCTGGTGGAGCACGGCGCCGTCGATCGCATCATCGACCGCCGCGAGATGAAGCGCGCCCTGGCCCGCCTGTGCGCGCAACTCATGCGCAAGCCGACGCCGAATTGAGGCGTTCGGTTAATCCAAGGTAACCATTTTTCATGCCGGGTTCCCTCTCCCCCAGCCCCTCCCTCTGGGGGGGAGGGGGGGAAACCGACCTCGCCGCCTGGCTGGCCCACCTCGAAACCCGTAATGTCAACGCCATCGTTCTCGGCCTGGAGCGCGTTCGCGTGGTGGCCGACAGGCTCGGGCTCACAAGAGACACACGGAGGAGAGGGGTCGACCCGGACTTTCCCCTCATCACGGTGGGCGGCACCAACGGCAAGGGGTCTGTGTGCGCCTTTCTGGAAGCCATGCTGGACGCGGCCGGCTATCGCGTCGGCTGTTACACCTCGCCGCATCTGCTGCGCTACAACGAGCGTGTCCGGATCGCGGGTGGGGAGGCCGGCGATACGGATTTGTGCCGCGCGATGGCCGCTGTCGAATCCGCGCGCGGCGATATTCCACTGACCTATTTCGAGCAAGGCACGCTGGCGGCGATGTGGTTGTTCCAGGAAGCCGATCTCGACGTCGCGGTTCTGGAAGTGGGACTGGGTGGCCGGCTCGACGCGGTGAACCTGTGGGACGCCGACTGCGCCGTGGTGGTCAGCGTGGATCTCGACCACCAAGCCTTCCTCGGCGATACCCGTGAACTCATCGGCTTCGAGAAGGCCGGCATCTATCGGGGTGGGCATGCCGCCATCTGCGGTGACCCGAATCCGCCAGCCAGTTTGCTGGGCCATGCCGCCGACATCGGCGCCGATCTTCTGCGCCTGGGAATGGATATCCGCGTGGAGGCGGGGGAGGAGGGGTGGGCCTGCCGGGTGCGCGGGGCGGCATTCCCCGCCCTGCCGCGTCCGGCCATGCCCGGTGCGCATCAGCTTGGCAACGCCGCCTGCGCCATCGCCGCTCTCCACTCACTGCGCGAGCGTCTGCCGGTGCCGATGCGGGCGATTCGCGCCGGACTCGCGGCGGCGCGTCAGCCCGGGCGTTTTCAGGTGGTCGGGCAAGCGCCGTTGCGCATCCTCGATGTGGCGCACAACCCGCATGCGGCGCGCGCCCTGGCCGCCAATCTTGCCGACCTCCCGCCAAACGGGCGGGTTCACGCGGTATTCGCCATGCTGGCCGACAAGGATATGGATGGGGTGATCGCGCCGCTCGCGCCCCATGTCGACTACTGGCATGTCGCGGGCCTTTCCGGGCCGCGCGGGCTGGCCGGCGCGGCGCTGGCCGGGCATTTGGCCGCGCATTCGCTCGAATATCGGGTGTATGCCGATGTCGCCACGGCCTGGCAAGCGGCGTGCCGGCTTGCGGGGCCGGCTGATACAATCGCGGCCTTCGGTTCCTTCCATACCGTGGCTGAAGTGATGGCCGCAACCGCACTTTCCACGAACCCGCATGGCTGATATTTCCGAGACCCAGAGTGTTTTGACGCAGGATCAGATGGCGTTGCGCCGCCGCGCGCGGCGGCGTCTGGTGGGCGCCATCGCGATCGCGCTGACCGCCGTGCTGCTGCTGCCCATGCTGTTCGACCCCGAGCCGCGCCCGCTGGGGCCGGATGTGGATATCCGCATCCCCGCGCCCAGTTCCGCGTTCGAGGCGGCACCCGAGGCGGCTCCCACGCTGCCCGCCGTCGTGGCTGTGAACGAACCGACGCCACTGGCGGCGGAGCCGACATTGCCGGCGCCCGTCCCAAAGGCCGCGCCCGCCGAAGCCAGCCTCGCCGTGGCCAGGCCGGGGCCCAAGGCCGAGAAGGCCAAAGCCGAGACACCCAGGGAGAAGGCCGGCGAGGCCGAGAAACCACCCCTGCCCAAGCCCAGCGGCGCCTTCGCCAGCCACGGGTTCTATCTGCAACTGGGCGCCTTCACCAGCGAAAGCAACGCCAGACAATTGCTTGAGAAGGTCGAAGCGGCCGGCTTCAAGGTGGGCATGGCCGACTCGAACGGTCAGTACCGGGTGAGAGTGGGGCCGATTCCGGAAAAGGACCGCGCGCTGGAAGCGCAGGCCAAACTCAAGGCCAAGGGCTTCACCTCGGTCATGCTGGGGCCTTGATGCGGTCATGAGCTCGCTGGATCTGATCGCACTCGGGATATTCGCGTTTTCCGCCGTTCTCGGCCTGATGCGCGGCCTCACCCGCGAGGTGCTCTCCCTGCTGTCCTGGTTCGTGGCCTTCTATGCCGCCAAATCGTTCGCGCCCATGCTCGCGCCCTTCATCCCCGGACTGGACGCGCCCGCGCTCAGTCACGCGGCCGCGCTGGTGGTGATTTTCGTGGCCGTGCTGATCGCGGCCAGCCTGTTTTCCGCCGCAGTGGGTGGCCTGGTCAAGGTTGCCGGCATGGGGCCATACGACCGCCTGCTGGGTGGGCTGTTCGGCGCGGCGCGCGGCGGCCTCATCCTGCTCATGCTGACCCTGCTGGCCGGGCTCACCGCCTTGCCGAAAACGCATGCCTGGCAGGCTTCCCTGATACACGGCCACCTGGAACAGGCGGCCGTCAAGCTCAAACCCTGGCTGCCTGCGGATATGGCGGCCCTGATTCAATACCACTGAGGTTTTTTCCATGTGCGGCATCGTCGGCATCGTCTCCAGCCAACCCGTCAATCAACCGCTTTACGACGCGCTGCAACTGCTGCAACACCGTGGCCAGGATGCCGCCGGCATCGTCACGATGGACGGCAGCATGTTCCACATGCACAAGAATCTGGGCATGGTGCGCGATGTGTTCCGCACCCGCGACATGCGCAATCTGATCGGCAATGTCGGCATCGCCCATGTGCGTTATCCCACCGCCGGCAGCGCCTCCAGCCCGGCCGAGGCGCAGCCGTTCTACGTGAATTCGCCGTTCGGCATCGTCCTCGCGCACAACGGCAATCTCACCAATACCGAGACCCTGCAGCGCGAACTGTTCATGGACGATCTGCGCCATGTGAATACCGGTTCCGACTCGGAAGTGCTGCTCAACGTCCTCGCGCATGAATTGCAGGAAGCGGTGCACGGGCATCGCCTCACGGTCGACGACGTGTTCAGCGCGGTCGCCGGTGTACATCGCCGCTGCAAGGGCGCCTATGCCGTGGTGGCGATCATCGCCGGCTTCGGCCTGGTCGCCTTCCGCGATCCCAACGGCATTCGCCCCTTGATGATCGGCCGCCAGGAGGTGGAGGATGGTCAGGGCGGGGGCACCGATTGGATCGTGTCCTCCGAGAGCGTGGCCGTGGAGCCGACCGGATTCCATGTGGTGCGCGATGTGCAACCCGGAGAGGCGGTTTTGATTACCTGCGCCGGTGAATTTCACAGTCGCCAGTGTGTGGCGCCCGGCGAATTCACCCCCTGCATCTTCGAATACGTCTATTTCGCCCGCCCCGATTCCATCATGGATGGAGCCTCCATCTATGAGACGCGCCTGCGCATGGGCGAATTCCTGGCGGAGAAGATCAAGCGCGATTTCAGCCATCTACCCATCGACGTGGTCGTTCCCATTCCCGACACCAGCCGGCCCTCCGCCCTGCAACTGGCCTACAAGCTCGGTCTGCCGTACCGCGAAGGCTTCATCAAGAACCGCTACATCGGCCGCACCTTCATCATGCCCGGCCAGGCCTCGCGCAAGAAATCGGTGCGCCAGAAACTCAATGCCATGTGCGTGGAGTTCAAGGGCAAGAACGTGCTGCTGGTGGACGACTCCATCGTGCGTGGCACCACCAGCCGGGAAATCATCCAGATGGCGCGCGAGGCGGGCGCCAAGTCCGTATATTTCGCCTCCGCCTCGCCGCCGGTGCGCTTCCCCAACGTCTACGGAATCGACATGCCGACGCGCGCGGAACTCCTGGCCAATGGCCGTAGCGACGAGGAAATCGCCAAGGAACTGGGTGCCGATGGCGTGATCTACCAGGACCTGGCCGACCTCATCAGCGCTGTGCGCAAGGTCAATCCCAAACTGACCCGCTTCGATTCCTCCTGTTTCGACGGCTGCTACATCACCGGCGACGTCACCGAGGAATATCTTGCCCGCCTGGAAGGCCAGCGCAGCGGCGCCATCCCCACCACCCCCGCGCCCTCCACCCGGCAGATGGATCTGAATCTGGCCGTCAGCGAATGACTTTCAAAGAAATCGGATAGCCCTATGAACGACGCCCTTCAGCCCGAGACCCTGGCGGTACGCGCCGGCACCCGGCGCAGCCAGTTCAACGAGCATTCCGAGGCGATGTACCTCACTTCCAGCTTTGTTTTCGGTTCCGCCGCCGAGGCCGCCGCGCGCTTCTCCGGCGCCGAGGCCGGGCCGATCTACGCGCGTTTCACCAACCCAAGCGTGTCCATGTTCGAGGAACGCCTCGCCGCTCTTGAAGGCGCCGAGCGCTGCGTCGCCTTCGCCTCCGGCATGGCCGCCATCCTGGCCACCGTGATGGGCCTGATGAAGGCCGGCGAGCACGTGGTCGCCTCGCGTTCCATCTTCGGTTCCACGGTGCAACTGTTCAGCAACATCCTTGGCCGCTTCGGCATCGAGACCACCTTTGTCTCGCCCACCGATCCCGAGGAATGGCGCGCGGCGGTGAAGCCCAATACGCGTTTGTTCTTTCTCGAATCGCCCTCCAACCCGCTCACCGAGGTCAGCGACATCCAGGCGCTGGCCGACATCGCCCATGCCGCCGGCGCCTGGCTGGCGGTGGACAACTGCTTCTGCACCCCGATCCTGCAACGGCCGCTGGAGTTGGGCGCCGACATCGTCATCCACTCCGCCACCAAGTACCTCGATGGTCAGGGTCGGGTGCTGGGCGGCGCCGTACTCGGCGGGAAAGACCTGATGGAAGGTGTCTACACTTTCCTGCGCACCGCCGGCCCCACGCTCTCCGCGTTCAACGCCTGGGTGCTGCACAAGGGGCTGGAAACCCTGGGCCTGCGCATGCGGGCGCATTCCGACCATGCCCTGGAACTGGCGGCCTGGCTGGAAGCGCACCCCAAGGTCAGCCGTGTGCTCTACCCTGGCCTGCCCTCGCACCCGCAACATGAACTCGCGATGCGCCAGCAGAAAAGCGGCGGCGGCATCGTCGCTTTCGAGGTCGCCGGCGGGCTGGCCGCCGCCTGGAAGGTCATCGACGCCACCCGGCTCCTGTCCATCACCGCCAACCTGGGCGACACCCGCACCACCATCACCCACCCCGCGAGCACCACCCATAGCCGCATGACCCCGGAACAGCGCGCCGGCGCCGGCATCGGCGACGGCCTCATCCGCGTCGCGGTGGGCCTGGAGGCGGTCGTGGATTTGCGCGACGACCTGGCGCGAGGGCTGGACGGGCTGTAGTTTAGGTTCGCCATCACCCTCCACCAGCCCACAGCCCCCACCGATCATCCCGACAGGCCGCCGGGTTCCGGGTGGTTACTCGGGGCGCTTCTGATCCACGATCTTTTCAACGACCCGGCTGGCCCAATCCCTGGCGCCCAGGCCGAAGGCGATGGCGAAGGCCAGGCCGACGGCGCCGAAGCTGATGATGAAGGCGGCGGTGAGCAGTTCGTTGGCGATCTGCAATTGCTCCATCGCCATGAAGAACACGAAAACCAGCATGGCGTATTCAGAGAAGGTGGAGACGGTCAGCGCGCCATCGAATTCCATGTTGCTCAACCAGGCGAATACCAGCCGGTTGATGAAACGCGCCAGGATGGTGCCGAACACCAGCACCAGAATCGCGACGATCACGTTGGGGATGTACAGCACCACCTTGTTGAACAGGTCGGCCACCATCGACAGGCCGAGCGAGTTGGCGACGGTGACGATCATCACCAGGATGATGAGCCAGTAGACCAGGTTGCCGATCACGGAACCGACCGAAAGCTCCAGTTCGGCATGCTTCATGAAGGCTTCCAGGCCGGATTTTTCCGTGGCCTTGTCGAATTTGAGCAGGACGAGCAGGCGCATTACGCCGGTACGCGCCAACTTCGCCAGCATCCAGCCGAGGAGCAGCAGCAGCAACGCGGCGATCAGTTGCGGAATGAAACTTGCCAACTCGGTCCAGAACGAGGTGAGTGAGGCGACGAAGATATTGAGTTCCTGCATGGTTTGCTCCATGTTGTTGCGATCCTGTAGTTGGCCCGCTCGTGGGTCGAGCGTCGATACGAAGTCGGGTAGTGGCGTTTTGTAGCGTTAGTTTCCCGCCAGCTGTTCGCGAGTGAGGATGAATACCGTGTCCTCGCCGCCCTCGATTTGCGGCCAGGCGAAATCCAGGTGCGGGAAGGCGATCTCCAGGGCCGCGCGGTTATGGCCGATTTCGACCGCCAGGAGGCCGCCGGGGTTCAGATGGCGGGCGGCATCGCGCAGGATGGCGCGGGTGGCGTCCAGTCCATCCGCGCCGGAACCCAGTGCCAGCGCCGGCTCATGCCGGTATTCCGGGGGCAGGGCGGCGACCGATTCGGCATTCACATAGGGCGGGTTGGAGACGATCAGGTCATAGGTGGTGTCGCCCAGCGGAGTGAACAAGTCGCCTTCGCGCAGGCGCAGGCGGTCGCCAAGGTGGTATTCCGTGACATTGCGACGCGCGACTTCGAGCGCATCGGGCGACAGATCCACGGCATCCACCTCGGCATCAGGGAAGGCTTCGGCCAGCAGAATCGCCAGACAACCGGAACCGGTGCACAGATCCAAAGCGCTCGTCACGCCTTCCGGATCGGCCAGCCAGGGTTGCAGGTGCTCCAGAATCATCGGCGCCAGGAAGGAGCGCGGCACGATCACGCGCTGATCGACGTAGAAACGGTAGCCCTGCAACCAGGCTTCGTGGGTCAGATAGGGAGCGGGAATGCGCTCGTGGATGCGCCGCGAGAGGAGGCCGGCCAGAGCCTCGCGCTCCTGCGGCAGCAGGCGGGCATCGAGAAAAGGGTCGAGCCGGTCGGGCGGCAGGTGCAGGCCGTGCAGACAGAGATAGGCGGCTTCGTCGTAGGCTTCTGCGCTGCCGTGGCCGAAGAACAAGCCGGCCTCCTGAAAGCGGGAGACGGCGAAGCGCAACCAGTCGCGCAGGGTCACGAGTTCCTGTATGGCGTGCTCAAACATGCAGCAATTTCTCCAGGGCGCGGCGGTAGATGCGCGCGAGTTGTTCCAGTTCGGCCAGGCCCACGTTCTCGTCGATCTTGTGGATGCTGGCGTTGATCGGGCCGAATTCCACGACCTGATCGGCGATGTCGGCGATGAATCGGCCATCCGAGGTGCCGCCGGTGGTGGAAAGCTCCGGGGTGACTCCGACAATTTCCCGTGCGGCCTCGGACAGCGCTTCCACCAGCGAGCCGCGCGGGGTGAGGAAGGGGCGGGCACCGATCTCCCATTCCATCTCGTATTCGAGGCCGTGCTTGTCGAGCAGGGCGGTGACGCGCGCTTGCAGGCTGTCAATGGAACTGGCGGTGCCGAAGCGGAAGTTGAATGCGATGTCGGCGTGGCCTGGAATGACGTTGGCGGCACCGGTGCCGCTGTGCATGTTGGAGATTTGCCAGGTGGTGGGAGGGAAATACTCGTTGCCATCGTCCCACACCGTGGCGGCGAGATCGGCGATGGCGGGCGCGGCCAGATGCACCGGATTCTTGCCCAGGTGCGGGTAGGCGATGTGCGCCTGGATGCCTTTCACCCGCAGCCGGCCATGCAGGGAACCGCGTCGCCCGTTTTTCATCATGTCGCCGAAGGTGGTGACACAGGTGGGTTCGCCGACGATGCAGGCGTCGATTCGTTCACCACGCGCGGCGAGCATTTCCACCACGCGCGCCGTGCCGTCGATGGCCGGGCCTTCCTCGTCGGAGGTCATCAGCCAGGCGATGGAACCGGGATGTTCCGGCCGTTCGGCCAGAAAATCCTCGACGGCGGCCAGCCAGGCGGCGATGGAGCCTTTCATGTCCGCCGCGCCACGGCCGTAGAGTTGGCCGCCGCGTTCCACCGGCATGAACGGGTCGCTCGTCCACTGTTCCAGCGGGCCGGTGGGCACCACGTCGGTATGGCCGGCGAAGCAGACCAGCGGCGGCGTGCTGCCCCGGCGCGCCCAGAAATTGCTGACGCCGCCCCGGTTCACGGTTTCCACGGAAAAGCCGAGGGCTTGCAGGCGGGCGATCAGCCAGATCTGGCAGCCGGCATCGTCGGGCGTGACGGAGCGGCGCGCGATCAGTTCGCGCGCATGCTCGATGACGGCGCTACTCGTGGAGTGGCGTTTGCCGTCACTCACCGAAGAACGCGCCGTAGTTTTCTTCGCTGAAGCCGACTTGATACTGGCCGTCGCGGTCGAGAATTGGCCGCTTGATGACGCTGGCGTTCTCCAGCATCAGCGCCACGGTGGAGGCGGTGTCCTTGACCTCCGCGCGACGCGCTTCCGGGAATTTTCGCCAGGTCTGGCCGCTTCGGTTGAGCAGGGATTCCCAGCCCAGCAGGTCACACAATCGGTGCATCAGTGCTTCCGGGACGCCCTGTTTCTTGAAATCGTGGAATTCATAGGGGATGTCGCGCGCTTCCATCCAGGCGCGTGCTTTCCTGACCGTGCCGCAATTGGGGATGCCGTAAAGTTTCATGGCAAACTCGCTCGAAAAAAGACGCGCCATTCTACCCGCCTACGCCGATGACCGAGACTCTCCACCATATCCACGCCGTGCCGTTCCATGCGCGCCACGGTTTCCAGCCCGAAGGCGAGGTTTATCTGGAGGCGGGCATTTCACACCTCGCCATGATGTTTTCTTTCGAGGAAATCCGATGAATATTCGTATCGGCCACGGTTTCGATGTACACGCTTTCGCCACCGGGCGCCGCCTGATCCTCGGCGGCGTCGATATTCCCCATGAACGCGGTCTGCTCGGCCACTCGGACGCGGACGTGTTGCTGCATGCCATCTGCGATGCTCTGCTGGGCGCGGCCGGGTTGGGTGACATCGGCAAGCATTTTCCCGACAGCGACCCCCGGTTCAAGGGGATCGACAGCCGCAAACTGTTGCGCCATGTGGGTGAATTGCTGGCGGGGCAGGGCTGGAAAACCGGGAACGTGGACGCCACGATCATTGCTCAATCTCCACGCATGGCGCCGCACATCCCGAGCATGCGCGAGAACATCGCCATAGATCTCGATGTGGGTGTGGCGCAGGTGAATGTAAAAGCCACGACTACCGAGATGCTGGGTTTCACCGGTCGCGGTGAGGGCATCGCGGCGGAGGCGGTGTGCCTGATCGCCCGTGCATGAATACTCCGCGCATGCGGGTGTTTTTCGCGCTTTGGCCTGACGCGGCAGTCAGAACCAGCCTGGATGCCGTCGCCGGGAAATTGCATGAACGGCTTGGCGGTCGCCGTACCCGCCCGGATACCCTGCATCTCACCCTGGCCTTCATCGGCGAGATGGATTCAACCCGGTTGCCGGAATTGATGGCCGCCGCCGAGGGTGTCACGGTGCCGAGATTCGAGATGCGGTTCGACCGCTGCGATTGCTGGCGGCACAACCATGTCGCCCATTTGGCGGCGAGCCAATCGCCGCCCGACCTGCTGAAACTGGTGGTGCAACTCGAAACGCGTCTGAGCGGCGCGGGGATTCCATTCGACCGGCGCCCCTATGTTCCGCATGTCACCCTGCTGCGCCAAGCCGATTGCAACGCGGAAATGACAAATCCCGCGCCGGCTCCGATACGTTGGCCCACGCGGGATTTCGTGCTGGTCAGATCCAGCTTGCGCTCCGGGGGAGCGCTTTATGAGCAGTTGGGCCGCTGGCCCCTGCTATAGGTACACGTAGCTTTCCAGATGACCCGCCAGATCCTTGATCGGGAGGCGGGTGTAATCCTTGTCGATGATCTCCGATACCTTGCTCCTCACCAGTTCGGGCAACCGGCTGTTAATCAGGCCCACAAAGGGGGCCGAGGCCACGAGGATGAGTCGATCGTAGGCGTTGCGGATACGACCATCGTCCAGTTCCCGAGAGACTTCCTGGGCGAAACGCTCAGCTTCATGGTGTTTTGGATCAGTAGCCTGCACGAAGGCGCCATGCCCGGTTCCGGTACGCGAACCAGAGCGATCACTGACCAGATTGGATGTCTTCTCGCGGCTTTCCGGGTGCGCCAGTTCCTTGATGAACCGGAGCCCCTGTTTCGGACCGAGATTGGCGAACAATTTGGCCTGACTGGCGTTGGCGACCATGATCCACGTGATGGACATCTTCACCCTCCTGTTCGAATCGAACTACATGGGAAAAAGGCTTTCCGCCCTTTGGGATGGTGTGTTGCAACCTGCAAATCACGGTGCAACGATCCCAGCCTAGCAGGCCGTTTCAGGGGGTCAAGCAGACCCGCGCATCCGGATTTTCGGCTTCTAGCGTGGCATCAGCGTCTGTATAATGCGGTTTTGCGCGTAAAGGCTTCCAAAACATGCGTATTCTCCAGAAAGCACTCACCTTCGACGATGTCCTCCTCGTCCCCGCTTATTCCTCCGTCCTGCCGCGCGATGTCAGCCTGAAAACCCGGCTCACACGTGAAATCGCGCTGAACCTCCCGGTTGTTTCCGCCGCGATGGATACCGTCACCGAGGCGCCCATGGCCATCGCGATGGCGCAGGAGGGCGGCATCGGCATCATCCACAAGAATTTCACACCCGAACAACAGGCGGCCGAGGTCGCCAAGGTCAAGCGCTACGAGTCCGGCGTCGTGAAAGACCCCATCACCATCAGCCCCGGCATGCGCGTGAGCGACGTGCTGGAGATCACCCGCCGCTACCGTATCTCCGGCCTGCCGGTGGTGGACAAGGCGGGCAAGGTGATGGGTATCGTCACCAATCGCGATCTTCGCTTCGAAACCAATCTCGACCATCTGGTGCGCGACATCATGACCCCGCGCAAAAAACTGGTGACCGTGAAGGAAGGCGCCAGCAAGGAAGAAATTGTGGCCTTGCTGCACAAGCATCGCCTGGAACGCCTGGTGGTGATCAACGACGACTTCGAGCTGAAGGGCCTCATCACCGTCAAGGACATCAGCAAGTCCAGCGAACATCCGCTCGCCAACAAGGACGGCCAGGGCCGTTTGCTGGTTGGCGCGGCGGTGGGTGTCGGCCCCGAGAACGAAGAGCGCATCGCCGCGCTGGTCGAGGCGGGGGTCGATGTGCTCGTGGTGGATACCGCGCACGGCCATTCCCAGGGTGTGCTTGACCGCGTGAAGTGGGCGAAGCTGCATTACCCCGGTGTGCAGGTCATCGGTGGCAACATCGCCACCGCCGACGCCGCCCTGGCGCTGGTCGATCATGGCGCCGATTGCGTCAAGGTCGGCATCGGCCCCGGCTCCATCTGCACCACCCGCATCGTCGCGGGTGTCGGTGTGCCGCAGATCACCGCCGTCGCCAACATCGCCGACGCGCTCGCCCGGCACGGCGTACCGCTGATTGCCGATGGCGGCATCCGTTATTCCGGCGACATTGCCAAGGCCATCGCCGCCGGCGGCCATTGCGTGATGCTGGGTGGCCTGTTCGCCGGCACCGAGGAAGCCCCGGGCGAAATCGAGTTGTTCCAGGGACGTTCCTACAAGTCCTATCGCGGCATGGGCTCCCTGGGCGCGATGCAGAAAGGCTCCAAGGATCGCTACTTCCAGGACAACGAAGCCAACGCCGACAAGCTGGTGCCGGAAGGCATTGAAGGCCGCGTTCCCTACAAGGGCAGCGTGCTCAACGTGCTGCATCAATTGATGGGTGGCCTGCGCTCCTCGATGGGCTACATGGGCGCCGACAGCATTCCGCGCTTCCATGAAGTCGCGCAGTTCGTGGAAATCACCAACGCCGGCATCAAGGAATCCCACGTCCACGACGTGCAGATCACCAAGGAAGCGCCGAACTACCACGTTTGACCACCATCTCCCCGGAGAGGAGGGCGGGTGTTCGTAGCCGGCCCCTCCTTTTTTCTATTGAGCCGCCGCCATGCACTCCAAAATCCTCATCCTCGACTTCGGTTCCCAGTACACCCAACTCATCGCCCGCCGGGTGCGAGAGCACAACGTCTACTGCGAACTGCATCCCTACGACGTTTCCGAGCAGTTCATCCGCGATTTCGCACCGGCCGGGGTGATCCTTTCCGGCGGGCCGTCATCGGTAACCGAGGACGACACGCCGCGCGCGCCACAGGTGGTGTTTGAGCTGGGTGTGCCGGTATTGGGCATCTGTTACGGCATGCAGACCATGGCCGCGCAACTGGGCGGCAAGGTGGAGAACGCCAGCCACCATGAATACGGCTACGCCGAACTGCGCGCGCGCGGGCATTCCCGCCTGCTCACCGATGTGCGGGATCGTGTCGACCCCGATGGCAAGGCATGGATGGATGTCTGGATGAGCCACGGCGACCGCGTCGTCGCTCTGCCGCCGGGTTTCAAGGTGATCTGTGACAACGCCTCCACACCCGTGGCCGGCATGGCCGACGACGAGCGGCGCTTCTACGGTGTGCAGTTCCATCCGGAAGTCACCCACACCCTGCAAGGCAAGGCCATCCTCGGCCGCTTCGTGCATGACCTGTGCGGCTGCGGCCAGGACTGGAACATGCCGGACTACATCTCCGAAGCCGTCGCCAAGATCCAGGCCACGGTCGGTTCCGACGAGGTCATCCTGGGTCTGTCCGGGGGCGTCGATTCCTCGGTGGCGGCGGCGCTGATTCACCGCGCCATCGGCGACAAGCTCACCTGCGTGTTCGTCGACACCGGCCTGCTGCGCCTGAACGAGGCCGAGCAGGTGATGGAAACCTTCGCCAACAACCTCGGCGTCAAGGTCATCCATGTCGATGCCACCGAGCAGTTCATGGGCAAGCTCGCCGGCGTCAGCGACCCGGAGCGCAAGCGGAAAATCATCGGCGGCGAATTCGTCGCCGTGTTCCAGGCCGAGTCCGCCAAGTTGGAAAACGCCAAATGGCTGGCCCAGGGCACCATCTACCCGGACGTGATCGAATCCGCCGGCGCCAAGACCAAGAAAGCGCACGCCATCAAGAGCCACCACAACGTCGGCGGTCTGCCCGATGACATGCACTTGAAGCTGCTGGAACCGCTGCGCGAACTGTTCAAGGACGAAGTGCGCGAACTCGGCGTCGCTCTCGGCCTGCCGCACGACATGGTCTACCGCCATCCCTTCCCCGGCCCCGGCCTGGGCGTGCGCATCCTCGGTGAAGTGAAAAAAGAATATGCCGAACTCCTGCGCCGCGCCGACCATATCTTCATTGAAGAACTGCGCGCGTCCGGCTGGTACGAGAAAACTTCGCAGGCGTTCGCTGTTTTCCTGCCGGTGAAGGCGGTGGGCGTGATGGGCGACGGCCGCACCTACGACTACGTGGTCGCCCTGCGCGCCGTGCAGACCCAGGATTTCATGACCGCGCACTGGGCAGAACTGCCCTACGCCCTGCTCGCCAAGGTATCCAACCGCATCATCAACGAAATCCGCGGCATCAACCGCGTTGCCTACGACATCACCGGAAAACCGCCGGGAACGATTGAGTGGGAGTGAACTGAGGTCAGTCGGAAATCAAGGAGTCCAACGGGTTAAGCGGTTATCTGCTTTGCATAGTACTGCTGAGTAAAAGCGGCAGGCGAGAGATAGCCCAGACGCGCCTGCTTTCTCATGCGGTTGTAGAACATCTCGATGTACTCTGTGACCTCCTGTTTTGCCTGCTCCCGAGAGGTAAAACGGCGGTGGTGCACTAACTCATTCTTGAGCAAGCCCCAGAAACTTTCCATGGGTGCGTTATCCCAACAGTTGCCCTTGCGACTCATGGAAGGCGTCATGCCGAACTGCTTCAGCATGGCCTGGTAATCGTGAGCGCAATACTGGCTACCCCGGTCTGAATGGTGGATCAACCCGGGCCCAGGACGTTTGCAAGAAATCGCCCTGAACAACGCTTGTGAAACCAGGTTCATGGTCATGCGCTCATGCATCGCGTAGCCCACCAGTTCACCATTGAACAAGTCTTTAACACCCGCCAGGTAAAGCCAGCCCGCGTCCGTCGAGATGTAGGTGATGTCGGTGACCCACGCCCGATTGGGGGCCGCCACGGCAAATTTCCGGTCAAGCCGATTCGGGGCAATGGGCAGCGCGTGCTTCGAGTCCGTCGTCACCCTGAACTTCCGCTTCTGTTTGCAACGTAGCCCCAACTTCTTACGAATCCGTTTGATGCGGTGGATGCCGATCTGAACACCGTGATCCGACAAGTCAGCTTGTAACCGTTCCGGACCACAGGTGGCGCGGGTACGTTGGTGCGCCGCATGGATTTCTGTTTCCAGCCGGGTTTCTGCTTGAGCACGGGGTGAAGCTGGGCGTTTACGCCAGGCGTGATAACCGCTTTCTGAGACCGCAAGAACTCGGCACATGGCTGCCACCGGATGGTGCTGTCGCAGGTCTTCAATCTGGCCATATTTCACCGCGACTCCTTCGCGAAATAGGCCGCACATTTTTTTAGCAGGTCACGTTCCAGTTTGACTTCGGCCAGTTCCTTCTTGGTTCGCGCCAGTTCCAGTTCCAAGTCAGTCAGCGGCTTCTGGCTTTTGCCAATCTCCCCAAGCTTGCCCGCCCGGGCCGTCAATAGCCATTTCTTCAGGCTGCCTACCGGGAGTGATAGGCGACGACTCGCCTCTGCAATACCCACTCCTTCAACCTGCACCAGCTTGACCGCCTGCTCGCGAAATTTCTGCGTGTAAACCCCTCGGGGTATCCGTTCCATTTCCATCCTCCGTTTGTCACATTCTACAAATCGTCGGACTCCTTTTTTTTCAACCTACCTCAGGGGAGGGGGCGAGCATAGCAAAAGGCGACTACGCAGACCCGCATCGCAGCCTTGCATGGCGCTTCTGGCCAATGCAGCCATGACCTTTCCCCATCCTCCGGACGCCATCAATCCTGTTTTTCTCTCTCAAAATCCTTTTTGCAACCCAATACCGAAAACAAAATTGATTAATTATTGAGCATGTCAAGTGTTTGAATATAAAGGAATGTGCCTTCCGGACTTCGTGACTTGATCGTCCGCAAGAAAGAGAGAAGAGAGCGAGAGAAACGCTGGAAATGGGGAAAAACGGGGTGTTGGCGGGGTGTCGAAGTCCGCAAGCCATAAGCGAAAAACCCCGCCAACACTGGCGTGCGGCGGGGTCGGTCGTTATTGCAAGATACTGTTTTTACTACGTTAAATGGTGGAGGCGGCGGGAATCGAACCCGCGTCCGCAAATCCTCTACAGCAAGTTCTACATACTTAGTCTGGTCATCTGATTTTGATCCGAACTCCGCCGGCCAGACAGGCTGAGTTCAGACGAGCCACCTTAATTTAACTTCGACTCAAGCGGCCCGAGTCAAAGCGAGTCCATGTGAATGACTCCACTGCAGGTTGCCCTGCCCGGCCCATGAACCAACCGGTGCGGAGTCTGACCGTCAAGCGGCCAGAGCGTAGGTTTCGTCGTTGGCGACTAATAAATTCCAGCTGGATTTACGAGGGAACTGGTCCTCGGTATGCCCTTGTCTGCTTCGCGACCCACGTCGAAGCCAGATCGCCCCCAGAAGGTAGTGCTTAGGTGTGTCCCGCCGAAAAAAGTTCAAGCCGGCGGGCGATTGAATCTACGCGTGGGGTTACAACCAGTCAAGTAAGAGTCTTTTCCAACATGGTATGAGTCTGGACGCGGGGGTGTGTTTCCGAGGAGGAATGAGTCTGAAGCGTAGGAATTGGATTGATCATCTGGGACATGGTGATCAACATGAACGAAACGAATCTGCGGATCACCCCGCGTTGCGATGGGCATGTGGTCATATTCCCACTTGCGGGAAGCGACGCTTACATTCTCGGGGTGCTGTAGCAGAGGTTGCCGGTGTCGAAGGCCAGGCTCATTTGTTCGACGTTGGGCAGGACGATGTATTTCACGCCTATGGTGTCCACGCCGTTTTTCCAGAACATCGCGAACACCGCTTTTTCGCCGTTGCTGACAACGTGGGTGTTGGAATAGACGCGCGACGGCTGGCCGTACTGGTTGTTGTAATTGTTGGTGGTGATGATCAGCGCCTTGAGCGAGGGCCGCACGTCCTGCTCGAAGCCGACCAGCTTGCCCTTGCAGAAACGGAACTGGTAACGCCGGGCGATATCGGGGTTGGTGTCGTAGGCCAGGATCACGTCGTCGGAGGGGTCGACTATCCGGTCGAAGTTCCAGTTGGCGATAAGCAGGGTCTTGACTTCGTTTTGCGCCATGCCGCTCTTGAATTCGGCGACTTCGAAGGCGTGGGCGGCGGGCGCGGCCAGGCCGGCGGCAATCAGAAACAGGCGGGAGAGATTCATGGCGGCATTCGTGTCAGAGCGATTGCCGCCATGATAGCCGGGAGGAGAAGGCGTTCGCCAAGCGCCTGGGCCTCGCCTGCGCGTCGCGCCGCCTTCGTTTTCCTCTCAGCTACGGAAGCGGCCCACGGTGCCGGTCAGGAGGTCGGCGAGCTGGCGCATTTCCTGCACGGTCTGGTCGGATTGGGCGATGGCGTGTTCGGTACCGGAAGCGAGGTTGGCGAGGCGTTCGATGTTGCGCGAGATGAGGTGGCTGGCGTGTGACTGTTCTTTCACCGAATGGGTGATTCCGTCGATGCCGCGACGCGCTTCGAGGACGGCGCTGTGCGCCTGTTCGACGATGCGCGAGACTTCGCCGCCCCGGTTCGAGCCTTCTTCCAGCGCGGCCTCGCCCTGTTTGATGGCCGTTTCGACCTGGCCGGACTGAGCGTTGAGGTCGGCGGTGACCTTGGTGATTTCATTGGCGTACTGCGCGGTTTTTTCCGCCAGTTTGCGGACTTCATCGGCCACCACGGCGAAGCCGCGCCCCTGTTCTCCGGCGCGGGCGGCCTCGATGGCGGCATTGAGCGCGAGCAGGTTGATCTGTTCGGCGATGTCCTTCACATGCTGGGTGGCGCCGATGATGGCCTGGGTGCTGCCGAGGAATTTCTCGACGGAATCGGACATGCCCTTGACCGCGCTCTGCACGCTGTTCATGGCCTGGTCGAGATGCTTCATGCGTTCGAGGCCCTGGTCTGAGTAATCGGCGCTGCGCGCGGAGACTTCCTTGACCTGTTCGGCGTTGTCCGCCACCGAGGCGATGCTGGCGGACATCTGTTCCACTGCGGCGGCGGTGGAGGTGACCGCGCCGGTCTGGTCGGCGGTGGCGCCGCGCAGGCCCGAGGAGGCTTGCGCCAGATTGGCGGAGAGCGCGTGCAGTTGTCCGGCATTGCCCTTGACGCCGTTGACCAGCGTTTGCAGGCCGGAAACAAAGCGGTTGAAGGCGATGGAAATGCGGCACAACTCGTTGTCGCCCTGGATTTGCAGGCGCGCGGTGAGGTCGGCTTCCCCGGCGGCCAGGGCTTCGATGGACTGCCCGAGCAGATTGAGTTGGGACAGGATGCTGGCGACGATGCCCAGCGCGATGCCGAGACCGACAAGAACCGCGACGATGGTCAGGATCAGGGCGATGGTCTGGGCATTCTCGGTATTCCGCTGCACGGCCGCCTCGCGCTCGCCGATCACGGCTTTCTGGTCTTTTATCAGATCCAGCAGGGCTTGCCGGATCTCGCGCCAGACCGGGGTTTCGCTCTTGTTCAGGCGGGTTTTGGCTTCTTCGATATTGGCCTGTTTCACCAGGTCGCGGATTCCCGTTTGCAGGCTCTTCTGGCGTTCGCGTGCCTCCGCCACCTTGGCAAGCGCTTCCGCCTGTTTGTTGCCGGAACCGACCAGGGAGCGGGTCTCGCCCAACAGCTTGTCCATCGTGTCGCTGGCTTTCTCGAAGTTCTCATAGGCCTTGGGGTTGGCCGGGTCGAGGATGATGTTGCGCAGGGCCTGGCCCATTTGCAGGCCGTTGGCGTACAGCTCGGTGTAGTTGAGGAGCACTCGCTGTTCCTGATTGATGAAGCTGGTGAATTCCGCCTTGGCGCGGTTCAGCGCCTGCCAGGAAACCAGGGTGGAAATCAGGAACAGGGCCACGACGGAAGCCAGCAGGGTGATTAGTTGGGTGCGAATCTTGAACTTGCGCAGGTTCAGCATGGAGAGCCTCGGTCATGGGTAAGTCGTGTGCCCCCGGTTTACGGCAAGGCGGCGACAAACTTGAGGAGGATTCGCCAGGGAACCAGCCAGGGTGGGGACAAAACAATGCGGGAAGGGATGCCGCCGCCGCATTTTCAAGGAAAGCGCGGCCGCGACAACGTCAGCTCGACTGGTCTTCCTGGCCTGGCGGGTTGAATACCGGCGGGATCATGGCGTGCCGTAGCCGCCTCCGCCCGGGGTTTCCATGACGAAGACATCGCCGGGATGGAGATCGAACGGGCCGATGCCGGGGAGGGCTTCACGCCGGCCGTCGGCGCGTTCGACCCATTGCCTGCCCGTCGCCCCCGCCGCGCCGCCCGCCAGTCCGAAGCCGCCGATCTGGCGGCGCAGGGCCAACAGGTTGGCGCGCATCGGCGCCAGGAAGCGGATATGACGCTCGACACCGGCGCCGCCGGGGTAATGGCCGGCGCCGCCGGAACCGCTGCGGATGGCGAAGCGTTCCACCCGAACCGGGAAATTCAGTTCCATGACTTCCGGGTCGGTCAGGCGCGAGTTGGTCATGTGGCTATGCACCGCGTCGGCGCCGGCGAAGCCCGGCCCGGCGCCGCTGCCGCCACACACGGTCTCGTAGTACTGGTGGGTGGCGTCGCCGAAGGAGAAGTTGTTCATGGTGCCCTGCGAAGCGGCCAGGGCGCCCAGCGCGCCATAGAGCGCGTCGACGATGTTCTGCGAGGTTTCCACGTTGCCCGCCACCACGGCGGCGGGGTAGACCGGGTTGAGCAAGCAGCCGGGCGGCAGGCGAATCTCCAGCGGGCGCAGCACCCCGGCGTTGAGGGGAATGTCGGCGTCGATCAGGGTGCGGAACACGTACAGCACGGCGGAATGGGCGATGCTGGCCGGCGCGTTGAGGTTGCCGTCCTGCTGCGGGCTGGTGCCGGCGAAGTCGATGACGGCGCGGCGGCGAGTGGGGTCGATGCGGATGGCGACCTGGATGTGATCGCCGCTGTCCAGAGGCAACGTGAACTCACCCTCTCGCAGCCGCCCCAACAACCGTTTCACCGCCGCTTCCGCGTTGTCCTGCACAAAGCCCATGTAGGCCAGCACCGCTTCGGCGCCGGCTTCACCCTCCAGTTGCCGCAGCAGGCGAGCGCCGAGATGGCAGGCGGCGACCTGGGCGCGCAGGTCGGCGAGGTTCTGCTCCGGGTTGCGGGCGTATGTAGCGCCGGCATCCCTGCTCCTCTTTTTATCAAAGGGGGGGATTGAATTGCCGACCAGCCAGTCTCGAACCGCCGCCTCCAGCATCCGCCCGTCCCGCACGATCAGAAGTCCATCGGACAGGCAGCCTTCCTGGTCGATATGTGTGCTGTCGGCGGGCATGGAGCCGGGGGCGATGCCGCCCACATCGGCATGGTGGGCGCGGGCGGCGGTGAAGTAGCGCGGGGTCGTTCCCGACTCGTCGAACACCGGCATGACCACGGTGATGTCCGGCAGGTGGGTGCCTCCGGCATAGGGGGAGTTGATGAGGTAGGCGTCGCCGGGCTGTAGCGCCGGCGTCTCGCCGGCCAGTCGGTTACCGGGAGTGGGGAAAGCCCGCAGGATCGCCTTCACCGAATCGCCCATGCTGCCCAGATGCACGGGGATGTGCGGGGCATTGGCGATGAGGTCGCCGGCCGCGTCGAACAGGGCGCAGGAAAAGTCGAGGCGTTCGCGGATGTTCACCGAGCGCGCGGTCATCTGCAGGGTGCGGCCCATGTCCTCGGCCAGGCTCATGAAGCGGCGGTTGAACAGGGTGAGCCAGGCGGGGTCGGGGCGGAGGCAGCCGGGACGGCGGTTGGGTATTTCCAGCGCGGTGAGCAACAGGTCGCCGCGCGGCGTCATTTCCGCTCGCCAGCCAAACTCCACCACGGTGGTGCCACCGGCTTCGACGATCAGGGCGGGGCCATCGACAGACTGGCCGGCGCACAGGGTTTCACGCCGGAAGACCGGGCTGGAGCGCCATTCGCCTTGCAGGAATACCGGCCGTTGCGCCACGGCTTCGCCCGGCTGGTTCGCGCTGGGAGGACAGGCCAGCGGCTCGCCGCCGCCGGACACGGCTTCCGTCTCCAGCGCCGCGCAGACCAGCGCGCGGTTCGGGTCGGCGAAGCCGAAGCGGGCCTGGTGTTCGGCGTGGAAGGCGGTGGTCATGGCTTCGACGCCGGCGAGGGGGATGGCGAGGGTAGTGTCGGAGCCTTGGTAGCGGAGAAGAACGGAATGGCGGGTGATGAGAGAGGATGTTTTCCATGCCCCCTCATCCATTCCCCATTCCTCAAGAGGCATTTCCACCGCCATCTGCCTCACTTCCCGCCGTTCCGCCAGGCCGATGCCATAGGCCGACAACACCGAGGCGAAAGGCGAGATCAACACCCGAACGATGCCCAACCGTTGCGCGACCGCGCAGGCGTGTTGGCCACCGGCGCCACCGAAGCTCATCAGGGTGTAATCGGCCGGGTTGACGCCGCGCGCCAGGGTGATGTGGCGGATGGCGTCGGCCATGTTTTCCACGGCGATGTCGAGGAAGCCCTCGGCCAGGCGTTCCGGACTGTAGTCCAGGCCAAGGCCGGCGTTGACCCGCGCGGCCATCGCCGCGAAGGCGTCTTTCACGCCCGCCGCGTCCAGCGCCTGGTCGCCATTCGCCCCGAACACGGCGGGGAAGTGGTCGGCCTGGATGCGGCCCAGCAGCAGGTTGGCGTCGGTCACCGTGAGCGGGCCGCCGCGCCGGTAGCTGGCCGGGCCGGGCAGGCTGCCGGCGGAGGCGGGGCCAGCGAGGAGGCGGCCGCCGTCGAATGCGAGGATGGAGCCGCCGCCCGCCGCGACGGTGTGCACGCCCAGCATGGGCACGCGAACGCGGTGGCCGGAAATTCGGGTATCCAGGGTTCTTTCGAATTCGCCGGCGTAAAGCGAAACATCGGTGGAGGTGCCGCCCATGTCGAAGCCGATGAGTTTGTCGTAGCCGGCTGCGGCACCCACTTTGGCCATGCCGATGAGGCCACCGGCGGGGCCGGAGAGGACGCTGTCCTTGCCCTGGAAATGTTCGGCGTCGGTGAGGCCGCCATTCGATTGCATGAATTCCAGGCGGGTATCGGCCGGCAGGTTGTCCGCCACCTGGGCGACATAACGGCGCACAGGCGGCGACAGGGTGGCGTCGAGCACGGCGGTTTCCGCGCGCGGCACGAATTTGATCAGCGGACTGGCCTGGTGCGACAGGCTGATCTGGGTGAAGCCGGCGGCGCGCGCCAGAATGCCTGCCGCGAGTTCATGCGCGGAGTTCTTCCAACTATGCGGGAAGGCGATGGCGCAGGCGCTCAGACCGTCGGCGCGGGCCAGGCGTAGCGCCGCGAGCAGCGCGTCGGAATCGAGTGGAAGGAGGACTTCGCCCGTGGCAGCCACGCGCTCGTGGGCCTCGATCACCCGGGCATGCAGCGGCGCCGGTTTGCGGATGTCCAGGGCGAAGATGTCCGGACGCGCCTGATCGCCGATTTCCAGGGCGTCACGAAAGCCTTTCGTGGTGACCAGCAGGGTGGGTTCGCCGGTGCCGGTGAGCAGCGCGTTGGTGCCCACGGTGGTGCCCATATTGACCGCTTCGATCAGGCCCGGCGGAATCGCGTCGCCCGCGCGCAAATCGAGCAGGAGGCGGATGCCGGCGAGGGCGGCGTCGCGATAGCGCTCTGGGTCTTCGGATAACAGTTTTTTCTGAAGCAGCCGGCCGTTTGGCGCGCGCGCGACGATGTCGGTGAAAGTGCCGCCGCGGTCGATCCAGAATTGCCAGGCGCTCATGGGCGCTCGCTAAAGCGTATCTTCGAGCAATAACGAGGCGGCCGACTGGGTCAGATCGTGTACGTCCTCGTCACCCAGCATGAGCCATGCCAGAGAGGGCCCGGCAATACGGCTCCATTCGCTGTCGTTCTGGTTGCGCGTCGCGCGGCTCTCGATTTGCCCGGCCAGATGGGATAGGGCCACCAGATTCTTGACTTCCGATGCCGCCTGGCCGGAAAACAGCGTCGCGTCATGGTGGCGCAGGATGGCTTCGCGCAAGGCATCCGGCAGCAACCAGTTGCGCGCGACGATGGCGCCGACAATGGCGTGGTTCATGCCGTGGCGCTCGTCCTCGATTTCGGTGAACCCCCGCGCGGCATCCTGGTTGGCAAGCCGCAGGGTGTCCTTGTAGTCCTTGAAGCGGCGCATCAGCAGGGGAATGCCGGCATCGCGGAACAGGCCGAACAAATGCGCGCTGTCGCGGTCATGCCCCAGTTTTCCGGCCAGCCAGGCCGAGAGCATGGCGATGCGCGCGGATTGATCCCAGAAACGCTCGATGCCCTGGGCGTTGAGCGTGGTTTTCAAGGCCAGGCTGTTGACCAGGGTGGAAACCTGGCGCAGGCCCAACAGGCTGACCGCGTGCGGGATGGAGCGAACCGGGTTGCGCAGGCCGAACAGCGGTGAGTTGACGGTCTTCAGCAACGCCGCCGCCACCCCGACGTCGCGCGAGATGGCGTCGCCGATGACCATGAGGTCGGGCTCTTCCTTCGATTTCTCGTCCATTACCGTCAGCACCACCGCCGGCCGGGGCGGAATGCCGATGGCCGCGACCAGCCTTTCGGCTTCTTCGCGGGTGAGTTCGTGAATGGAGGGCATCGAAGGCGTGTCGGTAGGCCAGGTTGGCGAAGCCTACCTGGCGATCATCCCGTCAATCCGCGCGTTTACGAACCGCGATCAGATGCCGCGCAGCAATTCATTGATGCCGACCTTGGAGCGGGTCTTGGCGTCCACCTGTTTCACGATCACCGCGCAATACAGGCTGTATTTGCCGTCGGACGAGGGCAGGTTGCCGGACACCACCACGCTGCCTGCGGGCACACGGCCGTACAGCACTTCGCCAGTTTCGCGGTTGTAGATACGGGTGGACTGGCCGATGTAGACGCCCATCGAGATCACGCAGTTGTCCTCGACGATGACGCCTTCCACCACTTCCGAGCGGGCGCCGACGAAGCAGTTGTCGCCGATGATGGTGGGGCCGGCCTGCACCGGTTCCAGCACGCCGCCGATGCCGACGCCACCGCTCAGATGCACGTTCTTGCCGATCTGGGCGCAGGAGCCGACGGTGGCCCAGGTATCGACCATGGTGCCTTCACCGACGTAGGCGCCGATGTTGACGTAGGAGGGCATCAGCACCACGTTTTTGGCGATATAGGAGCCCTTGCGCGCGGCGGCCGGCGGCACCACGCGGAAGCCGCCTTCGCGGAAGTCGCGGCTGTTGAAGTCGGCGAACTTGGAGGGCACCTTGTCGTAGTAATTGGTGAAGCCGCCCTTGATGAAGGCGTTGTCTTCCAGGCGGAACGACAGAAGCACCGCCTTCTTGATCCACTGGTGGGTGACCCAGTTTTGCCCTTCGGTGCGCTCGGCGACGCGCAGTTCGCCCATGTCGAGCAGGTCGATCACGGCCATGACCGCGTCCTTGACCTTGGGTTCGACGTTGCGCGGGGTGATGTCGGCGCGGCGCTCGAAGGCTTCTTCGATGATGGATTGGAGTTCGTGCATGGTGAGTCCTCTGTAGGTTGAAGAAGGGAATGGTCAGGCGAAATCGGAACGCCACAAGTGGGATGCGCGCGCGGCCAGTTGGCGTTGCCGGGTTTCGAGTACGGCGGGTGTCCAGTCATCCGGTGCCTGTTCGGCCAGGCGCCGGGTTAGCTGGTAGGTACTACGTTGGTATAAGGGACGCTTGGCGCCGAGCGGATCGTTGCCGATTTCCCGGTTCAAACTGGTTTCCAGCAGGGTGAGGTTGCCCAGGCGATAGCTGAAGGCTGCCTGGTGCGCCGGGTTGAAGCTTTCATCCCATTCGGCCGACGGGTTCTCGGGCAGGACGTGTTCGATGCTGGCGGGGTCGGATTCCCAGTCGCAATCCTTGCCCGCGGCATCGGTTTCCAGCTTGCACAGGATGTATTTGGCGAGGTGTTTGCGTTGGCCGCGTGTCTCGACTTCCTTCAATGAGAAATCCGCCTGGAACTTGTCGTCGGAAACATAGATCGACTTCAACTGCTGGAAAATTTCCGCCGGTGTCCTGGCCTGTCCGTCCAGCAGCGCCTTGGCGGCCCGGTGGTAGACCGGTTCCAGTTCGTTGGTATTCAGGCCGGAGATGATGCTGTAGCGGAAGGAAATCACGCCGACCATTTTGAGCACGCGCACGAAATCCGACCTGTCGAGTTTTTCCCAGGCGGCGAATAACAAAGGGGTCATTTGCCGAACCTTGAACAGTTGCAGTTCGCGGATGTGGCGCCGGGCTTGCGGCAGTTCGATCCAGTATTCGTGCTCGCTGTCGTTCAAGGCGGCAAACAATTCGGCGCGGCTTTCCAATCTCCGCATGAGGTCGAAGACCGCAGCGGTGCTTTGTACCGCATCGCGTATTTCCTTGAACAAACGCTGCTTGCGTATCCTCGGCAGCGCGCACAGCAGGTGGTAGCGCAGGAAATCCGGAAAGCGTTCCTGTTTGACGATGGCCATCAAGGTCTTCCAGCGTCTTTGCAGGGCCGCCAGGTCGGTCGCGACTTTTACCCGGGAAAACAGGTAGTTCTTCAGCAGGTCGGTGGAGGAGAGTTCGAGCCCTCGCGCGTTGAGTGTTTCAAAAACCATGTAGGCGTTCACCTCATCCTCGACCTTGATGAGGATGAACAGAAGCTGCCTGGCCACGGTTTCATTCAACAGGGTAGCCAGCGCGGCGCCGTCGGCCGTGAGTGCTTCCAGTCGCCGCTTGAACCATAGGAAACAGGCCCAGAGCAGGCGATTCGATTTCGGCAGGCCGCGCGGGTTGTTCGGTGCGCGCAACTGCACCAGGTAATCCTGATAGAAGGCATCGTCGGTTTCGTTGAGAAACAGCTTGCTGCTTTCAACCAGGGAAGCGGGGTCTTTTTCGCCGATGAAACGGCCGCGCAGGCGCGTCGCCCGATCCCGATTGGCGGCCTGTTCCGCCGCGTCGCCCGGCAGCGCGGGCAGGGCGTCGATGATGGCCAGGGCCAGGATGCTCAAGGTTGCAAGGCGTTGCTGACCGTCGATGATGAGGAATTCCCGGTCGCTCTTGGCTTCCACGACCAGCGCGCCCATATAGTGCCGGGCATCCACGGACACGCGCAGTTCGAGGATGTCATTCCACAGATCTTCCCAGTGTTCCTCTTCCCAGGAGTAGTCGCGCTGGTAGGGCGGCACGCGGTAGACCTTGCCGTTTCCGATAAGGTCGAGAAAGGTGACGTCGTCGGACTTCAATAGGTTGCTGATCGCCATGCGAACGCTCCAGTTGAGGATGGCCTCATTTTCCGGCGAAATCCACGATCCGCCGCGCCGCCTCGACGCACGGCTCCAGGCCGTCGACCAGGGCGATGCGGATGAAGCCCTTGCCAGGATTCACGCCTTTCGCCTCGCGCGCCAGGTAGGAGCCGGGCAGCACAGTGACGTGCTGGTTGCGATACAGGTCGCGCGCAAAGGCGGTGTCATCGCCACCGGGTACTTTCGCCCAGAGGTAGAACGCGGCGTCCGGCGCCTCGAATTCCAGGGTGCCATGCAGGATGGGCATGACGGCGGCGAATTTCTCGCGGTACTGGCGGCGGTTTTCGTGGACGTGCCCCTCGTCGCGCCAGGCGGCGGCGGAGGCGGCTTGAACCACAGGGTTCATGGCGCTGCCGTGGTAGGTGCGGTAGAGCAGGAATTGCCGGATCAGGTCGGCGTCGCCGGCGACGAAGCCGGAGCGCAGGCCGGGCACGTTGGAGCGCTTGGACAGACTGTTGAAGACCACCAGGTTGCGGAAATCGCGGCCCAGTTCCCTGGCCGCCGTCAGCGCGCCCAGAGGCGGCTGTCCCTCATGGAAGTAGATTTCCGAATAGCACTCGTCGGAGGCGATGACGAAGCCGTGGCGGTCGGACAGGTCAAACACTTCGCGCCAGTCGGCCAGGCTCATCACGCGGCCGGTGGGGTTGCCGGGCGAGCAGACGTAGGCCAGTTGCACCGTCTCCCACATATCCTCGGGAACGGCGGCGAAATCGCAGCGATAGCCATGCTCCGCCAGGGTGTTGAGGAAGTAGGGCTGGGCGCCCGCGAGCAGGGCGGCGCCTTCGTATATCTGGTAGAAGGGGTTGGGCGTGAGCACCCGCGAGAGATGGCCCCCTTGCTCGCATTCGCTCGCGTCCCCCCGGGGGGGAGCAGTCGTCGCCTCGGGCCGGCCCAGCGGCTTGACGTGTTTGCTCGGGTCGATCACCGCCTGGGCGAAGGCGAACAAGGCCTCGCGGCTGCCGTTCACCGGCAGGATCTGGGTGGCCGGGTCGAGGTCGATGCCGTAACGCATGCGACCCCAGTCGGCGATGGCCTCGCGCAGTTCCTCGCTGCCCTGGGTGACCGGGTAACTGGAAAGCCCATGCAGATTCGCGGTGAGCGCGTGTTTGATGAATTCAGGCGTTGCGTGCTTGGGCTCGCCGATGGAAAGATTCACCGCCCTCAGTTCCGGGTTGGGTGTCACACCCGCGAATAATTCGCGCAGGCGTTGGAACGGGTAAGGCTGAAGCTGGTTCAGGCGCGGGTTCATGGGGTTGCGGACCCGATTCATATTGGAAAAAGGGCGCGAATTATATGCCTTCGAGTCGTTGGCTGGCCCCGCTGGCTTTGGTTGTCGCGGCGATCAGTTGGGGGCTGATCTGGTATCCCTACCGTTTGCTGGAGCAGGCGGGGTTGAGCGGCGGCGTGGCTTCCGTGCTGACTTATCTGGTCGCGCTGCCGCCGTTGTTGATCCTCGCCATGCGGCGCCGCCTGGCCGATCCGGAGGAACGCGGCCTGCTGCTGGCGCTGGCCCTGGTCTCGGGCTGGACCAATCTGGCCTATGTGCTGGCGGTGATCCACGGCGAGGTGATGCGGGTCATGCTGCTGTTCTATCTCGCGCCGCTGTGGACCGTGCCGTTCGCGCGCCTGCTCCTGAACGAGCGCGCCGGCCGTGTCGCCTGGCTGGTGATCGTCCTGGCCCTGGCGGGGGCCTGGGTGATGCTGGCGCGGGAGGGCGGTTTCCCGCTGCCGCGCAACCTGGCCGAGTGGATGGGGTTGTCGGCGGGCATCGGTTTCGCACTCGGCAATGTGCTCACCCGCCGCCTCCAGTCCGCGCCCGTCGCCTTGCGTTCACTCTGGATCTTCGCCGGTGTGGTGGCGATTTCCACGCTTTACGCCACCGCCGAAGGCGCCACGCCGGGGATGGCGCGCGTGCTCGACAGCGGCGGCTGGTGGCTGGTGCTGGGCATCGCGCTGGCGCTGTTGTTCGCCACGTTCACCGCGCAGTACGGGCTGGCTCACACTCCCGCCAACCAGGCCATCGTCATCCTGCTTTCGGAACTGGTGGTGGCGGCGCTGTCCAGCCGCTGGCTGGCCGGCGAGGTGATGGGGCCGCATGAATGGATAGGCGGCGCCATGATCGTCGCCGCCACCCTGTTTTCCGGAAGGATGGAAAAAGATGTCTGAACTAATTTCCTTGTTGCACGCCTCCCTGCTGGTGGGCGACCTGGCGCGCTCGCGCACGTTCTACGAGGGCGTCCTCGGCCTGATACCCAATCCGGCGCGGCCGGCCATGAATTTCGATGGCGTCTGGTACGACGTCGGCGCCGGCCAGATCCACCTCATCAACCTGCCCAACCCCGACCCGGTGGCCGGACGTCCGGAACATGGTGGCCGCGACCGCCACACCGCCCTCGGCGTGCGCGACTTCGCCACCCTGCAAGCGCGCCTTGATGCCGCCGGCCTGCCCTACACCCGCAGCCGTTCCGGCCGCGCCGCCTTGTTCGTGCGCGATCCGGACGGCAACGCGCTGGAGTTGGTGGAAGTCGCTCAGGCAGGGGTGGCGTAGGCCGTTGGCCGCGCGCAACTTCCCGGTCGGGCGAACAGGCAGGGGGATGCCGGCGTTCCATTTTCTGGTGGCGCCGGAGGCCTGTCCGGCTACTCCACTTTCAGAATATCGAGCAGGGCTTTTTCCAGGGCCAGGCGCTTTCCCTGGCGTTCCAGGGCTTCGCCTTCCAGAACGAATACGTCTTCGGCGCGCTGGCCGAGGGTGTTGATGCGCGCGGTCATCACGCTGGCCTGGTGCTCGGTGAGCACGCGGGCGACCTGGGCGAGCAGGCCGGGGCGGTCGCCGGCGGTGAAGGTGAGAACGTAATCCTTGCGGTTGTCGCTGGGGGTCAGGCTGATTTCCGGTTCCAGCGGGAAAGCTTTGAGGCGGCGCGCGAGGCGGCCCTTGAGCGGCGGCCCGAGGGGCTGGTGCGTGGCCAGTTCGGTGGCCAGTTCGTGTTCGATGTAATTCAGAAAATCGCGGTAGGGAACCTGGGGGTGTTCCGGGTCCACGGCGTAGAAGGTATCGAGGGCGTATCCATCGCGCGTGGTGTGGATGCTTGATGCGAGGATGGAGTAGCCGAGGCGCGCGAAAAAGGCGCAGATGCGCGCGAACAGGGCTTCCTCGTCGGGAGCGAACACCATGACCTCGACCCCTTCGCCCACCGGCGCCAGGCGGGCGCGCACGATCAGGCTCTGGCGCGGTAGCAGGGGCAGCAGGCGGCGCGTCTGCCAGGCGATGTCGCGCGCGTCCTGGCGCAGGAAGTAGACGTCGTCCAGGCGTTTCCAGAAGGCCTCCTCGGCTCCGCTCGGGTAGCCGTACAGGCGCAGTTGCGCGCGCGCCAGCTCCTTCTTTTCTTCAACGCTGTCGATCTGCGGGGCGCCGCCTTCCAGCACGCGGCGCGCGGCCAGATACAGTTCGCGCGTGAGCTTGTCCTTCCAGGCGTTCCAGACCTTGGGGCTGGTGCCGCGTATGTCGCAGAGGGTCAGGAGATAGAGCGCGGTGAGCCGTTTCACATCGCCGCAACGTGCCGCGAAGGCGCTGATGACCTCAGGGTCGGAGAGATCCTGTTTCTGCGCGGTCTGCGACAGGCTGAGATGCTCCGCCACCAGCCAGGCGACCAGATCGGCTTCCTCGCGTGGCAATCCCTGGCCACGGCAGAAACGGTGGGCGTCCACGGCGCCCCGCGCGGAGTGGTCGCCGCCGCGCCCCTTGGCGATGTCGTGGAACAACGCGGCCAGATAAAGCAGATCGGGTCGCTCGCAGGCGCTCATCAGGCGATGTGCGAGGGGAAATTCATGGGCGAATTCGTTGAGCGCGAGGCGGCGCAGATTGCGCAGCACCATGAGGGTGTGTTCGTCCACCGGGTAGATGTGGAACTGGTCGTGCTGCATCTGCCCGGTGATGCGTCCGAACAATGGAATGTAGCGGCCGAGGATGCCGATCCGGTGCATCAGGCGCAGCGCCGTGCTGACGCCATGCGGTTCGCGCAGCAGGTCGAGAAAACGGGCATGGTTGCCGGGATCGCGCCGGAACCCGGCGTCGATCAGGCGGCCGGCGCGGGAGAGGGCGCGCAGCAGGCGCGGGGTGCAGCCGACCAGCGTGTGTTCGCGCGACAGAACCAGAAAGGTTTCCAGTAACGCGGCGGGGTTGCGCGTGAACAGGTCTTCGTCGGCATCGAGCAGATTGCCCACCGCGCGAAAGCCGGGTTGCTCCGGTAAATCACGAGGGGCGGGCGGTGCCCGCAGGCGGTCGCGCACTTCGCCCAGCACCAGGCTGTTGATCAGGCTGATGCGGCGCGCGGCGCGGTAGTAATGCTGCATCAGGCGTTCCGAGGCGCGGCGCGGGCCGTCGGCGACGATGTGCATGGCGGCGGCGATGTGTTCCTGGAATTCGAACAGCATGCGGTCTTCGCGGCGGTTGGCGGTCAGGTGCAGGCGGATGCGTAGATGCGCGAGCAGGGAAAGATCGGCCGCCGCCGCGCGTGCCTCCGCCTCGCACAACAGGCCGGCGCGCACCAGATCACGCAATTGGTGGCCTTGAGCCCGCGTCAATCCGGCCGCGCGGCACACCCAGAACAGGGTCTGGATGTCGCGCAGGCCGCCCGGGCTTTCCTTGAGATTGGGCTCCAGCAGCAGGGCCACATCGGCATGGCGGCCGTGGCGGGCTTTCTGTTCCAGCGACTTGCCCTGATAGAAGGCGAGCGGATCCATTTGCTCCGCCAGGCCTTGCCGCATGCGTTGGAACAACGCCGGGTCGCCGGCCAGATGGCGGGCTTCCAGCAGGTTGGTCTGGATGGTGATGTCGCCGGCCGACTCGGCCAGGCATTCGGACAGCTTGCGCACACTGTGGCCGATGGGCAGGCCGACATCCCAGAACAGGCCGATCAGGGGCTCGAAACGACCGTGTTCGGTATCCGGCAGGCGGTCGTCCAGCAGAATCAGCACATCGACATCGGACTGCGGATACATCTCGCCACGCCCGTAGCCGCCCACCGCCACCAGGGCGGCGTGGCGCGGCAGGTCATGCGCTTGCCAGATGTCGCGCAGCACCTGATCGGTCAACTGGGAGAGGCCGGTGAGCAGGACGGGCGCGCGCGGCCGCGCCTGATACGCGGCGAATATCGCGGCGCGGCCTTCTTTGAGCGCGGAACGCCAGGCGCTCGCGTCGGGCGCGGGCAGGGGATCAGCCACCAGTGGCATCCCGCGTCATCCGGTGATGAATGCCGGCGGCGGCGGGCATTCGGCGGAGAGGGTCAGCACTTCGTAGCCGATTTCGGTCACCAGGATGGTGTGTTCCCACTGGGTCGAGAGCGAGTGGTCCTTGGTTACCACGGTCCAGCCGTCGCCCAGCACGCGGATGTCGCGGCGGCCGGCGTTGATCATGGGTTCGATGGTGAAGGTCATGCCCGGCTCCAGGGTCGGCCCCTCGTCGGCCTTGCCGTAGTGCAGTACCTGGGGCTCCTCATGGAAGCCGCGGCCGATGCCGTGGCCGCAGAACTCGCGCACCACCGAGTAGCCGTTGGATTCCGCGTGTTTCTGGATGGCGGCGCCGACCACGCCCAGGTGTACGCCCGGACGCACGGCGGCGATGCCCTTCCACATGCATTCGTAGGTGATTTCGGTGAGCCGGCGCGCCAGGATGCCGGGTTCGCCTACATGAAACATGCGCGAACTGTCGCCATGCCAGCCGTCCTTGATGACGGTGATGTCCAGATTCACCACGTCGCCGTTCTTCAGTTTCTTGTCCTTGCTGGGCACCCCGTGGCAAACCTGATGATTGATCGAGGTGCAGATCGACTTGGGATAGGGCTTGTGGCCGGGCGGCGCGTAGTTGAGGGGCGCCGGGATGCTGTTCTGCACGTTGACCATCAGGTCGTGGCACAGCTTGTCCAGTTCTTCCGTGGTCACACCGGGTTTGACGAAAGGTTTGATGTAGTCCAGCACTTCCGCAGTCAGGCGCCCCGCGATGCGCATTTTTTCGATTTCTTCCGGGGTCTTGATGGTGATGGACATGGTTGGGGGAAAGCCAAAAAGGGGGGGCAGAATAGCACCGCCCCCGGTTCGGAAAAAGCATCCGGGCCGCCCCGGGGTGGCCCGGCGCATGGCTTGGGAGAAGGGCCAAGACGGGGAAGATGGGAGCCGGCCTGAATTTCACATCCGGCGCGGCTTGCTCCGTATAATCCGCGCCACTCGCGTGCCCAACCAATCGGCACGCGTTTTCTTTGTGTTTTCTTTTTCTCTCCCCTATTTCGTCTGCCTCGATTGGTGCCGCGTTCAAGCGGCGGGCCGTCGCAGGAGTAGTGCATGTCTTCCCCCGATATTTCTTCCGCCCCGGCGTTCGCCGATCTGGGTCTGGCCACCCCTTTGCTGCGCGCCATCCAGGATGCCGGTTACAGCACGCCGACGCCGATCCAGGCGCAGGCCATCCCGCTTGTGCTGGCCGGCGGCGATCTGCTGGCCGCCGCGCAAACCGGTACCGGCAAGACCGCCGGTTTCACCCTGCCGATCCTGCATCGGCTCATGGCCAAGCCCCTTACCCCCAAACCCGGCCGTCCGCGTTGCCTGATTCTGGTGCCCACCCGCGAACTGGCGGCGCAGGTGGAGGAGTCGGTGCAGACCTACGGCAAGCATTTTCCCCTGGTGTCGATGGTCATGTTCGGCGGGGTCAACATCAATCCGCAGTACAAGGCCCTGAAAGGACGGGTGGACATCCTGGTGGCCACCCCGGGCCGCCTGCTCGACCACGTTGGCCAGCGGACGGTGGATTTGTCCGGCGTCGAAATCCTGGTGCTCGATGAAGCCGATCGCATGCTGGACATGGGCTTCATCCGCGACATCCGCAAGGTGATCGCGCTGATCCCGAAACAGCGCCAGACCCTGTTGTTCTCGGCGACCTTCTCGGAAGAGATACGCACCCTTGCCAACACGCTGCTGAACAATCCCGGCACCGTCGAAGTCGCGCGCCGCAATACCGCCTCGGAACTGGTGGAGCAGTCGGTTCATCTGGTGCCGCAGGCGCACAAGAAAGAATTTCTCGCGCACCTGATCCGGCATCACAACTGGCAGCAGGTGCTGGTATTCACCCGGACCAAGCACGGCGCCAACAAACTGGCGGAAAAGCTGCTCAAGGACCGGATTCCCGCAGCGGCGATCCACGGCAACAAGAGCCAGGCCGCGCGCACCCGCGCCCTTGCCCAGTTCAAGGACGGCACCCTGCAGGTGCTGGTGGCGACCGACATCGCCGCGCGTGGCATCGACATCGACCAGTTGCCGCAGGTGGTCAACTTTGAACTACCCAACATTCCCGAGGATTACGTCCACCGCATCGGCCGCACCGGCCGCGCCGGCACCACCGGAGCGGCGGTGTCGCTGGTGGATAACGAGGAGATGGGCTACCTGAAGGACATCGAGCGCCTGATCAAGCGCTCCATCGCCCGTGTGGTGGTGGAAGGCTTCGTCATGCCGGAAACGGTGGCCGCGCACGCGGACCTGGATGATCGTCGCCCGCCGCGCCCGGCGGGTGGCCGTGGCCAGCCCAATCGGGGTGGGCAAAACCGTTCCGGGGCGCCGCGCAAGCCGGCCGGAGAGGGGAAATCCACCGGCAAACCCAGCAGCCAGCCCGGCGCCCGCTCACACGGGCCAACCCGCCATACCGCGCGACCTGGCGCTGCTTTGCTGGGTTCGGGGGCGCCGAAGAAGGGAAGGGATTAAGGAGTGCAATAAGCGGCTGATGGCGTAGGAGCGGGCTGGCCCGCGATAAGCACCACGATTTCGTGGGCCAGCCCGCTCCTACGGCGCCAGAACGTCCAGCCCTTCGTTGGCCAGCATCTCGGTGAGCTTGATGAGCGGCAGGCCGACCAGGGCATTGGGGTCTTCGGTTTCGAAGCGGGCGATGAGGGCGATGCCCAAGGACTCGCTCCTGGCGCTGCCGCAGCAGTTGTAGGGCTGGTCGCGGCGCAGGTAGTTCTCGATCTGCGCATCGGTGTATTCCCGCATTACCAGACGCACTGGCACGTTCGCGGTCTGCGCCGAGCCGGTACGCGCGTTCAGCAGGGTCAGCGCGGTGTGGAATTCCAGCGCCTTGCCGCGCATGGATTTGAGTTGTTCCACCGCCTTCTCGTGCGTACCGGGTTTGCCCAGTTGCACACCTTCGAGCAGGGCGACCTGGTCGGAGCCGATGATGAGGGCATTGGGAAAACTCTCGGCGACGGCGCGCGCCTTCAACAGCGACAGCCGTTGTGCGGTCTCGTCCGGCGATTCGTTTGGTAATGGGGTTTCATCGACATCCGGCGCGGCGACCTCGAACGGCACGCCTAAGCGGGCTAGTAGTTCGCGGCGATAGGGGGAGGTGGAGGCGAGGACGAGGGCTTGCATGGTGTCGGTTTGTAGGAGCGGGCTTGCCCGCGATTGACGTCAATCACTGGCAAGCCCGCTCCCACGGGTTCATTCCGGCTGGATTTCCACCAGCACCTGATCCGGCGTCACCGCGTCACCCTTGGCGACGTGGATGCTGACGACCGTGCCGGAGACGGCGGACTGAATTTCGTTCTCCATCTTCATGGCTTCGATCACCAGGACGCCGTCGCCGGCGTTGACCTTCTGGCCGGTCTTGACCAGCACATCGACGATGGTGCCGGGCATGGCGGTGGTGACGTGGCCGGCATGGCTGGGGCGCAGACGTGCTTTGGAACCGCCGGCCGCCTTCTTGCCACCCGTCGCGCGCGGGGCGCCGCCGCCGGGGGTGACTTCGACTTCGTCGAGGGTTTCCACGCGCACCTCTTCGGATACGCCATCGACATGGACGAAGTACGGGCGGATGCTCTCGCCCGCGTGGCCGGTGCCGCGGATGCGGATGTGATAGGTCTCGCCGTGCAGGGTGACATTGAATTCGCTCGGCGCGAAGAAGGTCGGGCAGGCCGAAGCTTCCCTGGCTTCTGGAGGCAGCAGCGGCTCCGGTGTCAGGGTGCCGGCGGCGCGTTCCTGCAGGAAGGTGCGGCCCAGGTCGGGGAACATGGCGTAGGTCAGCACATCCTCGTCGGACTTGGTCAGGCCTTCGGCCTCGCCACGCAGTTTGTCGAGTTCATCGCGGATCAGGTCGGCGGGGCGGCAGGTGATGACTTCCTGATTGCCCACGGCCATTTTCCTGACTTCCTCGTTGGGCTTGCCGGGGGCGGCGCCGTAACGGCCGAGCAGGTAGTTCTTGACTTCGGTGGTGACCGATTTGTAGCGGCCACCGGTCAATACATTGAGCACGGCCTGGGTGCCGACGATCTGCGAAGTGGGGGTGACCAGGGGGGGGTAGCCGAGATCCTCGCGCACACGCGGGATTTCCAGCATGACGTCGTCCATGCGATTGAGCGCGCCTTGTTCCTTCAACTGATTGGAGAGGTTGGAGATCATGCCGCCCGGCACCTGGGAAATCAGGATGCGGGTGTCCACCAGGTGGGTATCCATCTCGAATTGCCAGTATTTCTTCCGCACTTCACGGAAGTAGGCGGCGATTTCCTGTAACAACGGCAGAGACAGGCCGGTGTCATATTCCGTGCCTTGCAGGGCGGCGACCATGCTTTCCGTGGTGGCGTGGCTGGCGCCTTCCGAGAACGCGGAATTGCAGCAGTCGATGATGTCGGCGCCGGCTTCCACGGCCTTCATGTGCACCATCGTCGAGAGGCCGGCGGTGGCGTGGCTGTGGGTGTTGACCGGCAGGTTGGTGGCCGTTTTGACGGCTTTCACCAGATCGTAGGCGGCGTAGGGTGTAAGCAGGCCGGCCATGTCCTTGATGGCGATGGAATCGACGCCCATCTCGGCAAGGGTTTTCGCCATCTCGACGAAGTAGGCGACGTCGTGCACCGGGCTGACGGTGTAGGAAATCGCGCCCTGCGCGTGTTTGCCGGATTTTTTCACGGCTTCGATGGATACCCGCATGTTGCGGGTGTCGTTCATGGCGTCGAACACGCGGAATATGTCGACGCCGTTGTCTGCGGATTTCTGCACGAAGGCGCGCACCACGTCGTCGGCGTAGTGGCGGTAGCCGAGCAGGTTCTGGCCGCGCAGCAGCATGTTGATACGGGTGTTGGGCAGGGCGCGGCGCAGTTTCTTCAGGCGTTCCCAGGGGTCTTCCTTGAGGAAGCGCACACAGGCGTCGAAGGTGGCGCCGCCCCAGGCTTCCAGGGACCAGAAGCCGGCCTGATCGAGCTTGCCGCAGATCGGCAGCATGTCCTCGGTGCGCATGCGGGTGGCGATGAGGGATTGGTGGCCGTCACGCAGGACGAGATCGGAAATGTGTACTTTTGCCATGTTCAGTGTATCCGTTACATGCCGAGGTGGGCGGCGATGGCCGCGGAGATGGCGGCGGCGGTCAGTTCCGGGGGGCGCCGAACCGCGTAGTTCAGGAGTTCCGGGTGGCTGTCCACGAAGCTGGTGTTGAACAGTCCGGATCGGAAGTCCTCGTTCTTGAGAATTTCCTTGTAGTAGGGAATGGTGGTTTTCACGCCATAGACGACCATGTCGTCCAGGGTGCGCAGGCCGCGCGCGATGACGCTGTCCCAGTTCAACGCCCAGACCGTGATCTTGGCGCACATGGAGTCGTAATACGGTGGGATGACATAGCCGGAATAGATCGCCGCGTCGGTACGCACACCCGGGCCACCCGGCGCGTAATAGCGGGAAATGCGGCCGAAACTGGGCAGGAAGCCGTTCTGCGGGTCTTCCGCGTTGATGCGGAATTCCATCGCGAAACCCCGGTAGCGGATGTCTTCCTGCTTGTATTGCAGTGGCTTGCCGTCGGCGATGCGGATCTGTTCCTGGACGATGTCGATGCCGGTGATGCTTTCCGTGATCGTGTGTTCTACCTGGAGACGGGTGTTCATTTCCATGAAGTAGAACTGATTGTCGGAATCGAGCAGGAATTCCACGGTTCCGGCGTTCTCGTAGCCCACCGCCTTGGCGGCGCGCACCGCCAGCTTGCCGATGTATTCACGCTGCGCCTCGGTGAGTTGCGGCGAGGGGGCGATTTCGATCAGCTTCTGGTTGCGCCGCTGGATCGAGCAGTCGCGTTCGTACAGATGCACGCAATTGCCGTGGGAATCGCCGATGACCTGGACTTCGATGTGCTTGGGATTGACCACGCACTTCTCGATGAACACTTCCGGCTTGCCGAATGCCTTGCTGGCTTCGGATACCACCCGCTCGAAGTTCTTCATCAACTCGGCTTCCGAATCGCAGCGACGGATGCCGCGCCCACCGCCACCGTTGGTGGCCTTGAGCATGACCGGGTAACCGATGCCGTTGGCGAGGTCGCGGGCTTCCTCGACGCTTGCCAGATTGTGGTCGGAGCCGGGTATGACCGGAATGCCGGCCTTGATCATGGCCAGCCGAGCCTGAATCTTGTCGCCCATCTGGCGAATGACCTTGGGCGAGGGGCCGATGAACCGGATGCCCCGGCGCGCGCAAACCTCGGCGATGACCGGATTTTCCGAGAGGAATCCATAGCCGGGATGCAGGGCGTCGCAGCCCGAGGCCACGGCCAGATTCACGATGTTGTGGGCATTGAGATAGCCCACCACGGGGTCGGAACCGATGTTGTAAGCCTCGTCCGCTTTTTTGACATGCAATGCGCTGCGATCGGCATCGGTATAAATTGCCACCGATTTGATGCCCAGTTCCTTGCACGCGCGCACGATGCGAACCGCGATTTCACCCCGGTTGGCGATGAGTATCTTGCGAATCACGCTGGAGACGTTTTTGACATTGGAAGCAGCGCACAATATCATTATCAGCTTATGTCTGCACAGACCGTGAAAGAACCGATCCGCTTCGCCAGAGAGGCCGCCAGCTACTCTGGCGAAATTTCATTGATGGAGATGGATCGTTTAAGGGATGAGCTGGCCGATGATCGGGGTAGGGTGGCGTACCACCTTGAAGGCGCGCTGGTGGGGGGGCGTCCCGCTTTGCGTGTTCTTGTGGATGCCAACCCGACCCTGATCTGCCAGCGCTGTCTTGGTTCTTATGTCCACTCCCTGCACGTTGAAGGGGTGGTGTTCCTGGCCCGCAATGACGCGGAACTGGAACGCTGGGAAAGCAACGATCCGCTGCTTGATGTGATCGTGGCCGAAGAGAACATGGATGTGCGGACGCTGATTGAAGATGAACTTTTACTGAGCCTGCCGGTAGTGCCTCGACACGAGGATGAAGACTGCCCACGGCGTGATGATGTCCTAGGAGAGCACTGATGGCTGTTCAACAAAACAAGAAATCCCCGTCCAAGCGTGGCATGCACCGCGCCCATGACTTCCTGACCGCTCCCGGCACCGCCGTGGAACCCACCACCGGAGAGACGCATCTGCGCCACCACATCAGCCCGAACGGTTTCTACCGTGGTCGCAAGGTGATCAACACCAAAGGCGACAATAGCTGAATTCGCAGCCGGGTCTGCCTGCGAGCCGACCCGTCCCGAATGGGTGAGTTTGTGACGGGCGGGTTGACCGCATATGCGTGAGATCACGATTGCCATTGACGCCATGGGGGGCGACCACGGACCCCATGTCACCGTCAAGGCGGCCTTGAATATTTTGCGCCGCGAGGACGACGTCAATATCGTCCTGGTCGGCCTGGAAGACGCAATTACCGCTGAACTGAAACTACGCCGCGCACAGGTGGGTACGCGCTTGCGTGTTCACCACGCATCTGAAGTGGTGAAGATGGACGACCCTCTGTCCGTCGCGCTGCGCAGCAAGAAAGATTCCTCGATGCGCGTGACCGCCGATCTGGTCAAGCGCGGCGAGGCGGATGCCGGCGTCTCCGCCGGCAACACCGGAGCGCTTATGGCGGTGTCGCGCTTTGTTCTGAAAACGCTACCCGGAATCGACCGCCCCGCCATCGCCTCCACCCTGCCTTCCCACACGGGTTGCACCTATATGCTTGACCTCGGTGCCAATGTTGATTGCACGGCCGAGCACCTGCTTCAGTTCGGCATCATGGGTTCCGCCCTGTGCGCGGCCATCGAACACAAGGAAAGACCCAGTCTCGGCTTGCTCAATGTCGGTGAGGAAGACATCAAGGGTAACGACGTGGCGAAGCAGGCCGGCGAAATGCTCCGGTCCAGCGGCCTCAACTTCTATGGCAACGTGGAAGGCGACGACATCTACAAAGGCACGGTGGACGTGGTGGTGTGCGACGGGTTCGTCGGCAATGTGGCGCTGAAATCCTCCGAAGGCCTGGCCAAACTCATCGCCGAGGTCTTGCGCCGGGAATTCAAGAAAAATCTGCTTACACGCATGGCCGGCATCATCGCCCTGCCGGTGATTCGCGCCTTCAAACGCAAGATGGATCCACGCCGTTACAACGGTGCCACCTTGCTGGGTTTGAACGGCGTCATCATCAAGAGCCACGGTTCGGCTGATGTATTCGCCTTTGAACAAGCCATCCTCAAGGCACTCGAAGAAGTACGCGGTGGCCTGTTGCGCCGCATCGCCGATCAGGTCGGCATGCATAACGGAAAAGCGGTCGAAGGAGAGGCGGCGTGAGCAATGCTCGCATCATCGGGACCGGCAGCTATCTGCCAGCCCATGTTCTGACCAACGAAGCGTTGGAAGCAAGGGTGGAAACCACCAGCGCATGGATACTTGAGCGCACCGGTATCCGCGAGCGCCATATCGCTGCGGAAGACGAGCTCACCAGCGATCTGGCGCACAAGGCGGCCGAGCGCGCGATCGAAGCGGCCGGCATTGATGCGGCGGATATCGGCTTGATCGTCGTCGCAACCACCACGCCGGATCGCGTTTTTCCCAGCACCGCCTGCAAGTTGCAGAACAAGCTGGGCATCACCAACGGCTGCCCGGCATTCGACGTGCAGGCGGTCTGTAGTGGCTTCGTCTATGCGGTCTCGGTGGCGAACCAGTTCATCCGCTCCGGCCAGGTGAAGACGGCTCTGGTGGTTGGCGCCGAGACACTTTCGCGCATCACCGACTGGAATGATCGCGGCAACTGCATCCTCTGGGGCGACGGCGCCGGCGCCGTGGTGCTGCAAGCCTCCGAACAACCCGGCATCATCAATACGCATTTGCACGCCGACGGACGCTATGAGGATCTGCTGTACGTGGATGGCGGCGTTTCCATGAAGACGGAAGGCGCGAGTTATATGCGCATGGCGGGCAACGCCGTATTCAAGATGGCGGTCAAGACGCTGGATGCCATCGTCGATGAAACCCTGGCCACCAATGGCCTCGCCAAATCCGACGTCGATTGGCTGGTGCCGCACCAGGCCAACATCCGCATCATCCAGGCTACCGCCAAGAAACTCGGCATGAGCATGGACAACGTGGTGGTGACCGTGGATCGGCACGGCAATACTTCTGCGGCTTCCGTGCCGCTCGCTTTGGATACCGCCGTGCGCGAGGGCAGGATCAAGACGGGTGATCTGGTGCTGATGGAGGCCTTTGGTGGTGGTTTCACCTGGGGCTCGGTGTTGGTCAGGATGTAACACGGGTATCGACCCCGATCCAACGGAGTTTTCATGAAATTCGCTTTTGTCTTCCCCGGCCAGGGTTCGCAGTCGGTCGGCATGATGGCCGCCTATTCGGCAACCGAAGGCGATGCCGCCGTCATTCGCGATACCTTTGCCGAGGCATCGAACGCCCTCGGCTTCGATCTCCGGGACATGCTGGCCAACGGCCCGGCCGATGCCCTCAATCAAACCGTCAATACCCAGCCCGTGATGCTGGCGGCGGGTGTGGCGGTCTATCGCCTCTGGCTGGCGCGTGGCGGCACGCCGCCGGCCCTGATGGCCGGCCACAGCCTGGGTGAGTACAGCGCCCTGGTCTGTGCCGGCGCGCTCGATTTCGCCGATGCCATCCGCCTTGTGCGCCTGCGCGCCGAAGCCATGCAGTCTGCGGTTCCGGAAGGCGTCGGCGCGATGGCTGCCGTGCTCGGCCTGGACGATGATGGTGTGCGCGCCGCCTGTGCCGAGGCGGCCCAGGGCGAGGTGCTGGAAGCGGTCAACTTCAATTCCCCCGGCCAGGTGGTGATTGCCGGCAACAAGGCCGCGGTCGAGCGCGGCATGGCCCTGGCCAAGGAAAAGGGCGCCAAGCGCGCGCTGCCCCTGCCGGTTTCCGTGCCCTCGCACTGTGCCCTGATGCGGCCCGCCGCAGAGAAACTGCGCGTGGCGCTGGCCGCGATTGAAGTACGGGCGCCGAGCATGCCGGTGCTCCACAATGCCGATGTTGCCGCCCATGCCACGGCTGACGCGATTCGCGATGCCCTGGCGCGGCAACTCTACAGCCCGGTGCGCTGGGTGGAATCCATGTTCGCCCTGCGCGATCAGGGCGTTCAGTTGATCGCGGAATGCGGCCCCGGCAAGGTACTGGCCGGCCTCAATAAACGCACCCTGGAAGGGGTGCCCACCCTGGCGTTGGCGGATGCCGCCACGCTGGCGGATGTGCTGGAAAAAACAAAAGCCTAGGAGATGGGAATGGAAGGAAAGATTGCCCTGGTGACCGGCGCCTCGCGAGGCATCGGCCAGGCCATCCTGCATGAACTCGCGCGCCGTGGCGCCCTTGTCATCGGTACCGCCACCAGCGAATCGGGTGCCCGAGCGATCGGCGAGGCCCTCGTGGCCGCCGGCCTGCAAGGCGAAGGGTTGATGCTCAATGTCACCGAGGCGGCTCTGGTCGACGCGGCCATCGACGGCATTCTTGGCAAGCATGGCCGCATCGACATCCTGGTCAACAATGCGGGCATCACCCGAGACAACCTGTTGATGCGCATGAAGGACGATGAGTGGAACGCCATCCTGGAAACCAATCTGACTTCGGTATTCCGCCTCTCTCGCGCCGTGTTGCGCCCCATGATGAAGGCGCGTTTCGGGCGCATCATCGGCATCGCGTCGGTGGTCGGTTGCTCCGGCAATGCCGGGCAGACCAACTATGCCGCCGCCAAGGCCGGGATGATCGGTTTCTCCAAATCGCTGGCGCAGGAAGTCGGCAGTCGCGGCATTACGGTAAACTGCGTCGCCCCGGGTTTCATCGACACCGACATGACCCGTTCCCTGCCCGATGCCGCGCGCCAGAAACTCCTGGAGCGCATTCCCGCCGGCAAGCTGGGAACCCCGGAAGATATTGCCCATGCGGTGGCTTACCTTGCTTCCGTTGGGGCCGGCTATGTGACGGGCACTACCGTGCACGTCAATGGCGGCATGTACATGGATTGAATCCGTACCTTTCTTTATCGGTAACAGGGTTCGCCACATTTTTAACGTTGGGGGTTTTTGCTAGAATGCCCCCGCATTTTTTGCTACCCGTAGGGAGTTTCTGATGAGTGATATCGAAGAGCGTGTCAAGAAGATCGTTGCCGAGCAACTGGGCGCGAATGAGGCCGATGTGAAGCTGGAATCTTCCTTTGTCGACGACCTGGGCGCCGATTCTCTCGACACGGTTGAACTGGTGATGGCTCTGGAAGAGGAATTCGAATGCGAAATTCCAGATGAAGATGCCGAAAAAATCACCACCGTGCAGCAGGCGGTCGATTACATCAACGCGCACAACAAGTAATACGCAACCCTTTGGTTGCCGTAGGGACAGGCCTGAGCGCCTGTCCCCTTTCTTTTTTTGAACCGCGCCGGCGAGAATGCCGACGGTTTCTTATCTGTCCCATACCCCATGAGGAGTTCACAAGTGTCTAGGCGCAGAGTCGTGGTCACCGGTCTTGGTATCGTTTCTCCGGTAGGCAACAGCGTGGATGATGCCTGGGGCAATCTGATGGCGGGCCGTTCCGGCATTGCCCGCATTACCCATTTCGATGCCTCCGCCTTTTCGGTTCAGATTGCCGGAGAAGTGAAAAATTTCGATCTTGGCAAGTATCTGACGCCCAAGGATGCCCGCCGTATGGATACCTTCATCCACTTCGGTCTGGCCGCCGCCATCGACGCGTTCAAGGACAGCGGACTGCAGGTGAGCGACGCCAACCGCGAGCGCATCGGCGTCAACATCGGTTCCGGTATCGGTGGCCTGCCGATGATCGAAGAAACGCACAGGATCTATCTGGAGCAGGGCCCGCGCAAGATTTCGCCCTTCTTCATCCCGGCCACCATCATCAACATGATCTCCGGCCACCTCTCCATCCTGTATGGCCTGCAAGGCCCCAACGTGGCGATGGTCACGGCCTGCACCACCGGAACCCATGCGGTGGGCGAGGCCGGCCGCATGATTGAGTACGGTGAGGCCGATGTAATGATCGCCGGTGGCGCCGAAGCCACCGTCTGCCCGCTGGCTGTGGGGGGCTTCGCCTCTGCGCGCGCGCTCTCCACCCGCAATGACGACCCCACCACGGCCAGCCGCCCCTGGGACAAGGGGCGCGATGGATTCGTCCTCGGCGAGGGAGCCGGCGTATTAGTGCTGGAAGAATATGAGCATGCCAAGGCGCGTGGCGCGCGCGTCTATTGCGAGTTGATCGGCTATGGCAAGAGCGCGGACGCCAATCACATGACCGCGCCGGTCGAGGATGGCTCCGGCGCGGCTCGCTGCATGAACAACGCGCTGAAAAACGCGGGCATCAACGCCGACCAGATCGATTACATCAATGCCCACGGCACCTCCACGCCACTCGGCGATCTTGCGGAAACCAAGGCGGTGAAACTGGCGCTCGGCGCCCACGCCAGCCGTGTGATGGTCAGTTCCACCAAGTCCATGACCGGCCATCTGCTGGGCGCGGCCGGCGGCGTCGAAGCGGTGTTCTCCGCGCTGGTCATCGCCAATCAGTCGGTTCCACCGACCATCAACCTCAACGAGCCGGATGCAGGTTGCGATCTGGATTACGTGCCCAACACGGCGCGTCAGGCCAGGGTGAATGTGGCCTTGTCCAACTCCTTCGGTTTCGGCGGAACCAACGGCACCGTGATCTTCGGCAAGGTCTGAGCCCCAGTCGGCGGACCAGGCTTGCGGCCATGCCCGTCGTCTGTCTGATCAATGGCATCGCGGAGGCCGCGCTTGATCCACTCGATCGTGGCCTGCAATATGGCGATGGTGTGTTTCGCACCCTGCGTGTGGCGCATGGCAAACCACGCTGGTGGGAAGACCAGTTGGCCAAACTCGCCGCCGATGCCGCGCGATTGGGCATGGTCTGCCCGGAAGCCGGTTTGTGGTTGAGCGATCTGGCGAATCTGGCGAATCCACTTTCTGCGGGCGCCCTCAAACTGATCCTGACCCGCGGTCGTGGCGCGCGAGGCTACCGCCCGCCTGATGGCGCCACGCCGACTCGGATTCTGATCCATGATCCCGCGTCCCTCTTGAGCGATGCCTGGCCTGCGGTGGGGCTCAACGCGCGTGTCTGCGACCTGCGCCTGAGTGCGCAGCCCCGTCTGGCCGGCGTCAAACATCTCAACCGACTGGAAAATGTGCTGGCACGCGCGGAATGGGATACGCCGGGAATTCATGAAGGCCTGCTACTCGACGCGGCGGGGCATGTGATCTCCGGGGTGATGAGCAATCTGTTCCTCTGGCGCGACGGGCAACTGCAAACACCGCGCCTGGATCGATGCGGTGTCGCCGGCGTGTCCCGCGCCCGCCTGATGCGCCTGGCAAGATCCGCCGGCCTGGAGGTTCGGGAGACGGAAATCGGCCTCGACGCGGTTCTGGAGGCGGACGAAATCCTGTTGTGCAACAGCCTCATCGGCTTGCGCCGCGTTGCGCGCCTGGGCGAACACGTCTGGCCGGAGCCCGCCATCAGCCCACAACTCATTCCCCTGCTCCATGCTTAAGCGCGCCTTTTACTTGGTTCTGTTATTGCTGTTGTCCGCGACAGCCTGGTTTGGCTGGTATGCCGCGAGCCCGATGCGGGGCGGGCGCGTGGATTATCCCGTGGCCTTTTCGGTGGAACGGGGCAGCAGCCTGAAAGCCGCCGCGCGTGACATGGAGCAGGCCGGTGTGCTTCAGCATCCCTGGGCCTTCATCCTGCTGGCGCGCCTCAAAGGCGCGGCGGCGGAAATCAAGGCCGGCAGTTATGCGATGAATGTGCCCACCACGCCTTTGGGCCTGTTGCGCAAGATCACCGTGGGCGATACGGTACTGGGCAAGTTGACCGTTCCGGAAGGGTGGTCGTTTGCCGAAATGCGCCGCGCCCTCGATGCCCATCCTGGCTTGCGCCATGACACCGCCGGCCTGGATACGACGCAATTGCTCCGGGCCATCGGCGCGGAAAGCCAGCATCCGGAAGGCCGTTTCTTCCCCGATACCTATTTCTTCGATCTGGGCAGCTCCGAGTTGGCGCTATACAAACGCGCATACGGCGCCATGCGTCAGCAACTCGACGCGGTCTGGACGGCGCGTGCGCCGGGTTTGCCCTACCACACGCCGGACGAGGTGCTGACGATGGCTTCCATCATCGAAAAGGAAACCGGCGCGCCGGAAGAACGGCCCCAGATCGCGGCGGTATTCATCAATCGCCTGAGGATCGGCATGCGACTGCAGACCGATCCCACCGTCATCTACGGCCTGGGCGCGCGCTTCGATGGCAATCTGCGCAAGGAGGATCTGCTCGCGGATACCCCCTATAACACCTATACCCGCGCCGGCCTGCCACCCACACCCATCGCGTTGCCGGGCGCGGCGGCCTTGCAAGCTGCGGTCAATCCGGTGCGCAGCCGCGCGCTCTATTTCGTTGCCAAGGGGCAAGGCCGCCACGAGTTCTCCGATAATCTCGACGCGCACAATCGCGCGGTCAATCGTTATCAGAGGGGGCGCTGATGCAAGGCTTGTTCATCACTCTGGAAGGCGTCGACGGCGCCGGCAAGAGCAGCCACATGGACTGGCTGGTGGAACGGTTTCGCGCGCATGGCCGCGTGGTGCGCCAGACTCGCGAACCCGGAGGCACCCCGCTGGGGGAGCGCCTGCGTGAAATCGTCCTGCACCAGGCCATGCACCCGGAAACCGAGGCGCTGGTGATGTTCGCCGCGCGCCGCGAGCATATCGAACAAGTCATCCGCCCGGCCCTGGCGGCGGGAGAAGTGCTGATCTCCGACCGTTTTACCGATGCCAGCTTCGCCTACCAGTGCGGCGGACGCGGTCTGCCGGAGGCACGTCTGGAAGCCCTGGAACAGTGGGTTCATGGCGATCTGCAACCCGATCTCACCCTGCTGTTCGACGTGCCCACCGAGATCGCGGCTGTGCGCCTGGCCAATGCGCGTGAGCCGGATCGTTTCGAGCGCGAGCAGGGTGCGTTTCATGCCCGCGTGCGCGCCGCCTACCTGCGTCGCGCCGCGAGCCATCCGCAACGCATCCGCGTGATCGACGGCAGTCGAACGCTGGATGAAGTGCGCGCCCAACTGGCGGTCATTCTGGGAGCGTTCGCGTGATTCACCCGTGGAACGCCAGCCTGTTCCGGCACCTCACTTCCGACCCGGAACACATGCCGCATGCCCTGCTGCTGCATGGGCCCGCCGGCGTGGGCAAACTCGACCTCGCCGTCGAGTTGGCGCGCTGGGCCTTGTGCCAGGAGCCGACGCCGGATGGCGCCTGCGCCGTCTGCGATGCCTGCAACTGGTTCGATCAAGGTAACCATCCCGATTTCCGCCGGGTCGAACCGATTGAACCGGACGCGGGAGAGGCGGGCGAGGGCGAGAGTAACGATAGCGCGCCGGCCAGGAAAACGCCCAAGAAGGGCGGCCGCGTAATCAGGGTCGAGGCGGTCCGGGAAATTACCAAATTCCTCAATCTCAGCGCGCATCGCGGCGGCTGGCGGGTGGCGCTGATCCACCCGGCCGAGTTCATGAACCCGGCGGCGGCCAATGCCCTGCTCAAGACCCTGGAGGAGCCGCCCGCGCGTGTGCTCCTGCTGCTGGTTTCACATCAGTCCGGACGCCTGCCGCCGACGGTGATTTCGCGCTGCCGCATGGTGGCGGTGCCAGCGCCTCGGCGGGACACGGCGCTCGCCTGGCTGCGCGCGGCGGGATTGCCCGACCCCGAGCCGCCGCTCGCCGAGGCTGGCGGCGCCCCGCTGGCGGCGCTGGGTTATGCCGAGCCGGAACGCGCGGCGCGGCGCGAGGCCTTTCTCGACCTCCTGGCGCAGCCACGCCGGCTCGATGCCTGCCAGGCCGCCCAGACGTTCCAGCCGGTGCTGGCCGAGGCCTGGGGCTGGCTGACACGCTGGGTGCATGACCTGCTGGCACAGCGCCTTGCCGGCCAGACGCATTATTTCCCGCCCAGGGCGGATGCCATCGCGCGTATCGCCGCCGTCAGCGGCCTGGCCGACCTGCTTGCGTTGCAACGGGAACTGGCACTGGCCGGTCGTTGGTTGCGGCACACGTTGAACGCGCAGTTGTTGCTAGAATCCTGGCTCATTCGTTACAGCGAAATCGCGGGAGCCAAGGCGTGAGCGAGACCCCCAGGCAAGCTACCAGCGGTCGGGCCGGCATGCTCTCCTTGAGCATCAAGGAGCGCACCGCGCTGTATGCCGCCTACCTGCCGTTCGTGAAGCGCGGCGGCCTGTTCATCCCGACCAACCGGCCTTACCAGATGGGCGATCAGGTCTACATGCTGCTGACCCTGATGGACGACCCCAACAAGCTGCCGATTTCCGGAAAGGTAGTATGGATCACGCCGGGAGGTGCCCAGGCCAATCGCCAGCAGGGGATCGGCGTGCAATTCGACGACAATGAAGGTTCCAACACCGTGCGCGGCAAAATCGAGGGCATCCTCGGCAATGCCATGAAATCCACGCGCCACACTCACACCATGTAAGAGAGTTGCGAGTCGCGGGCAACTCGCGGCTCGCCGGCCCATGTTCATAGATTCCCACTGCCATATCGACTTCCCCGAATTCAGCGAGGGAGTCCCTTCCTTGCTCGACCACATGCGTGCCGCGCGGGTGAGCCATGCTCTTTGCGTCTCGGTCAATCTGGAGAATTTCCCGCGCGTTCTGGCCCTGGCCGAGACGCACGGCAATTTATATGCCTCGGTGGGCGTGCATCCCGATCATGACGAAGGCCGCGAGCCCACGCTGGCAGAGTTGGTCGATCTGGCGGCGCATCCGCGCGTGGTCGCCATCGGCGAAACCGGGCTGGACTACTACCGCCTGAAACGCGAAGAAGTGGACTGGCAACGCGCGCGCTTCCGCACCCATATCCGTGCCGCGCGCGCCGCCGGAAAACCCCTGATCATCCATACCCGGAGCGCCGCCGAGGACACCCTGGCCATCATGGCGGAGGAGGGCGCCGCCATCGTCGGTGGCGTGATGCACTGTTTCACGGAAAGCCGGGAAATGGCCGATGCGGCGATGGCGATGGGCTTCTATATCTCTTTTTCCGGCATCGTCACCTTCAAGAGCGCCAAGGATTTGAAGGAAGTCGCGCGTCAGGTGCCGCTGGAACGATTGTTGATCGAGACGGATTCACCCTATCTGGCGCCGGTGCCGCATCGCGGCGGGCGCAACGAGCCGGCTTACGTGCGCCACGTGGCGGAAGAAATCGCCACATTGAAAGGAATTGCGCTGGAAGAAGTGGCGGCGGCCAGTAGTCGCAACTTCTTTACGCTATTCGCCACCGCCCAGGCTTGACTGTTTCCTGGCCGGGTATCAACCCGGCCAATCGCTCAGGCGGGTTCCAGCGCGTCCTCGAACCGCAACTGAACCGCGTCCGATTCGTCCACATCCAGACTCACCTCGCCGCCGTTGTTCAAGCGCCCGAACAGGAGTTCGTCGGCCAACGCCTTGCGCAAGGTGTCCTGGATCAGCCGGGCCATGGGGCGCGCGCCCATGAGCGGGTCGAAACCTTTCTTCGCCAGCCACTTGCGCAGGGCTTCGGAGAAGTGCGCCTCCACTTTCTTGGCGTGCAGTTGTTCTTCCAGTTGCATGAGGAACTTGTCCACCACCCGCATGATGACGTCTTCATCCAGCGCCGCGAAGGAAATGGTCGCGTCCAGGCGGTTGCGGAATTCCGGAGTGAACAGGCGCTTGATGTCGGCCATCTCGTCGCCCTTCCTGCTGGGCAGGGTGAAGCCGATGCCGGTCTTGTTCATGGCCTCGGCGCCCGCGTTGGTGGTCATGATGATCACCACGTTGCGGAAATCCGCCTTGCGGCCGTTGTTGTCGGTCAGCGTGCCGTGGTCCATCACTTGCAGCAAGACGTTGAAGATGTCGGTGTGCGCCTTCTCGATTTCATCCAGCAGCAGCACGGCATAGGGGGTTTTGGTGATGGCCTCGGTGAGCAGGCCGCCCTGCTCGAAGCCGACATAGCCGGGTGGCGCGCCGATCAGGCGCGAGACGGCGTGGCGTTCCATGTATTCGGACATGTCGAAGCGGATCAGTTCCACGCCCAGCACATAGGCCAGTTGCCGCGCCACCTCGGTCTTGCCCACCCCGGTGGGGCCGGAAAACAGGAAGGAGCCGATTGGTTTTTGCGGATCGCCCAGGCCTGAGCGGGTCATTTTGATGGCGGATGCCAGCGCCTCAATGGCCTTGTCCTGGCCGAATACCACGGCTTTCAGGTCGCGATCCAGGTTCTTCAGAGCATTGCGTTCGTCGTTGGCCACGGTCTTGGCCGGGACGCGCGCGATCTTGGCGACGATGTCCTCGATTTCCCTGGGGGTGATGACCTTCTTCTGCTTCGACTTGGGCTGGATGCGCTGCGCCGCGCCGGCCTCGTCGATCACGTCGATGGCCTTGTCCGGAAGATGGCGATCATTGATGTAACGCGCGGACAACTCGGCGGCGGTGGATAGCGCGCCCAACGTGTATTTGACTCCGTGATGCGCCTCGAAACGCGATTTCAGACCACGCAGGATGGCCACGGTCTCCTCCACGCTGGGTTCTTTCACGTCGATCTTCTGGAAGCGCCGCGATAGCGCGTGGTCTTTCTCGAATACGCCGCGAAATTCGTTGTAAGTGGTGGCGCCGATGCAGCGCAGTTGCCCGGCGGAGAGCGGCGGTTTCAACAGGTTGGAAGCGTCCAGGGTGCCGCCCGAGGCGGCGCCGGCACCGATGACGGTATGAATCTCGTCGATGAAGAGGATGGAATGAGGCGTGTTGGTGAGTTGTTTGATCACCGCCTTGAGACGCTGTTCGAAGTCGCCGCGATACTTGGTGCCGGCCAGCAGGGCACCCATGTCCAGGGCGAATACCGTTGCCTCGCGCAGGATGTCCGGCACGCTGCCCTCGACGATGCGTCGCGCCAGTCCTTCCGCGATGGCAGTCTTGCCGACCCCCGCCTCGCCCACCAGCAGAGGGTTGTTCTTGCGTCGCCGGCACAGGGTTTGAATCACCCGTTCGACTTCCATGTCACGCCCGATCAGCGGGTCGATCTTGCCGGCCTGGGCCTGGGTGTTGAGATTGACGGTGAAGGAATCGAGCGGAGAGGTCGCGCCGGGTTCGCTTTCCTGCTGCTCTCCAGTTGCTTCGGTGCGTCCGCTCGGAGCGGTTTCCTGCGGGGTTTTGGCGATGCCGTGGGAAATGAAGTTCACCACATCCAGACGGGTGAGCCCCTGCTGGGTGAGGAAGTGCAGCGCATGTGAATCCTTCTCACCGAAAATCGCCACCAGCACATTGGCGCCGGTTACTTCCTTCTTGCCGGAAGACTGCACATGCAGGATGGCGCGCTGAATCACGCGCTGGAAACCCAGGGTCGGCTGGGTGTCGACATCGGCCTCTCCCGGCACTCGCGGAGTGTGGCGTTCGACGAAATCCGCCAACTTCTTGCGCAGGTCGTCCATATTCGCGGCACAGGCACGCAACACCTCGGCGGCGGACGGGTTGTCCAGCATGGCCAACAGCAGATGCTCGACCGTGATGAATTCATGCCGCTTCTGGCGTGCCTCCATGAAGGCCATATGCAAACTGACTTCCAATTCCTGGGCGATCATTGATCTTCCTCCATGACGCATTGCAGGGGGTGTTGCCGGCTCTGGGCGTATTCCGTCACCTGTTGCACCTTGGATTCCGCCACGTCCCGAGGGTAAACACCCGCCACTCCGACGCCTTCATTATGCACTTTGAGCATGACCAGGGTAGCTTGTTCACGGCTCAGAAAAAAAATGCCTTCCAGCACTTTTACGACGAATTCCATAGGGGTGAAATCGTCGTTCAGAAGCAATACCTTATATAGAGGGGGCGGGGGGGCGACGGCGTGGTCAACCGCCAACTCGCCCTCTTCGTTAGGCCGGACAGCCATCGGTGGGTAGGGGAAATTGCAACGAGGAGATTGTGGCGCCGGAATGTTTTTTTTCAAGCCGCTGTTTTCTTGCAAAGGGATTGACGCAAAGCGCGTGTAACAGGTAAAAACCCTGCCGTTTGTATCAAGTCATAATGGTTTGGCTGATCCAGACGAGTTAATTCGTTTTTTGATTTAGGAGCGGTTTCATGGCCACTGGTATTGTTAAATGGTTCAACGACTCGAAAGGCTTCGGCTTCATTACCCCCGATGGTGGTGGCGATGATCTGTTTGCCCACTTTTCCGCAATTGCGGGCAGCGGCTTCAAAAGCCTGAAGGAAGGCCAGAAGGTTTCCTTCGATGTCACCGAAGGCCCGAAGGGCAAACAGGCCTCGAACATCAATCCGCTCTGAGCGGGTTTCTTTGGGCGGGCAAGTTTTTAGCGCCCGCCACCTTTGGCCCCCTGTGCTATACGTCAGACATGGCGTTAGCGCGGGAGCGGTCAGGATGAAAATCCCAGATATACCTCCTCCAAGAGATGGCAACTCAGGTCGGATAACCTTCTCTGATGTGAGCCAGCATGGTGAAGTGGCTACCCTGCTGGCGGGGCTGGAAAGGCAGAAAGAAGAGCTCGGCCCCATCGCCGATGAACTCATCGAGTTGCTGCATCATCTGGGGGTGGGCAAGCCCCCCCCGTCGGCGGTTAATCCATCCAGCGAATGATTTCCTGGCCGAAGACGGAACAGGGAATCTGCGTGGCGCCCTCCATCAGCCGCGCGAAATCGTAGGTCACCTTTTTGGCGCGGATCGCGCCATCCATCCCCTTGACGATCAGATCGGCGGCTTCCAGCCATCCCATGTGGCGCAGCATCATTTCACCGGAAAGGATGATGGAACCGGGATTGACGTAATCCTTGCCGGCATACTTGGGCGCGGTGCCGTGGGTGGCCTCGAACATGGCGACCGAGTCGGACAAGTTCGCACCCGGCGCGATGCCGATGCCGCCCACTTCCGCCGCCAGCGCGTCGGAAACGTAATCGCCGTTCAGATTCAGCGTGGCGATGATGTCGTACTCTTCCGGACGCAACAGGATCTGCTGCAGGAAGGCGTCCGCGATCACGTCCTTGATGATGATTCCATTCGGCAGTTTCACCCAGGGGCCGCCGTCGATCAATTCGCCGCCGAATTCACGAATCGCCAGTTCATACCCCCATTTCTTGAAACCCCCTTCGGTGAATTTCATGATGTTGCCCTTGTGCACCAGGGTTACCGAACGGCGATTGTTGTCGATGGCGTACTGGATGGCACGGCGGATCAGACGCTCGGAACCTTCCACGGACACCGGCTTGATACCGATGGCGGAGGATTCCGGGAAACGAATTTTTTTGACGCCCATTTCCTTTTGCAGGAACTCGATGACCTTCTTCACTTCATCGCTGCCGGCCTCCCATTCCACGCCCGCGTAGATGTCCTCGGTGTTCTCGCGGAAGATCACCATATCCACGCGTTCCGGGTGCTTGACCGGCGAGGGCACGCCCTCGAAATATCGCACCGGGCGCAGGCATACGTAGAGGTCCAACATCTGGCGCAAGGCGACGTTGAGGGAGCGGATGCCGCCGGAGGTAGGGGTGGTCAGCGGGCCCTTGATGGAAACCACATACTCGCGCACGGCCTGCACGGTTTCTTCGGGCAGCCAGTGATCGGCGCCATAAACCCGGGTCGCTTTTTCACCGGCGAACACTTCCATCCATTCGATCCGGCGCTCACCGCCATAGGCCTTGACCACGGCCGCGTCGAGCACGGCGCGCATGACCGGGGTGATGTCCACACCGGTGCCGTCGCCCTCGATGAAGGGGATAATCGGCCGCTTCGGCACGTTCAGGGATGCATCGGCGTTGACGGTGATCTTCTCGCCCGCTGCGGGTGGCTGAATATGGCTACTCACGATAACTCCTGATTGAAATTACGAAACTGATGGCCCGCCTCGTCCTGTTCAACAAGCCCTATGGCGTTCTCAGCCAGTTCACCCCGGAAGATGGGCACCCCGGCTTGAAGGACTTCATCGACATTCCCGGCGTCTATGCGGCCGGGCGGCTGGACAGGGATAGCGAAGGCCTGCTGATTCTAACCGACGATGGTGCGCTACAGCATCGGCTCGCCGACCCACGCCACAAGCAGCCCAAGACCTATTGGGCGCAAGTCGAGGGCGCGCCGACCGAGGCCGACCTGAACCCTTTGCGTCGGGCGATGAACCTGGGCGACTTCATCACCCGCCCGGCCAGGGCACGAGTGATCGACGAACCGGACAATCTGTGGCAGCGCGTTCCGCCGGTGCGATATCGCAAGGCCATTGCCACCACCTGGATCGAAATCATCCTTACCGAGGGCAAGAACCGGCAGGTTCGCCGCATGACCGCCAAGGCCGGATTTCCCACCCTGCGCCTGATTCGCGCCGCGATAGGCCACCATGCGCTCAACGGCTTGCGCCCGGGCGAACTGCATATCGAAATAATTAAATAGGTTCTTGACAGCTTTTTGTGCAATGCACAAAATCCGCCGAAATGGAGTGTTTCCCGAAGGAGAAAGACCGTGGCGGATATCAGCAAGACCTGGATGAATGACTGGATGGAGTCGCAGCAGGGCTATTGGAAAGCCTGGGGCGATCTGGCCCAGCGCGGCATGAAGGCGCCAGAAGCGCCTAAGAATCCCTGGGCCGATGGCATCAACCAATGGTGGCAGGCGGTGTCTCCGATGACACCTCCGTCCGGACGCGATGTGTTCGATCGCGTGATGGATGCCAGCCGTGGTTACTTCACCCTGGCCGAGCAGCTGATGAGCGGTGTCGGTGGCGGCGGCAAGGAAGTCGGCATGGAGGCCGTGAACGGCTGGCTGGAAAACATGCAGAAAATGTGGACCAGCCCGACCCCCAATCTGTTCGGCGCCAACAATCCGGGCAAGGGCTTCAACACCTTCTGGGATCTGCCGATGGACACCTGGCAGCGGCTGGCCGCCAACATCGTGCCCATGCCCGGCGACTTCACCCAGGCCTACCATCATGAAGGCACGGGTGCCGTGCGCGACCAGATGAACCGTTTCCTGTCCATTCCGGCGGTGGGGTACAACCGCGAATCGCAGGAGCAGTTCCAGACCCTGGCGCAGCGCCAGATCGACTACGCCACCGCCACCCAGGCCTATCACATGGCCTTCGGCAAGCTCGGCGCCGAGACCGCCCGCAAGTTCCAGGCCGCGTTGCAGGCTCGCGCCACGGAGAACAAGCCGATTTCCAGCCTGCGCGAGCTGTATGACCAGTGGGTGGAAATGAGCGAAGCGGCTTACGCCGAGTTCGTCATGACCGAGGAATACCAGAAGCTCTACGGCCATCTGGTCAACAGCTTGCTGGGGCTCAAGCAGCAGATGGCGCGCATGGTCGACCAGAACCTGGAAGCCATGCACATGCCGACCCATGCGGAGATCAGCACGCTCCAGTGTCGGCAACAGGAATTGCGTCGCGACAATCTGCGCCTGCACAAGGAAATCAAGGAAATCCACAAACAGTTGGAGGCGATGCGCAAGGCTTCCATCACCGCTGAATCGGCGCCGGAAGCCGCGCCCGTGGTCTCCGCCAAGCGCGCCGCCACCCCCCGCAGCAAGAAAGCAGGAGATGCCAAATGATGCCTTTCGACATGCGCCCCGACGCCGTCATGCAGGAACTCATGGCCTACAGCCAGAAGCTCTCGCACGGCGTGCGGAACCTCATGGAAGTCGGCGAGATTTCCACTGGCGTCACCCCCAAGACCGTGGTGTACCAGGAAGACAAGCTCACCCTGTTCCGCTTCAACCCATCCGCAGACAAGGTGCAGAGCAAGACGCCGCTGCTCATCGTCTACGCGCTGGTGAACCGGCCCTACATGACCGACATCCAGGAAAACCGCTCCACCGTGAAGGCGTTGATGGACGCCGGCCAGGACGTCTATCTGGTGGACTGGGGCTACCCGGATCGCGCCGACCGTTACCTCACCCTCGACGACTACATCAACGGTTACCTCGACCGCTGTGTCGATGTGATCTGTGAGCGCCACCGCATCGACAAGATCAACATCCTCGGCATCTGCCAGGGCGGCACCTTCTCGCTGTGCTACTCGGCGTTGCACCCGGACAAGGTCAAGAACCTCGTCACCATGGTCACCCCGGTCGACTTCCAGACCCCGGACAACATGCTGTCGCACTGGGTACAGCAGATCGACATCGATCTGGTGGTGGACACCCTCGGCAACGTTCCCGGCGAAATGTTGAACTGGACCTTTCTCAACCTGAAGCCCTACCAGTTGATGGGACAGAAGTACCTGGGACTGCTCGATACCCTCGACGACCCGGAAGCCCTGAAGAACTTTCTGCGCATGGAAAAGTGGATTTTCGACAGCCCCGACCAGGCCGGCGAAGCCTTCCGCCAGTTCATCAAGGATTTCTACCAGGAGAACAAGCTGCTCAACGGCGGCCTGGAAATCGGCGAACCGGTCAGCCTGAAAGGCGTCACCATGCCGGTGCTCAACGTCTTCGCCGAACAGGACCATCTGGTTCCGCCCGACGCTTCCCGCGCCATGCGCGGCAGGCTCGGCACCAAGGACTACACGGAACTTTCCTTCCCCGGTGGCCACATCGGCATCTACGTCAGCGGCAAGGCCCAGAAGACCGTGCCACCCGCCATCGGCAAGTGGCTCGACGAACGCGACTGAATTTCACGACAAACCAGGCACGGCCCGCCCGGCAACGCGCGGGCCGTTTTCACGCACACCGCGAGTCCGGGCCGGGAGCTACTGGCGAACCTGCCGGGGTGCGCGCGCCGTAGCTGTCTGATTCGTCCTGAATGGCGCCGCTTCCGCAATGGGATGGCTCGGCCCGGCCTCCACCATGTGCTCGCTTTTCGGCGCTGCCAGGGGGCTGTCGCGGTACCCGTTGGCGAGGGCCTGCCGCAGTTTGCCGACCATGCCGAGCAGGCGCGCCTGATCGACCAGTTGCAGGTTGCGGTTGTCGATCACGTCGCCGAGGGCCGAGAAGCGCTCGTTCTGGGTGGTGGCGACATCGAGCAGGGAACGTTTCCCGGCATCGAATTGCAGGCGATAGGCGTGGTAGACGCGGCTGGTGGTTTCCACCCTTTCGATCAACTCAGGCTGGATCGAGCGCGCCTGGGCCAGTTCCTGATGGAGCGCGCCAAGGTCGCTGGAGAGCTTGATTTGCAGGGAGTCGAGCGCGGCCTGAGCCGCTTTTCGGCGCTCCACGGTTTCATCCACGCGCGCGAAGTTCTTGCCTCCCAGGGGAATTTCCAGGTTCAGGGAAATCTGCGAGGAACGTTCCGTGTCGCTGACGGCGGCCGGCGAAATGTTTGCGTAAAGGCGCCGGTTCAGCTCCAGATCGAGACTGGGCCAGTAGAGGCCACGCGCGGCGGAAACTTCCGCGTCACGCGCCGCCACCCGTTGCAAGCCGGCGCGCAGGCGGGGGTTTTCGCTTTCCAGGAGCTCCTGCAACTGCGCCAGGCCGCGCGCGTTTTCCGGCGCTTCCAGCCAGGGTGAGGAGAGGTTCGCGGCGGGTTGCCCGGTGAGTTGCCGGAAACGGTATTCGCTGCCGCCGAGTTGCCCGCGCAACTGGCTTTGCTGGTAGCGGATGCGGATCAGGTCGGACTGGATCTGGTCGAGGTCGGCGGGCGATACCCGGCCGGCTTCGACACGCTTCTTCACCGATTCGCGCAGGGATTCGATTTCCTGGATCAGCGCGTCGGACAGTTCCATGCGCTGGCGCAGGCGCACCAGTTCGGCATAGGCCTCGGTGACTTCCAGAGCGATGCGTTCATGCGCATCGTCGAGGTCGGCGACCGCGGCATCGCGGTTGAAACCGGCGGAACGCAGCCGATTGCTGTCGGTGAGGCCGTTGAACAGGTTCCAGCGCAACACGGCGTTGCTGCGTTGCGTATTCCGGTCGATGCCAATACCGCTTTGCGAGTCACGCGCGTCGGACTGCCGGTAGTTCAGGCCGAAGGTTGGGTAGAAATCCGATCGGGTCTGGCGGATCTGCGCCTCCGTGGTATCCAGCAGCGCCTGCGAGGAACGGATATCCGGATGCCTTTGCAACACCTGGTCGACCACGGCGGGCAGCGGCGCGGCCAGCGCGGGGGCGCAGGCGAGGAGGGCGAGGAGGGCGAGGAGGGCGAGGGTGGGCAGGCTGGGCGCGCCGCGCTTTGTCCAGCCTGCGGAGAGGCGGTTGTCAGCGAAATAATGAGCAGGCATCACCGCTCCCTCAACGACTTGTCCAGGGTCTTGATGACCGGCTTCAACAGATATTCCATCAGGGTGCGTTTGCCGGTGAGGATACTGGCGTCGGCGGCCATGCCGGGGGAAATGGTGAGGCGCTCGGCGGCCTCACCCAGATAGTTGCGATCCGCTTCCAGAATGACTTCGAAGTACGACTCCTGGCGCTCCTTGTCGAGCAAGGCGTCGGCGCCCACGCGCTTCACCCTGCCTTCGAGCGTGCCGAAAATCGACGAGTCATAGGCGCTGATGCGCAGCCTGGCCACCTGTCCGGGGTGGATGAAGGCGATGTCGGAGGGCTTCACGCGCACGCTGATTTGCAGGTTGTCCCGCGCGGGCACCAGTTCCATCAGGGTTTGCCCGGCTTGCGCCACGCCACCCACGGTATTGAGCAACACCCGGTTGACGATGCCGTCCACGGGGGCGCGCAGTTCGCGGCGGCTGACCCGGTCGGCCTGCGCGGTGATCTGTTGCGAGGTGGTGGCCGCTTTCAATTCCAGTTCACTGCGCTCGCGGCTGGCTTCCGCGATGAAACGTGAATCGGCTTCCGCCAGGCGGGAATGGGCTTCCTGTATGGCGGCCAGCAGGCGCTGCACGGAAACGCGCGCCGCTTCCAGATCGCCTTGCAGACTGGAAACACGCTGTTTGGCGGTCAGGTAATCGGTGCGGGCGCCGGCGCCCTGCCGCATCAGCTTTTCTTCCATCGCCAGGCTTTCCCGCGTGTCGATGAGCAGTTCGCCCATCGTCGCGATACGCGAGCGGGTTTCGGCCAATTCCTGCTCGCGCTGGGTGAGTTGCGTCTTCAAGGTCTCCTTGGCATTGCTCCGTTCCTGCACACGCGATTGCCACAATGCCTGCTGCTCGGCCACTCTTTGCGGCGCCGAGTCGATCAGCTCTTTCGAGAAAACCGGAGCGCGCCCCTGGATTTCCGCGTTCAGGCGCGTCAGCGCCGCCTGTATGCCCCACCAGGTGTGGCGCGACTCGCCCAGATCCGAGTTGAACTGGAGATTCTTCAGATGCGCCAGAAGATCGCCGCGCTTGACCATCTGGCCCTCCTTCACCGCGATGGCCTGGATGATGCCGCCTTCCATGCTCTGTATTTCCTGCACCCGGCTGGAGGGAATCACCTTGCCGCTGCCCTGCACGGCAATGTCCAGCTTTGCCCAGGACATCCACAGGGTCGCGATCAGGAGGAACAGGGCGATGCTGCCCACCAGGGCAAGCACCGCGCGGCGCGGGCCGCGATCATGGTCGGGAGGAATATCCGGGGTCGGGCTCATGTCGCTTGCTCCATGACGGCTTTCACGTTCTGCCCCGAACCGCTCTGCAATTGCTTGAGCACCGCGTCGCGCGGGCCGTCCAGCACCACGCGGCCCTGATCCATCACCACCAGGCGATCCACCAGCGGCAGCATGGCGGTACGGTGGGTCACCAGCAGCAGGGTCACGTTTTGCAGGCGGCGCAGGTTCTGGATCAGCATCTGTTCGGTGGCCGGATCCATCATGCTGGTGGGCTCATCGAGCAGCAGGACGTTGGGCTGGTGTGCCACGGCGCGGGCGATGCACACCGCCTGGCGCTGGCCACCGGAAAGCCGCTCACCGCGTTCTCCCACCTGACTGCCCAACCCATTGGGCAACTGCGCCAGCGTTTCCTCCAGGCAGGCGAAACGAATGGCGCCCAGCAGCTGCTCGTCGGCGACATCGGTCGTGCCGAGCAGAATATTTTCCCGGATGTCGCCGTGGAACAGGATCACGTCCTGCGGCACATAGCCGATGCGGCGGCGCAGGCTCAAGGGTTCGATCTGGCCCACGGACAGGCCATCGGCCAGTACCGTGCCCTGGTCCGGCCCATAGAGATTGACCAGCATGCGCAGCAAGGTGCTTTTGCCCGAACCGATGCGGCCGATAAAGCCCACCTTTTCACCCGGCGCGATCTTCAGGTTCAGGCCCTTGAGCAGGGGAGGGGAGTCGGGATAGGCGAAGTGCACATCGCGGAATTCGATCTGCCCGCGCAGATTGGTGATATGCAGGCTATCCGCCTGTTCATCCACGGGGGCGGCCATGATCTTGTCCAGTGCGCTCAACGCCAGCTTGGTCTGCTCGTAGCGGATGATCAGGCCGGCGAGCTGCGCGGCCGGGGCCATCGCGCGGGCCGCCAGCATGGAAACCGCGATCAGCTGGCCCATGGTCAACAGCCTGTCGGCAATCATCAGGGCGCCGAACACGATCAGCAGCACCGTGGTCAGCCCGGTCAGGGTGGCGGAAAGATTGGTGCCGAAGGTGGACCACTCACGCATGCGCACCGCATTTTCGGAAATCCTGATGGTCAGCATTTCCCATTTGCGCCGCGACCACGCATCCGCGCCCAGGCTCTTCACCGTATCCAGCCCGTTCATGGTTTCGAACAGATGAGCCGTGCGCTGCGCGGTTTCCTTCATGTTCTCGTTCAAGACCTTGCCTATGGGGCGGCGCAGCAGCAGGGCGGATAGCAATATCACCGGAATCATCACCAACGGAACCAGCGCCAGCCAGCCGCCCACCAGCGCGATCACCGCGATATAGAACAACATGAACGGCATGTCGCCAAGCAGGGTGAGTGTGGTGGAAGTGAAAAACTCGCGCACCGACTCGAAATCGCGCACCACGTTGGCCAGCACGCCGCCGGAAGCCGGCCGCGAGGCGGCGCGCAATTTCAGGCTGTGCGCGAAGATGTGCGCGGACATGGCGATGTCCGCGCGGCGACCGGCAGCCTCCAGTAAATAACTGCGCAGCATCTTGATGGTGAGATCGAAGAACGTGACCACCACCACGGCCGTGGTGAGTACCCACAGGCTGTCCAGCGCGTTGTTGGGCACCACGCGGTCATACACCGCCATGGTGAAGAACGGGATTACCGCGCCGAACAGATTGACCATCGCGGTCGCCAGCAACGCCCAACCGTAGATCGCGCGGTTTTCCAGAAATACATCCCAGAACCAACGGCGTGGATGCTGCTTCTGATAGAGCAGGCTGCGCGCGTCGAAATAGAACACCGGGCGCGCGTAATACCAGTCACCCGTGTATTCCTTCGCCACCGTGTCCAGGGGCAGCCAGGTCAAGCCCTCGATGCCGGTCTGCGCGCACTCCAGCCGCTCGCTCTCTCGTCTCAGGATCACCAGAGCCTCGCCCTCCGGGGTCATGGCCAGGGCGGGCAGCGCGGAGGCGCGCAATTGAGACGGGGCGGCTTTGCAGGGCGTCAGGCTCAACCCGGCGCGGCCGGCGCATTCGGCCAGTTCCAGCCGGGTAATCCGGCCCTCCGGCAGAGGCACCCCCGCCACGATCTGCGCCGCATCGACCCCCCGGCCGAAGAAACGCGCCAGAAAAACCAGACGATCAAGGACGGCATCGACGGATGGGGCGGCGCGATCCGCTGGGGGTGTGGTGGGTGACGGGTCGGTCATGTGTGGATGGTCGATAACGGATTGTCGTAACGAACGGGCTGATCGTTCCCGGCCCGGAGAAAGCGCGCGGAACGCCCCCTTGAGGAGCCCAGTCGTTCCTGGGGAGAACCGTTGAACGACTTGAGAGCAAGAAACGAACCTGCGCGCATATTAGAACACGGAGGCGGCCCATCGCATGTTCCGGGTATTGGGTGGCGGCAATCAGGATATGTTCATCCAATTCAACCGTTCGCCGAAATATCGACGGCACTGATGGGGGATCGTCAATATTCCCAGGCGAAAAGTTATCCACAACGGAAGTAATTGAATCTCTTGAAAAAAGGGCTGTCGATATTTTTTACAATTTATGAGGGATTCTCAACAATTTACGTGCATGAAAGTGATTTTGCGCACCGCGGCGGGTTCTTGCGTGAATGCACATCGGTCGGTTTGGCATGGCTCTTGCGATTAAGGAATTGGAACGTTCCGGCAATATGCCTCATTTGTTTCAATTCTTTCATTTCAAGGAGCATGTAATGCGCACTCTACTGACCACAGCCATGTTATTGGCCGCTTCATTCGCCGCTTATGCCGGCCCCAATGACCCCGTTTCGCTCCCTGAACCTGGCGTTATTGCCTTGGTTGGCGTCGGTGTCGCCGTATTGTTTCTTACCCGCCGCTCCAAGAAGTAACCGGAATGGGCTGCCTGGCTATTTCTTGCCAGGCGGCCTGCTTCCCTGTTTCTTATTTCTATCGCATGGATAAACCGGGCGAGTGGTTGTGCTGATGAATCATGGTGAACTCGCTGAGAGTGCTCCATGAGGCGCTTTATTGTCGGGCGATGAACTTTCCCGTGATTTGTGATGTCATTGAATTCGGATGAGCCATTACGACACGTAACTGGCTTGGGATATGGAGAATTCATGATTTTAATTGTTTTACAGGTTGTTTCATGGCCTGGATTAACCGGCAAGACTAAATAAGATCATTCCTCAGGTTTGAGAACCTTTGAGAACCTTTGAGAGCCTATACGGCGAGACGGAGAAAAAATCATGGCACAACCCACTGTAAAGCTTCAGGCATTTGTCCCTGGAGTCAGTCAACTTGATCCCAGTTTCTTCGATGCGCGTATCTGGAATAATGTTTACTTCAACCCGGTGGGTTCGCCCTACACTGTCTACGATGCCTGGTGCGCCGATAACGATACCAAGCTTGACATCTTCTACAACCCTGGCGATCCGAGTACCGTCTTTTCGATGGTGATGACGGCCAGCGTCTATTCGAGTTATGAACTGGGTTTGCTTGCGGCCGATATACCAAATATCGGAAACCAGGGCGCCACACCCTCGGCCTATTTGAATAATCTTGATCTGGTCAACTGGATGTTGAACCAGAATTTCACGAACAATGGTTATACCTATGGAGAAGTCCAGGGCGCCATCTATACCTTGCTTGGAGATGTCTGGTCGGCGAGCAATCCCTGGGGAATGGGGGTGGTCGATGGCGCAAAAGTCAACCAATTGGTGGTCAGAGCAAACGAGGATTTAAACAATGATGGAATTGGCGATCATGAAGGCTATGTACCCGGTGTAACCAATAACATCGCGGTCATCCTGAACCCTCACCGTGACGATACGGGTGCCTATCAGCAGCCCCTCATCATCCAGACCAAGGCCGCCGCCATTGGCGATTATGTCTGGAATGACGCGAATGGAAATGGATTTCAGGATGTGGGTGAATCCGGTGTCGCCGGCGTAACAGTCAATCTGGTTCGCGATATCAACGGGGACGGTGATTTCAACGATGCCAACGAATTGTTGGCTACGACCACCACCGATGCGGCGGGCTATTATCAATTCTTGGGCCTGACACCTTCCCTGGATTACCAGGTTCAATTTGTAAAACCCGCAGGTTCCATCTTTACCATTCGGGATGCCAATGGTAATAGCCAGGATGCCGTCGATAGCGATGCCGATTTGCTGACCGGGGCAAGCGGCATTGTCAATTTGCATGCAGGTGAATTCAACCGCACGGTCGACGCCGGCCTGGTGCAGAAAGCGCACCTGGGCGACTTCGTCTGGGAAGACAAGAACGCCAACGGCCAGCAAGACGCGGGCGAAACCGGCATCGCCGGGGTCACCGTCAACCTCAAGGACGCTGGCGGCAACCTCGTTGCCAGCACCACCACCGGCGCCAACGGCGGTTACGGCTTTGACGTCCTGCCCGGCACCTACTCGGTACAGATCGTCGCCCCCGGCGGCTACTACGCCACGCTGAAAGACGTCGGCAACGACGCCAGCGACAGCGACATCGACGCCGGTGGCCTGACCGGCAGCTACACCCTCAACAGCGGCGACGTGAACAACACGGTGGACGCCGGCCTGTACCGCAAAGCCACGCTGGGCGACCGGGTCTGGATCGACAGCAACGGCAACGGCCAGCAAGACGCCGGCGAACTCGGCAAGGCCGGAGTCACCGTCAACCTGCTCGACGCCGGCGGCGCCACCCTCGCCACGCAGACCACCGACGCCAACGGCAACTACCTCTTCACCGGCCTCACCCCCGGCAGCTACGCGGTGCAGTTCATCGCCCCCGCCGGCTACCTGCTCACCAGCAAGGACGTGGGCGCCGACGCGAGCGACTCCGACGCCGACCTCGCCACCGGCAAGACCGGCGCCTACGTGCTCGCCAGCGGCGACGACAACCGCACGGTCGACGCCGGCCTGGTGCAGAAAGCGCACCTGGGCGACTTCGTCTGGGAAGACAAGAACGCCAACGGCCAGCAAGACGCGGGCGAAACCGGCATCGCCGGGGTCACCGTCAACCTCAAGGACGCTGGCGGCAACCTCGTTGCCAGCACCACCACCGGCGCCAACGGCGGTTACGGCTTTGACGTCCTGCCCGGCACCTACTCGGTACAGATCGTCGCCCCCGGCGGCTACTACGCCACGCTGAAAGACGTCGGCAACGACGCCAGCGACAGCGACATCGACGCCGGTGGCCTGACCGGCAGCTACACCCTCAACAGCGGCGACGTGAACAACACGGTGGACGCCGGCCTGTACCGCAAAGCCACGCTGGGCGACCGGGTCTGGATCGACAGCAACGGCAACGGCCAGCAAGACGCCGGCGAACTCGGCAAGGCCGGAGTCACCGTCAACCTGCTCGACGCCGGCGGCGCCACCCTCGCCACGCAGACCACCGACGCCAACGGCAACTACCTCTTCACCGGCCTCACCCCCGGCAGCTACGCGGTGCAGTTCATCGCCCCCGCCGGCTACCTGCTCACCAGCAAGGACGTGGGCGCCGACGCGAGCGACTCCGACGCCGACCTCGCCACCGGCAAGACCGGCGCCTACGTGCTCGCCAGCGGCGACGACAACCGCACGGTCGACGCCGGCCTGGTGCAGAAAGCCAGTCTGGGCGACCGGGTCTGGATCGACACCAACCATGACGGCTTGCAGAACGACGGCGCCACCGGTGTATCCGGCTTGACCGTGACCCTGACGGGTGGCGGCGCCGACAAGGTGATCGGCACGGCCGACGACACCACGGCCACCACTCTTACCGGCGCGGATGGTTATTACCAATTCACCGGCCTGAACATCGGCGAGGAGTATCAGGTTCAATTCAGCAAGCCGGCCGGCTACGTTTATACGACGGCAAACGTGGGCCTGGATGACGGCATCGACTCGGACGCGGATGCCGCGACCGGCAAGAGTCAGATCGTCACGCTCGGTTCAGGCGAGCACAATTCGACGCTGGATGCTGGCCTGATCCTGCCGAACGTGGGTATCGACATCGAGAAATATGTTCGCGGCGAGTACACGGACGGCACCAGCGGTGGCGGTGAAGGGCTGACTCCGGGCTACTGGAAAAATCACACGGTCGGGAAGAATGGCCAGGACAGCGAATGGGTGAGAACCGGCTACAGCCCGACTGACAGTTATGAGGCGATCTTCGGCGTTGATGTGCCGGGAAATCCCACGCTGCTGGATGCGCTGAAAGCCAAGGGTGGCGGCGTTTATGCCCTGATGCGCCATTCCACCGCCGCGTTGCTGAATGCCTCCGACGGCTACATCGACTATCTGTACGGCAAGGCCGAAGTCATCGCCATGACCCAGCAGGCGATTTCCAGCGGCAATACCGAGGCGACCAAGAATCTGTTCGATACCCAGAATAACCTGGGCGCCGACCTGACCACGCCGGCAAGCTCGACCACGACGGTCATCACCCCGGATTACGACGCGGATACCCCGAGTGGGCCGTACATCCCCGTTGGTGGCCAGGCGGTGTTCACCTATGTGGTGAAGAACACCGGCGATGTGGCGTTGAGCAACATTCAGGTAAACGACGACCGACTTGCCAATCTGGTTTTCGTGGGTGGCGACAGCAACCACAATGGCCTGCTGGATCTCGCCGAGACCTGGACCTATACCGCCAGCGAGATGGTGACGACCGCCGGCCTGCATCTCAATATTGGCACCGTGACCGGCGTCGATATGACTTCCGGCCTTGGCGCCACGGATTCGGACGCGGCCTACTACTCGACCTCCAATCAGATCGCGAGTATCGGTGACCGGGTCTGGCTGGACGCCAACGCCAACGGCATCCAGGACGCGGGTGAAGATGGCCTCGAAGGCATTACCGTGAATCTGCTCGATGCGGCCGGTTTTGTTCTCGCCAGCATGGAGACCGATGTCGACGGCAACTACCTGTTCGATGGCCTCGCTCCCGGCGACTATGCGGTGCAAGTGGCCACGCCCGACGGTTACTTCGTCTCGCCGAAGGATGTCGGCGGAAACACCGCGACCGCCGATGCCATAGACAGCGACATCGACCCGCTTACCGGCAAAACCATCGTGACAACCCTGTCAGCCGGCGAGAACGACATGTCCTGGGATGCCGGCCTGTATCAGAAAGCCTCCATCGGCGACAAGGTATGGCTGGATTGCAACGGCAACGGCATTCAGGACGCGAATGAAATTGGCCTTTCCGGCGTCACCGTGAATCTCCTGAGTGGCGCCGGCGCGGTGCTCGGCACCACCACCACCGACTATCTGGGCAACTACCTGTTCAGCAACCTGAACCCCGGCAGCTACGCCATCCAGGTGCTCGCGCCCAATGGGTACAACTTCACGGCCAGAGACCAGGGCGGCAACGATGCCCTGGATTCCGATGTTGATCCCGTGACCGGCAAGACCATCGCCACCACGCTGGCTTCCGGCCAGAACGATCTGTCCTGGGATGCGGGTCTGACCACTGTCGGCGCCTGCGTCGACCTGACGTTCAGCGGCAGTACCGCGACCGACGGGCCGGATGGAAACCTTCGCGGTTACAACCAGAACGGCCTCTCGGTGAACGTCAGCGCATTCAGCCGCGACAAGAGCACGGGCGCCTGGGCAACGGCCTGGCTGGGCAGCTATGGCGGCGGACTCGGGGTTACCGACAGCAGTGAAGGCAGCGGCGGCAATAACAGCCACACCGTCGACAACGTGGGTGGCCGCGACAACTATGTGATGTTCGAGTTCAGCCAGATCGTGATGCTGGACAAGGCCTACCTGGGCTACGTGGTGGGCGACAGCGACATGCAGGTGTGGATAGGCAATTTCAACAGCCCGTACACCAGCCACATGAATCTGAGCGATGCCGTGCTGTCCAGCATGGGCTTCATGGAAGTCAACACCACCACGCTGACCACGTCGCGTTGGGCCGACTTGAATGCGGGCGAGTATGTCGGCAACACCATCGTCATTGCGGCGGATACCACCGACACCACTCCGGAGGACTATTTCAAGATTCAGACCCTGTCGGTTTGCACCCCGGCCTGCGGCCTCACCGCCAGCATCGGCGACCGCGTCTGGCTGGACGCCAACGCCAACGGCCTTCAGGACACTGGCGAAGCGGGCATCGCCAACGTCACGGTGAACCTGCTCAACGCGGCCGGCGCGATCATCGCCACCACGGCCACCAACAGCGGCGGCAACTATCTGTTCAGCGGCCTCACCCCCGGCGACTATGCCGTTCAGGTGGTGGCGCCTTCCGGCTACAGGATCACGGCCAAGGATCAGGGCGGCAACGATGCCACGGATTCCGACTTTGACCCGACCACCGGCAAGACCGTGCTCACTACCCTCAGCGGCGGTGAGAACGACATGACCTGGGACGCCGGCCTGGTACAACAGGCGCGCATTGGCGACCTGGTCTGGGAAGACCGGAACTACAACGGCATCCAGGACGCAGGCGAGGCGGGTATCGCCAATGTCTCGGTCAAGCTGCTCAGTTCAACCGGCGCGGTGCTGCAGACCACCTACACCGATGCCAATGGCAACTATGGCTTCAACGTGGATGCCGGCAGCTACAAGGTGCAGGTGATCGCGCCGAGTGGTTACTTCACCACCAAGCAGGATCAGGGCACGAACGACGGCATCGACTCCGACATCAACGCCTCTGGCATGAGCGGCCTCTACACGGTCACCACCGGCCAGCAGAACCTGACCGTGGATGGCGGCCTGTACCAGAAGGCGTCCATTGGCGACAAGGTCTGGCTGGACAACAACGGCAACGGTATCCAGGACGCAGGTGAGGCCGGCATCAGCGGCGTCACCGTGAAACTGCTGAACACCGCCGGCACGGTTCTGGCCACCACCACCACCAACGCCAGCGGCAACTACCTGTTCAGCGCGCTGAATCCGGGCGACTACGCCGTGCAGATCGTGGCGCCCACGGGCTACACCATCACCGGCAAGGATCAGGGCGGCAATGACGATACGGATAGCGATTTCGACCCGGCCACCGGCAAGAGCATCGTCACCACGCTGACTTCCGGCCAGAACGATCTGAGCTGGGATGCCGGCCTGTACAAGGTGGCTTCGATTGGCGACAAGGTATGGTGTGATGTCAACGGCAACGGCATTCAGAACACTGGCGAAGCCGGCATCAGCGGCGTCACGGTGAACCTGCTCAACGCGGCCGGCGCGATCATCGCCACCACGACCACCAACAGCGGCGGCAACTATCTGTTCAGCGGCCTCACCCCCGGCGACTATGCCGTTCAGGTGGTGGCGCCAAGCGGCTATCGTTACACGACCCGGGACGCGGGCACGAGCGACGCGAGCGATTCGGATGTAGACACCACGACCGGCAAGACCGGCAACTACACGCTGGTATCCGGCCAGAGCAACCTCACGGTTGACGCCGGCCTGGTACAACAGGCGCGCATTGGCGACCTGGTCTGGGAAGACCGGAACTACAACGGCATCCAGGACGCAGGCGAGGCGGGTATCGCCAATGTCTCGGTCAAGCTGCTCAGTTCAACCGGCGCGGTGCTGCAGACCACCTACACCGATGCCAATGGCAACTATGGCTTCAACGTGGATGCCGGCAGCTACAAGGTGCAGGTGATCGCGCCGAGTGGTTACTTCACCACCAAGCAGGATCAGGGCACGAACGACGGCATCGACTCCGACATCAACGCCTCTGGCATGAGCGGCCTCTACACGGTCACCACCGGCCAGCAGAACCTGACCGTGGATGGCGGCCTGTACCAGAAGGCGTCCATTGGCGACAAGGTCTGGCTGGACAACAACGGCAACGGTATCCAGGACGCAGGTGAGGCCGGCATCAGCGGCGTCACCGTGAAACTGCTGAACACCGCCGGCACGGTTCTGGCCACCACCACCACCAACGCCAGCGGCAACTACCTGTTCAGCGCGCTGAATCCGGGCGACTACGCCGTGCAGATCGTGGCGCCCACGGGCTACACCATCACCGGCAAGGATCAGGGCGGCAATGACGATACGGATAGCGATTTCGACCCGGCCACCGGCAAGAGCATCGTCACCACGCTGACTTCCGGCCAGAACGATCTGAGCTGGGATGCCGGCCTGTACAAGGTGGCTTCGATTGGCGACAAGGTATGGTGTGATGTCAACGGCAACGGCATTCAGAACACTGGCGAAGCCGGCATCAGCGGCGTCACGGTGAACCTGCTCAACGCGGCCGGCGCGATCATCGCCACCACGACCACCAACAGCGGCGGCAACTATCTGTTCAGCGGCCTCACCCCCGGCGACTATGCCGTTCAGGTGGTGGCGCCAAGCGGCTATCGTTACACGACCCGGGACGCGGGCACGAGCGACGCGAGCGATTCGGATGTAGACACCACGACCGGCAAGACCGGCAACTACACGCTGGTATCCGGCCAGAGCAACCTCACGGTTGACGCCGGCCTGGTACAACAGGCGCGCATTGGCGACCTGGTCTGGGAAGACCGGAACTACAACGGCATCCAGGACGCAGGCGAGGCGGGTATCGCCAATGTCTCGGTCAAGCTGCTCAGTTCAACCGGCGCGGTGCTGCAGACCACCTACACCGATGCCAATGGCAACTATGGCTTCAACGTGGATGCCGGCAGCTACAAGGTGCAGGTGATCGCGCCGAGTGGTTACTTCACCACCAAGCAGGATCAGGGCACGAACGACGGCATCGACTCCGACATCAACGCCTCCGGGGTGAGCGGCCTCTACACGGTCACCACCGGCCAGCAGAACCTGACCGTGGATGGCGGCCTGTATCGGAAAGCCAGCCTGGGCGACAAGGTGTGGGACGACATGAACCACAACAACCTCCAGGATGCCAGCGAGCCCGGTATCAGCGGCATCACGGTGAAGTTGTTGAGCACGACGGGTTCTGTCCTGAGCACGACCACTACCGATACCAGCGGCAATTACCTGTTCGCGAATCTGGATCCGGGTGTCTATCGCCTCCAGTTCGACAAGACCAACGTCATGCATTACAACTACGGCGCCTGGTACAACATGAACGACTGGAAGTGGGCCGTGAAGGATGTCGGCGGCAACAACGCCATCGACTCCGATGTCACCGGCGATGCCATCTCCAAGACCAATGTCACGCAGACCGATCTGGTCACGCTGGTTTCCGGCCAGAACGACATGAGCTGGGACGCGGGCATCACTCCCATCGTCATCGACCTCAACGGCGACGGCATCCAGACTCTCTCCCGCGCCCACTCCACGGGTGCCTTCGACCTGCTGGGCACGGGCAAGGCGATTCAGTCCGGCTGGCTCTCCGGCGAGGACGGTTTCCTGGCCTGGGATCGCAACGGCAACGGTCGTATCGACGACATCAGCGAACTGTTTGGCGGCAACAACAAGGGGGATGGCTATGCGAAGCTCGCCGCCTTCGACAGCAACGGGGATGGCGTGGTGGATGCCCATGACGCCGCTTTCGCCGACCTGCGTATCTGGCGGGATGCCAACGGCAACCACCAGACCGACGCCGGCGAACTGATGACCCTGCGGGAAGCCGGAGTTGCCAGTATCAGCCTGGCTTATCAGGCCCTGCCGCTGATGGATGGCAACGGCAACCTGCATCTGGAGCGCGGGTGCGCGACGATGGCGGATGGCAGTACGGTGGACATGACTGATGTCTACTTCGGCATCTCCGCCGCCGATGTGACCGCCGCCGGCATCGAATTGCCTTCTCTGGCTGATTTGATGTCCGACAGCGGCAGCCTGGATGGCTTGTTGGGCGCAGCCACGCCGGCCGCTCCGTTCGACTTCACGGCCACCGCCAGCAACGATACCGTCGGTGTCTTTGAGGGTGGCAGTCTGGAAGCGATGAAGCAGCTCGCCAATCTGGTCGATCAGCAGGCGGCGTATGCCTGATGGCGGGGGAGGAGGGGAGTGATCCCCGACTCCGGATCAGTCCACACACAAAGCTTTTCGACCGAAAAACGGTCCGCTATCTCACGGCCTCCACGCACTCCCCGACCAGTTCCGGGCCGCGATAGATGAGGCCGGTGTAGATCTGGAGCAGATCGGCGCCGGCGGCGATTTTCTCGCGGGCGTCGGCGCCGCTGAGGATGCCGCCCGCGCCGATGATGGGCAGTTCGCCGGCCAGGGCGGCGTGGAAAGCCTGGATGACCCGAGTGGACTTCTCCCGCACCGGAGCGCCGGACAGGCCGCCGGTTTCCAGTCCATGCGCCAGGTGCTCGACGCCGGCGCGGGCCAGTGTGGTATTGGTGGCGATCAGCGCGTCGATGCGGTGCTTGCGGAACAGCGCGGCCATGTCGGCGATCTGTTGCGCTTCCAGATCCGGGGCGATCTTCACCGCGACCGGCATGTATTTTCCGTGCTGGTCGGCCAGGCGCCGCTGTGCCGCCTTGATGCTGCCGAGCAGGGCATCCAGTTCGTCGCCGCCCTGCAGGGCGCGCAAGTTCTTGGTGTTGGGCGAGGAGATGTTGATGGTGACGAAATCGACCTTGCCATAGAGCTTGTCGAGCAGGATGAGGTAATCGTCGGCGGCGCGTTCGATCGGGGTGTCGAAGTTCTTGCCCAGATTGACGCCGATGATGCCCCGAAAGTGCCGGGCTTCCAGGTTGCGCAACAAGTGATCCACGCCCAGGTTGTTGAAACCCATGCGGTTGATGATGGCCCTGGCTTGCGGCAGACGGAACAGGCGCGGTTTCGGGTTGCCGGGTTGCGGCCGCGGCGTGACCGCGCCCAATTCGAGGAAGCCGAAGCCGAGCGCGGCCAGCGCGTCGATGGCCTCGCCGTTCTTGTCGAGGCCGGCGGCCATGCCCACCGGATTCGGGAAATCCAGCCCCATGACCCGACGCGGCGCCGTCGGCACGTTCGGTAGAAAGGGTTTGAGCAGCCCGAGTGCGTGAAGATTGCGCAGGCCGGAGAGCGTGAGGTTATGCGCGGTTTCCGGATCGAGCTGGAACAGCAGGGGGCGGAGCAGGGGATAGAGGTTCACGGTGGCGGGTGGCGGCTGGGGATCGCCGATTTTAGCCGCTCGGCCGGGTACCGAGCCCTATGTCCACATCTCCACGCGATTGCGGCCTTGTTCCTTGGCGCGGATCAGGGCCATGTCGGCGATGGCGATGCTTTCCTCCACCGGCAGGCGTGAATTCATCTCGGCGACGCCGAAGGACGCGGTGGCAAAGAAGGTATCGCCGCTGGGCAGGCGGATGGGCAGGCGTTCCAGGCCGGCGCGGATGCGTTCCACCACCGCTGCGGCTTCTTTCAGCGGCGTACCCGGCAGGCAGACGAGGAACTCCTCGCCGCCATAGCGATAGATGGAGTCGTACTTGCGCAGCGCCCCGGTGACGAATTTCATGCCCTGACTCAGCACGGCGTCGCCCGCCGGGTGGCCGCAATCGTCGTTGACCCGCTTGAAACGGTCGAAATCCAGCAGGCACAGGCAGCATGGGCGCTGAATGCGCAGGGCGCGTTCCTGCTCCTCGCGCAGGCGCGGCATCATGCCGCGCCGGGTGGCGCAGCCGGTCAGGCTGTCGGTGGTGAGGAGTTCGCCGATGATGTCCAGTTGCAGGCGGCGCAGGATGGTGTTGAGGCGCAGCGCCAGGTCGATGCACTGGTCATAAAGCTCGGGCGCCGGGCGGCGCTGATCGACGATGCTCAATAGCGCCAGGCGGGCGCTGGCGTGCATGGCCTGCTGGGTGGTGCCGAGATTCTGGAAATCCGGCATGCTTTCCAGCACATAGGGCTCCTGGCTGTAATACCACTGGCCGAACGGCGAGCGCAGATGCGCGTCGGTTTCCAGGTCGGTGTGATGGATCTGGCCGCCGCACACCAGGGTGCGGTTCATCTGTTTGAACCAGGCCAGATGCGCGGCGATGATGACTTCCAGTTCTTCGGTGATGCGCTGGATTTCTTCGCGTTCCAGGGGCAGAGACATGGTGTCCGGCTGAGGTGGTCGTGCCCGCCATATCGGCCCGGATGCGGAAGTCTTTAGCGCGAGTTGTAGTGAAGTGAAAAACCACAACCGTGTTAAGGCTGGTTTAAGGCGCGTGGCAAGAATGGTCGCCAACCCCATGAAAAAGGAAGTGGCCATGACCCGAATCTCCTCGCTTCTCGCCGTCGCGGCCATCCTCGTCGCGCCCTCTTTCCCCGCGCAGGCGCAAACCGGCATCAGCGCCGCCTTGCTCGACAGCTACCGCAACGCGGCCCGACAGGAGGATTCCGGTTTCCGTGATTTCTCCGCGCGGCGTGGCGAGGCCTTCTTCCACGCCAAAAACGGCGACCTGAGTTGTGCCTCCTGTCACACCGACAGCCCGAAGCAAACCGGCCGGCATGCGAAGACCGGCAAGGCCATCGAAGCGCTGGCGCCGGTCGCCAATGCGCGACGCCTGAGCGATCCGGCCAAGGTGGAAAAGTGGTTCAAGCGCAATTGCAACGATGTCCTGCAACGCCCCTGCACCGCCAGGGAGAAAGGTGATTTCGTCACCTGGCTGATTTCCGCCCAATGAGGAGAAGCGCCATGAAAGCCCCATATCGACTGATCCTTGCCATCGCCGCTTTCACTGCCGTCCCGGCTCTGGCCGACGAACGCCGCATGTTGCCGCTGCAACCGGGTGAGGAATGGAAGCAGGAATGCGGCGCCTGCCATCTGGCATTCCCGCCCCGTCTGCTACCCGCCGAATCCTGGCGCAAGACGATGGGCGGCCTGGACAAGCACTTCGGCACCGATGCCACGCTCTCGCCACGGGAAACCCGTGAGATCACCGATTTCCTGGTCAAGAACGCGGCCAGCCGTTGGCGCGGATCGACCGCGCCGTTGCGCGTCACGGAATCCCCGCGTTTCCAGCATGAACACCGCGAGATTGCCGCCAGCATCTGGAAACGCGCCGCGATCAAGAGCCCGGCCAACTGCGCCGCCTGCCACCCGGCGGCGGACAAGGGCGACTTTGAGGAACACAGCGTGCGCATTCCGCGCTGAGGTCAACGAGAACCATGCCCCACCTCGCCATTCCCGCTGGTCGCGGCGGCACCGGCATGGGCGGAACCGGCTAGAGCGTCACGCGCGATGTGGCGCCACCCCGCCCGACGCGCATGACCTGTAAACCCCATTCGGATCAAAGAGATACACCATGAAAACCATCCTGGTCTGGGATCTCCCCCTGCGACTGTTCCACTGGCTGTTTGCGGCCAGCTTTGCCGGTGCCTGGCTGACGGCGGAATCCGACGAATGGCTGTCGCTGCACACCTTCCTCGGTTATCTCATGCTCGGCCTGATCGGCTTTCGCCTGGTCTGGGGCCGGGTCGGCGGCCGCTACGCGCGCTTTTCTTCTTTTCTTTACGGCCCGCGCGCGGGTCTGGACTACCTGCGCCAGGCCATGACGGGTCGTGCGGTGCGCCATCTCGGCCACAACCCGGCGGGTAGCCAGGCGGTATTTCTTCTGCTGGGTCTGGGCCTGCTGGTGGGTTTGAGCGGCGTATTCGTACAGGGGGGTGAGGAGCAGCATGGCGCGGCGGCGGGCATGTTCGGCTACGCGCTCGGCAAGGCGATCAAGGAAGGCCACGAACTCCTCGCCAGCCTGATGTTGCTGCTGGTGTTCGCCCACCTCGCCGGGGTGGCGCTGGAAAGTTGGCGGCATCGCGAGAACCTGACGCGCGCCCTGGTCGATGGCCGGAAAGTGGCCGAAGACGATGCCCAGGCCGCGCGCCCCAATAGCTTCGTCGCGGTGCTGTTGCTGCTGGCCGTGGCGACGTTTTCCGCCTGGTGGTTCCAGTATCGCGGCAGCGAGGGCGGACTCGCCTTCGTCGGCAAAAAACTGCCGCAAAACGCCCTCTGGAATGAGGAATGCGGCAGTTGCCATCAGGCTTTCCACCCCGGCCTGCTGCCGGCGCGTTCCTGGCAAAGTCTGATGGCACGACAGAGCCACCATTTCGGTGACGATCTCGGCCTGGATGGCGCCGCCGTCACGCAATTGCTCGCCTTCGCCGTACCCAACGCCGCCGAACAGGGCGCCACGGAAGCCGCCTGGAAGATCAATCATTCCGTGCCGGCGAACGCCACACCGTTGCGCATCACGGAAACACCTTACTGGATCAGGAAACACCGGGAGATTGCCGCCGCCGACTGGACCAAGCCGCAGGTGAAGAGCAAGGCCAACTGCCCCGCCTGCCACCTGGATGCGGAAGCCGGCACCTACGAGGACGCCGCGATGCGGGTGCCGGGGTGAGGCATCGTTCGTGGCCGGCTTTTTAAGCTTCGGTTAATCCCCGCCACGCAGACTGCGCGACATCGACCATCCAGGATCGCACCATGCACGCATTGGCCCACGCATTGGCCCACGTATTGGCCCGTATCGCTTCCTCCACGCAACACCCCTGTCGGAGCGTGGCCGCCAGCGTCCTCTCCAGCCACTCGGCGCGGCGCGGCGAGGCCGAGCGCTTCATCCAGAGCGTGTTCGCCGACCGTTACGGCGCCCGCGTGGCGGCTTTCACTCCCGATGTCATGTTGCTTGAGCAGGACGGCCAGCCCCACGCGGCCGCCGGTTGGCGCGGGGCGGCAAGCGGGCCGTTATTTCTGGAGAGCTATCTCGATCAGCCCGCCGAAGCCTTGATTACCGGCCTGGCCGGGCACGCCGTGGCGCGCGAAAAAGTGGTGGAAGTCGGCCATCTCGCCGCGCGCCAGGCCGGCGGCGGGGTGCGCATGATCCTCACTCTGGCGGCCCACCTAGACCGCCTGGGCTACGAGTGGGTGATGTTCACCGCCACCCGTGAACTCATCGGCATTTTCACCCGGATGGGCCTGCCGCCCCTGGCCCTGGCGGCGGCCGATCCCGCCCGCCTGGGCGCGGCGGCGCGAGACTGGGGCCGCTATTACGACACCCGGCCCATCGTCGTTGCCGGCCGCATCCGTCTGGCTCTGGAAAGGATGGCGCCAGCATGAGCGCGGACGATCTCCTCGCGGCCCTGGCCGCGCGCGAGGCGGATGCCGTGGTGTTGCGCGGCGCCTCGGAAAGCTGGAGCGCGGAAGCGGTGCTGGACGAGGTGGCGGCACTGTCCGCGCGGCTCATGGACTGCCGCGTGCTCGCCGTGCTGGCGGACAACGGCCCGGAATGGGTGATCGCCGACCTGGCGGCGCGGCATGCCGGGCGAGTGCACCTGCCGCTGCCCGCATTCTTTACCCAGGAACAACTGGCGCATGCCCTGGCCCAGAGCGGCGCCGATGCCGTGCTGACCGACCAGCCCGAGCGCATTGAAGCCCTCGGTATCGGCTACGCCGCCGTCGCGCCCTGGCGCGGGCTGGCCTGGATGCGGCGTGAATGCCCGACCGCCACCTTGCCGCCGGGCACCGCCAAGGTGTCGTTCACCTCCGGCAGCACGGGCACGCCGAAAGGGGTCTGCCTGAGCGCGGAGGGGCTGCGGCAAACTGCCGCCGCGCTGGTCGCGACCCTGGGCTATCTCTCCATTTCCCGCCATCTGGCGGTGTTGCCGCTGGCGCTGTTGCTGGAAAACGTCGCCGGAGTCTATGCGCCGCTGTTGCGCGGCGCGGAAATCGCGCTGCCCGGCCTGGCGCAACTGGGTTGGCGCGGCATGGCCGGATTCGATGCCGGCGCCTTGCGGAACACCATCGTGGAGACGCGGCCACACAGCCTGATTCTGGTGCCGGAACTGCTCAAGGCCCTGTTGTCGGCGGCCGGTGGCCGGCGTATCCCCGACAGTACGCGCTTCGTCGCGGTCGGCGGCGCCCGCTGCGACGCCACGCTGATCGCTGCGGCGCGCCGGATCGGACTGCCGGTTTATGAGGGTTACGGCCTCACCGAATGCGGTTCCGTGGTCACTCTCAACCATCCGCGCGCCGACCAGGCCGGCAGCGTCGGCCGGCCCCTGCCGCCTATGCGGGTACAGGTCGATTCCACTCGGGAAATCCGCGTTGGTGGCCCGTGCTTCCTGGGCTATCTGGGCGATGCCGGCAAGCCGGAAACAACGCTGTTCAGCACCGGCGATCTGGGGCACCTCGACCACGCTGGTTACCTGCACCTGTCCGGGCGCCGGAAAAACATTCTGGTCACCGCCTATGGCCGCAATGTCGCGCCGGAGTGGGTCGAGGCCGCGCTCACCGCGCAGCCGGAAATCGCCCAGGCGCTGGCCCTCGGCGATGCCCGCCCCTGGCTGGCCGCCGTCCTGGTGGCGATGCCCGGCGTGGATGCCACCGCGCTGGCCGTCGCCGTGGCGCGCGCCAATTCCGGCCTGCCGGATTACGCCCGTGTCGGCGACTGGATCGCCGCCGCGCCGTTCACCTCCGCGAACGGGCTGGCGACCGGCAACGGCCGCCCCATCCGCGCGGCCATCGGCGCCCGCCACGGCGCCGCCATCGCCGCCCTGTACCCACACAAGGAAAACACCCATGTCGTTTTATGAACACCTGATTCAGGCCACCACCGGCGAGCGCGCGCAACTGCTCGCCGCGCCGGCCATCGCCGGCTGCCTGCGCGGCCAGGTCAGCCGCGCGGCTTATCTCGCCTTTCTCGGCCAGGCCTATCACCACGTGCGCCACACCACGCCGCTGTTGATGGCGGTCGGCGGCCGCTTGCCGGAGCGACTGGCCTGGCTGTTGCGGCCGCTGGCGGAATACATCGAGGAAGAAATCGGCCATGAGGAATGGATATTGAGCGACATCGCCGCCGCCGGTGGCGACGCGGCCGCCGCGCGGCACAGCTGCCCGGGCCTCGCCGCCGAAGTGATGGTGGCCTATGCCTATGACCTGGCGAATCGGGGGAATCCGGCCGGCTTTTTCGGCATGGTGTTCGTGCTGGAAGGCACCAGCGTGGCGCTCGCCCTGCATGCCGCCGATCTGATACAGCGGGCCTTGGGCCTGCCGGACAAGGCCTTCACCTACCTGCGCTCGCATGGCACGCTGGATCAGGAACACACCCGCCATCTGGCGGAGTTGCTGGAGCGCATGGAAGAGAAGGATCAGGACGAGGTCATTCGTTGCGCGCGGGTTTTCTACAAGCTGTATGGCGACGTGTTTCGCGGCCTGCCCTCACCGGAGGCCGCGCCATGCGACTGAACGACGCGCGCATCCTCCTCACCGGCGCCAGCGGCGGCCTCGGCCAGGCGCTGGCGCAAGCACTGGCGCGGGAAGGAGCGTCTCTGCTGCTGGTGGGGCGCGATCAGAACAAACTGGCTGCGCTTGCCCTCGGCCTGCCTGGAGGAGCGCGCTCTATCGCCACGCTGGCCGTCGATCTCAATCAGCCCGCCGAAGTTGCCCGTCTGGCGCGGGAAGCCGAAAACTTCGGGGTCGATGTTCTAATCAACAACGCCGGCATCAATGCCTTCGGCCTGTTCGAGCAACGGGACTGGTCGTGCGCGGCCGATGTGCTGGAAACCAATCTGGCCGCGCCGATGCGCCTGACCCACGCGCTGTTGCCGCTGTTGCGGGCGCGCGATCACGCCGCCATCCTCAACATCGGCTCCACCTTCGGCAGTCTGCCGTTTCCCGGCTTCATCGCCTATTCCAGCGCCAAGGCCGGCATGAAGGGGTTTTCCCAGGCGCTGCGGCGGGAACTGTCCGACAGCCAGGTTGAAGTGCTGTACGTCGCCCCGCGCGCCATCGACACCCCCCTCAACAGCGCGGCGGTGAACGCGCTCAACGCGGAGTTGGGCAGCCGCCATGACACGCCGGAACGGGCCGCGCGCCAGATCATCGCCGCCCTGGCCGCCGGGCGGAGTGAAACCCACCTCGGCTTCCCCGAACGCCTGTTCGCCTGGATCAACGGCGTCGCGCCCGCGCTCATCGACCGCGCGCTCGCTCCCAAGCTGGCCGTGGTCAAACGCCATGCCAACGTAGCGTCGCCTGGCAGCCGCTGAATGAGCGCCTCGATGGCTGTGCGGGTGTTGTAGCGCCGGCGTCCCGCCGGCCCGTTCGTCAGATTGAAAAAACTCGCCGGCGAGACGCCGGCGCTACTAAAAGGAATCCCCATGAAACCATCCTCATTTGTCCTCATTGCCTTACTTCTCGCCAATGTCGGAATGGCCACCGCCGACCCGCTCGAAGACGCCCTGCATCCGATTCAGGAAGAATGGGCCGTCATCAAATACCGCACCCCGGAAAAACAGCAGGAGGCGCGCTACCACACGCTCGCGCGCGCGGCGCAGAAGCTGGCCGAGGCGCATCCTGGCCGCGCCGAACCGCTGATCTGGGAAGGCATCGCCCTGTCCAGCGAGGCCGGGGCGAAAGGCGGCCTGGGTGCGCTGTCGCTGGCCCGCGCGGCACGGGACAAGCTGGAACAGGCACTGAAACGCGACGAACGCGCGCTCAAGGGTTCCGCCTGGACCAGCCTGGGCACTCTCTACTACAAGGTGCCGGGCTGGCCCATCGGCTTCGGCGACAAGGCGCGCGCGGAGGAAATGTTGAACAAGGCCGTGGGCCTCAACCCCGAGGGCATTGACCCCAACTTCTTCCGTGGCGAGTATCTGTTCGAGCGCGAACGCTACGGCGAGGCGCTGAAATCCCTGGAAACCGCCCTCAAGGCGCCCACCCGGCCCGGCCGAGAACTCGCCGACAGCGGCCGGCGCCAGGAAATACTGGCCTTGATCGCCAGGGTCAGAAAAGAAATGGAGAACTGATGCGCATCCTGCTGGTGGAAGACGACTCCCTCCTCGGCGACGGTCTGCGCGCCGGGCTGGCGCTGGAGGGCTATGGCGTGGACTGGGCGCGCGACGGCGAGGCGGCGCGCCTGGCCTGGCTGGCCGAGGACTACGACGCCTGCGTGCTGGACCTGGGCCTGCCGCGCCGCGATGGCCTCACCGTGCTCAAGGAACTGCGCGCGCGCGGCAAGCGCACCCCTGTGCTCATCCTTACCGCGCGCGACACCACCGCCGACAAGGTGGCCGGCCTCGATGCCGGCGCCGACGATTACCTGCTGAAACCCTTTGAACTGCCCGAACTGCGGGCCCGCCTGCGCGCGCTCCTGCGCCGCGCCTCCGGCATGGCGGCGCCGCTGTTGCGGCATGGCGATCTGGCCCTGGACCCGGCGGCGCGGCGCGTCACCCTGGCGGACGCGCCGATCAGCCTGTCGGCGCGGGAATACGCGCTGCTGCATGACTTCATCACGCACAAGGGCCATATCCGCTCGCGCCAGGAACTGGAAGGCGGCCTCTATGCCTGGGGCGAGGAAGTGGAGAGCAACACCGTGGAGGTCTACATCCACCACCTGCGCCGGAAGATCGGCGCGGACAGGATACGCACCGTGCGCGGCTTGGGTTATGTGCTGGGCGATGCGCCATGAGCGTTCCACGCGGCCGACCGCATCGGCTTGAGCTAACCATGCGTGGCGTGAGGAAGCCCCGATGAGCCGCGCGCCCGCCTCCCTGCATGCCCGCCTGTTGACCTCGCTCCTGCTGGCCACGCTGCTGGTCTGGGGCATGGCCGGCGTGGTCAGCTATCACAAGGCCCGGCACGAGGCTGGCGAACTGCTCGACGGCCAGTTGGCGCAATCCTCCAAGCTGCTGATGGCGCAGGCCGAACATGAACTGGACGGCCTCGCGGAGAGTTGGGCCGCCGTCGAAGAGGTGGTGGATCGCGCCGATCATCCCTATGAACAGCCGCTGGAGTTCCAGATATGGGGAGCCGATGGCCGCCTGCTCCTGAAATCCGACGAGGCGCCCTCGGTGCCGCTCTCCAAGGAAAACGGCTACATGGACATCCAGCACGCGGGCAAGCCGTGGCGGATGTTTTCGAGCTGGTCGCCGGATCACAAGTATCAGGTTCAGGTGGCCGAATCTCTCGCCGGCCGTGAACAGGTGGCTCTGGAAGTGGCCATGCAGGTCGGCCTGCCCATCATCGTGGCGTTGCCGCTGGTGGCTTTGGTGATCGTCTGGGCCGTGCGCCATTCCCTGCGCCCCCTGGATGAATTGGCCAGCACCGTGGCGACCCGTACCGCCGACAACCTGACGCCGCTGCGAATCGACCGCCTGCCGCGCGAGGTGTCGCCCCTGGCTACGGCCTTGAACAGCCTGCTGCATCGTCTCGATCATGCCCTGGACAGCGAACGCCGCTTTACCGCCGACGCCGCCCACGAACTGCGTACCCCGCTCGCCGCCATTCAGATTCAGGCTCAGGTCGCTCTCGCCAGCCATCAAGAGGACGGCCGCGCGCATGCCCTGGAACAGGTGCTCGCCGGAACCCGCCGCGCCACCCGCCTGGTGGAGCAACTCCTCCGCCTGGCGCGGCTCGACCCCCTGGACGGCCCGCCGGAACCCCGGTGGATCGAACTCGCCGCGCTCGCCCGCCAGGTGGTGGACGATTCGCGCCTGGGGAACGCGGCCGAGCGCCTGCATGTGGAGATCAAGGAAGGCGCCGGCGTCGCGGGCGACCCGGATCTTCTGCGCGTGGCCCTGCGCAACCTGCTCGACAACGCGCTGCGCCACGGCTCGGAGGACGGCCGCATCACACTGGGCGCAAGGCGGGAAAACGGGAACCTGCGCCTGTGGGTGGAAGACAACGGGCCGGGTGTGGCGGAAGAAGAACTGCCGCGCCTGACCGAACGCTTTTATCGCAGTGGTGAAGTCACCCGAGAAGGCAGCGGCCTGGGCCTCGCCATCGTCGCCCGCATCGCGCAATTGCACGGCGCCAGCCTGAATCTGGAAAACCGGGCCGAGGGTGGCCTGCGCGCGACCCTGATCTGGGCGTAACGGCGCTTGTGAGAGCCCGCATCAGCTATAAAGGCTCTCGAAATATGCCATGACCCGCGTCGCGTTCCATGAAGTGGTGGGATTGATCTGATTGCTTCCCCCCAGGTACACGGCGCCGTGGCCCGCCATCCAGGTGAGAATATGGTGATTCCGGCATCGGCGGGACGGATGCGGGTGGCCGCGGTCGGGAGCGAGGTGGACACGGAATCAAAGGGGAATCGGGACGCGCCGAAGAATAGGGCTGCATCTCGTGCATCCAGGCCATGTCGATGTCGGCAATCCACAACCAAGTCCTGGTTTAAGACTGCTTTAATATCGCGCGCCTAATTTGTTACCGTTTCTCTCTTTCATGCTCCCATCCCTCATGCGTTTCAGTGTCCTGCCGCTTCTGTTGTTTCCTCTCGCCGTTCACGCCGCTCCCATCAAGCTCACTCCCATCCAGGTCAAATCGCTGGGGGTGCAAACCGCGCCGCTGACCCGGCATGCCGGCAGCCTGTCGCCGGGAATGCCGGCAAGCGTGGTGATTCCCGATGGCCAGGCTCGCGTGGTGGCGGCGCCGCTGGCCGGCATGGTGCTGGCGACACTGGCGGCGGAGGGCGAACCGGTGCGGCGCGGGCAGGTGCTGGCACGCCTGTCCAGCCCGGAATTGATCGGCCTGCAGGGCAGCCTGGCGCAGGCGGCCACCGCCCTCGAACTGGCGCGCGACAGCGCGCGCCGCGACGAGGGTCTGTTGCGCGAGGGCATCATCGCCGAATCGCGCGCTCGCGCCAGCGCGGCGGCCCTGGCGCAGGCCGGGGCGGCGCTGAACGCGCTGCGCGCCGCCCTGCGCGCCCAGGGGCTGAACGACGCGGCCATCGCCCGCGCCGAGCGCGGCGAGGGTTTCACCGGCGAAATCGCGCTCGTCGCGCCGATCAGCGGCGTGGTGATGGCGCGCCAGGCCACCGTGGGCAGCCGCGTGGAAGCGGCCACCGCGCTGTACACCCTCGCCAGCCTGAACCCGCTCTGGATCGAGATCGACACGCCCGCCGACGTGGCCGCCCGGGTCAAGCCGGGCATGAAGGTGGAACTGCCTGGGCGGCAACAGGCGGGCACCGTGTTGCGCGTGCTGCCGGCGGCGGGCGCGGCGCAGACGGTGCGCATCCGCGCCCGCCTGGATCACGCAAACGCCGGCCCGGATGCCGGCCTGCGCGCCGGCCAGAGCGTGGCGGCGCGCATCACCGGCCTGGGCGGCGGCCAGGAGTGGCGCGTTCCGGTCAAGGCGGTGGCGCGGGAGGCCGGCAAGACCTACGTCTTCGTGCGCCGCCCCGACGGTTTCGAGGCGCGCCCGGTCACGGTGTTGTCGCAGTCGGCCAATACGGTTTCCCTGGCGGGCGAGTTCAAGGATGGCGAACTGGTGGCGGTGGGGGGCATCGCCGCGCTGAAGGCGGCGGGAGCGGCGAATGCTCAATAAGCCGACTACTGGCGCCCACGCTCCAGCGTGGAAGCGATTTCCGACGCTCCAGCGTCGAGTTCTTGTTGACCCGGATTCTCCATTTGCCGAGAAGCCGGAAGCGCGCCTTTGTAGCGCCGGCGTCTCGCCGGCCAGTTCTTCCAGTCAGGCGAACGAGCCGGCGAGACGCCGGCGCTACAGTTCTTGCCACGGAGGTGGCGGTTCCACGCTTGCTCCCACGCTGGAGCGAGGGAGCAAGGGGAGTCGGCCATGCTGAACAAGCTCGCCGAGTTCGCCCTCACCCAGCGCCTGCTCACCCTGCTGTTCACCCTGATGCTGGTGGCGGCGGGGGTGCGGGCGTGGCACGAGATTCCCATCGACGCCTTTCCCGATGTCTCCACCACCCAGGTCAAGCTGATCCTGAAGGCGCCGGGCATGACGCCGGAGGAGGTGGAAGCGCGCATCGTCGCGCCGATCGAGACCGAGATGCTGGGCATCCCCAAGCAGCGCCTGTTGCGTTCGGTGGCGAAATACGCGCTCACCGACATCACCATCGACTTCGAGGACGGCACCGACATCTACTGGGCGCGGCAACAGGTGGCGGAACGCCTCTCCGCCGCGATGGGCGACCTGCCGGCCGGTGTTTCCGGCGGCCTGGCGCCGATCACCACGCCGCTGTCGGAGATGTTCATGTTCACCGTGGAAGGCCCGCTGCCGCTGGATGAGCGGCGTGCCATCCTGGATTGGGTGATCCGCCCGCAATTGCGCACCCTGGCGGGGGTGGCCGACGTCAACTCCCTGGGCGGTTTCGCGCGCACCTTCGAGGTGGCCCCGGACAACGCGGCGATGAGCGCGCGCGGCGTCACCCTGCCGGAGTTGATGGCGGCGCTGGAAACCAATCTGAGGAACGACGGCGCCGGGCGCCTGGCCGAGGGCGAGGAAGTCTGGGTGGTGCGCATCGAGGGCGCGGTGAAGTCCCTCGATGACCTCGCCGCCATCGTGGTGAAAAGGGTAGGGGGTGTGCCGGTACGGGTCGCGGACGTGGCCCAGGTGCGCCTGTCCAGCCTCACCCGCTACGGCGGAGTCACCCAGGACGGCAAGGGCGAGGCGGTGGAAGGCCTGGTGCTGGGCTTGAAGGGCGCCAATGCCCAGAACGTGGTGGCGCTGGTGAAACAGCGCCTCAAGGAGATTGCCCCCGGCCTGCCGCGCGGGGTCACGGTGCAGCCGTTCTATGACCGCTCGCAACTGGTCGAGCGCGCCATCGGCACCGTGTCGCATGCGCTCATGGAAGCCGTGGTGCTGGTGTTGGTGTTGTTGTTCCTGTTCCTCGGTAACGTGCGCGCCGCGCTCACCGTGGCCGTGGTGCTGCCGCTCTCGGCGCTGGCCGCGTTCTGGCTGATGCGCCGCTTCGGTCTTTCCGCCAACCTGATGAGCCTGGGCGGCCTGGCCATCGCCATCGGCCTCTTGGTGGACGCGGCGGTGGTGGTGGTGGAGAACATCGTCACAAGACTTTCAAACCCTGGGCTGGCACACGCCAGTGGCACCCCCAAACTGCACGAGGTCTACCGCGCGGTACGCGAGGTTTCCGCCCCGACGGCGGCCGGAGTGCTCATCATCCTGATCGTGTTCCTTCCCCTGCTCAGTCTGGAAGGGCTGGAAGGCAAGCTGTTCATCCCGGTGGCGCTGACCATCGTGTTCGCCCTGGGTGCCGCGCTGTTTCTGTCGTTGACCGTGGTGCCTGCCCTGGGCGCCCTGCTCATCCAGGAAGGCGCCCACGAGGAACCCTGGCTGATGCGGCAACTGGAGCGCGCCTACCGGCCGCTGCTGGATTGGGCGCTGGGCCATTTCCGCCTGGTGATCGCCGGCGCGCTGGCTCTGCTGCTGGCGGCGGCGGCCATCTACCCGTTCATCGGCAAGTCCTTCATGCCCACGCTGGACGAGGGTGACCTGTTGATTCAACTGGAAAAATTGCCTTCGATCAGCCTGGAAGCCAGCCTGGACATCGACCTCCGGGTACAGCGGGCGTTGCTGGCGCGAGTGCCGGAAATCAAGGGCGTGGTGGCGCGCGCCGGTTCCGACGAACTCGGCCTCGACCCGATGAGCCTCAACCAGACCGACACTTTTCTGGTGCTGAAACCCAAGGAGGAATGGCGCCGCCCGGACAAGGAATGGCTGACCGAGGAAATCCGCAAGGTGATGGCGGACTTCCCCGGTGTCACCTTCGGCTTCACCCAGCCCATCGACATGCGCGTTTCGGAAATGCTCACCGGTTCGCGCGGCGACCTGGCGGTGAAGGTGTTCGGCCCGGATCTGGGCACGCTCAACCGCCTCGCCGGCGAGATCGAAACCCTGCTGGGCGGCATCCCCGGCGCGCAGGACGTGTTCTCCGTGAAGAATGACGGCGTGCAGTATTTCCGCGTGGAAATCGACCGTCTGGCGCTGGGCCGCCACGGCCTCACGGCGGACGAGGTGTCCGATTTCCTGAAAGCGCATCTGGAAGGCGTCAGGGTCGGCGTGATCCAGGAAGGCGCCCGGCGCACGCCGCTGGTGGTGCGCGCGGGTGAAAACGTGCGCGCCTCGCCGGCCCTGTTCGAACGCCTGCGCATTCCCACCAACGACGGCCTCGCCGTTCCTCTGGCCGAGGTGGCGCATCTGGTTCGCGCCGAGGGGCCGGTGGCGGTGAATCGGGAAAACGGCGCCCGCTATGTGGTGATCCAGAGCAATGTCGCCGGGCGCGATCTGGTCGGCTTCGTCGAGGATGTGAAGCGCGCGGTGGCGGCCAAGGTGCGGCTGCCGCAGGGCTACAGCGTGGTCTACGGCGGCCAGTTCGAGAACCAGCAGCGCGCGGCCATGCGTCTCGCGGTGGTGGTGCCGGTGGCGCTGGGGCTGATCTTCCTGCTCCTGTTCGCCACGTTCCAATCCTGGCGCCAGGCCGCGCTGATCATGGCCAACGCGCCGTTCGCCCTGGTCGGCGGCGTGATGGCGCTGGGCATCACCGGCGAATACCTGTCGGTGCCCGCCTCGGTCGGTTTCATCGCGCTGCTCGGCATCGCGGTGTTGAACGGCGTGGTGCTGGTGTCGTATTTCAACCAGTTGCGCGACCAGGGCATGGTGGCCGCCGGCGTGGTGCGGGAAGGCTCCCTGCGCCGCCTGCGCCCGGTGATGATGACCGCCAGCATCACCGCCTTCGGCCTGCTGCCCCTGCTCACCGCCAGCGGCCCCGGATCGGAAATCCAGAAGCCGCTGGCCATCGTGGTCATGGGCGGGTTGTTCACCTCCACGGTGCTGACCCTGCTGGTGCTGCCGGTGCTGTACCGGCGTTTCATTCTTGGAGCAAAGGCATGAGCCCCTGTAGCGCCGACGACTTATGGCCCGAAGGGCCGATATCCTTTAGGGCGCCGGCTCGTTCGTCTGACTGGAATAACCCTATTTCCCGCAGTTGCAGGTGCCGTAGGAGCGGGCTTGCCCGCGAATGGCTGCGTTCTATCGCGGGCAAGCCCGCTCCTACGAGTGACGTTTCCACTCACCCCGCAGGTGAAGCGAACAATCACCGGTCATGCCTTTGCCCACGCAGCTTTCGAGCGTTTTGCGTATGACCAACTGCGGTTTCCAGGATAACTCGCCGGCGAGACGCCGGCGCTACAACCCGTGCCACGGCGCGCACATGGGAGACACAGCATGAGCCTGGTGCAACTCACCCTGGTGGCTCCGGCCAACCTGGAAGAAATCCTGGCCGAATACCTGCTCGCGCATCCGGAATGGGGCGGCGCCTTCACCCTGCTGCGCGCCGAGGGGCGCGGCAGCCGCGACCACGCGCTGACGCCGCGGGAACAGGTGCGCGGCCGCGTTTCCCGCGCCAAATTCAAGGTCGTATTGGAAGCGGATGCCGCCGGCCGCCTGCTGGATGAATTGAAACGCGCGTTCCCCAGGCGGGACGTGGCCTACTGGCTGACGCCGGTAATCGAGTTCGGGAGATTGGGATGAAACGGTTTTTAAACCTCTCCTTTTTCAAAGGGGGGAATGGTTGCCTTGCCATCCTGTTCGTGATGACGGGTGTGGCCCACGCCGCGCCCGAACTCACCCCACCCGCCGACCTGCCGCCGCCGGCCGCCGCCAATGCCGCGCTGGAAGCGCATCCCGACGTGTTGGCGGCCCAGGCGCGGGTGGCCTCGGCCCTGGCCGAGGGGCGCCGGCTCAACGCGGGCGAACACGAATATCTGGCGCGCGCCGGTTATGCCCGGCGACGCGAGAGCGGGATCGGAAACTCCAGCGACTGGGAAATGGGCATCGAACGTGGCCTGCGCCTGCCCGGCAAGGCGCGGCTGGATGGCGAGATCGGCGCCACCCTGGCGGACGCGGCCGAGGAGCGGGTGGGCGACGCCCGCCACGAGGCCGCGCGCGACCTGATCGCAAGCTGGTATGCCGCGCTGCGCGGCCAGAGCGATGCGCTGGCCTGGCGCGAGCAGGCCGTGTTGCTACAGCGGCAGCGCGAGGTGGTGGAAAAGCGCGTCAAGGCGGGCGATGCCGCGCGGATGGAAAGGTCGCAGGCGGAAGCCGCCCTGCGCCAGGCCGAAGCCGAAGCCCGCCGCGCCGAAACGGTCGCCGCCGAAGCCGTCGCCGGCCTTTCCGCGCGCTTCCCCGGCCTGCCCACACCCTCGCCGAAATCGGGCACCTTGCCCGTGCTGGCCGGCGGCGCCGACGAATGGGTGAACACAGCGCTGGAACACAACCACGAACTCGCCATCCTGCAAAAGGAAAGCGAGCACATGCGCATTCTCGCGCGTCGCCAGAAGGCCGACCTCACCCCAGACCCCACCCTCGGTGTCCACTATTCCCGCGAACGTGGCGGTCTGGACAACCTGATCGGCGTCAGCCTCATTCTGCCGCTGCCAGGCGAAAACCGGCGCGCGCGAATCGACGTGGCCAATGAGGAAGCGCGTGCCCTGGTGCTGCGGGAAGCCGGCGCCAAGGCGCGCATCGAAGGTGAAATCCGCATCCTCCACGCCCGCCTGCGCGGTACGTTCAACCGCCTGGAGGCGCAGGAGGAAGTGGCGCGGCAACTCGACAACTACGCCGATGTTTCCTGGCGCGCCTACCAGATGGGGGAAACCCCGCTCTGGGAAGCGCTCAACGCCCGCAAAGGCGCCCGCGACGCCCGCCGCGAAACCACGCTGTCGCGCCTCGACGCGCATGAGACGGCGGCCCGACTGCTGCTGGACAGCCACCGGCTATGGCCGATGCGGGAAGACCACCATTGAGCCTGTTTCCCACAGTTGCAGGTGTCGCAGGAGCGGGCTTGCCCGCGAATGGCTGCGCTCTATCGCGGGCAAGCCCGCTCCTACGAGTGACGTTTCCACTCACCCCGCGGGTGAAGCGAACAATCACCGGTCATGCCTTTGCCCACGCAGCTTTCGAGCGTTTTGCGTATGACCAACCGCCGTTTCCAGGTTGAACCTGGATTGCTTGTTGGCGTGAAATACCCGCCATGAATGGCGTTATGGCGCTTTCCAGAACGGTTTGAACGCCGCCAGTTCGCGCGATATTTTCCGCCGCGAAGCGGAGGGGCGTTTGGCTTCCGCGCCCAGCAGGCCGAGTACGTGGCCGGCGCTGAAGGCGGCCTCCGGGCAGGTTCGGGCAAGCATGCGCATGAGCCGTTCCGCCACGACCAGGTCGTTGAGTTCGCCCAGGCTTTCCTGCAGGTTCTCCAGCCGGGCCAGGGCTTTCCCACCGCGCTTGCCGTAGAGGTTGGCCAGGGCGTCGCTGGCATAGCGCAGTTTTTTTACCGCGATACGCAGGCGATGGCAGGTTTCGGCGTCGCTGTCGGACAGGGCCTTGCCGCGTCGCCTCACGTCCTTCCAGCGCCGCGCGAGTACCTCCGTGGCCCAGGTGCTCGCGTTCATGGGGATGGCGGGGGGCGTCAACAGAGACTGGCCCAATCGCAGCACGGCGCGCGTGAATTCCGGGGAGGACAGATCGTCTTGCGCGGCCTGGCGCGCCGCTCCGGCCTGCGTGGCGGCGTGTTCGAGAAAGGCCGTGTCTTGAGGCCAATCCAGACGCGGCAAGGTTTCCCGCAGGAAGACATCCCAATCCCGCGCCGGGTTCAGCGCCGCCATGTGTTGCCGCAGCGGGGCGAGCCAGCGCGGTTCGGGGCGGTCGAGCAGACGCGCCAGGCCCATCAGGCGGCGCAGGGCGACGCGAACCTGATGCAGATATTCGATTTCATCCGGTTGTTCGAGGAAGCCGGGCAGGTTGTCCACCAGTTGCGCCAAAGCCGCCTCGACCAGGGCCGTCCAGGCCATTCCGGCGGGCCGCGCGGGCCTCGGCTTGGGCCAGACGGCCTTGCTTGGCGCCGGCTTGACTACGCCGGCCAGGCGATAGCCGAGCGCCGCCTTGCTGCGCGAGTCGATGCGTAGCGGCACCTGTTCGAGCAGGCTGAGGGCGGCGTCGAACAGGCCATCCGGCGGGCCGGATTTCAGTTCGAGTTCGATTTCCGAAACCGGGTGGATGGCCGGGGCGGCCGCCTCCCCGGCGCGGATTTCGCCTTGATCGAGCGCGATTTCCATCACCGTCTCGTTCACGGCCACCCGCCAGGTGGTGCGCTTCACCTCGGTGACAAACACCGGCGCCAGGCCGGCGAGGTCGATGCCCGCGAGCAGCGCCAGGGCTTCCGGCGCCAGCACGGCCAGATCCGGGGTGTTGCCCATCACCCGCGCCTCCCACTCCGGGCGGCTGCTCAAGGCGCCCACCGAGGGGGCGGCGGCTTTCAGCGTCTGCACCCAGTGGTAGCCCACTCGGCGCAGGCGCAGGGCGATCATGCGGCGGGTGAGGGCGAAGTCGGGAGTGTCGAAATAAATGCTGTGCAACCTCCGCCGCTCCGACTGGATGCCGGCGAGCAGGGGATGCCGCTTGAAGCGGGCGGCGAAGGCGGGGGAGAGCGCGAGTTTGAGTTCGATTTCCATGTAATCGGCGCGATGGATGGCGATTCGGCTTGAGGGTAGCATCGCCGGGATTTCTTCATGTTACAGGCGCTTCATGAATCCGCATTCGACCACCGATTTCCTCATCAACCGCGAGCTGGGCCTTCTCGAATTCAACCGGCGCGTGCTCGCGCAGGCCGAAGACCCCGCCACACCCCTGCTGGAACGCTTGCGTTTCCTGTGTATTTTTTCCAGCAACATGGATGAGTTTTTCGAGATTCGAGTGGCCGGGCTGAAGGAGCAGATACGCCTCAACCCGCACATGCCGGGGCCGGACGGCCTCACCGCGCGCCGCGTGTTCAAGGAGGTGGCGCGCGTCTCGCACGAACTGGTGGCGCGCCAATATGACCTGTTCAACAACGAGGTGATCCCGGCGCTGGGGAACGAGGACATCCGTTTTCTGCGCCGCACGCACTGGAACGAGGAACAGGCGGCCTGGATACGTGAGTTCTTCTTCAACGAACTGATGCCGGTATTGACTCCCATCGGCCTGGACCCGGCGCATCCTTTCCCGAACGTGCTGAACAAGAGCCTGCATTTCGCCGTGGAGCTGTCGGGCAAGGATGCCTTCGGCCGCAATTCCAACCGCGCCGTGGTACAGGCGCCGCGCACGCTGCCTCGGGTGATCCAGCTTCCCGACGAGGTGGCCGGCCATGAAAACGGCTTCGTATTTCTTTCCTCCATCCTGCATACCCATGTGGGCGAACTGTTTTCCGGCATGGAGGTGCGTGGTTGTTACCAGTTCCGCGTCACGCGCAACTCCGATCTGTTCGTGGACGACGAAGAGAACAAGAACCTGCGCGAGCAGCTCCAGGGCGAACTGCCGCACCGCCACTATGGCGATGCCGTGCGCCTGGAGGTGGCCGACAACTGCTCCGAGGAAATGAGCCGGTTTCTGCTCAAGCACTTCGAGCTTGGCCACGACGACCTTTATCAGGTGCGCGGGCCGGTCAATCTGGTGCGCATGATGAGCGTGCCGGATCAGGTGGATCGCCCCGATCTGAAATTCCCGCCCTTCACGCCGGGCATGCCGGCGCAATTCAGCAAGTATCCGAGCATCTTCCAGGCGGTGGCGGCGGGCGACATCCTGCTGCATCACCCCTATCAATCGTTCCAGCCGGTGATCGACTTCATCCGCGAGGCGGCGGCGGATCCCGACGTGCTGGCGATCCGCCAGACCGTGTACCGCACCGGCAACGATTCCGAATTGATGCGGCAGTTGATCCTCGCCGCGCAACGCGGCAAGGAAGTCACCGCCGTGGTGGAATTGATGGCGCGCTTCGACGAGGAAGCCAACATCAACTGGGCGGAGCAACTGGAGGCGGCCGGCGCCCATGTGGTGTATGGCGTGGTGGGCTACAAGACCCACGCCAAACTGGCCCTGGTGGTGCGTCGCGAGGGCGGCCCCGGCGGCAAGCTGAAACGGTACGCGCACCTGGGCACCGGCAACTACCATCCGCGCACCGCTCGCATGTACACCGATTTCGGCCTGATGACCTGCCACCCCGATCTGTGCCAGGACGTCAATGACGTGTTCACCCAGCTCACCGGTCTGGGCCGCGCGCATGAGCACAAATACCTGCTGCAATCTCCCTTCACCCTGCATCCGCGCATGATGCAGGCGATCCGCGACGAAACCGAACGCGCCCGCGCCGGCGAGAAGGCGGTCATCATCGCCAAGATGAACTCCCTGCTCGAACCCAAGGTCATCCATGCCCTCTACGAAGCCAGCCAGGCCGGGGTGAAGGTGGATCTGATCGTGCGCGGGGTATGCGCCTTGAAGCCGGGCATTCCCGGCCTGTCGGAAAACATCCGGGTGCGCTCCATCATCGGCCGCTTCCTGGAACACCACCGCATCTTCTATTTCTGGAATGGTGGCCAGGAAGACGTCTGGCTGGCCAGCGCCGACTGGATGGATCGCAATTTCTTCCGTCGCATCGAAACCGGCTTCCCGCTGCTCGACCCGAAGTTGAAAAAGCGGGTCATCCACGAAGGCCTCAAGCCCTATCTGAAAGACACCCTGCGCGCCTGGGAAATGCAGCCGGACGGCGCCTACAAGCGCCGCATCCGGCGCGGCAAGGGCTTCGACGCGCAGGCTTATCTACGCACCCTGCTGGGCGGGTAGGAGGTACTGTAGCGCCGGCGTCCCGCCGGCCCGTTTTTTTCAGTCAGACGAACGAGCCGGCGCCCTAAAGGATACCGGCCCTTCGGGCCATAAGCCGCCGGCGCTACAACTCGCCTACCTACCGATGCTGTACTTGCGTCACGCCGCGCGCCTCCTTGTGCGGCACATGCGGATGCCAGCCGGCCAGCGCCAGCATGACCATGAAGCCGATCACGTAGGCCAGCGCCACATGCCAGCCGCCCTTGATCCAGCCGCCCACCGAGCGGGCTTCCGGGAACAGGTTGGAGAGCGCGACGCCGGCGGAGGAGCCGAACCACACCATCGAACCGCCGAAGCCCACCGCGTAGGCCAGCACGCCCCAGTCGTAGCCACCCTGGGTGAGCGCCAGCGCGGTGAGCGGGATGTTGTCGAACACGGCGGAAACAAAGCCGAGACCGAAGGCGGTTTCCCACGATGCCGCCGGCAGGGTTTCCACCGGCATCATGGAAGCGCACATCACCAGGGAAAGCAGGAACACGCTGCCCTTGAAAGCATCCGGCAGCAGGCTCCAGACCGGCTTGCGCAGCGGCGCCAGCGCCAGCACCACCACCCACACCGCCACGCCGAGGAAGGGGAAGGCATCCGACCACTCCGGGTAATGCGTGTTGATCACGATGTTCGTGGCCATCGCTCCGGTGAGGATCAATGCCACGATCAGCACATAGGCCCAGTCGACCTGGGCGCGCGCGTCGGCGTCCTTCTGGATCGGCGCATGGGCCTGCTGCTGTCTGGCGGCGATGACGCCGAAGATCAGCAAGGCCGGGATCGCTGCCGCGTAGGCATGAACCACGTCGAGCGGAGCGACGCCCTTGATCCACATCATGGTGGTGGTGGTATCGCCCACCACCGAACCGGAACCACCGGCGTTGGAGGCGGCGACGATGGCCGCCAGGTAGCCGATGTGCACGCGGCGATGGAACACGCTCGCCGCCACGGTGCCGCCGATCAGCGCCGCCGCGATGTTGTCGAGAAAGGAGGAAATCACGAACACCATCACCAGCAGGACGAAACCACCCTTCCAGTCGTCCGGCAGGTAGCGCGGCAGTATCTCGGGAATGCGGCTGTCCTCGAAATGGCGCGCCAGAATGGAAAAGCCCAATAACAGGCCGAGCAGGTTGGCGAGCGTCACCCATTCGTGGCCCAGGTGTCGCGCCAGCCCGGGCAGGCCGGCAACGCCGTGGATGCCGGTGAAGCCGAGCTTGTAGAGGGTGATGGCGAAGAGGCCGGTCAACGCCACCGCCAGGGTGTGATGGTGAAACAACGCCACGCCCAGGAGGGTCATGGCGAACAGAACGAAATCCACCGGAATTCCCATCACGGCGGGGCCATCGGCGGCCGAGGCCAGGGAAGGCGGAATCAGGATCGCGAGCGTGGCGGCCGCGAAACGGGCGGGAGTGAGCATGAAATGGGTCTGTATCCGAATAGTGATGTACGATTATATTGCGATGCAACATGGGTATTTATCAAGTGTTTCATTCCACCCACCCGAGAGGTTTTTTCGCCATGTACAAAATATTGATACCCGTGGACGGTTCCGCCAGTTCCGAGAAAGCCGCGCGCCATGTCGCCGCCCTGGCCAAAATGGTGGGCGCGCTGGAAGCGCATCTGCTCTACGTCCATCCGGAAGTTGGCGCATGGGAAGTCAAACGCTTTCTCAGTGAAAGCGAGATCGACGCGCTGGTGGCGGGCCAGGCCGAGGAAGCCATGCGCGCGGCCGGGGCCGTTCTGGAAGCCGCCGGCATCCGCCATGAACGGCACAGCGCCGTGGGCGAGGTGGCGCAAACCATCGCGGAAACCGCTGCGGCTTGCGGCTGCGACCAGATCGTCATGGGAGCGCGTGGCATGGGCTTGCTGGCGGATTTGCTACTCGGCTCCGTCTCCACCAAGGTGCTGCATCTGGTGGCCGTGCCGGTGACGCTGGTCAAATAGCCGGTTTCACGCCGGCTCGGCCAGTTCCTTTGGGGGGGGGCGGGAACGCGAAGGGGGGATGAAATCCCGTAGCATGCGCGGCAGCGCATCAGGAGATTTTCATGGCCGCACAGACCCAAACTCCCTCCACTCCCTTTCCCATCGTCGCATTGGGCGCGTCCGCCGGCGGATTGGAAGCGTTCGAGCAGTTTTTCCGCAACGTGCCGGCCGACAGCGGCATGGCCTTCGTGCTGGTGCCGCATCTCGATCCGGATCACGCCAGCCTGCTCACGGAAATCCTGCAACGCAGCACACCCATGCCGGTGGTGGAGGCGCTGGATCAGACGCCCGTGGCGGCCAATCATGTCTATGTCCTGCCGCCCAACCGCGACATGGCGATCTTCCACGGCGTGTTGCAACTCTCCGTGCCGGAGGCGCCGCGCGGGCAGCGCATGCCGATCGACGCCTTCCTGCGTTCCCTGGCCGAGGATCAGGGTGAGCGCGCCATCGGCGTCATCCTCTCCGGCACCGGCACCGACGGCACTCTGGGCTTGCGCGCCATCCTCGGCGCCGGCGGCGTCACTCTGGTGCAGGAACCGGCCACGGCGAAATACGACGGCATGCCGAGCAGCGCCCTGCAGGCCGGTTACGCCACCCAGGTGTTGGCGCCGGACAGGATGCCGGAAGCGCTTCCGCGCCTGGCCGCGTCGCCGACGCCTCGGGAACAGGCCATGCCGCCCGCTACCCCGGCCGGCGGCATGAACCGCATCCTGATGCTGTTGCGCGCCGGCACCGGCCACGATTTCTCGCTGTACAAGAAAAGCACCATCGGCCGCCGCATCGAGCGGCGCATGGCGCAGCACGACCTCAACGACAGCGATCTCTATGCCCGCTACCTGAAGGAGCATCCGGCTGAACTGCAGATTCTGTTCAAGGAACTGCTCATCAACGTCACCAACTTCTTCCGCGACCCGGAGGCGTTCGCCACCCTCAAGCAGGACATCCTGCCGCAATTGTTCGCCGACAAGCCGGAGGGCTACGTGTTTCGCGTCTGGGTGGCCGGCTGCGCCAGCGGCGAGGAGGCTTATTCCATCGCCATCCTGCTGCGCGAGTTCATGGACGAGTGGTGGGACAAGCACCACCAGGAATTCAAGGTTCAGCTCTATGCCACCGACCTCGACGACGACGCCATCGCGCTCGCCCGCGCCGGCCTGTACCCGCCCAACATCGCCGCCGATGTGACGCCGGAACGACTGCGCCGCTACTTCCTCAAGGAAGACGCCGGTTACCGTGTGAAGAAGGAAATCCGCGAGATGGTGGTGTTCGCCATTCAGAACGTCATCAAGGATCCGCCTTTCACCCGGCTCGACCTGCTCAGTTGCCGCAATCTGATGATCTATCTGGAACCGGAACTGCAACACCGCCTGCTGCCGGCCTTCCATTACGCCTTGAAATCCGGCGGCGTGCTGTTCCTGTCGCCCTCGGAGAGCATCGGCAACCACCCCGAACTGTTCATGGCCCTGAGCCGCAAGTGGAAGTTCTACCGCGCCACCCACTCGGCGGCCTCCACCCGCGCGGTGATGGCCGGCGGCCTGTCCTGGGCGGTGGCCAGTGGCGGCAAGGCTGCGGAGGAAACCGTGAAACAGGCCAAGGAAACGAATTTCGCGGAGCTCACCCGGCGCGTGCTGCTTCAGTCCTATGCGCCCGCCTCGGTGGTCACCGATCTCAAGGGCAACCTCCTGTTCGTGCATGGCGATACCGGCAAATACCTGCGCCCGGCGCCCGGCCAGGCCAGCCTGAATGTAATCGACATGGCGCGCGAGGGCCTGCAACTGCAACTGCGCGCCTCCTTGCCGGGCGCCGAGTCCAAGCCCACCCTGAACCGCGAGGTACTGGTCAAGACCAACGGCGATTTCCAGCCCGTCAGCCTCAGTGTTCGCCCGCTGCCCGACCCGGATACCGGGGAGGGGTTGCTCCTCATCACATTTCAGGATCTGCCGCATCCCAGCCACAAAAAACCCGCGCGCGGCAAACGCGCCGCCGCCGGCGCCTCGCCGCGCGTCGAGGAACTGGAGCGGGAACTGGCATACACCAAGGAAAACCTGCAAGCCACCATCGAGGAGCAACAAGCCTCCAACGAGGAACTCAAATCCACCAACGAGGAGTTGCAATCCACCAACGAAGAATTGCAATCCACCAACGAGGAACTGGAGACCTCCAAGGAGGAATTGCAATCGGTGAACGAGGAACTCATCACGGTGAACGCCGAACTGCAGGCCAAGATTGAGCAACTGGCCGGCATGCAGAACGACATGAAGAACCTGCTCGACAACATCCAGGTCGGCACCATCTTCCTCGACCCGCATCTCCAGATACGCCGTTTCACCCGCGAGGCGGCGCGGGCCTACCGACTCGTGGCGACCGACGTGGGGCGCTCGCTATCCGACATCAAATCCGACCTCGAAGGCGAAGACCTGCTGGCCGAGGCCAGTGTGGTGCTCGATACCCTGGTGCCCAGCGAACGCGAGGTTCATACCGTCGGCGGCGCCGTCTATCTGGCGCGCATCCAGCCCTACCGCACCCTGGACAACGTGATCGAGGGCGTGGTGCTCACCTTCACCGACATCAGCACGCGCGTCGTCGCCGAAACGGCGGTGCGGGAAGCGCGCGAACTGGCCGACGCCATCGTCGATACCGTGCGCGAACCCCTGGTGGTGCTGGACGGCGGCCTGCGCGTGGTGCGCGCCAGCCGCGCCTTTTACCAACGCTTCAAGACCACGGCGGGCAATACCGTCGGGCAAGCGCTGTACGAACTGGGCAACGGCCAGTGGGACATCCCGCGCCTGCGCGAATTGCTGGAAGTCGTCCTGCCGCGCGACCAGAGCTTCGAGAGCTACGCGGTGGAACACGAATTCCCCGCCATCGGCCGGTGCAGGATGCTGCTCAACGCCCGCCGCCTTGTCACGAATATGGGCGCCATGCCGCTGATCCTGCTGGCGATGGAGGAGGAACGATAGTGCGGCGCGCACAACCTTCCAGTTCTCGTGGTCATAACCATTTCCTCGAGGTATTCCCCGGTAAACCGATAACACGGCCAATTCAGGAATAACCTGGCCTGGAATGGGTATCAGGATGTTTCTCCGCGTGATCGGGTGTCCCGGCCTCCGTTGAGAGGAAGGTCGGGTGAATCGCCACAAGGACATGGTACGGATGATTGCAACGCGGTGATGGCGCGCTGTACCAGGCCCGCCCATATTGAATCGGAGTCACGAATGAGCAAAAGAGGGCCCAAACCGAACGCGCTGCGCGCCACGGCCGAGGCGCGCCTCGATCATGTGCCGGTTCCGGAAACCACCCGGCCGGTCGAGGAACTCCTGCACGAACTCCAGGTGCATCAGGTCGAACTGGAGATGCAGAACGAGTCTTTGCGCCAGGCACAGATCGAGTTGGAGGAATCGCGGGATCGCTATGTCGATCTCTATGAGTTCGCGCCGGTGGGCTACGTCACCCTCTCGCGTAGCGGTCTGATCGAACAGATCAATCTCACCGGCGCCACGTTGCTGGGCGAGGAGCGCAAACGCCTGCTTGGACGCCGTTTTTCGCGTTATGTCGCGTCCGAGGATGGGGAGCGCTGGCAGCGGGAGTTCCTGCTTGTCGCCCGCCAAAGTGACAAGCAGAGTTGTGACCTGGCCATGCGGCGCGGCGACGGCTCTGTTTTCCCCGCGCATCTGGATTGCCTGCCTCTGGCGGGCGCCGCGCGGGGCGTGCGCGTCACCCTCACCAATATTTGCGCCCAGAGGAAAGCGGAGCAATTGGCGCTGCGGTTCGGCCGCTTATTGCAAGGCTCCTTCAACGAAATCTACCTGTTCGACTCCGAAACCCTGCTTTTTCTGGATGTGAGTGAAGGCGCGTTGAAGAACCTGGGCTATTCGATCGAGGAGTTGAGGCAATTCACCCCGTTGAATCTGAAGCCGGGCTACACCAGAGAGCAATTCGAGTGTTTGATAGCCCCGCTGCGAAGTGGTGAACAGGATTCCCTGCTGTTTGAGACGCATCATTGCCGCAAGGATGGTTCAACGTATCCGGTGGAAGTGCGCTTGCAGCTCATGCCGACGGCTCCCCCCATGTTCCTGGCCATCATTCTTGACGTCAGCGAGCGCCACCGCGCCAATGAGGAATTGCGCATCGCCGCCATCGCCTTCGAGTCGCAGGAGGGCATGATGGTGACCGACAGCCACGGCGTCATCGTGCGCGTCAACCACGCCTTCACCCGCCTCACCGGCTACCGCGCCGAGGAGGCCATCGGCCAGACCCCGGCCCTGCTGCGCTCCGGGCGCCACGACAAGAGCTTCTACGACCAGATGTGGCGAACCTTGAGAGAGGGGGGCTACTGGCAGGGCGAGATGTGGAACAAGCGGAAGACCGGCAAGGTGTACGCGGAATGGTTGACCATTTCCGCCGTAACAAACCCGGTTGGGGAAACAACGCATTACGTCGGTACTTTTTCCGAGATCACCCAGAACAAGGAGGCGCAGGCCGAGATTCATCGTCTGGCCTATTACGACGCGCTCACCCACCTGCCCAACCGCCGCCTGCTGCTCGATCGTCTCGGCCAGGCGCTGGCCAGCGCCGCGCGCAGTGGGCGCCACGGCGCGGTGCTGTTCCTCGATCTGGATAATTTCAAGAACCTCAACGACACCCGCGGCCATGCGGTCGGTGATCTGTTGCTGGCCGAAGTGGCAAGGCGCCTGAACAGCGGCGTGCGCGAGGGTGACACGATTTCGCGCCTGGGCGACACCATTTCGCGCCTGGGTGGCGACGAGTTCGTGGTGGTATTGGAAGACCTGAGCGCGCAAGCCACGGAAGCGGCTGTCCAGGCGCGGCTGGTGGGCGAGAAGGTGCGCGAGGCGCTGGCGCGCCCCTACGACCTGGACGGCCGCGATTTCCACTGCACCGCCAGCGTGGGCATCACCCTGTTTCACAACCACGGCGAGTCGGTCGATACCCTGCTCAAGCAGGCCGATCTGGCCCTGTACCAGGCCAAGGGCGCCGGGCGCAATTGTCTGCGTTTCTTCGACCCCGACATGCAGTCCGCGCTGGACGAGAGCAGCGCGTTGGAGGCCGATTTACGCCTGGCGGAGCGGCGTGGACAGTTGCGACTCCATTACCAGCCACAGGTCGACAGCATGCGCCGCGTCATCGGGGCCGAGGCGTTGTTGCGCTGGCGGCATCCGCGCCGCGGCATGGTGGCGCCGGATATCTTCATCCCGCTGGCGGAGGAAACCGGGTTGATCCTGCCCATCGGCCGCTGGGTGCTGGAAACCGCCTGCGCTCAGATCAAGGCGTGGTCGGCACACGCCGCCACGCGCGATCTGTGCCTGGCCGTCAATGTCAGTGCGCGCCAGTTCCGCCAGCAGGGCTTCGTCGCCGATGTGCGGCAAGTGTTGTTGGAAACCGGCGCCGATCCGGCCCGTTTGAAGATCGAGTTGACCGAGAGCCTGGTGATCGACAACGTGGCGGAAACCATCGCCCGGATGCAGGCATTGAAAGCACTGGGCATCGGCTTTTCGATGGATGATTTCGGCACCGGTTTTTCCTCGCTGTCCTACCTCAAGCGTCTGCCGCTGGATCAGTTGAAGATCGACCGCTCCTTCGTCTTCGATCTGGCGACCGACCCCAATGACGCCGCCATCGTCCAGATCATCATCACCATGGGCCACACCCTGGGGCTCAACGTCATCGCCGAAGGCGTTGAAACCGAGGCGCAGCTGGAGCGCCTCGATCAATACGGTTGCACCAACTACCAGGGTTATCTGTTCAGCAGGCCGTTGCCGATCGCGGAATTCGATGCCTGGATGGGCCTCGGGCAGGCATAGCCGGGCAACGTTCCGCTCTTGGTGTGGCGGCCCGGAAACGACGCAAGCCCGCGAGACGCGGGCTTGCGTCATTTCCGGGCGCGGGCGAAAAGCGCCTTACAGCACCATGCCCGGGTTGTTGCCCATGCCGATGACCTTGGGCTGGTTCAGCTTGACCTGTTTGACCACTTTCACGTCGCGCAGGTATTCGGCCACCACGTCCCAGATCGGGGCGCCCTTGACGCCTTCGCCCACCGGCGCCCAGCCGGCGACCTTGTACTTCTTGTTGGGGTCGACCGCCTTGCCGTTGAGCATCATGTCGTTGATGCGTTTGCCGATGTGGGCGTTGGGGGTGACCGAGTACTGGACGCCGCCCACGCGCACCATGTCGCCGCCCTGCTGGTAGTAGGGGTCTTCGTTGAACAGGTTGTCGCAGACGTCTTCCATGATGGTCTTGATGGTCTCGCCGGTCATGACGTTGAGCGTGGTGGCGGGGTAGGTGATGGCCACCTGATCCATCAACTGTTCCATGGTGATAACGTCGCCCGGCAGCAGGCTGGTGCCCCAGCGGAAGCCCGGCGAGAAGGCGGCGTCGGCGCCCTTCACCTTCATCAGCGCGTCGCAGATCAACTGGTCGTAGGTGCCGTTGAAGTTGCCGCGGCGATACAGCAGGTCTTCGGTGACGGCCAGCTTCTCGGAGAGCTTGTGCTCGAATGGCGCGCGGATCTTGTGGATCAGCGCCTCCATCTTCTTGTCGGGGTTAAGCAGGTTGGAGAACACCGGCACCAGGCGGTATTTCCAGCCCTTGACCTTGCCGCCCTTGACGTCGAAGTCCATGACGCCGAGGAACTTGCCGTTGGAGCCGGCGTTGGTGACCAGGGTCATGCCGCCGGCGTTCTTGATCTGGATCGGCTGCGGCACGCCGTCGTGGGTGTGGCCGCCGAAAATGGCGTCGATGCCGGTGACGCGGCTGGCCATCTTGATGTCCACGTCCATGCCGTTGTGCGATAGCACCACGACCACCTGGGCACCCTTGCCGCGCGCCTCATCGACGAACTTCTGCATGCCATCGTCGCGGATGCCGAAAGACCAGTCCGGCACCATGTAACGCGGGTTGGCGATGGGGGTGTAGGGGAAGGCCTGGCCGATGATGGCGACCTGAATGCCGTTGATGTTGCGGATGACGTAGGGCTTGAACACCTGGTCGCCGAAGTCGTTGGTGACCACGTTCTGGGCGACGAAATCGATGCCGGCCTTCTTGAAGTCGCCATTGACGATTTCCTGGACACGCTGCGCGCCCAAGGTCATCTCCCAGTGCGGGGTCATGACATCGACGCCGAGGGCGATGCAGGCATCGACCATGTCCTGGGCCTTGGTCCAGAGGGCGGTGGCGGAACCTTGCCAGGTGTCGCCGCCATCCAGCAACAGCGAGCCGGGGCGCGAGCCGCGCACCTTGTCGACCAGGGTCTTCAAGTGGGCGAAGCCTCCGACCTTGCCGTAGGTGCGGGCGGCGGCGGTGAAGTCGAGGTAGGTGAAGGCGTGGGCGTCGATGCCGCCGGGCTGGATGTGGTAGGCGCGGAGCAGATGCTCGCCGACCAGGTGCGGCACCTTGCCGACCGAGGCGCCGACACCGAGGTTGACGTTGGGTTCACGGAAGTAGATGGGCTTCAACTGCGCGTGGCAGTCGGTCATGTGCATCAGCGAGACGTTGCCGAACGCGGGAATGTCGTAGTAGTTGGCGGGAACATTGCCGGCCAGGGCCTGGCCGCTATCCAGGGCGAACCCCCCGGCGGCGGCGGCGGCGAGGACTTGCAGGAATTCGCGGCGATTCATGGACATGGATGGGTCTCCGGGAGGGCATCTGGGCAGCGCGCATTGTCGCGGCGCCCTGGCTGGGCGGTAAATGGTAGTGATGGGCCAGTTCGGCTGGTTCGGCTGGTTCAATTAACCTATTTCCCGCAGTTGCAGGTGCCGTAGGAGCGGGCTTGCCCGCGAATGGCAGCGTTCTATCGCGGGCAAGCCCGCTCCTACGGGGTGACGTTTCCACTCACCCCGCAGGTGGAGCGGATAATCACCGGCCATGCCTTTGTCCACGCAGCTTTCGAGCATTTTGCGTATGACCAACCGCGGCTTCCAGGATTAAAAATCCGGGCAGTTGCCCGGATTTTCAAAGATGTTCACGCCATGTTTACTTGCGGAACACGGACGACTTCATTTCCAGGCCGTTGCTCATGTAGGAGTGGAAGTACTCCAGATTGTTGTAGCGGGCGCCACCGGCCTTGTCGTTCACGTGGCGCACGTTCTTCTGGCAACCTTCGTAACGATCCTGCAGGGTGGTCAGCTTGTCGCCGCCGCGGAACGCCGGCCAATGCACGGCCTGGCCGACGACGGGCGACAGGAGTTCCGAACGAATGCGCACACCGGCGTTATCCACATGGCAGCTGCCGCAGGAGAAATTGAGTTGGCCGGCCCGCTGATAGAAAGTGCGCTTGCCGTCCTCGTAGGCTTTCAACGCGCCTTCGCCTTCGACCTTGATGTTCATCTTCATGCCGTCGGACAGCGTGCGCATGTAGGCGCCGAGCGTGCCCATCGTGTTGTCATCGCCGATTTTGTAGGGATCTTCGCCGTTGGCGACGCGGCAGTCGTTGATCGCGTCTTCCAGCGTCACGACCTTGCCCCTGGCGTTGTCGAACATGGGGTAGTTGCCGGCGATCATCTTGCCGCCGTTGGGCAGGCAGTCGGCGTAGGTCTTGCCGCTCTTGAGCGGGGTCTTCCACATCTTCTCGCCCTTCTCCAGCACGCCCAGGTAAGGTGGAAATTCCATGATGCTGTTGTATTGGGACTTGGCATCCGGGTCGAACGCCAGCGCGCTGTAGACGTAGTCCTCTTGCTTGAGATCGGGGAACTTGTGCTTGAAATGACTGACGAGTTTCAGCCGATCTTCTTCCGGGCCCGCGTTGGCGGACACCGCGCCCATCATTACGCCCAGGCCGGCGAGAGCCATAAGGGTTTTCTTCGCGATTTTCTTCATGCCGTTCTCCAGAAACTGAGATGAGTGATGGTTGGGTTACAGGCCGGTTACAGGCCGTAGAGGAATTCGACGACCTTGTCGATTTCCCCCTCGGTCAGCACCTGATGCTTACCCATCGGTGGCATGAAACTCTGCGGATTGCTTGCGGTGGCATCCCATATCTTGGCGCGCAGCACGGCCTTGTCGGGGAAACGGGCCTGCATGGCGATCAGGGGCGGGCCGCTCTCGCCGGGTTGTTCGGCATCGGGCAAGGTGGGCATGGCGTGGCAGGCCAGACAGTTCCCCTTGGAACGGTTGAAGGCGATGTCCTTGCCGGTTTCGGCGGCGAAAGCCGAAGCGGCGAGCAGGGTGGCCAGCACCCCGGTGATGATGGAAGCGCGTTTCCGCATGTGGTCTCCTTCCTAGTGGGTCGATTGAACTCGTAATCCATTCGATATATTTCAAACGGGATTTTTTCTAAGCGCGGCCGAAGAATAGGTGTGACGGGACACCTCATGCAATGCGAATTGCTCTCATTGGTACGATATAAGCGGTGAAAAAGTATGTTGCTACCAAAGCCCGGACAATGACTTGGCGGTCGTGGGAGGGCTCGCGGACCGAAGCCTTCGGTTCAGCCGTACACAACCGATTCCCCTTGATTCGGGCCGCGAGCGGGCCCTCCTATGGCTTCGCGGCCTGCTGCCGCTGTTTCATCTCGCGCAGGCGGGCGTCGATGATCGAGAGCGTGTAGAAATCCGCGCCACCGCTTTTCTGAGCCAGTTGAAGTTGTTCGATGGCCGCGCCCTGGCGATCCTGCAGGGCGTAGGACTCGGCCTGCGCCAGGTGTGATTGCGTCAGCTCGCCCAGTGCCTGATGGGCCTCCGCCAGGAGACCATAGAGGCGCGCGTCGGCAAACCAGGTGCGTTGCTGTTCGCCGATGAAGATGAGCGCCTCGCGCGGTTTGCCGGCGGCGAGCAGGGCGCGGGCATAGAGATAGGCCAGCGGCCGGTAGCTGGTGTGTGTGTGCATGGCGTTGGCCAGCAGGTCGATTGCCTGTTGCGGCCGCCGCTCGCTCAGGGCCAGCTCCGCCTTGAGCGCCAGCACCACGGGCGACGCGACCTTGTCTGCGTCAAGCCTGGCCAGGGCGGCATGCGCGCGTTCCGTCTTGCCGGCGCGCAGGGCCGCGCTGGCCAGGCCATACCAGGCGGCGGGATCCGGGCTGGCCCGCGTCTGGGCCTCGAAGCGGCGCAGCGCATCGGCCGCTTCCCCTTCATTGGCCTGAATGCGTGCCCGCGCCAACAGGAATTCCAGGCTGTCCACATGCTGGCGATAGGGCATCTGCGCTACCCGGTTCTGCATGTCGGCGATGCGCTGGAACGTCAGCGGGTGAGTGCGCAGGTAGGCCGGCGCGTTGTTTTCGTACAGGCGGCCTTGCGCTTGCAGGCGTTCAAAGAAGGTCGCCATGCCCTGCGGCGAGAATCCGGCATCGCTCAATATCTGGAGGCCGGTGCGATCCGCTTCACGTTCATGTTCGCGGGTGAAATCGAGTTGGTGCTGGATGTTCATCGCCTGCGCGGTGGCGATGACCGCCTCTGACGCCTGGCTGTTGGATCGCGCCGCCAGAATCGCCACGGCCAGCGCCGCCAGGGTGGCGATGCCGCCGATCTTCTGCGAGCCCACCATGCGGGCGATGTGATGCTGGGTGACGTGGGCGATTTCGTGCGACAACACGCCGGCCAGTTCGGATTCGTTGCGCGCGGCGGAAATCAGCCCGGTATGCACGCCGATGTAGCCGCCAGGCAGGGCGAAGGCGTTGATGCTGGGGTCGCGCACCGGAAAGAATTCGTAACGCCGCCCCGGTTCGGGTGAAGCGGAGGCCAGCTTGTCGCCCAGGTTGGCCAGGTAATCTTCCAGCACCGGATCGTTCAGGTAATCGGCGTCGTTGCGCACCTGGCGCATGATTTCCCGGCCGATCTGATCTTCCTGGGATTCGGAAAGCGCGACGCGGCTGGCATCGCCCAGATCGGGCAGGCCGGCGGCATGCGCGGACTGGATGCTGAAGACGAGGAGGAGGGCGGCGAGTAGAGAGGGCTTGGGGGCTTTCATGGCGGGTATGATAACGGCCCCTTTGCACTGGTTCCTCCACCATGAGCGACTTCACGCATTTTGATGAGCAGGGCCGCGCCGTGATGGTGGGCGTCGGCGAGAAATCGGAAACCCGCCGGGTGGCGGTGGCCACCGGCCGTATCCGCATGATGCCGGCCACCTTCGCGATGATCCGCGATGGCTCCGCCAAAAAGGGCGACGTGATCGGCGTCGCGCGTCTGGCCGGCATCATGGCCAGCAAACGCACCCCCGACCTGATTCCGCTGTGCCACCCCATCGCCCTCACCAGGGTGACCCTGGACTTCACCCTCGACGAAGCCGCTTCGGCCATAGACTGCGCCGCGACGGCGGAAACCGTGGGCCGCACCGGCGTGGAAATGGAAGCCCTCACCGCCGCCAGCGTCGCCCTTCTCACCGTCTACGACATGTGCAAGGCGGTCGATCGCGGCATGGTGATCGAATCGGTGCGCCTGCTGGAGAAACTGGGCGGCAAGTCGGGGCACTGGCGCGCGGGCTGACTCCTGGGCGGATCAGGGCGGTCACGCCGGGAAGCCGAGGATTTCATCCAGAGCCGCCACCCATCATGCCACCCACGCTCGCGGCCTTCACGTTGCATTACCTGAGTAATTTGCTAGACATTAAGCAGGCCGAGGTTGCATGGAGGCCCGATAGCCAATTCGAGGAGAACGGAAATGCTGGACATCAACAAACTGGTCAATGCTGAAGGCATGGCGCCCTGTGATGCGGACGCCTATCTCAATGATCTGGAACCCTGGAGCGAAGACATGGCGCGCCAGGCCGCGCATGAGGAAGGTCTGGAGTTGTCCGACGCGCGTATGGACGTGATCTGCTACCTGCGCGACCACTACGCCGAGTGTGGGCCCGAAGCCAACGCGCGCAGCCTGCTGCGCAACATGGAAGAGGCCTACATCGAGCAGGGTGGACGCAAATACCTCTATCAACTGTTCCCGCGCGGCCCCGTCACTCAGGGGTGCCGCCTATCCGGCCTGCCGACCCCGGCGGGCAACGCCGACCCTTCTTTCGGCAGCGTTCACTGAATCTGTCGCTCACGGCGATACGAACCCCCGATACAGGCCCCAACCGGCAGCCACCCGACAGGGTGGTGCCGGCCTTCCTCGGGAATCCGCTCCTGCCCGTTCAACCCAAGCTGCTGATCGCCTTGGTGATTAGCGGCAGCAGGGGTTCCGGTAGCTTGATCTTGCCGGAAAGGGCGAAGGCGCGGCCGGCGTCGGACATCTTCTTCCAGGTCTTGCGGATGATCTCCAGCCACTTTTCCTCGTCGTAGTCGGGCTTGGCGCCGGCGAAGGGGAGCATGTAGTACTCGATGAAGACGAGGTCGGCGACGTCTTCCATGAGTTGTGTGTCGGGGTTGACCTTGAGCGCGCGCTTGCCCACGGCCTTCTTGACCTGCTCGATCATGGCGTCGTCATAACCGGCCTGGCGCATCAGTTCGCCGGCGGTGTCGGCGTGGTACTTGTAGAGGCCGGTGCGCCAGGCGAAATAGCCTTCCTTGGTCATCGGGTAGGTATTGCGCGGCACGGTCCAGCGCTGGATGTGCTGCGCGCGCACCGCCAGTTGTGCCGCTTCCGGCGCATCCGGGGCGAAGCGCCGCAGCATTTCCGTCATGCGCTGGGCGTAGAGCAGTTCCTTGGGTTGGCCTTCATCCTGGTTGGGATCCGCGGCATTGGCGGCGTCGAACAGGGTCATGGCTTGATTGAATTGTGCTGGGTTTTCTATCATTTTTTCGGTCTTGGCTGGGTGGTAAAAGGATTCAGGCTGGGGCGCCGCGCGCGGGAGTGTAGTTGTCCAGGACGCGAATATAACTGGCGCGTTCGACCGCGCTGGGGTCGGGCAGGTTCTTCTGGCTCATGCTGCCCTTGAGCTGGGTGACGGAGGTGTATTCGCGTTCGTTCATCCAGAGCGCCATGTCGGTGAGGATGCGCGTGAGTCGTTCCGGGCCGTGTAGCAGCAGGCAGGAAGCCAGGTGCACCACGTCGGCGCCGGCGAGGAGGAGTTTCATCGCTTCCTCGTAACCATGCACGCCGCCGGTGGCGGCCAGGGTCAGCGTGGTCTGGCCGCGCAGGATGGCGATCCAGCGGATTCTGAGCAGGGCTTCCTCGGGCGTGGACAGATGCAGGGTGTCCACCATTTTCAGGGTTTCCAGGTCGATGTCCGGTTGGTAGAAACGGTTGAACAGCGATACACCACGCGCGCCGGCCCTTTCCAGGTGTTTGACCAGATGCGGCAGTGAGGAGAAGAACGGTGACAGCTTCATGCTGACGGGCAGATTCACCACACCGTGCAATTCGCTCAACAGGCTGACATAGCGCGCTTCCACCGCCTCGCCGGAGAAATGGGCGTCGGCGGCGACGTGATAGACGTTGAGTTCCAGGGCATCGGCGCCGGCTTGCTGGATTTCGCGGCCGAGATCGACCCAGCCGGTGAGGGAAACCCCGTTGAGGCTGGCAATGACCGGAATGGAGAGGCGGGTTTTTAGCCGGGCGATGTGTTCCAGATACTGGTCGAGATGGCTCTGGTAGCCACCGTGATCGGGCAGAAAGCTGTCCGCCTCGCCGTGGCCGATCTCGCCGTGGAGGAGGAAACGGTCGGCCATGTTCGCCTCGGCGTGCAACTCCTCCTCGAACAGCGAGTGCGCGACCAGCGCCGCCGCGCCGGCATCTTCCAGCTTCAGCGCCGCATCCAGTTTTTTGGACAGGGGCGAGGACGAGGGCACCAGCGGGTTCTTGAGCTGGAGGCCCAGGTAGGTGGTGGAGAGATCGGACATGGTCAGTCTCCTTTTTTGGGCGGGTCGATTTGCGCCAGCGCCAGATAACTCTGGTAGCGGCGGTCCGCGACCGATTGGGCCTCGGCCATGAACCGTTCGGCGGCTTCCGGGTGGCTGCGGCCGAGCATGGCGAAACGGGTTTCGCTTTCCATGAACTCGCGGATCGGCCGGCTGGGGGCGGCGGAGTCCAGCTTGAACGGGTTGTCGCCGGCTTCCAGGCGGCGCGGATCGAAGCGGAACAGCGGCCAGTGCCCACTTTTCACCGCCGCGTCCTGTTGCCGCAGGTTGTGGAGCAGGTCCACGCCATGAGCGATGCAGGGGCTGTAGGCGACGATCAGCGAGGGGCCGTCAAAACTTTCCGCTTCGTGGAAGACGCGCAGGGTTTGGGTGTCTTTGGCGCCATAGGCGGCGGTGGCGACATAGACGTGGCCGTAATCCGAGGCCAGCTTGGCGAGATCCTTTTTCGCCGTGGCCTTGCCGGCGGCCGAAAATTTGGCGACGGCGCCGATGGGGGTGGCCTTGGAAGTCTGGCCGCCGGTGTTGGAGTACACCTCGGTATCCAGTACCAGGATGTTGACGTCGTGGGGCAGGGCGAGGACGTGGTCGAGGCCGCCGTAGCCGATGTCGTAGGCCCAGCCGTCGCCGCCGATGATCCACACCGAGCGGCGAATCAGCCATTCCGCCAGCACCGCGAGTTGACGGGCGCGCGGATGGGTCGAGCCGGCCAGTTTCTCCAGCAGCAGCGTGACTCGCCGGCGCTGCGCGCGAATGCCCGCTTCCTCGCGTTGTTCCGCGTCGATCAGCGCTGTGGCGAGGTCGCCGCCGATTGCCACGGCCATTTCCTTCACCAGGCCTTGCGCGTGGCCCATCAACTGGTCGGCCGCCAAACGCAGCCCCAAGCCGAATTCGGCGTTGTCCTCGAACAGTGAGTTGGACCAGGCCGGGCCGCGTCCGTCGCGGTTCACCGTGTAGGGGGTGGTGGGCAGGTTGCCGCCGTAGATGGAGGAGCAGCCGGTGGCGTTGGCGATCAGCATGCGATCGCCGAACAACTGGGTGGCGAGGCGGATGTAGGGCGTCTCGCCGCAACCGGCGCAGGCGCCGGAAAACTCGAACAGCGGGTCGAGCAGCATCGAGCCGGGAATGGTGGTGTGCTTGATCGCGTCGCGGTCGAACTCGGGCAGGGCGAGGAAGAATTCCAGGTTTTCACTCTCCCGCGTGCGTAGCGGCCCGTTTTCCGGCAACAGCGCGACCATGTTCAACGCCTTGTGCGAGACGTTGGATTTGTCGTGAATCGGGCAGGCTTCCACGCAATCGCCGCAGCCGGTGCAGTCCTCCGGCGCCACCTGGTAGCCGAGGTGGGTGCCGGCCGGGTAATCCTTGCTCTTTGCCGGGACGTGCTTGAAGGTTTCCGGCGCGCCGTTCGCGGCCTCCGCAGGGAAGGCGCGGGCGCGGATGGCGGAATGCGGGCAGACGAACACGCACTTGCCGCATTGGGTACACAGCGCGGCGTCCCACACCGGGATTTCCAGGGCGATGTTGCGTTTCTCGTATTTCGCCGTGCCCACCGGCCAGGTACCGTCCGCCGGCATCGCCGACACCGGCAGGCGGTCACCCTGGCCGGCGTAGATGGGCAGCGTGACGTCGCGCACGAAGTCGGGAGGGGGCGGGCGGGACGCCTGCGTTACAAGTGCGGGGTTTGTAGCGCAGGCGTCCTCGCCTGCATTTGACGCCGGATGTGGGTGAGACGCCGGCGCTACAGTGACCTGGTGCAGATGCGCCAGGGTCATGTCGATGGCGCGATGGTTGAGGTCGGCCAGGCGTTTGCTTTTGACGCCATAGGTCTTGTCCACCGCCTGCTTGATCGCGGCGATGGCCGTCTCCGCCGGCAGGATGCCGGAGATGGCGAAGAAGCAGGTCTGCATGATGGTGTTGATGCGGCGGCCCATTTCGGCGTCCGCCGCGACCTTGTAGGCGTCGATCACCCAGAACGCGAGGTTCTTTTCGACGATCTGGCGGCGCAGGGCTTCCGGCAGGCTGTCCAGCGCGGTTTCCGGCGGTGTGGCGGTGTTGAGCAGGAACACCCCCCCGGGCTTTGCCTGCCTCAGCACGTCGTAACGTTCGGTGAACACGGTCTGGTGGCAGGCGACGAAGCCGGCGTCGTTCTCGTCCACCAGGTAGGCGGAGCGGATCGGCGATTTGCCGAAGCGAAGATGCGAGACGGTGACCGCGCCGGACTTTTTCGAGTCGTAAACGAAATAGCCCTGGGCGTTGAGGTCGGTGTCCTCGCCGATGATCTTGATCGAGTTCTTGTTGGCGGACACGGTGCCGTCCGCGCCCAGGCCCCAGAACACGGCGTGATGCAGCGCCTTCGCGGTGTCGCTTCGGAAGGTGGCGTCCCAGGGCAGGGAGAGGTTTGTCACGTCGTCGTGGATGCCGATGGTGAACTGGCGGATCGCTCCCCTCGCCCGTGGGCGGGAGAGGGGCTGGGGGTGAGAGGCTTTCCCCGTCTCGTCAGACCAGCCCGTTCCCTCACCCCGGCCCTCTCCCGGAGGGAGAGGGCGCAAGGCGTCGAACACCGCCTTCACCATGCCCGGCGTGAATTCCTTGGAGGCCAGGCCGTAACGCCCGCCGAGGATGCGCGGCATGGCGCGAAGGCCATCGGCTGAAGCATTGGCGAAGGCGCCCAGCACGTCCTTGTACACGGGCTCTCCGTCGGCGCCGGGTTCCTTGCAGCGGTCCAGCACGGCGATGGCCCGGGCGGTTTCCGGGATCGCCGCGATCAGGGCGGCGGGGTCGAAGGGGCGGTACAGGCGCGCTTTCAGCACACCGACCTTCTCGCCGCGCGCGGTGAGGTGCTCCACCGTCTCGTGCGCGGTTTCCGCGCCGGAGCCCATGAGCACGATGACCCGCTCGGCGTCTTGAGCGCCGACATACTCGAACAGTTTGTACTGGCGCCCGGTGAGGCCGGCGAAGCGGTCGAACGCCGCCTGCATGATGCCGGGGAAGGCGTCGTAAAAAGGATTCGCGCGCTCGCGCGACTGGAAGAACACATCCGGGTTCTGCGAAGTGCCGCGCAGCACCGGATGTTCCGGCGACAGGGCGCGGCCACGGTGCGCGGCCACCAGGTCGTCGTCGATCATCGCCCGCACCGTGTCGCGCTCGACCTCGACGATCTTGGCGACCTCATGCGAGGTGCGGAAACCGTCGAAGAAATGCAGCACGGGAATGCGCCCGGCGAGGCTCGCGGCCTGGGCGATCAGGGCGAAATCGTGCGCTTCCTGGACGCTGCCGGCGGCGAGTAATGAAAACCCGGTGCCACGGCAGGCCATGACGTCGGAATGGTCGCCGAAGATCGACAGCGCATGGGTGGCCAGCGTCCGCGCCGCGACGTGCAGCACGAAGGGCGTGAGTTCACCGGCGATCTTGTACAGGTTGGGAATCATCAACAGCAGACCCTGGCTGGCGGTGAAACTGGTCGCCAGGGCGCCGGCGGTGAGCGCGCCGTGCAGGGCGCCGGCGGCGCCGCCCTCGGATTGCATTTCGATGACCTTCGGTGTGGCGCCCCAGAGGTTGGGGCGGCCACGGGACGCCCATTCGTCCGCCCATTCGCCCATGTTGGACGAGGGGGTGATGGGGTAGATGGCGATGATTTCGTTGCAGAGGTAGGCGGTACGCGCGGCGGCTTCGTTGCCGTCGATGGTCAGCGTGCGGGGGTGGGGCATGGTGGACTCCTTGTAGCGCCGGCATCTTGCCGGCGTCTTTCAACCCCGCCGGCGAGACGCCGGCGCTACAAAACAGCCTGCCGGCTCCGGCGCGCCCGCTCAGGCCGGCAGGGCGATCTTGCCGTCCTTGCTGAACTGGTAGTCGTGGAAAATGTGTTCAGCGGAGAGCAGGGCGTAATTGCCGTCTTCCTGTTTTACCGAGGTGTCCTTGAGGCGATAGGTGTAATGGCCGCAGGTCCACAGGTCGAAATCACGCATGTGGGTGCACAGGCAGGTCTTGTCGAAAACCTTCACCTTCTTCTCGCCAGGATGGGCCGCCACCTCGCGGTTGTAGGCGTCGATATAGGAGCAGCGGCCGTTGGCGTCGAGGATGTAGCCGAACGATTCACAGTTGGGATGGGTGCCGGCGCCGATGGCCGGGCTGCTCTTGATCATGCGCATCGGGTAGCCGGTGGGCGAGATGCCGTTGACCTCGATGTCGTCCTCGCCAGCCTTGTAATACTCCTGCTTGATCGGGTCGGGCAGGCCGCATTCCCTGGCGACGGTGAAACGGGTGGCGACCTGCACGGCGGCGGCGCCCATTTCCAGGAAGGCGGTGGCGTCGGAACCGGTGAAGATGCCGCCGGCCGGGATCAGGGGGATGTCGAGCTGCTCGGCCGCAAGCCAGGCCTGAATTTCGGCGACGATGACGGCCAGATCGTATTGCGCCCAGTCCATGCCGAAGCCGAGGTGGCCGCCGGCCAGCGGGCCCTCCACCACCACGTAGTCAGGCAGGCGGTTGCTGCGCGCGCTCTTGCGCAGGAACAACTGCAGGGCGCGCAGGCTGGAAACGATGATGCCCAGCTTGGCGTCACGGAAGCGCGGGTGTTCCTCGATCATGCCGAAGGAGCCCAGGTGCAACCCGGCGGCGAGGGTAATGCCGTCGATGCCGGCATCCAGCGCGGCGGTGAGCCTCACCTTGAGCGTTTCCCGGGGGGCGTTCATGGTGAGTTTTTCCATGCAGTTGATGAACACCATGCCGTCGCCATGCTTGCTGTCCATCGCCCGGCGCACATGCAGGCGTGTGGCTTCCTCCAACTCGCCGAGGTGGAACTTGACCTGGGTCTTGTCGGCCAGATTCGTCACGTTGGACTTGTACTGCTTGAGCTTGTCCTTGACGTAGCGGGTCTTGAGATGGCGGTCGATGACGGTGGGCACCATGGCATCCGAAATGTGGCCGATGCCACCCAGTCGCGCGGCTTCCAGGGCCAGTTCAACGGTGGAGATGTCCACACCCATGCCGCCGATCATGATCGGCACCAGTTCCTTGCTGCCGAGGCGGAGGCGGAAGTCATCCACGCATTTCATGGTTGTCATGTGCAAAATTCGGAAAGTTGGGAGATTCACCTGGCGGTGGGCCGCCATGATAAGCCTTGAAGCCCCTAGCAGCCAGACGCGCCCGCCTGTTGATAGAGGCGCTGCGCTCGCAGGAGGTTCCATCCCAGCCAGGCGGCGGAGGCGGCCAGCAGCAATCCGCCGGGAATGGCGAGCCGGGGTTGGAAGGGGGCGCCCAGCAGGCAGGCGAGGGCGGCGAGGTGCAGATGGAACTGGCCGCGAGCGCGTGTTTCCGGCAGGTAATCGCGCATGCTGGGCTGGCCACGCTTGAAGCCCACTTTGGCCTGGATATGGAACCAGGCCATGAAGGGCACGATCTTGTAAAGCATGCCGGTGACCACCGAGGTCGCGAAGCCGATCAGGAACAACAGCCCGGCGAACAGCGTCCAGGCATCCGGCAGCTCGTACCGTAATTGAACTATTGAGAGCGCGGCGGCGGCAATCAGACACCCCATGCCGACGCGCCAGAAATCCAGGGTCACATCCTCCACCTTGCGTTTCCGTTGGCTTTGCAGGCGCAGGGTGGCAAGCGCAAATGTGATCAGCGCCAGGGCCACCACCCCCTGCCCGACGTCTCTCCAGTGTGGCGGCGCCAGGGTGGCCAGGGGCAGTCCGGCCAGCATGGCCCGCCACAGCCAGCGCGTCAGCCGGGGCGGGTAGGGCGGGGTCAGTTGCAGCATGGGCACCACTTGCCAGGCCGACCCCATCACCAGTATTCCGACCCAACCTCCCAGCCCCCAGAGCACATGGCTGGCAAGCCAGTCCAGTGGAGCATCCGGCATCCAGAGGCCGATCAGCCAACTCGCCAGCCCCAGTCCCAGGAACAGGGTCACGCCCAGAGTGAAGGCCGCCAGGCGCATGGCCTGGGTGGTGTCGCCGACCTGGGCGCGCATCAGGGCCACGCCGACCGCGCCGAGAAAGACCAGCAGGCCCATCCCGAGCAGGCTTGAGCCGGCCATGAGCAGCGTCTCCTGGCCACTGTAGAGGCCCGGCACCAGACAGGATGTGCCGAACAACAGGCCGAGGTGGCTCACCCAGGCGACCAGACGGGCGTTGGGCAGCGGCGCGCCGGCCACCACCGGCAACATCTGGCTCATGGCGCCCAGCATGGCCATGCCGAGAAAGCCCAGCGTGACCAGATGAGTGAGCGCCAGGGTGGCCGAGTTCGATGGTGAGACGGCCCAGTCCGGCAACAACGCGGCCCCCAGACCCGCCGCGACGAGAAACAGCGGCGCGGTGAGGAAAAAACGCTGCGGGACGGAAAATGGGGGGGCCTGCTCCAGGGAAAGTCCGGATGCGATCATCAACAGCCGTCCGCGCGTGCTTCGATCAGAATCTCATAGCCGCCATCGGCAAGCAGGTGAGTACGGTGGGTGTAGCCCATGTTTTCCAGAATGCCGTATAGGGGATAGGGCTCGCGGTGCAACAGGAAGCGGATGTGCTGGCCCGGCCGCAACAGGTCCAGCGCCGTCAGCACCTTCTCCATCGGTTCCGGCGGCGGCAGCCAGCGGCCATCTATCAACACTTCCTGTTTCATGAGCCTCCGGTGGTCGTTCATCCGCGTGAAACAACACGGCCACGGAGAAGATCGTGTTCCAGTGCTTCCCGCTTTACCGCTTCAGTCAATGCGGTATTTGTTCCATGCGATTCAGCAAGGCATCCTGTTGTCCCGCCAACGCCTGATCCGCCATCGGGTAGAGGATGTTCTCCTCCTTCAGGTTGTGCTGGCGCATGAGCATGAGCAGGGTCTCCGAGAAGCCAAGATAGCCGTTGCCGTCCTGGTGCGCCAGGGCATCCCGCATGGCGGCGAAAACCTCGTTCATCTGAACATGTTCGCCGCGCATGACGGAAGTGGGGCCGCCACTCATGCCGGTATGGGTTTCAAAGGCCGGGAACAGGACTTCTTCTTCCATGGCGAAGTGGTGCTTCATTTCATCCAGGAAACGCCGGAATTCCGTCTGGGCGCGCGTCCAGTCTTTTGCCACCACGGCATTTTCCGCCTCGGCGAAGAGGTCGTCACAGTGGCTATGGTCGGTGGAGAGAAAGTGGGAGAGGGAGGTCATGGCTTTGGTCTAAGGAAATAAACGCTCCAATGCTGGCGCCGTGCCGGAATGGGCTCCTTGATCTTGGGCAAGGACGTTGCCGCGACGCTGTGAGGCCGCTATAAGGCGTCATGGCAAAAACCAACACTACCTACATCTGTTCCCAGTGCGGCGGCCAGACCAGCAAATGGCAGGGACAGTGCCCGCATTGCCTGGCCTGGAACACGCTTGCCGAATCCATCCAGGAAGCCAAGCCCAGCCGTTTCCAGGCGCTCGCCGCCAGCGGCCAGGTGGTGCGCCTTTCCGCCGTGCAGGCCGTAGAAACGCCGCGTCTGGCGACCGGCATGGCGGAATTCGACCGCGTTCTCGGCGGTGGCCTGGTGGGGGGCGGGGTGGTGCTGATCGGCGGCGATCCCGGCATCGGCAAATCCACCCTGTTGTTGCAGGCGCTGGCGGAACTCAGCACGCGGGTGAAAACGCTCTACGTCAGCGGTGAGGAATCCGCTTCCCAGATCGCGCTGCGTAGTCGCCGCCTGGGATTGCACGCGGACATTCCCTTGCTGACCGAAATCCGTCTGGAATCCATCTTCGCCACCCTGAAGGAAGAAAAACCGCAGGTCGCGGTGATCGACTCGATCCAGACCGTCTACACGGAACAACTGCAATCCGCGCCGGGAAGTGTCGCCCAGGTGCGTGAATGCGCGCAGGAACTCACGCGGCACGCCAAGCAGGCCGGCATCACCATCTTCCTGGTCGGTCACGTCACCAAGGAAGGCACCCTGGCCGGGCCGCGCGTGCTGGAACATATCGTCGATACCGTGCTGTATTTCGAGGGCGACACCGGCTCCAGCTTTCGTTTGATCCGCGCCTTCAAGAATCGCTACGGCGCGGTCAACGAACTGGGCGTGTTCGCCATGACCGACAAGGGGTTGAAGGGCGTGAACAACCCCTCCGCCCTGTTCCTCAACCGTGACGAACGCGAGGCGCCCGGCTCCTGCGTGGTGGTGGCCCAGGAAGGCACGCGCCCCTTGCTGGTGGAAATCCAGGCCCTGCTCGACAGCAGCCACAGTCCCAACCCGCGCCGCCTCACCGTGGGTCTGGACGGCAACCGCCTGGCCATGCTGCTGGCGGTATTGCACCGCCACGGCGGCATTCCCTGCCACGACCAGGATGTGTTCGTGAATGCCGTGGGCGGCGTCAAGATCACCGAGCCGGCGGTCGATCTGGCGGTGGCGATGGCCGTGGTCTCCTCGCTGCGCGGCAGGCCGATTCCGCACAAGCTCGCGGTGTTCGGCGAAATCGGCCTCGCCGGCGAGATCCGCCCGGTGCAACGCGGCCAGGAACGCCTCAAGGAAGCCGCCAAACTCGGCTTTACCCAGGCGCTCTGCCCAAAAGCCAACCTGCCCAAAGGCAGGATCGCGGGGATGGAGGTGAAGGGGGTAGGGAGCCTGGCCGAGGCGCTGGAGTATTTCCGGGGGTTGTAAAGCCGGCCCGGCGGGGGCGCGGCCGGTGCTATACGAACCGCGCCAGAAATGCCCCCTCGCATCCGGACGGCAGGGGAATGCGAACCTTGTGGCCATTGCCGGGCGCCACGGTCACGACTTCACCGTTCCTGCCGCGCATCCGCTCAATGATGATCTCCCGGTTGCCGTCGGGGTGGATGACTTCGATGCGGTCGCCGACGGCGAATTTGTTCTTCACCTCGATTTCCGCCAGACCGTCCTCGTGGTACCCCAGTACATCGCCGACATAGAGGCTGCGGCCGGACTCGGAATGGCCCCTGAGGTAGTTCTGGTATTCGCGATCCGGGTGGCGTTCGAAGAAGCCGCCGGTGTAGCCGCGGTTGGCGAGGCCATCGAGTTCACCGACCAGGCGTGGATCGAGCGGGCGGCCGGCGAGCGCGTCGCCGATCGCCTGGCGATAGGCCTGGCAGGTACGGGCGACGTAATAGGGCGACTTGGTGCGGCCCTCGATCTTGAGCGAATCGACGCCGATCTCGACCAGTCGTTGCACATGTTCGATGGCGCGCAAGTCCTTCGAGTTGAGGATGTAGGTGCCGTGCTCGTCTTCCTCGATGGGCATGTAGCTACCCTGGCGCTTCTCGCGCTCCTCGATGAGGAAGACGTCGCCACCGGGCGCGACTTCGGCGTTGTGCACCTTGAAGTCCCAGCGGCAGGAATTGGTGCAGGTGCCCTGGTTGGGGTCGCGGTGGTTGAAGTAGCCGGAGAGCAGGCAGCGGCCGGAATAGGCCACGCACAGGGCGCCGTGCACGAACACTTCCAGTTCCATGTCCGGGCATTCCTGGCGGATTTCCGCGACCTGATAGAGCGAGAGTTCGCGCGACAGGATCACCCGGGTCAGCCCCAGTTTTTTCCAGAAGCGCACCGCCGCGTAGTTCACCGTGTTGGCCTGCACCGAGAGGTGGACGGGCATCTCCGGCCAGGTCTCGCGCACCAGGTCGATGAGGCCGGGGTCGGCCATGATGAGCGCGTCCGGCCTGAGCGCGACGACCGGCGCCATGTCGGCCAGATAGGTCTTCACCTTGGCGTTGTGCGGGTAGATGTTGCTGACCACGTAGAACTGTTTGCCGCGCGCATGTGCGTACTCAATGCCGATTCCCAACGCGGATTCGTCGCGGAAGCTGTTGTTGCGCGCGCGCAGGCTGTAGCGCGGCTGCCCGGCATAGACCGCATCGGCGCCGAAGCGAAAAGCGGTCTCCAGCATGGTTTGCGAGCCGGCGGGGGCGAGAAGTTCGGGGGATTTCATCGAGGAGGCAAGGGGATGTGGGGGCGGGCTGGCCCGCGATTGGGGCGCGGGAATATCGCGGGCCAGCCCGCTCCCACGATTACCTGGGTTTGTGAAGAATCTGACCTTCGTGGAAGCCGTAAACCCCCGCCCTGCGGTCGGCGAAGTAGCGTTCCAGCGTGTGCTGGATGGTGCGGAACGCCATGTCGGCCCAGGGTATTTCGGCCTCGCTGAACAGCCGCGCTTCCAGGCTTTCCTCGCCGTGAATGAAATCCAGGTGCAGCAATTTCGCGCGGAATACCAGGTAGACCTGATTGATGTCCGGCAGGCTGATCATGGAATACAGGCCCAGCATTTCCACGCGCGCGCCGGCCTCCTCCAGGGTCTCGCGCGCGGCGCCCTCCGCCGTGGTCTCGCCGTTCTCCATGAAACCGGCGGGCAGGGTCCACAGGCCGTGTTTCGGTTCGATCGCTCGCCGGCACAGCAGGATTTTGTCTTCCCATTCCGGAATGCAGCCCACCACCATCTTCGGATTCTGGTAGTGGATGGCGCCGCAACTCGGGCAGACGTGGCGCTGGCGGTTGTCGCCGGCGGGGATTTCGATGCGCAGCGTGGTGCCACACTGGGAGCAGAAGTTCATGGCGGGATGGCTCATAGAAATCGCATGGAAAGGTCGATGGCGCGCAGGTTTTTGGTGAGGCCGCCGATGGAAATGCGGTTCACCCCGGTTTCGGCGATGGCGCGAACGCCCTCCAGGGTGATGCCGCCGGAGGCTTCCAGTTGCGCTCGCCCGGCGCTCAACTGAACGGCGGCGCACATCCCGGCGAGGTCGAAATTGTCGAGCAGAATCAGGGTGGCGCCGGCGGCCAGGGCTTCGTCAAGCTGCGCCAGGGATTCCACCTCGATCTGTACGCCGACCTTGCCGTCCGCCAGCGCGAACGCGGCTTGCAGCGCCCGCTTGATGCCGCCCGCCGCCGCGATATGGTTTTCCTTGACCAATATTCCGTCATACAGCCCGATGCGCTGGTTCTCGCCGCCGCCGCATTTCACCGCATATTTGAGCGCTTGGCGCAGGCCGGGAAGGGTCTTGCGGGTGTCATAGATGCGTGCCTGGGTGCCGGAGATGGCCTGCACATGGCGCCGCGTCTCGCTCGCTACGCCGGACAGGGTTTGCAGGAAGTTCAGGGCCGGCCGCTCGGCGGTGAGCAGCGCTCGCGCCGGGCCGCTGATTTCGCACAGGGTTTGTCCCGCGTGGACGGCTTCACCGTCGCGCGCCCGCCAGTCGATGCGGATGTCCGCATCGAGTGCCGCGAAGCAGGCATCGAACCAGGCCGTGCCGCACAGCACCGCGTCTTCGCGGGTGATGACACGCGCGTTCGCGGAAGCCTCGGCGGGGATGAGTCGCGCGGTGAGATCGCCCGCGCCCACATCTTCTTCGAGTGCGGCACGGACATTGGCGAGGATGGCGTCTTGCGGGAATGCGGTCATGGTGTGTTTGAGATTGTTGGAATCGGCCCGAAGAAACATGCGCGTTTTCGGCGTCGGCATCCTTGCCGGCGGGGTTGAAAAACGTCGGCGGGAATGTCGGTGCCACAAGCGCGCGCCGATTGTAGGGGGGCGGCATCGGGGCTGTCATATCTTCGGTTTGCGGCGCGCAAACGCCCGCGAAAGAAATCCCGTCGGCGGGTTGCTTCCAAAAATCTTCCCCACTAGAATGCGCCCCGACCTTAGGCGCGTAGCTCAGCTGGTTAGAGCACCACCTTGACATGGTGGGGGTCGTTGGTTCGAGTCCAATCGCGCCTACCAACACAGCAAAGCCCTCTCCGGGGGGCTTAACGAAAGCCCCTTCGAGGGCTTTTGTCGTTTCTGAAGGTGGCTGATATGCCCGTGATTCGTCTTCCCGATGGTTCCGAACGTGTTTTCGACGCGCCGTTGACGGTGGCCGAGGTGGCCGCGAGCATCGGCGCCGGCCTGGCCCGCGCGGCGCTTGCCGGCAAGGTGGATGGCCAGTTGGTCGATACCTCGTTTCGTATCGACAAGGACGTCAAGCTCGCCATCATCACCGACAAGGATGCCGATGGCGTCGACCTGATCCGCCATTCCTGCGCGCACCTGCTGGCTTTCGCGGTGAAGGAATTGTTCCCTGACGTCCAGGTGACCATCGGCCCGGTGATCGAAGACGGCTTCTATTACGACTTCTCCTACAAGCGCCCTTTCACCCTGGAAGATATGGCGGCGATCGAGAAGCGCATGGGCGAACTCGCGAAGAAGGACATTCCGGTCACCCGCGAGGAGTGGGATCGCGACCAGGCGGTGGCTTTCTTCAAGTCCATCGGCGAGCACTACAAGGCCGAACTGATCGCCGCCATTCCCCAGGGACAGACCATTTCCCTGTATCGCGAGGGCGATTTCATCGACCTCTGCCGCGGCCCGCATGTGCCGTCCACCGGCAAGATCAAGGTGTTCAAGCTGATGAAGCTGGCCGGCGCCTACTGGCGCGGCGATTCGAAGAACGAGATGTTGCAGCGCGTCTATGGCACCGCCTGGGGCCACAAGGACGACCTCGCCGCCTATCTGCATCGACTTGAAGAAGCGGAGAAGCGCGACCACCGCCGCCTCGGCAAGCAGCTTGACCTGTTTCATCTACAGGAGGAGTCGCCGGGCATGGTGTTCTGGCACCCGCACGGCTGGGTGATATGGCAGGAAATCGAGCAGTACATGCGCCGGAAATTCATCGAGCACGGATACCAGGAAGTGAAGACCCCGACGATCATGGACAAGTCGCTGTGGGAGAAATCCGGCCACTGGGAAAACTACCGGGAGCAGATGTTCACCACGGCCTCGGAAAACCGCGATTACGCGGTGAAGCCGATGAATTGCCCCGGCCATGTGCAGATTTTCAACCACGGTCTGCACTCCTATCGCGATCTGCCGCTGCGCCTGGCCGAGTTCGGCTCTTGCCATCGCAACGAGCCCTCCGGCGCGCTGCATGGCTTGATGCGGGTGCGCGCTTTTACTCAGGACGACGCCCACATCTTCTGTACCGAAGGCCAGATCCAGCCCGAGGTATCGGATTTCATCAAGATGCTGCAGGCGGTGTATGCCGATTTCGGCTTCAGTGACGTATTGGTGAAACTCTCCACCCGCCCGGAAAAACGGGTTGGTTCGGATGAATCCTGGGACAAGGCGGAGGCCGGCCTCGCCGCTGCCCTGGAGCAGAATGGTCTGGTCTTCGACCTGCAACCGGGGGAGGGCGCCTTCTACGGCCCCAAGATCGAATTCACCCTCAAGGATTCGCTCGGCCGCCTCTGGCAGGTCGGCACCATCCAGCTCGACTTCAACCTGCCGGTTCGCCTGGGAGCGGAGTTCGTAGACGAGGACAACACGCGTAAACCGCCGGTGATGTTGCATCGCGCGATCCTGGGTTCGATGGAGCGCTTCATCGGCATCCTGATCGAGCACTACGCCGGCAATTTCCCGGTCTGGCTCTCGCCAGTGCAGGTCGTGGTCATGAACATCACCGACGCACAGGCGGAATATGCCGCCGGAATCGTGCAAAACCTTAAAAAACAAGGCATACGCGCGGTTTCCGACTTGAGAAACGAGAAGATCACCTATAAAATCCGCGAGCACTCCATGCAGCGCGTTCCCTACCAGATCATCATCGGCGAAAAAGAACGCCAGGAAAACAAGGTGGCGGTTCGCAAGCGCGGTGGCGAGGATCTCGGTCAGATGGATCTGGAAACTTTCCTCGGCAAGCTGCGTACGGGTTTGTGATTGGGGTGAGTGAATAACCTGAGGAGCCGATGCAACTGATCGGCTCCTCGCTTTTTTTAAAGGGGCTTGAAATAGCACAGGACAAAGAACCCCGGATCAATGGCGAAATTGATGTATCGCCGATCCGATTGGTGGGTGTGGAGAGCGAGCAGCTGGGTATCGTCAGTCTGCGTGAGGCATTGGCCAAGGCCGAAGAGGCTGAACTGGATCTGGTGGAGATCGCGCCGCAGGCGCAGCCTCCGGTTTGCCGAATCATGGATTACGGCAAATTCAAGTACCAGGAGAGCAAGAAACAGCATGAGGCCAAGCTCAAGCAAAAGCAGATCCAGATCAAGGAAGTGAAGTTTCGTCCGGCAACCGACGACAACGACTATCAGGTCAAGCTGCGCAACCTGATCCGTTTCCTCGGCGAGGGCGACAAGGCCAAGATCACCTTGCGCTTCCGTGGCCGTGAAATGGCCCACCAGGAATTCGGCCTTGATTTGCTCAAGCGTGTGGAAGCCGATCTGGCCGATCATGGCGTGGTCGAACAGTTTCCCAAGATGGAAGGCCGCCAGATGGTCATGGTGCTGGCCCCGAAGAAGAAGTAAACCGGATTTTTTGTTGTCGCGAGGCGGGCACGGGCCTCATCAATCCACCGTGCCGACAAGTGCCGTTCGGCTGTTCAAGTGCTCCCGGTGGGGGCCGCCTGATGGCATCGAAGAAATGGAGCAATCATGCCCAAAATGAAGACCAAGAGCGGAGCCGCCAAGCGCTTCCGCGTGCGTGGCAGCGGCAGCATCAAGCGCTCGTCCGCCTACATGCGCCACATCCTGACCAAGAAGACCACCAAGCGTAAGCGTCAATTGCGTGGGATGTCCGATGTCAATGCCTCGGACGTGGGTCACGTTCGCGCCATGTTGCCCTACGCATAAGGAGATAGAGCATGCCAAGAGTCAAACGTGGTGTAACCGCGCACGCCAGCCACAAGAAGGTTCTCGACGCCGCCAAGGGTTTCCGCGGCCGCCGCAAGAACGTATTCCGCGTCGCCAACGAAGCGGTGATGAAGGCCGGCCAGTATGCCTATCGCGACCGTCGCCAGAAAAAACGCCAGTTCCGCGCCCTGTGGGTCGCCCGTATCAACGCCGCTGTTCGCGGCCTTGGGATGGACATGACCTACAGCGTGTTCATGCACGGCCTGAAGAAAGCCGGCATCGAGATCGACCGCAAGGTTCTCTCCGACATGGCTATTTTTGACGAGCCCGCGTTCGCCAAGATCGCCGAGCAGGCCAAGGCCGGTCTGGAGGCGTAAGCCGCTGGGGTCAAGCCCAGGGTCTTGGCGCTGTCCCCCACCCGGAGGGGAGGCCTGAAAAGGCCTCCCTTTTTCTTTTTTATCAAATGGTTCGCGCATGAATCTCGACGAAATACTCAAGGATGCCGAGCGGGAGTTCGCCGCCACCGGCAGCCTGCCCATCCTCGATCAGGTCAAGGCCCGTTACCTGGGCAAGAGCGGCGCCATCACCGCGCAAATGAAAAGTCTGGGCGCGCTGCCTGTCGAGGAGCGCAAGGCCGCCGGTGCCCGCATCAATCAGGTCAAGGATCAGGTCGAAGCGCTCCTGCGCGAGCGGCGCGACGCCATCCAGGCCGCCGAACTGGAACGCCAGCTGGCGGCCGAATCCCTTGATGTGACCCTGCCCGGGCGGGGTGACGCCGTCGCCAGCCTGCATCCGGTCACCCGCACCTTGGCGCGGATCGAGGCGCTGTTTTCCTCAATCGGCTTCGAAGTGGCGGACGGCCCGGAAATCGAGACCGATTTCTACAACTTCACCGCCCTCAACATCCCGGAAAATCATCCGGCGCGGGCCATGCACGACACCTTCTATCTGGAAGGCGGCAACTTGCTGCGCACCCACACCTCGCCGGTGCAGGTGCGTTACATGCAGAACGTCATGAAACTCGCCGGGCAGTCCCAGGAGTTTCATGGCCCCACGGGGGGAGGGGCTCTCCCGCCGATCCGTATCATCGCGCCCGGCCGCGTCTATCGTTGCGACTCCGATGTGACCCACACCCCCATGTTCCATCAGGTGGAAGGCCTCTGGGTGGATGAGTCGATTTCCTTCGCCGATCTCAAGGGTATCCTCGCCGACTTCATGGCGCGCTTCTTCGAGCGCGACAACCTGCCGGTGCGCTTCCGCCCGTCTTTCTTCCCGTTTACCGAACCCTCGGCGGAAATGGACATCGGCTGCGTCATTTGCGAAGGCGCCGGCTGCCGTGTCTGCTCTCACACCGGATGGTTGGAAGTCCTGGGCTGCGGCATGGTGCACCCCAACGTGTTCGGCCATGTCGGCATCGACGCGGAACGCTACCAGGGCTTCGCCTTCGGCCTCGGCGTCGAACGCCTCGCCATGCTGCGCTATGGTGTTGACGATCTGCGTTTGTTCTTCGAGAACGACGTTCGCTTCCTCAAACAATTCGCCTGAGCCATGCCCCCCGCCCGTGTAGGAGCGACCGCTTGCGGCGCGATCCACGTTGGCCCGTGGATCGGCCCGCAATTCGGCCCGCAAGTGGGCCTCCTACTTTCCTGAGATCCCTCGTATGCAATTCTCCGAAGCCTGGCTGCGCAGCCTCGTCAACCCCGCCCTGAACACCCAGGAACTCGGCCAGCTTCTGACCATGGCCGGGCTGGAGGTGGAAGCCCTGGAGCCCGTTGCCCCCGCGTTCAATCAAGTGGTTGTCGCGGAAATCCTCAGCGCCGAAAAACACCCGGATGCAGACCGTCTTCAAGTTTGCCAGGTGAATGTCGGGGGCGTGAAACCGCTCACCGTCGTCTGTGGCGCCCCCAATGCCCGCGCCGGCCTGAAAACCGCCTGTGCCCTGGTCGGCGCGGTATTGCCCGGCGACTTCCAGATCAAGCGGGCCAAGGTGCGCGGCGTGGAATCATTCGGCATGCTCTGTTCCAACAAGGAACTTGGTATTTCCGGAGATTCGGCCGGCATCATGGAACTGACCACTGAAGCCCCGGCCGGCCAGCCGTTGCGGCAATGGCTGAATCTGGACGACCACCTCATCACCCTCAAGCTCACCCCCAATCGGGGCGATTGCCTGTCCGTCCACGGCATCGCCCGCGAGGTGGCGGCCCTGGTGGATGCGCCGCTGACGGCGGTGGATTGCGCGCCGGTGGCCGCCACCAGCGACGCCAGCCACCCGCTCGCCATTGAGGCCGAAGCCGCCTGCCCGCGTTATTGTGGCCGGGTGATCCGCGCCATCGACACCGGCGCGCGCACGCCCGCCTGGATGGTCGAGCGCCTGGAGCGTTCCGGCCTGCACGCCATCCACCCGGTGGTGGATGTGACCAACTATGTATTGCTGGAACTGGGCCAGCCCATGCACGCCTTCGACCTCGGCAAGCTGCAAGGCGGCATCCGCGCGCGCATAGGCAGGGCAGGGGAGCAACTCGCCCTGCTCGACGGCCAGACCATCACCCTGGCCGAAGACACCCTGGCCATCGCCGATGATTCCGGCGCCCTGGCCCTGGCCGGCATCATGGGCGGCGCCGCCAGCGCAATGGGGGAAACCAGCACCGACATCTTCCTGGAAGCCGCGCATTTCGACCCCGACGCCATCGCCGGCCGTGCCCGCCGTTATGGCCTGGCCACCGATTCCTCGCACCGCTTCGAGCGCGGTGTCGATCCGCAACTGCCGCGCCTGGCGATGGAACGCGCCACCCGCTTGATCCTGGACATTTGCGGTGGCGAATGCGGCCCAGTGGTCGAGACCGGCACCGGCGTGCCGGCGCGCGCGCCCATTCCTTTCCGCCCGTCCAGGGTGCGCCGCCTGCTCGGCTTCGATCTGCCCGACGCAACCATCAAGAGCATTCTGCAACGCCTGAAACTCCTGGTCGCCGGCGAGGGCGAAGCCTGGAGCGTGGCCGTCCCCAGCCATCGCTTCGACATCACCCATGAGGTCGACCTGATCGAGGAAATCGCCCGCGTCCACGGCTACGACGCGATTCCCCCGGTGGCGCCGCGCGGCCAGACCAGCATGCTGGCGGCGGAAGAGGGCAAGCGCGTGCCGCACGACCTGAAAAAGCTCATGGTGGCAAGGGGTTACCAGGAAATCATCACCTACAGCTTCATCTCCGAAGAACTGGACAGGGATTTTCGCGCCACGGGTGAGGTGTTGCCCTTGCTCAACCCCATCGCCAGCCAGATGGGCGTGATGCGCGGCAGCCTCATGGGGGGGCTGATCCAGACGCTCAAGCACAACCTCAACCACGGCCAGGAACGTCTGCGCCTGTTTGAAATCGGCCGTGTGTTTCTTGCCGCGTCCGCCGATGCGCAGCCCCTGCGCGCCGCCGGCCTGGCCTATGGCGCCGCGCGCGCCGAGCAGTGGGGCGAGAAAACCCGTGGCGTCGACTTCTTCGACATCAAGGCCGATGTTGAAGCCCTGGTGTATCCGTTGCCCGTGACTTTTGAACCCGCCACGCATCCCGCCCTGCATCCCGGCCAGTGTGCGCGCGTCAGCCTTGCCGGAACCCCCTCCGGCTGGCTCGGCGCGTTACATCCGCGCCTGACGCAAAGCCACGGCCTGGCGAAAGCGCCAATTCTTTTTGAGCTGGATCTTTCCGCATTGCTCCACGGCGCCGCGCCGCGCTATCAGGGAGTGCCGCGCCTGCCGTCGGTGCGCCGCGACATCGCCGTCGTGGTGGACGAAAACCAGCCGGTCGCGGCCATGCTGAACACCGTGCGCGCCGCCATGCCGACCCTGGTTTCAGATTTTTCCTTGTTTGACGTATATCAGGGACAGGGTGTTGAGCATGGCAAAAAGAGCCTTGCTTTCAAGATGTTGTTACAACATACTGAGAAAACGCTTACAGAAACCGAGATCGAATCGGCCGTGCAGGAGATCGTCGGCATCTTGGGTAACCAATTCAATGCCAGCCTGCGCAGGTGACGGAGACAACCCCGCATGACCCTCACAAAAGCTGAACTTGCCAACCTGTTGTTTGAAAAGGTCGGCCTCAACAAACGCGAGGCCAAGGAGATGGTGGAGACCTTCTTTGAAGAAGTTCGCACCGCCCTGGAGAAAGGGGACAGCGTCAAACTATCCGGCTTCGGCAACTTCCAGTTGCGCGAAAAGCCGCAGCGCCCCGGGCGCAATCCCAAGACCGGTGAAGAAATGCCGATCACTGCCCGGCGTGTGGTGACCTTCCACGCCAGCCAGAAGCTGAAAGCGATGGTGGAGGAGGCCGCGGCCCATGTCGGAACACCTGCCCAGCTCTGAACTGCCGCCCATCCCGTCGAAACGGTATTTCACCATCGGCGAGGTGAGCGAGTTGTGCGGCGTCAAGCCGCACGTGCTGCGCTACTGGGAACAGGAATTCAGCCAGTTGAAGCCGGTCAAGCGGCGCGGCAACCGGCGCTACTACCAGCACCACGAAGTCATGCTGATTCGCCACATCCGCGAACTGCTGTACGAGCAGGGCTTCACCATCAGTGGCGCGCGCAACCGCCTGGGCAACGAGGAGGAACCCGAAGTCATCGTGGTTGGTGATGCCCCGGAGCCGGTCGAAACCACGGACATGGCCGCCTTGAGGCGCGAACTGGTCGAGATCATCGAACTGTTGCGCTCCTGAGATGTTCGCCGGTCGCTCTCAAGTCAATCGCCGGGCCGTCCCAAGATTGACCTGGCCCCCTCGGGGGGTGGCTCGGGCGCTTTTCCCGAGCCGGGGGTACAACTCTCAAGTCAATCGCCGGGCCGTCCCAAGATTGACTTGGCCCCCTCGGGGGGTGGCTCGGGCGCTTTTCCCGAGCCGGGGGTACAACTAACCCGCGCCATGGGCCAGGAAATTGCGCGCTCCCACTTCACTGCGGCTGATTTCCAGCGATTTCATGGCCGACTCGTGGAGGAAACCGACCTGCTGGTACGCGATACCGCCGCCGGCCGTTTTGCCGATTCGCGTTTCATCGTCGGCTTCGAACTGGAAGCCTGGCTGCTGGATCATGCTGGTCTCCCCAACCCCGTCAACGCCACCTTGCTGGAACGCCTGAACGATCCCCTGGTGGTTCCCGAACTGTCCCGCTTCAATGTCGAACTGAACGGCCCGCCCGAACCAATGCGTTCCGGAGTGTTGAACGCGCTCGAACAAGGGCTCGCGCGCACCTGGAACCAATGCCAGCAAGCCGCGCACGGTATGGACACCGCCCTGGCCATGATCGGCATCCTGCCCAATATCCGTGCCGGCGACCTGACCCTGGCCAACATGTCGGCCATGAAGCGCTATCGCGTACTCAACGAGCAGGTACTCAAACAGCGCCAGGGAGCGCCTCTGCATATTCACATTCAGGGCGAGGAAAGCCTGGAACGCCATCTGCCGGATGTGATGCTGGAAGCGGCGACCACCTCGTTCCAGATCCACCTGCAAGTTCCCTTCGCGCGCGCCGCGCGCTATTACAACGCCGCGCTCATCGCCTGCGCGCCTCTTCTGGGCATGTCCGGCAATTCGCCCCTGCTGTTCGGTAAACGGCTCTGGCGCGAGACGCGCATTCCGCTGTTCGAGCAATCCGTGGAACTGGGCGGCTATGCCGGCCTCGCCGATACCAACGTGCGCCGGGTCGGTTTCGGCCAGGGCTATGTCCGCGACAGCCTGCTGGAACTGTTCCGTGAAAATCTCGACCTGTTTCCCATCCTCCTGCCCATGCCCCTGGATGAGCCGGCCTCACGCTATCCGCACCTGCGCCAGCACAATGGTTCCATCTGGCGCTGGGTAAGGCCGCTGGTCGGATTCGACCCACTCGGCGCGGCGCATGTCCGGCTGGAACAACGCATCTTTCCGAGTGGGCCGACCGTGCCGGACATGGTCGCCAACTGTGCCTGCCACTTCGGTCTGAATCGGGCGCTGGCGGAAATGCCCGAGGCGCCCGAGGGCCGTCTGCCGTTCGCCGCCGCCCGCGCCAATTTTTATGCCGCCGCCCGCGATGGGCTGGATGCCGATCTGCTCTGGCTGGATGGCGAACACCACTCGGCGCGTGAGTTCTGGCCGCGCATCGGCCTGCCCCTGGCGGAACAGGGGCTACGCGATTTCGGCCTGGAGAGTGCCGAGATCGAGCGCCATCTCGGTGTCGTCGCCGCGCGAGTACGCAACGGCCAGACCGGCGCGGTCTGGCAACTGGCCCGCCTGAACAGGCGGGGTGGAGAAGCCGACGAAGCCGGCGTTGCCGAGATGCTGGCCGACTATCTGGAAAACCAGCGTTCCGGTGCGCCGGTACATGAATGGAGCGTGTGATGTTGCGGGTGTACGACCATCTTCCCGGCGGCCTGCTCGAACTGGGCCCGGATCAGTTGCATCAAGCTCTGCCCGGCCCCGCCCTGATCCATCTGCCCGGCCGCCGCGTGGCGCCCCTGTTCGTATCCGTCCTGCTGCACGGCAACGAAGCAACCGGCTGGCTGGCCGCGCGCGAGGTGCTGCGGAAATATGCCCGCTCCGGCCCGCCACGCGCGCTTTCCCTGTTCATCGGCAACATCACCGCCGCGCGCCAAGGGCTGCGCGCCCTCGACGGCCAGTCCGATTACAACCGCATCTGGCCCGGAGGCATGGACTCGGATCGACCCGAATTTCTCATGGCGCGCCAGGTGGTCGACACGATGCGCGAACGCGGCGTATTCGCCAGCATCGACATCCATAACAACACCGGACTCAACCCCCACTACGGCTGTATCAATCGCCTGGATGCCGATTGGCTGCATCTGGCCACCCTGTTTTCCCGCACCGTCGTCTACTTCACCCAGCCACGCGGCGTGCAGTCCGCCGCTTTCGCCCAACTCTGCCCCGCCGTCACCTTGGAATGCGGCAAACCGGGCACCGCGCAAGGGGTGGAACACGCCGCCTCCTACATGGATGCCTGTCTGCATCTGTCGGAATTTCCTGCGCATCCGGTGCATGCGCAGGATATTGACCTGTTCCACACCATCGCCACGGTCAAGGTGCCGGAAAACGTGCGCTTCAGCTTCGGCGAGGCGGGATGCGAAATCGAATTCCCGTCCGATCTCGACCATCTGAATTTCCGGGAACTCCAGCCCGGCGCCCAACTTGCCCACATTCACGGGGGACATGAAGTCCGCCTCCAGGCACTGGACGATGCGGGCAAAGAGGTAGGCAGCCTGCTGTTCGATTGCAGCGATGGAAAAATCCGCCTGCGCCGCCCGTTGATGCCTGCCATGCTCACCCGTGATGCCCGCGTCATTCGCCAGGATTGTCTTTGCTACCTCATGGAAAGGCTGCCATTGCCGGCATGACGGCCCGCATCCGCGCGAGGAACGCCAATTTGGTAAAAAAAGCCGCGTCGACCGGCATTCCGCTGTTTACCGCCCCCACCCACACCCCTATAATGCGCCGCTTGTCGTCGGGGCGTAGCGCAGCCTGGTAGCGCACCTGCATGGGGTGCAGGGGGTCGGAAGTTCGAATCTTCTCGCCCCGACCAAAAATATCTTGTAGCAATGAAAAAAGCCGTCTGTCCAGACGGCTTTTTTCATGTGCGGGAACGGCTGGTGTGCTTCGACTGGTTGGGCAAGGCGTGGGGTAGTCGATTGCTGTTTTCAGGATTATTCCGCTTCCCGCATCCGCGACTGCCGCGCGGCTTCTTCGGCGCGGGCATCGTCGATTTCCCGGATGACGCCGCGCAGATCCACCGGCTTCGTGCTTTCCGCGAAATGGCCACTGAGCGGCGTATCCGGGTGCAATTCGCCGTGTTCGTATAACGACCAGATCTCCTTGGCGTATTTTGTCGCCAGCAGTTCAGGCGCGAAACGGCCGAAGTAGACGGTCAGATTGCCGACATCGCGCTCCAGCATGGTTTTGGCGTGATTGTTGCCGGCGGCATCCACCGCTTGCGGCAGGTCGATGATGACCGGGCCATCGGCGCCGACCAGGATGTTGTATTCCGACAGATCGCCGTGGATCACGCCCGCGCACAGCATCAGCACCACCTGCCTCAGCAAGGTCTGGAAATGCGCGCGCGCCTGCTCCGGGGTGAATTCCACATCGTTCAGGCGCGGCGCCGCGTTGCCGTGCGCGTCGCAGACCAGTTCCATCAGCAGCACGCCGGCATGGAAGTTGTAGGGCTTCGGTACACGCACCCCGGCGCGGGCGAGGCGATAGAGGGCATCGACCTCGGCGCTCTGCCAGGCTTCCTCCTGCGCCTCGCGGCCATAGCGCGTGCCCTTCGCCATCGCGCGCGCCTGGCGGCTGTTCTTGACCTTGCGGTTTTCCGTGTAATCGACGCTCTGGCGGAAGCCCCGCTTGTTGGCCTCCTTGTAGATCTTGGCGCAGCGCGCCTCGTCACCACAGCGGACGACAAAAACCATCGCCTCCTTGCCGCTCATGAGTTGGCGGATCACATCGTCGATGAGGCCGTCTTCAAGCAGGGGTTCGAGTCTTTTCGGGATTTTCATGGGCGCCTCCTCATGGTCAGTTCAGCGGTATACGCTCAAACCCGCAGCAGCGCGATTTTCAGCGGCGGCTTGCCGTCCGGGCTGGGGAAATCCGCCTCCGGCACAATCCATTCCGCCTCGCGAATCGGCCGACCGGCCTTGTCGGCGCTGCGTCGCAACTGATTGAGCCAGGCCTCCGCTTCGACTTCCGCCACGTTGTTGCAGCAGATCAGCGTGCCGCCTTCCACCGTGCTCAACAGCGCCGGCTTGAACAAAGCGGGATAGTCGTTGACCAGGTCCACCACCCCGAACGGGCTTTTTGCGTAGCGCGGCGGATCCAGAAACACCAGGTCGAACTGTTGCGGCTCCAGCTTCGGAAACGGCGGCAGGCGCTTGCCGCGCACCATGTTCGGCTGGCCGAGGCCGGAGTATTGGCGCAGGGCGGCGAAGACATCGCTTTGCACCATGCGCGGCCGGGTCGGCAACTCGTTCAGGCGGACGCTTTCCTTGCCCACACGGAGGCCGGATTCGGCGAAATCCACGTTCACCACCAGGCGTGCGCCCGCCTTGGCGGCGGCGATGCCGACCCCGCAGGTATAGGCGAACAGATTGAGCAGCGATTTGCCTGCGGCCTCTGCCATCACCCGCCGCCGGCCGGCGCGCAGATCGAGGAACAACCACGGGTCCTGGCCTTCATGGCGGGCCTGGATGCGGTAATTCACGCCCAGTTCGCTCGTCTGGCGCGGCAGGTGGGCCGCGACTTTCTGTTCCGGAGTCAGCGGATTGCGGATGCGTGAATTGGGCTGGCTGCGGTCGTTGTAGATCGGCGCCAGGCCGGGCAGGGCGTCGGCATAAAACGCTTCCAGCGCGGCAATCTGGTCGCCAGAGAGGCTCTGGTGAAAACTCTGCACCAGCAGCAGATCGCCATAACGATCAACCGTCAGGCCGGGTGCTCCTTCCACACTGCCGTGAAACAGGCGGTAGGCATCGGTTTGCTCGCCATGCAGGCGAGTCAGAAGATCAGCCCGCGCATCGAGCGCGGCGGCCAGCAGGCTGGCAAGGGAATCGGACATGGGGCGTTACCGGCAATCAGGAAAGTGGCGCGATTCTACAGGGGGTGGTCAAGCCCCCACTTGTGTCGCCGCGCCATTACGGTTGCTTGCTCAGACCGGGGCACCGGCTCCCCGCTTGGCGCGATCATTGGCCACCGTGGCCGCATGGTTCCCGTAGGGGGCGTCTTGTGCTCAAATCCGGCACTTTCGCCGCGCCAGCATGGAGCACCGTCGCGTAGCTTGAGCACCACGCGGCGTGCCCAACAAAACCCGCATGAACCCATCGCAATGAAAGTTTCCGTCAGCGAACTGATCGTCCGGTACCTGGAGCGACTCGGCATCGAACACATCTTCGGTATGCCGGGCGCCCACGTCCTGCCGATCTACGACCATCTACATGGCTCGCGGGTCCACAGCGTGCTGGTCAAGCATGAACAGGGCGCGGCCTTCATGGCGGGCGGCTACGCCAGGGTTTCCCACAAGATTTCCGCGTGCATCGCCACGGCCGGCCCGGGCGCCACCAATCTGGTGACCGGCATCGCCAATGCCTACGCCGAGCGTCTGCCCGTTCTGGTGATTACCGGCGAGACCTCGACCTACATCTTCGGCAAGGGCGGCTTGCAGGAAAGCTCGGGCGAGGGCGGGGCGATCGATCAGGGCAGCCTGTTCAGCGGCATCACCCGCTATCACAAGCTGATTGAGCGCACCGATTACCTCGGCCAGGTGCTCAACCAGGCGACTCGCGCCCTGTTCGCGCGCGATCCGGGGCCGGTGCTGCTGTCCATTCCCTACAACGTGCAGAAGGAACTGGTCGACGCGAGTGTGCTCGACCGCCTCCATATCCCGCGCCACAGTGAAGCGATCCCCACCCAGTCCGGGCCGGTGGCGGAGTTGACCCGGCTGATCGAGACGGCCGACGATCCGGTCATCGTCGCCGGGTATGGCGCGATCAAGGCCGGAGCGCGTGGCGTGGTCGCACGCCTGAGCGAGGCGCTGGGCATCCCGGTGGCATCCAGCCTCAAGGCCAAGGGCGTGGTGAGCGAAGGCTCGCGATGGTCGCTGGGCTGCCTGGGCGTCACCTCGAACGGCGATGCCTACCGCTATATCGTCGAACACGCCGATCTGGTGATCTTCCTGGGCGCCGGCTTCAACGAACGCACCAGTTACCTGTGGGACAGCAAATTGCTGGCCGGCAAGAAGGTGGCGCAGGTGGACCGCGATGCCTCGCAATTGAACAAGGTATTCAAGGCGGATGTGGCGATTCACGGCGACATCCGCGAGGTGCTCACGGAGTTGCTGGCACTGCTGGAATCCGACGCGGCAAGTCGCGGCCTGTCCGGTGTGGTGGCCAATTCACGCCTGGAGAAACTGGCCGGCCATCGGCGCCTGGCGAATCAGCCGAGCGATGAGGAAGAGACGGAAAAACGCGCGCAATTCCGCCTCATGGAAGCGTTCTTCTCCGGCCTGGCCAAGCACTTTCCGGAAGACGCGATGATCTTCGACGACAACATCGTGTTCGCGCAGAGCTACTTCGACGTTTCGCACGCCAACCACTATTTCCCGAATTCCGGCATCTCCTCGTTGGGCCACGCGATCCCGGCGGCCATCGGCGCGCGGTTTTTCTCAAAAACCAGCCCGGCTTTCGCCATCCTCGGCGATGGCGGCTTCCAGATGTGCTGCATGGAACTCATGACGGCGGTGAACTACGCCATTCCGCTCAACGTGGTGGTCATCAACAACGCCAGCATGGGCCTGATCCGCAAGAACCAGTTCCAGTTGTACGGTGAGCGCTACATCGACTGCGACTTCGTCAACCCGGATTTCCGCCTGCTTGCGCAGTCCTTCGGCATCCATCATTACAAGATCGAACAGGAGGCCGACCTCGACGACCTGTTCGCAAAGGCCGATCTGACCGGCTCGATCAACCTCATCGAAATCATGCTGGACAAGAATGCCTTCCCAACCTACCTGTCCGCCCGCTGAACTGGACACCTGGGTCGCGGATCAACGCGGCGCCATCGAAGAACTGGAAGCGGCGCTCTGGGATGGTGGGTTGAACGAGGCATTGCTGGCGCCCTACCAGGCCGCGTTCCGGGAATTGGAACAGCGCGTCGCCGCCAGGGGAGCAGACAAGCGCTACGGTTTCGTCATCGTCATCCCGGTCGCCGACAGCCCGCTACACCTGAAGGATTGTCTGAATAGTCTGCTGCAACTATGTGAACTATATGGTTATGGCGGCCGGGAAAACGGCCGCTGGCGCAAGGTATCCGTACTGCTGGCCGACGATTCCGGCGAGCCGGCGGCCATCGAACAGAACCGGAAAATTGCCGTCGAATTCGACCGCCAGGGGCTGACGACCCACTACTTCGGCCTGGAAGAGCAATTGGCGTTGATGGACACGCTGGCCGGACAGCCCCCCACTTCCATCGTCGGCGGCCACCGCCGCGACGCCTTCCACCACAAGGGCCAGGGGATGATGCGCAACATCGCCTACCTGAAGCTCGCCGAGATGTTTCCCGGCAACGCGGCCGAACGATTGCTGTTCTACACCATCGACGCCGATCAGGAATTCAAGGTCAAGGTCGCCACGCCGGAGGGGGGCCGGGAAGTATTCGCGGTGAATTTTCTCTATCGCCTGGACGAAATATTTACCCGTACCGATGCCCGGATTCTGACCGGCAAGGTGGTTGGCGACCCGCCCGTCTCGCCGGCGGTGATGGCCGGCAATTTCCTGGAAGACGTGATCGGTTTTTTGCGGGAAATGGGCGCGGTCGAGCCGGGGGCGGCCTACTGTCAGCCCGGCGCCCGGAGCGGCGGGGATGCCGCCTATCACGACATGGCCGATCTGTTCGGCTTCAAACAGAGCGGCGATGCTTACCGTTACCGTTGCCCGTTGCCGGGCGAACCCGACAACGCGGCGTGCTTCGCGTCGTTCTCGCAACGCCTGAACCGCTTTTTCCACGGCGAACACCCCACCCGCATCACCTGGTTCCAGTACGAAGCCGCGCTGGCCAGCGCGCGGCCGGCGCGCACCATTTACACCGGCAACTACGTGTTCCGGCCTGAGGCGCTGAGTTGGTTCATTCCCTTCGCCCCGCTGCGCCTGCGCATGTCCGGGCCGACTATGGGGCGCCTGCTCAAAGCCGAGATGGGCGACGGTTTCGTCTCCGCCAATGTGCCGATGCTGCACAAGCGCACCGTGGAGGCGACCGGGCAATCCGAGTTTCGCCCCGGCGTGCTCGATGAAAGCCGCGCCATCGACCTGTGCGGCGAATTCGAACGGCAGTTTCATGGCGACGTGATGCTGTTCTCGATGCAACACCTGACGGCGCTGGGCTATCCCGGCGAGGCGCTGACTGCGTCCGAAATCGGCGAAACCCTGGTGGCCATGCAGGGTGAAATGCGGGAGAAATACCGGATCAAACAGCAATCCATCCTGGAACGGCTGACGTTATTGAATGAAAGGCTGCACGACGCCGCGCAGTGGTGGCGGAGTCGTGACAATTCAGCGCTGATGAATCCGGCGCACCCCTTGCGGGTGAATTGCGCCCCGGAATTGTCCGGCGCGGTCGCCAACTTCGAGCGTTTCGCCGACAACCTCGCGCGCAACTTCGGCGCCGACTCCCCCTGTTACGCGCGCATCGACGATGTGGAGCGGCGCGCCGACTGGCGTGCCCGGCAGGCGGCGGCGATCACCGGTTTCCAGGACGACCGGCGGGGTTGGAACGCCGCGCTCGATCTGCTGGCTCGTGGCCGGGTTTTGTAGCGCCGGCTTCCAGCCGGCTGTTTAAAAAAGCCGGCGGGACGCCGGCGCCACAGGTTTCATGCTCGCCTCCCTCCGCTACCGGCTGCACCGCCACCCATTTCCAGAGCGTTATGCGCGGCTCGATGAACTGTTGCGTAACCAGGCGCTGAGTCGGGAGGCGCTGCTGGACAAGCAGCGTCGGGACTTGGCCGCGATCATCGCTCACGCCGTCGGCAACGTGCCGTATTACACGGAACGATTCGCCGGGCTGACCGCTACCCAAGACCTGCCGATCCTGGGCAAGACAGCCGTGCGCGAGAGGCTGGACGACCTGCTCGCCCGCGATGCCGACCGCTCCCAGGTGAAACTCGGCCACACTGGCGGTTCCACCGGCCAGCCGTTGGCGTTCTGGTACGACGTGGCCAAGCACGAGCTGATGCGCGCCGGGATGATGCGCGGCTTCATGATGTCCGGCTGGCGGCCGGGACAGAAGGTGCTGTACTTCTGGGGCGCGCGCCACGACACGGTGAAGGGCGGCGTGTTCGGTGGTGGCTGGGGCGCTCATTGGAGTGCTCGGTGGGGTGACCTCATCGCCGCCGAAAAGACCATCGCCGCCGTTGAATACAGCGAGGCGAGCCTGAGCACCTGGGCGCGCACCATCCAGGCCTGGCGGCCGACGTTGCTCTACGGCTACGCCTCGGCGATGAGCGAACTCGCCCGCCACGTCATCACCAGCCGCCTGCCCATGCCGAAAAGCCTGATCGGCGTCTATTCCACCGCCGAAATGCTCGACGACAGCCAGCGCGAAGCGATGCAACAGGCCTTCGGCTGCAAGGTGTTCAACCAATACGGCTGCCGTGAGGTGCCGAACATCGCCTGGGAATGCCGGCACGGCCGCATGCACATCTTCGCCGATCTGGTGCATCTCGAATCCGCAAGGATCGAGGGCGAAGACCGCTTCCTGGTCACCTCCCTCACCAACCGCCTGATGCCCTTCATCCGCTACGACATCGGCGATTCCGGCCGCCTGCTGGAAGGTGAATGCGAATGCGGCTCGCCGTTTCCGCTCATGGAAATGGGGATGTGCCGGCAAAACGACCTGATCCGCACCCGCGCCGGCAAGACCTTCCACCCCGCCTATTTCAACCGCCTGCTCTATGGCCTGGCCGGGATTCGGCAATACCAGTGGGTGCAGGAAGCGCCGGACCAACTCGTCCTCAACCTGGTCGCCGCCGCGCCCCTGGGCACCGAGACCCTGGTTCGTCTGCGTACCCGCCTGCAACGGGAGGTGGAGGCGGGGATGCGCCTGGAAGTGCGCTACCTCGACGACATCCCACGCACAGCATCAGGCAAGCATCGCTTCGTCATTGGTTTGAGGTAGTAGAAGGGCGCCCGCCGGCCCGTTCGTGTGCTTCATCAGCGCGGTACTGGATGCGCTCCCATGCCTTCGCCAACCCGCCGTCCTGCTATCCTCGCCCCTCGTTCCTTCTTTCTGATCCCGCATGTCCAGCCAACCCGCGCGCTCGCGCTTTCCCGACGACGAAAAACGCCTGCCCTGGCTGGCCTTGCTGCTTGAAATCCAGTTCATCACCAATCAGGGCGTGGCCGCCGCGATCAAGGCCGATGGACGCAAACTGGCTTGCGCGCGCGGTTGCGCGAGTTGCTGCCGCAGCCATGCGGACATTCCGGTCTATCCGCTGGAGTTGATGGGGCTGTATTGGTATGCGGTGGAAAAACTGGAAGGGGAGAAACGCGAACGGGTCAGCCAGCAGTTGGCGCGCCATCGCGAGTTGGGCGCCTGCCCGTTTCTGGTCGACGAGGCGTGCGCCATCCATCCATTGCGGCCGATGGCCTGCCGCCAGTTCAACGTCTTCACCACGGTGTGCGAGGAGTGGGAGGATGCCTTCCATACCCGTCGCGGCGACGTGCTGAATCCGGATGTGAAGCACAAACACGAGGCGCTGCGCGAGATGCTGCGCCATCACGGGGTGAAGGAAGGGCTGGAGCGCCGCCGGCTGGTGGAAACCGGCGAGGTGCATCGGCTGGCGCGGAGCCTGCGGGACATTCCCTGGGAGAATCTGGCGGCGCGGATGGAGAAGCGTGAACCCTGACGCCGACAAGCCGGCCATTACGCGCCTTGTTCGCGCATGGAAGAAGTGCCCGGTCTCAGGGCTACAACGCCCCGTGTGGGCATGGTGGGGTGGCCGCGCGTATCCTCGCGGGTGGCCAGATCGGCGTGAACGATGTCGTGGCCTGTGTCGCGGCGGGTGCCTTGGAGCGGGCCGCCATCGTTACCCCGGAGGTTTTGGAAGTTCATGACTGGAATCGAGATGAATCAGAACGTGGTGAACAAAGAGGAAGTCATTGACGCCATGCGGCAGTGGCTGGAGAAGGCGGTAATCGGGCTGAATCTGTGCCCCTTCGCGAAATCGGTCTACGTGAAGAATCAGGTGCGCTTCGTGGTCAGTGAGGCGCGGCACCTGGATGGTTTCCTGGAAGACCTGGATCGGGAACTGGATCTGTTGGCGGCGGCCGACCCGTCGGAGATCGACACCACCTTGCTGATCCACCCGACCCTGTTGCCGGATTTTCATGATTTCAACGACTTCACGGTCATTGCCGAGGCTGCGGTGGAAGATCATGGACTGGAGGGGGTGCTTCAGGTGGCCAGCTTCCACCCGGCCTTCCAGTTCGCCGATACCGAACCGGACGATATTGGCAACTACACCAATCGCGCGCCATTCCCGACCCTGCACCTGATCCGGGAAGAAAGCCTTTCCCGCGCCGTGGCGGCCTATCCCGACGCCGAGGCCATCTACGGGCGCAATATCGAAACCCTGACCAAACTGGGAATCGCCGGCTGGCGCGCCCTGGGTTTTGCGCCGGAACCGAAATAAAACGAGTTATTTAGCAACGCTCCCGCGATGGGATAATGCCGCCATGACTGAACCTCAAACCGTCCCCCCACGCCGTCGCCTGCAAGAGCTTCTGGCCATTCCCGACAGGCTGCGCACCGAGGCCGAATGGGATGAACTGCACGAGCTGGAAATTTCGCTGGCGCCCGGCAATCGCGCGGATGGCGCGCAGCCGCAGCCTCGTGCGGATGGCGCGCAACCGCGTTCGCGCCCGCGCTCGAATACCGCTTCCGCCAACCTGCGGCCCAATCCCAGGCCCAATCCGAATTCGAACCCCAATCCCAATCCCAGGCCCGGCGAGGGTGGGGAAGGTGGAGAAGCGCGGGAGGGCAGGAAATCGTTCAGGAATCGCCGCCGCAAGCCGAAAGCGGACGCGACCTGATTTTCGTGGGTCAGAACGGCCACACCAGGGGTGCGATCAACACGGTCAACACGCCTGTCAGGAAAGTCAGCGGCACGCCCATGCGCAGATAGTCGCCGAAGGTGTAGCCCCCCGGCCCCATGACCATCAGATTGGTCTGGTAGCCGATGGGGGTGGCGAAGCTGGCCGATGCGGCTTTCATGATGACGATGGCGAAGGGCAGCACGCTGACATCCAGGCGCGCGGCGGCGGCCAGGGCGATGGGGAACATCAGGGCGGCGGCGGCATTGTTGGTAATCAGGTTGGTGAACAGGGACGTGGCGAGAAAGAACAACGCCAGCGTGGCCCAGGGATCGTCCCCGGCCAGGCCGATCAGGCCACCCGCGACGAGGCCGGCGGCGCCCGTCTTTTCCAGGGCGATGCCGATACCGAAAGCGGCGGCGATGACCAGCAGTACCTGCCAGTCCACCGCGCGGCGGGTGGCCGAGGCGGTGGTGCAGCGGCCGAGCAGCATCAATCCGGCCGCCAGCATGGCCGCCTGCAACATGCTCAACCAGCCCAGGGTGGCCAACAGCACCATGCCGGCCATGATCGCGACCGCGATCCAGGCGCGTTCGTGGCGCGGCGGCGTGGAGTCGTCAAGGCGGCTGACCAACAGGAAATCGCGGGTGTTGCGGTAGCGTTCCAGAAAACTGGGGTGTGTCTCCATCAACAGGGTGTCGCCCGGTCGCGGCACGATGTCGCCGATCTTGCGCTGGATGCGTTCGCCGTTGCGCGCCACGGCGATGATGGCGGCCTGGTAGAGAGTGCGAAAACGCCCCTCGCGGATGCTCTTGCCCAGAAGCGGAAAGCTTTCGGAGATCACCGCTTCCACCAGGCAACGCTGATGGCGTGGTGATTCCAGCTTGAAAACCTGATCGGTGGCGGGTTTCAGACCGCGTATCTTTTGCAGGTCGAGCACCGAGTCCACCACCCCGGCGAACAGCAGCCGGTCGCCGCCGCGCAGGGTGGTTCGGGGTGAAACCGCCGGCATCACCTGGCCGTCGCGATCCACTTCCACCAGATACATGCCGGGCAACTGGCGCAGCCCCGCCTCTTCGATGTTCTTGCCTTCCAGGGGGCTGTGCGGCTCCACCAGCATTTCCACCGTGTACTCGCGCGCATTCTCCAACTGGCTGAGGATCGAGCGCCGCTCCGGCAGCAGGCGCCGCCCGAACAGGGCGGTGAAAACCAGGGTCAGCAGCAGGGTTGGCACGCCCACCCAGGCGATCTCGAACATGCTCAGGCTCGCCTGCCCCGGCTGCCCGACCAGCAGGCCGTTGACCACCAGATTGGTGCTGGTGCCGATCAGCGTGCAGGTGCCGCCGGCGATGGCGGCGTAGCTCAACGGCAGCATCAAATGAGAGGCCGCGATGCCGTGGCGCTTGGCCCAGTCCTGCACCGCCGGAATGAACATGGCCACCACCGGAGTGTTGTTGAGGAACGCGCTCAGGGCCGACACCGGTGCCATCAGGCGCATCTGGGCGTGCGCCACCGAGCGTGGCCGCCCCAGCAGCGACTGGGAAACCCAGGCCGCGCCGCCGGTTTCCTGGAGGCCCGAAACCACCACATAGAGCACCGCCACCGTCACCATACCCTCGTTGGACAAGCCCGCCAGCGCTTCGCCCGGCGTCAATACGCCACTCAGCAGCAACAGGGTCAAACCGCCCAGCATCACCGCATCGGGCGGGTAGCGGTTGCCGGCCAGCAGGCCGATGCAAAGCGCGACGATGGCGAGCGTGAACCAGGCTTCCCAAGGCATGGTGAGCGATCCTGTGGTTGCGATGCCGGCACTATAGCGGTCGCCAGGTGTTTGCAGAGGGATTGAACCTGGAAACGGCAGTTGAACGCTCATTCGCCCTCGTGAGGCCGCGTGGATGCTGGCGAAAGTGCCTTCGATCACGCTCACCCATTGGGTGATCCCGCTACGCACCCGCTGGCACGTTCGGGCGGGCGTCTGGCTTTGTCGCTCCTCCTTGCGGGCCCCGGCCCGCCGCGTCGTCGCTTCGCGCCAGCCACCCGCCCGAACGCACCAGCGGGCGCGTTCAACTGCCGTTTCCAGGTTGAAGAGAGCGGCCTCGTAGGAGTACCGCTGGCGGCGCGATGCGCCGGTGGGCGAAAAGATGGAGCGTGCGGCCTGGGTTACCGAGACGCCGGCAGTACTGTCAATTCCTCCATCACCGTATTTCCAGACGGAAGTCCGCGCCCAAGGCCTCGCGCATCTCCGGCAGGGTGAGATGCCGCATGAAAGGATAGACACCGGGCAGGTTCTGGTTGCTCATGCAGGTCAACAGGCGCACGCCCGGTTGTTGTTCGGAGCGCAGCCAGAACAGGGTCTTGTAATAGATGTGGGTGGGACGCTGATCGCTGGCCAGGCCGACCTTGATCGGGGAGGGGTGGGACGTCGTGAATGCGATGGTGTCGGCAATGGTGCCGATGCTGTGGCCGATGCGAGTCACGCGGAAAGTATCCGGACGCACACCCTGCGGCGAGTCGCTGACGGTATTGATTTCGAGCACGCAGAACGGGTCGTACTCCCGCACCGCATTGCGCGCGACAGGTTTGCCGTATTGCAGGCGCAGGGTCGCGGATTCGGGTGGAATGGTTTGCGCGGCGAGCAGAACCAGCCGGCCCGGATCGGGGCCGTTCCTGGTCGTGCCGGCGCAACCGGCCAGAAGCAGCAAGACGAGAACAAGGTGTCGCATGGGCAAACTCCCGGGCAAAGTCTGGCGGTGGGGTTTCCTGGGTATCATCGCCCCATGTCGCGAAATAACCCAGTTCAAGAGTTGGAAATCGTTCGTGTGCGCCTCGACAAATGGCTCTGGGCCGCGCGTTTCTACAAGACGCGCGCCCTCGCCCATGAGGCGATCGAGGGTGGCCGGGCGCGGCTGGAGGGCGAGCGGGTGAAACCGAGCCGTGAAGTGCGGGTGGGTGATGTGCTGTCCCTGCGGATCAACGACCTGGAATGGGTGGTGACCGTGCGCAAGTTGTCGGAACGGCGTGGCCCGGCGCCCGAGGCGCGGGAACTCTATGCCGAGGACGAGGCAAGCCTGGCCGCCCGCCTGCAAGCCATCGAACAGCGGCGTCTGGCGGTTGAGCCCGGTTCAGGCATTCGCGGACGTCCGAACAAGAGGGACATGCGCCGGATCCACCGTTTTACCGAGTCACACTGAATTTTTCTGGAAGCCTGAATGGAACATTTTGATTGCATCGTGATCGGCGCTGGCGCCAGCGGCCTGGTGGCCGCCGCGCGCATGGCGCGCGGCGGGCGCTCGGTACGCGTGCTGGAGGCGGCGGATCGTCTCGGCGGCTGCATCCGGTCGTGGCGGCCGGAAGCCGATTTCTGGCTGGAACTGGGCGCGCATACCGCCTACAACTCCTACGCGCCGTTGCTGGAGGCGTTGGACGACCGCGGCCGGCTGGGGGACCTGCTGTTGCGCGAGAAGGTCGGTTACCGCTTCGTCACCGCCGATAACCGCCTGCAATCGCCCCTGGCGCGTCTGAATTTCCTGGAGGCGGCGCTGTTTCTGCCGTTCGGCCTGTTCAAGGCCAAGGCGGGGCGCGGTGTCGCGCAATGGTTCTCCGGCCTGCTCGGGCGCGGCAACTACCGCCGTTTGCTGGCGCCGGCCTTTGCCGCCGTGCTCTCGCAGCGCGCCGACGATTTCCCGGCCGAATGGCTGTTCCGCAAGAAACCGCGCATGAAGAAGGCGCCACGCAAATTCACCTTCGCCGGCGGCCTGCAGGGTTTGCTGGAGGCCCTAGCGGAAGAAGCGCCTTATTCGCTGACGACCGGTACCCCGGCGCGGGCCATCACGCGCGAAGGCGAGGGATTCCGGGTTCAGACGGATGGCGCCTCCTTGAACTGTTCACAACTGATCCTGGCCGTTCCGGTGGACGCGGCCGCGCACCTGCTGGCCGACCTCTATCCCGAGGTGGCGCGGCGCCTGGCACGCATTCCCGTGGTCGCCAGCGAGGCGATGGGCGTGGTGTTGCCCGCCGGCAAGACGACCTTGCCGCCCCTGGCCGGGTTGATCGGCGATGACGACAGTTTCTGGTCGGTGGTGACGCGCGACCCGGTGCCGCATGACCGACTACGCGGCTATACCTTCCATTTCCGCCCCGGCGTGCTCGACCGCTCCGGCAAGCTGGCGCGCATCGCCCAGGTACTGGGCGCGCAAACCAGCGATTTCCTGCATGTGGAAGAGGCGGTCAATCGCCTGCCCGCGCCCGGCGTGGAACATGCGGTACTGGCTGGCGAAGCGCTGGCCATGCTGGAGCGGGAACCGCTTGCCCTGGTGGGCAACTATCTCAATGGCCTTTCCATCGGCGACTGCGCGGAACGCGCGGTGATCGAATCGGATCGGTTATTGAATATGCGTGAATATGCGTGAACCTGCGAGGAGGAAGTCATGAAAACCGTTCTGATTCCCCTGGCGCCGGGTTTTGAAGACCTGGAAGCCGTCACCCTGATCGACCTGCTGCGCCGCGCCGGCATCGAGGTGGTGACCGCCGGCCTGCATGCCGGGTTGATCGCGGGCAGCCGGGGCGTGCGGGTGCAGCCGGATGCCACTCTGGATGAGGTCATGGCGCGCGATTTCGACATGATCGCGCTGCCCGGCGGCATGCCCGGCGCTGAACACCTGAAGAACGACGCGCGTGTGCAGAATCTGTTGCGGCGCTTCGGCCAGGCCGGGAAATACACGGCGGCCCTTTGCGCCGCGCCCATCGCCCTGGCCCAGGCCGGGCTGCTGGACGGCAAGCGCGCCACCAGTTACCCCGGTTTCATCGAGAAACTGGGCCTGCCGAACACCACCTGCCTGAATGATCCGGTGGTGGTGGACGGCAAGGTCGCCACGTCACGCGGGCCGGGCACGGCGATGGATTTCGCGCTGACCCTGATCGAATTGCTGGTCGGCCGCGCCACGCGCGACCAGGTGGAAGCCGGTCTGGTCCGGCCCTGATAGCCCCCATCACAAGGAGAGAAACATGTTCATCCGTGAAGTGCTCACCATCAAAGGCGATTGTGCCAATTTCGCCACCGAACCGGACGCGCTGGCTGCCGATGCGGTCAAGCGCATGATGGACAACGATGTCGGTTCCCTGCTGGTCATGCATGACGGCGAACTGGTCGGCTTCATCACCGAACGCGACATCCTGCGCGGCCTGCAAGCGCGCGCCTGTTCGCTCGCCGAGATCAAGGTCGGCGCCCTGATGGAAAAGGAACCGGTGGTCGCCGGCATGGACGACAGCGTCGACTACGCCCGTGACGCCATGACCAAGAGCCGCATCAGCCACCTCATCGTCATGGACGAAAGCAAGGTGGTGGGCGTGATCTCCTTTCACGATGTAGCCCGCGCCTGCCTCAAGGAAGCCAACTTCGAAAACGCTCTGCTCAAGCGCTACATCAAGAACTGGCCGGAGTGAAGGCGGGGCACCACGAACCGTTCCCCCGCTCGCGGGCCGATTGCATCGCTTGGGCGGGTGCCTGAGCCTTCTGTAGCGCCGGCGTCTCGCCGGCTCGTTCATCGGGTTGGCACAGCGAGCCGGCGAGACGCCGGCGCTACAGGTTCATAACCTCCCCATACGGATCAATGGGTTGCAAAGAGATTTGAGAAGCCGGTAGTACCATACAAAAACAGTGGGATATATCCATTGACCTATTTATCAATTCGAAATACGGGCTAGCCTCAAGGGCATAACAGGGGGTATCCGATCCACTACTTGAGGAGATTGCCATGAAAACCACACTGACTCTGCTGGCTCTGGGATTTGCCGCTGTGACCTCGCTACCGGCCAGTGCCGACAGCGATGCTTATCCCGGCACCCTGTACCGCAACGGCGGCTACTACGGTGATGCCAACAGCGATGTAAAACTGGAACAGGAGCAACCGGTCATCGCCGGCGCGCCCAGCCACGAGGCCAGCGAACCCGAAGCCGCGCCCACCCGGACCTGGAGCGGCACGTTGTATCGCAACGGTGGCCACTTCGGCCTGGAAAGCAGCGATGAAAAGCTGGAAATGAATTATTGAAGCCGGATTTGAAGCATGAAGCGGCCCGATGGGCCGTTTTTTTGTCGCAAGCAACCGTATCAGCGGCTGTCGAACTCGAATTCCAGGCTGAGTTGTTCCAGGCCGGTGTGGTAGGCGGCAGTCACTGCCTCCACGAATTCCGTGCCGGACTGAATGGCGTACAACATGTCGGCGAACCCTTCGGGGTCGCGCCGTTGCAGGTACTGCATGAAGCGCCAGGCCTGGCGGTAGAACTGGTGGATCGACATCTTGAAGTCCGCGGCCCGGTAGCGCCTGGCCGGGGTGTCGAGTTGCGCGAAGTCGATGCGGCGTCCGGAATCCCAGGCGTTGCAGGCGTCCTCGTCGCTGCTGTACTCCGCGCCGCCGCCGTCCCCCACCAGGCTGGCCAGGCCCTCATGGAACCAGATCGGGATGTCGGCGGTGTAATGGCCGAGGCGCTGGCCCAGGTGCAGGTGGGAAAGTTCATGGGCCAGGATGGTGGGGAGCCGTTCGTTCTCTTCCATTTCCAAGCGAGGCGACAAGGCGAGAATTTCACCGGGCAGGACGACCGCGGTGTAACCGGGGGTCGCGATCAGTTGCCTGAAACAGGGCTTGCCCGCGCACACGAAGACACGCGGTGGCCGCAGGAATGGCAGTCCATGCACGGCTTCCACCTTGGCAATCACCCGATCCAGCAGCGCCGAGACTTCCTTGGCATAGGCATCTCCGTCCGTCTGGCGCCAGATCCGGGCATCGTGGCCCAGAGGGGTGAAGCCCTCCGGGATCGGGGCGATTCGAGGGGTGGCGCAGCCGGACAGGAACAGGGCCAGCAGGATGAGAATGGTTGCCGTGAAACCGCCCGCTATTCCTTTCTTATCAAGGAGTTGCGCGGTGTTCCTCGAAAGCGGGGCGATGGGCCGTGGTCGCAAATCGCAACGAGAAAAACGGGGACTCATGGTGTGCCGGCGGGATGTTCCACGGGAAGGTAGCCGATTAGGCTCCGCCGAAGCCTTGATGGGAGCCAGCGGGAATCGCCGCTACAAGTGGATCGGTACACAAGCCAAGGAATCAATGGGTTGCTTGTGGTTCCTGGTGAAATGGGCAAGGTACGGCATGCCTATTTGTCGCTGATTACGTCCGCGCCCTTGGGCGGAGTGAAGCGAAACAGGCTGCCGCCCAGGGACGGGTTGCGTTCCAGGCCGGAAAAACGCAGCAGGGTGGTCTGGCCGAAGTTGTCCTTCAATTCCATCGCTTGCAGGTTGTCGCCCTTGAAGCCGAGGCGAACCATTTCAAAGCTGCCTTCCTTGGATTTCGGTGCGGCTTCGACCCATTCCAGCCCGTCTTTCTCGCCAGCGTCCTTCAAGTGGAAACGTTTTTCGATGTCGTTCTCGCCTGCCAGCAGGGCGGCGGGGCTGTCGCCGATGGCGAGGTCGAGCTTGCGCACGGTGACCTGGTCGAGGTCTTCGTCGTAGATCCACAAGCGCTTGCCGTCGCCCACCAGCAGTTGCGCGTAGGGCTTCTGGTAAACCCAGCGGAATTTTCCGGGGCGCGAGAAGTACAGGGTGCCGCTGGATTCCTGGGTCTTGCGTCCGTTGCGATCCAATACGGTCTGGGTGAACTGGGCCTTGAGGCCCTTGGTCTGGCTGACGAAGCTGGACAACCGCGCCTGGGCATCGGCGAGGGCGGGCATGCTGGTACAGAGGCTGAACAGGAGGGGGAGCAGATATTTAGTTGTCATTTCGAGGAGCGATCACTTCACGGTTGCCATTGGTTTGCATGGGGGAGACCAGCCCGGCGCGTTCCATCGCTTCGATGAGCCGGGCGGCTCGGTTGTAGCCGATCCTGAGTTGCCGTTGCACCGAGGAGATCGAGGCGCGGCGGCTCTTGAGCACGTGGGCGACGGCGTCGTCGTAAAGCGCGTCCGCCTCGGCGTCGTTCGCGTCCGCGTCATCGCCTTCCTCGTCCTCGGGGTTGGCCAACACGGCTTCGTCATATTGCGGCGGCCCAAGTTCCTTGAGCCAGGCACAAACCCGGTGGACTTCGTCGTCGGAGACGAAGGCGCCATGCACCCGCGTCGGGTGGCCGTGGCCGGGTGGCAGATACAGCATGTCGCCCTGGCCGAGCAGGGATTCGGCGCCCTGCTGGTCGAGGATGGTGCGCGAGTCGATGCGGCTGGCGACCTGGAAGGCGACCCGGGTGGGGATGTTGGCCTTGATTAGACCGGTGATGACATCCACCGAGGGCCGTTGCGTGGCGAGCACCAGATGCATGCCGGAGGCGCGCGCCTTCTGCGCCAGGCGGGCAATGAGTTCTTCCACCTTCTTGCCGGCCACCATCATCAGGTCGGCCAACTCGTCGATGAGGATGACGATGTAGGGCAGGGTGGTCAGACGCTCCGGGCTTTCCGGGGTGATGGAAAAGGGATTGGTGAGCGGCTGGCCTGCTTTGATCGCGTCCTTCACCTTCTGGTTGAAGCCGGCGATGTTGCGCACACCGAGGGCGGACATCAGGCGATAGCGCTTGTCCATCTCGCCCACGCACCAGTTGAGCGCGCTGGCGGCCAGTTTCATGTCGGTGACCACCGGGGCGAGCAGGTGCGGAATGCCCTCGTAGGTGGAAAGCTCCAGCATCTTCGGGTCCACCATGATGAGGCGGACTTCGTCGGGGGTGGCCTTGTAGATCAGCGACAGGATCATGGCGTTGATCGCCACCGATTTTCCGGAACCGGTGGCGCCCGCGACCAGCACATGCGGCATCTTGCCCAGGTCGGCGACGATGGGATTGCCGCTGATGTCCTTGCCCATCGCCAGAGTCAGGGGCGAGGCATTGTCGTTGTAGACCTTGGCGGAGAGGATTTCGGTCAGGCGCACCACCTGGCGCTGCGTGTTGGGCAGTTCCAGGCCCATGCAGTTCTTGCCGGGGATGGTTTCCACCACGCGGATGCTGACCAGCGACAGCGCGCGCGCCAGATCCTTGGCCAGATTGGTGATCTGGCTGCCTTTCACGCCGGAAGCCGGTTCCACTTCGTAACGGGTGACGACCGGGCCGGGATAGGCGGCCAGCACCTTCACCTCGACGCCGAATTCGCGCAGCTTGCGTTCGATCAGACGCGAGGTGGCTTCCAGGCCGGCCTGGTCGATTTGCGCGGTGGTGGCCGGCGGCTCGTCGAGCAGGCGCAACGGCGGACGTTGTGAATCGGGCAGGTCGTGGAACAGGCGTTCCTGGCGCTCCTCGTTCACCCGCTCGGATTTTTCGATGGTGCGGGTCGGCGCCTCGATGCGTACCGGCGGCTCCTTGACCATGCGTTTTCTTTCCTTGCTCACCACTTCCTCGCGCTCGCTCACGGCTTCCTGCCCGGCGCGGCGGTCACGCCAGGCCTGCCAGGCGCCCCAGGCGCGCGCGCAGCCGGTTTCGATGCCCATGCCCAGTTTTTCCGCGAGGACGATCCAGGACACGCCGATGAACAGGCTCATGCCCGCGCCCCAGGCCAGCAGCAGCAATACGGTGCCGCCATCGAAGCCGAACACGGTTTGCGTCAGGCGCGCCAGGGCATCGCCCAGGGCGCCGCCGGGTTTCAGCGGCAGATCGACAATGCCACGGTGGAAACGCAGGGCTTCCAGCGCGCTGCTGGTCAGCAATACCAGAAGAAAACCGATCAGGGTGATTCCCAGCCCGTGATGATGCTCGCCGGAGGCCGCTCCCTCGCCGAGGTTGCGGTAGCCCCACCAGACCAGGAACAGCGACAGCGCCACCCACCACCACGCGGAGAAACCGAACAGATAGAGCAGCAGGTCGGACAGCCAGGCGCCGAAATGCCCGCCGGTATTGGCCACGGTTCGTTCCATGCCGGTGTGCGACCAGCCCGGATCGCCGGTGTGATAACTGAGCAGGATCATGCCCAGATAGATCGCCAGTCCGACGGCGGCCAGCCACCAGGCTTCGCGCAGTTGCCGCGCGACCCGTGGGGCCAGAGGCTTACGGGGGAATTTGGGGACGGCGCAGCGCCGAGAGGGCTTTCCAAGCATGGCGCGCACTATAAAGGATGCGTCTGTTTGCCTGTAGCCCCAGGGTTTGTCCGGCCCGGCCAAATCCACGATTTCAGGAGCCGGGGCGACGCGGCAGTAACAGGAAGCCCGCCGTGGGAGCGCCGCCGGGCGGTCAAGGCGTTTCGCGTTAAAGAATCGGAGCTTCGTGCCGAAGAGAGGGGCGACCGGCACCGGGCCGGTACTTGTTATTGAATCTGGAGTAATGCGAGATGGATGAGACCCAGGCTGAACCCGCGAAGCCGGATCAGGAGTTGCATGAGGCGGATTTCGCCGACATGCATCTCAAGGAGGGGGAGTCCTTGATCGTGCAGCCCACGGTGGGGTTGGATGTCGAGCCCTTCAATGTCAGCTACATCGGCGCGCATGGCCGCATGAGCTTCCTGACCACACTGCCCAGCGTCGGGGAAAAGGGGATATGGATGACTCCGGGCAACAGTTTCAAGTTTCGCGTGGTTCACGGCATGTATGCCTATGCCTTTACCTCGCGCAGTCTGCGCGCGCATTCGCGGCCCTATCCCTATGCGCATTTCGCGATACCCGAGGGCGTGAAGTACCGTCAGATCCGCCAGTCCCGGCGCCTGGAAACCCGCCTGCCGGTCGAGGTCCTGCGCGCCAACGGCTCCACCACGCTGGCGATCATGCGTGATATCAGCGAGCACGGCGCCAGGCTGGAACTGACCGGGCTACTCGACGAAGTGGGCGCGGAAGTCACGCTGGTCATCCCCATCGTTCTTCCCGAGTTGACCAGTTCCCTGACCGCGCGCGCGACGATACGCAACCAAGGCGATATGGATCGCGCCATATCGGCGGGGCGTTTCCATTACGGCGTCCACTTCACTCCCCTGGCGCCGGAAGAGGGACATTTGCTGCAACACTTCATCGAGCATCTGCTGGTCGAGCAGTTGTCCTGAACCCCGCCCGTCTAGAACAACGCCCGCGCCGTCTGATAGAAGGCGAAGCTCAACAGCCAGGCAATCGTGAGCGACCAGGCCACCGAGGCCCACATGTAGCGGCTGCCACCGGCCTCGCGGCGCAGGGTGGCCAGGGCGGACAGGCAGGGGGTATAGATCAGGGTGAACAGCATGAAGCTGTATGCCTGCATCCAGTCCAGACGCTGCGCCAGCAGGCCGGAAAGCTGGTCGCCGCCGGCGCCGTAGATGACCGCGAGCGAGCCGATCACGACCTCCTTGGCGACGAAACCGAACAGCAGGGCGATCGACAGGAGTTGGTCGATGCCCAGCGGCGTGAAGAAGGGTTCCATCCAGCTCGCCAGGTGGCCCGCCAGGGTGGCGGAGCTGGCCGGGGCGGCATCGAGCGGAAAGTGGGTGAGGAACCAGACCAGGGCCACGCCCAGGATGATGAAACCGCCCGCCTGGCGCAGAAAGTGGCCGGATTCGCGGAACGATTGCCGGGTCAGGGCCGCGAGGGTGGGCACCCGGTAAGGCGGCAGTTCCATGAGCAGGGGGTCGGTGGCGCGGCGCGCGCGGCCGCGCAGCATCCAGGCGGTAAAAAAAGCCAGGAGAAAACTCATCACATACAGGCTGAACAGCACCCAGGGCGCGGCGCGCGGGCTGAATACCGCGCTGGTGAAGAAGAGAAACACCTGGAGCCGCGCCGAACACAGCGAGAAGGGAATCGTCATCATGGCGGCGATGCGCTGCGGACGGCTGCGGATGACGCGGGTGCCCATCATCGCCGGCACATTGCAGCCGAAACCCATCAACTGCATGACGAATGCGCGGCCATCCAGTCCCATGCGCGACATCAGCGCGTCCATCAGGAACGCGGCGCGGGCGAGATAGCCGCTGTCTTCCACCACCGCCATCGCCAGGAAAAACACCACGATGATGGGCAGGAAGGACATCACCGTGCCGACACCGTCATACAGCCCTTCCAGGAGAAAGCTCGATGCCCAGCCCGGCAGGCCGGAAAGCAGCGCGGTCAGCCAGCGCGTCTTGGCCTCGTCGAGCAGCCAGGCCAGCCCATCCTGCAACGGGGCGCCGATGCCGTAGACGAGCTGGAATACACCCAGCATCAGCAACAGGAACAGTGGAATGCCGAGCCAGGGATGCAGCAGAAAACGGTCGATGCGGTCGGTGCGGGTGGGCGAAAGGCAGATCGGGATATGCAGAACCTTGCTGAGCATGTCGTCCACCGAATGCTCGATGCTGTCGTCTTCCTCGAGCGCGGTGGCGCTGGCCTGCGTCGGCTTCGGGTTCGCGCGCAGCCAGTCGGTGAGGGACTGCTTCAACTCCGGCACGCCGCGGCCGTGCTTGGCGCTGACCAGACGCACCGGAATGCCGAGGCGGTCTTCCAAGGCATCGGTATGTACGCGAATGCCGCGATGCTGCGCTTCGTCCGCCATGTTCAGGGCCAGCAGCATGGGCAGGCCGAGCGCCTTGAGTTGCAGCACCAGGGCCAGTTGCCGTTCCAGTTGCGTGGTGTTGAGTACCACCAGAATGCCGTTGAGCGGCTGCGTCTCGATGAAGTGCCGCGCCACCCGCTCGTCTTCGGAGAAACCGTGCAGGTTGTGCAGGCCGGGCAGATCCACCAGTTCCACCATCGAATCGCCCAGCAGCAGCTTGGCGGAGAGTAGTTCGACGGTGAGTCCGGGCCAGTTGCCGACGCGCGCGCCGGCGCCGGTGAGGCGGTTGAACAGGGTGGATTTGCCGGTATTGGGCATGCCCACCAGGGCGATTCGTTTGCTCATATGCGTAGGGTGTCGGGCGTGAGAGGTCAGGCGCAGCCGATTTCGACCGGGCAGGGCAGCAACTGGATGGCGGCGGCTTCGCGGCGGCGGATGATCAGGTCGGTCTGGCCGGCGCGAACCTGAATCGGCCCCTGGAAGGGCGAGCGTCGGATCACCTTGACGCGGCGTCCGGGCATGAGTCCCAGCGCGCGCATGCGGGCGGCGAGGTCGGCATCGGCATCGACGCGGACGATGGTGCCGCAACGGCCGGCGGGCAGGGTACTCAAGGTGCTGTATTGGGTCATGGCAATAGGGCTTGTAACTGGCTGACGGCCTGATTCGGCGCGTCGCTCAGGCGAATGACATGGGGCAGTTCGTCCGCGCTGAATGGATCGACGGCGGCGATCTGGGCGGCAAGCACGTCGGGGCCGGCCTCGGAGGCATCGTGGCCGCCGGCCTGGCGCGCGGCCACGCGGCGCCGCAATACCTCGGGTGGCGCGTCCAGCGCGGCGATCCACCAGGGGATGGCCCGTTCTTCCGCGAGCTTCCGGAACGGTTCGCGCCAATCGCGCTTGATGAAAGTGGCATCGACAATGACAGGGAATCCGGCATTCAGCACGGTGGTTGTGAGATCGAGCAAGCGTGCCAGGGTACGCGCGCCGGCCTCGCGGCTGTAGATGTTTTCTCCGGTCGCGCGGCTGTCGGCCAGGGCGGCCAGGCCGAACAGGCGTTTGCGCTCCACATCGGAACGTAAACGGATGGCGGGAAGGCGCTCCAGCAGATATTGCGAAACCCGGGTCTTGCCGGAACCGGAAACCCCGTGCATGAGCAGCAACGCGGCGGCGGGGCGTTGCGTGATGCGCCGGGCCAGATCCAGGTAGCTCGTGGTTTCCGTGAAATCGCCAGCGGCCTGGCTGGCCCGCGATGTTGCCAAAATCGCGGCGACTTTCGCCCGCACCATCGCCCGGTAGACCAGGTAGTAGGGGAGGGCGGCCAATCCGGCGTAATCGCCACTGTGTTCCAGATAACGGTTGAGAAAACGCCAGGCCAGCGGCGACTGGCCGCGATGCGCGAGATCCATGCAGAGGAAGGCGATCTCGCTGATGACGTCGATGTGGCGCAGGCCGGGGTTGAACTCGATGCCATCGAAAATGAGTGGCTTGCCCTTCACCCAGGCGATGTTGCCCAGGTGCAGGTCGCCGTGGCACTCGCGGATGAAGCCTTGCCGCTTGCGCGCGGCGAAGTGGCCGGCCAGGCGTTGGGCTTCGGCGTGGCTCCAGGCTTCGAGGTAGTCGAGCGGGGCGTCGGACGTGGGGAGCAAAGCGCGCAATTGCCGGAAGTTTTCATCCACCGGCGCCCGCGCCGCTTCCGGCGTCCCGAAGTCGCCGTCCATCGGCGCCGGCGCGATGTCGTCATGAAAAGAGGCCACTCGGTCGGCGATGGCGTCGATCTGCTCAGGGAGGATTTCCGCTACGCGATCCAGGGTGGCTTCCGCCGGGAAGGCGCGCATTTTGACCGCCCATTCCAGCACCGGCCCACCGCCATCCATCTTCGGCGGCGTGCCGGCGACCGGCACCATGTCCAGATAGATGTCCGGCGCCAGACGACGGTTCAGGCGTATTTCCTCGCGGCAGCAGTGTTCGCGTTTTTCCAGCGTGCTGAAGTCGAGGAAGCCCAGATCCACCGGTTTTTTCAGCTTGTAGGCATAGTCGCCGGCCAGGATCACCCAGGAAATATGGGTTTCGATCAGGCGCGGTGCCGGCGCCGGGTGTGAATAAGCGGCGGGGTCGAGCAGGGTGGCGATCAGGGGCGTCATGCGCGGCTGACCTGGTGCGCCGACCCGTAGCGCCGGCATCCCTGCCGGCGTCTTTGTCTGGCCACGCGGGCCGGCAAGGATGCCGGCGCTACAGAACGGCTCCGCGAACTCATTTCCGGAACGCCACCACATGATCCACCCCGAGGCGGATGCCGATGTGTTCGCCGATGGCGTGGTTATGGTGCGAATCGACCTGCGCCAGGACGCGGCCGCCGCCGGGCAGGCGCAGGGTGTAGAGGAAGTCGGCGCCACGGAAGGCCTTGCGCTCGACCTGGCCCAGGAGCGGGCTGTCGTCGTCGTGGATGATGTCGTCGGGACGGATCAGCACATCCACCGCACAGCCTTGCGCGCAGTGGGAGCAGCCGCCTTCCTCGCCGCAATCGCCATCGACCACGCCCTCCAGCACGCCGAGTTCGATTTCCACCTGATGGTTGTTGAGCACCTTGCCCGGCAACAGCGCACCCTGGCCGATGAAGTCGGCGACAAAGCGGTTGGCCGGTTGGTGGTAGAGGGCATAGGGGGTGTCGCACTGCTGGATCACGCCCTCGTTCATCACGCCGATGACATCGGCCGTGGCGAAGGCTTCGTGCTGGTCGTGGGTGACCAGCAGCGCGGTGATGCCCTCGTGTTTGAGGATGTCGCGCACTTCCAGGGAGAGCTTCTCGCGCAATTCCACGTCCAGGTTGGAAAACGGCTCGTCCAGCAGCAACAGGCGCGGCTTCGGCGCCAGGGCGCGGGCCAGCGCCACGCGCTGCTGCTGGCCGCCGGAAAGCTGGTGCGGCCAGGACGCGGCTTCCTTCGACAGGCCCACCAGCCTGAGCATTTGTCGCACGCGAAGATCGCGTTCTGCGTTGCCCAGGCCGCGCAGGCCGAAGGCCACATTGCCGGCCACGGACAAGTGCGGAAACAAGGCGTAATCCTGAAATACCAGGCCGACCTGGCGCCGCTCCGGCGGCAGCGTCCAGCCGGTACGGGCGACCGCCTCGCCGTGGATGCGGATTTCGCCGCTGTCGAGTTTCTCGAAACCGGCGATCAATCGCAGCGCCGTGGTCTTGCCGCAGCCGGACGGCCCCAGCAGGCAGCCGATCTGGCCGGAGGCAAGCTGGAAGGAGAGTTCCTTGAGCACCGTCTTGCGGCCATAGGACTGGGCTACGCGGTCAAGTGCGAGCATCGCTGTGTTTGATGAGCAGGAAGATGGGCAACAGGCCGACGAGGGCGATGGCCACGGCGGGGAGGGCGGCGCGTTCCCACTCGCCTTCGGAGGTCATCTCGAACACACGGGTGGCCAGGGTGTCCCAGCCGAACGGCCGGGTCATCAGGGTGATGGGCAGTTCTTTCATGATGTCGACGAAGGTCAGCGCCATCGCCACCAGCAGCGGCGCGCGCAACATCGGCAGATGCACGTTGAACAGGCGCCTGAAGCCGGTCACGCCGAGCACTTCCGAGGCCTCGTCGAGCGTGCGGGTGACACGGGCCAATCCGGCTTCCACCGAACCGAAACCCACCGCGAGAAAACGCGCGCAATAGGCCAGCAGCATCACCGCCAGCGTGCCCCCGAGAATCTGGCCCCTCTCGCGGCCGGTCCAGGCGCGTATCTGGTCGATCATCAGGTTGTCCAGCCAGGCCACCGGGATGAAGAAACCCACCGCCAGCACCGCGCCCGGCAGGGCATAGCCGATGGCCGCTAGGCGCGCGGTGAAGGCCATGCCGGGTGAAGGTTGCAGGCGCTGCGCATAGCCCAGGGCCAGCGCCAGGCCGGCGACCAGCACGGCGCCGATGCCGGAGAGCAGCAGGGAATGCCAGATGAAGGCGAAATAGCGTGTGTCGAAATCGCCGCCGATGGCGCGATACGCCCAGACCAGCAGTTGCGTGAACGGCATGGCGAAGGCGAGCAGGAACACCAGTCCGGCAAAACCGGCGGCCAGCCCGGCGCGCCACCCAGTCAGGCGGATACGCGCCGAGGCGCCACCGCCGCGCGTCGATAGCGCGTAACTGCGCTGCCGGCGTGACATTTGTTCCAGCAGCACCAGCACCAGCACGAAGAAGATCAGGATGCTGGCCAGTTGCGAGGCCGCCGGCAGCGAGAACAGGGAGAACCAGGCCTTGTAGATGGCGGTGGTGAAGGTGTTGTAGTTGAACACCGAGACGGTGCCGAAATCCGCCAGGGTTTCCATCAGCGCCAGGGAAAGGCCGGCGACGATGCCCGGCCGCGCCATCGGCAGCGCCACCCGGAAGAAGCCGCGCACCCTGCCCAGACCCAGGGATTGCGCCGCTTCCATGAGGCGCCGGCCCTGGCCCTGGAAGGCGGCGCGGGCGGTGAGGTAGACATACGGGTAGAGCGACAGCGCCATCACCAGAATGACGCCGCCGCGCGAACGCACCGGCGGCAGCCGGACGATGCCCCAGTTGTCGCGCAGCCAGGTGGGCAGCCAGGCGGAAAAATCCAGCAGGCCGAGCCAGACGAAGGCGGTGACATACGCGGGCAGGGCGAGCGGCAACAACAAGGCCCAGGTGAAGAAGCGGCGGCCGGGAAACTCGCAGGCGGCGGTCAGCCAGGCCAGCGCCACCCCGATCAGGCTGACGCCGAGAGCGACGCCCAGCGCCAGCCAAAGCGTGTTCACCAGCAACTCCGGCAACGTGTAGCGCCACAGATGCGCCCAGATTTCCTGGTCGGGGTCGAGCAAGGCGGAAGCCACCACGAGTACCGGAATCAGGGTGAGCGCGGCGATGGCCGCCGCTGTCAGGCGTGGCGCGGAGAAAAAGGAAAAGGCGCCCGAAGCGGGCGCCCTTTCAGTCAATGTCATGGCGAAGGCCGACTAATGGATAGAAACGTCCGCATTTTACCGCGTTGCGTAAGCATCATTTGTAACCGGCGCGATCCATCAGCATCACCGACTTGACCTGCAGTTTTCCGGCCTCGGCGACATTGATGAGGTTCTGTTTGAAATTGCCCCACGCGGCTACGGTGGCATCCCATTGGATGGCCGGGTTGGCGGGATATTCCAGGTTGACGTCGGCGAACAGATTCTGTGCCTTGGGCGAAGACAGCCATTCCAGCAGGTGGATCGCTTCCCGCTCGTGTTTCGCGTACTTCGTCACGCCGGCGCCGGAAACGTTTACATGCACTCCGGCCGCCTTGTTCTTCAGGTTCTGGTTGGGCCAGAAGAGGGCCAGAGGCAGATTCGGCTTCTTCTCCATCAGACGGCCGAAATAATAGGTATTGACCACGGTGACGTCGCACAGGCCGGCGGCTACGGCCTCCATCGCCTTGGTGTCGTCGGCGAGGGGGTCGGTCGCCAGGTTGGCGACCCAGCCACGCACGATCTGCTCGGTTTTTTCCTCGCCGTGTTCCCCGATCATCATGGCCACCAGCGACTGGTTGTAGACCTTCTTGGAAGTGCGCAGGCACAGGCGGCCTTTCCATTTCGGGCTGGCCAGGTCTTCATAGGTGCTCAACTCGCCCGCCTTCACCTTGTTGGGGTTGTAGATCACGGTGCGGGCGCGCACCGACAGCCCGAACCACTCGTTGCCGGGGTCGCGCAGGTGTTCGGGGATGTTGGCCTTCAACACCCTGGAATCGACCGGCTTCAGCAAGTCCTCCCGCGCCGCCTGCCAGAGGTTGCCGGCATCGACGGTAAGCAGGATGTCGGCCGGGGTATTACGGCCTTCCGCTTTCAGACGCGCCATCAGCGGGCCTTCCTTGTCGGTAATGAACTTGACCTGCACACCGGTTTCCAGCGTGTAGGCGTCGAACAGCGGCTTGATCAACTGTTCGTTACGCGCGGAATAAACGATGACTTCCGCCGCCTGGGCAACCTGGCCCAGCGCAAGCAGCAAGGCGCCGGACAACAAAAACTTGAAGGAATTGCGGCACTTCATGGTGGGCACTCCAGTTCGGAAAATGACTGGAGCGAATCATGTCAGTAATGAGAACTGTTATCAACGAGGGGGCGATGATTTCTTGAAAGAAATGAGTCCTCGGCGTGACTGAGCGGAAAAAATATAAAAATGGCGACCTGCGGGCCGCCATTCGATTCAGTAAAAATGCTCAGACGTTCTGCTGAATCCCCGCCACCACCCAGCCGAGGCTGGCGTCTCCGGGGCGCGTGAGGTGCCAGGTTTCGTCGAACGGGGCGGCCTGCTCGCCACCTTCCCGCAGCATGCCGTGGAAACGCACGCTGACGATCTGGCGCTTGCCTTCTTCCACCGCTTCCAGCACTTCGGCGTTGAGCGTCACCACATCGGTGCGCTGGGTGGCGCCGTGGCGCTCGTCGATGTCCAGCTTGATCTCGGCATACATCTCCGGCGTGGTGAATTCGCGGATGTCGTCCAGATTGCCGGCATCGTTGGCCGCTTGCAGACGCAGGAAATTGACCTTGGCCTGGCGCGTGAAGGCTTCGGCATCGAAGCCCGGGGGCAGCGCGGGGGCGCTTCCCGGCGCGGCGTTGCTCGGGTTGGTCGCGCCGCCGGGCAGCGCCTGCGCCGGCTCGAAATGGACGGGCTGATTCGATCCCGCCGCCGCGCCGGCATATTGAGCCGGTTGCGCTTGCGGCTGATTGCGGCGCATGAACCAGCGCACCAACATGAAGGCGGCCATCGCCAGCAGGGCGATCATCAGAAAGTTGGCCATCCCTTCGCCAAAGCCGAAATGGGAAGCCAGCGCGGCCAGGCCCAGGCCCGCCGCCAGGCCGGCAAGGGGGCCCATCCAGGAGCGTTTTCCGGGTGTTGGCGCGGCGGCGTTCTGCGCCTGGCTGGGTGCCTGGTTCGGCGTGGCTTCACGCTTCACCGGCGCCTGGCGCTGCATGCCGTAGGACTTGCCGCCGCCCAACCGCTTCGCCTCGGCATCGTGCATGGGGAGGGAAAAACCGATAAAGACCGTGAACAGGGCCAGAAAAAAACGTTGCATGAGATGAATCTCCTGGTGGAAAGGTGCGGCATTCTAGCCGTGAAGGGTCTGAGACTGGGGCTGTGGCGGATTGGTTCAGCGCGGTTGATCGTGGCGGGAGCGGCCTCGCGTACCCGATGAAAGCCGGCGCAATGCGTTACGCTTGTGGCGCCCGACACAACTTCGACTTCCCATGTACCCCCGTTACTACGCCCTGCGCCGCGTCAATCCCTATCGTGGTGTCATCCAGATTGTCGAGGCGGGCGAGGTCACCGCGCATTCCTTCGATGGCCTGACCTGGCATCTGCGCGCCGATGACGGCTATGGCTGGGTGCGCCCCACCGGCATCTGGATCGAGGGCGAAGGCTTGAAGGCCGGCCACGTCGACAACCTGGGCGACATCCTGCCCGCGCTGGAAACGCGCCCGGCCTTGCCGTTTCCCCTCGTCGATAGCCAGGAACTCTGGCTGCTCGACAAGGAATCCGGGTTGCCGCTGGCCTTGCTGGCGTGTGATCGGGAAGGAGTAAGGCACAGCGAACAGGCGGAGGGAGAATGGCATCCCTTCGTCGAGTCGTTCACCGGCTTTCATTCGCCCGCCCTGGCCGAACTTGAGCAGCCGCGCCACCGTGAGCGGCTCGCGCGCCAGGTCAACCAGATCGCACGCCCCTATTCGGCGGCGCAATGGTTCCAGCGCGATCCGGCCGGAGAGGGCGTTGGCTTTTCCGGACTGCGCATCCCCCATGAATGGCAAGGACGCCATCTCCCGGCGGCGGCCTTTCCCGAGTTGTTGGTACGGGAAACCGGGAATAGTCGACTGGAAAACTCGGTTATTGCCGATTATCATGCATGGCTCGCGCCCATCCTGCTGTCATGGCCGCGACTCTCCGTCGCGACCCGCGCCCGTCTGGAAATCCTGGCCTGCGAAAAGCCCCGCTGGCTGGCCCGTATTCATCGTTTGCTGCCCGTCATGGCGGACGCGCCACGGATCCAGGCCGCGCTGGTGGCGGCAAGACTGGAACAGGCTGCGGGCGGCCCCGAACCCGACTGGAATTGAGTAAACAACATGCGTCCATCTCACATCGAAACCATCCTCGACCGCGAATTCGCCAGTTGCGCCGCCGGCCAACACACGCCCGTCATGCTCTGGGGGCCGCCCGGCGTCGGCAAATCGCAGATCATTGCCGGCATCGCCGCCAAGCATGGCGTGCCGCTGATCGACATCCGCCTGTCGCAGATGGAGCCGACCGACTTGCGCGGCATCCCCTTCCGCAACGGTGACAACGTGGAGTGGTCGGTGCCGTCCATGCTGCCGGACGCCAATCGCCACGGCCCGGCCGGGATTCTGTTCCTGGACGAAATCAATGCGGCGCCGCCGACGGTATCCGCCGCCGCCTACCAGCTCATTCTCGACCGCAAGCTGGGTGAATACGCGATCCCGGAAGGCTGGGCCATTTTTGCCGCCGGCAACCGCCAGGGCGACCGCGGCGTCACCTACGCCATGCCGGCACCGCTGGCCAACCGCTTCACCCACTACGAGGTGGATGCCAATCTGGATGACTGGGTCGTCTGGGCGCTGGAACACGGCATCGACGCGCGCATCCTCGGCTTCCTGCGCTTCCGCCCCGATCTGCTGTTCAGCTTCGACCCGGCGCACAACCCGGTGGCCTTCCCCAGCCCGCGTTCCTGGGAATATGCCCACCGCGCGTTGTACAAGTTCTCCGACCGCCCCGACCTGCTTGGCGATGCACTGCAAGCTTGCGTGGGGCAGGGCGTGGGCGTGGAACTCAAGGCATTCATCGACAACATGGAAAACCTGCCGGACATCGACGGCATCCTGGCCGGCACGGTGGCCGAGGTGCCCAAGGGCATCGACCTGCAATATGGTGTGGCGGCCGCGCTGGTGCGGCGGGCAAAGGAATCTGCGGGCGACCCGCGCAAGCTCGGCAACATCCTGAAATATGCGCGCGGTTACCCGCAGCGCGAGATGGGCGTGATGCTGATCACCGACCTGCACCGCGCCGTCGGCAAGCCGCTGTTCGCCGTGCCGGAGTTCGTGGAATGGGCCAACAGCGTGGCTGAATTGATGTTGTATGACTTCAAACCGGCCGCCTGACCATTGTCAATGAATGATCTTCCCGACCTCGAAACCAAGCTCGCAGCCGCGCGCACGCGGCTGATCCTGGAGAAGCCCTTCCTCGGTTCCCTGGTCATGCACCTGCCGCTGAAGGCGGCGGACCCGAAGTGGTGCAAAACCACGGCGACCGACGCGAAAAGCTTCTTCTACAACCCCGCCTACATCGCCCGCCTGACGCTGGAGCAGACCCAGTTCGTCCTGGCGCACGAGGCCATGCACTGCGCGCTGTCGCACTTCGCGCGGCGCAACCATCGCCATAAACATCGCTGGGATGTGGCCTGCGATTACGCGGTGAACATGATTCTGGACGACGAACGCATGCGGGGGCCGGACAACGCCTTGATGAGCGCCGCTTACCGGGGGCTGACGGCGGAGGAAATCTATCCGGCGCTGCATGAAGACCCGCCGGAAGAAACCCAGGACACGCACCTGTTCGACAACGATTCGAGCGAACAGGGCGGTGATGGCGAGCCGCAGCGACAGGATGGCGGCGAGGGCCAGGGTGAACCTTCCGAAGACCAGCGGGAGGACGGCGGTTCCGGCCACGCCGAAACGCGGGAAGACGGCGTCGCGCGGCAGGAGGTGGACGCCGCGCCACCCCCGCCTCCCGCCGATCCGGGCAAACTCGACGAACAGTGGAAAAGCCGTCTGGCCGCCGCCGCGCAGGCCGCGCGCCAGGCCGGAAAGCTGTCGCAGTCGCTGATGCGCCTGGTCGACGAACTGCTGGCGCCGCAACTGCCCTGGCGCGCCATGCTGGCGCGCTACGTGATGAACGCGGCGCGCGACGATTACAGTTTCCAGCGTGCTTCCCGGCGTGAATCCAGCGCGCTGATGCCGCGCCTGCACAGCCAGAGCGTCAATGTGGTAGTGGCCCTGGACACCAGCGGTTCCGTGCGGCAGAAGGAGTTGATGGCGTTCCTGAGTGAAATCGACGCCCTCAAGGGTCAGGTGCGCGCCGAGATCACCCTGCATGCCTGTGACGACAAACTCGACTCGAACGGCCCCTGGCGTTTCGCGTCATGGGAGCCGGTGCGCTTGCCCGAGGAAGTCTGTGGCGGTGGCGGCACGGATTTCCGGCCGCTGTTCGACTGGGTGGCGCGGGAACACATCAGCCCCGATCTATTGGTCTACTTCACCGATGCGCAAGGAAGTTTCCCGGAACGCGAACCACCCTACCCGGTAATCTGGCTGGTCAAGGGCAAAGTGGGCGTTCCGTTCGGCATCCGCGTCCAACTGAATTGACAAGACCATGTCGAAACAAGGGTTTGTCGGCAATGAAAAACCTCGCCTCTCCCGTGGACACGGGCACGAGGTGAGTGTCATGATGCGCGCCGCTGCATGGTATGAACGGTTGTTTGGTAGCCCGAAAGTATCAGACGATTGTGCGTTTCTTTTGCGGTCTTAGTGGCGTTAACATCGAATCACCGCCGAACCGTGCTCCTCACCATCCGGACGGACCAAGGTAGACGGTGTTAAATGCAAACTTGCAGTGCATCTTTTAGGAGACAAATGCATATGAACATTCTGCGCAGGAACGTATTGAAAGGTGCTGGCGCTGCCGGCGCCGTGACCGTGGCTGTTGCCGCCGGTCTGATGAAGCCGACGGCCGCTTTCGCGGGTTGGAACAAGGCTGGCTTCGAGTCCAAGAACCTTGATTCCGCCCTGGGTTCCATCGGCGGGAACAGCGCTTCCGCTTCTGGCGACATCAGCGTCAAGGCTCCTGACATCGCTGAAAACGGCGCCGTCGTGCCGGTCGAGATCATCTCCAATATCGCGGGCACGGATTCCATCGCCATCATCGGCGAGAAGAACACGCTACCCCTGATTGCCGTGTTCAATCTCAGCAACGGCGCGCAAGGCTACATCTCCACTCGCATCAAGATGGGTTCCACTTCCAACGTCATTGCCCTGGTCAAGGCCGGTGGCAAGTCCTACAAGGCTCACAAGGAAGTCAAGGTCACCATCGGCGGCTGCGGCGGCTGATCGGCTGTACCCGGAATCGACTTACCGTACATCAACAGGAGATAGTAAATGGCTGAACCGATGAAGATTCGTGCTTCCATGTCCGGCGATACCGCTGATGTGAAGTGCCTGATGAACCACCCGATGGAAACCGGCCTGCGCAAGGATGCCAAGACCGGCGGCGTGGTGCCCGCGCACCACATCACCAACGTCACCGCCAGCGTGAACGGCAAGACCGTGATGGATGCCGAGTGGGGCGGCGGCATTTCCAAGAACCCCTACCTGGCTTTCAAGGTCAAGGGTGCCAAGGCTGGCGACAAGGTTCAGATTTCCTGGACCGATAACCAGGGCGACCGCAATACGGCCGAGACCACGATTGGCTGATTGAACTGGTGGATGGTTGAACGGGCCGGCTACATGCCGGCCCGTTTTGTTTGGTGCGCCCGGCATGCGTGTAGCCTCGGCGGATAGCCTGTCCAACCGGGCGATGTGAAGCGAGTGCCTGGTTGTACTCGGGAAGATTTCTTCATCCCCGGATTCCGGTATCGCTTTACCGTACTTGAGAAAAGTATTTCAACCCGTTGTTTTCTAATGTTCACAGTGTATGTTTCCGGGCCGCTGTCAGTGTGGGAGGCGATTCACCCAGCCCTGCTATAAAGAGGGAGGCTTGACCAATCAGAGCGGCATTCAGGAGACGACATGACCGATATCCAGGCGCTTCTCGGCGGCGAGGCGGAATCCCTTCTCAGCCATACCTGCAACACCTTCCCGAAGTCGGCCCTGCATCTGCCGGGGCCGGATTACATCGACCGGGTGGTGGCGGGCAGCGACCGCACACCGGGCACGCTGCGCAACTTCCAGCAGATTTTCAATACGGGCCGTCTGGCGGGTACGGGTTATCTTTCCATTCTGCCCGTGGATCAGGGGGTGGAGCATTCGGGTGGCGCTTCCTTCGCGCCCAACCCGGAGTATTTCGATCCCGAGAACATCGTCAGGCTGGCCATTGATGGAGGCTGCAATGCGGTGGCATCCACTCTTGGCGTGTTGGGGTCGGTATCGCGCAAATACGCCCACAAGATTCCCTTCCTGGTGAAGTTGAATCACAACGAGATGCTCACCTACCCGACAATGCACGACCAGACGCTGTTCACCAGTGTGCGGAAGGCATTCGACCTGGGCGCGATGGCGGTGGGGGCGACGGTGTATTTCGGTTCACCGGAATCGCGGCGCCAGATCATCGAGATTTCCGAGGCCTTCGCCCACGCCCATCGGCTCGGCATGGTCACCTTTCTCTGGGCCTATCTACGCAATTCCGGATTCAAGAAGGACGGCGTCGATTACCACGAGGCCGCCGATCTGACCGGGCAGGCCAACCATCTGGCGGCCACGCTCGAAGCCGACATCGTCAAGCAGAAACAAGCGACCAGCAACGGCGGCTATACCGCCATCAATTTCGGCAAGACCCATCCCAGGGTCTATTCCGAGTTGACCTCGCCACATCCCATAGACCTGGTTCGCTACCAGGTGGCCAATTGCTACATGGGCCGCGCCGGCATGATCAATTCCGGTGGCGCCTCGGGTGAGAATGATCTGGCCCAGGCGGTACGCACGGCGGTAATCAACAAGCGGGCCGGCGGCATGGGCCTGATTTCCGGTCGCAAAGCGTTCCAGCGACCGATGGCGGAAGGGGTGGAACTACTCAACGCCATCCAGGATGTATACCTGTCCCGTGATGTCACCCTGGCCTGATTCACTGTGTCGGTGGACTACTCCACGCTTTGGCCAACCTTTTGGAGGCAAGCAGATGGATCCGTTGATTGGAAGGGAGCGGCGCATGAGCGAGCGCAATTCCACCATTTTAAAGATGCAGGTCTATGCCTATGGCATGTTGGTCGCCCACGGGATGACCGTGGATATGAGCGAGCATGGCCTGATGCTCCGTATCGAACAGGATTACTCGGAGGACGAACTTGATCCCGGCAAGCACCTGGACGTCATGGTGGAACTTCTGGACGAGACGCCAGCCCAGCGCTGGTTGCCGATCATGGTCGTGCGCAAATGGGAGACGGGCATCGCCGCACGCTTTGTCGGGGTGGGGGCTCGCGCCGACTGATGTGGGCGCACAGCGCGAAGTGATCGGCCAGGAGGCGCCCGCCGCGCGCCGAAGAAACCGGCACCCCCGTAGCGTCGGCCGGTGACGGCCATTCGCACTATTCCACCCGTGATTTTTCTAGAATACCCCAGCGGTTTTCATCACTGACGAGGGTTCACCATGGTTCAGATCATTCCCGAAACACCCCCCGATTTCGACACGACACGCATTGTTGAGCGGCCCGACGGTTTTTTCTGGCAGGACAAGGAGGCGGATGGGTTGTTCGGCCCGTTCGCCACCCTGCTGGAGGCGGTTCAGGATATGGAATACAACGCGGAAAGCGGGTACGAGGAAGCGGCGGGGCTCGAAGAAGTGGAACAGGAATTAGGCCTGTCGGACTGGGTCGACGCGGAAACCGGCGAGTTGGCCGAGGACACGCTGACGCACCTGGAAGATCACTGAAGAGCCTCCGCGACGGCGAAGCTTGCGGAGATCAGATTGCGGCTGTATCGCCATCTGGCCTCCAACGGCTGTTTTTCGATTGAACCTATTTCCCGCAGTTGCAGGTGCCGTAGGAGCGGGCTTGCCCGCGATAGAACGCGGCCATTCGCGGGCAAGCCCGCTCCTACGAGTGACGTTTCCACTCACCCCGCAGGTGAAGCGAACAATCACCGGTCATGCCTTTGCCCACGCAGCTTTCGAGCGTTTTGCGTATGACCAACTACCGTTTCCAGGTTGAATGTGGAGATGAGGCCCTCATGCAAGCGGACGGCAACTCTCTGGCGATCACGTCTCGCGCCGGTTTATCCGGCCGCATGGCCGCCGCCGCGTTATCGAGCCCGGCATGAAGATCCATCACCTTGGCGCCGATGAGGCCATCGCCAGCCTGCACAGCCGGCGCGAGGGCCTGTCGGCGGCGGAAGCCGCGTCGCGGCTGCGGGAATACGGCGAGAACCGCATCGAGCGATTGGCGCGCCCGCCGCTGTGGTGGCGGCTACTCAAGGAGTTTTCCCATCTCTTCGCGCTGATCCTCTGGTTGGCGGCGGGCTTGGCATTCTTTTCCGAATGGCGCGAGCCGGGGCAGGGGATGGCCGCGCTGGGCTGGGCCATCCTGGGGGTGATCCTGATCAACGGCCTGTTCTCGTTCTGGCAGGAATATCGCGCCGAGCAGGTACTCGCATCCCTGGAAGCGCTGCTGCCTCGGAAGGTGACGGTGCTGCGGGAGAGTGAGAGCCTGCGCCTGCCCGCCACGCAATTGGTGCCGGGCGACGTCCTGCTGTTGCGGGAAGGCGATAACGTGCCCGCCGATGCGCGGGTGATCGAGGCTTACGGGGTGCGGGTGAACCTGGCGGCGGTGACTGGGGAATCGCTGCCCAAGTCTCGTGGCGCCGAGCCGTGCCAAACCGAGGACATTCTGCGGTCACGCAACGTGCTGCTGGCGGGTACCGCCGTGCTGACCGGCGAGGCAAGGGCCGTGGTCTTCGCCACCGGGCGGCATAGCGAGTTCGGCAAGATTGCCCGCCTGTCCCAGCATGCCGACGTCCAGGCGTCCCCCCTGTACCGCGAAATCGCCCGCCTGTCGCGCCTGGTGGCCATGTTGGCGATGGCACTGGGAGGCGGTTTTTTCCTGCTGGGCATGGCCACCGGCCAACCGTTCTGGGCCAGCTTCGTATTCGCCATCGGCATCATGGTCGCCAACGTGCCCGAGGGCCTGCTGCCCACCGTGACCCTGGCGTTGTCGATGGCGGCGCGGCGTATGGCCGGACGCCGCGCGCTGGTGCGCCATCTGCCGGCGGTGGAGACCCTGGGTGGCGCGTCGGTGATTCTTTCCGACAAGACCGGCACCCTCACGCTGAACCGCATGGCGGTTCAGCGTCTCTGGCTGGGTGGCGCGGACGGGCGCGAGGTCGAACCGGAATCCCTGGGCCAAATGCCCACCGGCGCTTTCGCCCTGGATATTGCCGTCCACTGCCATACCCTGGCCTGGGTGGAGGCGAAGCGGCAATTTCAGGGCGACCCGATGGAAGCCGCCCTGCTGGCCCTGGACGAGGAGCGGCCGCGCCTGCCCAAGCTCGATGAACTTCCTTTCGACGCCGAACGCAAGCGCATGTCCACCCTGCATGCCGCCCCGGATGGCCGCCGCCTTTACTGCAAGGGCGCCCTGGAAACGGTGCTGCCCCTGTGCGGCCGATTGCAGGATGGGGCGGCGACGCGGCCCCTGGATGACGCGACCCGGACGGTGGCCCTGGCGGCGGAAGCCAGCCTGGCCGAACGGGGGCTGCGCGTGTTGGCCCTGGCCTGGCGTTCGCCGCCGGAGGAGGAGGCGCGTGAGGATTGGGAGAAGGATCTCATTTTGGTCGGCCTGGTGGGCCTGGCCGACCCGCCCCGGCCGGAAGTACCGGAGGCGATACGGCAATGCCACGTTGCGGGTATCCGCGTAATCATGGTCACCGGCGACCACCCCCGTACCGCCCTGGCGGTGGCGCGTGAGATCGGCATGGTGGGTGGAACGGGGCCGGATGCCGCAGGCCTGGCACCCGGGGTGATCACCGGCGAGGAACTGCGCCACCTGTCGCCGATGCAGTTGCAATTGGCCCTGGATCGCCCCGAACTGGTGTTCGCCCGCCTTTCGGCGGACCAGAAGTTGATCCTGGTACGGGCATTGCAGGCCAAGGGCCATGTCGTCGCGGTCACTGGCGACGGCGTCAACGACGCGCCCGCGCTGCGCGCCGCAGACATCGGCGTGGCCATGGGACGCGGCGGCACCGAGGTGGCGCGGGAAGCGGCCGATCTGGTGCTGCTGGATGACAACTTCGCCACCATCGTCGCGGCGATCGAGGAGGGCCGGGCGGTGTACCAGAACATCCGCAAGTTCCTCACCTACATCCTCACTTCCAACATCCCGGAACTGGTGCCCTACCTGGCCTTCGTGCTGTTCCGCATTCCGCTGCCGTTGACGGTGATCCAGATCCTGGCGGTGGACCTGGGCACCGACATGCTGCCGGCGCTCGCCCTGGGAGCCGAGCCGCCGCATCCCGGCCTGATGCGCGAACCGCCCCGGCCACGCGGGCAGCGTCTGCTGACGACGGGCCTGATCCTGCGCGCTTATCTGTTCCTTGGCGTGCTGGAGGCGGCCGCCGCCCTGGCCGCCTTTTTCTTCGTGCTGCGCGGCGGCGGCTGGGTATATGACCAAGTCGGAGGCCAATTCGGTGGCCAGGCGCTGGCGGCGGATGCGCCCCTCTACCTGCAAGCCACGACCGCCACTCTGGTCGCCATCATCGTCATGCAGGCGGTCAATATTTTCCTCTGCCGCGATCCGCGTCGTTCCGTGTTTGCCCGAGGATGGCCCGCCAATCCGCTGATTTTCCTGGGCCTGGCGGTGGAGTTCGGCCTGATTCTGGGCATCGCCTACACCCCTTGGGGCAATCGCTTGTTCGGCTGCGCGCCCATCGGCTGGGAGGTCTGGTTGTATATCCTGCCATTCGCGCTGGCCATGCTGCTCCTGGAGGAGGCGCGCAAGGCGCTGTTGCGCGGCCGCCGTTAACGGCTTCGCGGCGCTGGCCTATGCTGGGAGTGACTCACGGAGGTCGATCATGTTCAAACACATCCTGGTGCCCGTCGATGGCGGTGAATTGTCCAATTCGGCGGTCACTCGTGCCTGCTCGTTCGCCAAGGAAATCGGCGCCCGGCTGACGTTTTATCACGCGAAATCCGCCTATTTCCCGACCGCCATCGCGGGCGAGGCGCTGTTCGACGAGATGGCGGCCTACGACGCATTCCGCGCCACGATGAACCAACGGGCCAATATGATATTGAGCGGCGCGTCACAGGCGGCCGCCGCCGTGGGTGTGGCGGCAGCAACCCTGAGCAGCGAATGCGATTCCCCGCATGAAGGAATCATCGCCGCCGCCGCGAGCGAGGCTTGTGATCTCATCTTCATGGCATCGCACGGGCGGCGTGGCGCGAGCGCGCTGTTGCTTGGATCGGAAACCCAGAAGGTGTTGACCCACTGCAAGACTCCGGTGCTGGTGTATCGCCAGCCAGGTTGAAACTGGAGGGTGCGGGATGTCTCCGGCGGTGCTGAATGAACGGTGCCGGTGAGCGCTACACTTGCGGCCGCCCCACATCCCCGAAGGAATCGCCGACATGAGCGGCCCAGAAATGAAAAGCCCGGTGAAAACCGGCTACGCCCGTCCCCTGGACCTCAAACAAGGCCGCGTCGACCTGAGCCACGGCGGTGGCGGACGCGCCATGACGCAGTTGATCTCGGATTTGTTCGCCAGACATCTGGGCAACGAATACCTGGCCCAGGGGAACGACGGCACCTGCCTGCCCCAGGGCAACGGCCGCCTGGTGGTCTCCACCGACAGCCATGTGGTTTCGCCCCTGTTCTTCCCCGGCGGCGACATCGGCGGCCTCTCGGTGCACGGCACGGTCAACGACGTCGCGGTGATGGGCGCCACGCCGCTCTATCTCACCGCCGGCTTCATTCTGGAAGAGGGTTTCCCCCTGTCCGATCTGGCGCGCATCGTCATGTCGATGGCGCGGGCGGCGAACGAAGCGGGCGTGAAGCTGGTGGCGGGCGATACCAAGGTGGTGGAGCATGGCAAGGGCGACGGCGTGTTCATCACCACCACCGGTATCGGCTTCCTGCCCGACGGCGTGCATCTCTCCGGCGACCTGGCGCGGCCCGGCGACGCGCTGCTGGTGTCCGGCAGCCTTGGCGACCACGGCATGGCGATCATGAGCAAGCGGGAAAATCTCTCCTTCGACGCCCCCATCCTGTCCGATACCGCCTCCCTGAACGGCCTCACCGCCGCCATGCTGGCCAGCGGCGCCGCGATCCGGGTGATGCGCGACCCCACCCGCGGCGGCCTGGCCGCGACCATCAACGAAATCGCCCGGCAGTCCGGCGTCGGCGTCCATCTGGAAGAGGCGGCCATTCCGGTGAAACCGGAAGTCGAAGCCGCCTGCGAACTGCTTGGCCTGGATCCGCTCAACATCGCCAATGAAGGCAAGCTCATCGCCATCTGCGCCGCCGAGGACGCAGACAAACTCCTCGCCGCCATGCGCGCCCATCCTCAAGGCCGGCAGAGCGCCATCATCGGCAAGGTCGTGGCGGACTCCAACGGCTTCGTCCAGATGAAAACCCGGTTCGGCGGGCGGCGCATGGTGGATTGGCTCTCCGGCGAGCAGTTGCCGAGGATTTGCTGAAAAATTCCGCTGAACCATGCGCATCCTCTTCCTCACCCACGCCTTCAACAGCCTGACCCAGCGGCTGTTCGTGGAACTCACGGCGCTGGGCCATGAGATTTCCATCGAGTTCGACATCAACGACAGCGTCAGCGTCGAGGCCGTGGAACTGTTCCGCCCCCACCTGGTTTTGGCGCCCTACCTGCGCCGGGCGATTCCGGAAACCATCTGGCGCCGGCATGTCTGCCTGATCGCGCATCCCGGCATCGTCGGCGACCGGGGGCCGTCGGCGCTGGACTGGGCCATTCTCAATGGCGAGGCCGAATGGGGCGTCACCGTGCTCCAGGCGGAAGCGGAGATGGATGCCGGCCCGGTGTGGGCGAGCGAAACCTTCCCCATGCGTGTAGCGAAGAAATCCAGCCTGTACCGCAACGAAGTCACCGAAGCGGCCGTGCGCGCGGTGCGCGCCGCCCTTGAACGCCTGCCGGACTATCGGGCCGGAACCTGGAAACCCGCGCCGCTGGATCAGAGCGCGGCGCGCGGGCAACGCCGGCCCTTGATGCGACAGGCCGACCGCGCCATCGACTGGTCGCGCGACGACACCGCCACGGTGCTGGCCAGGCTCAACTGCGGCGACGGCTTCCCCGGCGTGCGCGACAGCCTGTTCGGGCAGCCTTGCCACCTCTACAACGCCCGCGCCCATGCCGCGACCGGCGCGCCGGGCGAACTGCTGGGCCGCGTGGGAGAGGGGGTGGTGCGGGCGACGCTCGATGGCGCGGTGTGGATCGGCCATGCCAGGACACCGGCGATGGGTATCAAGCTGCCGGTGGCGGGCGTGTTTCCGGAAGCCGGGGCGTTGCTGGAAATGGAAGCGTTGCCCAATTTCTCCCCGGAAATTCGCTACGAAGAATCCGCCGGCGTCGGCTATCTCCACTTCGACTTCTACAACGGCGCCATGAGCACGGCGGCCTGCCAACACCTGCTGGCCGCTTATGAAGCCGCGACACAGCGCCCCACCAAAGTCATCGTGCTCCTGGGGGGTGAGGATTTTTTCAGCAACGGCCTCGACCTCAACCGTATCGAGGCGGCGGAAAGCCCCTCCGACGAGTCCTGGCGCAACATCAACGCGATGGATGATCTGTGCCGGGCCATTCTCAACTCCTCGCGCCATCTCACGATCAGCGCCCTGCGCGGCAATGCCGGCGCCGGCGGCGCCTTCCTGGCCCTGGCCGCCGACCGGGTATGGGCGCGGCGCGGGGTGATCCTGAACCCGCACTACAAGAACATGGGCAACCTGTACGGCTCGGAATACTGGAGCTATCTGCTGCCGCGCCGGGTGGGCGTGGAGCGGGCCGCCGAGATCATGCGCGGCCGGTTACCGCTGGGCGCCGAGGCGGCGGCGAACATGGGCTTCCTCGACGCGGTGTTCGGCGACCACCTGCCCGCTTTCGAGGCGGAAGCCCGTACCCGCGCCGAAGCCCTGGCCGTCGCCACCGATTTCGAGGCGCGGCTGCAAGCCAAGTGTCGGCGCCGGGCGGAGGACGAGGCGAGCAAAGCGCTGGACGCCTATCGCGCCGAGGAACTGAAACACATGCAGCGCAATTTCTACGGCTTCGATCCCAGCTACCACGTTGCCCGCCATCACTTCGTGCGCAAGACCCCGCATTCCTGGACGCCCCGGCATCTGGCGATCCATCGGGAATTGGGCTGGGTGGTGCCGGACGCGGAGGGCGCGGAATGAGTCACGCGGCGCGCGCCGATGCCGTGTTCACCCCTCGCTTGCCCTGGGCGCGGACATGAACCTCGAAGGCCGGATCGACATTCAACTGAAAACGCGCGGCGTCGCGCCGGCCACGGTGGCCATCCAGTCCTCGCGGCCACAACTGGCACAGAAGCTCCTGGGCGGGCGGGCGCCCGAGGAAGCCGCGCATCTGGCCGGACTGATTTTCAGCCTGTGCGGCAAGGCGCAACGAGTCGCCGCCAAGGCCGCCTGTGAAGCGGCGTCGGGTGTGATGCCTGCCGCCGCCGTGAGCCGGGCGCGCGAAACCGCCGTGTTGCTGGAACTGGCCCAGGAACATGCCTGGCGCTTCCTGCTCGACTGGCCGCAACAACAGGGCATGCCGCCCGACCAGGCCGGCCAGTCGCGGCTGCGCCAGAGCGCCGCCGATCCCACGCACTTTCTGGAGACGCTCGACGAGTTATTGCGAACCACCCTGCTGGGCGAGGCGGCCGACGTCTGGCTGGCGCGCGGCCTCGCCGGATTCGATGCCTGGCGCCATGCGGGCGCCACCGCGACCGCGCGCCTGTTCGCCGGGCTGGGGGAGGGCGCGGATATCGGCATCAGCCAGGCCGGCCCGTTGCCGCCGCTGGCCATCCTGGAAGACGCGGAAGCCCATGAACTCGCGCGGCGGGCGCTCGATGAGCCGGCGTTCTGCGGCCAACCGCTGTGGCGCGGCGCGCCCGCCGAGACCGGCGCGCTCGCCCGCATGCGCGAACAACCGCTGCTCGCCGCCTGGATCGCGCAACGCGGCTGCGGCGCCGGCGCGCGTCTGCTGGCGCGTTTGCTGGAACTGACGGAACTGCCCGCGCGACTGGCCGAATGTAGCGCCGGCATCCTTGCCGGCTCCATATGGGTTCGTGCCTGGCCCCTCAGCAACAATACCGGCCTGGCCGGCGTGGAAACCGCGCGTGGCCTGCTGTTTCACGTGGCGCGCCTGCGGGAGGGCAAGGTGGAGCAGTACCGCATCGTCGCCCCCACCGAATGGAATTTCCATCCCGCCGGCCCCCTGTGCCAGGCCCTGGCCGGCCTCGCGCCGGGAGATGGACTGGACGCCCGCGCCCGGCTGGTCGCCCAGTCACTGGATCCCTGCGTCGCCTTTGGAATCGAGGTAAGTGAAGCGAGATGATGTATGCATGAATTGTCCCTGGCCGAAGGCATTCTCCAGATCGTCGAGGACGCCGCCGGCAAGCAGAATTTCAAGAAAGTGACCGAAGTGCGCCTGGAAATCGGCGCGCTGTCCGGGGTGGAACCGGAGGCGCTGGCTTTCTGTCTCGATGTCGTGTTCAGAGGCAGTGTCGCGGAGGGCGCCCGCGTCGAACTGGAACGCGTGCCCGGACAGGGGTTTTGTCTGGAGTGCGCCGCAACGGTGCCGGTGACGGCGCTGTACGATGCCTGCCCGAAATGCGGCGGCTATCAGGTGCAAGCCACCGGCGGCACGGAAATGCGGGTCAAGGACCTGCTGGTGGAGTAGGAGCGGGCTTGCCCGCGATTCGGACATTCAAGGAGCAACACACCATGTGTACAGTTTGCGGCTGCGGCCAGGGCGAAACCCACATCGAGGGCCAGGAGCACGAACACCCCCACGATCACGCGCATGAACACACCCATGCCGACGGCACCACGCACAGCCACCCGCACCCCCATGAACACAGCCATGAGCACACCGAGCCCGGCCACGCCCATGACCACTTGCACGACGCCGGCGCCACGCACTACCACGAACACAAGGGCGATCTTCACTACGGCCTTGGCCCCGCCCACGCGCACGCGCCGGGGATGAGCCAGGAACGCATGGTAAAGATCGAGCAGGACATCCTCGGCAAGAACAACGCCTATGCCACCGAGAACCGGCAGTACTTCGCCGAACATGGCCTGTTCGCCGTCAACCTGGTATCCAGCCCCGGTTCCGGCAAGACCACGCTGCTGGTAAAGACCATCCAGGATCTCGCCGGCCGCCTGCCGGTCGGCGTGGTGGAAGGCGACCAGCAGACCAGCTTTGATGCCGACCGCATCCGCGCCACCGGCGCCCCGGCGGTGCAGGTCAACACCGGCCGCGGCTGCCACCTCGACGCCCACATGGTCGGCCATGCCCTGGAACGCCTGAGCCTGCCCGACGACGGCCTGCTGATGATCGAGAACGTCGGCAATCTGGTCTGCCCCTCCGCCTTCGACCTTGGCGAAGCGCACAAGGTGGTGATCCTCTCGGTCACGGAAGGCGAAGACAAACCGTTGAAATACCCGGACATGTTCCATGCCGCCGACCTGATGCTCCTCAACAAGGTGGATCTGCTGCCGCACCTGACCTTTGACGTCGACAGGTGCGTCGAATATGCGCACCGCATCAACCCCAAGCTGGAAGTGCTCAAGGTCTCGGCCACCAGCGGTGAAGGCATGGAACGCTGGCTCGCCTGGCTCACCGAAGGCGTCGATGTCGCCATTGCCGCGCGGCAGCAGAACGTGAACCTGTTGAAGAAGCGGATCGCGGAGTTGGAAGCGCGGCTGGCGGCGAAGGGGTGATTTTCAGCGTAAGTCGGGCAACGTGATGCAACGCTGCCTCCGCGTCACCGGCATCGTCCAGGGGGTCGGTTTCCGCCCCACGGTCTGGCATCTGGCGAATGAATTGAATCTCACCGGCTGGGTGCGCAACGATGCCGCCGGGGTGGAAGTGCTGTTGGAAGGCGTCGAGGCGGCCATCGAGGCTTTCACCCGGCGCCTGCCGGAGGAACTGCCGCCGCTCGCCCAGGTGCGTGACCTGACCTGGACGGACGCTCCGGCCACTGGTGAGTTCGCCGAATTCAGCATCGGCGAAAGCGGTGCCGGCCAGGCCGCCACCCTGATCGGCCCGGACACCGCCACCTGTCCCGACTGCCTGGCGGAATTGTTCGACCCCGCCGACCGGCGTTGGCGCCACGCCTTCATCAATTGCACCCACTGCGGCCCGCGCTACACCCTGACCCGGCGCCTGCCCTACGACCGCGCGCAAACCAGCATGGCGGCCTTCCCGCTGTGCCCGGAGTGCGAGCGGGAATACCGCGATCCGGGCAACCGGCGTTTTCATGCGGAGCCGACGGCTTGCCCGGTGTGCGGGCCGAAGCTGGCGTTTCTTGTAGCGCCGGCTTTATGTCCCGAAGGGACGGTATCCTCTAGGGCCGGCCGGATGTTTGAAAAGACGCCGGCAGGGATGCCGGCGCTACAACAAGACCCCATCGCCGAGACCCTCAATCACCTCCAATCCGGCCGCATCGTCGCCCTCAAGGGCCTCGGCGGTTTCCACCTGGCCTGCGACGCGCGCGACCCGGAAGCCGTGCGTTGCCTGCGTGAGCGCAAGAATCGCGAGGAAAAGCCCTTCGCGGTGATGGCCGCCAATCTGGCCTCCATCGCCGACTGGGTGGAAGTGAATGAGGAAGAGGCCGAACTGCTGCAATCCCCGGAGCGGCCCATTGTCCTGCTGCGCAAGAAGCCCGGCTGTGACGCCGCTTTCCCCGGCATCGCTCCCGGTCTGGCCTGGCTGGGGGTGATGCTGCCCTATACGCCGATCCACTGGCTGCTGTTCCATGAAGCCGCCGGCCAACCCACCGGCAGCGCGTGGATGGACGCGCCGCAAGCCCTGGTGCTGGTGATGACCAGCGCCAACCCCGGCGGTGAGCCTTTGGTCATTGGCAATGACGAGGCGCTGGCGCGTCTGGCCGGCATCGCCGACGCGGTGTTGCTGCATGACCGGGACATCGTGGCGCGTTGTGATGATTCGGTGGTGCGGTGTCTGGGCGATACCCCCCAGTTCATCCGCCGCGCCCGTGGTTACACCCCGCGCGCCATCCGCCTGCCGCGTTCCGGCCCTTCGGTGCTGGCCCTGGGCGGCCATCTGAAAAACACAATCTGCGTCACGCGAGGCGACGAGGCTTTCGTTTCCCAGCACATCGGCGGTCTCGACAACCCGGCGACCTGCGCCATGTTGATCGAGGTGGCTGGACATCTGCTCGACATCCTGCAAGTCCGGCCGCAAGCCGTGGCCCACGACTTGCACCCGGATTTCTTCGCCAGCCGCCACGCACTGGAACTCGCCGGGCGCTGGGGCGTGCCAGCCTTCGCCGTGCAGCATCACCATGCCCATATCGCGGCAATCGCGGCGGAACACGGTGTTACCGGCCCCATCCTCGGCCTGGCGCTGGATGGGGTGGGCCTGGGTAGTGACGGCGGCGCCTGGGGCGGCGAGTTGCTGCGCGTGGAGGACGCCGATTTCAGCCGCTTGGGCCATCTCACGCCCCTCCCGCTGCCCGGCGGCGACAAGGCCGCCAGCCAGCCCTGGCGCATGGCGGCGGCGGTGCTGCACCGGCTGGGGCGCGGCGATGAAATCGCCCGCCGCTTTTTCGACCAGCCGGCGGCGGCGCAACTGCATCCATTGCTGGAGCGCGACTTGAACTGCCCACAAACAAGCAGCCTCGGCCGCTGCTTCGACGCAGCGGCGGGATTGCTCGGCGCGCGCGCGGTCATGGCCTACGAGGGGCAGGCGGCGATGTTGCTGGAGGGCCTGGCAGAGCAACATGGCTCGGTTGCGCCCATGCGCGGCGGCCATGTCCTTCACGACGACGGCCGCCTCGACTTGCTACCCCTGCTGGCCCGCCTCGCCGACGCGAAGAATCCAGCCCGCGGCGCCGCTTTATTTCACGCCACCCTGGCCCATGCCCTGGCGGACTGGCTGGAACGTGCGGCCCAGCGCGAGGGTCTGAGCACGGTTGCACTGGGTGGCGGCTGTTTCCTGAATCACCTCCTTTCCCGCGAACTGAGCGGCCACCTGGCCGCGCGCGGGTTCACCGTCCTGGCCGCGCTTCAGGCGCCGCCCAACGATGGGGGCTTGAGCCTGGGCCAGGCTTGGGTTGCAATGTCGCGGAGCCGCTGATGCTTCAGCATCTTGCGAATCCGGCATCCCCCTTGCGGGGGCGGCATATTATTTCCTGAGGAACCCCATCATGTGTCTCGCCATCCCCGCCCGCGTGGTGGAACTGCAAGAAAACGACGTAGCCATCGTCGATCTCGGCGGCGTGCGCAAGGATGTCTCCCTGGCCCTGGTGGAAGGTGTTGCGGTGGGCGATTACGTCATCGTCCATGTCGGCTACGCATTGACCCTGCTCGACCCGGAGGAGGCGGAAAAGACTCTGGCGCTGATGGCGGAGGCCGGACTGATGGAACAGGCCGTCGGCGCATGAAATACGTCGACGAATTCCGGGACGGCGAGGTTGCCAATGGCTTGGCGTCCGCCATCGCCGCCGAGGTTCGCCCCGACCGCCGCTACAACTTCATGGAATTCTGCGGAGGCCATACCCACGCCATTTCCCGCTACGGCGTGGCGGATTTGTTGCCGGCCAACGTGCGCATGATTCACGGCCCCGGCTGCCCGGTGTGCGTGCTGCCCATCGGCCGCATCGACCTGGCGATCCAACTGGCGCTGGAACACGGCGCCATCCTCTGCACTTATGCCGATACCGTGCGGGTGCCGGCCTCCGGCGGCCTCTCCCTGATGCGCGCGAAGGCCTTGGTTGGCAAAACTCGGGGGGACGTCCGCATGGTCTACGCGGTCACCGATGCCTTGAAGATCGCCCGCGAACATCCGGAAAAAGAGGTGGTGTTCTTCGCCATCGGCTTCGAGACCACCACGCCGCCCACCGCCGTGGCGATCAAACTGGCCCGGGCGGCGGGGCTGAAGAACTTCAGCGTGCTGTGCTGCCATGTGCTTACCCCCTCGGCGATCATGAACATCCTGGAGTCGCCGGAAGTACGTGACCTGGGCACCGTGCCGCTGGACGGTTTCATCGGCCCGGCCCACGTCTCCACGGTGATTGGCAGCCGCCCCTATGAGTTCTTCGCCGAGGAATACCGCAAGCCGGTGGTGATCGCCGGCTTCGAGCCACTCGATGTGATGCAGGCCATTCGGATGCTGGTGCGCCAGGTCAACGAGGGCAGGGCGGTGGTGGAAAACGAGTTCACCCGCGCGGTGACGCCGGAAGGCAACGAGAAGGCGCAGAACCTGGTTTCGGAAGTGTTCGAGCTGCGGCGTAGCTTCGAATGGCGTGGTCTGGGTGAGGTGCCATATTCGGCGCTGAAAATCCGCGAGCGCTTCGCCGAATTCGACGCCGAGCGGCGTTTCAACCTGGAGTACCAGCCCGTCGCCGACAACAAGGCCTGTGAATGTGGCGCCATTCTGCGCGGCGTGAAGAAGCCCACCGATTGCAAGATTTTCGGCACCGTCTGCACCCCGGAAAACCCGATGGGTTCCTGCATGGTGTCCAGCGAGGGTGCCTGCGCGGCGCACTACAGCTATGGCCGGCACAAATAATGTAGCGCCGGCGAGTCGCCGGCTTCGTGCTTCTGATCCGATAAACGAGCCGGCTGGATACCGAAGGGTAGGGGCCTCATCAAGCCGGCGCTACAGCCGCGATGGCCGTTGATCTCGATCCCCGTCCGGTGACCCTGGCCGGCTTCGTCGGCGTGGCCGCGTTCGTGGTGTACATCGTGTTCGCCCGACTGAAATCCGGGGAGGACTGGGTGCCGATCCTGGATAGCGCCAATCTGGTCTTCCACGAAGCGGGGCATCCCCTCGTCGGCCTCTTGAGCGGGCGCCTGATGGTCTACGGCGGCACGCTGTTCCAGTTGTTGTTTCCGGCCCTGGTCGCCTTCCACTTCCGCCGTCGAGGCGAGGCGGTGGGACTGGCGTTCGGCCTGGTCTGGCTGGGCGAGAGCCTGCTCAATGTGGCGCGTTACATGGCGGATGCGCGCGTTCAGTCGTTGCCTCTGGTGGGCGGCGGCGAACACGACTGGGCCGAGATTTTTTCCCGCTGGGGCGTGCTCGATGCGGATACCCGCATCGCCGGCTTCACCGCTTTTCTCGGATGGGGGCTGATGCTGGCGGCACTGGCCTGGCTGTTCCGGTGCTGGCTGGAGGATACGCGGCCGGAGTGAGGGAGTAGGGTTTTCAACCCCATGAGAATCCGCCCAAGCCCTGAATGCCCCCCTGATCCCGGCAGGAAAGGGGGCTTGGCGTGCTAGAATCGCGCGGCTTTTTTCCTGCAAAAACATCACGTTTTTCAAAGAACAAACCGAGAAGACGCCCCCGCAATGGAAAACCAGTTCGCCAAAGAAACCCTGCCCGTCAGTCTCGAAGAGGAAATGCGCCGTTCCTACCTCGACTACGCGATGAGCGTGATCGTCGGGCGCGCCCTGCCGGATGTGCGGGATGGCCTCAAGCCGGTGCATCGCCGCGTGCTGTTCGCGATGCACGAGCTGAACAACGACTGGAACAAGGCCTACAAGAAATCGGCGCGCGTGGTCGGCGATGTCATCGGTAAGTACCACCCGCACGGCGATACGGCGGTGTACGACACCATCGTGCGCATGGCGCAGACCTTTTCCCTGCGCTACCCGCTGGTGGACGGCCAGGGCAACTTCGGTTCGGTGGACGGCGACAACGCGGCGGCGATGCGTTACACCGAAATCCGCATGGCGAAGATCGCCCATGAACTGCTCGCCGACATCGACAAGGAAACGGTCGATTTCGGCCCCAACTACGACGGTTCCGAGCACGAGCCGCTGATCCTGCCGGCGAAGTTCCCCAATCTGCTGGTCAACGGTTCCTCCGGCATCGCGGTCGGCATGGCGACCAACATCCCGCCGCACAACCTCAACGAGATCGTCGATGCCTGCGTGGCGGTGCTGCGCGATCCGATGATCGGCATCGAAGACCTGATCGAAATCGTCCCCGCGCCCGACTTCCCCACCGCCGGCATCATCTACGGCACGGCGGGCGTGAAGGAAGGCTACCGCACCGGACGCGGCCGCGTGGTGATGCGCGCCAAGGTGCACTTCGAGGAAATCGAGAAGTCGGTCGGGCGCGAGGCGATCATCGTCGATGAACTGCCCTATCAGGTGAACAAGGCCAATCTGTGCATCAAGATCGGCGAGTTGGTGCGCGAGAAGCGCATCGAGGGCATCAGCGAGATTCGCGACGAGTCGGACAAGTCCGGCATGCGCATGGTGATCGAACTGAAGCGCGGCGAGGTGCCGGAAGTCGTCCTGAACAATCTGTACAAGCACACGCAGATGCAGGACACCTTCGGCATGAACATGGTCGCCATCCTCGACGGCCAGCCGCGTCTGCTCAACCTGAAACAGATCCTCGAAGCCTTCCTGCGCCATCGCCGCGAAGTCATCACCCGGCGCACCCAGTTTGAGCTGAAGAAGGCGCGCGATCGCGGCCACATCCTGGAAGGCCTCGCCGTCGCCCTGGCCAACGTCGATGAAATCATCGCCCTGATCAAGTCCTCCGCCACGCCGCCGGAAGCCAAGGCGGCGCTGCTGGCGCGACCCTGGCGCTCGAATGTGGTGGAAGAAATGCTGGCGAGGGTTGGGGCAAATGAGGCCGGCGCGCAGACCGGCACCGAAGCCTTCCGTCCGCTCAATCTGGCGGTGGAATTCGGCCTCCATGCCAATGGTTACTTCCTGACCGAAGTCCAGGCGCAAGCCATCCTGGATTTGCGCCTGCAACGCCTGACCGGCCTGGAGCAGGACAAGATCGTCGGCGAGTATGCCGACGTGATGGCGAAGATCGCCGACCTGCTCGACATCCTCGACAAGCCCGGCCGCGTCACCGAAATCATCGCCACCGAACTTGGCGAAATCAAAGCCGCCTTCGGCGACAAGCGCCGTTCCGAGATCATCGCCCACGGCGCCGACATCTCCCTGGAAGACCTCATCACCCCGCAGGACATGGTGGTCACCCTGTCCAATACCGGCTACATCAAGTCACAGCCGCTCGACGAATACCGCACCCAGAAACGCGGTGGCCGCGGCAAGCAGGCGGCCGGCACCAAGGAAGAGGATTTCATCGAGAAACTGTTCATCGCCAACACCCACGATTTCATCCTGTGTTTCACCAACCTGGGCCGCATGTTCTGGCTCAAGGTCTACGAAGTGCCGCAGGGCGGGCGTATCGCGCGCGGCAAGCCCATCGTCAACCTGCTCAAGATGGAGCAGGACGAGAAGGTCAACGCCATCCTGCCGGTCAAGGAATTCGACGAGAACCATTTCGTGTTCATGGCCACCTCGCTGGGCACGGTGAAGAAGACGCCGCTTTCCGAATTCTCGCGACCGCGCAGCGCCGGCATCATCGCCGTCAATCTGGACGAGAGCGACTTCCTGGTCGGTGTCGCCATCACCAATGGCGAGAACGACGTCATGTTGTTCTCCGACGAGGGCAAGGCCAACCGCTTCGACGAGAACGAAGTGCGTGTGGTCGGTCGCGGCGCCCGTGGCGTGCGCGGCATCCGCCTGGCGGAAGGCGCGCGCGTGATCGCCTTGCTGATTGCCGAAAACGACGAACAGAGCGTGATGACCGCCACCGAAAACGGTTTCGGCAAGCGCACCCCGGTGGGCGAATACACCCGCCACGGCCGCGGCGGCCAGGGGCTCATCGCCATCTCCACCTCGGCGCGCAACGGCCGCGTCGTCGCCGCCACCCTGGTGGACGAAGCCGACGAAGTCATGCTCATCACCACCGGCGGCGTGCTGATCCGCACCCGCGTCAGCGAAATCCGTTCGCTTGGCCGTTCCACTCAGGGCGTCACCCTGATCAACCTGGATGCCGGCGAGAAACTCTCGGGCCTGCAACGGATACTCGATACGGACACGGAGTCGGAAACAGAATCGGAAACCGACCCGGAAACGGATGCGGAGCCGGCCGGCGATTCGGATTTGGTCGCCGGGGATTGATCCGAACTGCGTTGTGGATAGGGTTGGCCGGCGCGTGGGAATTCGCGCCGGTGGCCGCAACTCGGGCTCCGAGCGCGTTGACCATGTGGCGCAACTTTAATCGTTATGAATACCTGCCTGGCGGACGGAACTCATGAAATGGCTTAGTAATTTGTTGACCAGGACCAAAGCGAGGCCGCCGGTGCTGCCACGCCCCGCAACCACCCAGGTGGCCACCCCCGTGGAAGATGTCGAGCAACTGCGTGGCGCACTGGCCCGTGCCCTTGATGGGGAGCGCATCCAGATGGCGGATCGTCTCGGCCGCGCGCTGGCGGGGCGAGCGCAGGCGCCGCAAGCCGATGACCCGTCCGAGGTCTGGGTCGCGGCGGTCTGCCACGCCCCGGACAAGGCGCTCGCGCTGACCTGGGTGGCCAAGCTGAACGGAGATACCTGGCTGGGCGAGGTGGTGTCACAAGCGCGCATCTCCGAAGTCCGCTTCGCGGCGGCCCGACGCATCGAGGCGACCGGCGCGCTGGAGCAGGTCGCGCAGGCCAGCCGGGACAAGGACAAACGTGTCTATCGCCATTGTTCCGACCTGCTGCGGCAAAGACGACAGGTCGAAGCGAGCGCCCGGCGAGTCAAGGAAATCGCCGACGAACTGCGCAACTTGCTCGATACCGCCCCGCTGCCCGCCACGCGTCTGCTCGACCTGAAAAAGGAATTGAGCGCCCTGAGTGATGCGGGTGAACCGTACCTGGAATGCGACGCGCTGATGCGGCGCGCGATCGCGCAATTGCAACAGGAATCCGAGGCGCGCCGCGACTTGCAGTTGAGCCAGTGTGCCGCCGTGACGCTGCTGGAGGAATGCGCGAACGCGGCATGGCCCTGGAGCGAGCGGGCCGACGCCTGGCGCGCCCGTCTCGATACCCTGATCCAGACGCGCGACGGCTTGCCTTCCTGGCTGGCCGAACAGGCCACGGCGCGCGCGCTGGCGGAGTCTTTGAGCGAGATCGCGTCCCACCTGGCGAAACTCGCCACGGAGGAAGAACTCGTTCTTGCCTGTGACCAGTTCCTCACTGCGCTGGAAGCCGACTTGCAACCCACTGCGGAGTCGGCTGCGGCCTGGGATGCGCTGGCCAAGCCAGATCACCCGGACGCACGCCCGCCTTTGGAGTCGCGTTGGCAGGCATTAAGCGCTCACCTGCGCGCCCACCTGCCGCCGCCCGTCGTGGACGAGCCGGCGCCTTCGAACCCTTCTCCGGCTCCACAGCCTCGGCCCAAGCGGCAGATCGACCAGGACGCCGTGCGCGAACTGCTGGACAAACTGGAACAGGCCATCGCCGAGGGGCATCTGCTCGACGCCGACGCGGCGGCCAAACAGATCAAGACCACACTGGGCGGAAACAACCCGCGCGGCGCCCTGGAGTCACGCCTGCACAGCCTGCATGCGCAACTGGAAGCGTTGCGCGGTTGGGCACGCTGGGGGACGGGGCAGGCGCGGGACCAGTTGATCGCCGCCGCCGAAGGGCTGCTCAACGGTGAGCAGGAGGTGGAGGAACTGGCCACCGCCATTGCGGCGTTGCGTGAAGAATGGAAACGCCTCAACGCGCACGGAGCGGCCGCGAAAGGCCAGTGGGAAAGTTTCGACCAGACCCTGGAAAAGGCCTATCAGCCGGTCGCCGCCCGTCGCGCAGAGGACGCGCTTCGCCAGGCCGAGGCACGCGCGGCCAGGGAAGCACTGTGCGCCGGGTGGGAAGCCGAGATGCGGGGCATGGACTGGGAACATGCCGACTTCAAGGCGGTCGAGGCCCGCCGCGCGGAGATGCTCAAGCAATGGCACGCCGCGCCAAAAACCGGGTTCCGCGATGAGCGCGCATTGCGCAAGCAATTTGATCCCATGATCGCCAGCATCGATCAGCACCTGGCAGCGACGAGAGCCGGTGAAAGCGAACGCCGCGAGCGGATCATCGCCACCGCGCAAGCACTGAGCGAACTGCCCGACCTGCGCCGCGCCATGTCCGAAGCCAAATCATTGCAGTCGCAATGGAATCCACAGGGGACGGTTCGCCTCAAGCGAAGTGACGAAGAGAAATTGTGGCGGCGCTTCCGCGCCGCCTGCGATAGCGTGTTCCAGCGTCAGGACGCCCAACGCGAGGAGCAGGCGATCCAGCACCAGGAGTGGCTACGGTCGCGGGAAACACTGCTGGATGCCTTCGCGGCCGCGCTCTCGGACGCCGATGCCAGTGCGGTCAAGCAAGTCCTGGCGCAATTCAATGCCGACTGGGGTATCGGCAAGCCGACCCCGCGAGATCACGCCGATAGTCTGGAAGACCGCGCGCGCGGCCTGCGGGAACGGGCACAGCAGCGCCTCGCCGAGGTGCGCAACGAAAAGCTCCGCGCCGGCTTCGACCTGCTGGCGCGAAAAGCCGTGCTGGCCGAAGGTGTCGAAGCGGCGGCGCTCGCCGCCGGGCCGCTGGAAACGGCCGTCGCCGAGGCAAAACAGGCCTGGGATGAGTTGCCGCCTCTGCCCGGCAATAGTGAAACCCTCCTCGCCCAGCGTCTCGCGGCGGCGGTCAACGCCACGCCGACGGTGTTGGCGACCGGTCGCGCGGTGCGGGAAACCATGCTGCTCGACCTGGAAATCGCCCTTGGCCTGCCCTCGCCGAAGGAATACGCGGTGGCGCGCCACGAACGCCAACTGGAGCGCTTGCAAAACCGCTTCGGCGCGGCCTCGGCTCAACCACGGGAACCGGAAACGCTGTTATCCCACTGGTACGCCACCGCCGCCCTTCCTGACGCGGCTTTCGACCGGCGCATCGAAGCGATCATGCTCAAGTTGGTGGAGCGGGATAGCACGGGATAGCGCGGGATAGCGGGGAAAACAACCCGCGAGAGCGGGAATACATTCTTTCTGGAGCCCGAGATCATGGCGCAACCGCTCTGGTATTTACGCCACGCAGGCACGGTCATTGGCCCTTATCCGCCACCGCGGGTCGAGGAATTGCTGCGCGCCGAAGAGGTTTCCGGGGAGTGGGAAATCAGCCTGGATGAGCAGGATTGGCTTCCACTCAAGGAAAGCGGCCAGTTTTCCGGATTGGACGAAACGCAGCCAGGGGAAGCCACCGGCGGGCGGAGCGCCTGGGTCGAGGAGCGTCAGCGCGCGCGCGAGCGCTGGCAAGGAGCCGGCGAGGCGCCGGTACCGCATGATGCCGGCCTCGAAGAGACTCGGCGCCAGGCTCTGGGGTTGGATCAACAGCGTACCGAGCGTCTGGTCAGCGCGGCACAAGCGCGCCGACCCTCATGGTGGATTGGGCTGCTGGCCTTGCTGGCTCTGGGCGCCGCCGGGGTGAGTGTATGGTGGGGGCAAAGCGAGAAGCCGATCCAGGCGGCGCTCAATCAGGCGGTGAGCTGTGCCGCGCCCGCAGCCGAAGGGGTCAACTGGAGTGGTTGCGACAAGCGTGGCGCGGCGCTGGCCGGCGCCATGCTGCGCAATGCGCGCCTGGACAGAGCGCGCCTGGAGGATGCCAGGCTGGCTGGCGCGGTACTGGAGTACGCCAGCCTGACTGGAGCCAACCTGCGTAATGCCGATCTGCGCGGGGCGAAACTGACGGCGGTGGATTTGTCCGGCGCGGATCTTTCCGGGGCCGATCTGTCCGGCGCGAACCTGCGCTATGCCGTCTCCAATGAGACGCACCTGGCCGGCACTCGCCTGGATCATGCGGTGTGGAGCGATGGCCGCGCCTGCGCCACCGGATCGGTTGGCGAATGTCTCTGATTCCACTGACTTCACGCGGCAACGCCACGTATCAGATATTGCGTGGCCTTGCCGAAGACCGCCGCGCGCGGCGCCAGGCCGGCGCCACGCTGATCGACGGCGAGCATCTGCTCGAAGCGGCCCTGGCGGCGGGAATCACGCCGCGCCGCCTGGTGTTCTCGGAACGCGCCCTGGTGGGCGGCGCGGCAGCCTGGCTGACCCGTTTGCCGGAGGTTGAAGCCGTGGCGTTGGCCGATTCCTTGTTTGCCGGCCTTTCGCCGGTGGAGTCGCCTACCGGGGTGCTCGCGGAAATCGCCATTCCCAGGGTGGTGAACGAAGCCGCGCGGTTCGTGGTATTGCTGGAAGACATCCAGGATCCCGGCAATCTGGGCGCGCTGCTGCGCACCGCCGCCGCCGCCGGGGTCGAGCAGGCGTATCTCTCCACGGCCTGCGCCGATGCCTGGTCGCCCAAGTGCCTGCGCGGCGGCCAGGGCGCGCATTTTCGTCTGGCGATCCGGGAGCGCGCGGACTTGCCGGTCGTGGCGCGGCAGTTCCCGGTGCTTGCCGCCGTGCTGGGCGCGCGGCAATCGCTGTTCGATCTGGATTTGCGCGGCGCGACCGGGTTCGCCTTCGGCAACGAGGGCGCGGGACTGAGCGAGGCACTACGCGCCTGTACCCGTCCGTTCACCATTCCCATGAGCGGCCAGGTGGAGTCGCTGAACGTGGCGGCCGCCGCCGCCATCTGTCTGTTCGAGCGGGTCAGGCAGCGGGCGTAGCCGGCCTGGGCAGCGACTGCTTGATGAGGGAGGCGATCTCTTCCACCGAGCGGGCAGAGGAATCAACGATGGGGATGCCGGCTTCGCTCATCATCCTTTCCGCCAGATTCAGCTCCGTGCGGCAGGTTTCCAGCGACGAATACACACTGTTGGGACGGCGTTCCGAGCGGATTTGTTCGAGCCGTTCCGGCGCCAGGGTCAGGCCGCGCAGCTTGGTCAGGTAGGGCAGCAGGGAACGCGGCAGGCCGGATTGCTCGAAGTTCTCCGGGGTGAGCGGGTAGTTGGCCACGCGCAGGCCATACTGCATGGCCATGTACAGCGAAGTGGGCGTCTTGCCGCTACGCGATACCCCGACCAGGATGACATCGGCGCGGTCGTATTTCTCGATGCTCAGGCCGTCATCCGCCGCCAGCGCGAAGTTCACCGCGTTGATGCGCGTGGAGTAGTCGCTCTGATCGCCCATGCCGTGAAAACGTCCACGCAACGGCTCTGGCGGATAGCCGATTTCGCCCACCATCATGCCCAGGAAATGGCCGTAGATATCCATCACCAAAGCCCCGCAGGCGCCCAATGCTGCACGTGCGCCAGGATCGGTCAATGTGGAGTACACAAACGGCTTCAAGCTGGTGTTTTTCCAGGCTTCCTGGATTTGCTGCGCTGCAATATTCGCTTTCTCCAAAGAATCGACGAAGGGTAAACTCGTCGGCGCGAACGCTTCGTCGGGAAATTGCGAGAGGAGACTCTTGCCGATGATCTCGGCGGTGATGCCAGTATGGTCGGAGACGAAAAAAACCGGGCGTGCGGGGGTCATGGGGGAAGGGCGCTGCGCTTGTGAAAAAACCGTTCAGAGGAATTGATGATGGGCCACGCAATCGACAACGCATTTGACTATATCGCGCGCTTCGAAACCCTGTCCATGCACGATGTGGACAAGGTCGGGGGCAAGAACGCTTCCCTCGGCGAGATGATTCACAACCTGACCGACAAGGGTGTCCGCGTCCCCGGCGGCTTTGCCACCACGGCCGATGCGTTCCGTGAATATTTGTCGCACAACGGGCTTGCGGATCGCATTGCCGCCAAGCTCACCACGCTCAACGTGGATGACACCCAGGCGCTGGCCGAAGCCGGACGCGAGATTCGCGGCTGGATGCTGGAAAACCCGCTCCCGCAAGGGTTGGAGGCGGGCATCCGCCACAACCACCGCCTGATGTGCGCGGAAGCCGAGGAAGACCTGTTGTTCGCGGTGCGTTCCTCCGCCACTGCCGAAGACCTGCCGGATGCCTCCTTCGCCGGCCAGCAGGAAACCTTCCTCAACATCCAGGGCGCCGACAACCTGATCGACGCCGTCAAGCTCTGCTTCGCCTCGCTCTATAACGACCGCGCCATCGCCTACCGTGTGCACAACGGCTTCGAGCACGCCGTGGTGGCCCTGTCCGCCGGCATCCAGCGCATGGTGCGCTCCGATCTGGGCGCGGCCGGCGTCATGTTCACGATGGATACCGAATCCGGTTTCCGTGACGTGGTGTTCATCAACGGCTCCTACGGCCTCGGTGAAACCGTGGTGCAGGGCTCGGTGAATCCCGACGAGTACTACGTACACAAGCCCAAGCTGCGCGAGGGAAAACGTGCCGTGGTGCGCAAAAAACTGGGCGAAAAGGCCATCCGCATGGTGTTCGGCAACGAATCCGTGGCCGAGCGCTCCACCCTGGTCGAAGACGTGCCGATGGGATTGCGCCGCCGTTTCGCCCTGGACGACGACGAGTTGCTGGAACTGGCGCGCTACGCCCTGACCATCGAGGAACACTACGGCCGCCCGATGGACATCGAGTGGGGCCGCGACGGCATCGACGGCAAGCTGTACATCCTGCAGGCGCGCCCGGAGACCGTTAAATCCCGCGACGGCAATGTCCAGGTACGCTTCAATCTGCTGGAAAAAGGCCCGGTCATCACCCACGGCCGCGCCATCGGCAGCAAGATCGGGCAGGGCAGGGCGCGCGTCATCAAGTCCCTCTCCCAGATGCACGAAGTGCAGCCCGGCGATGTCCTGATCGCCGACATGACCGACCCGGATTGGGAGCCGGTGATGAAGCGCGCCTCCGCCATCGTCACCAATCGCGGCGGCCGCACCTGCCACGCTGCCATCATCGCCCGCGAAATGGGCGTGCCGGCGGTGGTGGGCACGGGCAACGGGACGCAGACGATCCAGGATGGTCAGGAAGTCACCGTCTCCTGCGCCGAGGGCGAGGACGGCTACGTCTACGACGGCCTGCTCAAGTTCGAGAAGACCGAGCGGGTCGTGCAAGCCATGCCCGAGATTCCGGTCAAGATCATGATGAACGTGGGCAACCCGGAACAGGCCTTCCACTTCGCCACCCTGCCGCACGAAGGTGTGGGCCTGGCGCGGCTGGAATTCATCATCAACAACGCCATCGGCATCCACCCCAACGCCGCCCTGGAATACCGCAAGATGCCGGAAGAAGTGAAAGCCGCCATCGACGCCAAGACCTGCGGCTATGGCGACCCGGTCAATTTCTACGTGGAAAAACTGGTGGAAGGCATCGCCACCATCGCCTGCGCGTTCTGGCCGAAGCGCGTCATCGTGCGCATGTCCGACTTCAAGTCGAACGAATACGCCAACCTGATCGGCGGCCCGCAGTTCGAGCCGCATGAAGAAAACCCCATGCTCGGCTTCCGTGGCGCCGGTCGCTACGCCAGCCCGCAGTTCCAGCGTGCCTTCCAACTGGAATGCCGCGCCATCAAGCGGGTGCGCGACGACATGGGCCTGACCAACGTCGAAATCATGCTGCCCTTCGTGCGCACCCTGCACGACGCCGACGCTGCCCTGGCCGTGCTGAAGGAGAACGGCCTACAACGTGGCCAGGACGGGTTGAAGATCGTCATGATGTGCGAGATCCCCGCCAATGTGCTGATCGCGGATGACTTCCTGCAACGTTTCGATGGCTTCTCCATCGGCTCCAACGACCTCACCCAGCTCACCCTGGGCGTGGACCGCGACTCCAGCCTGGTGGCGGCTTCGTTCGACGAACGCAACCCGGCGGTGAAGAAGCTGTTGAGCGAGGCCATCGCCGCCTGCAAGCGCAACGGCAAGTACGTCGGCATCTGCGGCCAGGGCCCCTCCGACCACCCCGACCTCGCCGACTGGCTGATGGATCAGGGCATCGACTCCATGTCGCTCAACCCGGATACGGTGGTGAGTACCTGGATGCGACTGGCGGCGCGCGTCAGGTGATCCGGTAATCCGGGTGAGCGAAGCAAGCGGGCCACGCCGGAATACCACGCCAACCACGCATCTCACCCCTTGTAGCGCCGGCTTCCAGCCGGCGTTTTTTCAGTGGCCGGAGGGATGTCGGCTTACAGCCACCCGACGATTGGTCGCAATGACTTGCGGTGAGCCAACCGGATTGGCGGGAAAGGAACGAATAGTTGGCTTACTTGCCCTGATTGGACTTGGCATGGCACTTGGCGAAAGTCAGGCGCAGCACCTTCCTTTGCGGTGAAGGCAGAGCCGGGAAGGCCTCAAATCCCCCACGTTCCTGATAGCCGATGGCCTCGCCCCAGTATTTCCGCGCCGCCGGTACGGAGCGAACCGTTTTTTCGCCAAAACGCAGTACCTGCGGTTCGACGTTCAACCATTCCGCCGGCACCTGCAATTTGTCTTGCGAGGGAATGGCCTCTCCGTGCAGCCAACGGCGAACCGCCTGCACCGTGACGGAACCCCCCCAATTTTTGACCAGAGTCTGAGGCCACCTGTTTGGTGGGGTGGCTGTGGATAAGTCTAATTGAACGGGGATGTTCAGCCCCCGTTCAGTCCGTAAGATCAGACCAGCGCATCCCCTTCTGAAGTCTCTGGCGGCTTGCCTTTTTTGCTCAGTTCCCGAGCCTTGATGCGCGACTTTGCCGTGGCGCTGCTGTAGCAGAAGCGGAACGACTCGTCGCCGGTTTCCACAATATGGCAGTGGTGCGTCAGACGCTCCAGCAACGCTGTCGTCATCTTCGCGTCACCAAACACGCTGGCCCACTCCCCGAAGGTCAGGTTGGTCGTGATCATCACGCAGCAGGCGGAAACCGGAGTTGCTCCGGGGCAAAATCAGCAGCAGGGCGAGTACCTGTAGGCATTTTTACGAATTGGTTTCTGGATAACTCCAGTTGTATCAAATGCTTACAACGTATCTCGCCCTCTTTGTGCAACATCCAGGTTAGTGTTCCCGGTTTACAACCCGCGCGCTCGCTTTCCCGTGGGCGAAAGTCAGATCCAGCCGTTCTCCTTCGGTCAGCGACGCGCCATCCCTGACCACGCGCCCGCGCGCATCGCGGGTGATGCTGTAGCCGCGTTCCAGCACGGCCCGTGGATTGAGGTGGCCGAGGTGGGCGCCGAGGGCGGCCAGGCGGTTGCGGTCGGGGTGGGTGGCCCAGGCGCGAACAAGCGAAGCGCGCAGGCGCGCCAACCGTTCGCGTAGCGCGGTCGGGTCGGGTTTGCCGGCGGCGAGGCGTTCGCTCAGGCGGTCGAGCCGTTGCCGCGCGCGTTCCCGCTGGGTGGATCGCGCCAGGTGCAGGCGATCGGCCAAATGATTCAGGTGCCGGCGTTGCGCGGCCAGGTGCTGCGCGGGGTGGCGCAGGCGCCGCGTGAGGCTGTCCAGGCGTTGCGCCAGTGATGCCATGTGCCGCCGCCGCGCGTGCGCCTGGCGCCGCGCCAGGTGGTCGAGGTGCTGCGCGAGTTCCTCGCGATCCGGGGTGGCGAGTTGGGCGGCGCCAGTGGGCGTGGGCGCGCGCAGGTCGGCGACGAAATCGGCGATGGTGAAATCGGTTTCGTGGCCGACGCCGGAAACGACCGGGACGGGACTGGCGGCGATGGCGCGCGCCAGCCCTTCGTCGTTGAATGCCCACAGGTCTTCCAGGCTGCCGCCGCCGCGTACCAGCAACAACACGTCACATTCCATCCGCCTCGCCGCGTTCGCCAGGGCGGCGCGCAGGCTGCTGGGCGCCTCGGCGCCCTGAACCGGGGTCGGATAAAGCACCACGGTCGCGGCCGGCCAGCGTCGTTTCAGCGTGGCGAGAACATCGCGCAGGGCCGCAGCCTGGGGCGAGGTGATGACGCCGATGGCGCGCGGGAAGGGGGGGAGGGCGCGCTTCCTTTCCGGCGCGAACAGTCCCTCCTGTTCCAGTTTGGCCTTCAGGCGCAGGAAAGCCTCGAACAGGGCGCCGGCGCCGGCGCGGCGCATGGCCTCGACAATGAGCTGATAGTCGCCGCGCGCTTCGTACAGGGTCGGCTGCGCGCGCACTTCGACGCTGTCGCCTTCGCGCGGCGGCCAGTCCACGAACTGGTTGCGGTTGCGGAACATGGCGCAGCGCACCCCGGCCTGGGCGTCCTTGAGGGTGAAATACCAGTGCCCGGAGGTTGCCCGGCTGAGATTGGAAATCTCTCCCGCCACCCAGCAGGACGGCAGCGCTTTCTCCAGCGCCAGGCGCGCCAGGCGGTTGAGTTCGGAGACGGTGAGGATGGGGGAGGAGGACATGGCGGGAGGCGTCAACAAGAATGCCCGGCTATGCCGTTTCCGCGAAAGCTTCGTCGATCATGCCGCACCAGATATGGCCGATCAGGATGTGGCACTCCTGGATGCGCGCGGTGACGTGGGCTGGTACGACGAGCGAGTGGGCGGCCATGTCGAGCAGCTTCCCGCCACCGCCGCCGAGCAGGCCGATCGTGACCAGCCCCATTTCGTCCGCCTGTTCCACCGCCGCGACGATGTTGCCGCTGTCGCCGCTGGTGGAAATGGCGATCAGCAGGTCGCCGGGCCGCGCCAGCGCCTCGATCTGGCGGGCGAACACGCGTTCGTAACCGAAGTCGTTGCCGATGGCGGTGAGCGCGGAGGTGTCGGTGGTCAATGCGATGGCGGGGAGGGCGCGGCGCTTGGTCTCGAAGCGGCAAACCAGTTCGGCGGCGATGTGTTGGGCATCCGCCGCGCTGCCGCCGTTGCCGCAAAGGAATATTCGGTTGCCGTAGCGCAGGCAGGTGATCAGATGCGCGCCAAGTTCCTGAATCGTGGTTTCCTGTGCGCGCAGCGCCTGGATAGCCTCCAGGTGGGCGTCGAAGATGGCTGAAATCGAAGGCATGTCGGGTTGGCCCAAGTAGAATACGCGCCGATTTAACCATCCAATTCCTTGCCCATGCACTTGAAACTGCCCGATTTTTCCGCCGCCTCCGTGTTGGTCGTGGGCGACGTGATGCTGGATCGTTACTGGCAGGGGCCGACCTCGCGCATTTCTCCGGAGGCGCCGGTGCCGGTGGTCAAGGTGGAAGGTGACGAATTGCGCCCCGGCGGCGCCGCCAACGTGGCGCTCAACGCCGCCGCCCTGGGCGCCCAGGTCGCGCTGGTCGGCCTGGTGGGCGAGGACGCCGAAGCCGGCCTGCTCGCGGATCGCCTCGCCACGCGCGGTGTGGCCAGCGACTTCGTGGCGGTTCCAGGCAGCCGTACCATCACCAAGCTGCGCATTCTGTCCAAGCACCAGCAACTCATCCGCCTGGATTTCGAGGACGGTTTTGTTGCTTGTGACGGCGGCGGCATCCTCGACCGCTTCCTGCAAGCCCTGCCGCGCGCGAAAGCGGTAGTGCTGTCCGATTACGCCAAAGGCGTGCTGCGCGATCCCCAGCCCTTGATTCGAGCCGCGCGCGAACGCGGCCTGCCGGTGGTGGTCGATCCCAAGGGCACGGACTTCGAGCGTTATCGTGGCGCGACCCTGCTCACGCCGAACCAGTCGGAATTCGAGGCGGTGGTCGGGACGGTGCTGGACGATGTCGATCTCGCCGCCAAGGGCTGCGCCCTGCGTGACGCGCTGGATCTGGAAGCCATCCTGGTGACCCGCAGTGAAAAAGGCATGTGCCTGCTGCAACGCGGCCACGCGCCAGTGCATCTCCCTACCCGCGCGCGCGAGGTGTACGACGTGACCGGCGCCGGCGACACCGTGGTGGCGGTGCTTGCCGCCGCGCTGGCGGCGGGCGAGGCCATGCACGAGGCGGTGGCGTTGTCCAACCTGGGCGCGGGCGTGGTGGTGGGCAAGGTGGGCACGGCCACGGTGTCTCCCGCCGAACTGGCGGCGGCGATGGAGCAGCATCTGCCGATCCGGACCGGCGCCGTGACGGAAGACGATCTGGTGGCTCTGGTGGCGCGCGCGCGCGCGGCGGGAGAACGCATCGTCATGACCAACGGCTGTTTCGACATCCTCCATGCCGGCCACGTCACTTATCTGCAACAGGCGCGCGCCCTGGGCGACCGCCTGATCGTGGCGGTGAATGACGACGACTCGGTGCGCCGCCTGAAAGGCGAGGCCCGTCCGGTGAATCCGCGCGAGGCGCGCGAGATCGTGCTGGCCGCGCTGGCGGCGGTGGACTGGGTGGTGCCGTTTTCGGAAGACACCCCGCGACGCCTGATCTGCCGGGTGTGCCCGGACGTGCTGGTGAAGGGCGGCGATTACCGCATCGAGGACATCGCCGGCGGCGAATGCGTGCTGGCGGCGGGCGGCGAGGTCAAGGTGCTGCCCTTTCTGTCCGGACATTCCACTTCCTCCATGATCGCAACCATCAAAAAGGGGTAAAGCATGTACATCATCACCGGCGGCGCCGGCCTTATCGGCAGCAACATGGTCAAGGCGCTCAACCAGCGCGGTATTTCCGACATCCTGGTGGTCGACGATCTCAAGGAAGGCATCAAGTTCAGGAATCTGGCCGATTGCGACATCGTCGATTACGTCGATCGGCTCGATTTCATCAAGCACATCCAGTCCGGCTGGGAGTTTGGAAAAATCGACGCCGTCATTCATGAAGGCGCTTGTTCCGCCACCACCGAGTGGGATGGCGAATTCATCATGAAGAACAATTTCGAGTACACCAAGACGCTGTTGCATTGGTGCCAGGCCATCGAAGCGCCGTTCATCTACGCCTCCTCCGCCTCGGTCTACGGCATGGGGCCGGTGTTCAAGGAAGAACGCCCGCACGAGAAGCCGCTCAACATGTACGCCTTCTCCAAGTTTCAGTTCGACCAGTACCTGCGCCGCTACCAGAGCGCGCTGACCAGCCAGGTCTGCGGCCTGCGCTACTTCAACGTCTACGGCCCGCGCGAGCAGCACAAGGGCGGCATGTCCAGCGTCGCCTTCCACTTCCACAACCAGATACTCAAGGACGGCAAGGTCAGGCTGTTCGAGGGCACCGACGGCTACGGCAACGGCGAGCAATTGCGCGATTTCATCCATGTCGACGACGCCATCGCGGTAAAGCTGTGGCTGCTCGACAACCCCGGCGTCTCCGGCATCTTCAACGTCGGCACCGGCCGCGCGCAGAGCTTCAACGATGTGGCGCGCGCGGTGATCCAGTACCACGGCTGCGGCGAGATCGAATACACCCCCTTCCCCGACCACCTCAAGGGCCGTTACCAGAGCTACACCCAGGCGGATATTTCCCGCCTGCGCCAGGCCGGTTACACGGCGGAGTTCATGACGGTGGAGCAGGGCGTACCCAAGTACCTCGCCTGGCTGGAACAGAACCCGGCCTGATGGGGACGCGCTATCGCTGCCTGGTCGTCGGCCCTTCCTGGGTGGGCGACATGCTGATGGCGCAAAGCCTGTTCAAGGCGCTGGCCGCGCGCCACCCCGGCCTCGAACTCGACGTGCTCACCCCGGCCTGGTCGCACGGGATACTCGCGCGCATGCCGGAAGTGCGCCGCGCCCTGGTGGCGCCATTCGCGCATGGCAGCTTCGGTTTGATGGAACGTTGGCGTCTCGGCCGTGAACTGGCGGCTGAACGCTACGATCAGGCCATCGTTCTGCCCAACTCCTGGAAATCCGCCCTGGCGCCGTTCTTCGCCGGCATTCCACTGCGCACAGGCTACCTCGGTGAATTCCGCCACGGCCTGCTCAACGACAAGCGGCGGCTGGACCAGCAGACCATGCCCCGCCTGGTGCAGCGCTATAGCGCGCTGGCCTTTCTCCCCGCCCTCCCTGGGGGAGGGGCCGGGGGTGAGGGCGCAACGCTTGCACCCCCGCAACCGCTGCTGGTCGTCAACCCGGAAGCGCAACGCGCCAGCCTTGCCCGTCTTGGCCTCGCGCGTGAACGCCGCATCCTCGCCCTCTGCCCTGGCGCCGAATACGGCCCCGCCAAACGCTGGCCGGAAGCCCACTACGCGGCGGTGGCGCGCGCCAGGCTGGAGCAAGGCTGGCGGGTCTGGCTGTTCGGATCGGCCAAGGATCAGCCGGTGTGCGCGGCCATAGCCGCGCTTCTCCCCACTCCCTCGGGGAGAGGGGCCGGGGGTGAGGAAGCAGCCGTTGCCAACCTCGCCGGCCAGACCACCCTCGAAGAAACCGTCGACCTCCTCGCCTGCGCCGATGCCGTGGTCAGCAACGACTCCGGCCTGATGCACATCGCCGCCGCGGTCAATGTTCCGGTGATCGCCGTTTATGGCTCCACCGACCCCGGCTATACCCCGCCGTATTCGGAACGGGCGCGGGTGGTTCGACTCGGCCTGGAATGCAGCCCCTGCTTCAAACGCGAATGCCCGTTGGGGCATCTGGACTGCCTGAACAAGCTGAGGCCGGAGAGAGTGCTGGAGGCGATACCGGAATGAACCCAGGATGAATCAAACGTGCATCCCCTTTTCCCTGGTCATCATCACGCGCAACGCCGCGCGGCTGTTGCCCGACTGCATCGCCAGTGTTCCCGGCGTGGATGAAGTGCTGGTTGTAGATTCCGGCAGCGACGACGATACCGTGGCCGTGGCGGAACGCCTGGGCGCAAGGGTCATCCACCAGGGCTGGCTGGGCTACGGCCCGCAGAAACGCTTTGCCGCCTTGCAGGCGAAACACGACTGGATACTTTCCCTGGACGCGGATGAGAGGTTGACGCCGGAACTACGCGCAAGCATCGAGCAAGTATTGCTGGCGCCAGAGGCCGATGCCTACCTCCTCCCCCGCCGCAATCGCTTCATGGGCCGCTGGCTGCGTCACGGCGAAGGCTATCCCGACTGGTGTGCCCGTCTGTTCAATCGCCACCATGCCAACTGGAGCGAGGATGCTGTGCATGAAAAACTGGAAGCCGAAAGGGTAGGCCGCCTTACTGGCGACTTGTTGCACGAATCGGAACAGGGTTTAGCGGACTATTTGCAGAAGCAGAACCGCTATACCGATCTGCAAGCCGAACGGATGCGCGAAACCGGCAAGCGTTTCAGCGTGGTGAAGATGCTGACCAGCCCACTAATTCGCTTCATGAAGTTTTATTTTCTGCGCCGCGGTTTTCTGGATGGTGTGCCGGGACTGATCCATATCGCCATTGGTTGTTTGACCAGCTTTCTCAAGTACGCGAAGCTGCGGGAGTTGCTGCGGGAGTCTTCAACGGGGCGTTGATGAAGACTCCAAATTTCTGTTGAGACGCCGCCAGGCTTCCAGGGTGTCCTCCACGGAGACGTTACTGACGTTCTCGCTCGCGGGGCGCAAGAGTTCGTGCGGCACGCCCCAGGGATGCCAGACCACCGGATCGGAGTTCCCGAAAAAACAGAGGATGGGTTTGCCCAGGGCTGCGGCAACATGCATCCCACCCCCATCACTGCAAATCACCTGATCCGTCAGGGATAGCCCTGCCACCAGTTCGGGGAGGTGTCGGGTGGAAAAGGGGGTTACCGGGAGTCCACGTGTCAGTTCCAAGAGTTGTGCGGCCTTTTCATCGTCGCCAGGGTGTTGCGGGTGGTTTGCTGGGCCCGGCGACCAGAACAACAGGAAGTGCCCGACCTGGCCATCGGCATGCAATCGTCGGATCAGTTCCGAGAATCGTTCTACCGGCCAGCGTTGCGGTGGTTTGCGTGCGCTGATATGAATTCCAAGCACCAAGCCTGCGGGTATGCCTATCCTTTTTCTGGCCTTGGCCACTTCCAGCGCGTCGGGAACCAGCACCAAGGGGCCTGGTTGCGCGTCGATGCCGAAGGCGCGGGTAATGTGGGCGAGTTCCTCGACCAGATGTAGAGATCCGCTCCAGGGGTTGTCGATGGGATGTTGGAGCAGGGGTCGCATGGAATCCTCCGCGCCGGAGGAAAAACCCACCATGATTTTTGCGCCGGCGGAGCGGGCCAGCCGATAGTCGCGCCGGGGATTGTGGGTGGTAGTCAGGATGGCGAGGTCATAACCGACTTTACGCATGGTCAGGTACATTTTCAGCCGTTGCAGATAAATACCGGCCAAGCTCCGAGCTCCCCGGTGTTTGCCCTTGGTATAGACGTGAATCGTATTCACGTCGGGGTTGGTCTGGATGATGGGGGCGTTGTAGCTGTTCACCAGAAGATCGATACGTGCCCTTGGGTAGCGCTGGCGCAAGGTGTGGATCAGGGGGGTGGTGAGCAACAGATCGCCGATATTGTCGCGGCGGATGAGCAGGATTTTTGCGTTGTCTGGTATTTCGATCATGGCAGCCATATTCCCCAGGCGCGTTGTACCCGCTCCATGAAAGCGGGCATCGAGAAACGTTGCAGGTGAGCCTTTGCGCCGGAGCGATCCAGTTCCAGGCGGTGGTCGAGAAAACTCCGGAGGAGCGAACGGAAGTCCTCCCCACGATCCTCCCGTGGATCCCGGTAAAGCCAGCCGGTGACGCCGTGGGCCACGGTTTCGGTAAAAGGCGGGGCGTCCACGGCGATGACCGGCGTGCCGAGTTGTTGCGCCTCGATAAGGTTTAGCCCCAGGGCTTCACGTTCCGGCAGGCCTGATAGGACGCAATCCACGTTGCGGTAGATGGTGGTGATGTCGGTCTGGTGTCCCCAGAAACGTACACGCTCGCCCAATGGGCGTAGCGCGACGCGCGTGTCGCGAACCTGGGCATAGCCGCCGGCGCCGAACAGTTCCAAGCGTACACGGGGAAACTCCGCCATGATCGGCGCGAGCAGGGTGAAGAGTTCCGGGAATTTCTTGATGGTGGTGAGGCGGGAGACGACACAGAGGTTTAAATGGGCGGGGTTGCGCACATAGGTAGCCTGGGGGCGCAGGCGTGACCAGATGGACTCGCTCAATCCCAGAAGGCGGTCGCGTACCTTGCGCTGATCCCAATCGAATTCCGAACGACGTTGGATGCTGCCGTCGCCTGCGCTACCTCTTTGGAAATCAGCCACGCCGAGGAGGGGTTCCGGCCAGGGTTCCACTCCTCTTTGCCGCAAACTGTTCGCAACATGTTCCGATACAGCGAAAACCCTTTCGTAGCCCGCGAAATCTTCCGCCTTCCCGGTAAAAGGCATATGCACGATGCAACTCATCGGGTTGCGTGCAGTTGCTTGTCGGAGCAGGGATTGCGGCAGAGGAGCATGGGAAATCACGGGGATACCCTTTGGAATGGCGCGGATCGCCTCTTCCGGCGTGGCAGCCTCATGGCGGAGGGTTCCCGCCGGAAGTTTCAGGGTATTCCAGTAGGTTGCGCGGGGGTGTGTCAGGATGAGGTTGGGATGGCCCAGGCCATCCAGGGCAGCGCAAAGAAAGCGCGCATAAACCTCGCCCCCGCCGAAATGGCGATGGAGCTTGATTTGTGCAATGGCAGGTGGGCGCTGCATGAAATGCGATTTCGGTCGAGAAAGCCGGGTATCAGAAATCCAGTCCGGCCCGGCGCATCGCCTCGCGTACTTCCGCCGGGGGCTTGATCCAGGATTGTTTGCGATTGAGCTTGGCGGAAAGGAAGTAATACGCCTTGTTGAGGAATTTCAGACCACCCCGCTGTCTGGAGGTCCATATCGGATATTTGCTGTTGGCGTGGTTGATCCGGATCTGGGCAGGGGCCAGTTCGCTGTAGTCGAACAGATATTCCACGGGCAATTCTGGAATATGGCAGGCAGCAGCCAAGTCTTCGCGAAGAAAAATCGCATTGGTCTTGGTGCAGCAGGCCAGTCGGAATCCCTTCTCCCGGCCCAGTCGTTCCAGTGCTTTGGCCGAGCAGCGCAGATAAACCTGCCCTTCGGGGTCGACATAGTCGATGTGGGGTGGAATGCCTTGATTGAATTCCACAACCACGATCTGGGGGTGGACTCGTTCGAGATATTTGAAGATGTAGTAGTCGATGGAGTCGATGTCGATGGAGAGCAGGCCGATTTCCGACTCCAGTCCCTCGCGGGCGAAAAGGGTATCTAGGCAGCCCGCGCCTCGCGCTTCCAGCATTTGTCGAAACGCGCGGACTTTGGGAAATGCACGAGTGTTCTCCAGCAACAAGGGGTATTTCTTCGCGTCCCCTTCGATCAAAATGGCTGACCAGCCCTGTTTGGCCCAGAGACGGTAGGTGTTGGACATGGCAATGCCATCCCATGCTCCGAATTCGCAGCAGGAGGGAATGCACTTATCCCCCAGCAGAGAAATCAGGTATTGAAGAATGCCGTCCTCACCGTGCTGCGAGGTCTCATTTTGGGCATGGATATTAAGTTTTTGAAACAACGGGAACTCCTGTGTCTGGTGTTGCGGTCGCCCGCCTGTCGCCCAGGGCCAGGGTCATATAGATACCCAGCAGCAGCAGGAATTCTTCTAGCATGTGGTCGCGCAAGTTGCTGTCAATCAGCGAGCGGCTAAAAAATCCCAGGACTAGCAAACAGATCAGCAATCCCGTCGGGTTTCGTTTCTGGCTGGCCTGGCGCCAGGCTGATCGGACAGTCAGTGCCAGGAAAAGAAGCCAGAGTCCTACTCCTGGCAATCCGATGCCAATGGCCAGATCGAGCATGCCGGAGTGGCTGTGCCCTGGGCCCGTGTAATTACTGGCACCATATTTGTTCTGGATGGCGTGATAGAAAGCCTGGCGGCCATAGCCCCAACCAAGTGGATGGTCGAGAACCAAACGCAGGCCTTCCTTCATCATGGCGATGCGGAGATAAGCGCTGGCGTCGATATCGCGGCCGTCAGGGAGTCGCGGATATTGGCCATCATGCATCCATGACCGCTCCTGTTGTGTCTTCAAGGCCAGGGGGATGGTCTCCGCGAAGGTCTGCCAACGGCTGTCATAGCGGTAAGCGAAATGGGCGCCGACCCCGAGCAGGAGAAAAAACACGGCAATGCCACCCATTATCCGCTTTCGATATTGTCGAACGAGGCTGAAATGGGCGTACATGACCGCTGCCGCAGCGAGCAGGGTCAGGGCATCCAGAATGCTGTTGCGGCTCTTCATAAGATAAAGACAGAACAAGTCAGCGGCAAACAGCAGGACAAGGATAGGCGCGGAAATGGGGAGCAGTCGTTTTCGGAAGTTCAGGCGGGCCAAAGTGTCCGCAATCAGGATAGGCAGAAGCAGGCTCGACACATAGGACATGCTGGTGTGACCATCCGCGCCATCGTATCGCTCACCGCTGGTTAGGCGCGCGCGCATGAAGGGCATGTCACCACTCTGGAAATAGATGATCAGGTCATCTATCACCGTGAATAGGATCTGGCTGGCGAGCACAGCCATGATTAAAATGAGAAGCCAGCTGCTCGCTTCGCCATTACCCCGTGAGGTGCTCGATTGGATGCTGCTGACCAGCCCGATACCCAGAAATAAATAGACGGAGCTGATAAGCCACTGCTTCTTGAATTCCGTCAGCGCCCAAACGGTCTCCGTGGAAATTGCCAGGGCCTGGAAAATAATCCAGCCGGTCAGTGCCGCATACACCATGAGCACGGGGTGGAGGTCTTTTGAAATCTGGCTGGCCAGGGAATGCCTGAAAAAATAGTAGCCGACTATGAGCAGGACACTGGCACCGAAAGAATAGCGCAGCGTTATGGTGTGCGGGATGGGAAAAACGAAAATATTCGCCAGGGTGAAGGCCATCGCCAGCACGATGGGAATGCTGCGCATGGATGAGATAGCGGGTCTGGTCAGCATATTTTGAATGTCGATGAGTGGAGAGATGCTTCAACGCCTGAATAATTGAGTGGCATGGGCGATATATTGGTGCGCCACCTCCAGATGATGGTACTTGGCGATCAATCCTTCATTGATTTCCGGATAGTTCGACAAAGCCTCCCGCAGATTATCCGCCAAGGTGTCCGCGTCGCCAATGGGGGAGAGAAATCGCGAAAATTCTCCAGTCAATATTTCACTAGGTCCCGTGGGGCAATCCGTGCTGACGACAGGCGTGCCCAGTATCAATGATTCGATTAGCACGGTCGGTAATCCCTCGCTATCGGAAGACATGGCGAACAGCCGCGCGTGTTTGATCCAGGGATAGGGATTGCTACGGAAACCGGGTAACAACACCTTGCCTTCGAGGCCCAGTTCCTGGATCAGTTGCCGAATCATGGCCAATTCATCCTGATCCGATTTTGTGTAGACGCCTCCCATGAGGACGAGTTTGCAGTCCGGGTTCGCCTTGTGGAAGGCACGGACGAGCAAGTCGTGGCGCTTGCGGTTTTCGAAGCGGGCCAGATAGAGGATATAAGGTTCGTCTGGATAATCCGACGGCTCCTGGGCCTTGGAACGGTAAAGCGAGAAATTGAAAGGGTTATAGATGGTTCGGATGCTTTTGGGCCGCACCCCGACTTTATCGACAATATCCTCAATGAGGGCATGGGAGACGGTGACGATGTGGCGCCCACCATAAATGGCGCGGAACTTCCGAAGAAACTGCCAGTTTCTCCACTTGCGTTTGATTCCCTCCCGGTTCTTGATCTTGTTCTGTAGATAAACCCACATGGAGTTGCGATAACGGATCAGGACATTCGCCATGCCCGCGATCCGTGTCAGCCGATCCATATCTTCGGCGCTGGAGATAAAAAAAGCGAATGGTTGGCTTTGTCCGCTTTCGATACCGTGAACGAGTTTTCGCAAACGCTGGGCCAGCAGCAACTTGTTGAGTACCTTGTTCCGGGAGATTTTTCCGTCTTCACTCAGCCAATGCAGGCGGTCGGCTGGAATGTCCGGGAGGTTGTGCTCGATCTTGTTGGCGACCAGAAAAATATGGGCTTCATGTCCCAGTTCCGTGAACGCATCATAGAGATTCAGGGTGATGCGTTCAGCACCGCCACCGATCAGTGTGTCAATCAATAATCCGATTTTCGGCATGGTTGGCCGCCTAAGTGGGGATCATGTCTGGGCGAAGTGGGGAAAAAGTTCGAATGCAAGCACCTTGTCTCGATTGCCGACGAGTGGCGACGTGCAGCGAGCCCATTCCCCAATTGTCGGCTCCGAGATCGAAAAAAAGCTATCCATCTTCACAAGTGCATTAAGAAAGCGGTTGGATTTTCTATCCTGAATAGGTAGATGGCCGTTCATGAGATCCAACGGAGCAGGCAGGTAAATCAGGCCGCCATCGCTGGAAAAGATATAAGTGGACACGCTTAACCGACGTGGAAGATATAAACCATTCACCATCTTAAATAACGGTCTAGAGACGCCAACATCTTCCACGTCGGTTAAGCGACATTACTTAGCTACCCTGCCATTCACGATGAGCTTCCTTGCGCGCCCGGGTTCTGTTGAAGCCGATGAACTGGGTGAACCAGGGAAGGTGCAAACATTGTCTGGCCTTGAATCTTCGCAACAGCGTGGTAATCCGGAGGAGAGGCTTTGGTAATGTAGGTTGGATCATCGTGAGATGTTGGCCAAAGTGGCTGTTGATCGGCTTGCTGGATTAATGGCCGGACGTAAATTTCTGTTTGAGTGATCTGCGAATGGCCCGACGCAAAAATTTCCATGCGCCTTCCGGTGAGAGAGATTGAATTTCTGTGCGGAGAAATCTCTCCGGATGGACAGCGTCCATTGGTAAATCCGGAAGGATTCCAAGTAATTGTTGGGCAACGGTCAATTTGCTCATGCTGTTGTTTTTAACGAACAGGCAGATATTCTGTCGATAAAAATATGGAATAGTTTCGTCATGCCATATTTGCATTCGGATTAAGTCTACCGTGCGATAGCCTTCTTTCAAAAACAGCCTTCCCCAGTACGATGGCCATTGTTCGTTGATGTGACCACTACCTCCTTGAAACGGGATGGCGGCAGAGAAAAGGATGAAATCGCTGTGCCTGACCAGATTCCTTACAAAACATGCCGCTGATTTCTCTGGTAGATGCTCCGCCACTTCCAAGCTGATAGCAAGATCGAAGCGTCGCTCAAGGTCGATCGAGTTGCCCAGGTCATGCTGGATGAAATCTTCTCGTGGAATTACAAGATGCTCTGTGGGCACCCAAGGGCCATCCAGTCCCGCCACCAATGCACCTTTTTCCTTGAAAACCGATAACCAGCTTCCCACACCGCAACCAAAATCTATGACCGATCCTATTTTCGGTAGAAAATGTTCAGCCTTGCTGATTACTTTCCTTGCGGCGTCAACTGTACGCTCGTGCCTTTTGACGTAGAAATCTGCTGGATAGTGCTGCTTGTTTTTCATTGAATTATTTGTTTTGATAGATAAGGATTCATCCTCGGATCGTTGTACATCTTGAATTGCCGATAAATCCGGTAATAGGCGCGACCGGCGACATAGCCATCCAGCAATTCATCCAGGCAGAATTGTAAATCCTGTCGTTGGAGTTTCAGGCGAGCCAATTTTCCCTGGCTTTCCTCGCGTAGTGCCTCGTTGATGTTCGTCCTGAGCGATTGCTTGCCCATATGCAGGATCTTCAGGCTGACGATGGACAGCCTGTCGATGATGGATCCCGCTGTTTCGCTGTTGAACCAGGCATCCGCGCTTGGCGTGATGTTTTCCAGACGGGCAAGAATGTGTTCGTCGATTCGCTCGATGGCGTCATTGCGCGCCTGATTGTAGCGGTCGATGTTGCGTTTGTTGCTGGCGATTGCGGCATCGGGCACGTCGCGGCGGCGGGCCTGGTCCTCCTCCGCCCAGAGTTGGCAGTTGTAGCGGTGGTTACTTTCCAGCCAATACCAGAGTGAATCCTCCGCGTGAGTACGGGGACTGCGCGTCGGCCAGTCGAGGCTGGCGTGGCAGAGATCGTGAAAATCGGCGATGGCTTGGGCTTTGATATCTTCAAACATGAATCTGCGTACTTTCCAATAGTTCGACCACGGCGCACTCTACCTGGTTGACAGTCAGGCTGTGGATGCAATGAGGATGGGCGCAACGGTCTGTATCCCGTGTGCAGATATGAACCCATTTCAACGGGCGGCGTAGCAGTTTGCCATCGTTCCGGCAGAGCACATTGGGTTTGTATATGGAACGGTTTGGGTGATTGTGCCAGAACGCGCCCGATCCAAAGAGTTCGGGGTCGGTCGGGCCGAATATCACGACGCTGGGGGTCTCGGTGAGGCGCGCCAGATGCACGATGCTGGTGTCCACGCTGACCAGGATCCGGGCCTGGGTGAGGGCATGCCACATGGGGGCGAAGCGCAGGGCCAGGTGGGGAAATTCCTGCGCCGGATCCAGTTCCTGCAGCAGCGGCTCCTCGCCGGGAGCCACGCTCCAGTGCGGTAGCAGGCCAATTTTCCTGATCCTACGCGCCAGTTCCAGCCAGTGGAGGAATGGCCATTGCTTGGTCGCCATGCTGGAGGTGACATGGAAGATGGCGGCATTGGCTGGCAGCGTAAGCGCTTCTGGCAACGGTGGGGCCGGCCAATCCCCTGCGCAATAGGGCCGGGGTGCCGGGCCGGGCAGCAGGGTACAAAAAATATCGGCGAGAGCCATCGGGCTGGTTGGCAGGGGAACCAGGGTGTCCACCATCCAGTTCTTCCAGGCTGGCGCGTCGCCTGAGAAGGCGACGCTATGTCGGGCGCCCGCCGCACGAGCCAGCCAGGCGTGGCGATTCTCGGCGGGGATGATGGCGAGATCGTAGGGGCCGCAGCGGAGAATGCCGAGGACGCTGGCGAAGTCCTTCGGATTGAACGGGAGGGCTTCGACGCCGTAGGGTCGGGTGGCATAGAGCGGGATGAGCGGCTTCGGTACAGAGACCAGGATGCGGGCATCCGGATAACGGGCGCGCACCTTCGCCACCAGTGCGATCAACAGCAGGCTGTCCCCCAGCAGCAGGCTGTGCAGGATGAGGATGCGGCGCGGTTGTTCCGGTATTTTGCGGCGGAAACGGAAGATGCCGCGCAACAGGGCCAGTGGGGGAATGAGCAGTCGGGCGGGGAGGCGGGACATGACTTAGTTTCCCGCCTGAGAGAGCTGCGCCAGCGACTCATCCAGAATCAGCAGTTGCAGTACCTGTTCGGCCAGGAAGTCGGCGCCGTTCAGGTAATGGGCCATCAGGGCGTCGCAGGGGGCGGTGGCGATCTGGTTCCCGGTGAGATCGTTCAGGCGCAGGCCAAGTCCGGCGAAACGCTCGCGCAGGTCATGTTCCAGCCACTGGCCTAGGGGAGGGTTAAAGCCCCGTTTCTTGCGCTCCAGGATGGGCTGGGTTTCCGGCGCATGGAGGGCCAACAGCGCCTTGGCCGGCCGGGTGAAGCGTTCCGCTTCCGGCAGGCCGAGGATGCTCTCGTAGAAGCGATGATCCAGCAGCGGCGCGCGCATTTCCAGGCCGTGTGACATGGTGCAGAGGTCGGCTTTGCGCAGGATGTATTCCGGCAGGTAGTTCTCGAAATCCACCGCCAGCAGACGTTGCAGGGGGGAATGCGGTGGGTTCTCCGGCATTCGCCAGTAGTGGGGGCGCGGCGGCTGATCCGGTTGCAGCCAGGCGCGCTGGTTCGGAGTCAGGCCGGAAAAGCGCAGGGCGTAGGCGTCATCCCAGTTCAGCGCCAGTTCGGCCAGATTTTTCTTCCAACCCTTGGAGGACCAGTCGGGCAGGGTAGGTAGCGGCAGGCGCAGCGCGCCACGCCAGGCACCGCGCAAGTGCTTGCGATAGCGTTTGTAGCCGGCGAACACTTCGTCGCCACCATCGCCGCCAAATACCACGGTGACTTCGCGCACCGCCGCGCGGGACAGATACCAGGTGGGCACCGCGCTGGGATCGGCGAACGGCTCGTCCAGATCATGCACCAGGCGGCTGAAATCCCGGGCGAGGTTCATGTCGATGGGTACTGCGGTGAAGGGCAGGCCCAACTGTCGCGCCATCGCCTCCGCTTCCCCGCTTTCATCCCAGGTCGTGCCAGGAAAACTGGCGGTAAAGACATGGGGTCTTGTCGGCTGGATGGCGCATAGCCGCGTGGCGATGACGCTGGAGTCCATTCCGCCGCTGAGGAAGATGCCGACCGGGCGGTCGGACACCATGCGCAGGCGGATGGCCTCATCCAGAGCCACGCGCCAGTCCTCCGCCGAGGCTTGCGGATACCAATATCGGCGCTTCTCCAGGATGCCGCTATGCAGGTCATAACTTAGCAGATGACCGTTTTCCAGGCGCCGGATGTGACGGAATACGGTGCCGGGGGCGGGCACATAGCGATGCGCCAAGTAGGCGTCGATGCCCCCGGGCGAAAGCTGCCGCCGCTCGGGTGGCAGCAAGGGCAAGACGCCGCGCACCAGGGAGGCGAACACCAGCGCGCCGGTTTTCGGCTCGTGGCTGTAGACAATGGGCTTCAGGCCCATGCGGTCGCGCAGCAGATGCAGCTTGCCCTGGCGCAGGTCGAGGATGACCAGGGCGAACATGCCGCGCAGGCGCGGAATCAGGCCGTCCAGGCCCCATTCCTGGTAGGCGTGTAGGATGAATTCGGTGTCCGAGGTGGTGCGGAACGAATAGCCACGCTTGCGCAACTCCCGGACATCCGCCTCGATGCCATAGGCCTCGCCGTTAAAGCATATCCAGATGTCACCGGCCGGATTGGTCATGGGCTGATCCGCCTCCGGACGCGGGTCGCGGATCGACAGCCGGGTATGCAACAGGGCGCGTTGCGGGGCCTGCTGTTCGCGCTGCCAAGCCGCGTCCCAGCCGACCAGATGCCGAGCATCCGGGCCACGCGCGGAGAGCGCCGCAAGCATGTGGTTGATGGCGTCGGGGGCAGCCGGTTGTGGCAGGAAAAAGCCACCGATCCCGCACATGGATCAAGCTTCCCGCTGGGTGGCGTAACGGGAAAAGATGGACTCCATCTTGTCCAGCATCCGTTCCCGGCCACAGCATTGTGTGGCAAGTGCTTGCGCCGTATCGCCCAGGCGGGCGGCCAGCGGAACATTGTCGAGCAGTCGAACGATGGCGCCGGCCAGGGCGTGGGGATCGCGGGGCGGCACCATCAACCCGGTCACGCCATCCTTGATGACTTCGCCAAGACTGCCGACCGGGGTGGTGATGATCGGCAAGCCGGTGGCCATCGCCTGCATCAACGCTTGCGACACGCCCTCGTCGCCCCAGGAGGGCAGCACGAACAGATCCATCGCGGCCAGCCAGATTTCCGGGTCGTCGCGGTGGCCGACGAAATCGACGCGATCCGCGAGCCCGAGCTTTTCCAGGTGGGTATCCAGGCGATCCCGGTAGGGCCCGTCGCCCACCACCAGAATGCGCAGGGCGGGGAAGCGTTCACGCAACTGGTCGATCGCCTCGAACAGGACGGTATGCCCCTTCCAGTCGCGCAGGGTGGCGAGGATTCCGAGCAGGGTCGCATCCGGTGGCAGTCCCAAGCTGGCACGGCTGGCGAGGCGATCACGCGGATGAAAGCGTTGCAGATCGATGCCGGTTGGCACCGAGGTCAGGCTGGCGGGATCGAAACCGTTGTCGCGCACCAGTTGATCCTTCAATGCTTCCCCCGTCACTACCACATGTCGGCAGGCGCGTTGATAGAGCCAGAAGGTGGGGCGGTTGGCATGCACCGGAGTGGAGAGGTGGCGGGTACGCACGATCAGCGGGGCTTGCCCGAACGAGTGGCAGGCGAGGGCGGCGAGCCAGGAATCCGTGGAGCTGTGGCTGTTGAGGATGTCGAACGGGTGGTGCTTCAGCCAGCCCCGCAGGGCGAACAGGCCTTCGAGGTTTTTCCGGCCGATCGGCAGGGCATGCGCGGGTACGCCGTAGCGGGTGGCGGCCTGGTAGATGCTTGAATCCGCCGGGCAGGCCAGATGGACGTCGTGGCCACGGCCGATCAGGCCGCACGCTTCTTCGAGGACACGAATTTCCTGGCCACCCCAACCGCAGGAAGCTTCGGTATGCAGAATCCTCATCCGTGTTTTCGAGGGGGGCTCAGGCCTGGACATGGGCCTGTTCCTGGGAGTGCTGTAAACGGTGGAAATGCGCGTAACGCCCGTTTCTTGCCTGTAATTCGTCGTGGTTGCCAATTTCCACTATATGGCCCTGCTCCATGACCACGATGCGATCGGCTCTCTCGATGGTGGACAGGCGATGGGCTATGACCAGCGTGGTGCGGCCACGCATGAGGTTCTCCAGCGCCGCCTGAACCTGGCGCTCCGATTCCGTATCCAGCGCGGAGGTGGCTTCGTCGAGAATCAGGATGGGAGCGTTCTTGAAGAAGGCGCGGGCGATGGCGATGCGCTGGCGCTGGCCACCGGAGAGCTTGACCCCGTTCTCGCCGACCAGGCTGTCCATGCCATGCGGCAGTTGCACGACAAATTCCCATGCGTGGGCGGCGCGCAGAGCCGCCTCGATCGCGCCAGGGTCGGCATCGGGCTGGGCATAGGCGACGTTGGCGGCGATGGTGTCGTTAAATAGCCGTACATCCTGGGAGACCAGGGCGATATGGCGGCGCAGGGATTTCAGGTGAATACGGGAAATCGGAACACCGTCGAGACGGATTTCCCCCTGTTCGATCTCATAGAACCGGGTCAGCAGGCTGACTACGGTGCTCTTGCCACTTCCGGAACGCCCGACCAACGCCACGGTACTACCCGGAGGCACACTCAACTCGAAGTCGGTGAGCGCGCGCGTTTGGCCACCGGCATAGTGAAAATTGATTCGGTCGAATTCCAGAGCACCCCGGATCGGGCCCGTCAACTCTTCTCCCTGGTCGGATTCGGCTACCTCGTCGAGCATCTCGAACACGCTCTCCGCCGCTGCCAGGCCGCGCTGCAGGGTGGAATTGACGTCGGTGATCCGCTTGATCGGGGCGAGCAGCATGAGCATGGCAGTCAGGAAGGAAATGAACCCCCCCGCCGATGAGGTGGCGCCCTGGCTGTCGCGGAGCGCGATCGCGACCACTACCGCCACGGCGAGTGAAGCGAACAGCTGTACCAGAGGCGTGACCGCCGCAGCCGCCACGGTTCCACGCATGGCATAGCTGCGCTGGGTGTTGTTGGCATGGCGGAAACGGATTGTCTCGAATTCCTCGCCCTGGAATACCTTGACCACCTTGTGGCTGGTGCAGGTTTCTTCGATGACGTGGGTGATCATCCCCATTGAGCGTTGCGCTTCTGTGCTCACTCTCCGCAACCTTTGGCTGAAATAGCGGATGACCAGCGCGATCAGCGGAGTGATGGTGATGGCAATCAGGGTGAGCTTCCAATCCAGCCAGAACAACCAGCCCAGGAGGCCGAGGATGGTCAATGTGTCGCGCACGATCACGGTGAGTACCTGGGTTGCGGCACCGGTCACGCTATTTACGTCGTAGGCGATTTTTGAGACCAGTACGCCGCTCGATCGGTTGTCGAAAAACGTGGAGGGGAGGTGGGCCAGGCGTTCAAACATGCGGATACGCAGGTCGCTCACGACCTTGTTGGCGACCCAGCTCGAGGTGTAGGAGCTACTGAAAGTCAGGATGCCCCGCAACAGGGTCAGGCCGACCAGCAAGGCTGGGGTCCATCTGATTAGGTTCTGGTTCTTGTTGCCGAAACCCTCGTCCAGCAAGGGTTTCAGTAAGGCGGGCAGGAGCGGCTCAGTGGCCGCGAGCAGGGCCAACGCCAGCAGGGAAGCGAGGAATGCCTTCCAATAAGGCCTGACATAGCTGAGAAGACGTAGGTAAATGGCGCGACTGTTCATGGTTACGCGGCTTTCAGGGTCGAATAGAGATGGCGGAAATTCTGTTCCATCGCCGCATAAGTGAAAGGTATGGCGCTGGCGCGCGCGGATGGACGGGCGGCCTCCTGGCGATCTGGCTTGAGCCAGGCCAACAGAGCCTGTTGCCAGCCCACCTCGTCGAAGGCGTCGAGAATCTCGCCGTTGACCCCGGGGTGGATCAGTTCCGAAGCACCGCATTTTCTGGTCGTGAGCACCGGCACGCCGCTGGCCAGGGCTTCCAGAGGCGCGTTACCGAATGGTTCGTAGATCGTGGGGAAGGCAAATACATCGGCCAAGCCATACCAGGGCGCGACATCCTGCTTCGGGCCGACGAAATGCATCCGGTGCTCCAGGCCGAGTTTTCTCGCAAGGCGAGCGTACTGATCCGCCTTGCGGTCATAACCAATGACGACTAGATGGGCATGTCGTGGTAGTGCTGGCCACAGCCGCAGCAACATTGGCACGCCTTTGCGTTCGAAACCGGAACCCACGAACAAGAACACCACCGCCTCCTTGGACAGGCCAAGTTCTGCGCGCAAGCGATTGCGATGCAGGGTTCGCAAGCCGGGGTGGAAAGCCTGGAGATCAAGCCCGTTGTAGATCACGCTCAATTTGTGCTCGGGAATCTCGTAATGCCGCAGGACATCGTCCCGCACCATGCGGGAGATGCAGATGACATGCTTGAGGCGTGGGCTGGCAAACATCGCCTTCTCGGCATTCAGCAGGCGGCGATGGAACAGGCTGAATCGGCTGCCCATGCTTTTCCATGAACCGCGCAAGCGCGCGCGCTGGATCAGCCATTCCCGATGCACACCGTCGCCGGCGCGGAAGATGTCGCAGCACGGCAGGCGCTCATGCGACTGCACCAAGTCGAACCCTTCATTTGCCACCACGCGGCAGGCGGCATGTGCGAAGGCCGCATCTCGCCAAGTGCGGCCGATGGAGAAAGGTTGGACGAGCAAACGCTGGAAATCGCTCTGTGCGTCTTCCGGCCAGTCGCGGGCTATCACAGTTACGTCCAGATCGTCGCTGCCCAGTGTAGATAGGGCACGCTCGATAAAGCGTTCCGCCCCCCCATATGGCGTGTAGCGCTGGCGGATGATGGCCAGCTTCAACGTGGTTGCTCCAGCAATTCCAGGACGGCGGCCAGCACATGTTCGACCGGAATGGTCTCCAGGCACTCGCTGCGCTTGCCACCGCCGCAGCCATCCATGCCGCAGGGGCGGCAGGTGTGGTCGGAGGTAATGATTCGACTGGGTACGCGCCAGGGGCCCCAGTCGATTTCGCCGCTGGGGCCGAACAGAGTCACCACCGGTGTGCCGACCGCCGCCGCGATGTGCATGGGTGCGGAATCGACTCCAATGAACAGGCGGGCGCGGGCAATTAGCGCCGCCAGTTGCTTCAGGGTCAGTTGCCCGGCCAGACTGGGCGTCGAGCGAGGAATGCGAGCCTGTATGCGGGCCAGCATCTCCATCTCTATCTTGTCAGGGGCGCCGCTTAATAGCAGGGAGTAGCCTCGTTCGCTGAGTCGGGCGGCCAGCGCGGCGACCTTTTCTTCCGGCCAACATTTGAACAGCCAGCGCGAAGTTGGGTGCAGCAGGATGAACCGGCCGCTGTTCAGGCCCAGGCGTTGCAGATGCGCGTCGACCGCCTGCTCGGTGCCTGCGTCCGTCGCAAGCAACAGGGGTTTGTCTTCCTCGGTAATGTGAATACCGATGCGGCGTAGAGCATCCAGATTGTTTTCCACCGTGTGGCGCCGATTGCCCCGCACGTTGCGATACAGGTGTGTAAAGCTGTTGCGATAGAACTTGCCACCATGAACCGGGCCGACCGACAGTACAGGCCTCAACAATCTGGCCAGCCACGCGCCACGCGTACTTGATGTCAGATGTACCAGCAGGTCGAAACCACGATCACGCAAGGTTCTATACAGCCTCCATTCCTCCGACAGAGTTGCTTTGCGCCTGATGCCATGCAATCGGCTCAACGCAGGATGCCCAGCCAGCATTTCCCTCGTCTCCTGGTAAACCAAGGCGTCGATCTCCGCCTCCGGCAGGTGCCGCTTCAATGCGCCGAGAACCGGGCTGGCCAGCAGCACATCGCCGTGATGGCGCAGCTTGGTAACCAGTACGCGGCGGATACGGCTTGGATCCAGGGGGTCGTTGATGCTCAAGGGGGTGCGGGTGTCGCGAAATGGGGCGCAAGTTTAGCAGCCCATCGGATTTTTCCGGCGTTATGCCTGTACCGTCGTGTCCAAGTTTCTCGGTTGGTGTGGCCTCAATTCTTCCAAAGGAAGTCAAATGTTGGCATTTTTCCGCTCCCGAAAAGGGCATGGGCAAACGATGGTGGCTTCCACTCCCCAACGCGCAATTTATGATGCAATGCGCAAAGATTATTGCACCCGACATCACCCATGACCCCCACCCAACACCATGAACACGGCATCCACACCATTGATGCCGGTTACCTGCGCCCCGGCCTGGCTTCCATCCACCTCATCGCGCAGGCCGGCCATGCCGCGCTGGTCGATACCGGCACCCGGCATTCCGTGCCGCATATTCTTGCCACCCTGGCGGAACTGGGAATGGGCCCCGAGGCGGTCGATTATGTGATCGCCACGCATGTCCATCTCGATCATGCGGGTGCCGCCGGCGCCTTGCTGGCCGCGTGCCCGAATGCGCGTCTGGTGGTGCATCCCAAAGGCGCGCGCCACCTGATCGACCCGGCCAGACTGGTCGCCGGCTCTCTGGCCGTTTACGGCGAAGCGCTGTTCCGTCGGCTTTATGGCGACATCATCCCGGCACCCGCCGAGCGTGTCATCGAGGCGGATGATGGCCACCGGATCGACTTCCACGGCCGCGCGCTGACCTTCATCGACACCCCCGGCCACGCCCGTCACCATTTCTGCGTTCACGACTCCGCCAGCAACAGCATTTTTACCGGCGACACTTTCGGCATTTCCTACCGGGAGTTCGATGTCGAGGGGAGGCCGTTCATCTTCCCCACCACCACGCCGGTCCAGTTCGAACCCGAGGCATTGCACGCTTCCATCGACCGACTCCTGGCCCTGAATCCGGACGCCGCCTATCTCACCCACTATGGCCGTGTGACGAACCTGGCAACGCTTGACGGACAGTTGCACACACTGATCGACGAGTTCGTGCGTCTGACCTGCGCGGTGGAGGAGGAAGGCGTGGCCCGCCACGGCGCACTGAAATCTTCCATCGAGACGTGCCTGCTCGACGCCGCCCGCGCCCACGGTTGTTCGTTGGAAACGGAACACATGCGCGAATTGCTTGCGAGTGACGTGGAATTGAATACTCAGGGCCTGCTGGCCTGGCGGGACAAGTAGGAGGCCCGCTCGTGGGCCGAAGCGCTTCAGCAGACGAAAAAAAACCGCGCATCGCGCGGCTTTTTGGGTCGGAGGCCTGAGCCTCAGGCGAAATTCGCGGCGGCGAAGTCCCAGTTGACCAGACTGTTCAGGAAGGTTTCCACGAACTTGGGGCGCATATTGCGGTAGTCGATGTAGTAGGCGTGCTCCCACACGTCCACGCACAGCAGCGGCTTGTCGGCGGTGGTCAGCGGGGTGCCGGCGGCGCCCATGTTGACGATATCGACGGAACCATCGGCCTTCTTCACCAGCCAGGTCCAGCCGGAACCGAAATTGCCCACGGCGCTGGCCTGGAAGGCTTTCTTGAATTCGTCCAGCGAACCCCACTTGGCGTTGATGGCGTCGGCCAGGGCGCCGGCGGGCGCGCCGCCGCCATTTGGCTTCATGCAGTTCCAGAAGAAGGTGTGGTTGGAGACCTGGGCGGCGTTGTTGTAGATGCCGCCGGCGGGGGCGCTCTTGACGATGTCTTCGAGGGATTTGTTCTCGAAATCGGTGCCCTTGATGAGGTTGTTCAGGTTGGTGACATAGGCCTGATGGTGTTTGGCGTAGTGGTAATCGAAGGTCTCCGCGCTCATGTGGGGCGCGAGGGCGTCTTTGGCGTAGGGCAGGGCGGGCAGTTGGTGTTCCATGTGCTGTTTCTCCGTTGTTTGAAGGCGTGTCTGCTTGCAAGACCGGGCGATTTTACGGGCGCGGCCGGGATGCGGCAATAGTTGACTGAAACTATGGGTTATTGAGATATGAGGGTCAGGTTTGATCCGGCTGAATCCGGGTTTTCCAATAATGGGCATGATCGCGACGGTGGGAGGGCAGTAGCGATTCAGCGTACCTCGAACCGCACCTGATCCAGCAATGCGCCCTCCCGTGCGTTGAGGTTGAGTTGGTGGTGGCCGCGTTCGAGCGGCCAATCCGGTAACGCGAGCCGAGTGCCGTCGAGTTGCCACCAGGCTCCGGTGGGCATGTGAGTAGCCTGGAATACCAGGCGCTGGCGTTGCGGCGGGATGTCCGGGTCGAGGGCGAGGATGCCGCCCTCGCCGGGCGTGACGATTGCCGGTGGTGGGCTTGCCGCGTTCCAGGTATCGCCGGCCGGCTCGGTGCCGGGCAGGAACCACTCGCGCCGGGGGGCTTCGCCGGGCGGCTGGATGCGTTTTCGCGTCAGCCCCCTGGGCGGTTCGGGCGGCGGCGAAGGCGTGTTCGTGTGCAGCCATTGCATGATCGCCGCCCAGGCGGGGGCGGCGCCGCTGATGCCGGAGACATCGTGCATGGGCGCGCCGGAGAAGTTGCCGATCCAGACGCCCACCGTGTAGCGCGACGAGAAGCCGATGCACCAGTTGTCGCGCATATCCTTGCTGGTGCCGGTCTTCACCGCCGTCCAGAAGCGGGTGGCGAGCGGGTTTTCCAGGCCGAAGGTGACGGCGCGGGCCTGCCGGTCGGAAAGGATGTCGGCGACCAGAAAGCTGGCCTCGCGGCTCTGTGCGCGGCGCGCGGGGCGGTTTTCCGTGTCCGTCGTGAAACGGGGCGGTGTGAAGACGCCACCGTTGGCCAGGGCGCGATAGGCGTTGGTTTCCTGTTCCAGGCTGACATCCAGGCTGCCCAGAGCCAGGGAGTAGCCATAGAAGTCGGCGTTTTCCGCGAGCCCGTCAAAGCCGAAGCGCGCGAGGCGCGCGGCGAATGGTTCCAGGCCAACCAGCCGCAGCGTCCGCACGGCGGGAATGTTGAGCGAGCCGGCCAGCGCCACGCGCGCGCTGACCAGGCCGCGATGCGCGTGGTCATAGTTCTGAGGGGCATATTGGCCACCCGCCGTGGTGATCGAAAGCGGCGCGTCTTCCAGGGGCGAGGCGGCGGTGAGCAAGCGCTGTTCCAGGGCCAGACCGTAGAGAAAGGGCTTCAGGGTGGAGCCGGCCTGGCGCGGCGCCCGCACCCCGTCACTCTCCGGCGAGACGGAGTCACGCGCACTCACGCTGGCATAGGCGAGCACATCGCCGCTGGTGTTATCGAGCACCAGCGCGGCGGCGGCGCTCACCGCGCGGCCGGCCAGCCGGGCAAGTTGCTCGTCGAGGGTGGCGAGTACCTGGCGCTGCAGGCCGGCGTCGAGGGTGGTGCGGAGGGTGGCGTGCCCATCCACCGTGGAATTCCCCGCCGCGCTCCCATCTTCAAAGTGGGAAATCGGGCTCTCGCCCAGCAACCGCCACGCCAGATGCGGCGCCCAATTCGCCGCCGCGACAATGGGATAGCGCCCGCTCAGGGTATTGAGCGTGAGCGCCTTGAGCGTGGCGCAATGCGCCATTCCAGGCAGATCCACCGCCAGCGCGCATACCCGCTTCGCCACCTCGCGGGGTTGGGCGTTGGGCGCGCGGATCAGGGCCGCCAGGATCAGGGATTCGGTATTGCTCAAGCCGCCGGGTCGCTTGTCGAACAGGCCACGCGCGGCGCTGTCGATGCCGGTGAGCTCGCCCCGGAACGGCGCCAGATTGAGGTAGGCCTCCAGGATGTCCGCCTTGCTCCAGCTTTGTTCCAGTACACGAGCCGCACGCATTTGCCGCCATTTCTCCACCACATCGCGGCGCCCCGAGCGGGCGCGGTATTGCGTATCCAGCAGGGAGGCGAGTTGCATGGTGAGGGTGGAGGCGCCGCGCGGCCTTTCACTCAACCAGTTACTCAGCGCGGCCTTGCCGGCGGCCAGCCAATCGACCCCGGCGTGCGCGAAGAAACGCCGATCTTCGGCGCGCAATACGGCGGCGATCAAGGCGGGGGAGGTGTCCGCGAGTTCCGTCCAGGCGGTGCGGCGCAGGGCCGGGTCGACACGGAGTTCCTGGAGCAACTCGCCGTGGCGGTCGAGCAGGCGCGCTTCCGAGGAATGCCAGGCGGTCTTGGTCTGGGAAAAGGAGGGGAACGAGTCCGGCGGGGTGGCGTGGAGCGGGGCCGCCAACAGGCTCGCGAACAGCCAGGTCGTGATGGCAGGTCGAATGGACAGGGCGGGAATCCGATCAGACCAGTTCGAACATCTGGTCGAACTTCACCGCCTGCAGGATCTGCAAGGCATGGCCGGTGGCGCCTTTGAGGCGGATCTGTTTGCCCTGCGCGGCCGCCTTCTCCCTGGCCAGCAGCAACATGCCGAGCGCGGAACTGTCCAGGTATTGCACACCGGCAAGATCCATATCCAGTTGTTTGCACGCGGGATCATCCAGCGCCTGTTCCGACAAGCGGCGAAATTCGCGATGAATGCCGAATGTGAAATTGCCGCTGATGGAAAGGGTGCCGATACCGGCCTGCTGGTTCAATGTGACGGACATGGTGGGGTGACGGACATGGTCGGGGCAAAATGAAAAAGTGGTGGAAATCATACCCGGCGGCATGCCGGATGGAGAAAGTCATGAGGCGAGGCCGCTTGGGCCGCAACTTGCCCATCTCCTCATCCATCTTCCATGTGGCGCTCCGGGTTCAGCCATCCTGAACGAAAAACGGCGAGGCCCGTCTTGCGACGAGCCCCATGTTGAACCTAGAAACGGCAGTTGAACGCTCATTCGCCATCGTGAGGCCGCGTGGATGCTGAACAGAGGTGAGATAAATCAGACAAGAAACGTGAGATAAATACCGAAACGAGACGGGATAGAGCGAAACGATACGGGACGGTAAAACAAAAAGATTGCGCTATGTAGAACGGCAATCAGGGAGCGAGATACCGGCTAAGAATGACGAGAATGCTGTCGCGGTCGTCGTCGCCAAGTGTGCGTGCGACGGGGTCGGAAAACAGTATGCCTCGACGCTGCATGTGCTTCGTTCCGTACTCGTGGAACGCCGCGTAATCCACACCGAAGCCGATCACCACGCTATCGCGATCGGCCTGATAGCTGAGGCCATCGAGCAGGTCGCCAGTACGGTCGAGTAGCCGGCGGTTGCCGTCCTTGGGATAGCGGCGGTCGTACTCCCACGGGTAGCCACGCGATCCTGGCATCCACAGGCGACCGTTCGGGTCGGTGGTGTCCTCGAAGCGGCGGGAGATGCGCGCCTCCAGTTTCATGCCGATGGCATTCATCACGGGAGTCATGTCGTCCACCCTGGCGCGCAACCGCGCCAGCACGTCGAGAATCTGGCGGTCATCGATATCGATGGAGATCATGTGCGTGCTCGCAGCCAGTCACGCACTGCCCGATACTCGGCCATCCGCCGCGCGGTCTCGCCAGTGGCGCCGCGCACGCTGGCGGGGTCAGGCACAAGATCATCGGTCCAGGCGGCATCAGCCACCGCCAGCGAGGGGTGCGCGGCGATCACCTCATTCTCCATGTCGTCCGTGGTGGCCATATCCAGCGAGACCGGGCGCCGCCAATTACGTTGATGCGGGATCTCCCGGAAATAATCGGCGAATAGCACCACAGCCACGCCGCCGCCGAGTTCGGTGAACGCGCCGATGACGCGATCAGCGGCGAGCAGGGAACGGTATCTGTAGCGCATGCAACACCTCATCACTCAACGAATCCGGCCACACGGCGCCGAGTTCGGTCAATTCATCCAACATCTTGTCGAGCGCGACATCAGTCTGTTCACCATACACCGCCCGCGCCGCCTCGCCCATCGAGACGTTCAGGCCGAGAGACGCCAGGGTCGCTTGGACATAGCGAAGCTCCTCGCTGAGTGCGGCCAGATGCCAGGGTATATGCCGCGCGGGGTCGTGTGATTCCAGTGCCGCCGCGAACGCATCATTGATCTTGCGGATATGCTCCGGCTCGTAGATCGACAAGCCGGCGGCGTGCAATGCGGCCACCTCGGCAATTTCGTGTTTCAGGGCGGCGGAGCCGGGAAGGCCGCCCGCCGCGATCTCCTGGAGGATGCCAGGCCGCACCTGGCCGATGTAATACTCCGCCGCCTTCACCGCGCCCACATCTTCCAGCAGCGCCGGATCGAGGCCGGGCATCTTCAGCACCTGGCTGGGCATCAACTCCGACCGCACCCGATTCAGCACCTGGCGTGGCAGCCCGCCGGCCAGCCCGTTCGGATCGTCCAGCCGCCGCCCTGGTGCGGTACAGCCTCTATAAGAATGGCGCGCCGGAGGTGGCGACCAAAGCCCGTGACGCGGCGATTGCCCTGCTGCGCGACATCGCCGCCGGCCGCGCCAGCCTCGGCGCCCCCGAAGGCGCCCCCACCCCCCCCGCCGCCGCGCCGTCCCACGCCGCGCCCGCGCGGGTTTTCGACGACACCGGCCTGGCCGGCTATTGAGGGCAACATCATGCTGATTGAGGCGATCAACCCCGCCACGCGCGACCCCGAATTGTTGCGATTGGACCCCGCCACCGGCGGCCTGCACACCCTGGCCCACGGCCAGGATGCCGGAGGCGCGGCGCGGCCCTTGCGCACCGACGCCGACGGCCGGGTGATTCTGGCGCCGGAGAGCGTGGGCGCGGGTGGGGCGGGTGGCGACGCCTCTGCCGCCAACCAGACCACGCAGATCGCGCTGGAGACCGCCATCCGCGACCGGCTGCCGGCGACGCCGCATAGCCAGCCGCTCACGGACACGCAACTCCGCGCGGCGGCGGTTCCGGTATCTGGCACGGTGACGGCTCAGACCGGGCTGTCTCAGCCGCTCACGGACACGCAACTCCGCGCGGCGGCGGTTCCGGTATCTGGCACGGTGACGGCTCAGACCGGGCTGTCTCAGCCGCTCACGAACACGCAATTGCGCGCGTCGGCGGTGCCGGTCGCGAGTTCCGCGCCCATCGAGGTGCGCACCAATATC
>JAHFRD010000022.1 GCA_023258975.1 Hydrogenophilales bacterium | reverse complement strand
GCGACGGCGAGCCAGGCGTGAAGACCGTCTGGTTGGGCCTCCAGCGCGTCATGGACTTCGCTGCGGGGATCAGATTCGCTCGGGAGGCTCATGCGATTTGAGTTGTGTGTAATGGGATGCGGCTAACCCGACCTACACACTGAATCTTCAATGAGGCCGGGGCCAATTGGCCCCGGAATTCACTATTGGTGTCAAAGCCGACAGAGGTATATAGCTCTCTTCAATGAGGCCGGGGCCAATTGGCCCCGGAATTGTCGCTTTCGTCTCGCCGTGCCCAAACTGCCACGGCTTCTTCAATGAGGCCGGGGCCAATTGGCCCCGGAATTACGAACGGAACGAACGCAAGAACACCTCCTTCGCGCGTCTTCAATGAGGCCGGGGCCAATTGGCCCCGGAATTTTCCAGCGCCTCGATCTCGCCGTCGTCCAGGATCACGTCTTCAATGAGGCCGGGGCCAATTGGCCCCGGAATTGTTTCTCAACGTCTCAAACTCATTTACGGCGACGATCTTCAATGAGGCCGGGGCCAATTGGCCCCGGAATTGTCCTGGTGCTGGTGGCAAACCCGCCTTGGCCCTGGTTCTTCAATGAGGCCGGGGCCAATTGGCCCCGGAATTGCAATCGACGTGCCTTCCTCATCATGAAGCGATCCTTCTTCAATGAGGCCGGGGCCAATTGGCCCCGGAATTGTTATCCATCTATTTCTTACTAATTTCTAAATACGTCTTCAATGAGGCCGGGGCCAATTGGCCCCGGAATTGCAATGACTTCATAAACTAGGGCTTCTCTTTGCTGGCTCTTCAATGAGGCCGGGGCCAATTGGCCCCGGAATTTGGATAGGCTAACTTCTATGGCGGGCCTGGATGCTATCTTCAATGAGGCCGGGGCCAATTGGCCCCGGAATTACGTTGCAGGTCTTCCCGTGTGCTGCTGGGTTACAATCTTCAATGAGGCCGGGGCCAATTGGCCCCGGAATTTACCAGACCTTCTCCGAGGCCAGCATTGCCGCAGTTTCTTCAATGAGGCCGGGGCCAATTGGCCCCGGAATTACCTTGGCCTGTCCGATAATGTGACGTACTTTTCTGAGTCTTCAATGAGGCCGGGGCCAATTGGCCCCGGAATTATCAACCCAATGCGAGGATGCGGACATGACAACAGTGTCTTCAATGAGGCCGGGGCCAATTGGCCCCGGAATTATCAACGCAGCTAAATCGGTTGCTGTCATTGCAGAGTCTTCAATGAGGCCGGGGCCAATTGGCCCCGGAATTAAGCCAGTGCGAAGCAAGCGCACGGGCCGCTTCGTTCTTCAATGAGGCCGGGGCCAATTGGCCCCGGAATTATTGCGATGGAGGTTCTTTGGGTATCACCAGTAGACTCTTCAATGAGGCCGGGGCCAATTGGCCCCGGAATTGATGAAGACGCTTGGCGCGAGGATTATGAGGTTGGCATCTTCAATGAGGCCGGGGCCAATTGGCCCCGGAATTAAGACTTACGCCGCGCCGGATGGGGAGGCGTTGCCGTCTTCAATGAGGCCGGGGCCAATTGGCCCCGGAATTCCACCTCACGCGCCGCCAGGGCGGTTTCACGGTCGGCTCTTCAATGAGGCCGGGGCCAATTGGCCCCGGAATTGGCACGACCATCATGGATATCCGTGATGCCGAGATCTATCTTCAATGAGGCCGGGGCCAATTGGCCCCGGAATTCCTGATACGGCAGGAAAATAGCCTCCCGATTCGCCGTCTTCAATGAGGCCGGGGCCAATTGGCCCCGGAATTTAGGCCCGCACCGCCTTATGGATCAAGCAAGCCCGTATCTTCAATGAGGCCGGGGCCAATTGGCCCCGGAATTGCGGCGCATTGCGCGCTGCTGTTCACCGTTGGGCTGTCTTCAATGAGGCCGGGGCCAATTGGCCCCGGAATTCATTTGCTATGGCAACAACACCACCGACTGTGCGGATTCTTCAATGAGGCCGGGGCCAATTGGCCCCGGAATTCGCGGCGCTGCTGGGACGGCTTGACACGAGGCTTGATCTTCAATGAGGCCAGGGCCAATTGGCCCCGGAATTAGAGAAGCGCGCAATGGTGCTTATCGCTACGGTGATCTTCAATGAGGCCGGGGCCAATTGGCCCCGGAATTCGGGTGGACGCCAAGCGATGGTAGTTGGAGCTACCTCTTCAATGAGGCCGGGGCCAATTGGCCCCGGAATTGACCCGGTTCGTCACCCTGCGCAAGGCGCTGGTTGGTCTTCAATGAGGCCGGGGCCAATTGGCCCCGGAATTCAGACAGGCGGGGCGACAAACCAGGCTGTTTATGATTCTTCAATGAGGCCGGGGCCAATTGGCCCCGGAATTCTAACCTGGAGCGCATAAACCGGCCTGATCCGAGCTCTTCAATGAGGCCGGGGCCAATTGGCCCCGGAATTAAGTTCAGGGTCCAAAGACGTTCCCGCTTGAAGTCTTCTTCAATGAGGCCGGGGCCAATTGGCCCCGGAATTGACTTCGACGAAACAAAGCGGAAGGCTTGGGGCGCATCTTCAATGAGGCCGGGGCCAATTGGCCCCGGAATTCCGAAAACGGCCCAGCGCCAGTTTGTTATGGTGCGTTTCTTCAATGAGGCCGGGGCCAATTGGCCCCGGAATTGGCGGCTCTCCCCCTGGCGGCGGCCCTCTCCCTGGCTCTTCAATGAGGCCGGGGCCAATTGGCCCCGGAATTAGAGAGTAGGAACCCAACGGCGGCACACCACCTGCTCTCTTCAATGAGGCCGGGGCCAATTGGCCCCGGAATTCCGCGATAACGCTCGAAGGTCAGGCCGCCGTACTCTCTTCAATGAGGCCGGGGCCAATTGGCCCCGGAATTTCGAAAGCGAAATCGCCCGTGTCGTCATCGACGTAGATCTTCAATGAGGCCGGGGCCAATTGGCCCCGGAATTACGACGCTGGAGTCCGTGCTGTCTGAAATCGAGGGTCTTCAATGAGGCCGGGGCCAATTGGCCCCGGAATTCGGCACGCAACCTGGCCGCATATCCGCAAGCGCTGGGATCTTCAATGAGGCCGGGGCCAATTGGCCCCGGAATTAGGCCGGCGCGCGAAGTACATCCCCGGCGAACCTTGGTCTTCAATGAGGCCGGGGCCAATTGGCCCCGGAATTGTGATGACGCATGGACAGGCGCCTACTACGACCACGGTCTTCAATGAGGCCGGGGCCAATTGGCCCCGGAATTTGAAGCGAGCAAGAACGAGCGCGTCAAGACTCTGTCCTCTTCAATGAGGCCGGGGCCAATTGGCCCCGGAATTCGGCGATGACGCCGACGCGCATGACGCCGGGGAGCACGTCTTCAATGAGGCCGGGGCCAATTGGCCCCGGAATTCGGCGGCAGGGCGATGAAAAAGAGGTCATGCAATGAATCTTCAATGAGGCCGGGGCCAATTGGCCCCGGAATTAGCAGAACGGCAACGTTGTGTTTTGCGTGCGTAGATCTTCAATGAGGCCGGGGCCAATTGGCCCCGGAATTCCATACCAGGAACTGTCCAGCTGGATTTCCGATACTTCTTCAATGAGGCCGGGGCCAATTGGCCCCGGAATTGAGGACTTCAGCGGCGCCAGGGGCGTGAGGGCGCGCTCTTCAATGAGGCCGGGGCCAATTGGCCCCGGAATTCATGAAGGCGGCATTTGGGTAGCTTTCGCCACTCTCCTCTTCAATGAGGCCGGGGCCAATTGGCCCCGGAATTGCGCATCGTCATGGTCGGCGCCGGCGGAAAAACTCCATCTTCAATGAGGCCGGGGCCAATTGGCCCCGGAATTGTGGGATTGAGATGCCCGATCCACGCACCCGTCTAATTCTTCAATGAGGCCGGGGCCAATTGGCCCCGGAATTGCTTTCGGGCGCGAACCAGTATCGCCGGCCACCTCTCTTCAATGAGGCCGGGGCCAATTGGCCCCGGAATTTGCCACGGTCGCCGCCTCATTGCGATTGCGCCCGGCTCTTCAATGAGGCCGGGGCCAATTGGCCCCGGAATTGCTGCGAGATCGTGCCGCTGGATCAGGCGGTGCACTATCTTCAATGAGGCCGGGGCCAATTGGCCCCGGAATTGTGCCGTAGCCAGTAGGAAGCGTGCCACCTGACTGAATCTTCAATGAGGCCGGGGCCAATTGGCCCCGGAATTCCGGTGGCCGGATCGGTCACCGACTTCATGCCCCACTCTTCAATGAGGCCGGGGCCAATTGGCCCCGGAATTCGTGCAGGGGGTGCAGGACATCATCGGTCTGCGCCTATCTTCAATGAGGCCGGGGCCAATTGGCCCCGGAATTATGAGACGAAGCGAACCATCCTGGGTTTCCTGGCCGTCTTCAATGAGGCCGGGGCCAATTGGCCCCGGAATTCAGGCCCAGGGCGTGCGTCACCTTCAAGATGGTGGCTCTTCAATGAGGCCGGGGCCAATTGGCCCCGGAATTACGGGCAATCGGCACTACCTGCGCGTGGACAACACGACTCTTCAATGAGGCCGGGGCCAATTGGCCCCGGAATTAAGGCCCCAGCCGGCCGCACCCGCTGGCTCACCCAGTCTTCAATGAGGCCGGGGCCAATTGGCCCCGGAATTCTGGATGCAGCTGTCGGGCCTGGGTGAAGATGTGGTTCTTCAATGAGGCCGGGGCCAATTGGCCCCGGAATTAGCTCTCTTGCCACCCCGCACTGCATATTGCTTGGAGAGGTGGTTTGCGAGCGCTGCTGATGAGCATACCTCCGCGAGACTGCCACCGCCTTGTGATATTTCCTTCAACTGCTGTATCTTCATGTTTTTAAAGATCATCCTGTTTGCGAGCGGTACCGGGTAAATTTCCATCCTCGCCGTGCTCGCGCGACTTCGGCTAGAAGATCATGGCTTCCCGCTTCATGGGTTCAAAATGTTTGCCCAGACTGGTGACATGAGGATTGACGCTGTCCACGGGGCCAAGATCGAGGATCAATACATGGTCATCGCGATGATGAATCACTTCATTCAGTTCCATCTGGATTTGGACGTATCGCTGCCGATCCAGACGACATTGGAATACAGAGTATTGCAGCCATTCGCCGTGGCCTTTCATGATGCGGAAGACGCGGCGCCAGCGTTTGTCGTCGGCGATGTCGTAGCTGATGACGTAGAGGTGTTCCATGTCTACCTCGTCACGAAGTTGGGGTATTCGGGTATCTCGCCGGAGAGGTGCCGTATCAGTAACCGGGCCTGGACTTCAAGCAAGCGCCGGTAGCTGAGTTGGTAGCCGAACAGCGGGTGGGTGACCTCTTGGCCCATGCGCCGTTCAAAGGTGGCGATGAAGCGTTTTCGGCCGCTGTCCGACATGGCGCAGCTTCCGGCGGCGCGGATGAAGTCGGTGCCGCGCACTTCGCCGTTGTTGATGGCGGTGAGGACGGCGGAGTCGGCGACGAGTGAGCGGAAGGGTTCCATCATGTCGAGCGCCAGGGCGGGGCGGCCGAAGCGCGGCTGATGGTAGTAGCCGCGATAGGGGTCGAGGCCGACGGCGCTCAAGGCGATGTGCCATTCGCGGGTGAGCATGGAGTAGGCGAAGGAGAGCATGGCGTTGACCGGGTCTTTCGGCGGGCGCCGATTGCGGCCCATGAAGTCGAAGCTGAGGCTGGGGTCGTCGTCATGCTTGAGCATGTGAGTGAAGTTCTGGAAGTAGCGGCGGGCGGCAATGCCTTCGATGCCGAGGAGTTCTTCCAGCGAGGCGGCCCGTTGCGCATGGCGGGCGTCTTCCTTGAGGTCACGCAGGAGATCCGCCGGGGCGTGGTCAACCCCCGGCTGTGTTTGTCCCCCTCCCCGACTCTCCTCCGAGGAGGCGGGAGGAACATCGAATTGTTCGAACGGCTCCTCACTATCCTCTTCCGAAGCGCCGCGCCAGTTGCGCCGCAATAGAGTGCGGCTGTTGGCGATCTTTGCGGCGACCCAGCCTCGCGCCAGCGCCAGACACGCCTGCGGATCAAAACTGACGCGGTACTGGTGCATGCGCGTTTCCGCGTTGCGGTGGCCGAGGCCGACCGCATGGCCGACGAACCAGCCGCCGTAGGTGTGGAAGGAAACCGGGATCTCCCGCTTCATCAGTTCGTGCAGCAACGGCGTGGTGAGGCTGCTGCTGCCGAACAGGACGAGTTGCGAGACATCGTTGATGCGCGCTTCGCCCACTTTTTCCTTCGCCACTTCGATGACGATGCGTTCCTCGTCCTTGCGCAGCCAGGCGCGCGGCGATTGCACGTAGAGCGGGCTGCTGAGTTGCTCGCGCGCGAACAGCGGGCGCGGGGCGATGGCGGCTTCGTTGAGAAAGCGCACCTCGTCCGGCAGGCAGATACCGGCCAGGGAGCAGCGCGGGCATTTGGGGCTGTCTTCCAGTGGCGGCGGGATGCGGCCAGTGGCGGTTTCGGCGCTGGCATCGGCGGGACGGCCGATGTTGGCGACGCCGCGCAGGCCGTGAATGGCGGCCAGGGTCTGGTCGATCAACTCCGCGTCAAATGGCACCCGCACCCGCTCGCGCGATTCGACGAAATACAGCATGCCGGAATCGCATTGGTAGCCGTGTTCACGTAGCAGCAGACCCTGCGCGCAAATCTGCACCCGCTCCGGATCGTAGGCGCCTTTGTCCACATGCGGGCGTTTGCCGCGCTTGTAGTCCACTGGCGAGACGTCGCTGCCGTCCCCTTCCACCAGATCCAGCTTGGCGGTAATGCCAAGCACGGCGGAACTGAGCGAGACGGAACGCGCGTGGATGTGTTCGTCTTCCGCCGGTGTCTCGGGCAACACCTCCGCCTTGGCATCCACCCGCCTGTGTTTCGCGCGGCCTTCCACCGTGTCGGCGGAATCCGCCCACTCCGCCTGCACCCACATGAGATAGGCCAGACGTGGGCAGTAGACGTATTCGTTGACAATGCGCACGGGGATGAGCGGAGCATCCGGCGCCAGTTCGGGGAAGGAAAGAGGCAGCTCGCGTTGATCGGGCATGGGTTTACCGGCGAGGCGCGCCGTGGGTTAGTTTGTCTGTCGCGGCCCCGGTATCATCGGCACCACGCTTATCTGGAGTTGCGCCATGACCGCCCAAGCCATACTCAATACCGAAACCCTCTTTACTTGGGACGACTACCGTTCCTGGCCTGAAACGGAGCGCTGGGAGTTGATCGACGGCATCGCCTACGCCATGTCGCCGGCACCTTCGACCAGGCATCAGTCGGTAGCCGGCAACATCTTCGGCAAGCTGTTGCAGAGTCTTTCCGGCAGGCCTTGCCGACCCTTCATCGCCCCCACCGACGTGCGCCTGTCCGACCTGGACGTGGTGCAACCGGACATCCTGGTGGTGTGCAAACCCGGCCAGATCACACCCAGCCACATTGAAGGTGCGCCGCAACTGGTGGTGGAGGTGCTCTCCCCCGCCACTTCGACGAAGGATCAACGGGAGAAGAAAGCCCTCTACGAACGCGCCGGCGTGGCGGAATATGTGGTGGTCGATCCGCTGGAACATTACGCCATCCGCTTTCTCAATGGCGCCGATGGCTTCGACAAGGGCACGGTGTTCGGGCCGCAGGAGATGCTGGTATTGGTCACCCTGGACGGCCTGGAAGTGCCACTCTGGGAAGTGTTCGACGTACCGGGGCCGGATGCGGAAAAACCGGCGGTAAACGGGCCGCCCAGGGGATAACCACTGCCCGACCCCGACGACGCCCCCTTCATCGCTCTCGCCTTATTCACCGGCTGCCCCATCGTCACCGGCAACACCCGCCACTTCCCGCCGCAGACGGGCGTCGAGGCACTGACGCCGGTGGAGTGTTTGGCGCGGGTCATGGGGTGAGGGTCATGCGGGGTGAATACCCTACGGAATCAATGGATTGCATGGGACTTCCTGTAAGCGGCCCTCTGGCTGAAACAATCCCAAACCGAAATGGCAGCCGAAACCGAGGGCGAGGGGGCCACAGAGCGGTTCGGAAAAGGTCAGTTTGAGAAAGCTTCCGAGACGGTCGGGCTGGGTCAGACCGCGTTTGGAACGAAAGCGGCGGAAGTCCAGGGCGCGGGGTTTGTGTTCAGGCAGCACTTCGACCACGACGGGTTCCGGGTAACCGCGCAGCCGGCATTCTCGGGCGATTTGTTCCGGAATGCCGAGGCCCTTCTTGCGATACCAGGGGTGCAGGTAGGGCGTTTTCGAGCGCCAGACGCTCGCCGCCGCCAGCGCGGGGGATCTGGGAAACAAGCTGGTTTCACCCATGCCCTCCAACAGCAAGCGCCATTCCGCGCCCTCGCGGGTACGTATCGACGTGAGTTCCGCCAGGGTCAACTGGGCGCGGGCATCGAAGCCATCCGGGGCGTGGACGATCAGGTGATCGACCTGACCATCCGCATTGGCTTCCGGCAGGAAAAAGGCGTGTCCATGTCGGTTATCCGCAGGGAGATCATGGCCGGAAAGCATGGCGGGGATGGCGTCGCCGAACAGGCGTCGGGCCTTGCCCATCAAGGCGATGCGCAACATTTCGCCCACCTTGACTGCATCGGTGACACGCGGCAGCGGCTTGGCGTAGAGGGCGTAACGCGCCGTGGTGAGGGTTTCCGGCGCGGGTTGCCGGGTGCGAGCCGGGGCTGCGGCCATGAAGCGCAGCGCATCCTTGCGGCGCAAGTAATACCTCTGGTGTGCCGCGGGTGGCGCACTCCAGCCGGCGGCCTGCAATTCGCCGGTGTCGAGCGAGACGGCGGCAAGCCAGTCTTCCGGGAGGGTGGAGTCAATCACGGCCGGAAGTTTTGCTTGCGTGGGGTCGGGCAGGTTGCGGGTTTTTCCCTCCGCCACCGCTTTCGCGCGCTTCTCTTGGATGTCCGCGTGTTCACGCGCCAACGCCGCTTTGCGTAATTCAGCGCGGGCCGCCGCATAGCCGGTCGGGGGATTCGGCAACCAGAGCGGCAGAAGATCGCCGACTTCGCCGGTATCCAAATCAACCGTCTGTTCCGACGGGTAGCAGTCGCACTTGCCCGTCCAGTTTTCGAGCCGCTTTGCATCGACCCAGGATTCCGCTCGCCCCAAGTAGCCGATGGCGTTCAGCAAGGCATCCAGCAATTCGGTTTGCGCGGCGTCCGGTGTGGTTTCCGGCCAATGCGCGATCAATGCCGCTTCCCGCCCCACCTGGGCGAAGGCATCGAAGATCAGACTGGGCTTGTCGCGCACCGGCATGTAATGCCGGGTATGAAAATGCACCGCATCCGGCAGCGCGTAATGCGGTGCCTCGCTGGCGAGTTTTCCCAGCAGTTCGACCAGGCGCTCGCGCGGGAAGACTGCCGGGTCGAGTTTGCGGTGCCAGGTGGCGATGAGCGCGCGGGTCAGCCGCCAGAGATCCGGCGGCCAGCCGACATCCGCCTCGTTGACGTGCCGGCCCCAAGGCGTGCCGTGATAGCGCCCGGCGGGGAAGGTGAAGGAGAGGGTGAGCATGTTGCCTCCCCATCAGCCGGGGTAGCGAACCGTGGTCACACCCGCGAAGCTGGCCGAGGCCACCTGTATCAGTGCCGGGAGGGCGGCTTCCAGGGCGTCCAACTCTGGCAAGGCAAAGCTTTCCGGGCGGGTCACGCGGATGCCCCGGACTTCCAGATCGCAGGCCGTGCGCAGGCGCAGGCCATCGCGCAGGAGACGGCGAATTTTGAATAAAGCCACCGCGACAAGCAGGTCGCGCGCCGCGTCCGAGAGGCCGAAGCCGCGCAATTGGGCCAGGTCGAGGTTGAAGAAGGCGGTGATCTTCGGGGCGGTGTATTCGGTGCGGGAGAACGGAACATTGCCGAAGCCTTTGCCGGTATCACCGGAGGGATTGACGCTATCGTTCTTCACACCACCGCTTTGCGCCACGCGAATGTCCTCGGCCTCGATGAAGGCGGAGAGCACGCGGGGCAGGCGCAGGCGGCCGCCGGCGAGTTCTTTCTTGGCGAGAAACAGGCCATGCAGCAGGGCATTGGTATCCAGGCGGAACACCACTTCCGCGAGTTGGCGGATGTTCACCATGCCCTGCTCCATGTTGGCCAACTCGGCCTTGAGCATGTCAAACACGGTTTTGTCCTTGCCCTCCAGGATGTAAGGCGAGTTGAGCCGGTGCGATTCCAGTACCGAATTGGTCAGGGGCTTTCCCGCGCTGTCCATCACCCGTACCAGCGGCAGCCCCTTGAGCGCGGGTGTCCAGTCGTCCGCCACCTTGTCCCAGCAGACTTCCTCCAATCGGTTGGCCATGCTCTGGGCGGACTCCACCAGCAACATGCGCTGGCCATTGGGGCCGTCGAATTCGGCCGCGCCCAAGTCGGGGAAGCCGGTGGGCTGGAAGCGCGCGCCCTGGACGGGTTGCAGGTCCGCTTCTATGAGCAGCCGGGGTTGGTTGTTCAGTGCGATGAAGTTCATGGTGAGTCTCCCTTGGGTTAAACGGGTTGCGGTTCTTCCATGCGCGGCAGCAATTGCAGCAACGCGGCGGATTGGAGTGGCACGGTTAGTGCGGCGAGCAGACGGGGGCCGTCCAGGGCTGGTGTTTTCGGGGCATCGCCACGCGGCCAATCGAGGCCGGCAATCTGCCCTTTCCGCCAGGCAATGTCTGTCGCCTTGCCGACCTGGTTGGCAGCCAGCAAGCGGGGCAATTCACCGGGCAGATTGAAGCGGGCGTCTTGCGGCAGGCGTTTGAGGTCTTTTAGAAGAGTTGGCCCGGTGAAGAAGGGTTTGCAGATGGCGAAGGTGGTAGGTATGGCCGCTCCCTCTCCATCAGCCCCTTTCCCGTGAGGGGAGGGGGAGAGCAGGGCATCCGGCAATTCCATCCAGATCAAGCCTTGCAGCAACGCGGCAATGAGGGGGTCGTCGGTCTGGCGGTTGAGGAAGGTGGCGATGTCCGACAAGCGTGCGCCCAAGCTGGCACGGCTCTGGAAGGGTTCGAGTTCAGCGTCGCGTTGCGACTCGATGACGCGGCGCTCCACCACGCGCACCAGATTGCGCACCAGTTCGCCCTTGCCCCAAACGTGTAGGCGGCTTTCCGGCGCCCATTTCCAGTAGCCTTTTTCCCGTTCCACGGGGGCCAGGTAGGGCCGCAACCCTTGAAGACCGGCCAAGGCCAGGGCCAGGCGGAATTCCGCGCTGTCGTCGGCGGCTTGCAGTACCCAGGCAGCGGAAAGACGGGGCAGCATGGGTACCGCCTCGCGGCCCTTGCGACTGACCGCCAGGATTTGCATGACTTCACCCAGCAGGATCAGGGCGCGCTGGAGGTGTGACCGTCCGACTCCAGGCTGGGTCAGGGCAAACAGGGCGTTTTCCAGTTGCGCGACCACCCGTTTGAGGCTGGCGGGGACGTCCTTGTCGCGGGCTTCGCGACGCAGGCGGTCGAGGAATTGGCCTTGGTCGAGTTCGGCAATGAGGTCGGCAGTAGGGGAACGAGAAGCTTCGATTCTGCCCAGCGGCGTGGCGATGTAGGCAAGGCCGTTGCGCACCATGAAGCCATATCGTTGGAAGGCGGCAATGCCTCGATCGGTGCCGAGTTGTCCCACCGCACGTGCGAAGTCCAGGCCATCCCGAGCGGCCCGGCGGCCAACGGTGGCTCGGCCTTCCGTGAACAAGGCGCTGATTTCTTGAAGTGAAGCCGCTCGATGCCAGAGCGGCATCCAGATTTCTCCCCGAGATTTGCCCGTGGCATCCACCGGCGTAGTACCACCGCTACCCCCACTGGTAGGGTGAACCGTGAAGGGATAGGCAAAAACCGCCTGCTGGTTGGCCTCCAGCCGCCGTGTGGTGACGGTTGTGAACAGCACTGCGCCTTCCAGCATCAGAACGAAGTCCCAGGCGTTGATGCGGGAGTCGGTGGAAAAACCAGAAGTTGCATTGGCACCGCCGATCTGGCCTGGCGCAAATTGGCCTATGGCGTTCTGCGCCAGCTTCGGAGTGTGGCCGGCGAATAGGGCGTGATCCAACCATGCGGCCGCCATACCAATCGCATCGCCCGTTTCGGCATCGAACAGTTCGACCAGGCGTTGCATGAAGTTGTTGGTGAAATCCAGACGCCCATCATTTCCTCCAGTACCCAGCAAGGGCGGATACGAGGGGTCTCCCGCCGCCAGCACGACGGCTGCGTCCAGCCAGGCGAGAAAAGCATCGTCGGCAAGCGCACGCAAGCGCATGAGCAGAGAGGGTTTGTTGTCGGCGTCGGGTTTCTCCTTCAAACCCATGACGGCCAGGAGAGTGGCTGCCGTGGTGATCGCCTGGGCAAGTGGCTGGAAACGCCCAGCTCGTGACTTGGACAGCGGGCCAAATCCATCCTTGTTGTCTGTTGGATAAAACCCGCTCCCCCCATTCCACGGCGCCAGGATCGGCGTCGGCCGATATTCCTCCAGGAAAAACCGCGCCAGTTCCTCGCGCGTCAGCCGGGTATGCAAGACAAATTGCTCGCCCTGCCAGCGGGCCTTGGCCTGTGGGTCTATCTGTTCCGCCATCAGGCGAAACACGCCCAGCGCCTTGAGGTAATGGGCCAGCGGGGTCGGCGTGCAGCCGGCGAGGACGATTTCATTCATGGCTGCTTCCATTGCCACCTCCTTGTTGTTCCTGGCGCGTCGCGCGCCAGTCGGCGATCCGCACCAGTGCTTCCAGCCAGGCCAGGCGGAAAGGGCCGTGGTCGGCAAGCAGTTTCTGGGTGCGGGCGGTCCAACTCGCGCCCTGTTCGCCGTCGCCCAGTTCCATGAGGGCAAGGCGTAATCGCGTTTCCGGGAGTTGTTCGCCGTCGAAGTCGAAGCTGGGTAGCTGGTCGCCTTCCCAGACGCCACGCGCGAAACGGCGGTTACCCGGCGCTTCGGCTTCGCCGGGTAGCGCGCGCAGGCTCATACGCACCTTGCCGTGATGAGCAGCGACGAGGTAGGCGATGAGGTCGGCATCCGCATCCTCGCCATGCGTTTCCAGCCAGGCGAGCATGGAGGCGAGTTCGTGGCGGAAGTGGCGGCGCTCGGTGTAACGCGGCGGCTCGCCTTCGCATGTGGCATAGGTCGCGCGGCCGCCGAAATCCGATTTCGCCCAGAGTTGCTCCGGGCTCATGGTGGAAGCCGGATTGGCGAGCAACATGGTCTGGAAAGCGGGATGCGATTTGCCCACGTCGTGCCAGCGGGCTGCGCGGACGACGGCGGCTTCGCCCTCGTCCAGCTTGTCGCACAAGGCACGGGCGGCCTGGGTGACATGGGCAAGGTGGTCGGGCAGAAGCACCGGGATGGCAGTATCGGAACGGCCATCGCCGTTGTAGGACTCTCTGCTTGGTGACGCGGCCGGCGGCATGGCGGTCACCGCCTTCCCACTGTCTGCCATGAAGCCGAGTTCCGGGTCGTAGCCGCCTTCCTGGGCGCGCAGCAGCAGGGTCATGCCGGGACGTGGGCTGTCCTTGAACGAGCGCCACTCGCTTGCCAGGCTATCCCAGCGCCATTTCTCCCGCTTCTTCAAGCCCTGCGCCTGGCCGATGGACGCCGGGCAGAGTTCATCCCGCATCGGCGGCGGCTGGTCGCCGGGCTGGCCTTCGAAGTCGCGCCAGAACACGGCGAGCGGCGGAGTGTCGTTGTCGCGGAGGTAATCGGACACGTCCACGTCAAAACCGGACAAGTCGGGATCGGTGTTGAACAGGTCGAGAAAGTCACGGCGGCGGATCACGGAATACAAGGGTGCGGCCTGATCCGTGCGGGGAAGCGTGGCGGGCGAGGCGCTGTCCAGGACTTTCAGTTTGGCGCGGGCGGCGGCCAGTTCTTCCGGGGAGTAGGGAAGTGCGGCTTTGTCTTCAATGATGTCGATCCAGTGGATGTCGGCGCCCTCCCCGACTTCACCGTGGCGGTTGCAGCGGCCGAAGCGTTGCACCAGGGAAGACCAGGGGGCGAGTTCGGTAAACAGGGTTCGGCTGGTCAGATCCACCCCGGCTTCGATGGCCTGGGTGGCGATGAGGATGCGGCCTTGGGGGGGCGGTTGGTCACCCAGACGGGCTTCAATGGCGCGGCGTTCGGCGGGCCGGAAGCGGGCATGGAGCAGCATCAAGGTCGGTGCGGTTTCGTCCTCGGCTTGGCGGTTGATCTCTTGATGCAGTCCCTGCACGCGATCCACCCGATTCAAGATCACCAGGGTCGTGGTGCCCGGCTGGTGCGCCGCCAGCACTTCCCGCGCGAGGCCGGGGAGATAGTGCTTGTCGCTCGCCGACGCGAGCATGCTTTGCGCCGGTTGCAGGCGCTTGGCGGCCTCGATGCGGCGGCGAACCGCCGGAAGCCGGCGTTCCAGGTCATCCAGGGTTTCCTGATTCAGGCCGTCGAGATGCGGCTTGAAATCGACGGTAGCCAGCCAATCCGGGTTGAGGGTGGCGGATACCCACAGGGTGCGGCTTTGTTTGCTCAGGGCCAGGTTGCGACGGAAGGCTTCCAGTTGCGCGGAGGTGGGCAGGCCCGCGCCCATGAGTTGGATTTCGTCGAATACCCAGAGCGCGTCGTTGTGCAGAAAAGCGAAATGCACCGGCCATTGGTAACGGCTCATGCCATAGCCGCGCATGAGGGCGCGGGAGAGCAGCATGTCCTGGGTGCCGATCAGGATCATGTCTTCCTCGGGATGTTCAGCCCAGGTTTTCAGATCGTCGGCGCCTCCCATGAGGACGTGAACCGAAACCTTGCCGTCGCCCGGTTCGCCAGCTTCATTCAGATTCGTCAACCAGCGGCAGATTTCCCGGTGGGTTTGCTCCACCAGCACCCGCATGGGCAGACACCAGATCAGGCGGCGTGGGGTATTCGGGTCGTTCAGGACACGCCGTTTCCAGAGCCAGGCCAAGGTAACGGCTGCGGTCTTGCCCATGCCGGTAGGGATGTCGAGCAGATCAGGCCAGGGATTTTCTGCCAGCCGGCGCTGGTAGGGATAAGGCACCACTCCAGGAGTGTTTGATGCAGCCGTGGCGCATGTATACATCTCATCAATGTTCATGATCCAGCCTTTCAACGAAGTGACTCGATATAAAGCCATAGCCATTTCCTGGCGCCTGCGAGCCGCGCGGCTTGCGTCGTATTTCAGTTGGTTCTTCAGGCATTTCGCCCCCCGTGTTTTCGGCTTGTCGCCAGTTCTTTTCGTGCTTCGCAGCTTACTCCGATGCGAATTTTCACTAACTCTGGCGAAAGGAGTATTGCGCCGGTACTGGCTCACCAGGTGAGCCTACGAAAAAATTTTTCCGCATGATGGATGGGAAAAGCGTGGACGCCCCCATGAGAGGGCGATGGCGATGGCGATGGCGATGCCGTTGCCTGTGCCCGTTGAAAGCAGGCTGGAAGCCTGCGCTACAAGGGCGCGGGAAGTTGTTCGCGCCGCGAGCGGACGCTCCTGCCGTATTTCCACGCGCCCCCGGTAGGAGCGTCCTCTCGCGGCGCGATCTTTCTACCCCCTCGGGTGGTGGTGCGCGTGCAGGCTCTTCAGCCGTTCCCGCGCGACGTAGGTGTAGATCTGGGTGGTGCTGATGTCGGCGTGGCCGAGGAGTTCCTGGACGGTGCGCAGGTCGGCGCCGTGGTTGAGGAGGTGGGTGGCGAAGGCGTGGCGGAGGGTGTGGGGGGAGAGCGCCTTGTCGATGCCGGCGGTTTGGGCGTGGCGTTTGATGAGATACCAGAACATCTGCCGGGTCATGGCGCCGCCGCGTTCGGTGACGAACAGGGCTTCGCTGCGCTGGCCACCGAGGATGAGTGGGCGGGCTTCCAGAGCGTAGCGTTTGATCCAGTCCTGGGCCTCCTCGCCCAGCGGCACCAGGCGTTCCTTGCCGCCTTTGCCGAAGATGCGGACGATGCCGTCGCTGAGGCTGACGGCAGCGGTGGGGAGGTTGACCAGCTCGGAGACGCGCGGGCCGGCGGCGTAGAGGGTTTCCAGCATGGCGCGGTCGCGCAGACCAAGCGGGGTGTCGGTATCGGGGGCGGCGAGCAGGGCTTCGACGTCCGATTCGCCCAGGCTTTTCGGCAGGAGCTTGGGCAGGCGCGGCGGGGCGCCGGTGAGGGTGGGGTCGTCGTCACGGCGGCCTTCGCGCAGCAGCCAGCGGTGGTAGCGCTTGATGGTGGTGAGTTGGCGGGCGAGGCTGCGGGCGACGGCTTTCTGGTCGAGGGCGCGGTGGGCGAGGAAGGCTTGAATCTGGTGGGTGGCGGCCTGGTCGGGGGCAACGCCCTGCTTTTCCAGCCAGATGAACAGTTGCGTGAGATCACGCCGATAGCTTTCCAGGGTCAGCGGCGCGAGGCCGTCTTCAAGCCAGAGGGCGTCGCAGAAGCGGTCGAGTTCCGCATCGAGCGGCGATGGGGCCGGGTCACGCCTCACAACACGCCTTCGTGCCTCAACAACCAGCGTTTCACATCGAGCGAAAAACCATCACCGGCATGGTTGAAGCCGCCCAGGCCGTGCGCCGCCAGTACGCGGTGACAGGGGATGACGATGGGCAGCGGGTTGTCGCCCAGCGCCTGGCCGACGGCGCGGGCGCTGGAGCCGAGGCGGCGGGCGAGTTCACCGTAAGTGGTGGTGTGGCCGCTGGGAATGGCTTGCAGCGCGGCCCAAACACGCATACGGAAAGCGCTGCCGATGGGCGCCAGAGGCAGGTGGAAACGGTGACGCGGGTCGGTGTGATAGGTGGCCAGTTCCTCCGCCACGCGTTCGAGAAGGGAAGAGGACGGCGCCAGCGGCGCGGTATCCGGCGCGAGAAACTCCAGCGCGGCCAGCCGATCCCCCAACACTCGCACTCCCAAGGCGCCGTAGGGCGCGCTCAGGATGGCGTCAAAGTCGGGTCTGGATTTCATGCGCGCGATTGTGCGCGTGCCGACCGCCGGCGGACAAACACTTCACCAATACCCGACCAATCTGGTCGACAAAGGTGAATCACTTTCTATAGTGTGACTTCCAGCCTCCGGATGAGGTTGGTGGACAACCAGAGGATGAGGAGACTGTCATGCATGATGAAATCGCCAATGTCATGGTTCATGTGAATGAAAAACTGGATGAACGCGCGTTGCACGCTCTGGAAGACGGGATACGCAAGAATAGCGGTGTGGTGTCCGTGGGCCACCACCCGAAACACCCTCAACTGGTTCTGGTGGCCTACGATTCGGCCGTCGCCCGCTCTTCGAGCTTCATGCACCAGTTCCGGGATCGCGGTCTGCATGCGCAATTGGTGGGGCTGTAACGCGGCGGGCGTCGTATTTCGTGGATGCGTTGCAATCGGCCCGCGAGCGGGCCTCCTGCGGGGAGCGATTCAGCCCCGGTAAGCATCGAACGCGGCCACATCCACCGGCTTGCTGTAGTAGTAGCCCTGCACGGCGTCGCAGCCGAGTTCCTTGAGGAAGGCTTCCTGTTGCGGGGTTTCCACGCCTTCCGCCAGCACCTTCAGGCGCAGGCTGTGGCCGAGGGCGACGATGGCGCGGGTGATGGCGGCGTCGTCCGCATCCTGGGGGATGTCCATGACGAAGGAGCGGTCGATCTTCAGCTTGTCCACCGGCAGACGCTTGAGATAGCCGAGCGATGACTGGCCGGTGCCGAAGTCGTCGATGGCCAGTTTCACCCCCAGATCACGCAGTTGTTCGAGGACGCGGATGTCGCGTTCGGCCTGCCGCATGATGTAGGTCTCGGTGATTTCCAGTTCCAGGCGCTCCGGCGGCAGGCCGGTTTCGGCCAGGATGCGGCTGACCGTGGCGACGATGTCGCCGCGTTGGATCTGTACGCCGGAGAGGTTGACCGCCACGCGTTCGAGCGGGTTCCCGGAATCCAGCCAGGCTTTGGCCTGGCGGCAGGCCTCGCGCAATACCCATTCACCGATGGGCACGATGAGTCCGCTGTCTTCGGCGATGGGAATGAAGCGGTCGGGCGGCACCTGGCCGAGTTCGGGATGACGCCAGCGCAGCAGCGCCTCGGCGCCGGCCAGGCCGCCGTCGTCCAACGTATGCTGCGGCTGGTAGTGGATGGCCAACTCGTCGCGCCGGATGGCTTGGCGCAGTTCGCCTTCGATATACAGGCGCTCTGCGGCGACCTGCGTCAGATAAGCCTCGAAAAACTGGAAATTGCCGCGTCCATGTTCCTTGGCCCGGTAGAGGGCGATATCCGCGTTCTTGACCAGGCTGGTGACGTCCTCGCCATCGTTCGGATACATGCTGATGCCGATGGAAATTCCCAGCGAAAGGTCGTGTCCACGCACCGGAAAAACCTCGGTAAAGGCTTCCAACAGCTTGCGCGCCACCCATTCGGTATCCGCCGCCGCAGCCACTTCCTCCAGGATGACGACGAATTCGTCGCCCCCCAGGCGCGCCACGGTGTCTTCCTCGCGCAACTGCTGTTTCAGGCGTTGCGCCACGGCCTGCAACAGGGCATCGCCCACCGGATGGCCGAGGCTGTCGTTGACGTGCTTGAAATGATCCAGATCGAGGAACAGCAAGGCCACCTTGCCTCCCTCGCGGCGTGCGCGTTCCAGGGCATGGGTGCAACGCTCGTTGAACAACAGGCGGTTGGGCAGATCGGTGAGCGCGTCGTAATGCGCCAGGCGGTCGATATGTTCGGCGGCGCGTTTCTGTTCGGTGATGTCGAAAAAGATGCCGATGTAGTGGCTGACTTCGCCCTGCGCGTCGAGCACCGCCGTGATGCTTTGCCACATCGGAATCACATGGCCGTCGCGGTGGCGATCCCATATCTCGCCTTGCCAACTGCCGGTGCGATCCAGTGCCTCCCACATCGTCTGGTAGAACGCCGCGTCATGCTGCTCGGATTTGAGCAGACGCGGCGTCCGCCCCAGAGCTTCTTCCGCCGAATAGCCGGTGATCTCGCTGAAGGCCTGGTTGACCCGAAGGATGGCGCCCTCCGGCGAGGTGATGAGAATGCCGTTGAGGCTGCTGTCGAACACGGTGGCGGCCAGGCGCAGGCTTTCATCGGACTCGCGTTGCGCGGTGACGTCCTGCACCGTGCCGATGGATCGCAAGGGGCTGCCGTCTTCGGCATAGTGAGTGGCGCAGCGTTCGTGCACCCATTTCACCTGGCCATCGGCCAACAACAGTCGATGCACGAGGTCGTAACTCCCGTGCGAGCGCAGGGATTCCGTATAGGCCTGATTCACCCGCTCCCGGTCGTCCGGGTGGATGGCCGCCAGGAACGCTTCGTAGGATGCGCCGAAGCGGCTCGGGTCGATCTCGAAAATGCGGAACACCTCGTCGGACCAGGACAGGCGATTGCTCATCAGTTCCAGCTCCCAACTGCCCATGTGGGCGAGCCGCTGCGCTTCCTTGAGCAGGGACTCGCTGCGGCGTAATCGGGCTTCCTGCTGTTTGAGCAAGGTGATGTCGGTAGCGTTGACCACCGCGCCCTCTTCCTTGCCCTGGGGGTCGTGCAGCATGGCGGCGTCGAACAGGTAGTGCCGGAAATGGCCGTTGCAGCCGGCCAGGCGGTGTTCGGCGGAATAATTGCCCTGCCGCCGCACGGTCTCGAACAGGGGCGACACGACTTCCCAGGGCAACGGCGGCAGCCGGCTCGCCAGCGCCATGCGCTCATCGACCGGCAACAACTCATCCAGCGTCCGGCCTTCCAGGTCGCGCGCGGCTTCACCCAGAGCTTCCTCACAACGGCGGTTGGCCAGGCGCACGCGGCCATCCGGGCCGAGCACGATCACCAGACTGCCGGCCGTGTCCATGACCCGCTGCACGAAGCCGCTCAGGGTGCGTTGCCCCTGGTGCGCGGTGCGCAGCGCATTACGCTGCGTTTCCACCTCGCGCAGCATGGCGTCGCTCTGTTCGGCGCCCGCCAGCATCTGCGCCTCCAGCGCGGAATTGGCCAGGCGCAGCGCCTCGACTTCGGCGCGCAGGCGGTGCAGTTCGTCAGACACGTTCCGCTCCCAGCCAGCCGCGCAAAACCTGCGCGGCCTCCTCAACGGCCGTTTCCACTGGCGGCGAGAGACCGGGCTGGAATGGCGTCAGCGCCGCCGCTTCGGCGGTCATGACGCGCAAGCGGGGCGGTGTGCCCAACGCCGACAGGGCGCGCAGCAGGTAGCCAACCCCGGCGCCATGACCAGGCAGGCTGGAATCCTCCGCGCAAATCTCGGCATCGGGGAAGGCGAGGCGGCCGGGTTGCCCGGCCGGTTCGGCGGCATCGACCACGATGGCTTCGTCGCACCCCTCGAACAGGGCCAGGGCATCGAGTCCGCGTGTGCCCGCCTCGAATACCCGCACGTCCGCCGGCAACGGCTGTTCCGCCAGGCGGCGGCAGACGGCGGGGCCGAAGCCGTCGTCGCCGTGCAGATCGTTGCCGAAGCAGATCAGGTGGCGCATGGGTTCAACCCTTGTAGCGCCGGCGTCTCGCCGGCTCGTCCACGCAAGCAACAGACGCCGGCGAGTCGCCGGCGCTACAAGGGCGCCCAAGGGTTCGGAAAAGGGAGAATGGGGTCATGGACACCGTCACGGCGCGAAGCGCAGTTTCCTGCCGCTGCCGAGCATGTGCACGGTGCAGACCAGGCAGGGGTCGTGGGAACGAATGAGGTGGCCGATTTCCACCGGGTCGTCCGGATCGCGCACCTTCACGCCGATCAGGCTTCTTTCCCAATGCCCCATCTCGCCCGAACTGTCGCGCGGCGAGGCGTTCCAGGCGGTGGGGGTGACGATCTGATAGCGCTCCACCACGCCGTCCTTGATCTTCACCCAATGCCCGAGGGCGCCGCGCGCGGCCATGACCATGCCGCAGCCCTGGCCGTCGCGCTCGCTCCCCGGCGGCGGCGCCAGGTAATGCGGCGCGTCGAGGTTGGCGGCCAGTTCGTCCAGCATCCGCCGCGCCCGCAGCAATTCCACGCCGGCGCGGCGCACACGGGCGAACTGGCGCAGCCAGGCGTTGCCGCCCTCGGCGGCATGCAGCGAGGTGATGAGCGGGTCGCCGGCGATCAGCAGTTCCGCCAGGGGGCCGGTCTGCACCACGCGGTCGCCGTAGCGCGGCGCCTTGGCCCAGGTGTAGCGGTCGCCGCCGGGCTGGAAGTCGGGCACGGTCTCGCCCTCGAACGGGTGGCGGCCGCCGGCATAGGGGCGGAACCAGGAATGCCGCACATGCTCGTTGATCCGGGCCTGATCCAATGCCTGAACGCGACCGCTGTCGCCATCGTAGAAACCGGCCGGCAACAGGTGCGAGCCCGGCTGTAACGGATCGCACCAGGAACCAAAGCTAATCATGTGCGGGATGCCGGCGCCGAGGCGGTGCATGTCCAGCGAGCGGGTAAAGCGGGTCATCAGCCCCAGCGCGCTGGCCGCGCGCGCGGGCGCCTCCAGCCAGGCGAACAGGCTCTCGGCACTGTCCAGAGCCAGCCATTCATCCAGCGGCGCGCCGATGACGCGCCGCTCGTACCAGGCGCGCGCCTCGTCCAGCACCGCGCGGCAGGCCAGCACGCGGCGCTCGTCCGGCGGCGTCACCACGCCGCCCGGCAGCATGTAGGAGGAGTGCGGCCACTGGCCGCCGAAGTGGGCAACGATTTCCACCACCCGCCGCGTCACGCGCAAGGTTTCCCGGTGCAGGCCGCCCTTGAACGGCTCGAACGCGGCCATCAACTCGGCGAACAAGGGGTGATCCTGATAGCGCGGATTGCAGAAATCCGGCGCGAAGAACAGGAAGGTCTGGCGCAGGTCGTTCTGGATGCCCTCGGCCATCAGGCACAGGTTGCGGATGCGCGTGGCGTTGGCCGGCACCGGCAGATTCCAGGCCTGCTCCAGCGCCAGCACCGCCGCGTAGAGGTGGGCGGTGCCGCAGATGCCGCACACGCGCGGGGTGATGACCATCGCATCGCGCGGCGATCGGCCCACCAGAATCTGCTCGAAACCGCGATACAGGGTGCCGATGGTGCGCGCATCGACCACCACGCCGTCTTCCAGAGTGACGCCGATCTCCAGGTCGCCTTCCACCCGGTTGAGTCCCATGTTGATTTCCACGCGCGCCATGTCAGTTCGCGCCGCAAGCGGCGCTCCTCCGGGCGGGGATCGGCGGTTTCACTTCAGGTCTCCATCTTCTTGTTTTTCACCCGGGGCGGCGCCGCCGCGCGCGCCAGGTTCTTGTAGGCCATGTAGCGCGGCCGCTCGACGCCCAGGGGGAGGTGGATGGGCACCTCGCCGACCTTCTCGGTGCGGAACAGGTCTTCATCACGCGGGAAGGTGGGCGCGGTGCAGCCGAAACAGGGCACACCGGCGCGGGTCTTGCTGCTCACCCCGTTCCACAGATCGCTGTTGCAGACCGCCTGGGTCAGCGGCCCCTGGCAACCCAGGTTGAAGAACAGACAGGCGCGGCCGCCCAGTTCGGTCTCCTCGACGTCGTACTCGTGGTACTCGTTGCGCGTGCAGCCCTGGTGCACCACGCTGCTGAAATGCGCCGCCGGCCGGTTCAGGCCATCCAGGCGCAGGGGCAGGCCGGTGGTCAGCCAGGCCAGGGTCTGGGTCATGGCATGGGGATGCGCCGGGCAACCGGCCACGTTGATGACCGGCAGGTCGCGGCGCGAACGCCACTCGGGCGGGAACAGCCCACCCGGCGCGGCCTTGTCGAATTGCAGGCCGATACAGTCACTGGGGTTGGGCGGCGCCGCGTGTACACCGCCAAACGCGGCGCAGGTGCCCATCGCCACCACCGCGCCGGCCCGTTGCGCCAGATCTCGCACCAGGTACATCTTGGCGCGGCCACGGTAGCTGTCATACAGCCCCGTGCCGCGCGGCGCGGTGACGATGCTGCCCTCGACGCAGAGGATGTCCAGCGTCTGTTCGCCGGCCAGGATGCGCTCGATCAACTGGTCATGGTGGCGCATGGACTGGTGCGACAGGGAGGGATGCCAGAGCAACTCCACACCATGCTCGGCCAGCAGCCCTTCCAGGCTGGGCGCCTCGGCGCTCAGGATGGCGAGCGAGTCGCCACCACAGGCCCCGGTTTGCATCCAGAAAAGTGTCGCCATCGTTTATATCCATTTGCATAGCACGGTCGTAATACCACCGTCGTAATTGGATTAACGTCGAAACGAGGCAGTTTTTGAATGGTCAATGAGTACCGTTGGACAGTCGTCAATGTTTTGTCGAAGCCTCGACAGGCGCCACGGCCATGTCCAACCCTGGTACCGGCCATGAAAAACGGGCCACGAAGGCCCGTTTTTTCCGGCTGGCGTCTGACGCGTATCAGTGCTCGCCCTTGGTCTTGCGTACGCCGGCGACGCGGTTGCCCTGCTTCTGTGGCCCCCCCATCGGAAACATGTCGTGCAGGTAGCGATTGTTGCCCTTCTCCGGCCCCCAGACTTCGCGGAAATGTTTAATCATGTCGCGTACCTGGGCCTGTACGTTGTGCTCTTCCTGGTATTCGCGGATGAAATGGATGACCTGCCAGTGCTCGTCGGTCAGTTCAAGACCTTCCTTCTCGGCCTGGGCGCGCGCGAAGCCTTCGCTCCAGTTGTCCATGTCGAGAATGTAGCCTTCCTGGTCGGTCAGCACTTCCTGTCCATCGACCTGCACCGAGCAGGTATAGATGGCGTAGGGGCTGGTGCTGTCGCGTGCATCTGACCGGTAGTTGACTTTCGTCACATGCAAGGCAGCTTTCGGGTCGAATCGCATAACGGCCTCCTGCCATTCAAAATGGTTGATAAAAATACTTGAGCTGTTTTCTCTGGAATAGATGGTCGGCGTTTGCTGAAAGTCCAGCCATGACCATTGTCAATTCACCCCGTGCGGCCAGCAGCAGCGGAGGCCGCCGGGGGAACTGAATGCCGCGTGTTACGCGGGCCGCTTGGCGCGCACGATCTGATAGGCGCGGAACAGATAGCCAACCGGCGCGCTCCAGATGTGAACCAGACGGGTGAAGGGGAAGAACAGGAACACGCTCATACCCAGGAACATGTGCATCTTGTACACGGTATCGACGTTGCGCAGCAGTTCCGGATTGGGTTGCAGCGTAACCACGCTTTGCACCCATTCAGCGAGGCGCAGCATCACGGTGGCGTCGCCGTGTTCGGCATGGCCGATGGAGAACGGCAGTGTGGACAAGCCCATCACCAGAGTGAGCATGATCCAGCCCAGGATGTTGATGTCCATCCAGCGGCTGGCGGCGCGCACCCGCTTGTTGAACATGCGGCGCATCCAGAGGATGACGCCACCGATCAGCGCCAGCGTGCCGAAGATCGCGCCGGCGAAGATGGCGATGCCCTGGTGCGCCATGTCAGACACGCCCAGCGCCCGGAACACGCCATGCGGCGTCAACAGGCCAACGAAGTGGCCGAAGAAAATGGCGATCACCCCGATGTGGAAAAAGTTGCTGGCCAGGCGCATGCCGTTCTTGGAGAGCAGCTGGCTGGAATCGCTTTTCCAGGTGTATTGCTCGTGGTCGAAACGAATCCAGCTCCCCAGCGCGAAGGTGACCAGACAGAGATAGGGATAAACCCCGAAGACGATTTGATGCAGGTCCATGATCTGTACTCCTTTCAGGCAGCGGCCTTGACCAGCAGGCTGCGTTGTTCGACGAGGCGGATGAGGGGAGCGTAGGGGCTTTGCGCCTCCTCCAGGTTGCTGGCGAGCTGGTTCAGAATCTTGGCCCACTGCGACATGAAGACACGCGCCTCTTCCTCCGAGAGCATTTCGGCAAATTCCAGCATCAGCGGCAGGTAGTCCGGAATCTCGTTACTAGCCCCTTCATTGGCGGCGACATCATTGGTCCGCATCTCCAGTCCGAATTCCTTGTAGAAAACGGACAGGTCGATCAGCGCCGGGCCCCGATTCTTGTCGTCACCGAACAAGTGGTGGGTGAGATTCAAGGCGTGTTCCGGCGTGAGATCGAAGGTCTGCACATAGGCGCCCTGCGCATCGGTCGGGTCGAGCTTTTCCAGATGGCCGAGGAAGCGATCCAGCACCAGCCACTCGGCCGCCTCGAAACCGCGCTTGATTTCGCCGCGCAGTTCCGGAATGGCCGCCAGCAGGGCCTCGTCCGGGTAATCCAGCAGTTTGGATAAGACTTTGTAGAACATGGCGCGCTCCTTAACGCTCGTCCGCGGCCGGGGCCGGGTCGCGCGATTCGACGGTTTCCTTGCGCCGTTCCGGGAACAGGGAGTTCGCGGAAATGCCGGGCGAGGAATCGTTGCCGAAGGTGAAGCCGTTCTGGCCCTGGAAGGCATAGAAATCTTCCAGACGCACTTCCTCGTGGCCGCTGGGAATCACGAAACGGTCTTCGTAGTTGGCGATGGCCATGTAGCGGTACATGTCCTTGGCGATGTCCTCGGTAATGCCGGCGTTCTTCAGCACTTCGAGGTTGACCACGCCTTCGACGTGGATGGAACGCATGTAGGAGCGCATCGCGATCATCCGGTTCAGCGCCACGCGCACCGGTTCTTCCTTGCCGGCGGTAAACAGGTTGGCCAGGTACTTCAGCGGCAGGCGCAGGGTGTCGGCGCGGGGGATGCAGCCGTCAGCCTCGGTCGGCAACTGGCCCTGGTCGATGGCGGATTGCACCGGGGAAAGCGGCGGCACGTACCAGACCATGGGCAGGGTGCGGAACTCGGGGTGCATCGGGAAGGCGATCTTCCAGTCCACCGCCATCTTGTAGATGGGCGACTTCTGCGCGGCGATGATCCAGTCTTCCTGGATGCCGTCGCGACGCGCCTGTTCGATCACCGCCGGGTCGTTCGGGTCGAGGAAGATGTCGAGCTGGGCCTGATACAGATCCTGCTCATTGGGCGTGGAGGCCAGGCTTTCGATCTTGTCGGCGTCGTACAGCATGATGCCGTTGTAGCGGATGCGGCCGACGCAGGACTCGGAACACACCGTGGGCATGCCGGATTCCACGCGCGGATAGCAACCGATGCACTTCTCGGCCTTGCCGGATTCCCAGTTGTAAAACACCTTCTTGTACGGGCAGGACGAGATGCACATGCGCCAGCCGCGGCACTTGTCCTGATCCACCAGCACGATGCCGTCTTCCTCGCGCTTGTACAGCGAGCCGGACGGGCAGGAAGCCACACAGGCCGGGTTGATGCAATGGTTGCAGATACGCGGCAGGTACATGTGGAAGGTGTTCTCGAACTTGCCGTAGATCTCCTTCTCCAGGTTCGCCATGTTCTGGTCTTGGGAACGCTTGGCGAATTCACCGGCCAGGTCGTCTTCCCAGTTCGGGCCCCAGGTGATCTTTTCCATCTTGTCGCCGGTGATCTGCGACACCGGGCGCGCCGTGGGCGCGGCTTCGGACAACGGCGCGTTCTGCAGGTGCGCGTAGTCGAAGGTGAACGGCTCGTAGTAGTCGTCTATTTCCGGCATGTCCGGGTTGGCGAAGATGTTCGCCAGTCGCGCCAGCTTGGAGCCGGATTTCAGTTGCAGCTTGCCGTCTTTCAATTCCCAGCCGCCACGCCACTTCTTCTGGTCTTCCCAGGCCTTGGGATAGCCGATGCCGGGCTTGGATTCGACGTTGTTGAACCAGACGTATTCCACACCCTTGCGGTTGGTCCACACGTTCTTGCAGGTCACGGAACAGGTGTGGCAACCGATGCACTTATCCAGGTTGAAGACGAATGCGAATTGCGCTCTGACTTTCATTTCAATCTCCTTGTGGGAGCGGCCGAGGCCGCGATCACCGCAAATTCACGCCTTTTGGCGCTCCTACAAATACTTGTTAACCACCGAGGCCCTCGGGATGCGACGACCCAGCCATGAGACCCGTAACCTCTGAAACCCCGGCGGTTAAACCCTTTGAATCCCCTCTCCCGACAGCGGGAGAGGGAGAAAAATCACTTCGATCCGATCCCGGGCGGGTTCAACTGCGCTTCCCGTTCCGGTGTCAGCGGCCGCTCCAGCCAGTCGATGTTCTGATCCTCGACCTTGTGCAGCACCACCACCTCGTCACGCTGGCAGCCCACGGTGCCGTAGTAATTGAAGCCGTAGGCGAGCTGCACGTAGCCGCCAACCATGTTGGTGGGCTTGACGATGACCCGGGTGACCGAGTTGAGAATGCCGCCGCGTTTTCCCGTGGAGGGGCTGCCGGGCACGTTCACGTTCTTTTCCTGGGCGTGGTACATCATCGCCATGCCGCGTGGCACGCGTTGCGACACCACCGCTCTTGCCATCGTGGCGCCGTTGGCGTTGATGGCTTCGACCCAGTCGTTGTCGGCGATACCCACCGACTTCGCGTCGTCCTCGGAAATCCACACATAAGGGCCGCCGCGGAACAGGTTCAGCATGCGCAGGTTGTCCTGATAGGTGGAGTGGATGCCCCACTTGGAATGCGGGGTGATCCAGGACAGGGTCAGGTGCGGCTTCTTCATGACGCTGGCGGGCACCTTCTCCTTGGCCTTCATGTCCACCGGCGGGCGGAAGGTGCAGAAGCCTTCGCCGAAGTCCAGGAACCACTCGTGATCCTGGTAGAAGTGCGCGCGGCCGGTCAGGGTACGGAACGGAATGTGTTCGTGGATGTTGGTGTAACCCGCCGTGTAGGACACATGCTCCGACTCGATCCCGGACCAGGTCGGCGCGGTGATGATCTTGCGCGGCTGCGCCTGGATGTCGCGGAAGGTGATCTTGTCCTCGTGGCGGCCGGCGTACAGGTGGTGGTGGTCGATGCCGGTTTTCTTCGACAGGGCCGTCCACGACTTGTGCGCCACCTCGCCGTTGGTTTCCGGCGCCATGCGCATCACCGAATCACACACCGCGATGTCCTCTTCCAGGCTGGGCATGCCTTGCGAGACGCCCGGCTCGGTAACGGTGCGGTTGAGGCTGGCCAGTTCCTTGTATTCCTGCTCGGTGTTCCAGTCGATGCCCTTGATGTTGTTGCCGAGCTTGACCATGAGCGGCCCGAGGCCGATGAACTTGTTGTAGGTGCTGGCGAAGTCGCGCTCCACCAGCTTGATCAGCGGCATGGTCTTGCCCGGGATCGGCTCGCAATCGCCGCGCTTCCAGTCCTTCACCTGGCCCAGCGGCTGCGCCATCTCGAAGGGAGAATCGTGCTGCATCGGCAGGGCGACCAGATCCTTGCGGGTGCCCAGGTGCTTGGCGGCCAGCTTGGAGAAGGACTTGGCGATGGACTTGAAGATTTGCCAGTCGGACTTCGATTCCCAGCCCGGACTCACCGCTTCACTCAAGGGATGGATGAACGGGTGCATGTCCGTGGTGTTGAGGTCATGCTTCTCGTACCAGGTCGCGGTGGGCAGGATGATGTCGGAATAGGCGCCGGTGGAGTTGAGGCGGAAGTTGATGTCCACCATCAGATCCAGCTTGGCGGTCGGGCCCTTCTCGTGCCACTTCACTTCCTTGCAGTTGTTGCCGTCGCCGCCTTCATGCAGGACGCCGTTCTGAGCGCCGAGCAGGTGCTTGAGGAAGTACTCGTGGCCCTTGGCGGAGGTGCCGATCAGATTGGCACGCCAGACGATCAGGTTGCGCGGCCAGTTGACCGGATTGTCCGGGTCGGCGAAGGACACATCCAGGGCGCCGGACTTGAGTTGCTCGGCGATGTATTTGGCGGCGCCGGCCTCGTCGCTGGCGCCGGCTTTTTCAGCCTCGGCGGCCAGTTCCAGCGGGTTGCGGTTGAAATGCGGCGCGGAAGGCAACCAGCCCATGCGGGTGGCGGCGACGTTGTAGTCGGCCAGGCTGTAGCCCTTGTTGCGGTTCTTGCCGGCGGGCGAAAGCAGGTCGTCGGCCTTGACCGCCTCGTAGCGCCACTGATCGGTGTGGAAATACCAGTAGGAGGTGGAATTCATGTGGCGCGGCGGACGGTGCCAGTCCAGACCGAAGGCGATCGGCGCCCAACCGGCTTGCGGGCGCAGCTTTTCCTGGCCCACGTAATGCGCCCAGCCGCCGCCGCTCTGGCCGACGCAGCCGCACATGTGCAGCAGGTTCATGATGGAGCGGTAGGACAGGTCGTTGTGGTACCAGTGGTTGATCGCCGCGCCCATGATGATCATGGACTTGCCCTTGGTCTTGGCGGCGTTGTCGGCGAATTCGCGGCCGGTGCGGATCAGGTCGGCGCGCTTGACGCCGGTGACCTTCTCGGCCCAGGCCGGGGTGTAGGCGACATCGGCCTGGTCGTAGGAACTGGCGACGTTGCCGCCACCGAGGCCACGGTCAATGCCGTACTGGGCGATCTGCAAGTCGAATACCGAGGCGACCAGAACCTCGCCGCCGTCGGCCAGCTTCACCCGGCGCGCCGGGACGTTGCGCGAGAGCAGATCGGGCTCGTCCTCGGTGAAGTGGGGGAAGGCCACCGACACGATTTCCACGCCATCCTTGCCCTGGCAAGTCAGTTCGGCGCGCATGTCAGCCTGGCTGGACTGCTTCTCCAGCAGATTCCACTTGCCTTCTTCACCCCAGCGGAAACCGACCGAGCCGTTGGGCACCACGAAAGCATTGGACATCTCGTCCCAGACGATGGTCTTCCACTCGGGATTGTTGGTCTCGTTCATGCCGCCCAGGTCGGAGGCGCGCAGGTTGCGGTCGGTGACATAGCCGCCTTCATGCTCGCGCAACACCACCTGCATCGGCAGGTCGGTGTACTTGCGGGCGTATTCCTGGAAGTACGGAGTCTGCTTGTCGATGTAGAACTCGCGCAGGGCGACATGGCCCATCGCCAGGAAGGCGGCGGAGTCGGTGCCTTGTTTGACCGGCATCCACAAGTCGGCGAATTTCACGTATTCCGCGTAGTCCGGCGCCATCGACACGATCTTGGTGCCCTTGTAGCGGGTCTCGATGGCGAAGTGGGCGTCAGGCGTGCGGGTCATCGGCAGGTTGGCGCCGGTGATGATGAGGTAGGTCGAGTTGTACCAGTCGGCCGCTTCCGGCACGTCGGTCTGCTCGCCCCAGGTCTGCGGGCTGGCGGCGGGCAGGTCGCAGTACCAGTCGTAGAAGGAACCACAGGCGGCGCCGATCAGGCTGAGATAACGCGAACCGGCGGCGTAGGAAATCATCGACATGGCGGGAATCGGCGAGAAACCGTAAATGCGATCCGGGCCCCACTTGTTGATGGTATGGACGTTGGCGGCGGCGACGATCTCGGTGATCTCGTCCCAGTTGGTGCGCACGAAGCCGCCGAGGCCGCGCACGCTGGTGTATTTCAAGCGCTTGGCCGGGTCGGCCTGAATCGCCGCCCAAGCTTCCACCGGGTCTTTGCCGGTCTTGCGCTCGGCGCGATAGAGGTCGAGCAGGCGGCCGCGAATCATCGGATGCTTGATCCGGTGCGGGCTGTACAGATACCAGGAGAAGCTGGCGCCACGCTGGCAGCCACGCGGCTCATGGTTGGGCAGATCGTCGCGGGTGCGCGGGTAGTCGGTTTGCTGCATCTCGAACGACACCAGGCCGTTCTTCACGAAAATTTTCCAGGAACAGCCGCCGGTACAGTTCACGCCGTGGGTGGAACGCACCACCTTGTCATGGCGCCAGCGGTTGCGATAAGCGTCTTCCCACTTGCGGTCTTCGATGGTCATCACGCCGTGGTCGCCGGAGAAGGGCTCGCGCGGGTGGGTGAAGTAGGTGAGGCGGTCGAGAAAGTGACTCATGGTTTGCTCCTATTAATTCCCAGGGCTGTGTCGCCCCATTCAGTCTCGAAAACTGACGGCCAGTTCGTTATCTGGACAACAACGAATAAAGGCCGTAACCCGCTACGAACAAGCCGACCAGAAGATTCAGAGGCCGGGTTTTTTCCGAGTATTCCTTGATGAACAACGCGTCGATCCGCATCGCCTCGGTCAGGCTGGCGCGCACGAACGTCGCGGCAATCAATATCGTTCCGTAAAGAATGCCGATCACATTGATCAGTACATCCTGGTGGCTCATGGCGATTCATCCAAACGGTTCTCGGGGAGAAAGGCCGTCGTGAGAAGCGGCCTTCCTCCAAGAACCCGTACGTTATGCCTTGTGGAGATCCACCTGGCGCATGTGCTCTTTCTCGCTATCGCTCAGCTTGTCCCACCAGGTGCCGCCGCTGTTGCCATAGTCGAAGCGCTCGGCGCCGTTGCGGGTGTAATACCACCAGTTCACGAGCCAGGAGTATGCGTAGAACACCGCGACGCCGATGAAGAACATCTCGGCGTTGCCGGTCTTCTCAATGGAGGCGCCGATCAGCGAGTTCCAGACGAACGGGCCGAACGCCGCCCAGGCACCGGTCCAGCCCAGCATCTGCGCGCCCTTGGCGGGGGAGTAGGCAAACACGATCGGGTACTGGCGGAAGGTCGCCGCATTGTTGGTGCCCGTCATCAGGAAGATCCAGAGCATGCCGTACAGGAAGCCCTGGAACTGCTCGACGCTGGTCGGTGTGAGATAACCACCGGCCACCAGGAACGCGCAGCCGGCGATCTGGCCCAGCGTCGTCCAGTGCATGCCCTTGCTGCCGCCGATCTTGTCGAACATGCCACCCGTCAGCGCACGCACCAGACCGCCGATGAGCGGGCCCATGAAAGCGTAGGCCAGCGGATCCGGGGCGCCATCGAAGCCGCCGTAGACGGTCTTGATCAACATCGGGAAGGCGGCCGCATAGCCGGAAAACGAGCCGAACGAGCAGATATAGGTGATGGTGCAGTTCCAGGTGTGGGTGCGCGCCCGGTTCAGCGAACTCAGGATCTCGAACTGGCCTTTGAAGCCGCGCGCGGGGACGGTCACACTCTTCAGGAACAGCGCGCTGAGAATAAAGGCCAGCACCAGGAACGGCACCCAGATGAAGGCGGCGTTTTGCAGCCACATGCCCTTCTTGACCACATTCTTGTAAGTGACATCCGTGATCTCGCCGGCGGGGTTCCTGACCACATCCAGCTTGACGCCCTTGGTCGTCGCCACTTCGGTGATGACGCCCTTGTCGTCCTTCTTGACGTCCGCCTTGATGGTCTTGAGGGTGTCGGTCTCATGGAAGACCACATCCTTCAGCTTGCCGTTTTCATCCTTCACGACCTCGATCACGGCGGCCAGTTCGGGTTTCTTGACCACCACGTCCGTGACGAGCTTGGTCTGCTTGTCCTTGGTGACCGCGATCGCGCCCTTGACCGCCTCGCCCTTGGTGAAGACCAGAGGACCGCCGGCGATGGTGCCGATGGCGACGAAGCCGATGATCCACGGCGCCACGAACTGGACGATGGAGACGCCGAAGTTGCCCAGACCCGCCTGGATACCCATGGCCAGACCTTGCAACCGTTTCGGGAAGAAGATGCTGGTGGAAGGCATGAAGGAGGAGAAGTCGCCGCCGCCCATGCCGCAGAGGAAGCCGATGATCATGAACGTGCCCCAGGTCGTATTCAGATCCTGGACCGCGTAGCCCAGCCAGATCATGGGAATGACCTTGATGATGGTGGCGATACTGACCACCGGCCGGGTGCCCAGCACCGGGATGAAGTTCGCGTGGATCAGCCGCAATATCCCGGAGGCCAATCCCGGGATGGCCGCGAGCCAGAACAGTTCCATGGTGGTGAACTGGAAACCGATCGCCGGCATGCGGACGACCACCGCGCTCATCACGAACCAGGTCGCGAAGGAGAAGATCAAGGAAAAAGTGGTGATGGCACAGGTGCGCCATGCAATCGAACTACCGGTCTCTTTCCAAAACTGCGGATTTTCCGGTTCCCATCTGGCTAGCCTGGACATAGCTATTTGCTCCTAATTAACTTCAAGTTGGATAGCCGGGCATGCCGCCCCGGCTACGTGAGGTATCCACAGGGTCATTCCATGGTGTCCGCCGCGACGGCGGGCTTCTTGATGAGGTCCAGCTTGCGAACCTCGGTGGTGTACATCCAGATCAGCGACACCCAGACCACGCCGTACATGAGCATGAAGGCGGAAGAGCGGATGCCGGTGAGGTCGACCAGGGCGCCGAACATGATCGGAAGGAAGAAGCCGCCGAGGCCGCCGATGAGGCCGACGATCCCGGAGATGACGCCAATGTTGTGCGGGTACTCGTCGGAGATGTACTTGAACACCGAGGCCTTGCCGAAGGCGAAGGCCACACCCACCGTGAACAGCAGGGCGGTGAACATTTCCGCGCTGAGATGGAGGTTGTAGGTCACCGGGCCGGTCACGGTCTTCACGGTGAACTCGGTCTGCGGGTAGGACATGATGAACAGGCAGATCCAGGACACCCACAGCACCCACCAGGTCACCCGGTGCGCGCCCCATTTGTCGGACATCCAGCCGCCCACCGCGCGCAGCACGCCGCCGGGCAGGGAGAAGGCCGCCGCGAACAGGGCTGCGGTCTTCAGATCGAAGCCGTATTCGGTGACGTAGTACTTGGTCATCCACAGCGCCAGGGCCACGTAGCCGCCGAAGACGATGGAGTAGTACTGGCAGTACTTCCACACCACCGGGTCCTTCAGCGCCTTGAGCTGGTCCGCCACGGTGACGTGGGCCGGCACCTTGTGCGAGGGATCGTCGTAGGTGAAGAACCAGAACAGGATGGCGGTGACCAGCATGGCGGCGGCGTAGACCTGCGGCACCATGGTCCAGCCGTAGGCCAGAACGATGGACGGCGCGACCAGCTTGGTCACCGCCGCGCCCGAGTTGCCGGCGCCGAACACCCCCATCGCCATGCCCTGGCGTTCCTTTTCATACCAGCGCGCGCAGTAGGCGATGCCCACCGAGAAGGAACCGCCGGCCAGGCCGACAAACAGTCCGATGGTCAGGAAGTGCCAGAATTCCGTGGCGAATTCCATCAGCCAGATCGGCCCCACCGTGGACAGCATCAGCGCGAAGAACACGATGCGGCCGCCGAATCTGTCCGTCCACATGCCCAGCGGCAGGCGAATCAGGGAGCCAGTCAGCACCGGCGTGGCGATCAGGATACCGAACTGGGTTTCGTTGAGCCCCAGTTGCGCCTTGATGGGGATGCCAATGACCGCAAACATCATCCACACGGCGAAACACACCGTGAAGGCCAGAGTACTCATTACGAGCACGGAAAGCTGTTGCTGCGAGCGTGGCGTCATTGCGTCCCCCATCAGATTAAAAAAACCGTGATGTCCGAAATTGCAGGGACGCAGTTTCCGCGCATGAATACCTCCTTGAAAGAGGGGGTAGAAAGGCGCAGGGAGTATTGAATACCTCCAAAGTGGTATGGTGGTAACGCAATAAATCGTTGTTATCTATATATTTCGCACAAATGAACCGGGGCTTTTCATAAGCTCCGGCGCAGTGGTGGTATTTCCACAACCTGGGCGCGGGACTAAAAGGAGTAGCAGGTCTCCTATCCAGGAGATGCCATGAGTATCACTTTTCAAAACAACCCCTTACTCACCCATGCGCAAAGCCCGACCCAAACTGCTTTCCTGGAAAGCCCTGCAAAACTCCCTGCTTCTGCGCATGGGAGGCGCCATCGCCGCGATCGCCCTGCTGGCGATCGTCGGCATGTCGGTATCCGGGCTGGTGGCGGAATCCACCCAGGGCAGCGGCGAGGCGATCAACCGGGCAGGCAGCCTGCGCATGCAGAGCTGGCGCATGGCCAGCTTCTATCTCGCGGTGCCCTTGCCGGAAGGGCGTGACGGGGCCGCGCGCATGGCCGGCGCCATCGCCTCCTTCGAGGCCACGCTGACCGATCCGGCCATTCATGGCATGCTGCCGCGCGCGGACGACACGCGGCTGACCACGACCTGGCAACACATCCTGGAGGAGTGGCGGCAAACCATTCGCCCGCGTTTCCAGGTCGTGGCCGAGGGACGCGCCGCCCATCCCGGCGTGGCGGCCCGCGCCGCGCTGCTCGAAGACATGACGCGCTTCGTCGACCACATCAACCGCCTGGTCAAGCAGATGGAAAACACCACCGAGGCCAAGATCCGCGTCATGCGCATGGTGCTGGGCGTGGCCCTGCTGCTCACCGTGATGGTGGTGCTGCTCACCGTCTGGCTGATCCACATGCATCTGGTGCAACCATTGAAGCGCCTGCTGGCGTTGTCCACCAGTGTCGGCCAGGGCGATCTTTCGGCGCGCACCATCTACGCCGGGGAAGACGAGTTGGGCCAACTTGGGCGCGCTTTCAATCTGATGGCAGAAGACCTGTCCAAGCTCTACCAGGACATGGAAGAACGCGTGCGTCAGAAAACTGCGGAACTGACCCGCAGCAACCAGTCGCTGGAACTCCTCTACCACTCCATCGCCCGCCTGCACGGCGCGCCGCCCGGACGCGAAGCCTATCTGGCGGTCTTGCGCGACATCGAGGAATTGCTCGGCCTGGGCCACGGCATCGTCTGCCTGGGCGAGCGTGGCGGGAGTGGTGGCCGGGCGGTGGCCAGCACCATGCGGGTGGAGGATGACGAAACCGGCGCCAATCCCTGCGCCAAGGCGGAATGCCTGTGGTGCCACGCCAGTGAACAGACGCGCATCAGCATCACGGAGAACTTCCACCGCCACCTCACCCTGCCCCTGTCCGACGCCGAACGCCAATACGGCGTGCTGATTCTGGAAATCCCCGAAGGCAAGCAACTGGATGCCTGGCAGGTGCAGTTGCTGGAAGCCCTTTCACGCCATATCGGCGTCGCCATCGGCGCCGAGCGGCGGATCGAACAGAATCGTCGTGTCGCCCTGCTGGAGGAGCGCGCGGTCATCGCCCGCGAACTGCACGATTCTCTTGCGCAATCGCTCGCCTACATGAAGATCCAGGTCAGCCGCCTGAAAGCGGCGATGACGGCCGGGCAAGCGACCGACGAAGTGCTGGAGGAATTACGCGAAGGCTTGAACGGCGCCTATCGGCAACTGCGCGAACTGCTTTCCACCTTCCGCCTGAAAATGGAAGGTCAGAACCTGCTCTCCGCGCTGGAGCAGACCGTGGCCGAATTCGCCCAGCGCGGCGAACTGGAAATCGAACTCGACATGGCGCGGGATCCCTGCCCGCTCTCGCCCAACGAGGAAATCCATATTCTGCAAATCGTGCGCGAAGCACTCGCCAACGTGTTGCACCATGCCAACGCCACGCGCGCGCGCGTGGCCCTCTCCTGCCAGCCGGAGGGCACGGTTCTCCTGCTGGTGGACGATAATGGCAAGGGCATCGTCAAACCGGCCGACCCGCACCACTACGGAATGACCATCATGGAAGAACGCGCGCGTTCCCTGCATGGTTTCCTGAACTTCGAGGCGCGGCCCGATGAAGGCACCCGCGTGGTGCTGGAGTTCTCCCCGAGCAGAGGCGCGGGCGGAACCAGGCGCGGCCCGCTCCAGACAAACTGAATCCACAGGAATCACATACATGCCCGACACCACCCCGCAGCGTCTCCTCATCATCGACGACCACCCCCTGTTCCGTCGCGGCGTCATGCAACTGGTGCAGATGGCCGGCCAGTTCGAGGTGGTGGGAGAAGCCTCCAGCGGCCAGGAGGGCATCGACATGGCGCGCGCCCTCGAACCCGACATGGTTCTGCTCGACCTCAACATGAAGGACATGAGCGGGCTGGACGTGCTCAAGGTGCTGAAGTCCTGGGATAACGACCCGCGCGTGGTCATGCTCACCGTCTCCGACCAGGCGGAAGACCTGATCGGCGCCCTGCGCCTTGGCGCCGACGGCTATCTATTGAAGGAGATGGATCCGGAGGAACTGGTCGGCAAACTCAAGGAAGCCGCCGCCGGCCAGGTCACCCTCACCGAACGCCTCACCCGCCTGCTCGCCCACTCCCTGCGCGAAGACAACCGCCCGAAAGATCCGGACCAGGCCGGCCTCACCGAACAGGAAGGCCGCATCCTGGAACAGATCGCCCTGGGCAAGAGCAACAAACTGATCGCCCGCGAACTCAACATCGCCGAAGGCACCGTGAAAGTCCACGTCAAACATCTGCTGCGCAAGCTCAACCTGCGCTCCAGAGTGGAAGCGGCGGTATGGGCGGTGGAGAAGAAACGCGGCGGATGACGGCACTCCTCCTCGTACCCCCAACCCGGCGCCTGTCGGGGAAACTGCGGCTCACGGGAACATTCTCCCTCTTCACCCATATCCGCAAGACCGGTAGCCACGCCGGTTTTCAGACACAAAAAAAGCCGGGTGCGTCACGCACCCGGCTTTTTCACGCGAGAAGTCCGGATCAGTACAACACGACCAGCACCACGCGCCGATTCTGGGCGCGGCCGTCGCGGTTCATGTTGCTGGCGACCTGCACGGTCTCGCCGTAGGAGATGGCGGAGAGGCGGTGCAAGGGAAGGCCGCCTTTGACGTGTAGATAGCGGCGCACGGCATCCGCGCGTTTCTGGCCCACTTTCAGGTTGACCGCTTCACTGCCGATGCTGTCGGTGTGGCCTTGAATCTCGATGTAGACGCTGCGGTTCTCCGCCCTGACCCTGGCGACGAACGCGTCAAGCGCGGCCATCGCCTCTTTGCTCAACAGGGCCTTGTTGGTATCGAACTTGACCTTGTCTTCGGACAGCACCACTTCAAAGGCCATCTTGCCGGCGGCCAGTTTGCCGGCGGCGGCGGCGCGCTCCAATGCTTCCTGGGCGGTCTTGGAGACCAGGGCGATGTCGGACTCGTTCTTGGTCAGACGATCACCCTGCCCCTTCACGACACTGACGGTATCGTCGAGGCGCTTGCTGGTGGCTTCCAGGCCGACGGCGCCGGATTTGATCGCGGCATCCGTGGTGTTGGCGCGGCTTTCGAGGGCTTCGACTCGGGTATTCACCGGCTTGAGCTGGCTCTGGACGTATTCCTGTACATATTCCTTGGTGGCGCAGCCGGAAAGCATGAGCGCCATAACAAGCAATTTCGCGAGATTGTTCATCTAAAGCTCCATTGTTCTTCGGTAACGTGTTGATTGCAGGATAACTTATCGGCGTGGAACGTCCAACCTCGAATCAAAGGTTTTTACCGTGGCGGCAAATAATAATTTTCCGTCGCGTCCAGTTCGATTTTCACCGGGGTGTCGTCGAGTTTGATCGGCTCCACGCCCACCAGGCCGGGGAATGCCACCACCGCGATGACCATGAGCACCTGGATGGCCAGAAAAGGCAGCGCGCCCCAGTAGATATCGGTGGTTTTTACCTCCTTGGGCGCCACGCTCTTGAGATAGAAAAGAGCGAAGCCGAAGGGCGGATGCATGAACGAGGTCTGCATGTTGATGCCCAGCAGAACGCCGAACCAGACCAGGTCGATGCCCAGTTTGTGCGCCACCGGCGCCAGCAAGGGCACGATGATGAAGGCGATCTCGAAAAAATCCAGGAAGAACGCCAGCGCGAACACCAGCAGGTTCACCACGATCAGGAAACCCAGCTCGCCGCCGGGCAAGGCGGTGAGCAGGCTTTCCACCCAGAGGTCGCCGTCGAGCAGGCGGAACACCAGGGAAAACACGGTGGAACCGATCAGGATGAAGATGACGAAGGTGGTCAGGCGGGTAGTGGCCTCCATCGCCTGGGTCAACACCTCGCGCCGCAGGCGCCCCCTGGCCAGGGCCAGCAACAGGGCGCCCGCCGCGCCCATCGCCCCGCCCTCGGTGGGCGTGGCGATGCCCATGAAGATGGTGCCCAGCACCAGAAAGATCAGCAGCAGTGGCGGCAGCATGGCGGAGAGCGATTTGAGCAGCAACGCGCCGCCGCGCGCGCCGCGCGCCTCGGCAGGCAGCGCCGGCATGGCCTTCGGCCAGGCGAGGCTGACGATGAGCACGAACCCGGCATAGAGCGCGGTAAGCACCAGGGCGGGAACCAGGGCACCGCGATACATGTCGCCCACCGACACGCCCAACTGGTCGGCCAGGACGATCAACACCAGGGACGGCGGGATGATCTGCGCCAGAGTACCGGAGGCGGCGATGATGCCGCTGGCCAGACGCTTGTCATAGCCGTGGCGCAACATGATGGGCAGCGAGATCAGCCCCATCGCGATGACCGATGCCGCCACCACGCCGGTGGTCGCCGCCAGCAGGGCGCCGACGAAGACCACGGCGTAAGCCAGGCCGCCGCGGATCGGCCCGAACAACTGGCCGAGGCTGTCGAGCAGTTCCTCCGCCATGCCGCTCTTTTCCAGAATCAGGCCCATGAAGGTGAAGAACGGGATCGCCAGCAAGGTGGCGTTGGACATGATGCCGAACACCCGCTGCGGCAGGGCCTGCAACTGCTCGAAGCCGAAGAAATCCAGGTGGATGCCGACGATGGCGAACAGCAGGCCATTGGCCGCCAGGGAGAACGCCACCGGATAGCCGAGCAGCAGGAACGCCACCAGGCCCATGAACATCAGGGGCGCCATCAGATCGAACATCACGCCACCTCCTCCGGCTGCTCCTGAACCAGGGGGGCATGCCCCGCGAGGAAGGCGGCGCGTTTGATGACTTCCGCCACGCCTTGCAGCCAGAGCAGCGCGAAACCGAAAGGAATCGCGAATTTGATCGGCCAGCGCGACAGGCCACCGGCATCCGGCGAGGTTTCGTTCACCGCCCAGGACGCCGCGAAACCGTCCCAGCCCATCCAGACCAGCAGGCCGCACAGGGGCAGCAGGAACAGCAGGCCGCCGCACAAATCCACCCAGGCCTGCGAACGCGGCGAGAAGCGGCCATAGAGGATGTCGATGCGGACATGGCCGTTGTGCTTGAGGGTGTAGCCGGCGCCCAGCAGGAAGATCAGGGCGAACAGATACCACTGGATTTCCAGCCAGGCGTTGGAGGAGCGGTCGAAGCCATAGCGCATCACCGCGTTGCCGGAGGAAATCAGGGTGGCGAAAAGCACCAGCCACATGGAAGCGCGGCCGATACCTTCGTTGAGCGCGTCGATGGCGCGGGAGAGGGCGAGGAGAAATTTCATTTGTTCATTTGTAGCGCCGGCGTCCCGGCCGGCTCGTAGAGCTGATTAGAACAACGATGCCGGAGCCACAGCGGTTCTCATTCGCCCGCCACCGTCATGTTGCCGATCAGGATCGAACCCACCCGGCGCGAACCGCGCGTTTCCACGTCGTTGCCGATGGCGACGATGCCACCCAGCATGTCGCGCAGATTGCCGGCGATGGTGATTTCTTCCACCGGATAAGCGATCACGCCGTTTTCCACCCAGAAACCGGCCGCGCCGCGCGAGTAATCGCCGGTCACCATGTTGAGTCCCTGGCCCAGCAACTCGGTCACCACCAGGCCGCTGCCCATCTTGTCGAGCAGGCCGGCCAGATTCTCGCCGGTGGAAGGCACGATCAGGTTGTGGTTGCCGCCGGCGTTGCCGGTGGTCTTCATGCCCAGTTTGCGGGCGCTGTAGCTGCCCAGGAAATAGCCCTGAACCACGCCGTCGCGCACCACTTCCCGCTCGCGCGTGGCCACGCCTTCCGAATCGAACGGCGCCGACGCCAGGCCGCGCGGCAGGAAGGGGTTCTCGATCAACTGGAAAAAGGAGGGAAAGACCTGGCCGCCCAAGCTGTCGAGCAGGAAGGAGGACTTGCGGTAGAGATGGCCGCCCGAGATCGCCGAGACGAAGCTGGCGATCAGGCCGGTGGCGATGGGCGCTTCGAACAACACCGGACACTGGCGCGTGGAGAGCTTGCGCGCGTTCAGACGCCGCACCGTGCGTTCGCCGGCGCGCCTACCCACCGATTCCGGCGTATCCATATCCTCGGCGGCGCGCGCGGTGGTGTACCAGTAGTCGCGCTGCATGGCGCCGGCCTCCTCGGCGATCACCGCGCAGGACAGGCTCTGCCGCGTGGTCGGATAACCACCGGAAAACCCCAGGCTGTTGGCATAGATGAATTGCGAACTCTGGGTGGACAGCGAGGCGCCCTCGGAATTGTTGACGCGCGCATCCACCCCCAATGCCGCCGCCTCGCACTCCCGGGCCAGGGTCGTCGCTTGAGGCACATCCACCGTCCAGGGGTGGTAGATGTCCAGATCCGGCACCAGGCGCGCCAGCAGGTTTTCCTCGGCCAGACCGGCGCAATCGTCCTCGGCGGTATAGCGGGCGATGGTCAGCGCCTTTTCCACGGTGCGTTCCAGCGCGCCCGGGGTGAAATCGGAAGTCGAGGCATGGCCGCGCCGCTGGCCCAGATAGACGGTAACGCCTATTCCCTTGTCGCGGTTGTGTTCGATGGTTTCCACCTCGCCGTGGCGCACCGAAACGCTCAAACCACTTCCTTCGGAAATCTCCGTCTCGGCGGCGGTGGCCCCCCCCGCCTGGGCCAGATCGAGCATTTGAGCGGTAAGCGCCTGCAAGGCCTCGCGGGTAAAGCTGAATGGGCTGTCGGACACGGTTGAACCTGACATTTTGGCAAAGGCCGCTATGATACCCGTCCCTTGCCATCCGCCCGAATGCCATGCGCCACCACCACGACAGCCCCGGCGAAGAATCCGACGAAGAGGCCGATCTCGCCCCGAGCAAGTCGCAAAAAAAACGCGACATGGAAGCATTGCAGAGCCTCGGCGCCGAACTGGTCAAACTCTCGCGCGAACGCCTGCGAAAAATGGATCTGCCGGAACGCCTGTTGACGGAAGTCCTGGAAGCCCAGCGCCTCACCGCGAACGGCGCCATCCGCCGCCAGAAGCAGTTCATCGGCAAGCTGATGCGTGATGTGGATGCCGAACCCATCGCCGAACAACTGGCCGCCATCCGGGGCGAATCCAGCGCCGCCAAAGCCGAGTTCCACGCGCTGGAACACTGGCGTGAACGCCTTCTGGAAAACGATGCGGCGTTCACCGAATGGCTGGACCGGCATCCCGACGCCGATGTCCAGCAAATGCGGCAGCTCATCCGCAATGCCCGCAAGGAAGCCGCCGAAAGCAAACCGCCCAAATCCAGCCGAATCCTGTTCCGTCTACTGCGGGACGCCACCCCGTAGCGGCCGGGTTGCGTCCGGATTACCCAAGCGAGGTGAATCCGGGCGCGTGCCCTGGTAGCGCCGTGTCGCGCCGGAAACCTCTCCGGCCAGGGCGGTCGAAGCGAGGTGAATCCGGGCGCGTGCCCTGGTAGCGCCGACGCCTCGCCGGCGTTTTTTCGTGGGCATCAAGATACGGTACGCGCGGCAAGGCGCGCCAATCATCAACCCCGCCGATATTCAAACAGTCCATCCAGATTTGTCGGGAGTTTTTACATTCCCGAACCCCAAATCAGTCGATTGCGGGCTTTTCCTGGTGGGCCGTGGGCGGCATGCCGCTTGCTTCATGTTCAGGCCAAGCAACCCGCCCCCACCGCCGTGCCCCGCAGCGCCTCCCCCCTCCTCCCCACCTCGGCGGCCGGAATTCCCTCGCATTCCGGCGTACTGATCAACCTGCTCGACGCCCTCGCGGGCGCCGGCGGCTTGAGTGAGGAAGCGCGTACCTGGCTCATGCTCGACCCGGGACTGGCGCTGGAGATCGTGCGAACCACGGCGCAGCCCGGTGTCGCTTCGAGCCGCTACAGTTTCGCGGAGCTTTGCGGGCAAATGTCGCTCGCCACCTTGAAAGGGCTGGTCAGCAACGCCGCCATCCGGCAACTGGCCGAACCCGCGACAGCCCTCCCCGACGCCGACTGGTCGCGCGCAATTTCCCTCGCCCACCTGTGCCATGCCCTGGCGCGGCACACGGCGTATCCCGCGCCCGACGAAGCCTGGCTGGCCGGTTTGTTCTGTTCCCCGCCGGGCATCGAGGCGGCATTGTCCGAATTGCCGTTGCGCGGTTTTCTCGCGGATGCCCCGCGCTTCCTGCACGAGCCGGCCAGCCGCCTGCGTGATGCCACGCCGTTGCCGCGCCTGGCGGCGGCGGCCTGGCATCTGCTGGAGAGACGCGCCCCTGGCGACGTCGATACGTTATCCTTGCGCCCCCCTCCCGGCCATGAATCACTTAGGGCAATGCTGCAGGAAATGGACAAATCGGTTGAAGTCTTCTCGGCGCTTGCGCGCGCGCAGCAGGATCTGACTGGCGCGGTCGCGCGCTTTACCCGCGCGGAACTGGCCACCGGCGGCATGCACGAACGCACCATCGAAGGCGTGCTGGCGGCGGCGCGCCTGTTGGCGGAACAGGAAGGCTTGTCCGATCCGCTCTATCTGCGCCTGGATAAACGCACCAGCATGCTGGAGTCGCGCGATCTGGGCGAGTTGCGCGCGCAACCCATCTCGATCCGGGTGGAAGGCAGCAACGCCGCCGCCGTGCGCGCCCTGTTCACACGCACGCCGGTGGTGGTCTACACCGACTCGGGCAATGATGCTTCTCTGCTCGATATTCAACTGGCGCGCCAGGCCAACGCGGATGGCGTGGCCGCCATTCCCGTGGGCGTGGGAGCCACGCGCGGTGTCCTGCTGGTTTGCGGCGACCGCGAGGCCCTGGCCGACATCGCCGCGCACGCGGAGCGCTACAGCCGCCTTGGAGAACTGGCGGGGCGCGCCATTCCGCCGGTCGAGCCGGCACTGGAAGCCGGCGACCCGCGCCTGGGCGGCCGCGTGCGCCGTGCCGCGCATGAAATCAACAACCCCCTGGGCATCATCAAAAACTATCTGGCCATCCTCAAGGCCAAACTGGGCGGTGAGGCGCCCATCGCGGACGAACTGCGCATCATCCACGAGGAACTCGACCGCATCGTGCGCATCGTGCGCACCCTGGCCCACGACGACGACAGCCTGGCCGAACTGTCCGAGGAAACCGATATCGGCCAGCTGGCGGAGGATCTGGTCAAAGTCACCGCGCCCACCTGGCAACCGCGCGATATTCAGGTGACAAACCAACACGGTGCGGGGCTGCCGCGACTGACCTGCGACCGCGACAAGCTCAAACAGATCCTGCTCAACCTGCTGCTCAATGCGCTGGAAGCCACTCCCGACGGCGGAGAAGTGCGCCTGGAAACCGCCCAGGTCACCAATCAAAGGCGCGAGCGATTCATCGAACTGCAAGTCAGCGATTCCGGCTCCGGCATCCGTCCGGAAGTGGCGGAACAACTCTTCGATGCCCTGGAAACCGACAAGGGAAATGGCCATGCCGGCCTCGGCCTGGCCATCGTCAAGGGGCTCACGGAAGACCTGGGCGGTAGCATTTCTTTCAAAACAAGTTCATCGGGCACCACCTTCCAGCTACTATTCCCTTTGGGATAGCCAATAAGTTATATATCCCCCTCCCCCTCCCTCCTTGCGGGCTGCCCATGTCAACTGATGCCCAAGTCGCCACGGCGGTAGCCAGCCTGCTCATCATCGAGGATGAGCCGCGCTATCTGGAAAGCACGCGCCTGCTTCTGGCACCGCATCTGGACAGGATAGATACCGCCATGACCGGGGCGCAGGCCCTGGCGCTGCTCGCGCTACGCGGCTACGACCTGGTTCTGCTCGACCTGCGCCTGCCCGACACCAGCGGCCACGCACTGATGGCGCACCTGCGCGAACGGCATCCGGGCACCCGCATCATCGTCATGAGCGGTGACAGCCAGATCGAATCGGCGATCCATTGCATCCGCCTTGGCGCCTACGAATACCTGCGCAAACCCTGTGAGCCGGAAGAGTTGATCATGACCGTGCGCAATGCCGCCGATAAAGTGCGGCTGGAACGGGACAACCGGCGCATGCTGGAGCAGATCGAACAGTCCGAACAGTGGCATCGCCTGCTGGTCAACACCTCGCCAGACGTGATCTACACCCTCGACCGCGAAGGCGCCTTCACCTTCCTCAATGAAAGCGTCAGCCGCGTGCTCGGCTATCACCCCGACGAATTGATCGGGCAAGGCTACGCAGCCATCGTTCCGGAAGACGAACTGGAGAACGCGCGCTATCGCCTCAATGAGCGCCGCACCGGCGAACGTTCCACGCGCAATGCCGAAGTGCGCCTCAAGCGCAAGGACGACCTGCTCAAGCAGGAGGGGAACAACAGCGTGATGGTGGAACTCTCGGCGATGGGCATGTATCGCCCGCTCCCGGATGGCGACGGCGAATTCCTCGGCACGTATGGCGTCGCGCGCGACATCAGCGCGCGCAAGCAGGCCGAGGCGACCATCACTTTCCAGGCCTATCACGATCTGCTCACCGGCCTGCCCAACCGCGCCCTGTTCAAGGACCGCCTGGGGCAGGCCGTCGTCCAGGCGCGCCGGCACGGGCAACCCCTGGCGGTCATGTTCCTGGACATGGATCGCTTCAAGGTGGTGAACGACACCCTGGGCCACCTGGGTGAGTGTTTGACACATTGCAAATTCCCCGGTCTCACGAATGTATGAATGCCAGAACGCCTAACGACGCTGTAGAAAAACCCCTTCTCCCACCGCCGCCCCCCACCGCGCCACATTTTTTTCAGCGCGGAGACAGCGGCGAAGCGAAGCGGGCCAACTCGGGGTTCTCAACGTCCTGATCCTTGTTTTCGTCTGCCGGCGCCGTTTGCGCGGCTCTCCGGGTTGGATGAGGGGTATCCCCCTTTCATATCCTTCAAATACCGTAGCCATGATGCGCCATCTTCTCGATGTTTTGCACCATGCAGAAGAGCTTCCACTGCCGATCCACCTTCTTCTGCCCGCGTAGCGTGAAGCGATCCAGCCGCTTGTTGCCGCGCAGGTTGCCGAAGACCGGTTCCACCGTCGCGCATTTGCCAAACTCGCGCCGGGTAATCATGCGTTTGCCCTGGTCGCTGTCGATGCGGTGCCGCATCTGCTCGCAGTGGCTCACCTGGCCATCGGCCTTGCCGAAGAAGTACGCCACCTGGCGGGCGGGCGTCTTGTCGGGCTTGCGCAGGCATTGGGCGCGCAGCGCGCAGGGGCCGCAATCCCGTTTCGCGCCCTCGTACTTGATGGCGAGCCGGCCCTGGATGTTGCAGTTCGCGCCGCTACCGTAGAGCGATTTGCCGGCCGGGCAGATACAGGTCTTTTTCTCGGGGTCGATCTTGAAGTCCCCCACCTGGAACCAGCCGCTCTTCTTCTTCGCCTGGGGCCGCTTGTCGTGCAGCGGGTCGGGCTTGGCCTTGTGCGCTTCCTGGCCGGCATAGCGTTCGTCCCGCTGGCGATAGCCGTTGTCCGGGATGAAGGCCGGGACTTTGGCCTCGGCCAGTTGCTTGAGGTTGGCTTCGGAGTGGTAGCCGGCATCGGCGGTGAGGACAGTCTCGGGGGTGCGCAGTTCGGCGCTGGCTTCGACCACGGGGGCCAGTAATTCCTGTTCGCTGCCGGTGCCGTGGGCCTGGGCCACGACGACGATCTGATGCTTTTCATCGACCGCCGCCACGCCGGTGTAGCCCTGGATCACCCCCTTGCCGGTGGCCATCTTGGCGGATTCGTTGTCGGTGAGGTTGGAGAGGCGAACCTTGCCGCTCGCGCCCTTGCGGTCGTCCGGGTTCTGCTTGAGCCAGTCACGCATCTGCTTGGCGTCGCGTTGCAGCCGTTCCAGGGTGCGGGCTTCACGTTTTTTGTCGCTGTCGCTGGCCGTATCGGTATCGGCGTCGCGGTGCTTGGCGAGGATCTTTTCGGCGGCTTTCTCCATCTTCTCCACCTGGCGCTGGAAGTCGGCGCGGGTGCCGGACTTGGCTTTGCTGGCGTTGGAGGGGAGCTTGACGCCGTCGATGGCGAACATCTCGCGGCCGATGAGGCCTTGCCGGTCGCATAGGGTGAGCACTTGGGCGAACAACTGGGCGGTGAGTTCGCCCATTTCCGAGATGAAGGCGGCGAGGGTGGTGAAGTTGGGTTGGCTGTCTCCGGAGACGGCGATGAACAGGACATTCTCCCGGCAGGCGGCTTCGATCTTGCGGCTGGAGACGATGCCTCGGCTGTAGGCGAGCAGGATGATCTTGAGGAGGATGCCAGGGTCGTAGGCGGAGGCGCCAACTTCGTCGTTGTGGTAGCGCGCGTGGAAGGGGGCGAGGTCGAGTTCCTTGTCCACCAGATGGCATAGCGCGTGTTCGAAACTCCCCGGCTGGATTTGCCGGTCGAAGTCAACCGGCAGGAGTTTCAGGCCTTGGTGGATGGGTTTGTAACGGGGCATCGCCGGGCTCTTTGCTGGGTGTTATTCATTAAGTGCAATTATCTAACATCCGGCGCGGCAAGGGGGTTTTTCTACAGCGTCAACGTTTAGGGTAAGGGGCGCCCGCGCGCGGACGCCAGCAAAGACCAAAGCCGGCATTTCGGGCGTCCCGTTTGACCCGATTGTTAGCGGTTAATATCACGTCTTTGTTCTTCTTGATGT
>JAHFRD010000035.1 GCA_023258975.1 Hydrogenophilales bacterium | reverse complement strand
GCCTCCGTGTGGTGCCATTCGCGCGAGGGCAAACGCGAGATATTCAAGACGGAAACCATCATGCGGGAACACGACGGGGTGTCCGTTTCCATGAACCGGGTCGTGCATCTGATTGAGCGCACGATCGACAAGAAGGGCCAGGTGCTGCTGATGCCTGACATCGAAGTCGAAGGCTGCCGTGTTTGGATCTTACGTACCATCTCTTGCTCCTCAGCCAAGTCACCTGGAGCGTCAAGCAATAAATGTTCCACTATTGTTAAGCGGCATTACTTACCCGAAAGTGGGGACGAAGGGCGTCGCCGGCCCAAGCCCATGTCCGCGATGCTGCGGGTCTACCTGTTGCAGAACTGGTTTGGCTATTCCGACCCTGGCATGGAAGAAGCGCTCTACGACATTGAAGCACTGCGTCAGTTTTCCGGTCTGAGCCAGTTGGATGGCGACATTCCGGACGAAACCACCATCCTCAGCTTTAGGCGTTTGCTCGAAGACAACAAACTGACCGAGGCGCTGTTTGCCGAGATCAATGCCCACCTTGCGGAGACAGGGCTGACCCTCAAGACGGGCAGGATTGTCGACGCCACCATCATCCACGCCCCCCGCAGCACCAGGAACCAGAGCAAGGCGCGCGACCCCGAGATGTGAACCGCCCCGGGTTTAGTGGAGGCCCGTTGGTTTGGGTCAGACCGACATGGCCTGCTCGGTAAGTTGGCGATAGTAGTTGGCTTCAGCTTCGGCGGGTGGAATGTAACCGATGGGCTCCAGCAGTCTGTGATGGTTGAACCAGGCCACCCATTCGAGCGTCGCTAGTTCCACCGATTCCTTGGTCTTCCACGGTCCACGTCGATGGATCACCTCAGCCTTGTACAACCCGTTAATAGTCTCGGCCAGGGCGTTGTCGTAACTATCGCCTTTGCTGCCCACCGAGGGCTTGATGCCGGCCTCGGCCAAACGCTCGCTGTAGCGGATCAAGACGTACTGCGACCCTCACGCTGTAGCTGGCGCCAGACCTTGTCGGCACCATAGACCTGCAGGTTGGCCTGCCAGACGCGATCGATCTTGCGTATTCCACGCAATCTGGACACTGATTCCACGTCAAACTGGACAGTCGGAGCGCAGCGACGCGGGGGTTGGGTTTTTACTCTGAGCGTCCTATCGGGATCAAGTTTTCAGGGAGTCGTGTGCGCGCTCACCCAGTGGCCGGTCATCAGGCGGGCGAACAGCGCCCGGTCGAGGCCGCGGGGATGTCGATAATCGACATCCTCCGGAATGGCGGCCTGTTTCAGCTTGGCCCGCTTCAGCCGCGCCGCGTTCTGGCGCGATTCGCGCTCGGCCGCCTCGCTGTCGACCAGCAGCCCAAGGCGCTCCTCGAACGCAAGCTGGCCGATTTCCGGGCTCAGCGCCTGCTGGGCCAAAGCCCGGGCCATGCCGGTGAGGCGCAGTTGCTGGAGTTTGTCGACGGTGGGATGGTTCAGCATGGTGAAGTTCCTTCAGTGGTAGTAATCGGGGCCGCGCACATTGGCGTGAGCCAGCGGCAGGTTGGCCTGGGCCGGGGCACTCGCCCGCTTCCGGTCCAGGCCGTGTTTGAGGATGGATTTCAGGCTGCCGTAGGACGGCGCGCCGATGGCGATGGCCCGTTCGCAGGCGGCCTCCAGACGGTCGTCGCCGAAGGACTGGCCCAGGCGCAGGATGCCCAGGCAGGCGCGGAAGCCCTGCTGCGGGTGGCGGCGCTGATTCAGGATGTGTTCCACCACCGCCTGGACATGCGGGCCGATGCGTCCGGCCCAGTGGATCAAGCGGGGCGCGTTCCAGCCCTGGACGGCCTGATGGGCCGGGGCCATGTGGGCATCCAGAGTGGAATGGTGGCCACGGCGGTCGCAGCGGGCATGGCTGGCAATCCGGGCGCCGCGATGAAATAACTCGACGATGCTGGCCGTCAGGCGGACATCGACCTTCTCGCGGGCGAAGCGGTAGGGCACCGAGTAGTAATGGCCGATGACCTCGACGTGATAGTCGATGCCGACCCGTGCCACCTTCCATTCGGCGAACTCGTAGCGCGTTGCCGGCAACGGGATCAGCAGCTTGCCGCGCTTACCAGTGATCGTGCCGCCCTTCATGTGTAGGCCCAGCCAGGCAATCTTCGAACCGATGAGCAGCGCCGGGAACCGCTCGGGGCTGCCGGCAAAGACCTTCGCGCGCATCGATTTCAGGAAGCCGGCCTTGCGCACCTTGAACGCCGACTGCATGCGGCTGCGCGCGGCGTCGGCCATCTCGCGGCCGGTGGTTTTCATGGCGGCTTCCACGGCTTTGCGAATCGCTCGGCGCTTCTCCGGTACCCAGCTGTCGAGCCGCTTCGGGTCGAGCAGGCCGGAGGTGGTCAGGGAAAGTTGCATAGGTGGAGGCACAATGGAATCATTGGTGTATTGACAATGCCAATACACCGTTTAGGATGGCTCAATGGATATTCGCTACGACCTGAACGGCACAACCTTCGTCTGGAATGCGAAGAAGGCCAACGCCAATCCTGGCAAACACGATGGGATTACCTTCGAGCAGGCCGCTACCGTTTTCTTCGACCCGTTCTTTCGTCTGGCCGAAGCTAGCCGCAACGACGAAGCCCGCGATGCGGTCATCGGCTATGACGCACTCAGCCGTGTGCTGTTTGTGGTGCATGTCATCGTGGAAGACGAAACCATCCGCATCATTTCCGCCCGCAAGGCGACGAACGAGGAGCGCAATCACTATGATTTCTGACCGCATCAAGACCCGTCTGACCCAAGATCGCCCGATGACATCGATCACGCTGCGCATTCCCCTGGACGTCGTGGAATCCATGAAGGAAATCGCGCCGCAACGCGGGTACTCGGGTTATCAGGCCCTGTTGAAGTCCTACATCAGCGAAGGGTTGCGTCATGACGAAGCCCAGTTCGCCTTTGGTCCTGCTGCTCGCCTGATCGAAATATTGAAGAAGCGTGGCGTGCCAGAAAGCGTTCTGGAGGAAGCCGTCCGGGAAGTGCATCCCGCCTGACCGCGCATAGGCATGTAGCGAAACAGAGAACCACGAACCTTTGGCAGGCTCATCTTGCTAATTCACGCAGGAGCGCCTTGATCTCGGCCTGCCCGCCGCGCTCGGCAGTCACCAGCAGCGCGAACTGGGCGGCGAGTTCCAGGCGTTCACTGCGTTCAATCGCCTCGATGAACGCGCGCACCTGGGCCAACGTGTAGTTCAGGACGTCGGGGTAGCGGTGGCCGTGCTCGACGAGGCGCTGGAGTAGCGCGCCCCAATCGTTTCCACCTTGTTGGCCACCCGCGCCAGGATCGGCGCCAGGCGCTGGATAAAAAAATCGGCGTTGACCTCGAACACCGCCTCGCAGAGGCGAATGGCCTCGTCCAGTTCCCGCGCCGCCATGGGCTCGTCGAAGACCACCCGGTACTTGCCGGGTGTGCGGGCGCTGCGCAATGCCGGCGTGCGCTGCTGGGCCGCATACCGCCAGTACCCGGACGGGGCGATCTGCAATACCTTGCAGATCGGCTCGACCCCGTGGGTGTCGCGATGCTGGTCAACAAACTCCCTCACGACTTGAGTCGGCGGTCGAGCTCCGCCTGTGCAAAAAACGCGCTGGCCAGTTTCAGGATATCGTTGGCCTTACGCAGTTCGCGCACCTCGCGTTCCAGCGTCTTGATGCGCTGCTGCTCGGCCGTGGTCATGCCTTCACGCTGGCCGGTGTCGCGCTCATGCTGGCGCACCCAGGTATGCAGCGTCTGTGCGGTGCAACCGATCTTGCCGGCGATCGACACCATCGCCGCCCATTCGGATTCATGCTCGGACCGGCGCTCGAACACCAGGCGCACAGCACGTTCGCGGACTTCGGGGGAGAACTTCGTAGATTTCCTCATGGCTCCATCCTCTCAAGAGTTGGAGCCTCCTCAAAACACGGGGCGGTTCAGGTTGCTGAAGTTGTGCGTAATGGCATGGGCTATAAGTAATCACGCATAACGGATATGGAATTTATTACCAAAGCCGGCCAGGAGGGAGCTAACCTCATCGACCAAGACGTCCTTGGACCAGGATTTGAAGGCACGCCAATGATATTTGGCG
>JAHFRD010000034.1 GCA_023258975.1 Hydrogenophilales bacterium | reverse complement strand
AGGTGAAGTGCCGGATGACCCAACGGTCGTCTATGGCGTCTACGCAACGCTTGGTACCTCCCCCACAACCACTACCGCCGACGAAGGCGATAGCAGCCACGTGACACACGTTCGATAAATCTCTCCCGGTTTTCCTTGCCGCCCATCGCCGCATCCAGCGTCGGAGAAACCGATCCCGATTGGGTTTTGATGTCCTGCGTCCACTCCAGGCAGTCGCCGTCTCGCGCCCGCCAGAACAGGGCGATGATGTTTTTCTGGATACCGGTGAATTTCTCCGGCTTGAGCAGATGCCGCAGCTTGAGTTCGCCGCCAGGCTCATCGAACCATTCTTCGGCGAGATCGGTCGTACCAGCCGGCTTCCCGGTGAGCACGCGCGTCAACGCCGGCAAGTCGAAGAACTCCTTGCCATCGGTGATATGCAGTAACTCGTCCAGCAGCCGCAATGGGTGCCGGGTAGCGATAGACCTGGTCGGGAGGAACGGCGTCAGCACGATGCCGGCGTGCTCATGGCGGCTGTCGGTCAGCTTTTCTTCCAGGAGAGTGGAGGGGGCCGCGCTCAGCGCCCGGCCGTAGTAAATCGGCGCGGAGGCAGGCGTATTGCCGATCCTGAATTCTCCGAGGTACCAGAGATGCCCGGCGACCAGGCATTGCCGGCGAGAGGTCACGGTCTGGCGGATATTGAGCAGCGCCGCCAGGTGTTCGATGACCGCATCCGGATTGACCCGATAGAGGCTGATTTCCGCCAGCGGCCGCGTCACCACCCGGGCACCACGTTGCGGACTGACATACCGGTAAGTTCCGGCATCCTCGTCGACCGTGACTTCGACCTCCTCCTCCGAATCGAGAAAGGGGGCGGACATATGCGTCAGGTAGCCTTCTGGAATTAACCAGGCATGATCGACCAAGCTCATGCCTGTCAGGCCGAGATTGGCGCTGGTCACGCGTTCGGAGAAGTCCCGGAATCGTTCCAGTGTGAACAGGATGTGCCTGAGCGTCAACATTGCGCGATCCATCAGAATTCAATCAGGATGCCCAGGCGGACGAGCTGCGCCATCACCAGTTTGCGGTCATCCTCGGTCTTCATCTTGTCGTTCAGGCCATGCGGTGCCGTGATCTGAACCGAGATGTCGTGCGCCTTCCGGTGGTGTTGCCGGGCAATACGCATTTTCAGGGTGACCTGAGCGATATCGAACTGGCTCAGGTCGTCCACCTTGAACTCGTCCCTGGCCACCTGATAGATATCCCGGTCATCGTATCGGTCCCGCATCACGGCCAGTCGGCTGGTGACCTGCCTGTCCATCTCTCGCCCCTCGCGGGCGTTCAGCAAGACATGTCGGGTCATCGAGCGCGCCACTTTGAACTGGGCGATAGAGATGGATTCGATGCCAGGGATCCGTTCCGTTTCCAGCCTGGTAAGAATCGCCGCAGAGGCCAACCCGGTGAGGTCGAATTCCTGAATTGGCAGGTCGTCGATGTCGCCACTGGCTGCCAGAACAACATCACGGAACACGGCGGCCAGTTCGCGGCGAGTTTCACGGTCGTCGCTAAAGACGCTGATTGCGCCGGTGCCCCGCTCATAGGCAAAGCGAACCGAGAGGGCGGCCACGTCATCGTGCGCCACTTCCTCACCGTTCTCGACCTTGGTGTAATGCGCCTCCGAACCATTGAAAGTGATGGTCACGATGTCCAGCAGGACGGGTACTGCCACCGCCTCGTCCGCTTCGTCGTGATGCGCGGTATGGCCGTCGCCCATGCGCGTGAAGTGTTCGATGAGCACGTCCTCGTCCGGAGCATCCGGGTATAGATCGAGAATCCGGGCCCGCAGTGCCAGCTTTACGGTTTCGTCCATATGCGGGGCCAGCGCCCTCGGTCCCCGGTAGTGGCTGGAATAGGCTTCGCTTTTCGTCTGGCGATTCATGACCTGCACACGCTCGGCCTGGTCGAAGCGCGCCTTTTGAAGGCTCTCCCTCTCCGGATACTCCTGTTCCAGAAAGAGGTGCAAGGCACGGCCATGGGGGTCACCGTGGCAGGACAAGGCGGCCGCGTCGTGCGGATTTTCGCCATCCAGCAGGGAGAGCACGGCCTCCTTGCCATAGCCGTTGTCGAGGAGTGCAACCCGTTCGGCGGTGCGCTCAAGTCGTTGCCGGGCCAGTGCGCCGGCGGCGGCCACCAGAAGGAAGAGCTGCTTGCGCGTGGGAGGGGGCAGGATGCCCTTGGCCCGGCCCATTTTCCTGGCAACGTCGTCGGGCACGGTGATGCCCTCGACTTTCAGCAGCCGCCTGATGAGAGGGATGTTCCTGACCTTGCGCATCAGCCAGACGAAATGCTCCATGGCTGGCAGGATTTCAGGACCGTGATCCGCCGCCGGTTTGGCGATGCCGGGATTCGGGTGAACGGCATCCGATGCCGGAGGGGCGATGCCTTGTTCGCCCTTGTCGTCGGTCAGCGTGGGCTGAAGTTTTTCTACTGTCATGGACATCACCTCTACCTGATGGATTGCGCGTTGCGCGAACGCGCAACAGAACGGGCCAATAAATGCCGACACTTGGTCGGCTGGTGATTGCCGGGCCCGATCCGGCAATGCCAATTCAATGTGGTCGACTGCCCTGCAAGAATCCGTATCGTTCCATGCGCACCCGGATGAAGCGGCCATGCACGCCGAAGCGCTTTCCGATGGCCTTCTGCAGGTTTTCAAGATCGAAGTCACCAAGAAAGCCATCCGCCTTTAGCGTCAGGGAATTGGGCAACTGCCCAACCAGCAAGCTGGGGCCGGGCACGACCGTGACGTCAAATTTCGGGGCCATCTCGATCACCGCGTTGAGCAGGCGGGCGCGCGGCACCAGCAGCGAGCCCATGAATTCGTTGGCGCGGTACTCCGCGATCCGCAATTCTTTTGCCCGCGTGGTTTCATGCGCCGCAGCCGGCGGGTTCTGCGTCTCGGCTGGGCCGGTCAGATGGGCGGCATCACGGGTCGTCATGCGGTAGACCTTCAATGGCTGCTCGGCAACGTCGTCGAAAAGGCCGGGCCCAACCTTGGAACCGGCGATCCAGCTTGGCGCTTCAAATACGGCGTGGCCCAACTCATGGCCGAAGGTACTCAGCACCAATTCCTCGGTCATCCCATCGCCAACTGGCGAAACCAGCAATGATGCCGCGTCCGCGCCCGCCCCCGGATCGAACTCGCACAAGCCACACACGGTTTCCCCGGATTCGTGGTCGCTGACCGGATTGTCGAGGCTGACCCAAAGTTCGAAGCTGACGCCATTCACGTTGAGGCCATCGATTTCGCCCAACACCAATAGCGGCAGGGCATCAGTCTCGGCAGAGACCAACTGGGCGCGCACGGCCGTCGCGGTTTCCTCGATGGCGGCGTTGTTCAGGTAGTGCGGCTTGAAACCACCGGTGTGCCGGTAGTTGACCGAGAGCAACGTCATGGTCAGCCCTCGGATGTCGGGCGCTTGCGATAGGCGTGTACGACTTCACCGACATTCAATTGCATGTCGGGTGGAAGACGGCTGGCCTGGATGAAGGCCTCGTCCGGCTCCAGGTTGAGAAGTTGCGCGGCCTTGCTGATCAGATCGTCCTTGGGGGGCTTTTCCAGATCGCGCTCGATCCGTGACCAGTAGGCGGGGGAGATGCCGATCTGGCGGGCGAAGTCGTTCAGCGCGATGCCCGCTGCATCCCGCTTCTGTCTGATGAAGGCTCCGAATGACATGGTATGTATGCGTTGCGCGATTGGTTAACAAGCAGATTATCGAACCCACCATCTGTCGTCAACCATTTTGTTAACGCGCAATCATCGGGTGAGGTTGCCGGATGGCTCTCCATGGCCCTGCCTTGCCATCCTGACTGGAAAATCGGTCATAACATCCCTGACGGTCTGAACAACTTCATTGGATACCGAAATGACCGTCGAACAAACTCCCCCCAAACACCTGACGCGCCGCGAGCGCGCCCGGGAAGCCGCAACCCTCATCGCGACAGCCATTGCGCGCCTGCACTCGACCCTGCCCGAAGACAGCGTTGTTCCGCTTGGCTTCTCGGCACCCGAGCGCCTTCATACAAACCCCTCTCAACCAAGAGTTTGACGATGAAGACACCCAGCCAGGAACAAACGGTCGCCGCCCAAGTGGCGTCGCTGCCGAGATTGCCGATGAAGAA
>JAHFRD010000021.1 GCA_023258975.1 Hydrogenophilales bacterium | reverse complement strand
AATCCATTCAAGGCCGTCATGCAGGAGGGCGCGCCACGCAGCGTGGCGTTTCCGTAGAACGACTCGCCCTCGACGAATATGAGCTCGCCGCCCGCTGGGGCTTGAGCGTGCGCACCATCCGCCGGTGGCGGCAGGAACACCTCGGACCGGTGTTCTGCAAGCTTGGCGCCCGCGTCACCTACCTCATCTCCGAAATCGAAGCCTTCGAGCAGCGCAATGCGCGCCACTCGACTTCGGTTCGGGCCTACGCATGAGGGGGCGGCCATGAGCGATCTCATCACCCTCCCCGCTGACCTGACCGAGATGTCCGTCGGCCAGATGGCCTCCCTGGCGCAGCAACCGCTGTTCGAACTGGGCGCGTTCCTCGACTCGCTGGAAACCTCGCTCAAACAGGTTCGGCAGCGCTACCACGCAGCCCTGGAACAGCGCTATGCCGAGCAGGCGCAGCAAGCGCGTCTGGCCGCCGGCAAGGACTTCGGTGTCGTCCACCTGGATGACGCCGGCGTCCGGGTCACCGTCGACAGTCCCAAGCGCGTGTCCTGGAACCAGGCGCAACTCGCCGAAACCGCGCGGCGCATCGCCGCTTCCGGCGAGCGCGTCGAGGACTACCTCGACATCGAGTACGCCATCCCCGAGGCCCGCTACAGCAACTGGCCGCCCGTCCTGCGCGAGCAGTTCCAGGCCGCGCGCACCGTCAAGCCGGGCAAAACCAGCTACCGCCTGGCGCTGATCTCGGAGGTCGTATGAAGCCCCGCGATCTCACACCCTTAGTTCACCGCTTCTGGCGCCGAGTACAGCCCACTGCCAATGGATGCTGGGAGTGGCAAGGCGCAGTGAATGAGCATGGCTACGGCGTGATCGGCAGAGGACGACGCGGCAGTGGCTGTGCCAAGGCGCATCGCGTCGCCTATGAACTTGTCCACGATGTCCACTTGGATCCAAAGATCGTGGTGTGCCACCACTGCGACAACCCCAGGTGTGTCAATCCCGCCCATCTCTTTGCAGGCAGCCAGCAGGACAACCTGTCCGACATGCGCAGTAAGCGGCGAGATTCACCGCCCCCACGCTTTCAAGGTGCTCGCAATTCGATGGCCAAGCTAGACGAATCAAGCATCCATGAAGTGTTTCGTCTGCGCGCACTTGGCCTGACTCACCGCCGAATCGCAACAACCTTCGGTGTTAGCCGCACCGCCATTGGATTCGTTCTCAACCGCACAACTTGGAGGCATATTGATGTTACCCATCATCACCGCTGAGCAGCGCCTAGCCGAAATGCGTGGGGTCAAACTTGTGCTCCTGGGAAAAAGTGGAATTGGGAAAACAACCCAACTCAAGACGCTGCCAGAGCAATCGACCCTGTTCGTCGACTGCGAGAGCGGCGACCTCTCGGTGCAGGACTGGCACGGCGACACCCTGCGGCCCAAGACCTGGCCGGAGTTCCGCGACCTGGTCGTATTCCTGGCCGGTCCCAACCCCGCCCTGGTGAGCGAACAGCCATTCTCCCAGGCCCATTTCGACCACGTCTGCGCGCAATACGGCGATCCCAAACAACTGGACCGCTACGACACCTACTTCGTCGACTCCATCACGGTGCTCTCCCGCCTGGCGCTGACTTGGGCGCGCGTGCAGCCGGCCGCCTTCTCGGAGCGCACCGGCAAGCCGGACAGCCGAGGGGCTTATGGATTGCTGGGGCAGGAAATGATCACCGCGCTCACCCACTTACAGCACGCACGGGGCAAGAACGTGGTGTTCGTGGCCATCCTCGACGAGCGCATCGACGACTTCAACCGCAAGGTCTTCGTGCCCCAGATCGAGGGCAGCAAGACCGCCCTGGAACTGCCGGGCATCGTCGACCAGGTGGTCACGCTCTCCGAGCTCAAGACCGAGGACGGCAGTTCGTACCGCGCCTTCGTCTGCCAGACCGTCAACCCCTGGGGCTTCCCAGCCAAGGACCGCTCGGGTCGCCTCGACGTGGTCGAGGAGCCCGACCTGCTGAAACTCATCCGCAAGTGCGCCGGCGCCACCGCCGCCATCCATCAGTAAAGGACACCATCATGAGCAACTGGAACGATTTCAACGACGCCGAACAGCAGCCTTCCTTCGATTTGATCCCGAAGGGCACGGTGGTCAAGCTGCGCATGACCATCAAACCAGGTGGCCACGATAACCCCGAGATGGGCTGGACCGGCGGCTACGCCAGCGAGAGCTTCGACACCGGCAGCGTCTACCTGGCCTGCGAATTCGTGGTGCTGGAGGGCGAGTACGCCAAGCGCAAGCTGTGGTCGAACATCGGTCTGCACTCCAACAAGGGGCCGGCCTGGGGCAACATGGGCCGCAGCTTCATCCGCGCCGTACTCAACTCCGCACGCGGCGTTTCCCCCCAGGACAATTCGCCCCAGGCGGCGGCCGCCCGCCGCATCCGTGACTTCAGCGATCTGGACGGCATCGAGTTCGTCGCCCGGGTGGACGTCGAGAAGGACTCCAAGGGCGAGCACAAGAACGTCATCAAGCAGGCCATCGAGCCGGACCACCGCGACTATGGGGCAGTGATGGGGCGCCCCAATTACGCGGCCCCGCCCGCGCCGAAGGCCTCGGCCACACCGGCCCAGCCGGCCGCCCAGTCCCCGCAGCGGGCGCAGGCTCCCGTCTCCAAGCCCGCCTGGGCGCAATAGGAGCGCGGCCATGATCAGGAAACGCTGCGGCAACTGCCGCCACCTCGATCCGTCCAGCGCCAGCGACATCGGCGGCCTGCGCATCGCCCGCTGCCGCCATCCGAAGGGCGTGCGCATCGGCACGACCGCTATCCACAACGACTACGTCGAGCTGGATGCCGGCTGCGCCATGCATGCCGTTCGCGATCGGAACGCCAACCGTCGGGGAGGATGCCATGCATGAGCGGCAAATGCTGGGTATGCAATCGCACCGCACGGGGCTTCGGCCACCTCGACAGCCGGTTCAAGCCCGGCGATCCCCGGTCCGTTCCGCTCGACTGGGTGTTCTGCTCACGCCGCTGTCAGGCCGCCTTCCATGCGCTCTATGGGTCCTGGAAAGACAAGGAGCCCGGGCGGGAGGAGGCATTCATGGTTGACCCGACCGCAATGGAAACGGCCGCCATGAAGGCCTGCCTGCGTCCCTTCGGGGAAGCGGCCGGCGAAATCGGCTTCGACAAACCCCTGGGCGCGTACTCGGAAGCCGAGGCGCTCCAGGTCATCAACGCCATCGTCACCACCTACCAGGAGGTGATCAACCAGGCCCAGGCCCGCGTCAATGCCAGTGGCCAGGGGGCCAGTCCGTTCGCGGAACTGGTTGATGACCTGCCGTGGGAGACGAAGTGATGCTCGACTTCAATTCGTCTTCCTCTGCCTCCGGGCAGATCACCGCCCTGGTGGACGCCGGCATGCAGGCCAAGGCCCGGCAGCAGGAACGCCGCGCCTACCTCGGCGCCTCGCGCCTCGGGGTGGCCTGCGAGCGCGCCCTGCAGTTCGAGTACGCCGCCGCACCAGTGGATCCGGGCAAGGACTTCTCTGGCCGCATCCTGCGCATCTTCGAGCGTGGCCACACCACCGAGGCGCTGATGGTGGACTGGCTGCATCTCGCCGGCTTCGAACTGCGCACCCACGGCAAGGATGGGCAGCAGTTCGGCTTCAGCGTGCTCGATGGCCGGCTCCAGGGACACGTCGACGGCGTCATCGTCGGCGGCCCCGAGGGTTATGCGTATCCATGTCTTTGGGAAATGAAGTGCCTGGGGGGCAAATCCTGGCGGGAGTTGGAGAAGCGCCAGTTGGCCGTCGCCAAACCCGTCTACGCCGCCCAGGTTGCGCTCTACCAGGCCTATCTGGACCTGCACGAGCACCCGGCGCTATTCACGGCCGTGAACGCCGACACGATGGATATCTACGCCGAGTGGGTGCCCTTCGATGCCGCGCTGGCGCAACGCATGTCGGATCGGGCGGTAAAGGTGATCACCGCGACCGAGGCCGCCGACCAACTCCCCCGTATGACCACCGATCCGGCCCATGTCGAATGCCGAATGTGCGCCTGGTCGGACCGTTGTTGGAGACAACCATGAACGAAAAACAGGCATCACCGGCGATGGAAAACGCCGAAGAACCCATGATCGACGCCCGCCAGGCGAGCTACGCCCTGCGACTTCCCTACTACTGGTTCGCCAATCCGAAGATGCGTTCGGACAAACGGATTCCGCACTATCAGATCTCGCGTCTGGTGCGTTTCCGTCTCTCCGAACTGGCGGCGTGGCATCGGCAGAACGCCACGCGGCATGGTGGACCAGGAAGCGAGCAGGGAGATGGCGAGTGATCGATTTCAACGAAATCCCCGAACCAGTCGAGCGCCATCTCGATGCAGAGCGCGAGGAGATTCGTGCCGCGCTGCTCGCCAGCCTGGAATCGGCGCTCTTCACTCTGTTCCCCGCCGGTAGGAAGCGGCGCGGCAAGTTCCACATCGGCGACATCCTGGGCAGTCCGGGCGACAGCCTGGAGGTGGTGCTCATTGGCGAGAAGGCCGGGCTCTGGACCGACCGCGCCAACGGCGACGGCGGCGACGAATTCGACCTCGTCGCGCTCCACCACGGCTTCGACGCCCGCGCCGATTTCCCTCGGGTGCTGACCATCGCACGTGATCTGCTCGGCCGCACGCAGAGCCAACCGATGCGCAAGCCACGCAAGCAGATGCCGGAGGATGACCTCGGCCCCGCCACCGCCAAGTGGGACTACCTCGACAGCCTGGGCAATCTCATTGCCTGCGTCTACCGCTATGACCCGCCCGGTCGGCGCAAGGAGTTCCGGCCCTGGGACGCCAAGCGGCGCAAGCTGGTGCCGCCGGAACCCCGCCCGCTCTACAACCAGCCGGGCATGGTTGCCGCCGACACCGTGGTGTTGGTCGAGGGTGAGAAGTGTGCGCAGGCGCTGATCGGCGCCGGCCACTGCGCCACCACCGCCATGCACGGCGCCAACGCGCCGGTAGACAAGACCGACTGGTCGCCGCTGGCCGGCAAGGCGGCGCTGATCTGGCCGGACAAGGACAAGCCCGGCTGGGCCTACGCCGAGGCGGCGTCCCAAGCCATCCTAGCGGCGGGCGCGACGTCCTGTCGCATCCTCTTTCCCCCGGAGGACAAGCCGGAGGGATGGGACGCGGCGGATGCTATTGCCGAGGGCTTCGGGGTAGCGGCCTTCCTGGCTACCGCCCCCAGTATGACCGTCCAGTCTTTGGCGGAGGTCGAACCCACAGGATCGGATCCCGACCCCGAAGACGAGCAGACAGTGTGGGGCACCGAGGACGCCCTGGCGCTGTCTTTTACCCGCCGCTATCAGCGCGACTGGCGCTACATCGCTGCATGGGGCAAGTGGCTGATGTGGGACGGACAGCGCTGGCGGGCTGAGGAAACGCTGGAAGCTACCCATCTCATTCGCCAGGTGTGTCGGCATGCCTCGGTCCGGGCGACGAACCCCAAGGTCGCGGCCAAGCTGGCCGGCGCCAGCACCGTGGGTGGCGTGGAACGCCTGGCGCGCACCGACCGCAAGCATGCTGCCACCACCGATGAGTGGGATGCGGACATCTGGCTGCTCAACACCCCGGGCGGGGTGGTGGATCTGCGCACGGGTCGGATGCGGCCCCACGATCGCCGGGACCGGATGACCAAGATCACCACGGCCACACCGAAGGGAGATTGCCCGACCTGGCGGACATTCCTCGGCGATGTGACCGGCCAGGATGCCGACCTGGCTGCCTACCTGCAGCTCGCCGTCGGTTACTGGCTGACCGGCAGCACCCAGGAGCACGCCCTGTTTTTCCTCTATGGCACGGGCGCCAACGGCAAGAGCGTCTTCGTGAACACCCTCTTCACGATCCTGGGGGACTACGCGGCCAACGCGCCCATGGACACCTTCATGGAAACCCGCACGGATCGGCACCCCACCGATTTGGCCGGCTTGCGCGGAGCGCGTTTCGTGGCGGCGACGGAAACCGAGCAGGGCCGACGCTGGAACGAATCGAAGATCAAGGCCATCACCGGCGGCGACCCCGTTACTGCCCGTTTCATGCGTCAGGACTTCTTCACATACCCGCCGCATTACAAGGTGGTGATCGCCGGCAACCACAAGCCGTCCATTCGCAACGTGGATGAGGCCATGAAGCGCCGGCTGCACCTCATCCCGTTCACGGTGACCATCCCGCCCGAGAAGCGCGACGGCCGGCTCACCGAGAAACTACTGAAGGAACGCGACGGCATCCTGGCCTGGGCGGTGGAAGGCTGTCTGCGTTGGCAACGGCAGGGGCTCAAGCGGCCAGCCAGTGTGGTGTCCGCCACCGAGGAGTATTTCGAGGCCGAGGATGCCCTGGGCCAGTGGCTGGACGAACGCTGCAGTCTGTACCCGGAGGCCAGAACGCTGACCGCGGACCTGTTCGGCGACTGGCGCGAGTGGGCGGAACAGACAGGCGAATTCGTCGGCTCCATCAAGCGATTCGCTGAATTGCTCATCGCCCGCGGCTTCGAAAAGACCCGGATGCATGGTGGCGCGAAGGCGTTCAGGGGCCTGATGTTGAAGCCCAAAGCGTGCAACCAGCACTACACCGACCCCGATTAATAACCTCTGGTGACCGATGGTGACTCGTCTGCTGATTGACGCCTACACGTGCGGGTGTGAAAGGTTAACAGTCAGGTCAGTCACCATCGGTCACCGCTCGAAATGGAGCGAGATATGAACACAACGATTCTGGCCCTGGACCTGGGCACGAACACCGGCTGGGCGCTGTCCAGCCGCGACAGCATCATCACCAGCGGCACCGAGCACTTCAAACCGCAACGCTTCGAAGGCGGCGGCATGCGCTACCTGCGGTTCAAGCGCTGGCTCACCGAGGTCAAGCAGTGCGCCGACGGCCTCGACGCCGTGTACTTCGAGGAAGTGCGCCGCCACGTCGGGGTGGACGCCGCCCATGCCTACGGCGGCTTCATGGCCACGCTGACGTCCTGGTGCGAGCACCACGCCATCCCCTACCAGGGCGTGCCGGTGGGCACGATCAAGAAGCACGCGACCGGCCGTGGCAACGCCGGCAAGGACGAAGTGATCGCAGCCGTCCGTGCGCGCGGCCACACCCCGACTGACGACAACGAGGCGGATGCCCTGGCGTTGCTGCACTGGGCCATCGAGACGCAAGGGGAGAGCGCATGAAAATCCCCGCACACCCCTATCGGAGCCCCCTGGCCCGACACCTGCCCGAGTCCACCGACCTGGAAGCCGTAAAGCGGGACGGCTGGCGCGGCCAGCACATCCTGGTGGTCGCGGAAACCGACGACCGCCTGGACTTCGTCGAGCGCGAGTTCATCCGCCGCATCGGCGAACGGCTCTACGGAGGGCAACGTCATGGCTGATTGGACCGTGGATGACGTGGCGGCGCGTTTCTCGGAGGCGGCCGAGACGGGTCGGCGGCTGCCCCAGGTCAGGGTGCAGGGCTACTTCAACGTCTGGCCTGCCTTCGCCCGCCAGGAGTGGGAAGCCATGTCCGCCGATGAATATGAATACCGGCCCTTGCCGCCCACGCCCGAGGCCATCGCCCGGATGATGGAGGCCATGCGCTGGGTGCAATGGCTGGAGGAAGAACAGCGGCACCTCGTCTGGATGCGGGCCAAGCAATACGAGTGGAAGGACATCTGCCGGCGTTTCGGCTGCGAGCGCACGACGGCTTGGCGGCGCTGGCAGCGGGCGCTGCAGGTGGTTGCAGATCGGCTGAACCGCACCATCGGTCATGCCATAGCAATTTGACGTGGATTAGCGCAAATGCGAGCAATAGAGCGACTACGGGAGCGGATGAGCGCTTTTCCGCCGTGCAACATCCCGGGCGGATTTGCCGTAGGATTTCGTCATCGTCGACCAGTTGACCGACCTCCCTGACCTTCCGCAATGGAAGGTTTTGCAGACCGCCTCCGGGCGGTCTCTTTTTCGGTGTCGAACGGTCGGCAGAAATTCAACGGGTCCTTCCTGGCGACCTTCCCATGCGGGAGGGAGAAGCGCGGCGCTTCGATAGTGCCAGGCCATGAAACGGGGTTCGCACCTGGTTCGCGGTTCGCACCACTCCCTATTGAATACCCCTGAAGCCCGCGCCCGTCGCGGGCTTCGCCTTTCCTGATCTCGCCATCCCGGTGCGAACCTGCTGGTTCGCAGTGGACAGGTTCGCACCTGCGAACCACTAAACCACCACTTCGGAGTCCTGCCCTGAACACGCTCGCCGTCGAGTACCGCAAGGTCGAGACGCTCATCCCCTTTGTCCGCAATCCCAGGACGCATTCCGAGGCGCAGGTGGCCAAGATCGCCGCCAGCATCGTGGAATACGGCTGGACCAATCCCCTCCTGGTGGATGGCGGCAACGGCCTCATCGCCGGGCACGGCCGCCTGGCCGCCGCCCGCAAGTTGGGACTGGCCGAAGTGCCGGTGATCGAGTTGGGCCACCTGTCGCCCACCCAGAAGCGGGCCTATGTGATCGGCGACAACCAACTCGCCCTGCAGGCCGGTTGGGACGAAGAACTGCTGGCACTCGAACTGGCCGAGTTGCAGGAAGCCGGCTACGACCTCGCACTCACCGGCTTCGACGATACCGAGATTGAACGGCTGCTGGCCGATGTTGCCGGCGACGAGGAAACCGAACCGGCCCCGGATGCGACGGATGCCGCCGATGAGGTGCCCGACGTCCCGGCCAACCCCGTCTCCCGTCCGGGCGACGTCTGGCAGTTGGGCGCCCATCGCCTGATCTGCGGCGACGCCGCCGATCCCGAGGTGGTGGCCGCGCTGATGGCCGGCGAGTCCGCCGACCTGTGCTTCACCTCGCCGCCCTATGGCAACCAGAGGGACTACACCAACGCCATCATCGACTGGGACGACCTGATGTGCGGCGTCTTCGCCCGCCTGCCCATGGCTCCCGAAGGCCAGGTGCTGGTCAACCTCGGCCTGATCCACCGCGACAATGAAGTCGTTCCCTACTGGAATGGCTGGCTCGACTGGATGCGGTCCCAGGGCTGGCGGCGTTTCGCCTGGTATGTCTGGGACCAGGGGCCGGGATTACCTGGCAACTGGTCGGGACGGCTGGCCCCGAGTTTCGAGTTCGTCTTCCACTTCAACCGCCAGAGCCGCAAAGCCAACAAGATCGTGCCCTGCAAGTTCGCGGGGCAGGAGTCGCATCTGCGCCAGGATGGCAGTTCTACCGCCATGCGCAAAAAAGACGGCACGGTAGAAAGCTGGCACCACAGTGGCACCCCCACCCAGGAATACCGCATCCCCGACAGCGTGATCCGCATCATGCGGCACAAGAGCAAAATCGGTCAGGACATCGACCACCCGGCCGTGTTCCCGGTCGACCTGCCGGCGCACATCATGGATGCCTTCACCGACGTGGGCGGGATCGTGTTCGAACCCTTTGGCGGCTCGGGCACCTCGCTCCTCGCGGGGCAGCGGACTGGCCGTAAGGTGCGGGCGGTGGAGATCGCGCCGGAGTACGTCGACGTGGCCATCAAGCGATTCCAGCAGAACCATCCCGGCGTGCCGGTGACGCTTGTGGCCAGCGGCCAGCCGTTCGACGCCGTCGCCGCCGAACGGCTGGGAGCACCGGCATGAGCATCTCCTGGCTCGCCGACAAGATCGAGCAGTGGCCGACCGGCAAACTGCTGCCCTACGCAAGAAACGCCCGCACCCACACCGACGCCCAGGTCGCGCAGATCGCCGCATCGATCGCGGAATTTGGATTTACCAATCCCATCCTCGCCGGGGGCGACGGCATCATCGTTGCCGGGCATGGCCGGTTGGCTGCCGCGCAGAAGCTGGGCCTGCCCACCGTGCCGGTGGTGGTGCTCGACCATCTCACCCCCACCCAGCGCCGGGCGCTGGTGATCGCGGACAACCGCATTGCCGAGAACGCCGGATGGGATGAGGCCATGCTCCAAGTGGAACTGGCCGCGCTACAGGATGAAGACTTCGATCTGTCCCTCACCGGTTTCGACGCCGACGCACTGGCCGATCTGATGGCGGGCGAGGAGTCGACCAGCGAGGGGCTGACCGATGATGACGCAGCCCCCGAGGCGCCGGAAACCCCGGTGTCCCGGCCGGGCGATCTCTGGATCTGTGGGGATCACCGGGTGCTGTGCGGTGACGCCACCGATGCCGATGCCTACGCCACGGTGCTGGGCGATGCGGTGGCCGACATGGTCTGGCAAGACCCGCCTTACAACGTCAACTATGCCAACACGGCCAAGGACCGGCAGCGCGGCAAGGATCGGGCGATCCTGAACGACAACCTCGGCGAGGGTTTCTACGATTTCCTGCTGGCGGCGCTGACGCCAGCCCTAGCGCACTGCCGGGGTGCGGTCTACATCGCGATGTCCTCCAGCGAACTCGACACCCTGCAAGCCGCCTTCCGCGCCGCTGGTGGCAAGTGGTCGACCTTCATCATTTGGGCCAAGAACACGTTCACGCTGGGCCACGCCGACTACCAGCGCCAGTTCGAGCCGATCCTGTACGGCTGGCCGGAAGGCAGCAAGCGCCACTGGTGCGGCGACCGCGACCAGGGCGACGTCTGGCAGATCAAGAAGCCGGCGAAGAACGATCTCCATCCGACCATGAAGCCGGTGGAACTGGTGGAGCGGGCGATCCGCAATTCCAGCCGCCCAAGCGATGTGGTGCTGGATGCTTTTGGGGGTTCCGGCACGACGCTGATCGCCGCCGAGAAGTCAGGGCGCCGCGCCCGGCTCATCGAACTGGACCCGAAGTATGTGGATGTGATCGTGCGCCGCTGGCAGGAGCGGACTGGCAAGCAGGCCACACGTACTTCGGATGGCCTGGCGTTTGATCAGGCGGCCTCGTAGCCCGCCTTGATCAGGAGCCCGGCCTCGCGGTTGGTGGCGGGAACCCAGAACCGCCCGTCATCGCCCAGGAGGACCGGCGTCCAGTAGGTCTGGCGCATGGCGACATCGTTGGCCATAGCCAGGTTGCTGTAGCGTCGGGTGTTGGCGAGGGCGATCTGCGTGCGGCGGTCGGTGGTCATCTCGTTTCTCCTTCGGGTGGATCGTTTCGACACCCGTATGAACGCGCTGCGTGATTGAGAAGCCAAGCTTCTTTCGCTTGAATTTCAGTACCAGGAAACATCGGATTGCAGTTCGCTGGCCCGTGCCAGCAGGACGCCCACCTCGCGCAGGCGGCGCTCGACGCCCTCCTGGTCGAGGCCGGGATCCAGGTAGCGCAGCGAGCGGGTGATGGTCGGCAGGCCACCCTGATCGATCACAGTGGTGGCATACGCCACTTCCTCCTCGACGGTGGGCAGCGGCGATGCGCCATTGAGCGCCATGAGGATGGCGCGGCGGGCGGCGGGGATTTCCGCTCGGGCGATCTGCCCATAACCCGCTTCGGTATCGATGCCGAGCAGGCCCAGCACGATGGCGGCGTTGCGATTGCTGTAGTTGAGGTTCTGGTCGGGCTGACGGTCGATCTGGAGGGTGATGCTCATCGGGTGCTCCTGGTGGGGTCATGGCGATGACTGGATGAACGCGCTATGGGATTGAGAAGCCAAGCGCATTCACCCGCTTTCCGCGCTTCGAATCAGCCGCCGCGCAGCACCCGGATACCCTCGTTGGCGAGGGTCAGCACCGCGCTGGCAAACGCCACCTCGGCCAGCCAGGGCGCGGCCTTCGCGTCGTCGAGGAGTTCGTCGATGGCCACTCCGGACTTGGCGCGCATCGCCGCACACGCGGCCTCCTGGCGCGCCGGGGTGGCAGTCCGGATTTCGGGGCACAGCCGCACCAGGGCGGTCAGGGCGGCGGTGCCGAGGCGTTGACCCAGGGTATCGATGGCTTTCATTACGCGCCTCCGTTGCAGTCGATGACCTCGACCGCGTCGCTGGCGAAGACCTTCGCCTCCTCCAGGCTGCGGTGGTGGAAGAAGTAGACCGTGCCGTCGGCGCGGATGGCTTTGTAGAGGTGGAAGCTCAAGGGGTCCATGGGGTGCTCCAGGGGTTGGTTGGTGACGTCCCCATGAACGCGCTGTGATGGATTGAAGCCAAGCTGAATCCGCCGCTGTATTCAGGCCGGGAAATCCCGGCCCGCTGCATCAAACCGCCACGCCGACGTAGCGTCCGTAGGCGCTGCCCGAGGGGTCGACGTAGAGCGTCGTGCGCTCGGGTGCTGTGACCATGACGGCGCTGCGCACGTCCCTGTTCAACCAGCCGCCGAGCCTTTTGAGCCAAGCCCGGTCGGCCAGCAGGTTCTCGGCGAACTCGTCGTACTCGGCATCGTTCAGTTCGATATGCTTCTCGACCACGACGGTGTTGGCCGTTTTGTCCGGATCGGCGTTGTGCAGCACTTCGTTGAGATCGCAGGGCTTGCGGGTGAATCGGACGCGGAGGGTTTCGGTTTGCATGCGGGTTCTCCTGGTGAGTTGGGGGTGTCCATCGACACCCCCATGAACGCGCTGTGTGATTGAGAAGCCAAGCGATTCAGTTCATCGACTCGCGGCGTAGCGACAGGACATGTTCCAAGAGATCGGTATCGAAACCGTAGTGCTCGATGTCGATCTGGTCCAGCCCCTCGCGTTGCAGAATGCGCCACTGGGCGGCATCACTTTCCGCCCGGCGCATCTCGTCGGCGAGGTGGTCGAGATACAGGTTCTCCTCGTTGGTCAGGCGGCGCGGCCTGGCCTTGAGGCTTTCGATGATGGAGATCAGGTTCATCATGGTCGGCGCTCCCGCTCAGGCCGCGTGGTAGACGCGCTCGCCACCCTCGGGTTTCTCCGATGTGATGGTGAGACCGAGCTTCTTCTTGAACGCCCCGGCGAAGGTGCCCCGCACCGTGTGCGCCTGCCAGCTGGTGGCGCCCATGATCTGGGCCACCGTCGCCCCCTCGGGCCGCTTCAGCATCGCGACTACCTGGGCCTGCTTGCTGTTGTCGCGGGTGCGGCGGGGCGCATCCTGCCAAGTCGATTCGGCGGCGGCCATCTCCGCCTCGAAATCGGCATCGGCCTCATGGGCCGGCTCCGGTTCCGGCGCCGGGCGAGTGCGACCCACGGCGGCGTAGCCGGCGTCGGTCAGGTAGTACTCGACGTGGTCGGGGTAGTGGAACTTGGTGATCAGGTCGCGGGCGAGTAGCCCGTCGATCACCTTGGTCCGCACCCCACCCCTGAGAGCAGGCGGCAGGGGTTCAATGTTGCCGTCGGGCCGGTAGGTGGCCTGGGTCAGGATGGTGGTCTGGGTGTTGGTGAGTTGGTTGGTGGTGGTCATGTGCTGCTCCTTCGGGGTGGTTGATGGCGTGTTCATGAACGCGCTGTGGCGGAGTGAAGCCAAGCGCTTTCTGCTTGGCTTCCCCTGCCGGTCAGTCCTCGTCGTCCTCGCTCCCGGCGAACTCGTCGATGGTGTCCTCCATCGAGCACATGGAGCCGCCCAGGTAGCCGTGGTTGTTGGTCAGGGCGATGCGCGCGTGGGCCAGCCAGTAGGCCTCGGCCCGCTGCAGGGTGGTGTGCTGGCCGCTCTGCTCGATCAGCCGCTTGGCCTGGTCCAGGCACTCCAGCATCTGGGCCTGAAGTTCGCGCAGTTCGTCGGCGATTTCCTGGCGTTTTTCGGGGGTTTGCGTGGTCATGGTCGTCTCCGTGGACGTCGTTGATGGTGATGTCATGAACGCGCTGTGCCGGAGACAAGCCAAGCTCGATCTCAAGCAAAACCACCACTTTCTGCGCTGGACTCAATGGGGATTTCGATTCGTGCCTACGCCCGCCATCGGGGGGTATCCGACGCCGCCGTGCGCAAGGCCATCAAGGCCGGCCGCATCACGCCGGAAGCAGATGGCACCGTGGACGCGGCCCGGGCCGACCGGGAGTGGAACCGGAACACTGAGCCCCAGGTTGCCCCGCGCCGGGCTGAGCCGGCCGTCGTCCGGGAACCTGCAAGTGAGCCCGCCGCCCCTGCGCTGAGCACCGGCGGCACCTCGCTCTTGCAGGCGCGCACGGTCAACGAGGTAGTCAAGGCGCAGACCAACAAGGTGCGTCTGGCCCGGTTGAAGGGCGACCTGGTGGACCGTTCCCAAGCCATCGCCCATGTCTTCCAGTTGGCGCGCAACGAGCGCGACGCCTGGCTCAACTGGCCGGCGCGGATCTCGGCACAGATGGCGGCAACCCTCGGGACGGACGCCCACACCCTGCACATCGCCCTCGACCAGGCGGTGCGCACGCACCTGATGGAACTGGGCGAACTGCGTCCGAAGGTGGATTGATGGACTACGAAGGTGCCCTGGAGATCGAACGCGCCTGGCGCGAGGGGCTGACCCCGGATCCAATGCTGACGCTCTCGGAGTGGGCCGACCGCCACCGGGTGCTGTCCAGCAAGTCCTCGTCGGAGCCGGGGCGCTGGCGCACCAGCCGCACGCCGTATCTCAAGGCCATCATGGACTGCCTGTCGCCGACGTCGCCGGTCGAGCGGGTGGTGTTCATGGCCGGCGGGCAGTTGGGTAAAACGGAATGCGGCAACAACTGGATCGGCTACGTCATCCACCACGCCCCCGGCCCGATGATGGCGGTCTCGCCCACGGTGGAGATGGCCAAGCGCAACTCCAAACAGCGCATCGACCCGCTAATCGAGGAGTCGCCGACCCTCAAGGAACTGATCGCCCCTGCCCGCAGCCGCGATTCGGGCAACACCATCCTGGCCAAGGAGTTCCGGGGCGGCGTGCTGGTGATGACCGGGGCCAACAGCGCCGTCGGCCTGCGCTCGATGCCGGTGCGCTACCTGTTCCTGGATGAGGTGGATGGGTATCCCCTGGATGTGGATGGCGAGGGCGATGCCATCAGCCTGGCCGAAGCCCGCACCCGCACCTTCGCGCGGCGCAAGATCTTCATCGTCTCGACCCCGACCATCGCCGGGGCGTCGGCCATCGAGCGGGAATACGAGGCGTCCGACCAGCGCCGCTACTTCGTGTCCTGCCCTCACTGTGGGCACCGGCAGTGGCTGCGCTTCGAGCAACTCAGATGGGATCGTGACAAGAGCGGTGGCCACCCGGAGACGGCGGCCTATATCTGCGAGGCCTGCGACACTGCCATCGCCGAGCATCACAAGACCGCGATGCTGGCGGCGGGCGAGTGGCGGGCCATGGCCGATGGCATCGGCAGGACGGCGGGTTTCCACCTCTCCAGTCTCTATAGCCCGATCGGCTGGCGCTCCTGGCGCGACATCGCCGCCGCCTGGGAGGCCGCCGTGAACAAGGAAACCGGCTCGGCAAGCGCCATCAAGACCTTCAAGAACACGGAACTGGGCGAGACCTGGGTCGAGGAAGGCGAGGCACCGGACTGGCAGCGCCTGCTGGAACGGCGTGAGGATTATCGGATCGGCAGCATCCCCACCGGCGGCCTGCTCCTGGTCGGCGGCGCCGATGTGCAGAAGGACCGCATCGAGTCCTCGATCTGGGCCTTCGGGCGCGGCAAGGAGGCGTGGCTGGTTGAGCACCGGGTACTGATGGGCGACACCGCGCGTGACACTGTATGGCGTCAGTTGGCCGGGCTGTTGGCTGAAACCTGGTCCCACGAATCGGGCGCACAACTGCCGCTGGCCCGCTTCGCCCTGGATACCGGCTTCGCCACCCAGGAGGCTTATGCCTTCGTGCGGGTGGCGAAGGATCCCCGGCTGATGGCGGTGAAGGGCGTACCCCGGGGCGCGGCCCTGATCGGCACGCCGACGGCGGTGGACGTGACCCAAGGCGGCAAGAAGCTGCGCCGGGGCATCAAGGTCTACTCGGTGGCGGTGGGAATCGCCAAGTTGGAGTTCTACAACGCGCTGCGCAAGGCCGCCGAGGTGGACGCGGACGGTGTCACCGCGAGCTACCCAGCCGGTTTCGTGCATCTGCCCAAGGTGGATGCCGAATTCATCCAGCAACTCTGCGCCGAGCAATTGATCACCCGCCGTAACCGCAACGGCTTCCCGGTGCGGGAGTGGCAGAAGGTCCGGGAACGGAATGAGGGTTTGGACTGCTACGTCTACGCCCGCGCGGCCGCCGCTGCAGCCGGCCTCGACCGCTTCGAGGAGCGCCACTGGCGGGAACTGGAAAGGCAGTTGGGCATGTCGCCGCCGTCAACCGACCCGCCCGACGTTGTTCCAACTGCAACACCAACCGATCCACGCCCTGAGGCCACCCATCGCGGTGGCCTTAGTGCTTCTGGAGCCCCGAAACCCGCGCGCCGCGTGATCCGTAGCCGCTGGTTCGGGTGATCTGGGCAGCCTGCCCGAACCCCAACCTTCCATAAAGGAAACGCACCATGAGTCTGCAAACCCAAATCCAAAGCTTCGTCCTCCGCGCCGCCCAGGAATTCAACGCGGTCTATACCAAGATCGGCTCGCTGGCCTCCCTGTCCACCACCGACAAGACCAGTCTGGTGGCGGCCATCAACGAACTGAAGAGCGCGGTCAACGCCTCCACCAGCATCGATGACGGCGCGATCACTACCAGCACCACCTACTCGTCTTCCAAGATCGTCGGCCTGCTCGACGCGCTGAAGGGCGAGATCCTGGGTGGCGCGGACGCCGCCTACGACACCCTGCTGGAAATCCAGCAGGCGATTCAGACCGGTGAGACCGCTGCCGGCGCATTGCTCGACGCCGTCAACAAGCGGGTGCGCTACGACGCCGCCCAGGCACTGACCGCCCCCGAACAAGCCCAGGCCCGCAGCAACATCGGCGCGGTGGCCAGTGCCGACGTGGGCGACACCAACTTCAACTTCGTCGCCGCCTTCGAGGCTGCCCTGGTCTAAGCACCCCTTGCCCGGCTTCCTGCTCTCGGGCGGGGCCGGGCTCCCTGTTGGTTCCCACACTCCTGATCGAGGTTCCCCATGAGCACACTCGACACCGGCCTGGGCACGGTTCGCGACTGGATCACCCAGATGCGGCTGGGCAATGCCAGTCCAGCGCCCCTCATCCTGCCCGCCAATCGGCAGACCCTGGACATCGGCCCCGGCGAAACCCTGGAGATCGTCCACGCGAGCGATCCCGATTACCGGCGCCTGGCCTCGCTCACCGAACAGATCTTCGACCCGGGCGCCAGCCTGATTCCGGTGATGGCGGGGCCGAGCAACGCCCTGTGTGCCATCTCGGCGTCGTCCTCCTACAGCGACGTGAGGGCGGCTTGGTATGCCGCCGATGGGCAGGCCGGCAGCCATTGGTCTGGCGGCGCGGGGAAGACCACCGGTTGGTGGCGCTGCTGCTTCACGGCACCCGTGACCGCGACGGGTTACTCCATCATGGCCACCGCACCCTACGGCGACAGCAGCCCGAAGGACTGGACCCTGCGTGGTTCCAACGATGGCGTGAACTGGACCGTGCTCGACAGCGGAGTGGGTGTCGCCTGGGTCGACGGCCAGCGGCGCCAGTTCAGCCTGGCGCAGCCCGCCACCTTCGCCTGCTGGGAGATCAACATCACGGCGACTGCCCGCCCGGACTACGCGGCCCCCCTGGCACTGGCGGAAGTGCAGTTCTACGCACCGGCCACACAGCGCATCCTGGTGCCCGCCTCCACGGACTACCAGATCGAGTACCTGGCCGACCGCACCCGCATCAAGCGTCTGGCTGCCGAGCGCCGCCTGCTCACCGCCACGGTGCGCCTGTGATGCTGACTCTGGCGCAGCACATCGCCGACCTGGCCACGCGCATCGGCCTGGAGTTGAAGGCTCGGGTGACGCCTGCGCATCCCGGTCTGGCCCGCGCCTGGGTCAGCTTCGGGTGGGTGGATGGTCATATGGTGATTCACGCCGGGCACAACGTGCGCAAGGTGCTGCGTCTCGCCCCCGGCAAGTACCGGGTGGTCTTCGACGAATCCCTACCCGACGCCCATTACTGCTGGCTGGCCTTCGCGCGCAACGGCGACAAGTCCATGAAGATGGCCGCCGCCCGGGTCAGTTGCGACGACAAGACGACCGACGACGTGGAACTGGTCTGCGCCACGCCCTCGGGCACCCTGGCCGACTCCGGCGAGATCAACGTGGTGGTCTACCGCTGATGGCCTACACGCAAGAACAACTCGACGCCCTGCAGGCCGCCCTGGCCAAAGGCGAGAAGCGCGTCACCTTCGCCGACAAGACCGTGGAATACCGCACGGTGGAGGAACTTCGGGTGGCGATCCGCGAGGTGCAAGCTGACCTGTACCGCCAATCGGTGGACACCGGCCTGTGGCCCCCGGCGCCCCGGCAGATCCGGGTGACCACCAGCAAGGGATTCTGATGGGCTTCTTCAGAACGATGCGCACGATGGGCCGCAAGCTCTTCGGCGGCAGCCCCACCTATGATGGTGTGGGCGGCGGCCGCCGCTCCCTCGCTTGGTCGGTCGGCAATCCCGGCGCCGTGGCGGCGCTGCTCTATACCCAGTCGGAGTTGAGAGCAAAAAGCCGCGACCTGGTGCGCCGCAACGCCTGGGCCAACGCGGCGCTGGAGTCCTATGTGGCCAATGCCATCGGCACCGGCATCAAGCCGCAGTCGATGGTGCAAGATGCCGCGGCCCGGGAAGCCATCCAGTCACTCTGGCGCGACTGGACCATCGAGGCCGACGCAGCCGGACTCACCGACTTCTACGGTCTGCAGGCCCTGGCCTGCCGGGCGATGCTGGAAGGCGGCGAGACCCTGGTACGCCTGCGCTACCGCCGGCCCGAGGATGGGCTGCCGGTGGCGCTGCAGGTTCAGGTGCTCGAACCCGAGCATTTGCCGGTGACGCTGAACACCCTTGCCCCGAACGGCAACGTGATCCGCGCCGGCATCGAATTCGACGCGCTCGGGCGGCGGGTGGCCTACCACCTGTACCGCACCCATCCCGAGGACGGCATGTTGGCGCCGATGTCTAGCAACGGTGGCCTCAGCACCGTGCGCGTCGATGCCGCCGAGGTCATGCATCTCTTCCGTCCGCTCCGCCCTGGCCAGATCCGGGGCGAGCCGTGGCTCGCGCGGGCGCTGGTGAAGTTGAACGAACTGGACCAGTACGACGACGCCGAACTGGTGCGCAAGAAGACCGCCGCCATGTTCGCCGGCTTCGTTACCCGCCTCTCCCCGGAAGACAACCTGTTGGGGGAAGGCAATTCCGATCCCAACGGCGTGGCGCTCGCGGGCCTGGAGCCCGGCACCATGCAGATCCTGGAGCCGGGCGAGGACATCAAGTTCTCGCAGCCGGCCGACGTCGGCGGCTCCTACTCGGAATTCCTGCGCATGCAGTTCCGCGCTGTGGCTGCCGCCATGGGCGTCACTTATGAACAACTGACCGGCGACCTCACCCAGGTCAATTACTCCTCGATCCGCGCCGGCCTCCTGGAGTTCAGGCGCCGGGTCGAGGCCCTGCAGCATGGCGTGATCGTGCACCAGTTGTGCCGGCCCATCTGGCAGGCCTGGATGGCTCAGGCCGTTCTCGAAGGCGCGCTGGTCCTGCCCGGTTTCGCCCGGGGAGGTACCGCCCGCCAGCGACAGTACCTGGCCGTGAAGTGGATTCCCCAGGGCTGGCAGTGGGTCGACCCGCTCAAGGAGGCCGACGCCATGAAGGCGGCGATCCGTTCCGGCCTGATGAGCCGCTCGGAAGCGATCTCCGCCAATGGCTACGACGCCGAGGACGTGGACCGCGAGATCGCCGCCGACAACGCCCGTGCCGATGCACTGGGCCTGGTCTTCGACTCCGACCCGCGCCACGAACTACCCACCGCCTCTCCGGCGCCCGCAGTTCCTCCCGACACCCCTCCCCAAGGAAACTGACATGCCGTTGCCGCACCTGGCGTCCCGCCTGTACGGGACGCCGCTCCTCATCGCGCGCTCGAAACTGGACATCATCCTGGCCGTGCTGGGCGAGCGCGTCCACTGGCCGGAGCAACAAGCGGGATTGCCGTTGCCTCCGCCGCGCGCCCAGCCAGATGGACCAGCCGGCATCGCCATGATCCCGGTCCACGGCACCCTGGTGCGCCGGGCCCTGGGCCTCGATGCCGCCTCTGGCCTGACCTCCTACGGCGAGATCGGCGCGATGCTCGATGCCGCCCTGGCCGACCCGGCCGTGGCTGGCATCCTGCTCGACATCGATTCGCCCGGCGGCGAGGCGGGCGGCGTCTTCGAACTGGCGAAACAGATCCGCGCCGCCGATGCCCGGAAGCCGGTCTGGGCCATCGCCTCCGACTCCGCCTTCTCGGCGGCTTACGCCATTGCCTGCGCCGCCTCGCGCGTCTACGTCACCCAGACCGGCGGGGTGGGCTCCATCGGCGTCATCGCCATGCACGTCGACCAGTCGGCGCGAGATGCCCAGGAGGGCTATCGCTACACGGCGATCACGGCAGGCGACCAGAAGAACGACTTCTCGCCGCACCAGCCCCTGGACAAGGAAGCGTCGGCGCGCCTGCAGGCGGAGGTCGACCGCCTCTACGGGATCTTCGTCGACCACGTCGCCGCCATGCGCACGCTGGAGCCGCGCTTCGTGCGCTCCACCCAGGCCGGGCTCTATTTCGGGCCGGAGGCCGTGGCGGCCGGGCTGGCCGATGCCGAGGGCAGCACCGCCACGGCACTCGCCGACTTCACCGCCTTCCTTGCCGAGAAACGCATGACACCGAGTACGCATTCGTCTTTGCCACTTGCGGCCAGCCGCCTGGCGGCGAGCCATTCCATCGCTCCACAGGAGATCCGCATGACCCAACCCACCGAGACACCCTCCCTCCCCGAACCAGCGGACCCTGCCGCCCCGGCAGTGGTCCCGGAACCCGCCGATCCGCAGCCGTCGCCCGACGACGAGACCTTGAAGGCGGTGGCAGCCGCCCGCGCCGATGCCCTGGCCATCGCCGAACTGTGCCAGTTGGCGGGGCAACCCCAGCGCATCGCGGCCTTCCTGGCCGAGGGCGCCAGCGAATCCCAGGTGCGCCGGACTCTGCTGGCGGCGCGGGCGGAGAGCCCCGATATCGCCTCGGCGATTCACCCCGATGCCGCCGCGCAGTCGAGCGGAGTGGCCTCTCTCCAGCACAACCCCCTCCTGAAAGCCGTCAGGAAACTCACCGGAAAGGACTAAGCCATGACCACTCGATTTACCCCACTGAGCGAACCCATCAACCTCGGCGACCTGCTCAAGTACGAGGAGAATTGCCTCTTCTACTCGCGCGATCAGGTGACCGTCGCCGCCGGCCAAGTCCTCGAACTGGGCGCCGTGGTCGGCCGCGTCAGCGCCACCGGCAAGGTAAAGCGCCTCGACCCCGCAGCCACGGATGGCACCGAATCTGCCGCCGGCATCCTGCTCGGTGCCTATGACACCAGTCTGGCCGACCGGGACGACGGCCTGCTGCTGGCTCGCCACGGCATCGTCGCCTCCCACGCCGTGGTCTGGCCGGCCGGCATCACCGCCGAACAGCAGGCCGCCGCCGTCGCCGCGCTGGAGGCGCGCGGCATCCTCATCCGTCAATCCGCCTGAAGGACATTCCACCATGAACAATCCGTTCAATATGCCGGCGTTCTCGATGGCCGCGTTGACTGCCGCGATCAACCTCCTCCCCAACCGCTATGGCCGCATGGAGGAACTCAATCTCTTCCCGGGCAGGCCCGTGCGCACCCGGCAGATCATCGTCGAGGAGCAGAACGGCGTGCTCAACCTGTTGCCCACGCTACCGCCCGGTTCGCCCGGCACGGTGGGTACGCGCGGCAAACGCACCGTGCGCTCCTTCGTCATCCCGCACATTCCCCACGATGACGTGGTGCTGCCCGAGGAAGTCCAGGGCATCCGCGCCTTCGGCTCGGAGACCGAGATGGAGACCGTCGCCGGCGTCATGGCGCGGCATCTGGAGACGATGCGTAACAAGCACGCCATCACCCTGGAGCATCTGCGCATGGGTGCCTTGAAGGGCGTCATCCTCGATGCCGACGGCTCGGTGATCTACGACCTCTACCAGGAGTTCCGGATCGATCAGGAGAGCGTCAACTTCGACCTGGCCAAGACGGTCGGCGGCAAGCTGGTCAGCACTGAAACGGAAGTGCGCACGAAATGCGCGGCGGCCCTGCGCTACGTCGAAGACCATTTGATGGGTGAATTCATGACCGGGCTGCACTGCCTGTGTTCGCCCGAGTTCTTCGACGCCCTGGTGGGCCAGAACACCGTCAAGGACGCTTACAAGTATTACCAGCAGGGCGTGATGCTGATCAACGATGTCCGGGCGGGCTTCACCTTCGGCGGCATCACCTTCTCCGAATACCGGGGCCAGGCCACGGACATGAATGGCACGACGCGCCGTTTCATCGCGCCGGGTGAGGCGCACTGCTTCCCGCTGGGCACGGTGGACACCTTCGCCACCTACTTCGCCCCGGCCGACTTCAACGAGACGGCCAACACCCTGGGCCAGCCGCTCTACGCCAAGCAGGAGCCGCGCAAGTTCGATCGCGGCACCGACCTGCACACTCAGTCCAATCCGCTGCCGATGTGCCACCGGCCGGGGGTGCTGGTGAAGCTCACGATGAACTGAGCGCGATCTCCTGGAGTGTGCGTTTGCGCTCCCTGGTGTAGCGGTACCAGGGCTGCGGCGGTTCTCCACCCATGAAGCGGGTGGCGGCGATGAAGGTGTCGAGCAAACAGGGGTCGTAGTCCACCCCGGTCTGAGCGCACAACTGCTGAAACAGCACATAGGGATCTTGTCCCTTGAGGTCGGCGGGTTGCTGGATGCCGACCTCACGCAGGTATCCAGCCACGGCCGGGCCGATGTTGGGGATGGACTCCATGCCTCTGGCTTCGGCCTCCGCTGCGGTCTTCGCTTTCTTCATCTCGTCGTTTCCTCCCTCAATCCTTCAAACCGATCGCCATGATAGCCATCGAATCCCTGTATGACGCGGCGGCCCGATCCGGGCTGCTCCAGAAGGCCACCTGGGCACCCGACCGGGCGCCGAGGATGACCACTTGGGTGGAATTCCGCGCACCGGACGAGAGCATCTTGGACGGCCTCGGGGTGTCCACCGACTACACGATCCGCTATCCCGCTTCCCGCCTGGTGGGGCTGGTCCAGGGCGATACGGTGGACATCGGCGGCATCACCTATCGGGTGCGGGAAGTGCGGGCGGTGGGGGATGGTTCCGAGTCCCGCGCAACGCTGGCCCGGTTGTAGGCGGTCTCCTTGAACTCCCTCCGTGAACGCTGCCTGCAGGCAGTAGCGGGATTGCTCGCGCCCGTCGCCCAGGCCCAGGGCGCGCAATTCCGCCGCTCGCCGACCACTGGCATCCCCCGCGAGCAGTCCCCGGCGCTGCTGCTGTTTCCTGAATCCGACGGCATCGTCGAGCGCGCCAACGACCGGGTCGTGCGGCAACTGGTCGTGCGCATCGATGCCCTGGCCCGGGAACACGGAGGGGTGGCCGCCGAAGACCTGGCCGACCGCCTGCTGGTGGCGGCCCACGCGGCGCTGTTCGCCGACGCCAATCTCGGCGGCCTCGCCCTCGGCATCAAGGAACTGGACTGCGAATGGAACGTGGAAGACGCCGATGCCACGGCGGCGTTGATCCCCGCCCGCTACCAGATCACCTACCGCACGCTGGCCCACGACATTTCCAGCCAAGGATGACCCCATGCCCACTGTCAGCCGTATCGAACTCCTCAAAACCCACACCCATGCCGGCATCGCCTATCCACCAGGTGCGGTGATCGCCCTCGACGGCGATCTGGCGCGCTGGCTGGTGAAGACCGGCGTTGCCCGCCAGTTGGTACCGCCCACCCCGAAACCCCTTTCCCGCAATGAGGAGATATCCGAATGAGCTACTACGCATCCTTCCAGGGCCGGGTCTATCTCGGCAAACGCGACCCGAACGGTCTGCCCACCGAGGTACGCAGTCCCGGCAACGTCGCCGATCTGAAACTCTCCCTCAAGACCGAGGTGCTGGAGCACTACGAATCGCAGTCCGGCCAGCGTTCCCTCGACCACCGCATGGTCAAGACCAAGTCGGCCACGATCAACCTCGCCATCGAGGAATTCACCAAGGAGAACCTGGCGCTCGCCCTCTACGGCACCCACGTCACCACGGCGGGCGGCACGGTCACCGACGAGCCGGTCGGCGGCGAGGCGCCAGCGAGTTTGCCAACGATCGGGGACCGCTACTTCCTGGCCCATCCCAAAGTGTCCACCCTGGTGCTGAAGGATTCCGCCACCACCCCGGCAACCCTGGTCCTGGGCACCCATTACACCGCCGATGTCGATTTCGGTGCCCTCCAGTTTCTGGATGCCACCGGCTTCACCCCGCCGTTCAAGGCCAGCTACGCCTTTGGTGACGTCTCCGAGATCGGCATCTTCACGCAGCCGCTGCCGGAGCGGTATCTGCGCCTGGAAGGACTCAACACCGCCCAGGGCAATGCCAAGGTGCTGGTCGAACTCTATCGGGTGGCCTTCGATCCCCTGAAGGAACTGGCGCTGATTTCGAACGAGTACAACAAATTCGAGTTGGAGGGGGCGTTGCTGGCGGATTCCACCAAACCTTACGACGCGGTGCTCGGCCAGTACGGCCGCTTGGTCCAAATCTAAAACAGAGCGGGTGAATACCATGAACCTGGAAACCTTCGTACCCCAGCCGGTCGTTGTCGAGATCGCCGGTGAAACACTGGAAATCGCCCCCTTGAAGGTAGGCGAACTTCCAACCTTCATCCGCGCCATCCGTCCCTTCGCCCAGCATCTCGCCACCGAGGTGGACTGGCTCGACCTCTTCGGTGAGCGCGGCGAGGATCTGGTATCGGCTCTGTCCGTGGCCATCCGCAAGCCGCGCGACTGGGTAGCAGCGCGAGAACTGGACGAGGCCATCCGGTTGGCCGAGGCGGTGTTCGAGGTCAACGCCGATTTTTTTATCCAGCGCCTGGCCCCAGTCCTGGCCCGGGTGGCGAATCGAGTGGAAACGATTGGGGCGCGCTTCTCCAGCGCCTCGTCGAACACGGGCACTGCTACCCCGACGTCCTGAACTACACGGTGGCCCAGGTGCGGGCCTTTCTCGCCGCCATCGATCGAGGGGAGCGCCAGGAACTCGCCGCCCGGTTCGCGCTGCTGGTGACCGCACAACGCGGCGGTCCCGCCGAAATCAAATCCCTTCTTCGCGAACTTCAACCATGAAGCTGTCCCTGACCACCTCCGGCCTGCTCGATCCCAAGCGGCTCGACAGCTGGGTGCCGGAGAAACGGCTCGCCATCCGCAAGGCGGTCGAAGCCGGCATGAAGGCCACCGGCAAGGAGATGGCCAATGCCGCGCAGGCCCGGATGCAGTCGGCCTTCAAGGTGCGCAAGGCCGGCTTCCTCAAATCCATGCGCTTCAAGGTCTATGCCGGCAACCCCGAGCGGTTCCCGGCGCTGCTGGTGGGATCGAAGATTCCCTGGCTAGGACTGCACGTCAGGGGCGGCACGATCAACGGCAAGATGCTGATTCCGCTTCTGCCCGAGTACCAGCGCATCGGCCGCAAGGCCTTCAAGCGCGTGGTCGACGGTTTGCTGCGCACCGGCAACGCCTTCTTCATCGAGAAGAACGGCAAGGTCATCCTGATGGCCGAGAACATCAAGGACAACGCCAGCGAACTGCGCCGCTTCAAGCGTGCAGAGAGGTCACGCACCGGGGCGAAGTCCATCAAGCGCGGCCAGGAGATTCCCATTGCCATGCTGGTGCCGGCCGTGACCCAGCGTGGGCGCTTCGATTTCCCGGGCGTGGTGCGTTCAAACCTGCCCCGGCTCTCGGCCGCCATCGTGAAGCAGATGTCTCTGCAAGGACTGTGAATCCGCATGGCCTCTGACCGCGCCCAGATCCTGATCGCCGCCATCGACCAGACCAAGGCCGCGTTCGCCTCGGTGAAGGGCAACCTGGAAGGACTGTCCGGGGCGGCCAGCAAGGTCAACGCCGTCCTGGCCGGTCTGGGTGCCGCCCTGTCGGTTGCCGGATTGGTCGCCGCCGGCAAGGCGGCGCTGGAAACCGCCGACGATCTCTCCAAGCTGTCGCAGAAGACCGGCATTTCCGTCGAATCCCTGTCGCTGCTGAAGCCCATCGCCGAGCAGTCGGGCACGTCGCTGGAGGGCCTGGCCAACGGCCTCAAGAAACTTGCCACCGCGATGGTCGCGGCGGCGGGTGGTTCCCAGGAACAGGCGGATGTCTTCGCCCGGCTCGGGGTGTCGGTCAAGGATGCCGCCGGGCAGATCCGGCCCACCGAAGCGGTGCTGATGGATCTGGCCGACGCCTTCGCCGCCATGCCGGATGGCGCCGAGAAATCCGCCCTGGCGGTGAAGCTCTTCGGCAAGAACGGGGTGGAGTTGATCCCTTTCCTGAACCAGGGCCGCGCCGGCATCGAGCAACTCAAGCAGCAGTTCAAGGCCCTGGGCCTGGAGATCAGCGGCGACACGGCGAAGGCCGCCGAGAAGTTCAACGACACCCTGGACACCGTGAAGCAGGCGCTGCACGGGGTGGCCATGAAGGTCGCCGAAGCGGCGCTGCCGACCCTGCAGCAACTGGCCGATGCCCTGGTGGCGCTGGCCAGCCACGGCGAGGTGATCATGGACGGGGTGCGGGTGCTGGGCGAGATCCTGGTCAGCGTGCTGGCGGTCAAGGGCGTGGCGGCGGTAGCCAAACTCATCGAATCCGTGGGCCTGCTCAAGGCAACCTTCACCCGCTTCCTGCCGGTACTGGCGGCGGTCGCCGCCTGGGAGATGGGACGCGGCATCGTCAACCTGGTGCAAGGGGTACGGGAAACCAATCGCGCCTTCGACGACCTGGCCCGGCAGAACGCGCAAATCGACCAACTCGATGTGGCCCTGCAGGAGTTGGCGGCGACCGGCACGGTGAGCGTGAAGACCCAGATGGCGCTGGCGGCGCTGGCCGCCGAGCGATTGAAGGCGGCACTGCCCGGTACGGCTGAAGCCCTGCGCGCCATCAATGGGGCGGCCACGCAGGCCGGTGAAACTATCAAAACGGCCCTGGAAGCCGAGACGAAGAAGGCCACCGAGACGGTCAAACAATTGGGGGACAGCTACAAGCAGGTTGCTGCTGATATCAAGGCGATCTGGGATGGCCGCATCGCCGAGGTCGAGTCGAACTACAAGCGCCAGGAAGCGGCCGCGCAAACGGCGGCGCATTCCGAGTCGGCCGCCATCCGGGATTCAGCCCAGATCCTGCTGGCCGCCGAGCGGGAGAAACTCGCCGCTGTCACAGCGGGTGCGACGCAGATGGAGGCGGCCTGGCAGAGGACTTACGGCCAGGCCGTCGCCCTGGCGCGCACTGCCGGCCAGGACGTCGCCGCCATCGAACGCCAGGCGGTGGATGCCCGGGTCAATCTCTATGGCCAACTGGAAACCGCCTACCGTGCCACGGTGGATCGTCTGATCGCCGAGGAGCAACGGCATCTCAATGCCGCCAAGGCGGCTGAGGAGGCACGGCTCAACCTCAAGCTCTCGGTCGAAGACCGCATCCGCGAGTTGGGCCGTAAAGGCGTCGACGACTACTCCGCCTATCAGGACCGGTTGCGCCAGATCGACGAGAAGCAGGCCCAGGCACAAGCAGCCCTGGCCGCTGGCAACTATGAGCAGGCCAGGAAATTGGCCGAAGAATCCATCGCCCTGGCCGAGCGCTCCGCCTCCGCCGTCACCCGGCAGGTCGAACAGAACGGCAAGTCGGTAACCCTCACCCTGGTGACCGAAAGCCAGGCCGCCGCCACCGCCATCGGCCAGATCAAGGAATCGGCCGGCATCGCCGATGCGGCGCTGAAGGGGTTGGGCGATGCCCACAAGCAGGCGGCCAGTGCCGCCGGGGCGGGTGCCGATGAGGCCAAACGCGCACTGGCCTCGGTATCCGAGGAACTCGACAAGCTGCGACAGCAATTGCTCACCCAGGACAAACTGAAGCTGGATGTCGACCTCTCGGGCGCGCAAGCCGGCCTCGACAAGCTGCAGGCGCTGATGGCGGCCCAGCAGTGGGTGGCGACGATCCAGGCCGACACCAAGGTGGCCAAAGCCGCCCTGGACGAACTCAAGGCTGACACCAGCAACCTCACCCTGGTGGCCAAGGTGGAAGCGGATACGGCCAAGGTCATGGCCGACATCGACAAGCTGAAATCCACCCTCGCCGGCAGCGGCGTGACCATTCCGGCACTGGTGTCCTTCGACCAGCCCCGGAGCCAACTGGCCGCCTTCGCCCAGGACGCGCGCACGGTGCTGGACGCGCCGACCACGGCGACCCATACCCCGCAGATGAACCTGTCCGCCTTCCACGCGGCGCTGTCGGAACTGCTGCGCCCCACCAGCAGCGTCCACACCATCTATGTGCAGCGGGTGCAGACCAATGCCCAGGGCGGCCTGATCCAGCGATTCGCCGAAGGTGGCCAGGCCATTGCAGAGGGATTCAAGCGCGGGTTTGCCAGAGTAACCGGCCGCATCCTGGGGCCGGGTACGGAAACTTCCGATTCGGTGCCGGCGCTGCTGTCCCACGGCGAGTTCGTGGTGCGGGCGGGCAGTGTGCGCAAGTTCGGCGAGGGCTTCTTTGCGGCGCTCAATGCCGGATTCCTGCCCCACGCATTTCCCAACACTCCGCGCTTTGCTGCGGGTGGTGCGGTATCCAACGCCGTGGGGCAGGCAACGATGGGGGGCAGCACTTCCACCGTGCCCGCCCATGACGTGGTCGATCTTCGCTTCCACATCGGCGGCAAGCCGCACACTGTCCAGTCCTCGCGGGACACCGCGATGCAGTTGGCAAATGCGCTGCGGGAACTGTCGCGGGGATCGTGATGCGGGACGACCCACACACCAGCGTGCGCATTCCCTTGAAACGCTGTGTCGGGCGTGTGCCGAACCCGCGCGCCTGCACACCGCCCGGCTTCGAGTGGATTCCCGGCTACCTCGGCCAGTACGGCGGCCAGATGACGGACTACGGGCGCAACTGGCTCCTCGACAAATGGGAGGAGCCCTATCGCGCCGCCCTGGAAACCGCCGAGAGGGAATACCAGGATTGCCTGTTGGGCGGTGCGGAGCAACCACCGGCCGGTGACAAGCCAAGTGGGCTGCACCTGCACGTCGCCGCCGCCCTGGAGGCACGCTCATCCAGCAACGGGACCGCCGCCACCGTCGGGATGGCGGCTCAGGTCAATGTGCGTTTCAGCCCATCGAGTTCCACACGGCCACGGTGCGATCCCTTCGACCCGAACTTCGATCCCGAGCACCCCAGCTATCCGGCCGACCCCGATGCGCCGGTGGTCACCGTGCCGCACTCGGTATTCTGGCAATCCGCGAGTGCCACCTATGACCTGGACGCCCTGGAGCAGGCGATGCAGCCAGTGAACGGCACCCTGAATCAGGCCAACCCCCTGTCGCTACGGGATCTGCGCCTGAGCGCCGACGGAGTGAAGGGGGCGGTGCGCATCACGGGGCATGGCTACCTGCCGATTCCGGCCCGGGTCCGGGTCAACGACGATCTGCGCACGGACCTGGAGGTGGTCTCCATCCGCCTCGATTTCTCCGCCGAGTGGGCGAACAACGGGGCGGTCCTGAACGAATGGCCGGCGGTCAGTACCAGTGCGGCCTATATGGATTTCAACTGCTATTACTTCGGCTGTTCCTGGTGGGCATCGCCGCCACCGGTGTTCGACTGGGCGCTCGTCCCCCCGGGTTGCATCGAGGATCTGGTCTTCCGGGCACTACCCACGGCCATCACCCAGGTCCGGGTGAGCGCTGGCAGCGGGGAATCTCTGGGCACGCTGACCCTCTCGAACAGCAACGCCGGCACGATTGACTCAAGGCCCGTCGTCGCCCAACACCGCATCTTTAACAGCCCCGGCACGCCGCAGTCCGTGTTGCCGGTGGTGAACGCGGGGCCGGCAACACCGGGCGTGACCCAGGACATCGTCGTGGCCCTGCCGTCCTGTATCGCCGGCAAGGTGGACCTCGCCCCGGACAACATTCAGGACTTCAGCCTGTTCCAGCAGGATGGCGTCATCGATGTGTCGGCCGCGCCTGGCACCGCCCCCGGCACCATCAAGTTGCGGCTGACCCTCCTGCGCCCGGTCTACCACTGGGACCGGGACGTGGACATTCGCCTCATCCCGCAGGGTGGGGTGGATGTGGGCTATCCGCCGCAGGGCTGGTGGCCCCACGTCATCCTGCGGGTGCCGGTGTCCTGGAACGGCTGCGACGCATTCCAGCCGGTTCGCGACTGCCGGGCGCGGGTCGTCGTGCAGGGCTGGACGGCGCTCGCCCTGCGCCACTGGTATCCGGATGGCCCGCTACTCTCGCCAGCGCAATGGCTGCACAGCCTGACTCTTCGCGTGGTGGACCATGCGGCGCCCTGCGAGGCCTTCGACTGTGTCTGGGGTTCCATGCGCGTGACCTGGCCAGACGGCACGCGGCAGACCCAGCAGATCATGTGCATTCCGGGGGACATCGACGCCCCGCGCGAATTCACGCTGCAGATGGCAGTCGGCTTGGCGCCGACGGTTTCTGTCGAACTCGAACTCCACTACGAAGCCAGCAACCGGCGCCGCCGCGCGGACGGGAATGGCTTCGACTATCTCGCCGTGCCCGGCCCCGCCGTGATCCACCAGACCCTGACCCCATGATCCGTCTCGATGGTTTGCTCCTGCCAGATGGCCTGGTCTGGACCGACGAATTCGCCGCCCAGTCCGTGGCCCAGACCGCGCGCCGCACCCTGGACGGTGGACTGGTGGTGTTCTACGGCCAGCAACGCGGCGGCCTGCCCATCACCCTGGAATCGGAACCGGACGCCGGCTGGCTCACGCGAGCCTTGGTCGAGGAATTGAGCATGCGGGCCGACAGCCCGGGCGGGATCTACACCCTGGAACTGCGCGACCAGGCCTTTCCAGTCCTGTTCCGCCACCACGAGCCGCCCGCCTTCGAGGCGAAGCCCCTGGTGGCACTCGCATATCCCAATCCCGGCGACTTCTACCTCGCCACCCTGAAACTCATGACCGTGTAGGACTGCCCATGCCCATCCTCGACAACGAAATCCTCTGGCGCCCCGCCACCCTGATGTCGGATGCCATCCCCGCCCAGAACGGCGGCCGCATGGCTTTCTCGCAACTGGTCTCCGGGGTGAAGAACAATCTCTTCCCGGATGTCTCCCAGGCCGAGCGCCTGGCGGGCGCGGTGAAATGGCGCAAGGCCTTCATCCACCTCAACAGCGCCCAAGACGCGGCCCTCCTCAACGTGCGCCTGTTCCTCGATGCGCTGACACCGGCCGGGGATTTCGTGCTGTTCCAGCCGGGCACGGCCACCGATACCCAGGACCAGATCACCGGGCGCCCCTATGGCATCGGCACGCTGTTCGCGCCGGTGGCGGGCGGGGCGAGCCAGATCCGAGTGGTGTGCGAGCACAACGGCGAGTACACCAGCCTGCAGCCGTTCCGGGTGGGCGACCTGGTGCGGGTGGCGGATCGACCGAGCACGGGCGGTATCGGCAACGAGGAATGGGTGACGCTGACCGGGGTCAGCTATGGCGCCGACTATGCCACGCTGGATTTCTCACCGGCGCTGGCCAATGCCTATGGCACCCAGGCCACCCTGGTGAGCGCGGTCTACCAGCAGGCCAGTGTCGCCGGGGCCTGGTCGAATCCGGTTATCACCAGCGCCACCGGCACTTGCGACACGGCGACCGTGGGTAATCTCATCGCCCACAACAAGGGCGCCATCGAGCAGTCCTGGACCCTGACCTTCACCGGGCAGGGCTTCAACGTGTCGGGCAATACGGTGGGCGCGCTGCCCTCGATGGGTTCCACCAGCGCCGACTTCGCGCCGGTAAACCCGGCCACCGGCACGCCGTATTTCACGGCCAAGGCCGCCGCCTGGGGCAGGGCCTTCCAGGTCAACGACAGCCTTCGCTTCGACACCCATCCGGCGGCGATCCCGGTCTGGTACCGCCGCCAGGTGCCGGCCGGCAGTTCCAGCCTGGCCAACGATTTCGCGTCCCTGGCGATTCATGGGGAGAGCGCGTGATGCCCAGGATCGGCTTCAAGAAGGTCTATGCCCCGGGCGAGTTCGGCCAGGCCACATTGCCGGGGCTCTTCGCCCTGCTCAAGGCCGGGCTGGCCGAGGCCGGCTTCACCGTGCTCACTGATACGGCGACGGACTTCGAAGCGATTCCGATCGGCGTGGCCGCCGGCACGGCCGATGACGAAACACCCCACTGGGCCTTGCATCTGGACACCCAGGGCAGCAATCCGTCCCTGTATGCGCGGGTCGTCCATGGGGCAAGCCAGACCGAACAGGTGGCGCTCACCAACAACGTCTGGCTCATCGATTCCTACGCGGTCTTCAATCTCCCTTACGAGTTCACTATCTGGTTCGCCGCCGACGGGCGGGAGGGCTGGTGGTGGCTGCATGGGGCCATCGTCGATCCGACCAGTCCCTCCGGCCTGGCGTACCGGGTCGGTGTGGCCGCCACGAAATCCCGGCGCTATACCACGGACCGCTACTCGGGCCTGTGCGCCCGCTATGGCTTGCGCGATGTCTGGGGCAGTTTTTACGTGCCCTACAGCGTCAATCCGGGCGGCATCCGCTCCCCGCAGTCCATGCCGACCTGGTCGCCCCTGGGGGCGGGCACCACGGTGGGCCGGCGCCATCCCGGCTCGCCCCTGCCGCGCATGGCGGTGCCGGTCTTCCCTTCGCCGGGTGGCTGGCTGACCGCCCTGGTCATGGGCGAACTGGACCATGTTCTGGTCATGACCGACGGGTATGCCAACCTGGACGAGGTCGTACCGGGATGGATCGGTTTCGTCGGCAGTGACTGGGATCAGCCCTATGCGGTGCCGGCGCCGGCCAGCTTCGCCCTGAAATGACCCTCGGGATTTCGCTCGCCCTCACGCTGGGGGCGGGACTGCACGTCCAGGGCGGGCCGGTGGTGCTGCGGCGCGGGTTCGTCGCGGCTTGGGGCAGGACCGAAGTCTTCGTGGCCCATGCGACTTACTGGGATATCAACCGGGTGCGGGCCTGGCGCCATACGACGCACTGGGCGCTGCATTTCGCCGGGGCATCCCGGTTTCCTTATGGATTGCGTCTGGAGGCGGTCTTTCGCACACCTTACGGCGACCTGCGCCAGCATCGTCGGCCCATGGCCATGCCTTATGGGGACGCCAGGGCCTACCGGGTTCGGCTGAACTTGCCCTATGGCGAGGTGCGCCTGCTGCGTGGACGGCATGTGGTGGCGTATTCCGAACTCGGTACCTGCCGGAAGTCCATGGCCTTCCCCTACTGGATGACCCAGTCGGTCGCTGTTCGCCACGAACTGGCCTACGCCTTGAGCGAGGTGAATCCCGTTTCCAGGCGATTCACGGCGTCCTGGTCGCTACTGGCCGACCAGCGCTTGCAGGCGGTGGTGAACACGCCGGAGTTGGTTTGGCAGGACAGGACGATCCGCATCCACCAGGCGACCCTGAGTTGCGACGAGGATAGTCCGGTGTGGATCGCGACGGTGGAGATCGCGGCCCTGGCGGATTTCGCCGCCATCGTCATCGGTGACCCGATCACCCTGGTCCTGGGCCTGGAAACCTTCGAGCTGGTGGTGGATGGCAAGACCCTGTCGCGGGAATCCCAGACCAGCCAGCGCTGCGAGGTGGCCGCCATCTCGCCGCTGGCGCTGCTGGACGCCCCCTTCGCGGCGAGCATCCGCTATTACCAGCCGGAAGCGGTGCTGGCGCGTACGGCGGTCGAGAATCTGATCGGTGAAGTGGACTGGCAATTGCCGGACTGGATCGTCCCCGCCGGCCGCCTGCTGATGGAAGGGGTGACGCCGCTGGCTGCCGCCCGCAGCATCGCCGCCGCCATCGGCGGGATCGTTGAGAGCGATCCGGACGGCACCGTGGTTTGCCGGCGCCGGCATCCGGTGAGCATCCCGGACTATGGGCAGGCCGAGGTAACCCACCAGCTGTTCGACGCCGATGTCCTGGCCAGCCGCGCCCGGATCGCCCCGGATCGGGGTTACAACCGGGTCACCCTGGCGAACGAGGAGGGTGCCGGTGGGAGTACCGCCGATCGCATCGAGTATGTCGCCGATCCGGAGGACGCCAACCGGGGCACGGTGCGGGCCTACCTCAGCACCGTCCGGCCCGTGCTGCTCGTCCACACCGGACACCCGGCGACGGTCATCGCCGCCCTGGGTGCAGTGACCCGGACGGAATCCGAGGTCGTCGAGTTCGTGGAAGGCCGGGCGAGCACTCGCTACCCGGTCATGGCCATCACGGCGGCCATCTGGCGGTATGCGGATCTCGGGACCGTGGCGGCAGCGGGCCAGACCCTGACGGCGGCGGTCCCCGGCTACAGCCTGCTCGACCTGACCTACACCACCACCTCGCTGAACTGGCGCGTAGCCCTGGCCGCCGACGAGGAAGTCCAGTTCGTGCTGGTCGACGTATGAAGGCTTGAAGGAGTGACTCATGGCGAATGCCACCATCCGCGTGCAGTTCGGCAGTCCTGATGGCCAGGGCAGTGCAAGTGGGCATTTGTCCGCCGAAGTGGATGCTCGGCCAACCGGGCTCAACGGCGGCAAGACCGCCTTCCAGCCCGGAGAGACGGTCTACATCCTCGTCTACAAGTCGGACAACGTCGGCATCACCGAGACCACCTGCTCGGCGGGCTCGCTGTCCGCCCAGGGCACGGCCACGGTGACGGTCACCAACGAACTGATGTTCGAGGACACCGATAGCGCCAGCCTCAGCGTGCCGGCCCGGGCGGGGCTGGCCACCTCGGTCTGGTATGGGCGTGACCTGGGAACACTTACGCTCCAGTCGGACAAGGTGACGGTGAAAGCTCAAGCCAAGGGGGTGGGCGTGGCCAAGGTGAGTTTCGAGGCCCTGGCCCTGGTCTATGCCCTGGCCTCGCCCGCCAGCCTCAATGGCGAGGCCGACTTCTCCATCCTGGCACTGATCAAGGGGAGCGCGACATGATCCTCGCGGTCTATCGCGGGGATGGGGCGCGGGAAGGCACGCCCATCGTCGAGCCGCTGCTTGCCGACGACGCGCTGGTCCATCGGGGCGTGGCCGAGATGGATGCCCATGCCCATCCGTTCAACCAGGTCGAGATGGAATTGGTCTTCCGGCCGGGACTGCGCCTGGGCCAGATCGTCGAGGCCACCGACCCGTCCACGGCCAGACCCTATCGCGCCAAGGTGACCGGCATTCAGATTACGGTGTCCGAGGCGTCCATCGAGACCACCCTCAATCTGGAGCAGCCACGATGACCTTCCCCTTGAAGGAACTGGCGCGACTGCTGGCGCCGAACGTCGCCCTGCTCGGATCGGTGGTCGGTGTCGAGGGGACAACGATCCGTGTGGCCACCGAGCGCGGCGCGGTGCTGGCCCGGTCGCTGGATGTGCTCGCCGTCGGCGACCGCGTGCTGATCCGAAACGGCATCGCAACGCGAGCGCCGGTGGCCAGGCAGTCCTATCCCGTTTGAAACCCGTATTACCCGCAACCACGAACTCAACCCTGAAACCCGCCCTCGTGGCGGGTTTCGTGTTTATGGAGGTCTGAAACCATGACTGAACAAACCATCGAGCGCCGCAAGGCGGTGACGCTACCCCAAGAGGAACTGGAGCGGCTCCTGGAATGTGCCGCCACCAAGGGCGCGAAAACCGCCCTGCACGGTGTCGGCCTGGACGGCGAGGACGCCGCCCATGACATCCGCGAGCTGCGCAACCTGTTGGATGCCTTCAACGAGGCCAAGAAGACGGCGGGCCTGACCATCATCAAGATGCTGGTCACCGGCCTGGTCCTGGTGGTCGTCGCCGGCACCGTCCTGAAACTGAAGCTGTTCGGGGGTGGGCAATGATCGAGACCTTGCTGGGAGGATTGCTGGGCGGGGCCTTCAGGCTGGCCCCCGAGGTGCTGAAGTGGCTGGATCGCAAAGGCGAGCGTGGCCACGAACTGGCGATGCAGGACAAGGCGCTGGAGTTCGAGAAGGTGCGCGGCGCGCAGCGCATGGCCGAAATCGGGGCGAGCGCCGAGGCGGCCTGGGACACCGGGGCCATCGAGGCGTTGAAGGAAGCGGTGCGCAGCCAGGGCGAGAAAACCGGTGTGCGCTGGGTGGATGCGCTCTCAAGCAGTGTGCGGCCGGTCATCACCTACTGGTTCATGGCGCTGTACTGCGCGGCCAAGTCGGCGGCGTTCGTGGCGGCCATCAACGGTGGGGCGCTTTGGAGCGTGCCGGTGGTCCATGCCTGGACCGAGGCCGATCAGGCGCTGTGGGCCGGGGTGCTGAATTTTTGGTTCCTCGGCCGAACCCTCGACAAGATGAACCGGGGGCACTGATGGCTCGGACCGGACGACCTGAAACACCTTTGCGATTTCGTCTGTTGGCCAAACTGGTTTTCGGGGACCAGCGGGGCTGCTGGGTGTGGGGAGGCGCCCATCATCCCCAAGGCTACGGATTCATCAAACGAAAGGACGGCGCGCAGCTACGAGCACATCGTGCGGCTTACGAATTGATGTATGGCCCGATTCCGGAAGGAGCCTTCATCTGCCACCGCTGTGATAATCCCGGTTGTGTGCGACCGAGCCATCTTTTCCTTGGCTCTCACGCCGACAACATGGCTGACATGGTCACCAAGGGGCGGGCAGCGCGGCTGTGCGGTAGCCGCAACGGCTCCGCCCGACTCCAAGCATCCGACGTCGTGGTCATACGCCAATCCGATGGCTGTTATCGAGACATCGCGGAACGATTCGGAATCTGCGCGTCCGCCGTCGGACTCATCAAGCGGGGGGAACGATGGGCACACTTGTAGTTCCCCAGGCAGCCATCGATCTAGCCAAGCGATTCGAGGGGTTCCATCGGGTACCGAAGGCGGATCCGTTGCGGCGGGCACATCCCTATGTGTGTCCGGCGGGATACTGGACCATTGGGTTCGGACATCTCTGCGATCCGAAGCATCCGCCGATTACGGAGGATGAGGCCGAGGCGTATCTCGCACAGGATCTGGTGACGGCGCTCAATGCCACGCTGCGCTTCTGCCCGGTGCTGGCCACAGAGCCGGAGGGGCGGCTGGCTGCCATCGCCGACTTCACCTTCAACCTGGGGGTCGGGCGGCTGCAGACCTCGACCCTTCGGCGACGGGTCAACCAGATGGACTGGGTGGGCGCAGGGGCAGAGCTACGGCGATGGATCCATGGTGGTGGAAAGGTCTTGTCAGGGCTGGTGGTACGCCGTGAGGTGGAGGCTGGGCTACTCCTTTGCCACACATGAGAAATTACCGATGGAAAGACCTTGCCGACGAGGCTGACCAGCGTGTTCATGGCGCCCACCAGCATAGACACGGCAGTCCCGCCTGATGTTTTCGAGCACTGAATCCCGACTCTCGAATCGACAGACAGTCAGGAACCTATTGGCGTGAAGATATAATGATATGTTGAGTATTTCTCAGAACCATATCGAATTGTCTGGTGAAGTTGCGGATGCTGCCAGCCTGACCGTTCCGGGCACAGCGTTTACAAGACAACGACAAGATGAAATGGCAAAACAGAAACCCGTTCCGGTGATCGATCTGTTCGCTGGGCCGGGAGGGCTCGGCGAGGGGTTTTCGTCCCTGATCAATGAGAATGGCGAACGCCGCTTCGACCTGCGAACTTCCATCGAGAAGGATCCGGTAGCCCACAGAACGCTGTCGCTGCGCGCGCTGTTTCGCGCCTTTCCAAAGGGAAGGGTTCCGGACTGTTACTACGATTACGCACGCGGCAGGATCACCCGGCAACAGCTTTTCGAACATCCCGATGTGCCGGAGGAGGCCCGAAAGGCCGCATCGGAAGCCAGGAACGCGGAGCTTGGGAAGATTCCACCCGAAGAGGTCGATGGCTGGATAGAGAGTGCTCTGGAGGGTGCCGACGAATGGGTACTCATCGGTGGTCCGCCGTGCCAGGCGTACTCGATCGTTGGACGCTCAAGGCGCACCAGGGAGGCCCTCGTTGATTTCGAGAAGGACGAGAAGCATTTTCTCTACAGGGAATACCTGCGCATCATTCAGCAGTTCAGGCCGTCCGTGTTTGTCATGGAGAACGTCAAGGGCATGCTTTCCTCCCGGCACGGCGGCACCCGGATATTCGATCGTATCCTCTCCGACCTGTCGGCGCCCGCCGATGGCCTTTCCTACCAGATACGCTCCTTCGTCGTGCCCGGAGAAGGCGACACCCTCAAGCCGATGGATTTCGTGATCGAGTCCGAGCGATTCGGCGTGCCACAGAGCAGGCACCGCGTGATTCTGTTCGGCATCCGTTCCGACCTGGCCGGAAAAACCCCTGAACTCCGGGAAAAGCCTCATCGGTTTGTCATACAACCTTCGCAGAACCTGGTGACCGTCGCACAGGTTCTCAACGACCTGCCCCCCCTGCGCAGCCACCTTTCGAGGGAACCCGACTCAACCGACGCCTGGCTTTCAGCTGTTCGCGAAGCGGCCAGATCGCTGTCCGGCTGGAAATGTGTTGGTAGAGCGCAAGTCGCCGAGATGATGACGGCAGCTGCAGAATCTGCCTCGAAACACCTGTTCTGCGGAGGCCGATTCGTGGAGGAGACCGGTGGTGAATGCCTGTTGTCGAGGAAACACGAAGCCTGGTATCTGAATCGGCGCCTCAATGGATTCCTTCAACACGAGACGCGCAGCCACATGCGCACGGACATCCACCGCTATCTGTTCGCGTCATCCTATGCGAAGGCTTTCAAGTTCTCTCCGAAGCTGGCCGAGTTCCCGCCCTGCCTTCTGCCAGACCACGGCAACGTGGCCGATGAAGACGTCCCCTTCAAGGATCGCTTCAGAGTCCAGGTTGCCGGACTGCCGTCGTCCACGGTTGTCGCCCACATCGCCAAGGACGGGCATTACTTCATCCATCATGACCCGTCCCAGTGCCGCAGCCTGACTGTGCGAGAGGCCGCCCGCCTTCAGACGTTCCCGGACGATTACTACTTCGAGGGAAACCGCACGGAACAATACACTCAGGTCGGGAACGCGGTTCCTCCGTGGCTTGCCAGAAAAATCGCCACAGTCGTCCTCGACTTCCTCACGGCCTCGCGCCGCCAGCGACCTCTCCAAAGGTGGCATCGCCCCTGATCCAGTCCGCCAGTATCTCGGGCAGGATCGACAGCGTTCCCCTGTCCCGGATTGCGCATTCCCAGACGACCAGCACTCGCCAGCCCAAGGCCCGCAGCCCCTCGATGGCCCGCACGTCCCGTTCGGCATTTCCTTCCAGTTTCGACTTCCAGAACTCCGGCCGGGTGGCGGGCAGCTTCGCGTACCTGCACCCCTTGTGCCGGTGCCAGAAACAGCCATGCACGAATACCGCAACCTTCCGCCCACCCAGTGCCACATCAGGAGCGCCGGGCAAATCCCGGCGGTGCAGCCGGTAGCGGAAGCCCGCCGCGAAGAGGGCTCGCCTGACCACCATCTCGGGACGGGTGTTCCTGCCCCGGATGCCGGACATCATCCGACTCCGGGTGCTGGCGTCCACCACGTCGGTCACGTTTCGGACTCAGCGGATTTCAGGAATCCCCGGCTCGGGGTCCGAGTAGCGAGCGGCAAACACCGCGTCCCGGCACTCGCTCTTCTTGGCCCACTCCGAGACCATGCGTCCGGCTGCAGTACGGTGAAGTACGTCGTTTACTTCCCTGGCCCATATGCCCAGCTGTGCGAGCAATTCCGGCGAAACCGACTGCCGGTCCCACACGCGGACCAGATCGAAGCTGTCTCCGTGTTTGCGCGAGAGCACCGCGACCGTGTATGCAGCCACGTTCGCCTGGAACGCCTGGAACATCGGGCGGACGAGGCTCTGTGTCTTCTTGAACAGGATGGCCTTGGCGACCATCGCCTTGAAAGCCGCAACATCTGGCGCTGGTGGAGGCGTCTGCCCTTCCTCGACGGTCATCGAGGACATGAACCTGCCAAAGCATTTCTGCGACCCCAGGCTGACCACGTCGGGCTGTCCATCCCATGCCATCAGATATTTGGACAGATCGGTCTTGGTGATTTTCCGGCTGGTCGGGATCGCCTCCCTGAGGGTGCGCAGCTTCGCGGGCGTCGTACCCTCGCGCGCCAGCATCGTGTTGTAACTGCCGGCAGCCCGTTCGTAGAACCAGTGTCCCACACCGTCGGGACAGAACACGCTCAGGGACAGGCGTTCAACGTCCACGTGGAAGGGCTTGTTGGCCGACAGGTCTGACTGCCGCACGACGTTCTGCGTGTTCGCGAACCTCGATATGTCCGAGATCAACGCCTCCTCCCTGGCCGGGTCCAGCTCCTTCATGACAATGATCTTGGCCGGTACGCGGACCTTTGAAAGATCAGTCTCCGGGAACTTCTTCTTCGCAAAGTAGATTGAGGCCGTGGTCTGCCCGCCGTTGACGATCTGCATCCCCCTGAGCCACGCCACGCCCGGTGAACCGTCAGCCGCGAGTCCCAGTTTCATCTCGTCGGCCACCAGAACGACCCCGTTGTTGTAGGCCATGAACCTGCCAGGGGCCGTGCGAAGGGTGCTCTGTATCCCGGCATTGACGCCCTTGGCCTTGACGCTGAGGAAGGAGCGCACGTTGGCTTCCAGCAGGCGCGCACCGAAGCGTTCGTAGAGATATCTCATGGCCTCACCGGGAATGGCCGTCAGTGCGTAATCATATTCGTCATCCGTTCCCGGAACGAACACGCAGGGAAGTGGCGAGCCGGAGACGTCCGCGAAGTCGACCACGAGTTCGTCCCGTGGTTTGCCCTCGGACCAGTGGCGGAACAGCCGCTCGATGTCCATCACCTCGAGGCGGACCGACTTCCCCGCTATTTCCCTGGTCCTGAAACTTTTCGATCTGGCCACCCTGTCGGTCAGCACGAACACCCTGACCTGTTCCAGATCGTCGTAAATACTCTGGATGGTGAGTGCCAGCGAATACTCGTCGCTGGACGGCTCCAGTTTCGGTGCCATACTCCCCTCGGCGCACAGGGTAAGGAATCTGAGGCATTGCTGAAGTGCTGTCAGATTGTCCGCGTCCGGGATGGGGGTCGGCTCGTCGACGCCTTCATAGAGACTCACGAACAGATCCAGCTGATCGGCGTCATCGGACATGGCATAGCCGCTCAGTCGCAGGTTGGCGTTCCCGACCTTCCCTTTGAAATGGCAGACGACGACCGGCTCGAATGTCATCCCGATCTCTGCCATGTGCTGCATGACCACCTCGGAGAAGAGCAACTCCGCATAGGGGGAACCGTCTTTCATCTGGGCTCTGACCTCAGCCTGCGTTTCCCTCAGAAAATCCGCCAGATCAGTGCTCATAACGCTCCAAGCCTTTTTAATGTCTCGACCAGCCCGACCTCGGGGCCCGGCGCCCGGTCAAGATCAATTTCGTAAACCGCCCGCCTGATCCCCGCAGGGACCATCCCCGGAACCATGCGTGGGAAACCCTCACCGACCTCGACGATCCGCATCCGGTCGAGAACGAAGCGCCGGGGGTAGCGGTCGGCGTGCGTCTCGTGGAGGCCGGCCGCCAGCAACCTGTCGGTGAACATCCGCAGAGCCTCCCCGTCGCCCGCAAGAGACTCTCTGACGGCCTCGGCGAACTCTGGCAGGTTCGAGCCGGATTCCCTCTGTGAAAAACGCGCGCCGGCCACAAAAAGGGGGCTCCTCGGCGTGTCGTCCAGCTGCTCGAGGGATCCTATCTTCGCCGGGAAACCCTGCGAGGATAGCGTCGCCTTGACCTCCACAGCGCCCGTTCCCAGTTCGAAGTCCTGAATCCCTTCGAGTGGCCCGACCCATGCCTCTACCGCCAGCGACGCCGGAACCCCGGACTCGACCACGGCCTTGAGGAAGGCGAGTTCGCCGACGAGGCCAATTTCGGCCTCGGGGGACAGGGCCTGCGCGCCTTTGCGCATGAACTCCTGCCAGGAACGGACGCGCGTAAGCAGCGTGCGCAGCAGCCGTTCCTCCCCTTCGGTCGCCACCGCATCCATGGCCCCGGCGACGTCTCCGACCATTTCGGCGAACAGTTCCTGGCTTCCAGTTTCCTTGCGGGTCAGGGCAATCCAGGTATTCCCGTCACCGTGCGGGTCAGCCCTCGACACTTCAAAGCCCTGCCCCTCGGGCAGTTTCTCGGCGGGCGGCAACCGGGCCGACGAGAACCCCGCGAGGAGCGCCTCCTCGTTTCCGGGAAATCTGCGACCGGCCATCAGGGAGCAGGAGCCGGCCGGCGTGACCTGGATGCTTCTCCATCCTTCCTCGCTGGAATCGCCGGAGAGGGCGGCCCAGGCCATCACGAATTCATCAATCGGCCGGGCCATACTCGTTCTCCCAGATCAGGTGGTCAACCCGGTATTCGACAACGGTCCCGGAGCGGCTCGTCGGAAAACTCACCCCGAACGCGATGACCGGCATGGTCTCATCCTCAAGGCCCGCAGCCTTCGGGTCGAGTGGATAGACAAGCAGGAGCCCGCGTTCCCTCGCGGGCGGAACACCATCGGCCCCATCACCACGAACGCGCCGGATGGACGGCCCGCCGGGAATGGTTGGTGGTGTTGGCTGGGCGTCGTCCTTCTGGCGTGCGGGATCCGGCTTCCAGGCCTTCACCGACATGTCCAGTGCCGCTTTCCAGGCGTTCTCGTCGAGATCGATCGCCTCGTCGCGCGGGGATAGCAGACGGCCGATGGAATACCGGTCGGGAATGTCCTTGTCAGGCGTCCGGGTCGGCATTTTCCCGATCCTTACCCCTCCGGGAAATTCGTGTTCTCCGCCGTCGCCGCCTCCGAGAAGGACAACTGTCCAGGAAACCAGCTCGCCTCCGGACGCCATCTTCCGGACAAAATCGGTCAGCAGCGCGCTGTTAACCTTCCTGGCCTTGGGATGGGTGACATAAGCAGAGAAGAACTCGGCGATGGTTTCTGCCGGCACTCCATTCCACAGGTGTGAGCCGCGCCACTCCTGGTTCGAGCCGGCCCGGATGCGCTTCGGATCGCTCTCGGATGGCTCACCCATGGCTACAACGAGCCTGTTGGTCGTCGCCAGGTTGCGCCGCAATATTTGTGGATCCCGGTACAGCGCGACCGTTTCCACCGACTCCCCGCTGAAGGAGAGTTGCAGGTTCCTGGCCGAGCGCATCTTGAGTGGTGAAGTGACCATGAGGACCGGGTGCGACTGCACCTTGAGGCCGTATTCCCTTGGTGTCGCCCCGCTTTGGGCCATCGCGTCGAACTCCTCGCGCAGTTCCTCGGACGCATCGGCGATGTGGCCGAACCACTCCACCAGATCATCGGTCGTGTAGAGGCGACACAGGTCGAGGTATCCAGGGCGGTAGCCAAACCAGCGTCCCATCTGCATGAGGGTGTCATACATCTTCGAGGTCCGGACAAAGTAGCTGACGCACAGCCCCTCGAGGGTCAGCCCCCGTGCGAGCTTGTCGCCGCCTATCGCGATGACCTTGAGTCCCTTGGCACGCTGCTCGGCATAGTCGAGCGCGTCCTTTGCCGTACCGTTGATCATGCGGACGTCGATGTCGGACAGCACGTCCGGCAAAACCTCGACGATCTGCTCCCACGCAGGAACATCCAGCGGACCAACCGGCTCCTGGACCTGTGCGGCGATTTCGGCGCAGGTCGGCAGGAAGTCATCCTTCCAGAGGCGTTCGAGACCCGCGAGAACTTCCTCGTGGTCGATATGCCGGGAAATTCTCTGGCGCATTCGACTGACGATCTCGTTGACCTGCCTGTGAACCTCCCTCTGTACCAGGTTGAAACGCGTGACGTGGACCAGCATTGACGAGTGTTGCCCACCCTGCCCGCGGATTTCCCTCACGGCACAGGCGAGCACGAAGGCCTCCACAGCCTCCTTCAGGGACGGCGGGACGGCGTCCAGACCGCCGTGTAGCGGGACGTGCTCCTTGTTGTGTCTGGGCGGCATCCAGCCACCGATGCCCTCCCGGTCGGTGTGGTCGGAGACGTCCCTGGTCAACGGCAGGCCGCCGACCCGCCCCTCGGGCGAACGCAGCCCGAAAACGCGGGCCGGGCCGACGTAGTTGGAAGGGGCGGCGAGGTTGATGATGAATGATTGGGGGAACAGATCGGGGCCCTCGTCAGGCGTGGCATTCCGGCGGTGGATGAAGATGTTGGCGAAAGGCGTTGCCGTGTAGCCGACGTAGGCCGACCTGGCGAAAGCGTTGAGGATTTTCCGGATGCGGCTGTTGATGGCCTTGGGCTCATGCTCGCTGTCCGGCGTGCCGTCTTCGTTGAACAGCTGCTCCCCCGTGTCCACCGAGGCGTGATCGGCTTCGTCGTCGATGAGCAACAGGGGGAGATTGGTGACGAAGCGCCGGCCCGTCGCCGCATCCGTGGCGTCGGCCACGTGGTTGCGTATCCATTTGAGGAGGCGTTCGAGTACCGTCTTGTTTTTCTTGACGACGAACAGCCAGGGCCTCTGCTCCGGTGAGATGGCGTAGTGCTGGGCCACCTTGGTGCTGAAATCGCCGTTGTTGGAGCGATTGGTGGCGCAATTGGGGCGGATTTCCGGATCGCTGTCGATCTCGCCCACGCCAATGAGTTTCACGCTCTCATTGGCGGCAGACGTCTCATAGCCGAGGAAACTCTCCTCGAGGCGAATCTGGGTCTGCGAGCGGAGATTGTTGTGCAGGCCGGCCAGGACGATGATGATCTTGTAGCCAGCGTCGGCCGCCTTGCAAACCAGCCCCGAGTAGTTGCCGGTTTTTCCCGACTGCACGTGCCCGACCACCAGCCCGCGCCGATCCCACGACCCTTCGCGCGCAGGGTCTTCGAGGAGGCCGAGAATCTCGTTGGTCGACTTGTCCAGAGCGTCGACAGCAGCCGAAGACATCTTCCGCTCGATCATTCCCTGGTAGCGCTGCCAGTAGCGCCAATCCCGCTTGCGCCCGGAAACCAGCCACGGAACGTGGCCCTCGTTGTCGACCAGGGTCGAGTCCTGCCCGATCCAGTGGCTGAACCGCCGAATCAGTTCAGCCACCGCAGCCGACCTGTCCGTAGTTCCATCCAGATCGACAATGGGGGCGGCCACATCGACCTTCGCGGTGATGATCGCCGGGGTGATGGATTCGCCCTTGTCCATCTCCTTTCGCAGTAGCGTCTGGGCGATGCTTATGAGTCCCTGCAGATTGTTGTCGTCCTGTGGCATGGATGGTCCCTTGTCATGGCTGGATGTTCGCCGCCGGATCATCCGGCAGCGATGCGACGAGATCCGGGTAGTTCTGGAAGGGGTCGGTGGAGGCCAGAGTCCGCCTGGCCAGGGCTGGGGACATGCCCCGGCGCGCGATCATGTCCTCATAGAGCGTCAGGAGCACTTCCCTCACGTTCTCGGGGGGCTCCCCGGCAAATCCGTTGCGGGGCGTTTCCCTGTGTTCGGCCGTGTCGAGCCAGATGCGCTGGACTGGCACCGTCTCCTCGATGATCCGGAGCATGGCCTTCAGCAGCGGCAGGGCCGGACCGGCGGCGTCGAGCGCGGCCGCGACGGCCGGATGGCTCTCGTCGATACGGTAACGCACGCCGGCCCTCGAATGTTCCGCGCACCAGGCCTGCTCGACGGGGGCGCCTCCCGGTCCAGGTGTCGGCGCCCCCCGAAAGGCGAAAACCTTTCTCGCCCGCTCCCGTGTGTCCTCGGCCAGCTTTGTGAGCCACGGACGCAGGTAGACCGGGATTCGGGCCGTCGATTTCCGGATGTCGATCTTCCAGTCGGCATCGGCCGTGTTCGGAATGTCGAGACGGATGCGCGCAAGGCGCTGGGCCTCCTCGCGGTTCCATGCGCGCCCCTGTCCCAGGCCGAGCCATCCTCCCGCCAGGAGCAGACGGGCATTCCGGTAGACATAGAAACCCTGCTGGGCAGTCCAGCCCTCGGGCCCTCCGGCGGCCTCAATCTCATCCGGTGTCAGCCGATCCCGGTGAGGGAGCACGTGGCATTCCACCTCCACGATTCCGGAAGCTGTAGCCTTCCGCTCGACCGGCGAGTTCCAGGGCTTGGAAGGATGGCCAGACATGAACGGATCCCAGGGGGCGACCGGCCGATCATTGATGAAAAGCCGCAGTTTCGCTCCCGGCCCCTGAAGCAGGCGGTGGAACACCATGGCGAGCCGCCGTTCGACGTCGTCGATGAGATCCACGAAATGGTCCGGGGTGTAGTGCGCCGTCACGATCCTGTCGAGTACCTCCCAAAGCACCAGCGTTCCAGACTCCATTCCGCTCATCACCGAGAGGTAATCCCCGGAGCCTTTGGCCGGCCCCTCGAAAAGTATCCATCCGTCGTCGGGCTGTGCAGCGAGGGCGTCCAGATCCCACCGAAGGCAGCAGACCGGTCCATCCTTTTTCACCGAAGCCACGGTCAGCCGTCTGCATTGTGAGAATGAGGCGGTTTTGAGGCCCATACCGAAACGGCCGAGATCATCCGGGGCTCGTTCATCCAGCGGGCTTCGATCCCCCAGCCGCATGGCGCTCTCCAGTTCGGCGTCGTCCAAGCCCCGACCATCGTCAAGCACAGAGATTCGGCTGTGCGCGCCTTCCCACCTGAAACCGATCCTGGCTTCACGAGCCCCGGCCGAGATGCTGTTGTCGACGAGATCGGCCAGCGCCGCGGCCGTCGTGTACCCAAGCCCCCTGAGGGCCTCCATCATTGCCCCGGCCCTTGGTGGGGCGTTTCGCGTCCGTTCGGTCATTTCCTGTACTCCATCCCCGGATACGGCCTGAATCCGTCTTCCAGCAGGGAGCGGATGAGCATTTTTGTCTGCGGCCCATGCCAGACATTTCTCACCACGATTTGCCCACCGCCCGCGCGACCATCGACCACCTCTGCCCCACACACCCGAAGTCTGGCAATCATCTCTTCGGTGCGTCCGCAATCGGCATCGTCCTGGTCTTTACTGTTGGTGGTCGGGCATGATTCGGTGTCGTGGCTTGCCACGTCGGACTTGCGAGGTTTTTCCTTCGGTGCCCCCAGGAACTCCCTGAGAATGCTGGCGCGGACCGGATGCGCCAGTTTCCGGAGGGCAGTGGCTTCCACTTGTCGTATCCGCTCGCGGGTCACACCGTAACGCACACCGGTCTCTTCCAGTGTATGCGGGTCACCATCTTCCAACCCGAACCGGAGGGTGAGCACCTCTGCCTCTCGAGGGCCAAGTTCGGCCAGCATTTTTTCCAGAATCGATACCAGTGCGGCTCTCTCAGCCTGTGCTGAAGGATCCGTGGCCACCGAATCATCGACCAGGCAGTCGCCGGGGGCATTGCCCGAAGAATCGGGCAAATGAAATGGAACGGGTTCCTCCATGCGCGCCATCAGGGCTGAAAGCCTTGTGGTGGTCATTGGAACTCTTTCCGCCAGAACATCCATCGTAGGGGCGCACCCCGCATTGCGTTCCAAATCATCCGCCTCGCGCCTGATTCTCAGCATGGTGTTGTGGACATGCACGGGCGTTCTGATCGTTTTACCCTTGTCGGCCACCGCCCGAGTGACCTGTTGACGAATCCACCATGTCGCATAAGTGGAAAAGCGAAATCCCCTGTGCCAGTCGTATCGATCCACGGCCTTCATCAGACCGATGTTGCCTTCCTGAGCAAGATCCTCAAACGGCAGGCCCAGGCCCTGGTAGCGCTTGACCACCGAAAGCACCAGCCGGAGATTCGAGACGGTCATGCGCCTCCTCGCGGCAGAATATCTGTCGACGGCCAGACGGAAGCGTTCCGACTCCATCGAAGTGTTCTTGATCGAATCGCTGGCAAGCCCGGCGAGGAAGGACGAAGACAAGCGGGCGGCTGCAAGACTTGCCCTCAGCGCCATTTCGTCGGCCGCGCCCCGGCCGGCGCAGCCTGCCAGCGCCTTCACGGCACCAGCCCTGTCCAGAAACTCCCGCGCTGCCGGCGATTGCACGACCCGGCCGTCATCCTCGTCCTCGAGATCGTCGAAGGGGAGCGGGACTTCCTCCTGCGCAACATCCTCCCCTTCCACACTTCGCCCATCCGAAATGGATTCCACCTCGATTTCGCCCGACCTGACTCTCTCCAGGGCCGACAGGAAAACTGCAATGCCGTCCGGCCAGGACGCCAGCGCGTCGAGCGCCGAGGACAGCCCTTCCTCCATGTTCTGTCCGAGGGTGATCTCCTCCTCGGCGGTCAGGAGTTTTCCAAGACGCACATCCCTGCCATATAGCCGCATGGGTTCATTGCGACCGGAACTGGTTTCTTCCAGATAGGCCAGGGCTTCGGAGACCTCATCTTCATCGGCCTCCCGTTCTTCCCATGCATTTTCAGAGCCCTCCGGTTCGAGCCGCTCGTCGGTCTCGGCACCCATATCCCCGAGTACCAGTCGCAATAGCACTTCCCCGGCCTCGTTTGGCGATCCGTCTTCGTTTTCAGATAGCTTGGCGATCTCATGGTCAGGCACACTGCCCTCGCGCAGGGCTCTGCGCAGTACTCGAAGGATCCCCTCTCGCCCTTCCTCGTCACGTGCTTTCGGAAGAGGTGCGGCCATTTTTGGAAGGAAGGCATCAAAATCCCCCCAGTCTTCCGAGGTGTCAATCGGAACGTGCGCGGAGATGGCGCTGTGGACCACGCGGGCTGCTTCGGCCAGCGCGCCGTCGTCCTCGGGCGCGGGACCGTCCTCTTCAGCTTCCCAACCGGATAGATCGAAAGAGTCGCCCTCATCGTCCGGATATGGTTTCGGAAGAGCATCTGGATCCGGAATGTCGGCTCCAGTGGTTGCCACGGGTCCGACTTCAGGAACCATTTCGGTTTCTGAAGACACCTCATTTACTCGCGTGCACTCAAACGGTTCCAGAATCGCCTCGGCGTCGACCGCCCCGGCCGCACGCGCGAAGGCCAGTGCGTTCCTTCCACCCGGATCGGTGAGCGTTGGGTCTGCGCCGGACGACAGCAGCAGTGAGCAGATTTCCCCCTTGTTCCTGGAGGCTGCGAGCATGAGCGGCGTCATGCCACCCCCGTCCCGCGCGTTCAGATCGTCACCCCGGCGTATGTGCAGGCGCACCGCAACGGCCACTCCCGCAAGGACGGCCATCCTGAGCAGACTGTTGAGTGGTTTTCCGAAAGGATGATCCGTAGTACCCATCGCGCTATCTTCGGCTGATCAGAAACTCGACACCGTCTGGTAAGTACGTGATCACTCGGTCATGTCCCGCTGGCACTGCAGTAATGCAGTGGTTCATCAGTCGAAATTGTCATGCTCATCCGGCAATGAAATGCGCAGACAGATTCCTCGAATCCAGATCTGGACGATGCAATTCAGTTGATACAGGCAATATCAGACTTCCTGTTCTTGTCGGACTTGTTGACGGAACTCAGTTACCCCCACCCCCATGAGCCCGAAGTTAATCAGCTGTTACGCAGCCAGCTCAGGCAGCGCTTACACAGCCAGCCGCCTTCTCATTGAACATGCAAATTGTCCCACTTCAAAGTCTCGTGGGATGATAAGTAATCACGCATAACGGATATGGAATTTATTACCAAAGCCGGCCAGGAGGGAGCTAACCTCATCGACCAAGACGTCCTTGGACCAGGATTTGAAGGCACGCCAATGATATTTGGCG
>JAHFRD010000020.1 GCA_023258975.1 Hydrogenophilales bacterium | reverse complement strand
TTCTTCCAGCGTAAGGCGGGCTTCTTCATCCAGGTGCACGTTGATCATGCCGCTTCCTACAGGGTTTCGTTCCTCTGTAGTTCGCAATTTGCATGCCAAAAAGGTTACACAGCATTACTTATGCCCAATTCCTGAATCCATGAGCCCCCTCCCACTCCCAGTACTGATGTGGGATGAGGGCGAATTTCCTTGCACCCTGCGGGTGAAGGAAACGCGGCGTCCTGAGATAATCGCGGCATCGTAAATCCCGCCGCCGCCATGACCGGCTTTCAGATCAAACGCCAGATCTACAACCTGACCGCCCATGCCGGTCTGAGCATGGTGGGGCAATATCTCAAACGCTTTGCCCAGATTGACCAGATTATCGATCCGCGCTTTCCCATTGTCGGCCAAGGCGGCATCGCCACCAGTAGCCTGATCAAGGCCTATGTGGGCCTGCTGTGTACCGGCAAATCCGACTTCGACACCATCGAATCGCTGCGCCGGGATGCCTTCTTCAAATCGGCGCTGGGTCTGGCGGTGGTGCCCTCGTCGCCGACTTTGCGCCAACGCATGGATGCGGTGGCGGATGCCGGGGATAGCGCACTGACCGCCCTGGATGAAGCCAACGCGTGTCTGCTGTGTCGTGACAAGTCCACCCTCATCCCCTTGCCCACCGGCCGTCTCCCCCTGGACGTCGACGTGTTCACCCTTGACAACAGCGGCACCCGCAAGGCTGGGTCGTTGGACTGGCTGGTGAAGTGGAATGCGAGTGGCTTCGATGTCGCCGCCCCGCATCAGCGCCTGGATACCGATCCGGCCGCCGTGTGGTGCCATGCGTGCGAGGGCAGGCACAAGATATTCGAGACGGAAGCCATCACGCGGGAACGCGACAGTGTGTCCGTTTCCATGAACCGGGTCGTGCATCTGATTGAGCGCACGATCGACCGACACGGCCAGGTGCTGCTGATGCCCAACCTCGAAGTCGAGAGCCGGTTGACCAGCCTGGACTTGCCGACGGCGCGGGTCGTCAAGCTCTACCAGGGACTCGGCACCTACAAGCAGTTCCATTCCGGGTTCAAAACCGATCTGTATCTGGAACGGCTGCCTTCCGGGAAGTTCGCCACCAACGATCTGGTGCTGTCCCTGGCGGTGCTGGCCTTCAATATCCTGCGCGCGATTGGTCAGGCGACTCTGATCTGCCAGGACAGTCCTGTGCGCCACGCCGTCAAGCGGCGGCGCATCCGTACCGTGATGCAGGCAATCCTCAGCATTGCCGTGCGCGTGATCCAACATGCCCGAGAACTCACACTGGGACTGGGGGAGCGCTGCGGGGCCTTCGCGGTATTCGAACGCCATCTTCAGTCGCTGCTCCAGTTCTCCGACTGAGCGCCACGCCGCATCCAGGTATTGCTGCGATGCCGCAAGGCAGGGGTGGGCTCGCCCAAACGACGTAAAGACGCCATCCGTAGCACTTTCGCTGGCGTGATCGCGAACCATTTCCTCTAGAAATGAGGTGGCCATTTCAGATTTAGCGGTCAATTCCATTCACTATGTCATGACGGTCGAGTAATTTCGATCAATACAAAGATGGGGGCAATCACAGTCACAGATTCGCTTAAATACAAACAAAATACACCACAAATAATTTATTTCCTTGCAACAATTAATACATACGAGCAAGCACACCCAGTCAAGCCATCAGATGCATACCCAACCAGTCATGATCCATTGGCTCGCCCCCGACAATGAAAGCTGACTTTCACGATAACATATCATCAAATACACAAGATCAAAAAACAATCTCACACATATCTATTTTGCAATCTTACGCATTAAATACATGATTGGCGCGCCAAGAATGCAAAACAGAAGATTCGACAAATAACCCCCAGCATTACCGGTTACCGACGTTGCAGTAATTTTAATTGTGGTCGCAGACCGAAGCCTATTTCCGGCAAACTGCGGCGCTTGGGGAATTGGCTCACTATTAATCACCTTATTTGCCTCAGCAGACAAATCAATACCCAAGTACTTACCGATCCTCGCTAGCTCCATGACTGGATCAGACAGCAGGGCCTCAAACTGTACTGCAAGGTAGTAATCAACACCGTACCTCTTGCTATAAATCAGCGCCGAAATATTAGATAGAAACCAGCCAACATAGACTCTTATAGTCAGGGCCTTGCGAGATCCAAAAGGCAGACCCTCCATCTCATTATTAGAGCCTTTCCGTATTGAGGCCAGACAGCCTCTCGGATCACGAACCAAGTGAATCATTTTGACGGGCATGCCTGTTGACGCAGCCAATGCGTGAGGCCTACCAAATCTATCACGGGCAGTTTTGGAAGAATCTATTATATATTCAATCTTATCAGGTACTATGGAAGATAGACGAGTAAAGAAGCCATGTTGAAATATGAGATATTCCGTGGAAAAAAAGATAAGCATTTTAAGGAAAGACCATACAACTGACTCATTCCGTAACTGCAACAATGAAGCATGACGCAGTTCATTATCATGCAGTCGCAGAATACATTCCCCCTCTCGCCAAAATTGATCTTGGGCGGCCTTGGGCCAGAGCAAATCTGCATAATTACTATCATTTATATATGCCAACTCACCAAGCCCAATAATTTTTTCATTTGCTGACAGCATGCGTTCAACAATAGTTGACCCACTTCTACCATAACCAGCAATGTATACGATTTGCCTCAAAGAAGTCTCCACAAGTATGCTATTGGCGCCAATTAGACAGATCAATGCCAAGCATTGCCTCCAGTCGATCCACCTCGGTACAATAGTAGCTACGCAGGAATTCCAAATCGTTTGGCATTATTTTGACCCTATTTTTATTCCTACCAGCCAATACGCCAACATTCATGCGTTTAAGGAAATTGACAGCATAATCCATATCGTGATCACGCAAATAGTCAACCAGTTTTTTTCCAGTGGCATATAGCCCACCCAGGCGTGGGCTAAAACCTTCATTAGATACCTCTTTTCCTGCAGCCTCGTCAAATCCAATGCGCGATATATCTAGAAATCTGGAAAGTTGATCAAAAATCAATGCTGGATTTCTCGTTACATCCTCAAACCTAAGGAACAAAAACGATTTAGGTGCGAATAATTTAAAATAGTTATCTAGTTGTTCCGTATATATTCCGCGCTTAAGTACATCCGGGTTGCCCTCCAGATATTCACGGAAATCCTCCCGCAAGTTAAACTGTCTCTTTGCTAATCGATATTGCGAAACAGCACGATCAACAGGGTCGCGGAGTATTACTATGAAACGTACAGACCCTAGAGTATCTAGTATTCTTTTTGGAACATTGGGGTCGTACATATACATCGGCGTTATTTCAGCGATACAACTTACATTCCCCCCTTTACCATCACATGAGAAGAAGCTTTTATACCAATTAATACCATTTTCATAATAGCGATCAAAATAATGCACTTCCTTCCTTTTGTCTGGAACGCACACCTCAGGGTGCATCGCCAATTGATTGTGCAACCAGGTCGTGCCACTTCTCTGTACCCCGATCCCCAGTACATTAGGCAACATAGCAACTCTCTACCACAATAACCGCGATAATCATATCACCCTCAAGCTAATCAGCATTAGCACAATAACTAATCGCTTCCGCCATATCAAAATTCAACACATAATCCCACTTCCATATCAACACACCGGACGGCTTTGCGTCACAAAGGCTTTTTACTGCCTTGATTACCTCGGAAGAGCCAGGGCTACCGGTATATCCATTAACACTCAGATAGATATTCCCAGCAAACCATTTTTTGTTGCTCATTATATCTTTAGCCCAACTTGACCAATCAGAAACCTTCCGAAAGTTACCCTGCCTAACTATGAAATCAATATTGCCCGTTCCCCGAATACCTTTTTTGATCCATAAGGGAGGAGCATTGTAGCCACATGGCAGGCCCGGTATTTTTGCATGCACGTAATCGCAAATACGTCCTAAATCGTTATAGGTCGGCCCACATGACCAGTCATGCGGCTCATCGGGCCCATAGAATCCAACAATAACACCTTTATTAAAGTATTCCATAATACGGGCGGATGACTCCATATCAAATCTATCTTTCCAGATTGCATAGCTAAAACATCCGCTCGCATCGGAGATGTCTGACCTCGAACCCTTCATACTTAATAGTACTTTGGCATTTCTCTCATACGCCCTTTCTAGGATACCATCTTTATCGGTGACTCGCGTCAGCGTGAAAGCGGACTTATCTCGAACTGGCCAGTCGAACACGCCAACCAGCGTTCCAGAGAACGCCGAATCCGTTGTAACAAATAAAACACAGGACAACAACAGCATTTTAGCAAGTTGGCAATACAATGCAGTGCGATACATAATCAATGCCTCAGAAGACAAATGAACGCACGCCCAATAATTTACGAGCGCGGGAGTACAAATATATATTCTTAATAGACAAAGACACTGCCGATGCGGTAGCTGCACCAATTGCGCCGTATTCTGGTATTAACACCATACAAAGAATACCAGCTAGCAACAAACCAGCCACGGCGGAATATAGTGTTTCACGTTCATGGCCCGACATATTTAACATTGTAGATACTGACCCAGTCCCAGCGCTGACCATTAAACCCAGAATAAGTATGAGAGCAATCGTGTTTGAATTCACGTATGCCTTCCCAAACGCTAATGGGATAACATCGCCACCGAACACAAGTACAATGCTAGCTGGTAAAGCAACACCCAATAGCGCCAAACGAGCACACTTCGTTGCAGATGATTGCATTGACCGGATATCTTTATTTGCGTAATGGGTAGCGAAGCGAGGTGCATAGGAAAGATTTACAACCGTAAGCGCAAATCCAACAGCTGACATTATTTGATAGGCAACCCTGTACACCGCCACCATATCCGGTGGCTCGTATATCGCCAGAAATATAATATCAATTTGCGAACCCAGTATCTGCACCCCGCCGAATAAGGTTAGCAGCCACGAACTCTTAAGCCATTGTTTTTCGTCACCCCCCAATTGGACAATACCAGCAAACGACTTAGTTGCATTCTTATTTAAAGCAATTGCTATCATTAACGCAGCAACCGTGCCCAGTATGTATACAACAACCACACTTTGCACAGATATTTCACCATCATTCCACCAATAAACAAGCGGCACCGCACTGAGAAATATTACAGGTCGAACAATGTACTCCGGTAATTGGGCTCGCGCTACCCAACCCGCCCCTCCTACACATCCCGCCTGAAACCTTATCAAAGCCCATGGGAGCAAAGCAACCATAAACAAGCAGATTGGATTAAAGTAAGCATCATTATTCAATCTATCCAGCAAATACGCAATTCCAATAACCAACGTAAGCACGAGAACAAATACTGTTACCACCTTTCGCTGCATATATCGCACATAATGCATAACTCCAACGCCATCATTCAGCGCTTTGTAGTGAGCAACATACCTTGTAGACACAAGAGGATTACCAAACGCAGCAAACACCACAGCGATCTGAGTATAGGCCAATGCATAAGTAAATATTCCAAAATCAACCACACCAAGGATACGAGCCAATAAAAGCGACACCGCCAATTCAAGCAGTATGGCAGACACCCTTACGACCCCCGGCCCCAGTGACCTCCTCATAGCCCGAGGCTTATACATCATGGCTTGCTCATTAATATTGTAACTTATTATAGCGGTTTGTTAGCCGTCAACTTTACCGGCAACTCCTTAACTACCAATCCCATGGAACTCAGTATTGCCAGATATATCCAGAATACACTAAATCTAATGCCATTATGCGCAATCCCATACAACATCATTGGAAGAAATAATGCGATCCCAACAGCCAATCCGTGCCGCTTACGTAGACCCAAGAAAATGAAATACATGGCTGTCATAAAAATAATGAAGCCAACTATGCCATATGATATCAGGATATTACCCAGTGTCGAATGCACTTCTTTACCAAACTCTGTAAGCTTGACAAATCCTTCGCCCCAGCCAAGTATGATATTTTCATCAATATGCATAAACAGACCCATTCCACGCCCCTCTACCGAGTCGTCCGAATCATTCCCAATCCCCTCCAGACGCTGGTAGAACTGGAAATTTGACAGATCGACTGAGGGGCCAAATGCAACCATAGATAGTGCAAAAGTTATTATGGATATCGATATCACGACCATCTTTGTGCCAGTTTTTCGCAAAAATATAACCAAATAAAACAAGATTGCTATCAACGCCGCTTTGGATAGAGAGACCATGACCAGTAGAACACTACAAATATACAACGCAATAAAAACCAACAATGTTATATATCTATTCACAAACAGAACAGTCACCAATCCGGCGGAACATATGGAGAAGTATGCTAATTGATTTGGGTTGTTGAATGTGCCTATAGCGCGTACCATCGCATCATCCGTCTTAATCAGAGACACCCCGGCTACATATACACCCACAATTGCAACAACAAGCGCCACTGTCAGGCCAATAGCAAGATTCCCATAAGCAACATTTGGCCCATTAGCAAAGAAGCTATAGACCGATAAATACACGACAAGATTAAAAAAAAGAAACAACACAGGTATCAACCACTCTACCCCGGACGTTTCCAGCACAAAGAATAGTTGCCTTACCAATACATATAATGCAAAATATATTATAAAGCTGTTGCCAAAATTACCAGACAGGCAGGCAGATTTACCCCGGCTATACACTATTGCAAACAAAAGCAATACAAAATGCGATGCCTGAGGAAGGCCACTTGGCATGATGTACAACGGGAAAGTTGCAACACCAAGCACAAATAGAATAGAAGATATACCAGGCAATCTCACTTCACATACTCATTAGCAGGGTATTGAAAGTTGCGAGACAGCGGCGAAATCTGTTCGGCTACCACAAAGAAATACCCGGATTTGCGCAATAAACAAGCAACATTTGTCGTAACTTCTCGCAATTTCAACTCTCAGTGGATATTTTTTTTGGCCAAGGTGGGAATAACCGTCGTTTTACAACACCCTGTTAACTATTGCCTTGATACTGTTTGTACCACCTCGCCCAATTCCCAATCCCCACCGCCAGTTCCGTCTTCGGCTCGAACCCCACATCCCGCTTGAGGTCATCAATGTTGGCGTAGGTCGCCACCACGTCGCCCGGCTGCATCGGCAGGAAGTTCTTCTTCGCTTCCTGGCCCAGTGAGTCTTCGATGGTCTTGATGAAGCTCATCAGTTCCACCGGCTGGTGGTTGCCGATGTTGTAGACGCGGTAGGGCGCGTAGCTGGTGCCGGGGTCGGGGGCGTCGGTGGTGAAGTCGGGGTTGGGGGTGGCGATCTTGTCGAGCACGCGCACGGTGCCTTCGGCGATGTCGTCGATGTAGGTGAAGTCGCGTTGCATCTTGCCCATGTTGAATACGTCGATGGTGCGGCCCTCCAGGATGGCGGAGGTGAACAGCCAGGGCGACATGTCGGGGCGGCCCCAGGGGCCATAGACGGTGAAATAACGCAAACCCGTCGTCGGTAGGCCGTAGAGGTGGCTGTAGGTGTGGGCCATCAACTCGTTGGCTTTCTTGCTGGCGGCGTAGAGGCTGACTGGGTGGTCGACGTTGTCGTGCACCGAGAACGGCATGTGGGTGTTGGCGCCGTAGACGCTGGAACTGCTGGCGTAGACGAAGTGCTCGACATGGTTGTGGCGGCAACCTTCGAGCAGGTTGCCGAATCCGACCAGATTGGTCTGGATGTAGGCGTAGGGGTTCTTCAGCGAGTAGCGCACGCCGGGCTGGGCGGCGAGGTTGATGACGCGGTTGAATTTCTCGGCGGCGAACAGGTCTTCCACCGTCATTCGGTCGGCGATGTCGCCGCGCACGAACTTGAAGTTGGGGTGGGGCTTGAGCTGTTCCAGACGCGCCAGCTTGAGCTTGGGGTCGTAGTAGTCGTTGAGGTTGTCGATGCCGACGACCTCATCGCCTCGCTTGAGCAGGAGTTGGGCGACGTGCATGCCGATGAAGCCGGCGGCGCCGGTAACGAGGACTTTCATTGGTTTGACCTTTCTGTTTGTGTCAATGGACGCGAGCAGGGTGAACTTACTTTGTCACCTCGCATCCCTAGCAATGATGCGGGGTGGGTATAGCTTTAATCGCTACCGAACAGATCCCGGCTGTAGACCTTGTCCGCCACGTCGCGGATGTCGTCTGTGATGCGGTTGGCGACGATGACATCGGATTGCCGCTTGAACTCTGCCAGATCGTTGACCACCCGTGAGTGGAAGAACTCCGGTTCCGTCAATACCGGTTCATAGACGATGACCTCGATGCCCTTGGCCTTGATGCGCTTCATGATTCCCTGGATGCTGGAGGCGCGGAAGTTGTCCGAACCGCTCTTCATGATCAGGCGGTGGACGCCGACGATCCTGGGCTTGCGCTTGAGGATACTGTCGGCGACGAAGTCCTTGCGCGTGGTGTTGGAGTCGACGATGGCGCGCATCAGGTTCTGGGGGACATCCTGGTAGTTGGCGAGGAGTTGCTTGGTGTCCTTGGGCAGGCAGTAGCCGCCATAGCCGAACGAGGGGTTGTTGTAATGCTCGCCGATGCGCGGGTCGAGACAGACGCCCTGGATGATGTGTTTGGTATCCAGCCCGTGGGTGGCGGCGTAGGTGTCGAGTTCGTTGAAGTAGGCCACCCGCATGGCGAGGTAGGTATTGGAGAAGAGCTTGACCGCTTCGGCTTCGGTGGAGTCGGTGTACAGCACCGGGATGTCCCGCTTGATGGCGCCTTGCCTGAGCAGGTTGGCGAATGCCTCGGCGCGCTCGGAACGCTCGCCGAGGATGATGCGCGAGGGGTGCAGGTTGTCGTAGAGCGCTTTGCCTTCACGCAGGAATTCGGGGGAGAAAATCAGGTTTTCGCAGTGGAGCTGTGCTTTCAACTTCGCGGTGTAGCCGACCGGGACGGTGGATTTGAGGATCATCACCGCTTTCGGGTTGATCGCCTTGACGTCCTGGATCACCGCTTCCACCGTGCGGGTGTTGAAGTAATTGGTTTCTGGATCGTAATCGGTGGGGGTGGCGATGATGACGAATGCCGCCCCCTCATAGGCCTCCCGCTTGTCCAGCGTGGCGCGAAAGTTGAGCGGCTTGTGGCTCAGATAGTCCTCGATCTCGGTGTCGACGATGGGGGAAACCTTGCGGTTGAGCATCTCGATCTTCTCGGGAACGATGTCGAGCGCGACCACTTCGTTGTGCTGGGCGAGCAGGATGGCATTGGAGAGTCCGACGTAGCCGGTGCCGGCGATGGCGATTTTCATGGGGCATTCAATCAATTTGGTTTATCGGATGGGTGTGTTTGCGGCGCGTGAATTTCTTGGGAGAGCTGGCCGTTTGGTTAACAGCGACGTCTGCCAGGTTCTGGGTTATGAGTGGTTGGCAATCCGCACTGCCAAATAATCCATATAAGCCCGAGTCAGCCCTTCCTCCAAGCCCACCTTGGCACGGCAGCCGAGGGCGTGTAAACGGGAAATGTCCAGGAGTTTTCTTGTAGCGCCATCTGGTTTGCTAGGGTCGAATTCAATGCGACCACTGTATCCGATGACCTGGCCCATGGTTTCGGCGAGTTCGCGGATGGTGATGTCCTCGCCGGTGCCGACGTTGATGTGGGAGAGCATCGGCTGGGTATTCGCTTCGTAAGTGGCCTTGTCCAGATTCATGATGTGGATGCTGGCCTCGGCCATGTCGTCCACATAAAGAAACTCGCGCATGGGCGTTCCCGTCCCCCAGATCACGACACTTTCCGCGCCGTTGATCTTGGCTTCATGAAAGCGGCGGATGAGGGCGGGGATGACGTGGGAGTTTTCCGGATGATAGTTGTCGCCCGGGCCGTAAAGATTGGTCGGCATGACACTGCGATAGTCGGTGCCGTGGCTTTGGCCATATTGCCGGTTGTAGGACTCACACAGCTTGATGCCGGCGATCTTGGCGATGGCGTAAGGCTCGTTGGTGGATTCCAGGGTGCCGGTGAGCAGGGCGTCCTCGGACATGGGCTGCGGGGCGAGTTTGGGGTAGATGCAACTGCTGCCGAGGAACAGGAGCTTTTGCACCCCCACACGCCAGGCTTCATGGACGATGTTCGCCTCGATCATCATGTTCTGGTAGATGAATTCGGCCGGATAGGTGTTGTTGGCATGGATGCCACCAACCTTGGCGGCGGCGAGGTAGACCTGGTCGGGTTTTTCCTCTTCAAAGAAGGCACGCACGGTGGCCTGGTTGGTGAGGTCGAGCTCGGCGTGGGTACGTGTGATGATGTTGCTTTGGCCCCTGCCATTGAGGATACGGATGATGGCGGAACCAACCATGCCGCGATGACCGGCTACATAGATATCAGGATTCATGGCCATGGTTTCATTCATGGTAATCCATGGCCTTGTAGCCGTGCTTCTTGACCAGTTCGTCGCGCTCGGCGGCCTTGAGGTCTTCCCGCACCATTTCCGCGACAAGTTCGTCGAACGTGATCCGGGGTGTCCAGCCCAGTTTGGACTTGGCCTTGGCGGGGTCGCCGAGCAGGGTTTCCACTTCGGTGGGGCGGAAATAGCGCGGGTCGACCGCGACGATGACCTTGCCGGTGGCGTCGTGGCCTTTCTCTTCAATCCCCTGGCCTTCCCAGCGGATGCTCATGACAAGTTCCTTGGCGGCGGCGTCAATAAAGTCTCGCACCGAGTACTGCACACCGGTGGCAATGACGAAGTCTTCCGCTTTTTCCTGTTGCAGCATCAGCCACTGCATTTCGACGTAGTCCTTGGCATGGCCCCAGTCGCGCTTGGCATCCATATTGCCGAGGAATAGACAGTCCTGCAGGCCGAGTCTGATGCGTGCCAGTGCGCGGGTGATCTTGCGGGTGACGAAGGTTTCACCACGTACCGGGCTTTCGTGGTTGAACAGGATGCCGTTGCAGGCATACATGCCATACGCCTCACGGTAGTTGACCGTGATCCAGTAGGCGTAGAGCTTGGCCACCGCGTATGGACTGCGCGGGTAGAAGGGAGTGGTTTCCTTCTGCGGGATTTCCTGAACCAGACCAAAAAGTTCCGAGGTACTGGCCTGGTAGAAGCGGGTTTTCTTCTCCAGGCCAAGGATGCGAATGGCTTCCAGGATGCGCAGGGCACCAAGGGCATCCGAGTTGGCGGTGTATTCGGGTTCCTCGAAACTCACCGCGACATGGGATTGGGCGGCCAGGTTGTAGATCTCGTCGGGCCGCACCTGCTGGATGATGCGGATCAGACTGGAACTGTCGGTAAGATCGCCGTGGTGCAGGATGAACTTGCGACCGGTTTCGTGCGGATCCTGGTAAAGATGGTCGATGCGGTCGGTGTTGAACAACGAGGTACGACGCTTGATGCCGTGGACTTCATAGCCCTTGTTGAGCAGGAATTCAGCGAGATAGGCGCCGTCCTGGCCAGTGACGCCGGTAATAAGGGCAGTTTTCTTGGGTATGCTCATGGGGGGGGGAACACTGTTTAGCTGTTAGTCAGGCAAAAAACTCAAGGAACATGAACAGGTTCACGCAGAAATCTGCGTCCTTAGCGTTACGTCCATCAGACACGCTACCGCCCAGCCGGAATGCTTATTCATTCAGCACATGGTGCGATTTTCCGCTTGTTGTTTCATCTGCTGGCCGGGAATGGTCTCCCCGCCATTTATTCACTCTGGTTCATTGCCGGAGGGATTATTGTTTGTCCGCCTGTTAGACAGGCAGTTGAGACTATTTGCCGCGCAGACTTTAGTCGTTATCCGGAAAATTCACACCCGTTCGTCCTGCGCCGCCAATTCAACGCGCATGGCTTCAATTTCCGCCTTCATGACGACGTACTCTTGCTCTTTTCTGGCCAGGTAGCTACGGGTGAGTTGCAGTTTTGCCCTGATACCTTCAGGAGTGAGCAGATAGGCATATTTGAGTTTGTTTTCAGCTCGCAGAAAATTGCCCGCCTTGAGGTGGCCTTTATCCAGTAGGGCTTTGAGCAGATAGTTGGCCTTGCCCAGGCTGACTCCGAGCCGTTCGGCGAGTTGCCGTTGGCTGATTTCGGGCTCTTCATCAACGATCTTGAGAATGCGGAGGTGGGCTTGCTCTGCCGGGGTCATGGTGTGCGTTCAAGATTTGAACGCGGATGGTATGCGAGGTTGGAGCAAGGTTCAAGTTGCGCGAACTCAAATAGAACGCCCGTCGCGGCTGCTTGATGGGTCATCTGGAATCAGCCCTCCAGGGCCTTGACGCGGCGCAGGCATTCGACCGCGAGCTTGGCGGCGCGATCCTGGCTGTCAGCCTCGGCATAGCAACGCAGTTCCGGGGCATTGCCCGAGGGGCGTAGATGGATGACCTCTCCGTTCGCGAAAGTGATGCGCAGGCCATCGGTTTGATTCATTTCCATAGGCACGCCACACAACGTACCCAGCAATCCGGACCGGGCTGATGGTGATGACGCCAGTTGTTGCAGCAGGCGATGACTATGCTCACTGGCGAAGGATTGCAGTCGGTCACTGGCGGTATGGCGTGATGGCAGGCCAGCGGCCAATTGCGAGAGCTTGACCCCCGACTCCCGCGCGCTGACCAACAGCGTCAGCATTGGCAACACGGCATCGCGGGTAGGCAGGGCGTTCAGAGCGCGACCTTCTTTATTCAGGTTGCTGCCCAACAGGAAACCGCCGTTGGCTTCAAAGCCGGCGATGCTGCGGGCACCCGATGCGGCCAGTTGTTGCATGGCTTCGATCACATAAGGTGAACCGATACGGGTACGCACGACCTGCTTGAATACGCCGGATTTTTCGATTGCGGTATTGCAGCTGACCGGGGTGGCGAGCGCTTCGACGCCCAAGTGGCGGGCGCACAGGAGGCCGACGATGTCGCCGCGAAACCAGTTGCCCTGTTCGTCTCCGATCAGTGGACGATCCGCGTCGCCGTCGGTGGACAGGATGGCGTCGAAGCCGTGCTCGACGGCCCAGTTATGCGCCTGCCGGACGTCGGCTTCGCTGACGGCCTCGGTGTCGATGGGGGTGAACTCATCGGTGCGCCCAAGGGAGATCACCTCGGCGCCAAGTCTTTCCAGCAATTCCGTCAGTAAATCGCGCGCGACGCTGGAATGTTCATAGAAGCCGAGGCGCATGCCGGCCAGCGCCCGGTGCGGAAAGAAGGCCAGATAGCGATCCAGATACAGTTGGCGGGCGGCGGGGTTGATTGCCGGCAACGGGGTACTCAATCCTTGCTCGGGGAGCCCCACCTCGGCGGTGGCGATGCCGGCTTCATCCGACTTGGTGATTTCGCCAGTGTCGCGATAGAACTTGATGCCGTTGCGATCGAAGGGGATGTGGCTGCCGGTCACCACGACGGCGGGGATGCCTTGCTCCTGGGCGTAATAGGCCAATGCCGGCGTGGGAAGCGATCCACAGTAATCGACCGCCAGGCCGGCTTGCTGAATGGCGGCCGCGCAGGCGGCGGCAATGCCGGGGCTGCTCGGGCGCAGATCCATGCCTAGCGCCACGCGGCTGCCTGGTTGAGCGTCGGTGACTTGCAGGAATGCCGAGGTATAAGCGAAACAGACTTCGTCAGTCATGTCGATAACCAGACCACGCGCGCCGCTGGTGCCGAAGCGCACACCACTGGAATCCATCAGCGACTGGACGGATCGGGATTGAGTGGGCTGCGTCATGTCATTTTTTCCTGGTTGTCCGGATGGTGTCGAAGCGGAGGAATGCAATAACACTTGAAGACTTGATGGGTCGCGGCACTACATGCGCTTGCCTGGAAAACACGGGTATACGCTCAGACAGTGCTGAGTTGGTTCACAGGCATCACGATGCGTTTTTCGCGACCCAGCAGCGTTAGCAGCACCGCGACACGCTCATCCGCCACATCGGAAACCATTCCGGTAAGACCTTTCAAGGGGCCATAAGCGACCGCGACAGGCATACCGGCCGCGAATGGCCCGGCTTCGACACCCTGTTCACGTTCACTCTGTTCCGCCAAAGCGCGGATTGTCGCGAGGGTTTCATCATTCAGCGTGGCGGGATCACCGCCGAAGCGTACCAAACCAGTGACGCCTGGCGTGCTGCGGATGGGAGCGAGGCTTTGGTCTCGCTGACCACAGCGCACAAAACCGTAGCGGGGAAACATGACCTGCTCGGTCTTGCGCCAGGCGCCTTTTTTCCGCTCCCAATGGGTCAGCATGGGCAGGTACACCTCATAGCCCTGCTCTTGCAGTTTGGTCACCGCCTTGATTTCCAGCCGAGGCTTGGTCTGGCAGACGTACCAAGGGCGCGCGGCCTCTGGCGGGGGAGTTTGCATGGCGGCGCGTTCAGCCTGTGATGTAGGGCACGCTACGCAATGCCCGGCTTGAGACTCTCTCTCAAGCCGGGTGAATACGCCCTGTACTCTCATTTTTCCTTGTAGGAGTAGCTGTAGACGTAGCCGTGGTAGCCATAGCGATAACGCTGTCGCGTGGTATCCATATCGTTGAATACAAAGCCTTTGACCTGCACACCCGCCTGATTGAGTCGTTTGACCGCCTGTTCGATTTCGCGGACGGGGTGCTTGCCGGCGCGGGCAACCATGAGGGTGGCGCCGGTATGGCGGCCGATGATGGCGGCATCGGAAACCGCCAGGATGGGTGGCGCATCGACGATGAGGATATCGAACAGATCGCCGAGTTGTTCCAACAGTTCACCAAAGTGGGCATGCATCAGCAATTCCGATGGATTGGGTGGGCGCTGGCCGGTGGTGACCACAGACAACCCCGGTACCGTCGTCGGCTTGACGATCTCACCCAGGCTGGCCGTACCGCTGACATATTCCGACACACCAATTTCGCGCTGCATGCCGAACTCGCGGTGAATGTGACCTTTGCGTAAATCCGCATCGACAATGGCCACCCGCTTGCCGGACTGGGCCAACACCGCGCCCAGATTTTTTGAAATGAAACTTTTTCCGATATCAGGACTGGGGCCGGTGATGAGCAACGACCCTTTGTCCGCATCCAGCAAAGCGAAGTGAATGGTGGTGCGCAGGCTACGCAGGCTTTCCACAGCATCGTCCTCGGGGTAGTCGATGGCAAGCAACTCACCTTTCTTTTTCCCGGTCTTGATGTCGCGCGCCAGCGTCACCTCAGTATTGCTGTGCGGAATCGTCGCATACACCGGCAAGCCGATCTGTTTTTCGATCTTGTCGGGGTCTTCCACCATCACCCGCAGGGAACGGATTACCCAGATTACGAAGACACTGAGCAGCAGACCAAGAAAAAGGGAAACCGCCAGAATCAACGGACCCTTGGGAGAGACGGGTCTGCTGGCGACGGCGGCAGCGTCAATGATGCGAGCCTCACCCACAGCGCCCGCTTTGGAAACGCGCAGTTGCTGGGCATTGTTGAGCAACTCCGTATAGAGCTTGGTGGCAAGTTCCAGATCACGCTGAAGACGTAGCGCAGCCTGCTGCTCGGCGGGCAGGCGGGCAACACTGCCATCCAGTTGAGCGCGCTTGGCCTTGAGTCGCGCGATCTGGGAATCCATGGCCTGCATGCGCGGGTGTTCCGAAGTGAATTGCTGCCGTAGCTCGTCCCGCTGCTGCTGCAACAGAACGGTTTGCTTGTCGACATCGACAATGGAAGTCAGTACACCCTGGGTCTCCAGGGCAAGATCAGCGGATCCCTTGCTCTGCCGATATTGCTTGAAGGCGGAATCGGCGTTCTCCATCTGGGTTTTCAGGCCAGGCAGTTGGGTATCGAGAAATTTGAGGGTTCTTTCCGCTTCGACGGTATGGTATTCCACGTTCTGGCGCACATAACCGTTGATGATTTCATCCAGTATCACAGCCAGCAGTGCCGCATCCGAATGTTTGAGTGTTACTTCGATGATGCCCGACTGTTTGCCTCGCTCCTTGACCGAGTAGCCTCCCTTGTCCTGCATGTCGTCGATGACGGCTTGCTGAAGTTGTTTGACTAGGGTGAACTGGGTTCCCGGCCTGGCAATCAACTGTGAGACGAACAGCTTCATTTCACGCTTGACGGCTGGCTGGCCTACCTGCCCCTCTAGCAGCATCTTGTCGTCTTCATCAAAAACCTGATAGTGACCACCTTTGCCCGCCACCAGAGATATCTGCGCATCTACGAGTGCCTTCGGCACTTCCAGGGTTTCCACCTTGATCCGTTCGCCGCCCCATGCGTAGCTGGAGAACCCCAACACAGGTTGCGCGATGTCCTTTCCGTCATAACGGCGTGCCAAGGCTTTGCCGATGAGCGGAAAATATTTGGGTGTGGCCTGGATATCCAGTTTGAGCTTGTCCACCACGCGACCGAGGATCATGCGGGCATTGAGGATTTCAATCTGCCCCGCAGTCGCGGTGGCGTCTCCCCCCAATAATGCCGACATATCCTTGAGCGCGCCGAGCCCGCCACCTCCAACCATCTTGTCATCCCATTGGAGCAAAGCATTCGCCTGGTAGGTTGGTGTGGCGATAAACAGCCAGGCAACGCCAAGCAGGGTGGACAAGAAGGTGACCGTGGCAATCAGCCACTTGTATTCCAGCAACGTGGCCAGGATTTCACCCAGGTTGATTTCGTCTTCACTTTCCTCTGTGAGAACGTTGGGCACGGTGCTGATCTGGTCTGCGGACATAAGGTTGGCTGTGGCTGAGTTGTTATCTGTTGTCTGCGGCTGGCTGGCTACGCAGTTAGGTCAAGTGATGCATTACTGGCGACCACCAAACAGCGGGTAGTTGATACCGCTGATGGTATTCAGCATGGTGGCGGTGGGCAGCACATTGCTGATCACACGTTGCCAGCGCGCCACTTCGGCGGCGTCGACATAAACGATGTCTCGTGGGCGCAGGGGGAAGCGATCCGCCAGCACCAAGGCATCGGGTGACTTGGAATTCAGGTGGAATAACTCGGGACTGTCAGTCTGGCCTCGCATCACGAAGATCCAGCTCGGATTGGAGGTGAACTGGTTGATATAACCCGCATCGGCCAGCGCCTCGGCCAGGGTAATGCGCTTCTTGTTCATGAAATAGGAGCCGGGCTTCTGCACTTCACCCAGCACGAATACCTTGTTGAGCGAGCGATCCGGCACGTTGACGATGTCACCAGGCTCCAACTTGACGTTCTGTCCAATGTCACCGTTTTCATACAGAGACTGCAAGTCCACCCGCCAGGTGGTGCCACTCCGCGTGAGCAGTACCTGGCTGTGATCGGAGTCCACCGTAAATCCGCCGGCGCGGGTTACCGCATCCAGGATGGTGGCGGGAACGTCGGTGATTTCCTGTTGACCGGGCACCTTGACCTCGCCGACCACATAGACACGCTTGCTGCGGTAGGAGGTGATGCGCACGTCAAGTTGCACTTTCTCTATGTACTTGGAAAGTTTTTGCGACAGCAAGTCGCGCACCTGGCGCGCGGTCTTGCCCACCACTTGAATGACACCGACATAGGGGTAGTAAATTGTGCCGTCCTCGGTCACCAGATTGCCAGATACGTCGGCGGTACGGTACGGACCAGCGGGGATCGTCAATTCGGGGTGATCCCATACCGTGATGTTCAGGATGTCGCCAGGGCCGATTTTGTAATCGGCCATCGGCGTATCCACGGGCTTGGTCGTGGCACTGTCTTGCCCGCCCCTGCTCACCGGTGCCTTGGTTTTTTGCGCCTTATCCATATCGATGATCAACTCGGCGGTGATGGCCTTGACCTTGACATGGCCGGGAACTACCTCGTCGGCCTGTTTCACCGGCAACGACACCGACGATTGCTCGCGCATCTCGTAGGTATGCGTACCCGGAATAAGGGCACAGCCCGTCAGTACTGCCAGCAAGGTTGCCAATAGCAGGTAGCGAATCGTGCCGCCAAGTAGTGCCCTACGGCATGATTTTTCTGAAAACGGTGTGGGGGCTTGCATCTTGTGTTCCTTGCTAATACGCCATCACGGCAGTCTGGTGGTTGGTCGGTGAGTTACCGATGGCTGGCACATGGACACTTGCCGCCGCGAGATGTGTCTTGAATCCATTTCTTCCTGATGCAAAGGACGCAGAGGCGCCGAATTGTAGTGGCACACCAGTCTGACCAGCAATTTACAGAACCACTCGGGCCGAACGGGCCGACCACCAGACGCAATGCGCCCCGCGATTCCGGTCATCCGCAGACATCTCTGCATATGTCAGACAGCATCACAGCTTCTTCATCCAACTCTCCAAGCCTTCCTCAATCAGGCTCAACGCCTGCGCATAGACCTTTTCGGGCTGCTTGTAGGGATCCGGGACTTCCCGCCCGATCCAGTGCCCAAGCAAATAGGTTTTGCCACGGGCGGTCGGATCGATATCGAACATGGCATCACGCTGCCGTGACTCCATCACCAGGATAAGGTCGGCCCAACGAGCCAGTTCGGGGGTTACCTGTTGAGCGCGATGCGGCGAAATATCCAGCCCCTTGGCCAACATCAAGGCGCGCGCGGGATCATCGGCGGGGTGATTCCGCATGGCGCCGACGCCAGCGGAACGTACTTCAACCGTCCGGCCCGCGATCCGCATTCTTTCCAGCAACATGGCCTCGGCCATCGGGCTGCGGCAAATGTTGCCCGTACATAAAACAAGAATCCTTTCGAACAAACCTAGCCCCCGTTACCGGTGAGTCATGCCATGACCGCAAGGGGCTGACTGATGCCATGCGCGGAGTGAATCAGTTTTTTGTGATGCTTCGAACGCCGATCCGTGTTCCTGAGATTCTGGGTGATGTGCTTGGATCCCACCCTGCGATCATTGGCTCCATTCCTGATGAGAAACTGGCGTACGCGTATGCCCGCTTTCCCCTTGAAACTTTTCTTCAACTTCGCCACCAGACCCTTGATTTCTTCCACGGAGGACTCCGTATCCTCATTCAGGATTTCGAGCACGGCATAGACATAGCGATCCTGACGCCCTTCACGCTCGGCTTGGTAGACATGTAGCCGATAGTCATCGCGCGACTTCATCTCTTCGGCAAGACCATCAATAAGAAGGTAAGCACTTTCAAACGCGCAATTGCCGAGAAACACACCGCGCGTCTCGGGAGAAGTCAGCCCCAGCAGGGTATGCAGGCGTCTCAGTGAGGGTACGAAACGCCAGGGACGCAGGATGAGATAGAAATAAGCTGAAAATATCAGCAGAAAGACCAGGAGCATCACGCCCTGCGAAACCCCCATCCGCATACCGACGATCCCGATGACTCCCAAAGCGAGATGGATCAAGGCAATCGCATAGACGATGTCCTGTACTCGGAAGCCAGCCCGAATGAACAGATGATGCAAGTGGTGCCGATCCGGGCGAAAGGGCGATTTTCCGAGCCAGAGCCTGCGCAACATGACACCCAGGGTATCCATGAGCGGAATGGAAAACAGCCATAACGCCGTGACCGGCGTAATCACCCGAACCGGCTTCTGCGAAAGGGCAATGAGCATCCAGGCAAAAAGGTACCCGAGCAACATGCTGCCGTTGTCACCCATGAACACCCGCGCGCGGCGGTGCGACAGGTAACGCATGTTGAAATAGAGGAATCCCGCCACGCCCCCCAGCAACCCAGCCGCAAGTATCGAATAGTCCCAGGCACCACCCGCAAACGCGACCATGGACAACAAGAACAGACTAACCAGAGAAACCGAACCGGAAAGTCCGTCTATGCCATCGATCATGTTCAGGGCATTGATGACGCCGATGGTGGCGAACAGCGTGAAAGGAAGCGCCAGAATGCCGAGCTCAAGCGTCTGCCCAAAGACCAGTTGCCCGAGATCGGACAGAACTACCCCCCCAACCAGCGCCATCACCAGCGCCACACAGGCCTGGATCAGGAAACGTACCTTGAAACTCAGGTGGAGAATGTCATCAATCATCCCCGTCACAAACATGACGGAGCCACCGATTGCGACCGCCAGCCATTGAACTGTCGGCGCGACACTAAAATAGCCGGAGGCCAGCAATGTGCCGATCAGTGCCAGAAAGACCCCAACACCACCCACAAAAGGTGTGCTGTGATCGTGTAGCTTGTGCCCTCCAGGACGATCGACCACCCCTAAACGATGCGAAAGCGGAATCCCGATACCGATAGCGATCCCGGAGAGAACCAAACCAAGCCCGAACAAAACTGCCAAGGACATCATTGTTTACCTTGCCCGCAATAGTGCGTTGTTATTTGTGAAAGCACCCGTGGCATCCAGCGCGCGCAATACCAGGGTTACGAGAACTGGCTGGAGTGCCATTTCGCCGACCACCTCAAACTCGGCATCCCCAAAACCGACAAGTATCATTCTGAGAAATTCCATCAAGAACCACTCTCCACAACGGCTGGTGATTATCGGTGCAGCACACCCTGTGTTGCAAACAATGCAACCCACAAATGCGCCATTGATCCGACCAAGAGAAGCAGTAACCCAGTTCGAACCGTGCCCACCCGAGCCGCCTTACCGTTCGACGAGCCACTTCCAAGAGCAGCTTACTACCGAAGAAAAACGGATCACTAGCACGCTTAGACCAAATCAAGAAACGTACCCACACCATCTCTAGCAAGGTTCTTGCCAGTATCTCAGGTGCCGGCATATCAATGGCTTGCGGTTACCGCCAAACACACCCGGAACAAAGGTGTAAGTGGCGCCGACAGGCCAGCACTTATACAAGAAGACAAAAAAAAACAGCGGTCTGAGACCGCTGTTTTGACTGTAAAAAAAACCGACAGCCTTCAAGCCTTACGGCGACGCATGAAGCCAAGACCAGCAAAGCCGATACCCAGCAATGCCAAGGCGGCAGGTTCGGGGACAGCCTGTACCTTGAAAGTAGTGGTATCAGTCGAAGCGGTAGGACTCCCACCCAGGGTCAGCGTGGTAGCACCCATGTACGCCTTCGTGGCAAATGCAGTCTGGTAGGAACCGGTAATGGACTTGGAAAACTCGCGGAGCGCGGCCTCAAAACCGCTCCAACCGCTAAGACCGGACTCCGTCATGGTAAATCCAAGAACCTTGGTCGTACCGTTGTAGCCCCATGTCATATTGAATGTACCAGCCCCCGTACCGGAAACGCCGAGCAACGGGAAATCCGAGAACGTACCATCGTAAGAGACCGAGACGGTACCACCCAAGATGCCGGTGGTGGTCGCGTAGTCAATGATATCCGGCGTCGTACCCGTCGTAGACACGTTCATCACGCCAGCGAAAACCTGCCTGTCCGTGTAATTCCTGACAAAATCCAGGCCCGCGTGTGTTGGGTCGTACTCAAAACCAAGGCCCCCGGTTGCATACAAATGGTATGCCTCGGAGAAGATGTCGACATCCATCTTGTCACCCGACTTCAGCGTAAAACTCATATTGAAATTGTTGCTCGGGTTGGTATCAAGTCCGCTCACGGCCACGGTGGTACCGTTGAGATCAGATGTGGATGAGAAAAAGAAAGCATTGGCACTAGCTGCGGAACCCAGCATGGCCACGCCAACCAGGCTATTCAAAATCTTGCGTTTCATCACAGTCACTCCTATCGAGACTTCGGTCATAAGGTCGGCACAGCTCTGTAAACGATCCATCGCATTGCGCGGTGCACAACCATAAGCACAACTCATGCCAACATCCAGTTATCACGACAAACACGTATACAGAACAACGAGTTAATAACCAATAACAAGCAGGAAAAGCAACCAACGCAAGCAGGCGAAATAGTAAAGTAAGAATTTCCGACACCTTTACTTTTCGGCACACACCACTCTCTGCCCCCCCGCTCCAGCACAGCAACATTTACGCACCACCAGCACCGTCTTCCAGAAGGCTCTCCAGATACCGGAAAGGCAACTTCAACGAAGTGGCCCGATATCGCATGAAGTTCAGTGTGCCGTGTTCTTCGTCCCACAAGGCACGGCCCACGCCACCCATAAGCTTTTTTTATTTTCGCGAAATGTTTCCTATGACTAAGATGCCGCGCCACCAAAGGGAGACACGCAAAATGCATCATCCGGCCACATCCATCATCGACTGACCCCATGGACATCCTCTATCTCCTCATCCCGCTCAGCCTGGTCTTCGTGGCGGTCATCGCCTACGTCTTTCTCTGGGCCGTCAAGAGTGGGCAGTTCGAAGACATGGAAGGCCCGGCGCACCGCATTCTCATGGACGACGAACCGGCATCGCTCTTGAACAAACCCGCCGCGCGGGAAAAATCGGACAGCAATGTCCATTGACTTTAATCAAGCCGGTAAATAGGATTCGCCCGTCGATTTTTCGGCGTTCATTTTTAGACCCAGCCTTAACTGCGAAGGAGACCCGTATGGAAGCAACATACAACTACAAGGTCGTCCGCCAGTTCGCCATAATGACTGTTGTATGGGGAATTGTCGGGATGTTGGTGGGCGTCATTCTTGCCGCTCAACTCATCTGGCCCACACTCACCGAAGCCCTGGGGCCCCTGGCTCCGTACCTTTCATACGGGCGAATCCGCCCACTGCATACCAATGCGGTTATTTTCGCTTTCGGTGGTTCAGCACTTTTCGCGACCTCGCTGTATGTCGTGCAGCGTACCTGCCAGACCCGTCTGCTCTCTGACGGCCTGGCTTCCTTCGTGTTCTGGGGTTGGCAATTGGTCATCCTGCTGGCGGCGATCTCGCTGCCCATGGGACTCACCACCGGCAAGGAGTATGCCGAACTGGAGTGGCCCATCGACCTGCTGATCACCGTGGTCTGGGTGGCTTATGCCGTGCTCTTCCTGGGCACCATCATCATCCGCAAGACCAAGCACATCTATGTGGCCAACTGGTTCTTCGGCGCCTACATCATCACCATCGCCCTGCTGCATCTGGTCAACAGCGCCGAGCTGCCCTGGGCTCTGGCCGGCGGTTCCTGGCTGAAGTCGTACTCGGCTTATGCAGGCGTGCATGACGCCATGGTGCAGTGGTGGTATGGCCATAACGCGGTGGGCTTCTTCCTGACCACCGCCTTCCTGGGCATGATGTATTACTTCGTTCCCAAGCAGGCCGGCCGCCCGATCTTCTCCTACCGCCTGTCCATCGTCCATTTCTGGGCGCTGAACTTCATTTACATGTGGGCCGGCCCGCACCATCTGCTGTATACCGCGCTGCCCGACTGGGTGCAGTCCCTGGGCATGGTGTTCTCGTTGATGCTGATCGCACCCTCCTGGGGCGGCATGCTGAATGGCATCATGACCCTGTCCGGCGCCTGGCATAAGCTGCGTACCGACCCGATCCTGAAGTTCCTGATCACCGCCCTGTCCTTCTATGGCATGTCGACCTTCGAAGGCCCGATGATGTCCGTGAAGACCGTGAACGCCCTGTCCCACTATACCGAGTGGAATATCGCCCACGTCCATTCCGGCTCCCTCGGCTGGGTGGCGATGATCTCGATCGGCTCCCTGTACCACCTCATCCCGCGCCTTTTCGGCCGTGAAGAGATGCACAGCGTGAAGCTGATCAACGTGCACTTCTGGTGGTCGACCATCGGCGTGGTGCTCTATATCGCCGCGATGTGGATCGCCGGTGTGGCGCAAGGCCTGATGTGGCGCGCGACCAACGCGGACGGCACGCTGACCTACAGCTTTGCCCAGTCCGTGGCCGCCATGTATCCCTTCTATACGATTCGCCTGATCGGCGGCGTCATGTTCTTCGCGGGCATGCTGCTGATGGCTTACAACGTGTGGAAGACCGTCGCCGCCGGCAAGGCCGTCAACGACGCCCGCATCCCCGAAGCCGTCGCGGCTTAACGGACAAGGAGAGATCGCATGTTTTCTCACAAGGCTCTAGAAAAGAACATCGGCTGGCTGATGGTCCTGACGTTCATCGTCGTGTCCATCGGCGGTCTGGTCCAGATCGTGCCGCTGTTCTTCCAGAAATCGACCACGGAAGCCGTGCCGGGCCTCAAGCCCTACAACGCGCTGCAACTCACCGGCCGCGACATCTACATTCGGGAAGGCTGCTACAACTGCCACTCCCAGATGGTGCGTCCGTTCCGTGCCGAGACCGAACGCTATGGCCACTTCTCCGTGGCCGGCGAGTTTGTCTACGACCGTCCGTTCCAGTGGGGCTCCAAGCGCACCGGCCCGGATCTGCACCGTGTCGGCGGGCGTTACTCGGATGACTGGCACTACACCCACATGATGAACCCGCGTGATGTGGTGCCGGAATCCAACATGCCCGCCTATTTCTGGCTGGCCGACGCACCGGCGGATGTCGCCAATATCCAGGCCAAGATGAAGACGCTGAACATCGTCGGTCATGGCTATACGGAGCAGGAAATCGCCGAGGCACCCGCCATGCTGCAAGGCAAGACGGAAATGAACGCCCTCATCGCCTACCTGCAGGTGCTCGGCACTTCCGCACCGAAGGCACAGTGACATGGACGTCGGCACCCTCAGCTCGGTGGTAACCGTCCTCTTCTTCCTGCTGTTCATCGCCATCCTCTGGTGGGTGTTCAAGCGCGACAACAAGCAGAAATTCGAGGACGCCGGCAACCTTCCCTTCCAGGAAGACGCCGAGGGTGCCGGCAAACGCCGCACAGACTAGGAGACACACAACATGATCGATTTCGCGGGATCAGATTTTTTCAGTGAGTTCTGGCATTACTACGTTGCCGCATTCACGGTACTCGGCATTCTTTTCTCTCTCTGGCTGCTTTCGAGCCAGACCACCAAGAAGCTCGCCGAAGGCGAACAGGCTGAAATGATGGCCCCCACCTGGGATGGCGATCTGCAGGAACTCAACAACCCGCTGCCGCGCTGGTGGATGTGGATGTTCTACGGCCTGATCTTTTTCGGCATCGGTTACCTGGTGCTTTACCCGGGCATGGGCAAGTACGCCGGCACCCTGGGCTGGACCTCCTTCAAGGAATGGAAAGACGACAAGGATGCCGTCGATGCCGAGTTCGACAAGGTGATGGGGCCTTACAAGAATCAGAGCATCATGGCCGTGGCCGCCGACCCCAAAGCCAGGGAAATGGGCCAGAACCTGTTCATGACCTACTGTTCCCAATGCCACGGCTCCAGCGCTCAAGGCGGCAAGGGCTTTCCCAACCTGACCGATGCCCAGTGGCTGTTCGGCGGCACTCCGGAAGATATCCAGGCCAGCATTTCCGGTGGCCGTATCGCCGAAATGCCGCCGATGGGCGATGCCGTGGGTGGCGAACAGGGCGCCAAGGAAGTGGCCAACTACGTCCTGTCCCTGGGTGGCAAACCGCATGACGCGGCTCTGGCCGCCGCTGGCCAGGCCAAGTTTGCCGCTTGCGCGGGTTGCCACGGGGAGAACGGCAAAGGCATGGCCGCCGCCAGCTTCCCCGACCTGACCGATGATGCCTGGCAGTATGGCGGCAGCGAATCCGCCATCGCGCAAAGCATCATCAAGGGCCGCAAGGGTGGCATGCCCGCTCAGTCGCATGCCTCGGGTGGCGTCTTGAATGACTCCAAGATCCACCTCCTGGCCGCCTATGTCTGGGGTCTGGGTGGTGGCAAGCAGCCGGCCGCGTCCGCCCCCGCAGTCGTCGCCGCACCCGCGAGCAACTAAGCCCGCGCGGATCCGCGAGGCCGGCCCACGGGCCGGCCCCGGAACCCAGCCCATTCGCGAGAGTGAGCTGGCTTCCGGTTCGATCACGACCCCATGCAAGACCATCAGAGGGTTCCACCGGAAACAGGGATCGGGGCAAGCTCGCTTGGCCGATGCCTTTTTTGAGAAAGAGGAATACTGTGTCCGAGAAAAAACCTGAAAGCATCCCCATCATCAAGGATGCCGGAATCGATGCGGAGCAATCGCTCTACGCCGTACACGAAAAAATCTACCCGCGCGCCGTGTCCGGCGTTTTCAACTACTGGCGAATTGCGCTGGTGGTTGTCACTCAGGCAATTTTCTACGGCCTCCCCTGGATTCACTGGAATGATCGCCAGGCTGTCCTTTTCGACCTGGGCGCGCGCAAGTTCTATCTGTTCGATCTGGTGTTCTGGCCACAGGATTTCATCTGGTTCGCCGTCATCCTGATCCTCTCCGCGCTGGGACTGTTCCTGTTCACCGCCATCGCCGGCCGCCTCTGGTGCGGCTATGCCTGCCCACAAACGGTCTACACCGAGTTGTTCATGTGGGTCGAGGGCTGGATCGAAGGTAACTACAAAAAGCAGCAGAAGCTCAATGCCATGCCCTGGAACGGCGAGAAAATTCTGCGCCGGGGCGGCAAACATGTGGCCTGGGTGTTGCTCTCTCTCTGGACCGGTTTTTCCTTCGTGGCCTATTTCACGCCGGCCACCGTGCTCTGGCGGGAAATGCTGGTGTTCGACTTCGGCCCCTGGGAAGCCTTCTGGATATTCTTCTATGCCTTCACCACCTGGGGCTTCGCCGGCTTCATGCGCGAGCAGGTGTGCAAATACATGTGTCCCTACGCTCGCTTCCAGAGCGTGATGTTCGACACCGACACCCTGATCATCACCTACGATTACCAGCGCGGCGAATCGCGCGGCACGCGCAGAAAGGGCGTCGATTACAAGACGCAAGGACTGGGGGATTGCGTGGACTGCGGCATCTGCGTGCAGGTCTGTCCGACCGGCATCGACATCCGCAATGGCCTGCAATACATGTGCATCGGCTGCGCGGCCTGTATCGACGCCTGCGATCAGGTCATGGACAAGATGGGCTATCCCAAGGGGCTGATCCGCTACTCGACGCAGAACGCCATCGACGGCGTCTACACCGACAAGGAAATCCCCAAGCACGTATTCCGTTTCCGCACGCTGTTCTACATCGCCATCGTCTCGCTGATCACCATCGCCTTCTTCTATACGCTGGCCATGCGCATTCCCATGCGCACCGACGTGATTCGCGACCGCCTGACGCTGTCGCGCGAGGTCGCGAATGGGCAAATCGAAAACCTGTACCAGTTGCGCATCATCAACATGGAAAATCGCGCGCACCGCTACCACATCAAGGCCAAGGGCATCGAAGGCCTGCTTGTGGCCGTGGGTGACAACGTGGAAGTCCCGGCCCTGGGCACGGTCAACCACAACGTCGTGTTGCGCGCCGACCCTGGGCAACTGAAACGCCCCAGCCAGCCGGTCACGTTCACGATCCAGGCGGATGAAGACGCCGGCATCGTGCGCGAGGCCAAATCCAGCTTCCTTAAATAAGGCCCAGACATGATGACGCTTGACCCAGCCCAAGACCGCCCCTGGTGGAAAGAACCGATGATCTGGCTGATTGCCGGATTGCCCGCCATCGCCGTGGTCGCCAGTGTCACCTCCTACTTCATCGCCGCCCACGATCCGGACAGCATGGTCAAGGCCAATTACCGCAAGGAAGGTTTTGCGATGGTGGCGCCAACCACTCCGGCGGATCAAGCAGCGGCGGCGCTCGGCCTGTCAGCGCGGCTGACCGCCGGAAACGGCCAGATGAAACTGGTTCTGCGCGGCGACCTGGGAAGCCATCCGCAGCGGCTCATCCTGAACATCGTGCATCCTACCCGAGAGAATCAGGACATCCATATCCTCTTGGCACATTCACAGGAGCTGTCGTATATTGCCCCTGCCCAGGAGCTGGGATCAGGGAAGCGAATTCTGGTACTCGAACCGGAAGACCGGGCCTGGCGGATCACCGGCCAGTGGACGGCACCTTTCTCCGGCATGGCGGAACTGGTAGCCGAAGCAAGCAAATCACCAACGCACCCGTAAAGGGGCAATCACTAGGAGCACGCACATGGACGCCGTAATGAATCTGCTGTTCAACTCCCCCATCGGGCTACTCAGCCTGTTCACCCTCGGCTTCATCGTTGCCATGGGCCTGTTCATCTGGGCCAAGCTGGCCAAGAAGTCTCTCGAACACTGAGACCTCCCGGCGCCACGCGGGGCGTACACATGAAAAAAGCCGGCCTTGCGCCGGCTTTTTTCATGTGGCGGAGAACCGGCGCCACGTCAATCGAACACCACCGTCTTGTTGCCGTAGACCAGGATGCGGTTGTCGATGTGCCAGCGCACGGCGCGGGACAGCACCACTTTCTCCAGATCCGCCCCCTTGCGCACCAGGTCGTCGATATCGTCACGGTGCGAGATACGGGTGACGTCCTGTTCGATGATGGGGCCGTCATCCAGCACTTCCGTCACGTAATGGCTGGTGGCCCCGATCAACTTCACGCCCCGCTCAAACGCCCGTTGATACGGCTTGGCGCCGTGGAAGGCGGGCAGGAAGGAGTGATGGATGTTGATGATGCGGTTGGGGTAATGCGCCATGAACTCGGGCGAAAGCACCTGCATGTAACGCGCCAGCACCACGAAATCGACGTGGTGTGCCTCCAGCAGTGCGCGTTGCTGGCGCTCCGCGTCCGGCTTGTTTTCCTTGTTCACCTGGATGAGTTGGAACGGAATCTTGTAGGCGGCGGCCAGCCAATGTGTGTCCGGATGGTTGCTGACGATCAGCGGAATGTCGCAATACAGTTCACCGGCATGGTGGCGATATAGCAGATCGGCCAGGCAGTGATCGAATTTGGAGACAAAGACCGCCATGCGCGGCTTCACGCTGGACAGAGACAGTTTCCAGTCCATCCGATGCCCCGCCGCAATCGGCGCAAACGACTCGTCGAACTTGTGTAGCCCCAGCTCGAAGCCTTGCAACTCCCATTCCACGCGCATCAGAAACAGACCGGCGGCGCCGTCCTGATGCTGGTCGGCATGCAGGATGTTGGCATTGTGCCGGAGCAGAAAATTGGCGATCGCGGCGACCAGGCCTTTCTGATCTGGGCAGGCGACAAGGAGGACGGCGGTGTTGCGCATGGTGGTGTGCGGTGCAAAAAACGACTGTCATGATACCCCGTCAAAATCGACAACCTGCTTACACATTGAGCGCTGCGGGAGGTCATTACCGGAGGGCAAGAGCTTTATCGGAGCGACGGGGAACCACGTCACCTAAGCCTGCCTGGAGCGATGCACCTTGTTCCTCGCCATATCCCGCCATGCTGTGGATAAGTCGTTGTTGAAACTCCCGGCCGCACCAGCATCCAGTCCTCGCGCCGAAGCACCGCCTGTAGACAAGCCTGTGTCTTTCCTGTGGACATCCTGTGCACAAAAAAGCGGTTGACGATCAATGTCACCACACTAGAATTAGCGTTAAATAACCATGCATAACACTATATTTAGTGTTTTCTAATAAACCAATGAATGCCACACCCGCACCGGCATCAAGCCCCAAGGAGACTCACCGATGCAGTTTTCCACGGATTTCCAGCCCTCCGGAAACCCCATCCTGGGCAAAACCGTCGTGCCATTGGAGGTACCCGCCGGTCACGCCTACCTCGACCACAAAATCATCCGCCACAACGGCGCCGTGGTCGCGTTTGAACACAGCAAGATCACCATCGCCCTGACCAAGGCGTTCGTCGCCGTCAATGGTGGACAAGCGGCGGCCATTGCCAGGATTCGCGAACTGGTGGAGACCCACCCGCAGGCCAGCGGATCGTGACCGTGGGCATGCGCAACTCCAATTGCCCGACCATCGCCAACATCGTCGGCGTTTCCGCCTCGATCGAGCCGACCTACCAGAACTTGTTCGTCAAATCCAACCTCTCCGGCGAGTTCACGGTGGTCAACCAATATCTGGTGCGCGACCTGAAAGCCCTGAACCTGTGGGACGAGGTGATGGTGGGCGACATCAAGTACTTCGACGGCAGCCTGGCCAGGATCGACCGCATCCCGGCCAACCTGCGCGCCCTCTACGCCACCGCCTTCGAGGTCGACCCGACCTGGTTGATTGAGGCCGGCGCGCGCCGCCAGAAATGGATCGACCAGACGCAAAGCCTCAACCTCTACCTCCACGGCGCCTCCGGCAAGAAACTGGATGAGACCTACAAACTCGCCTGGCTGCGCGGCCTCAAGACCACCTATTACCTGCGCTCGATGGGCGCGACCGCCGCCGAGAAATCCACCGGCCGCAGCGGTGAACTCAATGCGGTTTCAGCGCACGGCGGTGGGAGTGGTGGAAACAGCGCGGGCGGCGGCATGGCCAGCGGCACCGGCGGTGGCGTATCCGGCGGCATGGGCGGCAACCCCGGCGGTTATGTCGCCTCCCCCAACCTTGCCGAAGCGGAAATCGTTGGCCGCGCCTGCACCCTGCGCCCCGGTGACCCCGGCTTCGAGGAATGTGAGGCGTGCCAGTAATGGCGGGCACCATGACCCCTCACGCACTGGCCGGCGAAGTCTCCACCCTGTTCAGCCTGCCCGATCTGGTGCTGCGGGCCTGCGCGGTGATGGATTCGCCCTCCGCCAGCGCGGGCGATCTCATCGAAGTCATCGAGTTCGACGCCAACCTGGCGGCCACCGTCCTGCGCCTGGCCAATTCCGCGCTGTACAGCGGTCGCGGCAAGACCGAGACGCTCACCCGCGCCGTAACACTGATCGGCCACAACACCCTGCGCGATCTGGTGCTGGCCACGGCGGCGGTCAACACCTTCCGCGACATCCCCGCCGAGTTTGTGGACATGGACACCTTCTGGGACCACAGCGCCACCAGCGCCGTGCTTGCCCGGCTGATCGCCGACCACCTGCGCCTGCACGATGGCGAAAGCCTGTTCCTCGCCGGCCTGCTCCATGCCGTCGGCCGCCTGGTGTTCTACGTCCGCCGGCCGGCGCAATACCGCGAGGTACTCGGGCAAATGCACGAAACCACCCTCGACGACGCCGAGCGCCAGACCTTCGGCTTCAGCCACGCCGAACTGGGCGCCGCCTTGCTGGAAAGCTGGGGACTGCCGGAAAAATTGACACTTCCGGTACGCCACCAACTCGACCCCACCGCCGCCCCGGACTTCATGAAACAGGTTGCCGTGATCCATCTGGCCGGCGACCTCGCCGCCAATCTGGCTCCCTGCCTCAAGGCCGAATACGAACCGGAAACCTACCGCCCCGACAACCGCGCCGCCCACAGCATGGAAATGCTTGGCCTCACCCCCGCCGCATTGAAGGAAATCAGCCTCGAAGCCCAGGCCGCGAGCCTGGAAGTCGCCGAGATCCTGCATCCATGTACCGGCATCACCTATTGAGACGGGGTGCCCCCGCTTTCACCATGCCCCCCAACATCGACCACCTCTCCGAAACCGAACTGATCGACCTCAACCGCCGCATCGTCGAACGTTTGAAATTTCTTTCGCAGATGCGCGCGCACCAAAGGATGCTGGATTTCAGCGTCGGCGACCGGGTGAGTTTCCAGCCCGACGGGCGTCCGCCCCTGTTCGGCGTCCTAACCCGTTACAACAAAAAAACGGTGACCGTGATTACCGAAGGCGGCGAGCACTGGACCGTATCGCCGCATCTGCTGCGCCGGGTGGTGGACGTGGAAACCGCACCGACCGCCGCTACGCAATCCGCGCTTGCCCTGAAGCAAGCCCGGTGACCCCCAATACACGTTGGAGGCCGACATGCTGAACTTCGAAGACGACTACACCCCGCCCGCGCAACCCACCTATCGCCCCGCGCCGCCGGCCGTGGCGCCAGCCACCGCGCCACACAGATCGGCCTGGATGAGTGATACCCGGGTGCCAGCAACCCCTTCCCGTGGATGGCGTAAATGATCGACTTGAAGAAGGAAGAGAACTTCTTCGAGGCCCGTGTGACGGAATACCAGACCGGCGGCACGCTGGCCTGGGATTGAGCCGCTCGCGTGGCGCAACTTTTCGACCCGCCGCGCGAAATCGTCAACAATGCCGTGGCTTTATCCACGCAACCACCCAACCAGGACTCCACCGATGAAAACACCTTCCTTTCTGTCCGTACTCGCGCTCTCCGCCTCCTTGCTTGCCATTGCGCCGCATTCCCAGGCCAGGGACGCGCGGGACATCCCGTTGACCGAGCAAGCCACCGTCTTGAGCACGATCAGCGCCCCCCCGTATCTCTATATCGAAGCGGCGCAAGGCAAGAAAACCGTGTGGCTGGCCGCGGCGAGCACGGCTGTAAAAAAGGGGGATGTCATCCAGTTCGATAAAGACATGGTCATGGAAAATTTCTACAGCAAGACCCTGAAACGCACGTTCCCCAGCGTCATCTTCGTCAACCGCATGGTGGTCGGCGACACGAAGAAATAAGCGGGTTGGCGAAGTCGGTTGGCGCCCTTCGCGTCCTCAAAAAAGGCGAGCCGTCGGCTCGCCTTGGTCATTGGCGCCGTCGGCGCCTCCCCCGATGAACCGGGGAACCCGTCCCCAAGTCTCGTTCAACCTGCGGCGGCCAGCGCCCGTTCGATGTCGGCGATCAGGTCGTCGATATGCTCGATGCCCAGCGACAGTCGCACCATGTCCTCGCTCACGCCCGCTTTCGCCAGTTCCACTGGCGACAGTTGCCGGTGCGTGGTGCTGGCCGGGTGACAGGCCAGCGATTTCGTATCGCCGATATTGACCAGGCGCACGATCAGTTTGAGGGCGTCGATGAATTTGCCGCCGGCCGCGAGGCCACCCTTGATGCCGAAAGCGACGATGCCGGAAGCTTTGCCACCCAGGTATTTGTCGGCCAGCGCCTTGCTCGGCGAATCGGCCAGCCCGGCATAGCGCACCCAGGAAACCTTCGGGTGACTTTTCAGGTACTCGGCTACCGCCATGCTGTTCTCGCAGATGCGGTCCATGCGCAGTGGCAGGGTTTCGATGCCTTGCAGGATCAGGAAGCTGTTGAACGGGCTGATTGCCGCGCCCATGTTTCTGAGCGGCACCACGCGGGCGCGGCCGATGTAGGCGGCCGCGCCCAGCGCCTCGGTATAGACGACGCCGTGGTAGGAGGCATCCGGCTCGTTGAGGCGGGCGAAGCGCACCTTATGTTCGGCCCAGGGAAACTTGCCGGAATCGACGATCATGCCGCCGATGCTGTTGCCGTGGCCACCCAGGTATTTGGTCAGCGCATGCACGACGATGTCGGCGCCGTGTTCGAACGGGCGGCACAGGTAAGGCGTGGGCACGGTGTTGTCGACGATCAACGGCACGCCGTGGGCATGCGCCAGTTCCGCCAGTTTCTCGAAGTCGGTGACGTTACCGAGCGGGTTGCCCACCGATTCGCAGAAGACCGCCTTGGTGCGGTCGTCGATCAGCGACGCGAAGCTGTCCGGTTCGCGATAGTCGGCGAAGCGCACCTCGATGCCGTAGCGCGGCAGGGTGTGGGCAAACAGGTTGTAGGTGCCGCCGTAGAGGGTGGAACTGGTGACGATGTTGTCGCCCGCCTCGGCGATGGTCATGATCGCGTAGGTGATGGCCGCCATGCCGGAAGCCAGGGCCAGGCCACCGATGCCGCCTTCCATCTCCGCGACGCGCTTTTCCAGCACGTCGGTGGTGGGATTCATGATGCGGGTGTAGATGTTGCCGGCCACCTTGAGGTCGAACAAGTCGGCGCCATGCTGGGTGGAATCGAAAGCGTAGGACGTGGTCTGGTAGATGGGCACCGCCACGGCCTTGGTGGTGGGTTCCGGGGAATAGCCGCCATGCACGGCCAGGGTTTCGATCTTCATGCTGTCTCCTCGTGGGTGCGCGTCATCCCCGACGCGAGCCGCGATGCTACCGCGCATGTCGCATCCAGGGTGGCCTGACGGCGCGGGGTGCGCTTTCAAGGGGCCAGCGGACGTCGCCTGCGTTAGCATTCGCCCGGTTGATTTTTCTGCGGCTCCCCATGAAAGACATTCTGGTTCTCTATTACAGCCTGCACGGCTCCGTTAAGCAGTTGGCGCAACATCTGGCGCATGGCGTCGAATCGGTGGAGGGCATGCGGGCGCGCGTGCGCACCGTGCCCAACGTGATGAGCGAACGCGACACCCCGGCGAAACCGGTTCCGGACAGCGGCGCCCCTTACGCCACGACACGAGATTTACAGGAATGCGCCGGGGTCGCGCTGGGCTCGCCCACCCGCTTCGGCAACATGGCGGCAGCCATGAAGCATTTCCTGGACGGCACCTCCGGCCTCTGGCTGAACGGCGACCTGGTCGGCAAGCCGGCCTGCGTGTTCACTTCCACGGCAAGCCTGCACGGCGGCCAGGAAACCACGCTGATGACCATGATGCTGCCCTTGCTGCACCACGGCATGATCCTCGTCGGCCTGCCCTATTCCAACCTCGAATTGAACCAGACCCGCTCCGGCGGTACGCCTTATGGCGCCAGCCATTGGGCCGGGTCGGACGGACGCGAGCCGATCACGGAGGAAGAGCGCAAGCTGGCCTTCGCCCTGGGCCGGCGCCTGGCGGAAACGGCGGCGAGGCTGGCGCCATGAGCGAGGAAGGGAGAAACAACGCGCCGGAAGCGCGCCGCTTCGTGCGCGGCCAGCACAGTGGGGTGCTTTCGACGATCTCGCGGCGCCTGGAGGGGTTTCCGTTCGGTTCGGTGGCGCCGTTCGTCTCCGATCATGCCGGATGCCCGGTGATCCTGATTTCCGACCTGGCCGAACACACCCGGAACATCCACGCGGATCCGCGCGTTTCCCTGATCGTGCAGCCTTACAGCCCGGACATGCAGCTGGCCGGCAGGGTAACCGTGCTGGGTCGCGCCGTGCGCCTGGCGGAAAAGGATCGCGTTGGGCCGAGGTATCTGCGCTTTCATCCGCAGGCGGAAGCCTATTTCGCCATGCACGACTTCCAGTTCTATCGCATCGAACCCGCGCGGGTACGCTACATCGGCGGTTTCGGGCGGATCCACTGGGTGGAGCCCGAGGCTTATCTATGCCGCGAAAGCCCACTGGCGGAGCAGGAGAGCGACATCGTGGCGCACATGAACGCGGATCACGGAGAAAACCTGATCGCCTACTGTCGCCATGTGCATGGCGTGGAGACGAAATCGGCAAGCATGATCGGCATCGACCCGGACGGTTTTGACGTGCGCGCGGACACCACTGACCTGCGCTTCGATTTCGACGCCCCGGTCAACGACGCGCACGAAGCGCGCCAGGCTTTGGTGGCGCTGGCACAGGCGGCCCGCGCTTGAATCCCGCTCTATTGCGCAACCTGGCCTCCACCAGCCTGATCGCGCTGATCGCGCTCAGTGTGGCCTGGGAACTCTGGCTGGCGCCGCAGCGCCCGGGTGGTTCCTGGCTGGTGTTGAAGGTGCTGCCACTCCTGCTCCCGCTATTCGGCATCCTGCGCGGCCGCGTCTACACCTATCGCTGGTCCACCCTACTGATCTGGCTCTACTTCACTGAAGGCACGGTACGCGCCTGGTCGGATCGTGGCAGTTCCGCAACACTTGCTTTGCTCGAGATCGCACTTTCTTTACTGTTTTTTGTCTCCGCCGCCTGGTACGCCCGCATGAATCCTCGTGTTTGACCATAATCAACGCTCCCGGTTGCGGCGCCGCGCCAAATTGACGACATTAGTGTCCGCTTATAAACTCTCCCGCCATCGCTAAAGAGGAACCAACCATGTCCAGCTTGAATAACGTGCACTTCAAATTCCTGCCGATGTCCATGCGAGTACTGTTTTCCATGGTGCTGCTGGTCTTTGGTCTGGCCTACTGCATGGCCATGATTCAGGTGTGGGAGTCACACGCCGGCAAGGATGGCGACCCGATGCTGTCCGGCAAGGACTTGATGATCGCCTATGGCGGCAATCCCAACGGCACCAAGCTGGAAACCGCGCTGCGCGGCCCCATGGCGGACATGCTGCCCGCCGAGAAGCGCCAGATGATCTTCGATTGGCTGCACAACGGCGCCAAACCCGAAGAAATCGAGGCCAAGATCAACCCGGTTCTGCAGGAACACTGCGTGGCTTGCCACAACCCCGAAGCCAACCCGCACCTGCCCAATTTTTCCAAGGCGGATGGCCTCAAGACCGTAACCGCCAAGGATGAGGGCATGACCATTCCCACTCTGGTGCGCGTCTCTCACATCCATCTGTTCTCGATCACCTTCATCTTTTTCATCGTCGGCTTCATCTTCACGCACGCGCTGATTCGCCCCACCTGGCTGAAATGCGTGGTCATCGCCACCCCCTTCCTGACCCTGATCACCGACATCGCCTCCTGGTATCTGACCAAGGTGTGGGAAGGCTTTGCCTGGGCGGTCATCATTTCCGGCGCCTTGATGGGCACGGCCTTCACCATCATGTGGTTCACCTCCATGTACCAAATGTGGATCGGCAAAGTGCCGCAAGATGTCGGTGAGGACGGCAAGATTCCCTGCATTCGGTAAACACCGTTCCCGATGCAAAACGGGCGGCCAGATGGTCGCCCGTTTTGTTTTCCGGCCGGCGCGAATTCACACCTGGGGGTGCGCCCGCTCCTCGGCGCCGAACAGCTTGTTCAGCGCGTTCAGGTAGGCCTTGGCCGAGGCGATGACAATATCGGTATCCGCGCCCTGGCCGTTGACGATGCGGCCCTTGCGGGAGAGTCGCACGGTCACCTCGCCCTGGGCATCGGTGCCGGTGGTGATGTTGTTGACCGAGTAGAGCAGCAGGGTGGCGCCACTTTCCACTCGTTTCTCGATGGCGCGGAACGAAGCGTCCACCGGGCCGCCACCGAATTCATCGGCGCGCAGTTCCGTGCCGCCGTCTGAAAGCACCACATGGGCATGCGGCGTCTCGCCGGTCTCGGAGCAGACCTTGAGGGAAACCAGCTTGAAACGGTCGCAGGTATCGACACCGCCTTCCACGGCGACCAAGGCATGGATATCTTCATCGAAGATTTCCCGTTTCTTGTCGGCCAGTTCCTTGAAACGCGCGAATGCCGCATTGAGGGCCTCCTCGCTCTCCATGACGATGTTGAGCTCCTGCAAACGGGTGCGGAAGGCATTGCGTCCCGACAGCTTGCCCAGGGTGAGTTTGTTGTGGCTCCAGCCGACATCCTCCGCGCGCATGATCTCGTAAGTCTCGCGATGTTTGAGCACGCCATCCTGGTGGATGCCGGACTCGTGCGAAAAGGCGTTGGCACCGACGATGGCCTTGTTCGGCTGCACCGGGTAGCCAGTGATCTGCGAGACCAGGCGCGAGGTCGGCACGATCTGGGTGGTGTCGATGCGCGAATCGCAAGTGAACACGTCACGCCGGGTTTTCACCGCCATGACGATCTCCTCCAGCGAGGCGTTGCCGGCCCGCTCACCCAGGCCGTTGATGGTGCATTCCACCTGGCGCGCGCCATTCATCACCGCCGCCAGGGAGTTGGCAACCGCCATGCCGAGGTCGTTATGGCAATGGGTGGACCAGATCACCCGGTCGGAATTCGGCACCCGCTCGATCAACTGGCGCATGCGCTCGCCCCACAGCGCGGGGATGCTGTAGCCGACGGTATCGGGTACGTTGAGCGTCCTGGCGCCGGCCTGGATCACCGCGTCGAATACACGACAAAGAAAGTCCATCTCGGAACGTACCGCGTCCTCGGCGGAAAATTCGACGTCGTCGGTGTATTCCAGCGCCAACTTCACGGCCTTCACCGCCGCTTCCAGCACCTGATCGGGCTGCATGCGCAACTTCTTTTCCATGTGGATGGGGCTGGTGGCGATGAAGGTGTGGATGCGCCCGGAGGCGGCGGGCCTGATCGCCTCGCCGGCGGCGCGCACATCGCGCTCGTTGGCACGCGCCAGCGAACACACAGTGGATCCCTGGATGATCGTGGCGATGCTCTTGATCGACTCGGCGTCGCCGGGGCTGGCGGCGGCGAAACCCGCCTCGATGACGTCCACACCCAGGCGTTCCAACTGCCGCGCGATGCGAATCTTCTCGTCCTTGGTCATGGCGGCGCCGGGACTCTGCTCGCCATCCCGCAAGGTGGTATCAAATATGACTAATTTGTCGTTCATGACGTACTCCAATGATTCACCCGCCCAGACTTCGGGCGTAGACGGATAACGAATTCGGGTACAGCGAGGGGAGGGGTGAGATCAGTGCCCGCGCGGGGGCAGCAGCAGCCGAGTGGCATGCCGCATGAGAAAGCAAAACGAGACGGAATGAAATGAGTCGCGCATGCGGCCGAATGTAAACGACAAGATGGCTGACGACAAGGTCATGGGCGTAGCCTGATTGAAGTTCCGACGAAGGCGGGCTACGCCTTTGTCACTGCCTGACGGCCTCTCATAGCGCCACGTGAGTGGCCTGAGTCAGGTAGCCTTCGGCAACTTGCCCCACAGCGTGCCTCCACAAGCTTTACCTGATAACCATCATGCATCTCGATATTTTCCTGATCGGCGCGCTGCGCGCCGTGGTGGAAGTCGCCGGCTTCGCGTTGCTCGGCCAGGGCGCGCTCACTCTGATGACTGGAGCGCGGCGCCATGACAACCTGGTCTACAGGGTGCTGGAAAGCATCTCCAGGCCGGCGGTGAGGCTGGTTCGCAACCTCGCGCCGCGCCGCATTCTCGACCCCCATATCCCCATGCTGGCGTTCTTCCTGTTGTTCTGGATGTGGATACTGCTGGCGCTGGGGAAGCGCTATTTGTGCGGGCTGCGCGGGCTCGTTTGCTGAGGCGGCTCGAACCGGCTGAAATCAAAACGGCAGCCTGGTGGCCGCCGTCATGACGTAATGCGACGATTACTGGATGACCACCCCGTCATCCAGGATGCGCGGAGTCAGGAAGATCAGTAGTTCGGTTTTGATGTCGCCCTTGATATTGCTCTTGAACAGGTGCCCGAGCAGGGGGAGATCGCCGAGGAAGGGTACCTTTTCCGTGTCGTTGCGCAGTTCCTGCTCGAAGATGCCACCCAGAACGGCTGTCTCGCCATTTTTCACCCTGACCTGAGTCTTGACCCGTTTGACGTTGATTGCTGGCGCGCTCCCCCCCGGAGGCACGGCGCCAATCGCATCCTTCTGGACTTCGACATCCAGAATAATGGTGTCGTTATTCAGCACTTGTGGGTCAACGAGCAAGCAAAGCAAGGCATCCACGAAATTGGTTGTGGTAGCGGCGGTACCGCTGGCCGCGCTGGTGTACGGGATCTGCTGACCTTGGAGGATCACGGCGGGTTTCTGGTTTTGCGTGATGACTCGCGGATTGGAGACGATCTTGCCGCGTTTATCCGCCTCCAGCGCCCGCAGTTCCAGACCCAGGATCGCCGTGCTGGCGGCATTGATGACGGTGAAACCGAGGCTGGCGGGAGTCTGGTTGAAGGCCAGTCCACCGACCGATGTCAACGCCGTCAGATCAAGGTTTGCGGGGGCCGTGGTCAAAGCCGCGCTACTGTTCGCGGCGGTACTGGAGCCTGTGGCGTTGCTCGATACCCCCGCGCGCAGGCCGGTTTGCCCGGAATGCGTGGAATCACGCCCCTGGAATCCTAGACGGGCGCCCAAGGTACGGCCAAAAGCATCATCCGCCACCACGATGCGCGCCTCGATCATCACCTGCTTCGTCGGCACATCCACGCTGGCGATCATGTCCTTGACCTGCTGAATTTTGCTGGGAGTGTCCTGGATGAACAGGGTATTGGTCTTGAGATCGTAGGAAGTGGTGCCGCGCTTGGACAGGATGCTTTGGCCCGCAGCCGCGCCCGTTCCGGTCGCGGTCTGAGCCGAGGTTCCACCAACGCCTTCCGCCTTGGTTGCACAGGATGCTTTTGCGCTGGATGCGGCGGCGCTCAAGGACTGGCCTTTGATGATCGCCTGCGCCTCGCTGGCGCGCAGGTAGTTGAGGCGGATGAATTCGGTGGTGATGTCTTCCAGGTCGGCAATCTGCTGACGCGCTTCCAACTCCAGCTTTTCCTTGGCCGCCAGCTCATCGCGTGGCGCCACCCAGATCACGTTTCCGGTAGCGCGCTTATCCAGCCCCTTGGCTCTGAGGATGATGTCCATCGCCTGATCCCAAGGCACGTCCTTGAGTCGCAAGGTGACGTTACCGGATACGGTATCGCTGGTGATGATGTTGAGGCCGGTGAAATCGGCGATGACCTGGAGGACGGAGCGAACTTCAACATTCTGGAAATTCAGGGAAAGTTTCTCGCCGCTGTATTGCGGCTTGTCGCGGCCATCCGGCTGCGCGCCCTCCAGTGATCGCACTTCCAGGGTGAAAAGATTGCCGGTCTGGTAGGCGGAATAATCCCACTTGCCCTTGGGGGTAATCATCATGCGCGTGTTCTTGCCCTGCTCGAAGGTCTCCACGAGTTGCGCGGGAGTGGCGAAATCGGCGACGTCCAGGCGCCGCTGCAACGGCGTGGGGAGAGAGGTATTGAGGAATTCGACCTGAATGGCGCCCCCCTGTTTCTTGATGTCGACGCCGACCCCCGGATCCGACAAGGTAACCATGACGCGCGATTCCCCGTCCTTGCCGCGCCGGAAGTCGATGTCTCGGATACCGTGCGCGCGCGCCGGGCCCGCCTCGGCGAAGCGGGTGGGAGTGGGCGTATCGGGCGGAACCGGAATACCGCGCAGAACCGCGAGCACCAGATTACGATCCTTGCGCAGTTCGTAGCTGGCGGGGCCACTCAGATTGAGCACCACACGGGTACGCTGGCCGGCCTGGACGACCTGCCAGTTCTTGATGCCGCCCCCCCCCTCGGCGGTTTCTGCGGTACGCGGCAGGGCGCTGCTGGTGGCGGGAAAATCAAGAACCAGGCGATGCGGGTTGCTGGTCGTAAAGGCGATAGGGAGTTCACCCACGGTATTCTTGAATACCAGTTTGACGACCTGGCTATCGTTGTTGCCGCGCGTCAGCGAGACGGCACTCAGAGTATTTTGAAGTGAATTTTCCTGAGGGGTTTCCTGTTGCGCGGGCTGCTGAACGGGACTTTGCGAATAAGCAGGCAAGGCCAGCAGCAGGACACCGACTGTGGTGAGCCGACGCAGGCCAGCCAGGCGCATGGAGGAAAACTTCGCTTTCATACCGATTACTCCTGAAGGGCCATGCTGGCCTTCGATTCTGTCCAGTCACCCGTGCCGTCCTGGACAATTTCCTTGATTTCGATACCGGCTTCACCGATCGAGAGAATGACGCCGAAGTTCTGGCCGATGTGATCCCCTTTGGCGACCCGGTACAGAGTATTGTCCGGACGCCGCACCAAGGCGAACAATTGCCCACCCTTGATGATCGTGCCCACCATGCGCAGGCCATCGAGCGGATCCTGCTCCAATGGCCCTTTCGGCCGAGTGAGGTCGGGCTGGATACCGCCGCCGCTCTTTGCGGGCTTCATGCTGCGCTGGCGGAAGGGGTCGGGCAATTCGCCCGGATCGTAAATGAAATCTTCCCGCGCCTTGACTGGGGGCAAGGGCTCCAGCTTCTGCTGGGCGCCTTGGCCCGCCTGTGCCAGAAAAGCGCGCAAGTCGGCAAATTCATCTTGGGCACAGCCCGACAACAGGAAAAGTGCAAGCAGACAGATGCGCTTCATTACTTCTTGCCTCCCTGCTGTTTCTTCGCGGCGGCAAGTTCATTCTCATCAAGATAACGATACGTCTGGATGCGGGCATCCATGTTCAGCGTGCCATCCTTGGCCGGAGTCAGGGAGAGATCGTGCAGGGTGACGATACGCGGCAACTTGGCCAGATCGCTGACAAAACTGGCGATATCGTGATAGCGGCCGATCACCTTGATCGAAACCGGCAGGGTGGCATAAAACTCGGCCATGCTTTCACTGCCGGGGCGGAACAACTCGAAATCGAGTCCATGTCCGACGCCAGCCTGGTTGATGTCGGTCAGCAGGGCATCCATTTCAGAACGGTTCGGCAGTTGCCGCAGGAGCGAGGCAAGCGACTGCTCCACATCCGCGAGGCGCTGTTTGTAGGCGGCGTAATGGTAGGCCTGGGTCTTCTTGGCGGCATAGCCCTCGCGCAAAGTCTGCTCCTCCTGGCGCGATGTATTGAGTTGCTTGATGCTATCCGCCCAAAACAGATACCACCCCCCCGCGAGGATGGCCGCGAAAAGGATGGCAAGCACTAGCGCGCGCACCGCCAAGGGGGCATTGGCTATGTTCTTGAGGTCGAGATTATTGAGATCGGACCAGTTCATGGCTTGCCCCTCGGCGGCGCGAGGTGGGTGATTTTTACATTCATGGAGAATTCATTGACGCGCAGGTTGCCGACCTGCGCGGCTTTCACCTCGATCAAGGCCGGATCCTGGAACAAGGAGGTCTCGTCCAATGCTCTCATGAAGGTGGAGACGCGCGCGCTGGATTGGGCATAGCCCGTCAGGGCGAGGCTGTCACCACTTTGTTTGACACTTTTCAGATAGAGCCCTTCGGGCAGACGCCGCGCCAGTTCATCGAACAGGCGCACCGTCTCGGTTCGGTTGCCTTGCAGGGCTTCCACCACATTCTTGCGCGCAAGCAGATCCTGGGTCTTGTCCCGGAGTTGCTTGATTTCGCTGATTTGCTTGTCGAGCTTTACGATTTCGGTCCGTAAAAAGGTGTTGCGCCGATCCTGGGCATTCTTGGCATTGATGAGTTGAACCTGGCCGATGGCGACGGCCGCCAGGCCAAGGCCAGCTACGATCACCGCCAGCACCGCGAACAAGCGCTGCCGTCGCGCGCGGCGCAACTGGCGGTGAGGCAGGAGGTTGATGCGGATGCCCGTCGTCATGTCGGGTCGAACTTGCGTAACGCCAAACCGCAGGCGACAAACAGCGCCGGGGCTTCCGTGGCGAGTTGGCGGGCTTTGACCTGGCTGGAGACCGCCATTTTGGCGAAGGGGTTGGCGATCAGTGTGCTGGTTTGCATCTTGCTATGCACCACATCATCCAACCCGGGAATGGCGGCACATCCACCGGCCAGCAGAATATGGTCCACGCTCTGGTGTGACGTCGCGGAAAAGAACAGTTGCAGGGCGCGGCCGATTTCCAGCGCGACGGTATCCAGGAAGGGCTGCAGCACTTCGGATTCATAACTGTCCGGCAACAAGCTTTTGCGCTTGGCATCTTCGGCCTCTTCCGTGGGCAGGTCGAAGCGGCGCGCTATTTCATTGGTGAGCACATTGCCGCCCAGAGCGTGCTCGCGCTGGTACACGGGATGATTGTCGTGCAATACATTGACGTGGGTGGTGTTGGCGCCGATGTCGATGATGGCGACCGTCTGCCCCCTGCCGTTATCAGGCAGATGGAAAGCCATCTGCTCATAGGCGGTCAAAGTGGCGAAAGCGTCCACATCCATGATGACCGTCTTCAACCCAACGGCCTCGGCAAGCGCCACGCGTTCTTCCACACGATCACGCCGTGACACCACAACCAGGGCATCGTTCTCACCGGGGTTACGCGTGCTCGGCCCGAGCACCTGGTAGTCCAGGCTGACCTCATCAAGCGAGAATGCGGCCATCTGATTGGCTTCCGCAGTTACCTGGGTATCGATTTCCGCCTCGCTGGCGGTGGTGGGCAACAGGATTTTCTTGGTAATGACGGAGGAAGCCGGCAGCGCCAAAGCCACATCACGAGTATTGGTGTCGAGTATCTTCCAGCACTCTCGCAACGCGGCCTCGACCAGATCGGGCTTGGCAATGGCGCCATCCGCCACAGCCTCCTTCGGCAAAGGCACGATGGCGTAACGTTCGACCCGGCGCATGTCCTTGCCGCTACGGCCGAGTTCGAGCATTTTCACCGCCGATGAGCTAATATCGACGCCGATCAGCGGTCGGTACCTTTGGCCTGGAAACGCGAATCTCAACAAATTCCCCTTTTCATACACTCGGTTCGAGCGCTTCTTTAATAAGCCGCGCTAAATCCTAGCAATAACTGCATCATTTCGCACAAGTTATTTCTCCGCGCTCTGTAACCCCCTCTCTCTCTTCGAGTTCGACATGACCCGTTGGTGGCATTTTCTCCTGGCGGGGGCCGCCGGTCTGATCGTCGTGGCAACCGCTGTAGCCGGACTCTCCGCCGCGCTGGTTTACCCCAATTTACCCAGTCTGGACAGCCTGACCGATTACCGGCCCAAGCAGCCGTTACGCATTTATACCGAAGACGGCGCCCTGATCGGCGAGTTCGGCGAGGAACGGCGTGCCGTGGTACGGCTCCAGGACACGCCGAAGTTCATGCGCCAAGCCATTCTGGCGGCGGAAGACGAGCGTTTCTATCAGCATGGCGGGGTGGATACCATCGGCGTATTGCGCGCGGCGCTTTCCAACATGGTGTCCGGCGGCGCCAAGGAAGGAGCGTCCACCATCACCATGCAGGTGGCGCGCAATTTCTTCCTGTCTTCGGAAAAAACGCTGCGACGCAAGCTCAACGAAGCCCTGCTGGCGATCAAGATCGAGCATGCCCTGAGCAAAGACGAAATTCTCGAGCTCTACCTCAACCATATCTACCTGGGCCAGCGCGCCTATGGCTTTGCCGCCGCCGCACAGATCTACTTCGGCAAGCCGCTGGCCAAGATCAACCTGGCGGAGGCGGCCATGCTGGCCGGCTTGCCCAAAGCGCCATCGGCCTACAACCCGGTGGTCAACCCACCGCGCGCGAAAACCCGCCAGATCTATGTCCTGGGACGCATGAAGACCCTGGGTTATATCAGCGAGGATGAATATCAGCACGCCAAGGAACAGCGTCTGCCGGTCAAATACTCTCCCCAGAACTTCGAGGCGGCCGCACCCCACCTGGCTGAACTGGTACGACAGCGCATGCATCAGAAGTACGGGGACGCGATTTACGTCAGCGGCATGAGGGTCTACACCACCTTGAAGCTGGCCGACCAGCGCGCGGCGGTGGCGGGTGTGCGTCAGGGCATTTTGGAATTCCATCGCCGACGTGGCTATGCGGGGCCCGAGGCCTATTTGAAACTGCCGGCCGACAGCGCCGAGGCGGAAAAGGTCATCGAGGGGGACTTGCTGGAGCGCGAGGAATCCAATGGCTTCCTGCCAGGCGTGGTGCTCGCCGTGGAAAAATCCCGCATCCGGGTACGCATGCGCAGTGGCGAGACCGTCGATCTGGAACCCGGCGAAATCAAATATGCGCAGCGCTTCCTGTCCGACAAACTGGCCATTGGAAAACGACTGTCGCGCGGCAGTGTGGTTCGAGTGGCGCGCCTGTCCCCCGAAGCTCCCTGGCAATTGACGTACCTGCCGCAAGTGGAGGCCGCCTTCGTCTCCCTGTCTCCCGATACCGGGGCGATCCGCGCCATGGTCGGAGGTTTCGATTTTTTCCACAGCCAGTTCAACCATGTGACCCAGGCATGGCGGCAACCCGGCTCCAGCTTCAAGCCCTTCATCTATTCCGCCGCGCTGGAACACGGCATCACGCCGGCCAGTGTGTTCGACGACGCGCCGATCACGGTGGATCCGGCGGAAACAGGAGGCGTTGCCTGGGAACCGAAAAATTACGATGGCACAACGGAAGGTCCAATGACCTTGCGCATGGCGCTGGCGAAATCCAAGAACCTGATTTCCATCCGTGTGTTGCAGGCGACGGGGGTTCAATTCGTACATGAGCATGCGGCCAAATTCGGTTTCGACATGAGCCGCATACCGCCCTATCTGACCATGGCGCTTGGCGCGGGTGAAGTCACACCGCTATCCCTGGCGACGGGTTATGCCGTTTTCGCCAATGGCGGTGGCCGGGTAACGCCCTGGCACCTGCTCAAGGTGACGGATAAGGATGGCCATGTTCTCGAAACCTTCGCGCCGATCGCGCCCACGCCGGCAATTGACCCTCGCAACGCCTTCCTCACAACCAATCTATTGCAGGATGTGGTGCGACGCGGCACGGCCACGGGGGCGCTCAAGCTTGGTCGGGGCGATTTGGCTGGCAAGACCGGCACCACCAACGACAGTCGTGACGCCTGGTTCGCCGGATTCCAGCAGACTCGCGTGGCGGTGGCCTGGATGGGCTACGATCAGCCGCGCTCCCTGGGGTCGGGGGAAACCGGCGGCGGCACGGCATTGCCGATCTGGGTCCGCTACATGGGGGAGGTCTTGAAAAACGTGGAGGAAATGCCGTTTACGCCACCCGCCGGCATTGTCACCCATGCGATCAACCCACAGACCGGCATACCTGTCGCGGAGGGCCAGGGCGTGCAGGAATATTTCTTTCAGGAATTCGCTCCCGGCGCCACTTTGCCCGGATCGCCGTTGAATCCGCTCGGCATCCTGTCCGCGCCGACGGGATCGGGCAACTGACGGGCCGGCGTTACGCCACCCCGAATCGTGAACGGATCATGTGCCGTTCACCACGCCGCGCGATAACTTGAAACCCGCCGTGGATGCGCTGCTCGTGAATACCCCACTCTTCGGCACATGTCCCGCACTCGACTCATTCATTCATCAACGAGTCCTCAATGGCCTTCTCCCGTGATGTACGCGCGCTACAGGCACGCGCCCAGGTCGCCGAACTGGCGGCACGCCTCATGGCGGAACATGGGCTGCGTGACCATGCGGTAGCCAAACGCAAGGCGGCGCGGCAATTGGGCTTGCCGGAAGGGCATGTCATGCCCAGCAACGAAGAGATCGACGCCGCTCTGTCCGAGCGCCAGGCCTTGTTCCAACCTGAGGAACGGGCCAATCTGCTGGCTGATCTGCGGGAACAGGCCAGGGAGGTCATGCGCGTGTTCGCCCGCTTCGAGCCCGCCTTGACCGGCGCTGCGGTTACCGGTGCCGTATCCGAACACAGCCTGATCGAGTTGGAAATCGCCGAGGAAGCCAGCAAGGATTTCGAACAGTTCCTGGTCAACCGTGAAATCACCTACAAGATTCATGACCGCGCGGCTCGCATGGCCTATCTGATCTACTCCGAGCCGGCGGATGTCTTGGTGCGCATGGTGACACTGGACGCACGGCATGCCCACGCGCCACGCCTTTCTCTGGCACGACTGGAAAAGCTGCTCGCTGAAACTGGCCCGTGAGCGTTCTGGCAGCGGCTACAATGCGCCCCGTTACAGACGTCGCGCCATTGCACTGGACATCGCGCACCGTCTGGCCACCCGCTAGAGGACGCTTGCCCGACTAGTCCATGATTCGTTTCTTTCGCCACTACATCTCCGTAAGCATGCTGTTCCTCATGGTGCTGGAGTTTCTGGTGTTCTATTTCGCCAGCGATTTCTCCGCCGAACGGCATGGCCCCGTATTCCAGGCATTGCTCGCGCCGACAGCGGTCTACAAACCCTGGTTGTTCGCGGCCGTACTCGCCCTGCTCAGTTCCATGTTCGATCTCTATGGCTGGGCCTGGACCACGGGGTTGCGCAGCCTGTTTTTCCGTGTGGGTGGTTGTTTTTCCATCAGCGGCCTGCTGCTCTACTCAGGTTCCCTGGTCTTGCCCGAGGTGTTCGCCAGCAATGGAGAACTCATCTCGGCGATGACCATCTCCTGTCTGTCCATCATCCTGATCCGGCTGTTGTTCATGGAGTGGGACAAGGTCGATCTCTTCAAGAAACGGGTTCTGGTCCTGGGAACGGGTAGCCGCGCGGCCAAGATCGAGGAACTGGCCAGCCAGGGTGAAGCCCAGGGCCTCAACATCATCGGCTACCTGCCGATGGGATCGGTGCATAACTACGTGCCGCGTGATCGGGTGTTGACCGATTCCGGCGGCATCAGCGAACTGGTTGAACGCCGAGGCATCAACGAAATCGTGGTGGCCATTCGTGAACGGCGCGGTGGCGGCCTGCCGGTATCCGAATTGCTGGAATGCAAGCTACGTGGTGTGAGCGTGCTTGATCTGCCCGCTTTTTTCGAACGCCAGACCGGCATCCTGCCCCTGGAGGCGATCAATGCCAGCTGGATGATCTTTTCCGACGGCTTCAGCCAGGGCCTCACCCGCGATGTGATCAAGCGTTTATTCGACATGCTGGTGAGTGGTGTCTTTCTCCTGGCCAGCCTGCCGCTGATGTTGTTGACCGGCATCCTGATCCGCATGGAGAGCAGGGGGCCGATGTTCTATACGCAGGAGAGGGTGGGACAGTACGGAAAGCACTTCACCATCTACAAATTCCGCAGCATGTTTACCGATGCCGAGAAGGATGGGCGGCCGGTCTGGGCGGCCCATAACGACGACCGCACCACCCGGATCGGGCGCCTGATCCGCCGTCTGCGCATCGACGAATTACCGCAAACCATCAACGTATTCCTGGGCCATATGAGCTTCGTGGGGCCACGCCCGGAGCGCCCCTATTTCGTCGAGGAACTGGCCGCCCAGATTCCCTTCTTTCATGCTCGCCACAGCGTGAAACCCGGCATTACCGGTTGGGCGCAAGTGAAGTTTCCCTATGGGGCGAGTGTGGAAGATGCCATGTCCAAGCTCCAGTACGATCTGTACTACGTCAAGAACCACAGCCTGTTTCTCGACCTCATGATCCTGCTCCAGACAGCCCAGGTCGTGGTTCTGGGCAAAGGGGTGCGCTGATGCTGGTCGCCAGCGCGAGCTACGGCCTGGGTGCCGTGGCTTTCGCGGTTCTGGCCCTGGCCTGCCGGCGCTCCGGCTTCACGGATCAGCGCGTATGGCATCCCGCCACGATTACCAGCATCTGGGCTCTGTTTGCCGCCGCTCAGGCCTGGCTGAATGTCGGCCGCGAATTGGTGGCACTGCTGGAGATGGGCCGCAATCTGGCCTGGCTCTGGTTTCTCTGGCAAGGCGTGAGGCGACTGCGCGGCACCCAGACCATCGAGTCGCCGGGATTTTCCGGGCTGGGCCAGGCACTGTTGCTGCTCGGGGCCGCCGCGCTGCTCGCGCAGGGCGCCGCGATGCTCTGGCCGGCGCGCCTTACCGGCCTTCTGGCTTATGTACTGATTCCGAATCTGATGGCCATTTTCGGCATGGTTCTGGTGGAACAGTACTATCGCAACACTCGCCCACAGGAACGCTGGGGCATCAAATTTCTCTGTCTTGCGCTGGGCGGCATGTTCGCCTACGACTTCTACCTCTATTCCGAGGCCATGCTGTTCGCCGGCGTGTCGCCGGATACCTGGGCCGCGCGCGGCGCGGTCAATGCCCTGTTGGTGCCGTTGCTCTGGATCTCGTTACGTCGCCGCCCGGACGACCAGCCGCTGGCGATCTCCCATCGCATGGCGTTCCATTCCGTGGCCCTGGTCGGCGCGGGCATCTACCTCATGCTCATGGCGGGCGCCGGCTACTACCTGCGCATTGTCGGCGGCAACTGGGGCTCGGTGCTGCAAACCGTTTTCCTGTTCGGCGCCATTGCCCTGCTGCTGATTACGGTATTTTCCGGAGTCGCGCGCGCGCGTTTGCGCGTGTTCCTGTCCAAGCATTTCTTCCACTATCGCTACGATTACCGGGAAGAATGGCTGCGTTTCACCGCCTTGCTTACCGCAGGCGACCCTGGCATGCGGGTGCATGAACGCAGCCTCGAAGCGATGGCGGGGTTGGTCGAAAGCCCGGCCGCCGCGCTCTGGATGAAACAGGAAGACGGCCACTTCCGGCGCACCGCCCACTGGAACTGGTCCGAGCTGAATGGCCAGTTCGCCGCCGGCCATCCCTTCGCCCGATTCCTGGAAACCAGCCATTGGGTACTGGATTTGCATGAATGCGAGGATCAACCGGAATTACTGGGAGACGCCGCCCCACCCGCCTGGCTGGCCGGTGATCTGCGGGTCTGGTTGGTGATTCCCTTGTTCTGGCATGAAAACCTGCTCGGGGTCATGGTTCTGGCCGATTCGCTCGGCAAAGTGGCGTTCGATTGGGAAGTAAGCGACCTGCTGAAAACCGCCGCGCGCCAGGCGACCGCCCATCTCGCCCAGGCGCGCGCCGCTGATGCGTTGACCGTTGCGCGCCAGTTCGAATCCTTCAACCGGGCCGCCGCCTACGTGGTGCATGACATCAAGAATCTGGTGGCGCAACTCTCCCTGTTGCTGGCCAATGCGGAACGCCACAAGCACAAACCCGAGTTCCAGGAAGACATGCTGGCGACCATCGAAAGTTCGGTGGCCCGCATGAACCGGATGCTCATCAAACTCCGCGACAAACCCGACGCCGCCAGCAGTAGTGAAGTGCTCCTGGTCGAGTTGCTGGATGAAGTCATTCGCTCCAAGAGCGCATTCAGCCTCAAGCCCACGCTGGAAATCCTCACTCCGGAATTGCGTGTGCGCGCCGAGCGGGAAAAACTGACCCGTGTGGTGGGCCACATCGTGCAGAACGCCATCGAGGCCACGCCTTACACGGGAAAAGTGGGTGTTACACTGAATCGCGATGACAACTGGGCGGAAATCGTGGTGACGGATACCGGTGTCGGCATGGACGACACCTTCATCCGAGAGCGACTGTTCCGGCCATTCGATTCCACCAAGGGAACCGGCATGGGTATCGGCGCCTACGAATGCAAGTCGTATGTTCAAGAACTGGGCGGCGACATCCTGGTCGAAAGCCGTCCCGGACTGGGCAGCCGCTTCACCTTGCACTTCCCACTGCTATCAACTGACGAACATTGAGCCATGAGCGACAAGCCCGCGAAGATATTGCTGGTCGAAGACGATGTCGGCCTGCAAAAGCAGATCAAATGGAGTCTGGACGATTATGAAGTTCTGGTCGCCGCTGACCGGGAAGCGGCGCTGGCGCAGATTCGTCGTTTCGAACCCGCCGTAGTGCTCCTGGATCTGGGACTGCCACCCGATCCGGACGGCGCGACCGAAGGCCTCGCCGCGCTGCAGCAAATCCTGCAACTCTGCCCCACCACCAAAATCATCGTCGTCACCGGCAACCAGGATCGCGCCAACGCCGTAAAGGCGATCAGCCTGGGCGCATTCGATTTTTACAACAAACCATTCGACGAACAGATCCTCAAGATCGTCATCGCCCGCGCCTTCCGCGTCTTCACGCTGGAGCAGGAAAACCGCCAGCTTTCCTCGCGCGCCCGCGCCGAGCCGCTGCAAGGATTGCTGACTGCGGATCCGGCCATGCTCAAGGTCTGCCGCACCATCGAAAAAGTGGCGCCAAGCGACGCCTCCGTATTGCTGCTCGGCGAGTCCGGCACCGGCAAGGAAGTCCTTGCGCGCGGGCTGCACGAATTATCACCACGAGTAAAAGAACGTTTTGTCGCCATCAACTGCGCCGCCATTCCGGAGAATCTGCTGGAGTCGGAGTTGTTCGGCTACGAAAAGGGCGCCTTTACCGGCGCGGCCAAACAAACCATAGGCAAGATCGAATATGCCAGCCACGGCACACTATTCCTCGATGAAATCGGCGATCTGCCCATGTCGCTCCAGGCCAAACTGCTGCGATTCCTGCAGGAGCGCGTGATCGAACGCCTGGGCGGGCGCGGCGAGATTCCGGTGGATGTCCGCGTGGTCGCCGCCACCCACCAGAATCTTGAAGAACTGATCAAGGAAGGCCGCTTCCGCGAAGATTTGTTTTACCGCCTATCTGAAATTTCCGTGCGCATTCCGCCGCTACATGAGCGCCAGGGCGACCTTTCCCTCCTCGCGCATGCGTTCCTGGAGCGCTACGCACAGACCCAGGGCCGCGCCTTGCGTGGTTTCTCGCCGGAAGCCATCCATGCCATCGAAGCCCATGCCTGGCCCGGCAACGTGCGTGAAATGGAGAACACCATCAAACGCGCGGTAATCATGTCCGACGGCCCGCACATCTCACAGGAAGACCTGGGCCTTGCCACCCCCCCAAGCCAGGAAAGCGAGCCGCTCAACCTGCGCCAGGTGCGCGAAGAAGCGGAGCGCGGGGCCGTGCTGAAGGCAATGGGCCGCAGCAACGGCAACGTCGCGCACGCCGCTGAAATGTTGGGAATCAGCCGCCCCACCTTGTATGACCTGATGAATCGTTTTGGCCTGAAGTAAATCGGCGGCACCCCGATCCTCCACCCAGCCTACCCACCTAGTTGAACCAGGAAAGCCCGATACCATGAGCAAGCCTTACAGCCATTCATCCCGTTCCAAGCGATCCTTCATACAGCGTTTGGCGGGGAAAAAGAATTTGCTCGTACCGGCCGCGCTGATCCTCCTCACCGGCCTCGGGTCGGGTGCCTACTACCTGACCCGAGGCCACGCCAGCCCGGAAGTGCGCATCGCGAACGCAAAAAAACTGGAACTGGCCGGTGACCGCAAAGGGGCCGCCATCGAAGTCAAGAACGCCCTGCAGCAACAACCAAACAATGGCGAAGCCAGATTCCTGCTTGGCCGCATCTATTTCGCCAATAATGATTTCGCCAATGCGGAAAAGGAACTGCGGCAAGCAATAGACAAAGGCTATCAAGCATCGGATGCCGAGATTCTGCTGGCGCGCACCCTGTTGCTGCTGCGCCAACCCAAGAAGGTACTCGAAGAAATCAAAATAATGCCCAGGGCCGCCGCTGACGCCAATGCGACCATTCTGGCGTTGCGCGCCCAGGCTTACGCACAGACGGGCGACCAGGGCAATGTGGAAAGCGGCTTGCGCCAAGCAGATAAACTGGTCGCCGACCACCCAGACACCTTGGCGGTGCGCGCCAGCCTGGCCTTTGCCAGTGGCCAGGCAGAACAAGCTTTGACTCTGATAGACAAGGCCATCACCAAGGCGGGCAAGCGGGTTGACCTGCAAGTGATGAGGGCGGATCTGCTGCGCGCCTTGAAACGTGACAAGGAGGCATTCAACGCCTACACCAAGGTGCTTGCGCTCGACCCCAGCAATCTGCCGGCCAGACTTGCCATCGCTCAACATCACCTGGCGGCCTCCAACCTGGACCAGGCGCAGGCCGAGCTAAGAACATTGAATGTCTATGCGCCGAATAACCTGATGGGGCGTTATCTCGACGGCTTGATCGAGTTCAGGAAGAAGAACTTCGACGCCGCATACAACAAATTGCAGGAAGTCCTGCGTAGCGCGCCTGATTTTGCTCCCGCCAATCTACTGGTAGGCGCCATCAGCCTCAGCCAAGGCAAGCGTGAGAACGCCATCACCAACCTGAATCGTGTTCTCGAAGTCGCGCCCGACCATACGCTTGCGCGCAAATTGCTGGCCACCGCCATGCTCGAATCGGGCCAGGCGGAACGCGCGCGCGAGTTGATCGCCAACATCAAGGACGATGATGACGATGCCCAACTGCTGTCCTTGCAAGGCAACATCGCGTTGCGTCAGGGCGCCTATCAGGAAGCCCGGAAAAAACTCGAAAAGGCCTCCGCGCTGGCGCCGGACAACACCGCGCTGATGCGCGAACTGGCGGCCAGCCGCATGGCAAGCGGTGACGAGCGCGGCGCAATTGATACGCTCACCCTGTTGGCGGAAAAAGACACGACAACCCACCAGGCCGATGTACTGCTGGTGATGACGCACGCCAAGGCCAAACGCTATGACGAAGCACTCAAAGTCGTGGCCGAACTCGACCGCAGGCACCCCCGCCTCCCGCTGGCCGAAAACCTGCGCGGCGCCATATACATGCTTCACAATGACCCCACCCAGGCGCGGCAGCATTTCAGCAAAGCCTTGGAAATCGACCCCGGCTATCTACCGGCGGCCAGCAATCTGGCGCGTCTGGACCTGGCAAACAAGGATATCAAGTCAGCCCGCACCCGCTTCCAGAATGTACTCAAGCAGGATCCAAAAAATGCCCGCGCCCTGGTTGCCTTGGCGCAACTGGCGGCACTCGAAAAAAACGAACCGGAGTTTCTCAGCCTGCTCGAACAGGCCAAGAAAGCCGCCCCCGCCGACGCGGCCTCGCGACAATTGCTTGCTCGTTACTGGCTGAATAAACGTGATGCCGAAAAAGCGCTGTTAGAGGCCCGCACCGCGCTTGATGCCACCAAAGAATCAGAATTTCTCAACTTGATCGGCACCGCCCAATTGCTGCAAAAGGATACGGTCAACGCACTGGCAACCTATCAAAAATGGGCAATAGCCAGCCCGAATAACCCACTCGCTTTTTATCGGCTTGCGCTTGTGCAATACCTTGCCAAGGATCACGCCGCCACGCTCAAATCACTGGACAAGGCATTGGCCCTACGCCCGGATTATGCCGACGCCAGTATTCAGAAAGCCCTTTTGTTGGGACAGGAGGGAAAACATGAGGAAGGTATCAAGATAGCGCGTGCCCTACAGGCACGATCCCCCAAGTCGGCGGGTGGCTATATGGTCGAGGCGGAGATTCTGTTTGGTACCAAGAAATATCTCGACGCGGGCAAACTCTTCGCCAAATCGGCGCAGATCTCGGGGCAGGGCCAGCCCCTGGTACGAGCCTATCAGGCCTACGCTGCCGCCGGCCAAGGAATGGAAGGCGAGAGGCTGCTTGAACAATGGCTAAGGGCCCATGCGGAAGATGCCGCCGTGCGCCATCATTTGGCGCAAACCCAGCTCAACGGAAAGCGTCTGAAGGAATCTGCCGACAACTACCGTATTCTGGCTCGCGCTAACCCACGTGATCTTGTAGCCCTCAACAATCTCGCTTGGTTGCTTGGCGAGTTGAAGAACCCTGAAGCATTATCCATTTCAGAGCAGACGTACAAACTTGCACCCAAGAATGCAGCCGTCATGGACACCTACGGCTGGCAACTCACTCTGGCGGGACAGGGCAAGAAGGGGGCGCCACTCTTGCACGAGGCACTCAAAGTATTCCCTGAAAATCCCGAGATTCGCTGGCACCTCGCGGTAGCTCTGGAGAAGAGCGGCAACAAGCAGGAGTCAATCATCGAACTGGATCGCTTGTTGACCAGTCGCATAGCATTTCCTCAGGCAGCTCAAGCACGCGCTTTGTTAGAGCAGTTGAAATCGTCAGGTAATTGACCTGAACTGCGGCTGTGTTCAATTTAACTAAAGATGCCATCATTGGTACGAGGGCCGGAGCGCGTGAAACAGAAATTGCTGAGGCGTGAGGTTGTCCTTGAAGCGGTCGAGGAGCCGACGCCAGCCCAGGTAATTGGCCAGGTATTTGGTGGCGACGCCCTTGAAGCGAGCCATCCAACCCTTGAGGTGGGCGTCGTAGCGGTTGACGCTCTGGACATGCCAAGTGCCGTATCCGCCCTTGCCGTGGTAGGCCGAGATAAAATATCCGGCCTTCACCCCCAGTTCCTTGGCGACGGTCCGGTAGGCTGCGTTGCCGTCCGTACTCAGGATGGCGTCAGACCCCATCACCGGCTGCGGCGCATCGGTCAGGGCAACGGCAGTCGCATTCGGCAGCACATGGTCGAACTTGACTTGCGTGCCACGCTGCACCGCCACGACCACCGCAGTCTTTTCGGCACCCGCACCGTCCTTGGTTTTGCCCGCCCGCTTCTTCGCGGTGCGCGGCAGACCCTTCTTCTGGTCCTTGTACGAGACAGGGAAGAAGGTTTCGTCAGCTTCCACCACCCCGGACAAGGCCGAAGGCTTCTGTCCGTTCAGGAATCCCAGGAACTTGTGACGCCAGCGGAACGCCTTGTCTACCGTGATGCCCAGGCGGGCCGCAGGCTTGCGGATGGACAGCCCGTCCGCCATGCACGCCTGCACCAGGCGCCGCACCCTGTCCGCATCCTTGCGTTGCCGCAGCGTCTCCAGCAACGCCTAGAACTGATCGTCCGTGAGACCTTCGAGACTCGCAACCAACCGTTTGTATTCGGCTTGTTCCATGACACCCCTCCGATTCGCTCGGATATTAAGTAATCACGCATAACGGATATGGAATTTATTACCAAAGCCGGCCAGGAGGGAGCTAACCTCATCGACCAAGACGTCCTTGGACCAGGATTTGAAGGCACGCCAATGATATTTGGCGT
>JAHFRD010000019.1 GCA_023258975.1 Hydrogenophilales bacterium | reverse complement strand
CACGCCAAATATCATTGGCGTGCCTTCAAATCCTGGTCCAAGGACGTCTTGGTCGATGAGGTTAGCTCCCTCCTGGCCGGCTTTGGCAATAAATTCCATATCCGTTATGCGTGATTACTTAGTAGTTTCATCAGGAGCGACAAAGCCAGACGCCCGCCCGGACGTGCCAGCGGGTGCGTAGCGGGCTCACCCAATGGGTGAGCGTGATCGAAGGCACTTTCGCCAGCATCCACGCGGCCTCACGAGGGCGAATCAGCGTTCAACTGCCGTTTCTAGGATCATGCGTTTGCCCTGGTCGCTGTCGATGCGGTGCCGCATCTGCTCGCAGTGGCTCACCTGGCCATCGGCCTTGCCGAAGAAGTACGCCACCTGGCGGGCGGGCGTCTTGTCGGGCTTGCGCAGGCATTGGGCGCGCAGCGCGCAGGGGCCGCAATCCCGTTTCGCGCCCTCGTACTTGATGGCGAGCCGGCCCTGGATGTTGCAGTTCGCGCCGCTACCGTAGAGCGATTTGCCGGCCGGGCAGATACAGGTCTTTTTCTCGGGGTCGATCTTGAAGTCCCCCACCTGGAACCAGCCGCTCTTCTTCTTCGCCTGGGGCCGCTTGTCGTGCAGCGGGTCGGGCTTGGCCTTGTGCGCTTCCTGGCCGGCATAGCGTTCGTCCCGCTGGCGATAGCCGTTGTCCGGGATGAAGGCCGGGACTTTGGCCTCGGCCAGTTGCTTGAGGTTGGCTTCGGAGTGGTAGCCGGCATCGGCGGTGAGGACAGTCTCGGGGGTGCGCAGTTCGGCGCTGGCTTCGACCACGGGGGCCAGTAATTCCTGTTCGCTGCCGGGACGCTTGAGCGTCGCATAGCGGAACCGCTGCGGCACCCCGCTGATATGCCGATAGCGGTCGTCGTCCCCTGCTTTGGGTTGGAAGACCACCGCCGTCGTCCTGGGCACAAATGCCTCCAGCCGCGCCAGTGTGGTCACGCGCCCACTCTTCTGCGTCCTTGCGGTAGTTGAAGATTTTCGATTGAGGCGTCAACCCTTGCGCTTGATGATCGCCTGCCATTGGTAATCGCCTCGTTTGCGGATGGTCGGCATGCCGGAAGTCCGGGTGACAAATGGGTGACATGAGGTGTAAAACAGGCCACCAACCCGCGCCATTACGTTGGTTAAGCCCGGTCTTGAAAACCGGCGAGGGTTTATCCCATCCGTGAGTTCGAATCTCCCCGCTCCGCCAATTCATTCCCGACACCGCGTGGAAAGCACGCGCACTCCCGGGTGGACGCGCACCATCCAGGTGCAATCACCGTATCCAGGATACCGATGCTTCGATTTCTCCCTCTCCTCCTCTGCCTGGGTTTCTCCTCTCCGCTGCATGCCGGCGGACAGGTCAGTGTCGCCGTGGCGGCCAACTTCACGGCGCCCATGAATGCCATCGCCAATGAGTTCGAGAAAGACACCGGCCACAAGGCGTTGCTGTCTTTCGGTTCATCCGGCAAGTTCTACGCCCAGATCAAAAACGGCGCGCCTTTCCATGTGTTCTTCTCCGCCGACGATGAGTTACCCGCGAAGCTGGAGCGCGAAGGCCTGACCGTGCCCGGCAGCCGCTTCAACTATGCCCTCGGCGCATTGGTGCTGTGGTCCGCCAAACCGGGCTTCGTCGATGCGAAAGGCGAGGTTCTGAGGCGGGGCAAGTTCAACAAGCTGGCCGTGGCCAACCCCAGGCTGGCCCCATATGGCGCCGCCGCCAGCGAGACCCTGGCCGCGCTGGGCCTGCGCAATTTTGTCGAGCCGAAATTCGTGGTCGGCGAAAACATCGCGCAAACCTGGCAGTTCGTGAGTACCGGCAACGCTGAACTCGGTTTCGTCGCGCTTTCGCAAGTCATGAAAGACGGCAAGGTTTCCGCTGGGTCGGCCTGGATCGTCCCCGACAAACTGCACACTCCGATCCGCCAGGGCGCAGTGATCCTGATGGCCGGCAAGGACAACGCCATCGCCGAGGCGCTGGTGAAGTATCTGAAGAGTGACAAGGCGAAGGCCATGATCCGATCCTACGGCTACGAAATCGCGGGGAATTGACCCGAAAAATACGGAATCGCCGCTGCCACTCCGCTTGGCAGCGGTTGATTTTCCCGAGTAACTCCCTGAAGAGCGCCGAACCCGGAGGGCGGAGTTGAAGCTTGCACAGACTGGTAGTGGAGCCGCGCTCCTGACCGCGTCCTCACCGGTGACGAACATGATGGGGGCGAAAATGATGCGCCGTGTGCACCATTTCGGGCGCGCGATCTCCCGAAGCGACGAGGACACAAATGAAATCATGTCGATATAAATTGGCATGGTTAATGCTGATCGACACCAACTCCAAGAGACTTCCTCTGGCAAACAATGACGTCTGGACATCAAACATGCACTTGAACAGCGCACCACGGAGTTGCCTGCCCTGGTTGGGCAAGGTGGGTGACCGCTTCCGACAACACCTCATCACGCTTGCCGAGCGCCTGGCGGGCATTTCTCCGCAAGACGGCGACACCAGGCCGGCTGGCGAAGAAAGCGGCTTCACTCAGCCGCCGACGACGGTGACCGGCCTGACCGTGCTCTTGCTCGCGGCCGTGCTCTGGCTGTTGCTGACCGGTACGCTGGATGCCCAGGAACTCATCACCGGCGCTCTGGTGACCGTTGTGGTGGGGGCGCTGGCCTTCGCCAGGAGCGGCATTTTCGCGGGGCTGCGCTGGTCATTCATTTTGCCCGGCGCCCTGTTGGCCTATCTCGGTGTGTTCGGCATCGCGCTGGTACGTTCGAATATCGACGTGGCGCGGCGCGTGTTGTCGCCCGACCTGCCGATACGGCCGGGCGTGGTGCGGGTACGCACCGGCCTGACCTCCGCGCTGGGTCGCCTGCTCCTTGCCAACAGCATCACCCTGACACCGGGCACGCTGACCGTGGATGTCGAGGATGACCTGCTGACCATCCACTGGATAGACTGCCCGCCGGGCGTAGACATGGATGCCGCCACCGCCGCCATCGCCGCCGATTTCGAGCGTTACTTGCGGTTGATCGCGCGATGACGCCGGCCCTGTTCATCCAGATGGCCGCGCTGCTCGTGTTCGCCGCCGCGATCCTGCTGGGTTTGCTGCGTTTCGCGCGCGGACCCGCGACGCCCGACCGGCTGGTGGCCGCCGATATCCTGACGGTGATCGCCACCGCCCTGCTGGTGGCCCTGGCGGTCTTTCTGGAGAACGCGCTCTATCTGGATGTGGCGCTGGTTTATGGCGTGCTGGCTTTTGTCGGCGTCGTCGCGCTGGCGCGCGCCATCGAAACGGGGAAGCGGGCATGAGCATCATCGGCAGTCTCCTGGTTCTGGTCGGTGCCCTGTTCTGCCTGCTCGGCGCGCTCGGCCTCTGGCGCATGCCGGATGTCTACAACCGCATCCAGGCAGGCACCAAGGCGGTGACGCTGGGCGTGCTGGCCACCTTGTCGGGTGTCGCCCTGTTGCAACCTGGCTGGTGGCCCAAACTCGCCGCCATCGGCGCCCTCCTGCTCCTGACCAACCCGGTCGGTTCCTCGGTGATCGCCCGCGCCCTGTATCGGGCCGGTGTGCGGCCGTGGCAAGCACCTGACAAAGGCGAACACTGACATGGCCTGGGCTGACCTTGTAATCGTCATCATGGTGGTGCTGGTGCTGGTCGCGGCGTGCGCCGCGCTGTTCCTGAAAAATCTGCTGGGCGCCGCCGTGGCCACTGCGCTGGTATCCCTGGGGGTATCGGTGTTCTTCGTGATGTTGCGGGCACCCGATGTGGCGCTGACCGAAGCGGCCATCGGCGCTGGCCTGGGTGGCCTGTTGCTGGCCCTGGCGGCCAGGCGTCTCGGCTTGTGGCGCATCGAGGCTCAGGAAGAAAGCGAGCACGCGGGAGGCCCGGCATGCTGACCCGCTACGGCACCCTGCTGTTCGCCGCCGGTTTCGCCTTCCTGCTGTTCGTGCTGTTTACCAGCCAGCCGCTCGGCGCGCCGCCGATGCTGGCCGGCCAGGCATTGCTCGATGAAGCCGCGACCACGGTGGGCGCGGCCAATATCGTCACCGCCGTGGTACTGGCTTATCGCGGCATCGACACCCTGGGCGAGCTATCCATCCTGTTCGCTGCCGCCACGGCCGTCGGCCTGGTGCTGGGAAGCGCGCATCGGACTCTTGGCGCCGGCGCGCCGCGCGAACCGGGTGGCTTCATCCTGCGGGCGGGCGTCGATTTCCTCTTTCCCCTGTTGCTGCTGGTCGGTTTCTACATCATCGTGCATGGTCACCTGACCCCCGGCGGCGGTTTTCAGGGCGGGGTGGTGCTCGCGGCCGCCTTCGTGCTGCCGGTGCTGGCGCGGCCCACGGAGACGCTCTCGCACAAGGCGATGGCCCGGGTCGAGGGTCTCGCGGGCGGCGTCTTCATCCTCACCGGCCTGGGGGCGCTGGCCTTCGACCGCGCCTTTCTTGCGCCCCTGTTGGGGCCCGGACAGTTGGGCGCGCTACTCTCGGCCGGCACCCTGCCCGTCCTCTACCTCGCCGTCGGCCTCAAGGTCGGGGCGGAGCTTGCCAGCCTGCTGCTGCGCCTGAGCGAAGATGAGGCGGACGCATGAGTGAATTCGCCCTTCTCACCCTGTTGATCGGCGCCCTCGGCCTTGTCGCCCTAGGCATCGGCGGACTGGTGCTGTCGCGCAATCTGTTCCGCGTCGTGCTGGCGCTGGCGCTGGCCGAGGCCGGCGCCAACCTGTTGCTGGTGCTCGTGGGCTTCCGCCAGAGCGCGTGGGGAGCCATCGCGCCGATCATCGAATCCGGCCGGGATGCGGCTTCCCTGACGCCAAGCATGGTCGACCCGATTCCCCAGGCCCTGGTGCTGACCGCCATCGTCATCGGCGTCGGCGTGCAGGCGCTCGCCCTCAGCCTGGCCATCCGCGCTTATGGCGCCTACGGCACACTGGACATGAATGCCCTGCGCGCGCGTATGGAAACCGACATCGACAGCGCGGCGGGCACCCAGCCGGCCCGCTGCCAGCACGCGCCGGCCGGTGGCCGCCCCTTGCCACCAATTTCTGCGGGCGCGCGCCGCGCCGACACTCCGGGAACGCCGGCATGAGCCACTCCCTCCTCGCTTTGGTGGTCGCCCTCCCCCTGCTCGCGGCCTTTCTCCCACCGTTGCTGCCGGGCGCGATACGACGGCTGCTCGGGCCGCTGGCACTGCTGCTTGTGGCCGCGCTGGGGGTGTATTTGTGGCGGATCACGCTCATCGAACCCGTTTCGTTGGCGCTGGGTGATTTCCGTCCGCCCCTCGGGGTCGTGTTTTATGTCGACAGTGTCGCCGCCCTGTTCGTGCTGGCGGTGGCGCTGGTCACCCTGCTGTTGTGGCCGTGGCGTGGCGACACGAGTGAAAACCTCGACCGCAAGCAGTCGCTGACCCTGGTTCTCGCCGCCGCCTGCGGCGGCCTGGCGGTGTCGGGCGATCTGTTCAACGTCTATGTCTTCTACGAACTTGCGGCCGTGGCCGGCTATGGCCTCGCGGCGGGTGGCGGCACGGCGGCGGCACGGGTCGCCACCTTCCGCTACCTGATCCTCGGCAGCCTCGGCTCCCTGCTGGCGCTGCTCGGCATCACCCTCATCTACTTCCGCGCCGGCACGCTCAACCTGGCGCATCTCGCCGATCTGGCGCCGCAAACCCTGCATGACCCGTTCGGGCTGGCGGCTTTCTTCCTGATATTGCTGGGCCTGGGCGTCAAGGCGGAACTGTTCCTGGTCAACACCTGGGCGCCCGAGATCTATGCCACGGCGGAGGCGCGCGTGTCGGCGCTGCTCGCGGGTCTGGTTTCCAAACTCGCCCTGCTTGTCCTGGCGCGCCTGTTGGTGCTGGTCTTCCCGCTACCCGAGGCGCGCGGGGCGCTGCTGATCCTCGGCATGCTGGGCATGCTCACGGGCGAGTTCGCCGCTTTCCGGGCGCGCGACATCAAACGCATGCTGGCCTGGTCGTCCATCGGCCAACTCGGCGCCGCCTTCATCGCCTTCTCCATTCCCGGCTCACTCGGGTTGGCGGCCGGCCTGGCCATCGCCCTGCACCATCTGCTGGTCAAGCCGGCGCTGTTCTTGCTGGCCGAGCGCTGGGGCGGCGGTCTCGCCAGACTCGCCGGCGCGGCGCGGCGTTCGCCTTTCGGCGCGGCCCTCTTCGCGCTGTTTGCCCTGTCCCTGATCGGCGTGCCGCCCCTGCCCGGTTTCTGGGCCAAATACCTGTTGCTGTCCGGCCTGGCGGCACAGCCGGATAACCTCTACCTGCTGGCCGGCCTGGTCGTGCTGGTGACCACGGTGGTCGAAGCCGTCTATCTGTTCCGCGTCATCGGCATGCTGCATGGCCGTGACGCCGCGCATTCGGAGAAGCCGCAAAACATGGCGTTGGACATGACGCTGCCGGCCTCCACCCTGGCGGGAAGCGGCGCCTTTGCCGCGCTCCTGCTCGCCGTCGCCCTGGCCGCGCCCTGGCTGACCGCGCCGCTGGCGCGCATGGCGCTGCAGATGAACGACTCTGCCGCCTATGTGGCGCGGGTTCTGCCCGCCACGGCCACCTCGGAAGCCACGAAATGAACGCTCTTGATATTTTGTTGGCGCTCTCTGCCCTGATGCCGCCGGCCGCCCTCCTGTTCGGCCGCTGGCGCGGATACGCCTGGCTGGCGGGCATGGTGCTCACCGGCCAGATCATCCTGCTGGCAGGGTGTGACCTGCCCCTGGCCGCCGGCATGAACCTGGAGATTTTCGGCCGATCGGTGGGCTGGCGACTGGACGCCTTCGGCCGCTTCTTCGCGCTCATCACCCTCGGCGTGGCGCTTGCCTCGACCGTGTATATGGGGGGCGAGTGGGGGGAACGCCATGCCGCCGGGGGCCACAGCCCGCGCTGGCTGCACGGCGCCCTGGCCGGCAACGTGCTGGCCATGCTCTTGCTGTTGAGCAGCCAGGATCTGATTGCCTTCTTCATCGGCTGGGAACTCACCAGTTGGGCCGGTTTCCTGCTGATGGCGCAGGGCGGCGAGAAAGCCTTGCGCGCCGCCCTGCGCTACGTGCCCTATGCCATGAGCGGCGCGATGGCGGTGCTGGGCGGTCTGGCGTTGACCCTGGCCTGGACCGGCACGCTCGACCTGGCGGCGCTGACCGGCATCATGCCGACCCTGGACAACACGAAATTGGCCCTGCTGCTGGCGCTGTTCGGCATGGGTTTCTCGATCAAGATGGGCCTCCTGCCCTTCCATCTCTGGCAGGCGCCGGCCTATGCCGAGGCGGCGGGCGCGGGCACCGCTTTCCTGGGCGCGATCTCGGCGCGCATGGGCCTGTTCGCGCTGGCGCTTCTGCTGGTGAAGCTGATGACGCTGACACGCGTGGCCGACCTGGCCTTCATCGAAGGGCTGTTCACCGCCCGCGACCTGCTGGCGTGGGTCGCGGCGCTGACCATCGTGCTGCCCACCTTCACCGCGCTGAAGCAGAACGATGCCCGCTATCTGCTGGCCTGGCACGGCATCGGCCAGGGCGGCTACATGCTGCTCGGCATCGTCATCGGCGACGCCACCGGCAGCGCCGGCGGCCTGCTGCACGTGTTCAATTACGCCACCTATCAGGCGGCGCTGGTGCTCGCGGTGTTCGCGGTGATGCACCGCACCGGCACGGCCGACCTCAATTCGCTGGGCGGCTTGGTGACGCGCATGCCGCTGACCTTCCTGGTGATGTTGCTGGGCATCATCGGCCTGGCCGGCCTGCCGCCGATGAACGGCTTCGTCTCGAAATGGCTGGTGTATCGCTCGCTCATGCTGGATGGCCGCCCGCTCCTGTTCCTGATGACCGTGATCGGCACACTGGGCACCATCCTCAGCGTCTACAAACTGATCCACAACACCTTCCTCGGCCAGCTGCGCGCGGAGCACGAACAGATACGCGAGGCGCCCTGGAGCATGACCCTGCCCATGCTGGCGCTGGTGATCCTCGCCTTCGTCACCGGCGCCGCGCCCGGGCTGGCGCTGTCCTGGGTGGCCGAAGCGCAAGCGGCGCTCGGCCTGCCGGTGCTGGCGTATACCCTGGGCGGCATCGAATCGCCACGCGGCAATCTCGACATGCTGTGGATCGTCGGTGTGCTGTTCGCCGGCTTCGGCATCGGCGCCTTGCTGTTCTATGGCGCCGGTGGCCGCTCCAAGCGCGTGCACCAGCTCGACAACTATGCCGGCGGCCACTTTCTCTCCGCCGACGTGCGCTACCACTACAGCGACCATTTCTACGCCGGGCTGATGCACCGCATCGGCCCGTTCTACCGAAGCAGCTTCACTCGGCTGGAATCCGCCGTGGCCGCCGCGACCGATCTGGCTGCGTCGCTCATGCAGGTCTGGTATCGCCAGACAGTGCCGGCGCTGACATTGCTGGTCGCGGCCGTGCTGGGCCTGAGCTGGATGATCTGGAAATGAAGATGATGGAACTCCTGCTCGAACTCACCGTGATGCCGCTGTTGGCCTTCACCGTCGGCCTGTTCATGGTGCTGATGATGCGCAAGATCGCGGCGAAGATTCAGCGCCGCGTCGGCCCGCCGCTGCTGCAACCGTTGTATGACATCGTCAAGCTCTACGCCAAGGAAACGCAGAGCTCGCACGGCCTCCTGCACGACATCGGCATCGTCATGGCGGTGGGCGGCTACATCGCCGCCGAAACCATGCTGCCGGTGCCCGGCATGAACGGCATCGCCGACAAGGCGGGGATGCTCACCCTCGCTTATGTGACCATGATTCCCTCGCTGGGCCTGGCGTTGGGCGTCGGCCAGTGCGCCAACCCGAACGGCTCGATCGGCATTGCCCGCGCGCTGACCGCCATGCTGGCCTACGACGTGCCCTTCGTCGTCATCATCTTCGGCGCCTCCTGGCTCTATGGCAGCAACAACCTGGTGGAGGTCATCGCCGCGCAGCAGGCCGGCGGCATCGCGTCATGGGGAGTCACGCAAATGCCGCTATTGGCCATCGCCGGGCTGTTCACGCTGTACGCCATGCTCGGCAAGCAGCCGTTCGAGATCTACGTCGCACCGGCCGAGATCGCCACCGGGCCGATGGTGGAAATGGGCGGCAAGCATCTCGGCGGCCTGTTCGTCATGCAGTGCTTCCAGTTGTTCACCGCCAGCGCCATCTATGTCTCGCTTTTCCTGGGAGGCGGCGAGAACTGGCTGTTCTTCATCGCCAAACTGTTCGCAGTCGTCGCCATTCCCATGAGCATGGCTTTCGTCTTTCCCCGCTACCGCACCGAGGACGTGCTGGCCGTCGTCTGGCGCTGGCCGATGCTCCTGGGGCTGATCGGCGTGTGGCTGGTGATGCGCTGAACGGCGGGACAAACACAGGAGCACGATGACATGAGCACCTTGCAATCCATCCCCGTCGTGGCGCCCCCGGCGGAAGAGCCCTCGGGCGGCGGCAACCTGCTGGCCAACGTCTTCGACGAACTGCTGGCCTTCTGCCGTTCGCGCTCCCTGTTCATGCTGCACTACTGCACCGGCTGTGGCGCCATCGAACTGCCGCCGGCGATGACCTCACGCTTCGACATGGAGCGCCTCGGCATCCAGCCGATGGTGACGCCGCGCCAGGCGGACATCCTGCTAGTCACCGGCTACGTCTCGACCAAGACCCTGAAGCGCATCATCCTCACCTACGAACAGATGAACTCGCCCAAATATGTGATCGGCATCTGCTCCTGCACCGTCAATGGCGGCATGTACTGGCAAAGCTATGCCACCGCCAAGAAGTTGAGCGACTACATGCCGGTGGACATGTATATCGCCGGCTGCATGCCGCGCCCCGAAGCCGTAATCAGCGGCCTGCGCGAGCTGATGGAAAACATCCGCGCCGGCCGTTCCGACAACTGGCGCGACTACTACCAACGCTACGACCACTATCTCGGCAATCAGCAGCGCCTGTTCGGCGAGCACTGGCAGACACCCACCGATGTCATCGGCGAAGCCCGCCACTACGGCCAGTTCGGCCCGGAAACCCTGGGTGAGCACACGGCCCTGCTGGAACGCCACCAGACGCCGCTGTTGCCCTTCGAGATGCGACTGGGACTCGGCGACGTGAGCAAAGGCGGCAAGTCATGAAACTGGCCAAATCCGGCAACAAGGCCGGCAAACTCGAATTCCTGTTGCAGGAAATCGCCGGCTTGCGCACCCAATGGGCGGCCCCGCGCCGCCTGCGTGTCGATCTGTCGGCGGAAACCCTACCGGCGTTGCTGGCGCTACTCAAGGGACGCGCGGGCTATGCGCACCTGTCGGCGATCAGTTGCGTCGACTGGCCGGGGCAGGGTGAATTCGAGCTGGTCTACCACCTCTGGTCTTATGAGCTGAACGTGCTGGTCATGGCGCACATCCGCATTCCACGCGATCCAGGCGTCTATCTGTCGGTGTATGACCTGTACCACCCGGCGGCGTTTTTTGAGCGCGACATCCACGAGATGTTCGGCCTCTATTTCGAGGGCAGCCCGGACATGGGCAAATTCATCCTCACCGAGTGGGATGGGCCACCGCCGATGCGCAAGGAATTCGATGGCGAGGCCTGGGTCATGAACCAGTTCGAGTGGCAGGAATACCGCCCCGACTGGCTGGCCGACATCGAAGCCAAGGGCGGCGGCATCACCACCCGCCCCGAGGACATCAGGAATAACGGCGGCAAGCCATGAGACCGGAAAACTACCCATCCGCCAGCCAACCGCCGAGCAACGAGTTCGAGCTGTTCTTCGGCCCCAACCACCCGGGCATCGAGGGCAACTATGCGCTCAAGGTGCGCGTGCATGGCGACGAGGTCACTTCCGCGCGCGCCGATGGCGGCTATCTGCATCGTGGTTTCGAAAAACTCATGGAAGGCCGCCTGTGGATTCAGAACATCGCACTGGTGCCGCGCATCTGCGTGCCCGACCCGGTGCCGATGGAAGTCTGCTACTCGCTCGCCATCGAGGAACTCGGTGGTATCGAGGTGCCGCCGCGCGCGCAATGGATACGCGTCCTGCAACTGGAACTGTCTCGCATCGCCGCCCACCTGTTCTTCTTCGGCGGCCACGCGGCCACCACCGGCATGTACACGCCGATGTTCTGGGGCATCAGCGATCGCGACCTGATTCTCGACCTGTTCGAGGAGCTTACCGGCGGGCGCGTCTATCACATTTACAACATACCCGGCGGCGTGCGCCGCGACCTGCCGCCAGGCTACCTCGAACGCGTGAGCAAGACCCTCGAATACCTGGAATCGCGCCTGCCCGATTACGACAACCTGCTGTTCACCAACAAGGTCTTCGTCCACCGCGCCACCGGCATCGGCGCCTTGACCCGGGAACAGGCGCTGGAATGGGCGGTCACCGGCCCCAACCTGCGCGCCACCGGCCTGGCCCTAGACGTGCGCCGCGACGATCCCTACCTCGTATACGACCAGATCGAATTCGACATTCCCGTCGAAACGGCCGGCGATGCCTGGGCGCGCGCGCTGGTGCGGCGCGGCGAGTTGAAGGAAAGCCTGCGCATCCTGCGCCAGGTGGTCGCGCGCTTGACCGGCATCGGTGGCCCGATCCGCGCGCCCATCCCCAATCCGCTGGCCTGGAACCTGCCGGCCGGCGATGTCTATACCCGCGTCGAGTCGTCGAAAGGCGAGCTGGCCTATTACGTCGTCTCGAACGGCGGCGACAAACCCTATCGCGTCCACGTGCGCGGCCCATCGGCCATGCACGCGGTGCAGGTGCTCGAACATCTGGCCACCGGCGCGCGCATCGAGGATGTGGCGCAGATCATGTTCTCCCTCGACGCCTGTCCCCCGGAGGTTGACCGCTGATGAGCGACATCGACCACAAAGATCGCGGCAGCCTGCTCAATCCGCTGAAAAGCTGGTCTTTCTTCGGCCGCCCGCCGGTCACCGAACCCCTCGAACCGCGCGCGGCCTCGGCCAACTATCGCGGCTTCCACGTCAACGACTGGGAAAAATGCGTCGGCTGCGGCACTTGCCAGAAGGTCTGCGACAACGCCGCCATCAGCATGGCGCGCATCCCCGGCCTGCTGAATGACCCGGCCGGGGGCGTGCGTGATGAACGCCCGGCCATCGACTACGGCCGCTGTTGCTGGTGCGGTCTGTGCGTAGACATCTGCCCCACCGGATCACTCGCCCTGTCGCGCGAATACGTGCACACCTGTACCGAGGAACAAATATCCAGCTACTTCGTGCTGCCGGATTCGAGCGGCATGCATGGCAAGCCTTTCGGCCTGGGCTGGGCCAAGACGGCTGATGCCGACCTGGTCGATCTCGACCGCCAGGAGATGCGCGAGCTGGACGCCGAAGCGCGCATCGGCAACTTCGCCGAGATCGTGCGCGGCTACGACGACCAGCAGGCCATGCTGGAAGCCTCGCGCTGCGTGCAGTGCGGCATGTGCCACGACGCCTGCCCCACCCACATGCACGCGCCCGAATACATCCGTGCCATCTGGCGGGGCCAGATCGAGGAAGCGGTGCGCCTGATCTATGAAACCAACCCCTTTGCCCACGTTTGTGGGCGCGTCTGCACCCGCCGCTGCGAGACGGCCTGCTCCATCGGCAAACGTGGCGAACCGATCGCCATACGCTGGCTCAAGCGCTACGCCGTGGATGCGGTGCCGCACGAGCGTGTCAAACAGATTGCGGCAGCCGGCAAGGCGGCGACCGCCAGCGGCCGTGGCGTCGCCATCGTCGGCGCCGGCCCGGCCGGGCTGACCGCCGCCTTCGACCTGGCCAGGCTGGGCCATGCCGTCACGGTGTTCGAGGCGCTCGACCAGCCCGGCGGCATGACCCGATGGGGCATCCCGGAATACCGTCTGCCTTACGACCGCATCGACCGCGACATCGACGTGATCCGCTCCGTCGGCGTCGATATCCGCTGCAATGTGAAGATCGGCCGGGACATCAGCCTGGAAGAACTACGCAACACGCACGACGCCGTCCTGATCGCCCTCGGCCTGCAACAGGGGCGTCAGACCCGCATTCCTCATTCGGAGCACGAAAAGGTCTTCCGGGCCGTGGATCTGCTGAACAAGATCACCGCCGGAGAACCGTTCGATCTGCCCCACTGCGCGGTGGTGATCGGTGGCGGCAATGTCGCTATGGATATCGCCCGCTCGCTGGCGCGACTGCAAAAACAGCAGTTCGGCCAGGTCGATGTGGTGGTGACCGCGCTGGAAGATCAACAGCACTTCATGGCCGACCCGGACGAGATCAAGGAAGCGCTGGAGGAAGGCGTCATCATCCACGACAACTGCGGCCCACAGGGCTGCGAGATCAACGCCAACGGCAAGTTGATCGGTCTCAAGACATGGAAAGTGCTCTCCATCTTCGACGAGGATCACCGTTTCGCGCCCAAGTACGACCCGGCGGGCGAAACCATCCACGCCTGCGACACGGTGATCGAAGCCATCGGCCAGTTTGCGGACACCTCGCTACTTGGAGAGGTGCTGACCGAGTCTCTGGAATGGAATCGCGGCCGCCTGAAAATCGACGCGACGGGTCGCACCAGCGAACCCTGGCTGTGGGCGGCGGGCGACATGGTGCGCGGCCCGGATGTGGTGACCGCCGTGGCCGACGGCCACCGCGCCGCCGCCGGCATGCACGCGGCGATGGCCGTCATGGAGAAAAGAAAATGACACAAACAGACACCACGCACGGACTCGAACGCCTGCGCGGCAAGGCCACCGTGCGTGAAATCCTGGAAGTGGCGGCCTCTTTCGAAGCCGGCGCGCGCGACTTCTACAGCGCGCTGATTCCCAAGGTGAGCAAGCGCATCCGCTACCTGGTCGAGGATCTCGCGGCGGAAGAGCAGGCCCACTCCGACCTGTTCGGCGCCCTGGCCCGGCGCGGCGACATTGCCGAGCAGATCCAGTCTGAAATCGAGCGCCCGGCAAGCGACAGCCGGTTTTCCGACTGCCTGCATTTGCCGAATCTGGGTGAGCAGCCGGACGACCAGGAGGTGTTGCGTTACGCAATGGGGCGCGAGCACGCCGCGATGCTGCACTACGGCGAGCTGGCCCAGACCACGCCAGACGGCCCGATTCGTGACCTGTTCCAATACCTGGCCGGCGAAGAGACCAAGCACAAGCTGGAACTGGAAAAGATCTATTACGCCACGGTGTATCGAGGCGGCGGTGTATAGGCATCGCGGCATCGCCGAAGTAATTACGCTGTCCGGAAGGCCGAGGTTGGCACCATCGGGGGGCTTTCCCGGGGAACTTCCCAAGCTTCGCCTCGCCGGTAGAATGCGGGCATGCCTTCCTTCCCGACCACAGACGAGCCGGCCGAACTTCTCGGAACGCTGATCGAGGCGCTGCCCGATGCCATCTTTTTCAAGGATGGCGCGGGACGGTGGCGCGTCGTGAACGCGGCTGGCCTGCGGCTTTTTCATCTCGCGGGCCAGCCCTGGGAGGGCAGGACCGATCGGGAATTGGGGCGGATGTACCCCGCCCTGGCCGATGCCTTCGATACCTGCCATCGCGATGACGAGGCGGCCTGGGCGCAGCGCGCCCGCTACGACACGCTGGAATACATCTCCGATCCGGACACCGGGGAGACGCATGCCTTTGAAGTCACCAAGGTTCCCCTGTTCCATGCCAACGGTGAGCGGCGTGGCCTGGTCATCATCGGCCGCGACATCACTGCGCGGAAACGGATGGAGGAGATCGAACTCCGCCAACGCGCCAACTTGCGCCGGTTGAGCGAGATCGCGGCGTTGTCGCATCTCCCGCTGGCAGAACAATTCAAGCAGGCGCTCGCGCTTGGCGCAGCGCATCTGGGGTTGGAGTTCGGCATCGTCAGCCACATCGAGGGGGACACGTACCACATCGTGTCCCAGGTCTCGCCCCCGAATACCTTGGGGGATGGACAGACGTTTCCGTTCGGTTTGACCTATTGCAGCATGACGATCGAAAAAGACGACGTTCTGGCGATCGAGGACATGGGGAAATCCCGGCACATGGGACATCCCTGCTACCAGACCTTCCAATTGGAAGCCTATATCGGCGCCCCGCTCCGGGTGGATGGCGCGATATACGGCACGGTCAATTTCAGCTCTCCGCAACCTTATCGCCGGCGGTTCGACGAGGGCGACAGGGAGTTTGTGCAACTCCTGTCGCGCTGGGCCGAATCGGCCCTGGAACGCAGCCGGGTGGAGCGGCAACTCATCGAAAGCGAGCTGCGGCTGCGCACGATCATCGAGAACGAGCCGGAGTGCGTGAAGATGCTGGCCGACGACGGCACCTTGCTACAAATGAATCGCGCCGGGCTGGACATGCTTGACGCGGATTCCCCGGAACAGGTCATCGGCAAAACGGTGGCCGACATCGTGATGCCTGAATACCGGCACCGCTTCAAGACGTTGATAAAACAGGTGTTCGAGGGCAGGCCCGGCCACCTGGAATTCGAGATATGCAGCCTCAAAGGCGTGCATCGCTGGTTGGAAACCAAAGCCGTGCCACTGATCGACTCCCAGGGCGACGTCATTTCCCTGTTGGGCGTCACGCGCGACATCAGCGAACGCAGGCAGGCCGAAATCGCCTTGCGTGAAAGCGAGAAGCGCTTCCGCGACACCCTGGAACATGCCCCCATCGGCATGTCCATTACGTCGCTGGAGGGGCGGATCCTCCTGGCGAATCACGCGCTTTGCCGCATTCTCGGCCATGAAAAGGACGTGCTTGAAAAGATGTCCTTCCAGGATTTCACCCTTCCCGAAGACCTGGAGTCCGCGTCCGCCAACCTGCGGCGGGTATTGGTGGAAGAGGTCGATTCCTGCCGGATGGAAACGCGCTATCGGCATGCCGATGGCCATACGGTCTGGACCCAGCTCACCGTCTCGCTGCTGCGGGATAACCTGGGCACGCCGCTGAACTTCATCGCTCAAATCGAGGATATTTCCGATCGCAAACGTGACCAGGAGCAGATACACCGCCTTGCCTATTACGACACGCTCACCGACCTTCCCAACCGCCGCTTGTTGATCGACCGCTTCAATCAGGCACTGACCCAGGCGAAGCGTTTCCGGCGTTCCCTGGCCGTCCTGTTTCTGGATCTGGATCACTTCAAGTCGATCAACGACCAGTTGGGGCATGACATCGGCGACGAACTGCTGAAAGTGGTGGCCGCCCGCCTGTGCGCGTGTGTGCGTACCGTGGACACGGTGTCACGCCAGGGAGGAGACGAATTCATCGTCATCCTCACGGAAATCCACCACCCTCGGGACGCCGAACTGGTCGCCGGAAAGATCCTCGATTCCCTGGCCCAGCCCATCGTGGTGGCGGATCAACGATTGCACATCACCACCAGCATCGGTATCGCCATGCTTCCCGTCGATGGAACGGAAGACGCCAGAGAGTTGATGAAGAAAGCGGACATGGCCATGTATGCGGCGAAAGAAGCCGGGCGGAATCAATATCGGTTTTGTTGCTGCCCGATTGGATACACCTCGACCCGGTGCATCGACAGCGCGTGACCGGAACCGCGCGCGCGGTTCTGGCGGCCCCTCCCTGGGCATGAAACATTACCTTGAACCCATCTCCTCGTTGAAATCCAGCTTGCGATAGGCCGCCAGCAGGCGCTGGTGCATGTCGCACCCGGCCAGATCCAGGCCGGGTGCTTGCAGGCCGAAGTAGCGTTGCTCGCCGCGCAGCATGGCCCGCGCGGTTTTCAGGGTATCGGCGCCGTACAGGCTCATCAGGCTGTCGCCATAGTCATCCGGAATTCGGCCATCGCCGTCCGACATTTCCAGCAGGGTTTCGATGCAGCGATACACCCGCCGGCGCGCGGGGTCGAGTTGCTCGAAATGGCGCACCCACTGGCAGCCCTCGCGGGCGGCATTGGCGTCGCGGAGGGCGAGGGCGAGCAGCGCCTTCAGTTCGCCCACGCGCAGATCCCGCCAAAGCGATCCGGCATCGGCGGCCAGGCCGATCAGCGCGGCGACCGGACGCTGATCGTCGAGGCCGAGATCGTTCAGGGTATCGAGCAGCGCGCGAATCTGCGCGTCTTCGAGTTGCGGCAGATGCAGGATGGCCTGGTGCAATGGGTTGCCGACACTGTTGTTGTTCCATTCCAGGTCGTCGAGCGGATAGATCTCGGACATGCCCGGCACCAGGATGCGGCAGGCGTAGATGCCCAGATGTGGAAAGTCGGCGATATAAATTTCGCGTCCATCGTCGTGGATGGCCGCGCATAGTCGGGCGAATTCCTGGTCGGTGCCGCCTCTGAAATCCCAGTCGGCGAAGCCGTAATCCGGCGTCGCGCGCAGGAATTCCCAACTGATGATGCCGCTGGAATCGACGAAATGAATCTCCAGGTTCTGCGCGTCGGCAATTTCATCGAGATCGAAACCCGGTTCCGGAAAATCGTCCAGGGCATCCAGCGCGCGGCCTTGCAGCAACTCTGTGAGGGCGCGTTCCAGCGCGATTTCAAAGCGCGGATGCGCGCCGAAACTGGAGAAGCAGCCCTGGTCGCGCGGATTCAACAGGGTCACGTTCATCACCGGATAGCGCCCGCCGAGCGAGGCGTCCTTGACCAGAATGCCGAAGCCGGCGGCGCGCAGATCGCGGATGCCGGCTTCGATTTTCGGGTAGCGGGCAATCACCGCATCCGGCACGTCGGGCAGGCACAAACCTTCGCCGATGATGCGGAATTTGACGTGGCGCTCGAAGATTTCCGACAGCGCCTGCACCCGTGCTTCGGCGGCCGTATTGCCGGCCGACATGCCGTTGCTGACATACAGGTTGCCGATCAGGTTGACCGGAAACCACAGGGTGGCCCCGTCGCGCTGGCGCTGGTAGGGCAACGCGCAGATGCCGCGCACCGCGTTGCCGGAGTTGCGATCCACCAGCGCGCCGGCGGGCACCGCGCCATCCGGGTTGTAGAAAGCGCGCAACTCCGCGTCCAGCAAGCCTTCCGGCCAGGCATCGCCAGCGGCCAGGGGAAACCACTTTTCCTGCGGGTAGTGGACATACGCGCGCTGTGCCAACGTGGCGCCCAGGTAGTAATGCGACCAGAAGTAATTACAGCCGAGACGCTCGAAGAACTCACCCAGGGCGCTGGCGCGCGCGGCTTTCTCGGAGGCGCCCTTGCCGTTGGTGAACAGCAATGGGCAATCGCGGTCGCGGATATGCACCGACCAGGCGTTGGCAACCGGGTTCAGCCAGGAGCGCTCCTCGATATGAAAACCCAATGCCGCCAGTTTGGCCTGCATGGACTCAATGGAGGATTCCAGCGAGGCATCCTTGCCGAGGATGAAACTTTCGGCGCTACGGCTTTCAATTTGCATGGGGGATCCAGGTCGTGAAGGGGGCGGCTGAAAATGGCCAGGGGCGCATTCTGCGCCAGACGCTGCCGGCGCTATTTCCCTTCGAGGTAGCGCTTGTCGTCGAAGGTGGCGACCCACTCGGGTTTGTAGACCACCATCAGCGTCACGAGCATGCCGGTGAGGAAGGCCTCGCTCCAGGCCATGAGCAGGTAGTAGGGCAGGTATTCATCCAGCAGGTAATGCAGGGGGTAGACGCCGGAGAGCGCGACGAAACCGGTGGAAACACAGCCGACGGCAAAGATCGCCAGGGCGGCGCCGAAAAATGCGTTGAGGAAAACATAGATGAACAGATGATTGGGCAGGCGGCGATCGACAAAACGGAAAATCGCCCAACTCACCGCCACCGGCACCACGCCCATAATCAGCAGGTTGGGAGCGAACGCGGCGTATTGGCCATGCCAGAGCGTGATGGCGGCAAGCACCAGAGCAAGGCCGAACAGGGCGAACAGGGGGCGGAACATCAGGGTCAGCACGGTGGCGCCCAACAGATGGAAGTTCAGGCCGGGTTTGATGCCGGTCTGGATCAGCCACAGCGCCAGCACGACCAGGGTCGCGCCGAGGAAGACGTTGAGGTTGCGCTGGTTCGCCATCATGCTCCAGCGCGCGCGCCAGGCGACCAGTCCGCCGATCAGCGCGCCGATCAGCCAGAGCAGCCATTGCCAATGGGCAGGGATGTTGCTGGAGATCAGGTTCATTGGATTCGCTCCGATATACTTGCCGGCCATTTTATTAGAAAACGCTTATCGACCATGCGCCTTGCTCTCTTCGACCTCGACAATACCCTGCTTGCCGGCGACTCCGATTTTGAATGGGCTCAGTTCCTGATGGATCAGAACGTGCTCGACCGCGAGGTGTACGAGGCGCGCAATCAGGAGTTTTACGACCAGTACAAGGCCGGAACGCTGGATATCCACGAATTTCTCGATTTCCAGTTGAAACCGTTGGCGCGCCATCCGCGCTCGCAACTGGATGCCTGGCACCGCGAGTTCATGGCGGCCAGGATCATTCCCATGATCGCCGCAGGCACGGCGGAACTGCTGCGCCACCACGCCGGCGATATTCGCATGATCGTCACCGCCACGAACAGTTTCGTGACCGCGCCCATCACCCGCCATCTCGGCGTGCCGCATTTGATCGCCACGGAGCCGGAGCAGGTGAATGGCGAATTCAGCGGCCGCGTTGCCGGCACCCCCTCGTTCCGCGAGGGCAAGGTTGCGCGCCTGGAACAATGGCTGGCGGAACAGGGCAAGACCTGGGCGGATGTGACGGAAAGCTGGTTCTACAGCGACTCGCTCAACGATCTGCCGCTGCTGGCGCGGGTGCATCACCCGGTGGCGGTGGACCCGGATGCGACCTTGCGCGCGCACGCCGAGGCACGGGGCTGGCCGGTCATCAGCCTGCGCGGATAAGCCCGCGCGCCCTACCCTTCGATACTCCCTCTGGAAAATCCCCCCGCCCCCGCTTGCCGTTCGAACTCCGGGGCCGGCAGGGGCTTTGCGAAGTAGTAGCCCTGGGCGAGAAAGCCCTCTGCGCCGGCCAGATCGATCAGGCAATCGAGTTGTTCCCGGGTCTCCACGCCTTCCGCCACCACTTCCAGCCGCAGGCTTTGCGCCAGGCCGATGATGGCCCGCGCGACGGCGGTGTCGTCGGCATCCGCACCCAGCCCGTCGATGAAGGATTTGTCGATCTTGAGCACATCCACCGGAAACCGCTTGAGGTAGGCCAGCGAGGAATAGCCGGTGCCGAAGTCGTCGATGGCGAGGCGGCAACCCCGCTGTTTCAGGCTTTTCAGCACGGCCTGGCCATGCGCCACATCTTCCATCACCACCGTTTCGGTGATTTCCAGTTCCAGGGCGGAGCCGGGCAGGTTGAACTCGCGCAGGGCGTCGGCCACTTTTTCGACCAGGGCTTCGTTGCGGAACTGGGCGGCGGACAGGTTGACCGCGATGCGGAAGCCGGGGTCGAGCGACTGGCGCCAGGCCGCGCACTGGCGGCTGGACTCGCGCAAGGCGAAATCGCCGAGTGCCGCGATCAGGCCGCTCTTTTCGGCCACCGGAATGAAGCGCATGGGCGGCACCCGCCCCAGTTCCGCCGAATCCCAGCGCATCAACGCCTCGGCGCCCAGCACGCGGCCAGCCGCGCTGAGTTGTGGTTGATAGTGCATGGAGAGTTCTCCGGCCTCCAGGGCATGGCGCAACGCGGATTCGATACGCATGGCCTCGTCCACGCCGGAAGCCATGTCGGCGGTAAAGAACTGGTAGTTGTTGCGGCCACGCTCCTTGGCGCGATACATGGCCACATCGGCGTGCTTGAGTAACTCTTCCAGGGTTTGCCCGTCGTCGGGGTAGAAGGTGACGCCCAGGCTGGCGCCGCCGGCCACATCGAACCCCGAGACCTTATAGGGCGTGGCCAGCGCCAGGAGGATTCCACCCGCGATCCGCGCCATCTCTTCCGGCCCTTTGGCATCCATCAGGATCAGGGCGAACTCGTCACCGCCCAGACGCGCGACCGAGTCGGAATCACGCACACAGGACTGCAGGCGCCTGGCCACTTCCTTGAGCATCTCGTCGCCGGCGGCATGGCCCAGGGTGTCGTTGACGGTCTTGAAGTTGTCCAGATCGACCAGGATCAGGGCCAGTTTTTCCTGTTCCCGCCGGCTCTGGCTGATGGAATGCGCCAGGCGATCCTGAAACAGTACCCGGTTGGGCAGCCCGGTAAGGGTGTCGAAATAGGCCAGGGTGGCAAGCCGCTCGCGGGTATTCACCAGTTCCGAGATGTCCGAGGCGATGCCCACGAACAATTTCTCACCCTGTTCGCCGCTGACTTCATCAATGTTGATCCACTGCACATAGAGTTCCCCGTTCTTGCGCCGGTTCTTCAATTCCCCCTGCCAACACCCGTTCTCTTTCAGACTGGCCCACATGGATCGGTAAAACTCCTCTCCCTGCGCACCGGATTTCAACAGGCGCGGGTTCTCGCCAAGCAGTTCCTGTTCCTGATAGCCGGTCATGCGGCAATACGCGGGATTGACCCGCACGATGTTCCCCGCCGCGTCGGTGACGATGATGCCTTGCTGGCTGCTCTCGAACACGGTGCCGGCCAGGCGATGTTCTTTGGCGCTCTGGCGCAGGCTGTCCAGGTAGCGCATGGCCAGCAGGGCCAGCGCCAGCAACAACAGCACCACCCCGGACAGCAGGCCGGCGCGATAGCGTCCCGCCTTGGCGAGTTCGGCGCTCAGACTGGCATGGTTGGCTTCCGCCATGCGCATCAGGACAATCCGCCCGGAAGCATGAATCAGACCGCGCACATCGGTTGCCAGCGCCGGGCCGTTCCTGCCGATGATCTCGGCATGGCGGGCGAGGCGTTCAAACTCCTTGCGCGAGGGAACGGGCAGATCCGCAGCCAGAACCCGCATTCGCGCCAGCGCCACATGGATATCGACATCCACCCCGGTTCCCACCTCGCGACTTTCACCCAGCGCCTGCATGAACAGGACATTGTTGAGCGCCAGCAACTCCTGACGCAGAACGTCTCCAGAGGCCAGATCGGGCAACGACCGGGCGTACTGGAGCGCATCGCTCTGGAAATAGCGCAGGGAATTGCGCACCAGGGCATTGCGCCGCTTGAAATCATTCCACAGCGCTTCCTGATCCCGCACCGACTGGTAGTAGGGCATCCAGATCCGGTGCAGGTCGATGTCTCGCGCCACCTCGGCCGCCAGACCGGCGCGTTCCAGAAGAATGCGAGCCATCCAGTCATTGGCCTCGTCGTAATTATTGGTAACGCCGTGACGCAGGCCGATGACCAGTTCCCGGAAACGGCTCTGCGACAATTGCAGACGCTCCATGCGGGCGCGCAGCGCTTCCAGGCGTTCCACCCCGCCCATCACCGCAGGCAACATCAGGCCGGCCAGCACGATGACGCCGAGTACGCTCAGGATCAGGCCAAGTTTGAGCCTGCCCATCTTCATGGCTCCTCCGGCAGGGTGCCGTTCAGGCCGCGCAGAAACGCCAGCAACGCGTTGCGCTGTTCTTCCTTCAGGCGCACACCCAACTGGTAGCGCGCCATCGTGTCCACGGCCTCTTCCAAGGTCGCGATGGAGCCGTCATGGAAATACGGCGCGGTGCGTTCGACATTGCGCAGACTGGGCACCTTGAACATATGGCGATCTTCTTCGCGCCCGGTGACGTTGTAGCGGCCCAGATCACTTTTAACCACCGGCTTGCCGCGATCGGCAAAGTAATCGCCCATGACCCCCAGGTTGGCGTACATATTGCCGCCCACGTTCACCCCCTGATGGCAGGCGATGCAGCCCAGATTGCGGAACAGTTCCCACCCCTGGCGCGCCTGTACGCTCAACGCCAACTCGTCGCCGCGCAGGTAGCGGTCGAAAGGCGCATCCGGGGTAATCAGGCCGCGCTCGAATTCGGCTAGCGCGGCCTGAATGCGCGCGGCCGTGATCGGGGTCGCCCCGGCATCCGGCCAGATCGCCGCGAACTCGCGCGGGTAGTCGGCGTCGCGTTGCAGTTTGGCGATCACTTCGCGCCAGTTGGAAGCCATTTCCACGGGGTTGTGGATCGGCCCTTCCGCCTGTTCCTCCAGGCTCGCGGCGCGGCCATCCCAGAACTGGCGGAAATTGAAGCCGCTATTCAATACCGTGGGGGTGTTCACCGTATTGCGGCGGCCGGCGATGCCCAGCGCGAGCGGGCGCGCGTCGGCGCCCGCCTTGGCCAGGGCGTGGCAGGAGGCGCAGGAAATCGTGTCGTCATGTGACAGGCGCGGGTCATGAAACAGCCGCCGGCCCAGCGCCACCTTGCGTGAATCCAGTTGCAGGCGCGGCGGAATGGGTGAGATGGGTTGGTCGGTGGCGGGTGGGGTGTAGGGCTTGGCCGGCGCGCTGTTCACCACGTCCCTGGAGAACAACGCCCGGCCTCCCCAGACGGCCAGTCCGAGGATCAAGAGCAACAGCATTGCGCGTGGTCGTGGCATCCCTTCCTCCTTTGCCGACGTGTATCGGCGGAAGCTGGGAAACCTTGAACCTGGAAATTGGAAACGGCGGTTGGGGCGGTTGAGGCGGCCGACCCGGCAGGCTGCTATACGCCGGCCCTTGCCCGCAGCACCTTGATCTGGAACAGCGTATTGCGCTCGTCTTCTTCCAGGGCGGCGCGGATGTGATGCACGGTCGCCTGGTAGCGGGGAATGATGTTGTATTTCAAGGCGTTGACCCGCTTCTGCGTCTTGCGGCTGGCGGCAAGCAGGCGCCAGAGCGCGTTCTCCGCCTCGCCCAGGCGCGCCAGGGTGATGGTCAGGCCGCGCAGGCGCAGACGTGCCTCGTCGAAGCTGACATCGGTCCACATCAGGCCCACCGGTTGCAGTGGCAGCGGTTCGGCGGACACGCTGGGATATTCCACGCCCACGCTGGAGCGGGACACCACCTTCAGCGCCACGGCGAGCTTCAGCCCGACCGAGGATTGGCGCAGCATCTGTCCGCCCATACGCATCTGCACGATGCCCAGCCAGCGGTAGGCATCGGCCAGTTCAATCACGGTCTGAGCGCGCAGTTCCCGATACTGGGCCAGACGCTCGTAGACCAGCCGAGTCAGCAGATCGCGCTTCTTCTCCAGCATCTGCCGGCCCTGTTCGAGAAAACGGGCTTGGCGGCCGACCTGCAACAGGGCACTTTTTGTGGGAGGGACGGAAAGGCGTTTTTGCATGATTCAACTCATGGGCCGCAGCCTACGATTCATTACGCGGTTCCCTTGTGATATTTCACCAGTTCCTCCTCGGAAACCCGGATCAGGGTTTCCGCCGGCAACATGGAGAGCAAATCCCAGGCGAGATTGAGCGTTTCATGGATGCTGCGATCCTCGTCCTCGCCCTGGCCGATGAAACGGCGCTCGAAGGCCTCGGCGAACTCCAGCGTGCGGCGGTCGCCATCGCTCAATTCCTCGGCGCCGATGATCGCGGCGAGGCCACGCACTTCCAACGCCTTGGCATAGCTGGCGAACAACTGGCTGGCGACATGGGGATGATCCTCGCGCGTGAAGTTCTTGCCGACGCCATCCTTCATCAGGCGCGACAGGGACGGCAGCACGGTCACCGGCGGATACACGCCCTGGTTGGACAACTCCCGCCCGAGCACAATCTGGCCTTCGGTGATATAGCCGGTGAGGTCGGGAATCGGGTGGGTGATGTCATCGGAAGGCATGGACAGCACGGGAATCATGGTGATGGAACCGCGCCGGTTCTTGATCCGCCCGGCCCGTTCGTAGATTTCCGCGAGGTCGGAATAGAGGTAGCCGGGATAGCCCTTGCGCGCCGGTACGTCGCCGCGCAACACCGCCACTTCGCGCAGCGCCTCGGCGTAGGCGGTCATGTCGGTCATCACCACCAGAACGTGGTAATCCAGCTCGAAGGCCAGGTATTCGGCGGCGGTGAGCGCCGCGCGTGGGGTGAGCAGACGCTCGATCACCGGCTCGTCGGCCAGATTGAGGAACATCACCACCTTGTTCAGCACCCCACTTTCCTCAAAGCTTTCCTGGAAGAAACGGGCATCGGCGTGAGAAGCGCCGAAGGCCGCGAACACCACCACGAATTCCGAGGACTCCTCGCCCAGCAGCTTGGCCTGACGCACGATCTGCGCCGCCACGCGGTTGTGCGGCAGGCCGCCACCCGAGAAGATGGGCAACTTCTGGCCGCGGGTGAGGGAATTCATACCGTCGATGGCGGAAATGCCGGTCTGGATGAACTCGCGCGGGTAGGCGCGCGCGGCCGGATTGAGCGGCTCGCCGTTCACGTCGCGGCGATCTCCGGAGATGATCGGCGGGCGTCCGTCACGCGGCAGGCCGACGCTGTTGAACACTCGCCCGAGGATGTCACGCGAAACCGGAAGTTTGTAAGGCTCGTCCAGGAAACGCACCCAGGTGCGCTCCAGGTCGAGCGAATCGGTGCCCTCGAACACTTCCACCAACACGGCGTCGTCAGCGGTGCGAATCACCAGGCCACTGCGCAGATTGCCGGCGTGGTCGCGCAACGAGACCCGAGACCCGGCCGCGACCCCGGGTACCCCGCCCATGACGACGAGACCGCCATGAGCGGAGGTAGCAGTGCGGAATTCAATGTTTTTCATGACTTCACCATTTCTCGGGTGGTTTGCGAACAGTGTGGAATACCCGCAGTACTTCCAGCACGTCGCCCCGCACCCGGTACGGGATCAAATAGGAATGGCCCTGGATGACCAGTTCGCGCGTGCCGGGCACGCGTCCGGGACGCCCGCTACCGGGTTGCCCTGCCAGCACCTTTACCGATGAACGTATCGTCTGGAGCATGTCATGCGCGGCGTCGGGATTTCTGCTGGCCAGATAGTCCGCTTCCTCTTCGAGAATGCGTCGCGCCTGGGGCAGCCGGTCAATCCGCATTCGAGCCGCCTCTGTTTTCAGGAGCCAACTTGTTGAACACCTGTTCCATTTCTTCTTCGCTGACGAATTCTCCCGCGTCGGCTTCCACCAGCGCCTTCTTGATTTCGCCGATCTGCCAGCTTTCGGTTTCCAGATATTGCTTGATGGCTTCGGCCGCGATCCAGGATCGGGTGCGGCCAGTGACACCGGCCAGGGAATCCATCTGATATTTCATTTCGTCCGTCACTCGAACTGTCAACACGCTGCTCATGGGGCACCTATTTGTTGGCTTCCATTGACTCGTAATCCTGCGCAATCAATTCAAACTCAGCCGGAATCCGGGCGATCTTTTCCTTCAGCGCATCGAGGTCGTCCGATTTGTGCTGGCTCTTCCAGCGTCGCGCCTGGGCCAGTAGCGGCATCCGGATCAGCCTTCTGGCCGGCGCGCCCAGTTTCACCAGTTTCATTCCTTGACGATAAATTTCCAGCAACGCGGCCAGCAGGGCGAATTGTTTTTCCGGCGAGGCGAAGCTGTCGATCTCATCGCTGGCCGATTGCTGCAACAGGCCTTCCTTGATCAGGCCGGAGGCTTCCAGAGTCCAACGTTGCTCGCTCGACAACGCCTCGACGCCCACCAGATTGACGATGCGCTGTAGCTCCTCGGAGGCGGCGAGCAGGTCGAGGGCCTCGGCGCGCGCGGCTTCCCAGCCCGGATCGACGTTTTCCGCCCACCATTTGGCGGCCGATGGAACATACCCGGAGAAGCTTTCCAGCCAGTCCACCGCCGGGTAATGACGGGCGTCGGCCAATTCCTTGGACAAGGCCCAGAAAGTCTGGATGATTTCCTTGGTGTGGCTGGTGACCGGCTCGGAAAAATCGCCGCCGGGGGGCGAGACGGCGCCGATCAGGGTGACGGAGCCGTGGTCGCCGGACAGGGTTTCCACCCGTCCCGCGCGCTCGTAGAAGGCGGCGAGGCGCGAGCCGAGGTAGGCGGGGTAGCCCTCCTCCACCGGCATCTGGCCGAGGCGGCCGGCCACTTCGCGCAGCGCTTCGGCCCAGCGGCTGGTGGAGTCGGCCACCATGACCACGTCGTAGCCCTGGTCGCGAAAGTATTCGGCCAGGGTGATGCCCACGTAGATCGAGGCCTCACGCGCCACCACCGGCATGTTGGAGGTATTGGCGACCAGCAGGGTGCGTTCCATCAGGGGGCGGCCGGTATGCGGGTCTTTCAGCTCGGGCATGAACTCCAATACGTCGGTGAGTTCGTTGCCGCGCTCGCCGCAGCCGACGTAGATCACGATCTCGGCATTGCACCAGCGCGCGATCTGCTGCTGCAACATGGTCTTGCCGGCACCGAAGGGGCCGGGGATGGCCGCCTTGCCGCCTTTCAGCAGAGGGTAGAAGGTATCCAGGATGCGTTGCCCGGTGAGCAACGGTTTCACCGCGTGATCGCGCCGTTTGAACGGGCGCGGGGTGCGCACGGGCCAGCGGTGGAACATGCGGAGTTTCTTGATGTGTCCGTCGGGCTGTTTCACCCGGCCGATCACCTCTTCCACCGTGTAATCGCCTTCCGGCGCCAATTCCAGCAATTCGCCATGCAGCAGGGGCGGGGTAAGGATGCGATGCAGGATGGATTCGGTTTCCTGAACCGTACCCAGCACATCGCCGCCATCGACATGGGTGGCGTTGCGGCGGTGCGGGTCGGGCACGAAATGCCAGCGTTGGTCGCGAGGCAGGGCGGGAACGGCGACCCCCCGGGCGATGCGGTCGCCGCTCTTTTCCCTGACCGCGTGAAGGGGCCGCTGCACGCCGTCGAAAATGGCATTGAGCAGGCCGGGGCCTAGTTCTACCGAGAGGGGCCAACCCAGCCCTTCCGCCACTTCGCCGGGCCGCAGGCCCGCCGTGTCTTCATAAAGCTGCGCCAGCGCGGATTCGCCATCACGGCGGATCACTTCGCCCACCAATCCGATCCGCCCCACCCGGACTTGCTCGCCGATCACGGTTTCCGGCAATTGCAGTTTGACCAGGGGGCCGTTGATTTCGAGGATTTTGCCCATTTCAATCTCGGTAATGACTTGTGATGTTCGGGTCAGCCATGAACCAGCGTCCCCAGATCCGGCGCGCTGGCGAACAGGCGTTCCATCGCCACACGAGCCAGCTCCTCGGCTTGCCGCGACTGCCGGGCCTCGAAGGTCTGGTCGAGGCGCGCGCGGTTATCGACCAGACGCACCAGGATGCCGCCTTCACTGATCTGGCCGTGCGCGTTCAATTCGACCTTGCGGCCGGGCGCGGCGCGCTCGGCGATTTGCGCCCAATCCGGAGTCAGGCGAGGCTGATCCGCCGGCCGCGCCTCGACCACCAGGTCGCCGGGCGGCAAAGCCTGGGCGGCGGTGGCGAGCCACTGCTCCAGTACCGCCAGATAACGCGCGTCATCCTCCACCAGTTCCTGGAACGCGAGTTGCACGCCCGACAAGGTGGCTTCGGTCAGCGCCCAGCGCAGGCGATCCAGTTCGGCGGCGAGACGGGTTTCCGCCGCCTGCGCCTGACGCCGCACATGTTTCTCCGCTTCCACCTTGGCGGCCATCACTTCATGTTCCTCGGCCAGGCGAATCTTGTCGGAAACCTCTTTCAGGATGCGCGCCTTGCCCGACTCGGCGCGTTCGCGCTGTTCCCGCGCCAGGCTCTCCGCCTGGCGAATCAGGGCTTGTTCCAATTGGGTTACTTGCGCATTTGCGTCCATGTTCTTCTCCGGGGGATATTCGCTCCTCTTCCACGGCGGGAGAGGGAACCGATCAGCGCGGCCTCTCGCGGCCCGATCATTTCAGGGCATCCGGCCCCAGCACCGCGCGCACCACATCATCGACGGCGGGGGCGTAGTTCTGCGGCGCCGACAAGGGGGGCAGTTCGGTCACCACGACGCGCCCCCCCTCGTTGCGCAGGCGGTTGAGCCAGACCCCTCCGGCATGGGCCAGGTTCGACTCCAGCAGCACCAGGGCCTCGTCGCCATCCTTCACCAGTTGCGCGAGAACTTCCTCGACGCGGGCGGGGTCGGCATCGGGGTACACCTCGGCGCCGATCAGGCTGAACCCCTCGGCCAGGCCGGCGCTGCCGAGCACCACCAGACGCGCGCCCGTGGAAGGAGTGTCCGTCTCGCGCCTCACGGCTTACCCCTAGATTTTTCCAAGCATCAGAATCGACATGACCAAGCCGTAGATCGCCACACCTTCGGCCAGGCCCATGTAGATCAGGGTGCGGCCGAACATTTCCGGCTTCTCGGCGATCACCGCCAGCGCGGCGGAACCGACCGGCCCCAGGGCAAGGCCGGCGCCGATGGCGGCCAGGGCGGTGGGCAGGCCGATACCAATCAGTGCCAGCCCCTTGCCCAGGGAAATTTCCATCGCGGCGCCGGCTATCGGTTCCGCCGCCATGACCTCCTGAACACCCACCATCAGCATGGCCGCCAGGGTCAGACCGAAGACCAGAAAATTCGCCAGTACGCCCCCCTTCAACCAGCGCGGCGAAGGCGGACTGCGCGGCGCCAGTTCCAGCCACACGCCCACACCTATCGTCGCGGCCACGGAAAACCCCATCAATGCGATCAGCCAGCTCATTTTTCTCTCCTGGAGAATCAGATCAATCAAACAGTTACCGCACACCCACCAGCTTCAGCGGAGCAAATTCGGTGCCGTCGCCGCTGAAGAAACGGGAGAACCCTTCGTAATACATCAGGCGCAACGCCTGAATCGCGACGATGCCGCCTTCCAGCACGATGATGATGACATTGCCCAGAAAAATGGTGAGCCAGTGGCCCGCCGTGCCCAGACCGTTGGCGATGGTGAACACCGCCAGCGCCAGGGCTACATGATTGAGGCTGAAAGCCGCCACCCGCATGAAGGACAGCGTGTTGGCGAACAGGTTGATTCCGGTTTCCAGTGTTTCGATGGCGGTCACCAGGGCGCGCTCACCCAGGCCGGCGCGCGTTTTCACCCACTTGAACACGGCCACCGTGGAAATGCCGATCAGGGCCAGGCTCCAGGCCGGCGCGCTCAGACCGGCGAGCGCCGGCATCCCGGCCTGGGCGGCCAGGCCGGCGGCCGCGCCAAGGTAGAACCCCAGGCCGGCCAGGCCGGTGGAATCGAACAGGGCTTCCGACACCTGCCCGGCCGCGAACTGGTTCCAGATGTTGGCCAACAGGGTAAAGACGATGAAACCGACGCCGAACAGGATGGCGACCGTGAGGATGCGAATCGGGTCATGCAAGGGCGAAAGCCATAGGGGGGTGAGCAGGTTTTCGTAGCCGAAAATGCTGCCGTAGAGCAGGCCGAAGCCCATCGACACCGCGCCGGCCGCGATGCCCAGCCAGGCCGCGCGACCAAGTTTGCGATGGAACAGCGCGGCCAGCGCCAGGATCACGCCACCGTGCCCGACATCGCCGAACATGGCGCCGAACAGGAGCAGATAGGTCAACGCGAACAGCAAGGCGGGATCGAACTCGCCGTAGCGCGGAATGCCGTAGCTTTTCACCAAAGGCACGAAAGGGCGCAGCCAGGCGGGATATTTCAGGAAGGAGGGAATGTGCCCGCGCTCGCTGGAATCGGGTTCCCGGCTTGAAATCAGATAGCGGCTGGTAAAACGTTCCTCCAGAGCCTGCCCGAGGCGCGGCACTTCATCCCTTGGCACCCAGCCCGAGAAGGAGACGAGTTGGCCGCTGCCGCGCAGGCCACCCAACGCGGTTTCCGCCAGGGGCCTGGCAAGCGCCAGCAGAAGGCGGGCCTGTCCCAGCCAATCGCCCTGCGCGCCCACGCTTTGCGCCTTCACATCGCAGTAATGGCTCTCCTCGTCTTGCAGGCGTTCGGCCTCCCGCTCCAGGTATCGGCCGGCAATTTCAGGATTGGTCCGCAACTCCGGAGGGACCACCAGTTCACGCCAACCCGCCTGGGAAAGGACACCCCCGAGTTCACCACCCGAACGTGGGCCGGCAACCACGACAAAGGCCTGTTCACCCGTCTGATCGAACACCGTGAGCATGTAACCGGCAAGCTGAAGGGCTTCCTTGAGGCGTTTCACATTGGCCTTGGGAACCTGACCGATTCGGCTATCGAGCAGGCTATCGGCCTTGAGCAGTCTGGACACATCCACATCCAGGGTTTTCAGTCGCCCGAACGTATCCCGCAAGGCGGCCAGACGCCGGATGTCTTCCTCGATTTTCTGCCCCTGATCCGCGCAGGCCGAACACTTCTGCCACATATCCCGCAACCGATGGTTGATGCCTTTCAGTTCCCGAAGATTCGGCGCGATGGCATCCGGCGGAAGCGGGGGAATGTCCAGATGGCCGCAAAGTTCGCCGATCTTTGCCAGGCGGGCATCGGCCTCCAGGTAAATCTCGCGATACTCGTCCCCCGGAGATTCCGGAAACGACACCTCCTTGTCCGCAGCCAGGCCGAAAAGCCCATGCCGCGCCAGCAGCAAGGCCACATCCTGCGCCTCGCTGGTCAGGCAGTAGAGGGTCACACGCGACATGGGCCGGGCGCGGAACATCAGATGCCCTCTCGGGCAAGCGGCCCGACCGTGTGCTCGATCATCGCCTCCGGCAGACCCAGATTGCGGCCGCGCAAGATGGCGCGCACGCCCCTCAGATCGCGTTCACGCAGGATCAGGTAGGCGAAGGCGCGCGCGATTGCGGGTGCGTTGGAGCGCAGCACCTTCTCCGCCGACTTGGCGGCGGAGTGTTCCATACGCGCGAAAACGTCGGGAATCGTGGCGGCCCCGCCGAGGCTGGCGCGCAAGCCTTCCGGCAAGGCGGCCAGCACGTCCGCCAGACTGGAAAGGGCCGCCAGTTCCTTGAGTCTGGAGCTGGACAGGCCGGAGTGGGCGGCGACCAGCAGGTAATACACCTGGGCGGGCGGCAGTTTGTAGTTGAAGCGGTAACGCAACAGCCAGACCAGATTGATGCGGTCGATCAGCGGCTCCATCAATTGCCGCAGCGCCGGCCCGATTTCCTTTTCCAGTTGCCGGGCGCGATGCGCCAGGCCTTCGTAGTAACCGCGGTCGAGCGCGGCATCGAGCAGGAAAGGATCATGGCTGTCCTCGAAAGCCTGCCGGGCCTGGCGCACGATCCCCGCGTAATGCCCGGATTCGAGGCGGCGCAGCAATTCCGCCACATCCTCGGCGTGGGCCAGCTCCCGCACATCCAGGTGCCCGAAAGCGCCCATCGGGGTCAGCCTGTTGAGCAACGCGGCCGGGCGTTCGTCGGTCATCTTGCCGCGCAGCAGGGTCTTCAGATTGGTCACTTCGAAACGCTCGGTCCAGTACAGCAGGAATGCGCGCGCGGAGCCGGTCAGCGGACGCAGCAACACCAGCGTTTCATCCAGCAACTGGGCGATGATGCTTTGTTCCAGTGAGTGGAGGTCGTTGCCGGGAATCAGGCCGGCAAGCTGCACCAAGCCGCCATCCACCAGGGTTTGCGGGATTTCGGCGGTGGGCGCGCGCAACAGCGCCGTGAAATCTTCCGCCCGCCAAAGGTGGCCGGAAAAAAGGCTGACGCGGGTACTCAGATAGGCGGACACGACATTATCCAGTCGAGCAATGCGCTCAAGCGGCCGGGTCGAGCAACAGATTCAGCGCGGCGTCGACCGCCTCCTGTTCATGGCGGGAGGCCATATCGCGCAAGTTGCGCTGGCGCTCCTCGTATTTTCGGGACAGTTCGGCCACCGCCTGATCGGCGCGACCGCGCGCCTCCGTCAGGAAAGGGGCGCGCAAATCCACGCGCCCGGCTTCAAAACGCGCCTCGGCCTCGCGCGCCGCAGCCAGTGCTTCGTCGAGAATGCGCTGCCGTTCGGTGCTGGCCGCGTCGATGATGCTCTGCGCGCGGGCCTCGGCTTCCAGAAGTCGTTTGAGTGGGTCTTCCATGTTTGGCTTCTCGGCCCATCAGTGGATCAGTTTCGCTATCGGTTGGTTGGGGCCAACCCCGTATTTGCGACGCCGCGCCCTACCCCAGGGGCAACCACCGAGCGTCAGCGCCATTTCGGCTTTCTGCACGGCGACCGCCCAGGGAATGCCATTTCTCGCGCGAGTGCATATCGGGCACCCATATTCGCAATACTCGGGGTCATTCAAGTGGAGGATGGGCATCTTCCACCCGCCCCAACCGTAAACCTTGCGTTCAACTTCTTTGCGTTCGGTTGTCATTTCACACCTCCTTGCAGATCCCCTTCCGGGGAAGGAAGGGGCGTCACTTCACTTTCACCTGTACCAACTCCTCGCCATCCGGATCGGTCACATGCACGGCGCAGGCGATGCAGGGGTCGAAACTGTGGATGGTGCGCAGAATCTCGATCGGCTGCTTGGGGTCGTGCATGACATGGTTGTGCTGCAACGCGGACTCGTAGGCGCCGGGCTGGCCTTGCGCGTCGCGCGGGCCGGCGTTCCAGGTGCTGGGCACCACGGCCTGGTAATTGCTGATCTTGCCGTCGTCGATGTTGATCCAGTGCGAGAGGCCGCCACGTGGCGCTTCCATCAGGCCGACACCGTGCATGTGCTTCGGCCAGGTGGAGGGATCCCAGTACTGGTCATTGAACGTGCGCACATCGCCCGCCTTGATGTTGGCGATAAGACTGTCGAACATGCCTTGCATGGCATCCGCGAGGACTTTCGATTCCAGCCCGCGCGCGGCGGTGCGGCCTAGCGTGGAGAACAGCGCGGCGACCGGCACATCCAGGGTCTTCAGCGTGTAGTCGACCAATTCCTTGGCCTGCGCGTGGCTGGCGGATTTCTTGTCGGCATACATCAGCAGCACGCGGGCGAGCGGGCCGACCTCCATAGCCTTGCCCTTCCAGCGCGGCGACTTGAGCCAGGAGTATTTCTTCTCCACTTCCAGTTGTTCGTAGGGCGGTTTCGGGCCGGTGTAGTTGAGCTCGGTTTCGCCCTTGAACGGGTGCAGGCCCTCGGCGTCTCCGCCACCGTACTTGTACCAGGAGTGGCTGATGAACTCCTGGATCTCGTCGTCCTTGTCCAGGTCGATGGGATGGATGGTGGAGATGTCGTGATTGAGGATGACACCGCGCGGGATGAGGTAGGAATCGGTGTCCCAGAAGCTCTTCGAGGGCATGTCGCCGAACGACAGGAAATTGCCGCCGGTATCGCCGATGCCGCCCCATTCCTTGTAGAAGGAGGCGATGGCGAGCAAGTCCGGGATATAGACCTGATCGACGAAATCACGCATCTGCTTGATGACGTTCTGCACGATCTGCAGGCCGACCATGTTGACCGCCGTGGCATCCTGGCCACCGCGATAGTGCGGCCCCTTGCCCTTGCCGGATTGATCCACTTGCACGGAAATGGCGGAAGGCACGCCCCCCACCACGAAGTTGGGGTGTGGGTTCTTGCCACCGAAGATGGTGTGCAGTTTGACCACGTCGCGTTGCCAGGTCAGCGCTTCCAGGTAGTGCGCCACCGCCATCAGGTTGGCCTCCGGCGGCAGTTTGTAGGCGGGGTGGCCCCAGTAGGCATTGGAAAAGATGCCCAGCTGGCCCTGTTCGACGAAGGTCTTCACTTTTTTTTGCACATCGGCGAAGTAACCGGGCGAGGACTTGGGATAGCTGGAAATCTTTTGCGCCAGCACGGAGGTGGCTGCGGGATCGGCCTTCAGCGCGGAAACGACGTCCACCCAGTCGAGCGCGTGCAGATGATAGAAGTGCATGACGTGGTCATGCACATACTGCGCGGCGATCATCAGGTTGCGGATCAACTCTGCGTTTTGCGGAATGCTGTAGGTGGGGATGGAGCGATGCAGGGCGTCTTCCACCGATCGCACCGAGGCGATGCCGTGCACCAGCGTGCAGACACCACAGATGCGCTGGGCAAAAGCCCAGGCGTCGCGCGGATCACGCCCGCGCAGAATGATTTCGATACCGCGCACCATGGTGCCGGCGGAGTAGGCGCTGGTGATCTTGCCGCTGGCATCGGTTTCCGCTTCGATGCGCAAGTGGCCCTCGATACGGGTGATGGGATCGACAACGACTCTTTGAGCGGTGGTCATGGTCTGGTTTCCTCAACTATTCAAAAAGTCTCTGAGGAGGCGGTATTGCTCCTCGGCTTCAGGATTTTCAGTGCCCTCGCCGGTGGCGACCGTCTCGCAGGTGCGCGCCATGCGCGCTTGCATGGCGGCATCCCATGCCAGGGTGTCCCCCTCTGCTGCGGGCCTGACGCAGGCCACGGCGGCCTTGGCGACAAAGTGCCCGGCCTGCGCGCCCCAGTCGGTTTCCTTGCCACACTGGGTGAAGCTCTCCACCCGCGCGGTGTTGGCGGCCTGGTAGGCGCCGGCCAGTTCCGCATCGGACACATCCTTGCGCTGGGCCAGTTCGATGGCCGCTTTCAGTCGCACATCGTTGGAGAGCGGAAATACCCGCCGCACGAAAAGCGCGGCGACATGGCGCTGGTGGGCAATGGGCAGTGCGCCCAGTTTTGCCTTGAACTCCTTGTCATTGGTGGGCATGGCATCAAGCTCCTTTTTCCGAAATATGTTCGGCGACATGTTCGGCAATGAGCTCGGTCAGGCCGACCACGGGAATATCCATCTGGTAGTGCTCCAGGCCCTCTTCCAGAACGATGCGGCAGTTGGCGCAGGCGGTGACCAGGCGATCCGGCTTGACGGCGTCCAGTTGGGATTTTTTCATCTTGAAGGCTTCCAGACGCAGTTCCTCGCCTTCCTCGATGGCCGAGGCGCCACCTCCGCCGCCACAACACCAGTTCATGAAACCGGCATCGGGCATTTCGACGAAATCCTTCGCGACCATCTTCATCAGCTTGCGTTGCGGCTCGATGACGCCGCCGCGACGCGCCAGTTGGCAGGGGTCATGGAAGGTCAGGCGGTCGGTCTCGAAACCCTCGGTCTTGAGCAACCCCTGTTCCTGGAACTCGCCCAGCACCTCGATGATGTGCTTGACTTGGAAGGTGAATGGACGCCCGATCAGATTGGCACCTTCCCAACGCAGAGCCGTGTAGGCGTGGCCACATTCCGGGCTGATCACGGTCTTGACCTTGAGTCTTTCCGCACCTTCGACGATGCGGGAAACGATCACTCGCGCCAGATCCGAATTGCCGATCTGCATGCCGGCGTTGGTCGCCTCGAACGCGGTGGAGCACAACGTCCAGGTCTTGCCGGCCTGGTTCATGATCTTGGCGATGGCGCCCAGATATTCCGGGAAATTGATGATCTCCATCGAGGACAGCATGACCATGTATTCCGCGCCTTCGGCATCCAGCGGGATGGGCAGGCCGTAGTCCGCTTCCACGTGGCGCATCTGCGCCTGCACGGCGGGCAGTTTCACACCCATCGGGCTGCCAATGCTGACCGTGCGATTGACCGCGCCCTTGATGCCCTCGGGCGCATGGCCGGAAGCCGACATACCTTCGCGGAATTTACGCACCATGTAGACGATGTCGTTGCCGACCGGGCAGACCACCGAGCAACGGCCGCACAGGGTGCAGGAGTTGTAGACCAGTTCCTGCCACTCGCCCAGTTCGGCGTCGGTGACGGGCCTGGACAGGCCCACCATTTTCTTCAGCCGGCCGAGCAAGGTGAATTCCTGTTCATACAGGCGGCGCATCGGTTCCAGTTTGTGGATGGGGGTGTATTTGGGGTCGCCGGTTTCCGTATAAAACAGGCAGGCCTCCGCGCACAGGCCGCAATGCACGCAGCTGTTGAAGTAACTGGCGATGGGCGCGTCGATGACTTCCTTGAGGACGCGCACGCCCTTTTCGAGAGAGGCGCTCATACCGCAACTCCTTTATGACCGTTGACTTGCCCGTTGAACCAGCGCGATCCGAACAGCGTGAAGGCATGGAACAGTTTGGTGAAAGGCAGTACCACCAGCAGAACCTCCACGCACAGAATATGCACGGCCAGCATCGTGGTGTAGGGCAGCAGCAGGTGCCGCACCGCCAGCCAGCCGGTCAACACGGGCAGGAAGGTCACCGTCCAGGTGAACCAGTCGCCAAAGGTGGAGAGATAGCGTTTCACGGGTTTGTTGATGCGATCGGCCAGCACCACCACCATCGCCGCCATCGTCACCACGGCCGCCAGATCCACGAACTGGGAAGGCAGCCCCGGCCAGGACAGGCCCGTGAGGTTTCGGATCAGGAGGATGTGAGGCGCGAACAGGAACACCACGATGGCCAGTCCGATATGGAAGGTGTAGCCGCCGATGTAGCTGACGGGAGATTTCTTCACCATGCCTTGCGGCGGCAGTGAGCGGCGGAAAATGGTGTGCCAGCCGGAAGCGCCGGCGACACAGCGCGACGCGGAAAGATCCTTCTTGCGGCCGAGGGAATAAATCTCGAACAGGCGCCAGATCACCCCCATCAAAAAAATGCTCACGGCGATATCCAGGCCCGAACCACGCACCCAGGTCAGAAGTTGAATTTCATTCATGATCATTTCTCCAGATCGGCCAGCGTGGTCGTCTCATGAGCCGATTTGGCCGCGCTCTTCTTGCCGCGGTTGAAGAAGCTCACCGCCACGCCCGCCACCGCGCCCACCGCCGCCGCCTTGGCCGCCATTTTCAGCGGGTTCGCCGGCATCGACAGCGCCTTGTAGAAGCCGCCTCCATCCCAGAAATCGGGTTCCGAGCAGCCCAGGCAACCATGCCCGGATTCCACCGGCCAGGAGGTGCCGCCATTCCATTTCACGGTGGCGCAGGCGTTGTAAGTCACCGGCCCCTTGCAGCCGAGTTCGAACAGACACCAGCCTTTGCGCGCGCCTTCGTCGTCGAAGGTCTTGGCGAACTTGCCCTGGTCGTAGAACGGGCGGCGATAGCACCGGTCATGGATGGTTTCACCGTAGAACGCTTTCGGACGGCCGAGTTTGTCGAGTTCCGGCAGGCTGCCGAAGGTGAGGAAGTGCGCCAGCACCCCGGTCATGACCGTCGGGATGGGCGGACAGCCCGGAATGTTGACGATGGGCTTGTCCTTGATGACATCAGCCACGGATACCGCGCCGGTCGGGTTCGGGTTGGCCTTGGGCAGACCACCGAACGCCGCGCAGGAACCCATCGCGACGATGGCCGCCGCGCCCTTCGCCACTTCCTTGAGCGACTCCAGGTTGGATTTGCCGGCGATACAGGAATAGGCGCCATCGAGACCGAGAGGAATCGAGCCGTCGACGATCAACAGGTATTTGCCTTCATTGGCCTTCATGGCGGCATGCAACGCCTCTTCGGCCTGGTGGCCGGCGGCCGCCATCAGCGTTTCCTGATAATCCAGGGAGATCACATCGAAAATCAGGCCTTCCAGCGTGGGCGAGTGCGAGCGGGTAATGGACTCTGTGCAGCCCGTGCATTCCTGGAAGGGCAACCAGATCACCGACGGCCGCTTGCTTGCCGCCGGGGCGGATGCCATCGCTTCCGCCATGGCGCGACCCGCAGAGGGCGGCAACGCCATCATGGACGCCAGCGTGGCGCAGTACTTCATGAATGTGCGGCGGGTGACGCCTTGCCGCGCGAGGGTTTCGATCAATGAACCTTGCATGATGCTTCGCCTCCTGGCTCGAGACACACTCAAACAACAACGGGTTGAATCGGAACGGTGGTTTCAGCTTAGATCAGAAATCAGTAATTCAAGATGTTCTAATCCCATTACGACATCTTCCGGGTGGGCTTTCACCACCTCGGGCACCAAGGCCACTTCGATGAACTCGGAGGCGACCGCGCCTTGCTGGTTGCGGTGCGTCACCCACCACACGCCGGGGCAGGCGGTCTCGTTCAGACTGGATTCGCCATCCGCGTTCAGGGTGACGGCGATTTCGCCCTCGCCCAGTTGCCCGCGCAGCCATATCAAGTCCGCCGGAGTCAGCGGCAACGCCTGTAGGTCGATGGCGGAGGATTCGCCATCGGCCACCAGGCGCCGCGTCATTTCGGCGATTTCCCGCAACAGGGCCGGCGCGTTGCCGGACAGTTCACCGGCGCGCAGGCCGGAGGCGATACCCCCAGCCCCTCTCCCTCGCAGGGAGAGAGGAGCGTCGTGAGCCGCTTTCGCGTCTAGAACAACAATGGGGATGGCATCAAGCGGCATGGTTCCACTTCCGCAACAGTTGCAGGATGGCGGCGCAAACAGGAGAAATGGCGGCGGCGACGGCGGGGGTGGGATGCTCGCCCCAGTCGACCACTTGCGGCTGGATCGCCAGCATCGCCCGTGTGCCCGGCCAGTGGCCGGCCAGGATGGCGATGGCGCGCAGGTCGGTCAGCCCGACTTCATGCACGGTGGATTTGCGATTACCCAGCAGAAAAGCATCCATCGCCTCGCCCTCCAGCAACTTCCAGTCGCCCGGCTCGCCCTGGATGTTGGCCGCATCGACCACGATCAGCGCCTCGGCATCCTCGATCGGGCCGGCCAGCGTGAACGACAGCGTGCCGCCGTCGAGCAGGGTTATATCGGTGAAGGGGGGATATTCCGCGTCAAGCGCCGATTCCAGCGCCTGTAGTACATGGATGCCGACACCTTCGTCGGTCAGGAGGGTATTGCCTATGCCCAGGATCAGGGTTCGCATGATGGGCGTCAGCTTAGTTCGCACATGCGGCGAATACAACCGGGAAATCGACTCAAATCCGCGTGAATATTTCGGTGGCGGTTCAGCTTGAGGGCCGACTACAAGCGTTGCCCGGACGCGGTGATTTTCCTTCGGGGTACGCCGGAACGATCACCGAGCAAAGGCCGGAGCAGGTGTCGGCCACACGGGATTCGGGTGGGAACGTTGCGCTAGAATTGCCTCGGTCCCGCATTTCCTTGATGACAAGAATCCATGCAAAAACCCTGGCTATTGTTCGCGCAGATCGTCACCGCCCTGGTACTCGTGCTCGCCGCCCTGCTGGCGCTGGATCGTCTGATTCCGGGCCTGCTGCCCAGCGCGGGTGAAGGTGTCACCATACAAGAGGTCGCGAATGGCGGCGCGGCGCGGCCGATTTCCACTTTCGCCGACGCCGCCAGCAAATCGCGCCCGTCCGTGGTCAACATTTTCACCAGCAAGGAAGTCCGCGCGCAGCGCAACCCGTTGATGGACGACCCGGTTTTCCGCCGTTTTTTCGGTGACCGCTTCAGCAACGACAACCGGCCGCGGAGAGTCTCCAACCTGGGTTCCGGGGTGATCGTCAGCGCGGATGGCTACATTCTCACCAATCATCACGTGGTCGAGGCCGCCGACGAAATCCAGGTCGCCCTGCCCGATGGCAAAACCCTGCCGGCCAAGGTGGTGGGCACCGACCCGGAAACCGATGTCGCCGTGCTCAAGGTACAACACACCCGGTTGCCGGCCATCACCTTCGCGAAACTGGACAGCCTGCGTGTCGGCGACGTGGTGCTGGCAATCGGCAATCCTTTCGGGGTCGGCCAGACCGTGACTATGGGCATCGTCTCCGCCCTGGGCCGCAGCCATCTGGGCATCAACACCTTCGAGAACTACATCCAGACCGATGCCGCCATCAATCCGGGCAACTCCGGGGGCGCGCTGATCGACGGCGCCGGCAACCTGGCGGGCGTCAACACCGCGATTTTTTCGCGCAGTGGCGGCAGCCTGGGGATCGGCTTCGCCATTCCGGTTTCCATCGTGCGCCAGGTGATGGACCAGATCATCACGCACGGCGCGGTGACCCGCGGCTGGGTAGGCATCGAAGTCCAGGAAATCAGCCCCGAGATCGCCGAATCCTTTGGCCTCAAATCCACCGATGGGGCGCTCATCGCCGGCGTTCTGCGCGGTGGCCCCGCCGACCGCGCCGGCATCCGCCCCGGCGATGTGCTGGTAGCGATCAACGGCAACCAGGTCAAGGACTCCGTCTCGCTGCTCAACCTGATTGCCGCACTGCCACCGGGAAAAATCGCGCAACTGCGCCTGCTGCGCGAACAGAGCGTGATGCAGGCACGGGCGTTGGTGGAAAAGCGTCCGGTGATGGCCAAACCGGCGCGCGAATAAACGCGGCCGCCATCCCGGCGCGGGATGGCTAAAGTTCCCTGGATTCCTGCCGTTATGCGCGGCAGGAGTCCATGCGCAAGGAACGGTCATGCAGGTCATCATCGTCGACGACAACCCGGTCAATCTCAAGTTGATGGAAAGCCTGGTCAAACGGGCGGGCGACTACCAGCCCATGACTTTCCAGGATTCCGGCGCGGGGCTGGACTGGTGCCTGAACAACACGCCGGATCTGTTGATCGTCGATTTCATGATGCCGCCGCCCGACGGCATGGAATTCATCCGCCGTTTCCGGGAAATCCCGGCCAATGCCGACATCCCGGTGCTCATGATTACCGCCGACCATGAGAAGGAAACCCGCTACGCCGCCCTGGAAACCGGGGCCAACGACTTTCTCACCAAGCCCATAGACAACGCCGAGTTCCGCGCCCGCCTGCGCAACATGCTGGCCCTGCGGCGCAGCCAGAAGTCGCTCGCGGATCGCGCCGCCTGGCTGGCGGAGGAAGTGGCCAAGGCCACGGAGGAAATCCTTGACCGGGAACGCGAAATGATCACGCGCCTGTCACGCGCGGCGGAGTTCCGCGATCCGGAGACCGGCGCCCACATCCAGCGCATGTCCAACTACTCCCAATTGATCGCGCGACGGATCGGTTTGCCGCGCGCGGAACAGGATCTCATCCTGCGCGCCGCGCCGATGCACGATGTGGGCAAGATCGCCATTCGCGATGAAATCCTGCTGAAGCCCGGCCGCCTCGACCCTGCGGAATTTGAAATCATGAAAACCCACGCCGAGAAAGGTTACGAGTTGTTGCGCGGCAGCGCCTCCAGCCTGCTCGACACCGCCGCCCTGATCGCCTGGACACATCATGAAAAGTTCGACGGAAGCGGCTACCCGCGCGGCCTCGTGGGGGAAGATATTCCCCTGTATGGCCGCATCGTTGCGGTAGCTGATGTGTTCGACGCGCTCACCACCGAACGACCCTACAAGAAAGCCTGGGAGATCGAACACGCGGTGCGGTTCCTTGAGGAAGGCGCCGACAGCCACTTCGACCCGGCCTGCGTCGCCGCCTTCGTCGCGAGCCTGGAAGAGGTGCTGGCCGTTCGCGCCCGCTTCCAGGACGAAGGCCCGGTCCTCGCGCAACTCTGATTAGGAAGAAGCCCCATGCGCCGCCTGCTCGCCTGCCTTCTATCGTTTCTGCTCACGCCAGCCTTCGCCGGCCAGGTCTACATCCTGTCGGTAGTGCCACAATTCACCCCGGTGGACATCGGCCTGCGCTGGGCACCCCTGCTGGCCTATCTGGAGAAGGAAGCTGGCGTCAGCCTGCAATTGCGGGTGATGGATCGCATCCCCAAATTCGAGAGCGATTTTCTCGCGGGCTTGCCGGATTTCGTTTTTCTCAACCCCTACCACGCGGTCATGGCCAAGAAGGCGCGCGGCTATGTTCCCCTGCTGCGCGGCGGCGCCCCGCTCAACGGCATTCTGGTGGTGGACCGCAACGGCCCGGTCAAGCGTCTGGCCGACCTCGAAGGCAAAACACTCGCCTTCCCCTCCCCCAACGCCTTCGGCGCCTCGCTGTACCTGCGCGCGCTGCTTGCCGAAAAGGAAAAGATCACGTTCACGCCGTCTTATGTCGGCACCCACCAGAACGTCTATCGCCATGTGTTGCTGGGCATGGTTGCCGCCGGCGGCGGCGTCGGGGCCACGCTGGAGAAAGAACCGGCCAGCGCGCAATCCCGTCTCGTTGCGATCTACTCCACTCCCGGTGTCGCGTCGCACCCCCTGGCCGCGCACCCGCGCGTACCCGCCGAGGTTCGTGAACGCCTGGTCGCCGCGCTGCTCAAGCTCGATCACGACCCGGCCGGACGCAAACTTTTGGAGGCGGTGGAACTGGATCAAACCCAGGTCGCGAACTACGCGCGCGACTACGCGCCTCTGGAAAAACTGAAGCTGGAGCACTACGCGCATATCGAGAAAACCGGCGACAACTAACAGCACAGGCCGATGCGCGTATCCCCCCCAAGTTTCCCGACCCGCTTCCTCACACGCCTGCTGCCGCGCCAGCTCACGGTGCAACTGGCGGCATTCACCGCCCTGATGCTGGTCATCGCCATCGGCGGCCACACCCTCTACACCACGCTGGAACAGGCCGAGAAAGAAGAAGCCGTGTTGTTGAGCGGCATGGATACCCAGTTGCAAAACCTGGCGGTATCCAGCGCCGGTTTTCTCCTGACCCACGACTACAGCGCGGTCGAACGCCTGCTGCTGCTTTCCGCCCACCACCCCGACATCCGCTCCTTGCGCGTGGTGGGCGGCAACCATCAGGTCATCACCCAGGTGCTGCACGCACCGGGCAAGGCGCCGGAAGCGGTGTTCGACAATGTCACGCTCTCCAGCCCATCGCCGGGCCGCCCCAAGATTGGCCCGGCCCCCACTGGGGGCGGCTCGGGGGCCAATCCGCAACCTATCTGGCTGGACGCGAACGGGCAACCCCTTGCCGGCCACGCCTTCACCTGGAAGGCGGAACGCCTGGTGCTTTGGCGCTCCCTCGCCGACTACGGCTATGACGGCGCGCTGCAACTCGAAGTCGGTACCGGCGCCCTGAAAGGCGATCTCGTCAATATCGTCCGCAACGGCATTCTTGCCGCCCTGTTTGCCGGTTCGCTCAGTGTCGTCCTGCTCATCGGCGTGCTGCACCGCCCCGTCCGTGTGGTGCGCGAGGCCGCCCGCTTCGCCGGCGAACTCACCAGCAAACTGGGCGAACAAATGCCCGCCTACCGGGGCGCGAGCGAAATCGAGGAACTGGTGAATGCCCTCAACGAGACCTCGTTGTGGCTGTACACCAAGGAAATGTCCCTATCCGCCGCCAACCAGCGCATGGAAGCGGTATTCGGCAATATTTCCGACGCCCTGCTCACGGTCAATGCCGATGGCATGGTGGAAAGCGCCAACGCCGCCGCCTGCACACTGTTCGGCTATGCGGAACATGAACTGGTGGGTCTGTCCGCCACGCGCCTGCTGCCGGAGTGGGAGCACCTCGCCCCGCCCGATGGCGCCGACAAGGTACAGGCGGAAACCACGGCGCTGCGCCTGAACGGGCGCAGTTTCCCGGCCGATCTCACCCTCTCCCGCTTCATGCTTTACGGCATGCCCTACCGGATCGCCGTGGCGCGCGACATCACCGAACGCAAGCAGGGCGAACTCCATCTCAAGCGCACCACCTCGCGCCTCTCCGCCCTCATCGAAAACCTTCAGGCCGGCATCCTGGTGGAAGACGAGGATCGTCGCATCGTCCTGATCAACCGGGCGTTGTGCCGCTTGTTCGAACTCCCGGTCGCGCCGGAGAACCTGATCGGCCAGGTCTGCGCGCCGACGATGGAAGCCATGAAAGCCCGATTTGCCGATGCGAACGCTTTTCAGGCGCGCGTCGGCGACATCCTTGCTACACGACAGGCCGTGGTCGGCGAAGAACTGCAACTCGCCGACGGGCGCGTGCTGGAACGCGACTTCGTGCCGATTCGGGTGGCCGGCGCCGACTACGGCCACCTCTGGCAATACCGCGACATCACGCCACGCAAACAGGCCGAGGCGTCCATGCGCCACGCGCGCGACGTGGCCGAGAACGCCAACCGCATGAAGAGCGAATTCCTGGCCAACATGAGCCATGAAATCCGCACCCCCATGAACGGCGTCATCGGCATGACCGAACTGGCCCTGGATACCGATCTCAGCCTGGAACAGCGTGAATATCTGGAATTGGTCAAATCCTCCGCAGGCCACCTCCTGGGCATCATCAACGACATTCTCGACTTCTCGAAAATCGAAGCCGGCAAGCTCACCATCTCGCACGAACCGTTCTCGCTGCGCCCGATGCTGGAAGAAACCCTGCGCGGACTCGAAGTCCAGGCCAGGGAAAAGGGCCTGTCCCTCACCCTGATAATGGCCGACGCGCTGCCCAGGCACCTCAGCGCAGACCCCGGGCGCATCCGCCAGGTGCTGCTCAATCTGCTCGGCAACGCGATCAAGTTCACCCATGCGGGCGAGGTCAGCCTGAGCGTGGAGCGCGCGGACCGCGATCAACCGGATTGTCTGCACCTGTGTGTGGCCGATAGCGGCATCGGCATCGCCCAGGAAAAACTGGGCGCCATTTTCGACGCCTTTACCCAGGCGGATGGCTCGATCACCCGCAAATACGGCGGCACCGGCCTCGGCCTCACCATCTCCAGCAAACTGGTCGGCCTCATGGGCGGGCGCATCTGGGTGGAAAGCGAGCCCGGCCACGGCACCCGCTTCCACATCCTGCTGCCCTACACCCCGCTGGACCACGCGGAGGGCGACACCGAAGCCGGCGCGGAGGAGGAAGCCATCTCCATCACCGGCCTCAACATCCTGCTCGCGGAGGACAACCCGGTGAACCGCAAACTGGCCATCGCCCTGCTGGAGAAGCTCGGCCACCGCGTGCGCGTCGCGGAAGACGGCGAGCAAGCGGTGGCGGCCTTCACCCCCGGCCGTTTCGACCTGATTCTGATGGACATGATGATGCCCGGCATGGACGGCATGAGCGCCATCACCCACATTCACGAACTGGAGGCCGGCGCGGGCCACGGCAGCCCGCGCACCCCCATCATCGCCATCACCGCCCACGCCATGCAGGGCGACATGGAACGCATCCTGGCGGGCGGCGCCGACGGCTATGTCGCCAAACCGATCCGCTTCGACGAACTGAAGCGGGAAATCACCCGGGTCATCATGGAAACGTGACATTCCCGGATTGGGCACGCTTCGCCTTGCCCAAGCCACAGAGAACCCCGAAGGAAACTCGATATGAAGGGCATGATCTTCACGGAATTCATGGAAATGGTGGAAGCCACCTGGTCGCTGGACATGGTGGATACCCTCATTGACCGCTCGCAAGTGGCTTCCGGTGGCGCCTACACCTCGGTGGGCAGCTATCCGCACGAGGAATTCATCGCCCTCGTGACCGCCCTGTCCAAGGAAACCGCCACGCCGATTCCCGATCTGATCCGCGCCTACGGCAAACACCTGTTCGGCCGCTTCGCGCTGGCCTACCCACGTTTCTTTCAAGGCGCGAGCGGCGCCTTCCGGTTCCTTTCCGGCATCGAAAGCGTGATTCACGCCGATGTCCGCAAACTCTACCCGGACGCTGAAACCCCCACCTTCGAAGTGGAACGGGGCGACAACACCCTGATCCTGACCTACTTCTCCGAACACCCCTTCGCCGACCTCGCGCACGGCCTCATCGACGGTTGTGTGGCGCATTTCGGCGAAGACATCGAAGTACGGCGCGAAGCCGTCGCCGATCTGCCGGGCGCGCAAGCCCGCTTCATCCTCACCCGCAAAGGCTGACCCATGAGTGGCGATTCCGTCTGGCAACCCCGCTACCAGCGCGAGCGCGCCGCCCGCAAGGAAGCCGAGCGCATCCTGGAAGAAAAATCCCTGGAGCTGTACCAAAGCAACCAGAGCCTGCGCCGCCTGGCTTCCGAACTGGACGTGATGATCCGCTCGCGCACCAATGAACTGACCAACACCCTGGCCGAAACCGAACGCCAGAAAGGGGAACTCGCCAACCTCAACCAGCAACTGCAAAACCAACATGCCGAACTGGCGCTGGCGCGCAAGGCGGCGGAAGCCGCCAACCGCCTGAAAAGCGAGTTTCTCGCCAACATGAGCCATGAAATCCGCACCCCCATGAACGGCATCATCGGCATGGCGGACCTGGCCCTGGAAACCGACCTCAGCCGTGAACAGCGGGAATACCTCAATCTGGTGAAGAACTCTGCCGATCACCTGCTCATCGTCATCAACGACATCCTCGATTTCTCCAAGATCGAAGCCGGCAAGCTCGACATCCAGGAAGTGCCCTTCGACCTCATCGACCTGATCGGCGAAACGCTCAAATCACTCGCCCCGCGCGCCGTCCTCAAAGGGCTGGATCTCGGCTACGACCTCGGCGAAGCCACCCCTCGCTTCGTCATCGGCGACCCGGCGCGGCTCAAACAAATATTCATCAACCTGCTCGGCAATGCCATCAAATTCACCGAACAGGGTGAAGTCGGTATCGCGGTGCTCGATTGCCCACAAGCCGAGCGGCGGCAAGGCATCTGCCTCGAATTTCGCGTCCACGACAGCGGCATCGGTATCGCGCCGGAACAGCAGGCCGACATCTTCTCCGCCTTCTCCCAGGCGGATGGGCAGGTAACGCGTAAATATGGCGGTACCGGCCTGGGGCTCACCATCACCAAGCAACTGGTCGAAATGATGGGCGGCCGGATTCGCGTGGAAAGCGCGCTTGGCCAGGGTTCCCGCTTCATCTTCCACATCTGGCTGCAAGCCGCAGCGGCGCCGGAAGGAATCGCTCATCGGGAAGCCGGCCTCAAGGAAGCGCGAGTGCTCGCGGTGGATGACCATCCCACCAACCTGCACGTCATGAGCCTCATGCTCAAACGCCTGCAAGTCCGCTTCGACCTGGCGCGCGATGGCGCCGACGCCCTGCTCAAGCTGGAGCGGGCACACATACAGGGTGACCCCTACCGACTCATCCTGCTCGATGCGCGCATGCCCGGCATGGACGGCTTCGCGGTGGCGCGGGAAATACGCGACGACCCCCGGCACGCCGCCACCAGCCTCCTCATGCTCACCTCCGCCGGGCTACGCGGCGATGCCGCCCGCTGTAAGGAACAGGGCCTCAACGCCTACCTCACCAAACCCATCGCCTTGACCGAATTAAGGGAAGCCATGCAAGCCGCCCTCGGGCAGCATGCCGGCAACCCTCTCGTCACCCGCCACAGCCTGCGCGAAGAACGCCGCAAATACGCCATCCTGCTCGCCGAGGACAACCCGGTGAACCAGAAACTCGCGGTCAAACTCCTGGAAAAACAAGGCCATACGGTCCATGTCGCCGACGACGGCCGCCTCGCCCTGGAAGCCTGGCGCCGGGGCGGCCACGACTTCATCATCATGGACATGATGATGCCGGAGATGGACGGCCTTGAAGCCACCCGCCGCATTCGCGAGGAAGAACGAGGACGCGACCGCCCGGGCGAGCACATCGCCATCATCGCCATGACCGCCAACGCCATGCAGGGCGACCGTGAACGCTGCCTGGAAGCCGGCATGGATGGCTACGTCTCGAAACCGGTCAAACCCGAAGTCCTGTTCCAGGAAATCGAACGCGTGCTCGGCGCACAAACCGGCGAAGCCACCGGCGTGGCCATCCCGGAGGAACCGGGCCCGCCGATCTACGACCGCGCCGACGCCCTCTCGCGCATCGCCGACGACGAAGAACTGCTCGCCACCTTGATCGACATGTTCGTCGCCGACGCCCCCAACTACCTGAACGAAATCGACACCGCCCTGCAAGACGTCGATTGGCCCCGCCTCACCCGCGCCGCCCACACCCTGAAAGGCGTCCTCGCCACCTTCTCCGCCAACCGCGGCGAAGCCGTCGCCCGCGCGCTGGAAACCGCCGCCAAAACGGCGGACGCCAACGCCTGCGGAAAACTCGCCGCGCAAGCCAAAATCGAAGTCGAAGCCTTTCTGCGGGCCATCGGGTAGCTTGGGCCGTAAGCGTCCAACCCGCCCAACGGCTCGACGCGCCGGCGCCGGCCCACGGCATCCTCGATGCCTTCGTCCGAGAGACCGAAGCAGTTCTGCGCCATGCACATCCACAGCATCCGCTCCAGTCCAATCATCGGCCGGTCTCGTCCTTCACCCCTAGGGTAGAACGGTTCGATTACCGCCAGATACCGGCCTCGCCATATCAGCTTCTTCTTGGCGGCGTACTCCAGTTCGGCGAAGGTCGTCTGCATCGGGCTTCCTCAGGGCTTCGGGGTGGTCGGCACTGTCTCAGATCGCTGTAGCGCCGGTGTCCCACTGGCGAACTGAAAGACGCCGGCTTGATAAGGGAGGAAAAGCGGCCCACGAACCTACTCGGCGTTCGGGTGTGACTTGAAGCTCGCGCGCCTTGCCAGGTGTTGCGCTCCCATGTATTCTCCGCCGCCTTCCGGAGAGGTGGATGAGCGGCTTAAGTCGCACGCCTGGAAAGCGTGTGTAGGTTAATAGCCTACCGCGGGTTCGAATCCCGCCCTCTCCGCCAAATGCCTATAAATCAGTCTGTTATGCGTGTTGATCGAGTAGGGAACGGAGTCACCCCCCTGTCGCCCTCTTACACCACCGGACGTGCGGTTCCGCATCCGGCAGTTCATTGGACACACTGGAGTCGTCGCGTCGTATCGAGCAGCGACACCAGACCTAAACGATCAATGAAGGACTTCGGGAAGGCTTGGTTCATGTGGCTCGCGCCACTGTTCCACCACGGCCCGCGTTGGTTGAAGGCCAGGCGAAACGCACGTTCTTCCGTCAGTCCCGCCTTCATCAGATTCTTGGCGCAAGTGTAAGGACGTTTCCACTGCCGCCACAGAATGCAGCGTAGCTTGTGCCTGATCCAACCTTTCGTGAGAGTTTCTCCATCAGCAGGTCGTGATTGACGCGGTCAAAGAATTTCTCCAAGTCCATGTCCACCACAATCCGCCGGCCTTCGGCTACATATTGCTTGGCCGCCTTGACCGCTTGATGGGCGTCCCTCCCCGGTCGGAAGCCGTAGCTCGACTCGGAGAATTCCGCCTCGAAGATCGGCGAGAGCACCTTCCCGCTTATGCCTGTCGGATCTTCGTCGTAGCGTTCCGTGCAAGTTTCGGGCTTTGACGATATTGGCCGTCTCACCCCGCTACGCCGCCTCGTATCCGCTCCCTGTTCGTCAGGCCAGCGCTTTGCCTTCAGCTTCCTCCAGATTCGCAGTCGCCCGCGACACCCTTGCCGTTCGGCTAGCTCTTCCCCTTGCCGGGCGAGTAGAGGACTTTCACCTCCAAGTGAATGCGCCCTGCCGGGCGCACCAATAAAAACGCAGGCTGGAAGCCCGCGCTACAAGCATGCGCAAAATGTTCTATTCCAATCAATTGGTTACGATGTATTTCCTGAGAGAGGCCGTTCGACCCGCGAGCGGGCCTCCTACGCCACCTCGCCGCCACCCTTTTTCATGGCCTTGCCTTCCGCCGCGCGCTGCTTGCGCACTTCCTTGGGGTCGGCGATCAGCGGTTGGTAGATTTCCACGCGATCCTTGTCGCGCACCACGGCCTCTGCCTTGGCCAGTTTGTTCCAGATACCCAGTTTGTTTTTCTCCAGGTCGATTTCGGGAAATTCGGCGAGCAGGCCGGAACGTTCCACCGCTTCACGCAGCGTGGCGCCTTCATTGAGGGTGACCATCGCCACTTTCTGGCGATATTGCCGGCCGTACACCACTTCGACATGAATTTGAGGAGTCATCGCGCGCCGTAGACGTTTTCCGCCCGGTGCACAAAGGCATCCACCAGGCTGTTGGTAACCATGCCGAACACCGGCCCCAGAACCTTTTCCAGCAGGTTGCTGGAAAATTCGTAATGCAGTTCAAACTCGATCTTGCAGGCGCTTTCCGCCAGACGTTTGAAATGCCAGGAACCTTCCAGTTTGCGGAATGGCCCGCTTTTCAGGCGTATCCCCATTTCCTCGGGAATGCGCTTGGCGTTCTCGGTGGTGAAATGCTGTTTCACATGCAGGTAATGCAGGTGAATGGTCGCCTCGGTGACGTTTTCGTCACGCCGCAGCAACTCGGTGCCACCACACCAGGGAAGGAACTGGGGGTAGTCTTCCACCCCATCGACCAATGCGAACATTTCCGCCGCCGAGTAGGGCACCAGAACAGATTTCACGACTTTGACCATTGGCGGGGCAGAGGATTTAACGGCCCTGTAAAATAGCACGGATAGTACGAAACCTCGCCGCCCTCCCCATCCCCGCCAGCGCCCCCCATGAGCATCATCGACAACAGACAGGTCTTCCACGAGTACTTCATTGAAGAACGCTACGAGGCGGGCATCGTGCTGGAAGGCTGGGAGGTCAAGGCGATCCGCGCCGGCCGCGCGCAGTTGAAGGAAGCGTATGTCGTGGTGAAACAGGAGGAGGTCTGGCTGATCGGCTGCCACATCAGCCCGCTGCCCACCGCATCCACCCACATCAAGCCGGACCCGGTTCGCTCGCGCAAACTGCTGCTGCATGCGCAGGAGATCAGAAAGCTGATCGGCAAGGTGAAGCAGGCCGGCTACACCCTGGCGCCGATCAACCTGCACTACACCAAGGGCCGCATCAAACTGGAAATCGGCCTGGCCAAGGGCAAGAAGCAGCACGACAAGCGCGCGACCGAGAAGGATCGCGAATGGCAGCGCGAGAAAGCCCGCATCCTGCGCGACAAATGAGCACCCGCGCCGAAATCCCCCCCTCCCCCGCCGGGGGAGAGGGAACAGCGACTGTTCGGCCGTGTCCGGCAACCGATCCTCAGTCCCTCTCCCCGACTCCTCCCCCGGCGGGGGAGGGGGGCGTGCTTCGCCGCCAGGAAGGCGTCGCCGGCATCGACGGCCTGTTCGCCTTCGACGAGATCATCGACGCCCGCTCCCCCGGCGAATACGCCGAGGATCATGTCCCCGGCGCCCTCAACCTGCCGGTGCTGGATGACGCGGAACGCATCCACATCGGCACCCTGCACAAACAAGCCTCCGCCTTCGACGCCAAGAAGGCCGGCGCCGCCCTGGTCTCGCGCAACATCGCGCGGCATCTGGAAACGCACTTCGCCGCCAGGCCCAAAGGCTATCGGCCCCTGATCTATTGCTGGCGCGGCGGCAACCGCAGCGGCGCCATGACCACCGTGCTGCGCGCCATCGGTTGGCGGGCCGCGCAACTGGAAGGCGGTTACAAGGCCTATCGGCGCCATGTCATCGACGAGTTGGAACGCCTGCCCGGGCTGTTCGATTTCCGCGTGGTGTGCGGCCCCACGGGCGTCGGCAAGAGCCGCTTCCTGCGCGCGCTGCGCCGGATCGGCGCCCAGGTGCTCGACCTGGAAGACCTGGCCGCGCACATGGGCTCGGTGCTGGGCGCCTACCCGAACCAGCCGCAGCCGTCACAGAAGGGGTTCGAAAGCCGGGTCTGGGACGAACTGCGCCGCTTCGACCCGGCGCGGCCGGTGTTCGTGGAATCCGAGAGCAGAAAGATCGGCAATCTACAGACGCCCGAAACGCTGCTCGGCCAGATGCGGGAAAGCGTCTGCCTCAACCTGAACGCCGACATCCCGGTGCGCGTGGACATCCTGAAGGGGGAATACGCCCACTTCCTCGCCGACCCGGAAGCGCTCGGCCGCAAGCTGGACTGTCTGGTGGAAATCCAGGGCCGCGCCCGGATCGAAGACTGGAAGGCGCTTGCCCATGCCGGACAGTGGAGCGAACTGGTTGCCGAATTGCTGATCGAACACTACGACCCGGCCTACACCCGTTCGCTGGGGCGCAACTTCGCCCGCGCCGGCGCGGCGGAAACGCTGACCCTGGCCTCGGCATCGGAGGAAGCCATGCTGGAACTGGCGCGATGGGTAGGACAGAAGGCATGAACGCCCCTGTAGCGCCGGCATCCTTGCCGGCGTCCTTTCAACTCGCCGGCAAGGATGCCGGCGCTACACGCACCCTCGAACTCCCCATCGCCGGCATGACTTGCGCGGCCTGCTCCACACGCCTGGAGAAAAACCTCAACAAACTGGAAGGCGTGTCCGCCAACGTCAACCTGGCGGTGGAAAAGGCGCGGGTGGCGTTCGACCCGGCCGTCATCGCCCCCCAGGCCATTCTCGACCAGGTGGCGAAAACCGGTTTTTCCGTCCCGAACCAGACGCTGGATCTGGCCATCGGCGGCATGACCTGCGCCGCCTGTTCCACGCGCCTGGAGAAAGTGCTGAACGCCCAACCCGGCGTCGAGGCGCGCGTCAACCTGGCCACCGAGAAGGCGCGAGTCTCCTATCGGCCCGGCCTGATCGACACCGACGGCCTGCTGGCGGCGGTGGCGCGCGCCGGCTTCACGGCCAGCCCGATCACGGAAGCCAGCCGCGCCGAGGAGAAGGCGCGCAAGGCCGCCGAATACAGTCACGAGCTGCGGGTATTCGTCATCTCCGCGCTCTTCACCCTGCCCCTGCTGGCGCAGATGATCCCGATGCTGGCGGGCGGCGCCCACCATGTCGAGTGGACAGCGGAGTCGTTGCGCCTTGGCGCTTACGAATCCGGCGTTTCCCTTGCGGGGATGCCACCCTGGCTGCAATGGCTGCTCGCCACGCCGGTACAGTTCTGGGCCGGCAAACGCTTCTACAGCGGCGCCTGGCACAGCCTGCGCGGCGGCGGCGCCAACATGGACGTACTGGTTGCGTTGGGCACCAGCGCGGCGTACTTCTTCAGCGTGTTCACGGTTTTTTTCGACGGCCCCCTCTATTTCGAGGCCAGCGCCGCCGTGGTCACCCTGGTGCGCCTGGGAAAACTGCTGGAAGCGCGCGCCAAGTCGCGCACCTCGGGCGCCATCGAACAACTGATCGGCCTGCAACCGCGCACCGCGCGCGTGGAGCGCGGCGGCCTCGAAGGAAATGAAGCCGTGGAAATCGAGGCTGCCCTGCTCAAGGCCGGCGACATCGTCCTGGCGCGTGCCGGCGAGCGCATTCCCGTCGATGGCGTGGTGCTGGACGGTGCCTCCAGCGTCGATGAAAGCCTGCTCACCGGCGAGAGCCTGCCGCTGGCCAAACGCGCGGGCGACCGTGTCCATGCCGGCACCCAGAATCTCGACGGCCTGCTGCGGCTGCGCGCGGAAGGGGTCGGCGCGCATACCCAGTTGATGGAAATCGTGCGCCTCACCGAAGCCGCGCAAGGCTCGAAAGCGCCCATTCAGAAACTCGCCGACCGCATCTCCGGCGTCTTCGTGCCCATCGTCATCGTCATTGCCCTGGCCACCCTCGCGGGCTGGTGGCTGGCCACGGGCGACTTCACGCAAAGCCTGATCCCCGCCGTGGCGGTATTGGTCATCGCCTGCCCCTGCGCCCTCGGCCTCGCCACCCCCACGGCGGTCATGGTCGGCCTGGGGCGCGGTGCGCAACTGGGCATCCTGGTCAGGTCGGCGGAAGCGCTGGAACGCGCCGAAAAGTTGTCCGTGCTGGCGCTGGACAAGACCGGCACGCTGACTGAAGGAAAACTGGCCCTGGTCGGCATCGAAATCTTCCCTGTAGCGCCGGCTACCAGCCGGACTGAGACGCTTGCTGCGGGTGAAAATGCCGCGTTGCGCCTCGCCGCCTCCCTGGAACAAGGCAGCACTCACCCGCTCGCCCTGGCCCTGCTGGAAGCCGCCAAGGCACGCGGGCTGGCACTGGCGCCGGTGGCGGTATTCAGCAATGAACCGGGCGCCGGGGTGAGTGGCGAGGTGGAAGGAAAACGGTTGCGCCTGGGCATTGAGGAATGGGCCATGCCCACACCCGCCGCGCCGCATCCGGGCTACGCCCCTGACGCCGCCCCCTCAACAACCATCTGCCTGGCCGACGACACCACCCTCCTCGCCCGCTTCCACCTCGCCGACCGCCTGCGCCCCTCCTCGGCAGCCGCCGTGGCGCGGCTGAAGGTACTCGGCATCCGCGCCATCATGCTGACCGGCGACCAGGAAGCGGCGGCGGCGGCCATTGCCCATGAAGCCGGCCTGAGCGAATGGCGCGCGCGGGTGAAACCCCAGGACAAGGCCGCCGCAGTCGCCGCCCTGAAGGCTGCGGGCCAGGTGGTGGGCATGGCCGGCGACGGCGTCAACGACGCCCCGGCGCTGGCCAGCGCCGATGTCAGCTTCGGCATGGCCGCCGGCTCCGACATCGCCCTGGAAGCCGCCGACATCACCCTGATGCGTTCCGACCTCAACGGTGTCGCCGACGCCGTGGCGCTCTCCCGCGCGGTCATGCGCAAGATCCGCCAGAACCTGTTTTTCGCCTTCTTCTACAACGTGCTGGCCCTGCCGCTGGCGGCGGCCGGCATGCTCAATCCGGTCATCGCCGGCGCGGCGATGGCCCTCTCCTCTGTCTCGGTGGTCAGCAATTCGCTGCTGTTGAAGCGCTGGAAACCCGCAACCCGCAACGCGTGACCCCCATGCACATCGGCATTCCCAAGGAAATCAAGGATCATGAATTTCGCGTCGCGGCCACGCCGGCCGGTGTGGCGGAACTGGTGCGCGGCGGCCATGCGGTAAGTATCCAGGCCGACGCGGGCAACGCCGTGGGCTTCGACGACGCAGCCTATCGCGCGGCGGGTGCCCGTGTGGTGGACAGCGCCGCCGAGGTCTACGCAGCCGACCTGGTGTTCAAGGTCAAGGAGCCGCAGCCCGCCGAGGTTGCCTGGCTGCGCCCCGGCCAATGGCTGTTTTGCTACCTGCATCTCGCTGCCGCACCGGCTCTGGCGCGCGCCCTGCTGGACAAGGGCGTCAACGCCCTCGCGTTTGAAACCGTGCTGGATGGTGAGGGCCGCACTCCCTTACTGGCGCCCATGTCGCGGATCGCGGGACGGCTCGCCATCCAGGCCGGCATGCAGGCGCTGGAAATGAAGAACGGCGGCCGTGGCGTGTTGCTCTCCGGCGTTCCCGGCGTGCCGCCCGCGCGGGTCGTGATTCTGGGTGGCGGCATGGTGGGCGCCAACGCCGCCCGGCTCGCCATCGGCCTGGGCGCGGATGTGACCCTGCTGGATCGTGGCTCGGAACGCCTGCGCGTCTTCGACGACCAGTACGGCGGCCGCCTGAAAACCCGCTACTCGCACGAAGACAGCATCGCGGAATGCCTGATGGACGCCGATCTGGTGGTGGGCGCCGCCTACATCCACGGCCGCCGCGCGCCACGCCTGATCAGCCGTGAACTGCTGCGCGCGATGCCGCGCGGTGCCGCGCTGGTGGATGTCGCCATCGACCAGGGCGGCATGGCGGAAACCTCGCGCGCAACCACGCATTCCGACCCCTTCTACGTGGAAGAAGGCATCGTCCACTACTGCGTCGCCAACATGCCCGGCGCCGTGGCGCGCACCGCCACCCTGGCCCTGGCCGAAGCCACCCTGCCCTACCTGATGCGCCTTCTCGCCGGCCACCCCCGCGCCGCGCTGGAAGACGACTCCGGCCTCGCCGCCGGCCTCAACCTCGCCGCCGGCCGCCTCACTCACGCCGGGCTGGCCCAGGATATTGGCGAATCGGTCACGGACTGGCGCTCATTGATCCAGTGAAACGATCCACAGCAACCAGATTCCGGAACCTGAGCGGCTGATCTATAAATAAATCAGGATGTACTAATTAGTTAACACCAAGGATAAATCCGATTACCGAGGAGAGGAACGGATGGAGGGAGAAGGGGTTCGTCATGAGAAAACAACGTGGATGGGCAGCGTTGCTGCCAATTGGGTTGATCGCCATTGCCGCCACCGGCGGCACCGTGATGGTGGTCGAGAAAGCGAGCAATGCAAGCGAGCCGACGCTCGCCGGGGTGATGTTCAAGAGTGAGCCGAAACTGCGGCAGGGTGTGGTGACCTATGAAATGGAGGAAGCGAAAACACCACGCCAAGGACTGCCCGGCGGACAGAAATAACTCCGCTTGCATTCAACCTAGAAACGGCAGTTGAACGCGCCTGCTGGTGCGTTCGGGCGGGTGGCTGGCGCGAAGCGACGACGCAGCGGGCCGGGGCCCGCAAGGAGGAGCGACAAAGCCAGACGCCCGCCCGGACGTGCCAGCGGGTGCGTAGCGGGCTCACCCAATGGGTGAGCGTGATCGAAGGCACTTTCGCCAGCATCCTGGAGCGGCGCGCGATATTTGGCTCGATTTTGCGAGATAAATGGCACTGCACAACGTTGCGCATACAGCAATCTTATTGCTGCGGGGTAAACACGGCATGGGATGAGTTGGATCTGTTGT
>JAHFRD010000006.1 GCA_023258975.1 Hydrogenophilales bacterium | reverse complement strand
TCAACCTGCGCCTGCCAATAGTCCGTGCCCTGCCGTGCCGCCATCGCGCTTCTCCTTGGGAAAGCGGCTAGCTTGCTTAGGATGGGTTCGCGAGGGTAGGTGGTCGGGTTGGATGCTTACGTAACTATCGCCTTTGCTGCCCACCGAGGGCTTGATGCCCGCCTCGGCCAAACGCTCGCTGTAGCGGATTGAGACGTACTGCGAGCCTCGGTCGCTGTGGTGGATCAAGCTGTTGTCCCGCTCGGGTTGTCGGGCGTACAGCTCCTGTTCCAGGGCGTCGAGCACGAAGTCCGTATGCATGGAACTGCTCACCCGCCAGCCCACGATGCGCCGGGCAAATACGTCGATGACGAAGGCGACATACAGCCAGCCCTGCCAGGTCGAAACATAGGTGAAGTCCGAGACCCAGAGCTGGTTGGGCCGCTCGGCCTTGAACTGTCGGTTGACCCGGTCCAGCGGACACGGCGCCTTGGTATCCGGGATCGTCGTGCGCACCACCTTGCCCCGGATCACCCCGCGTAGCCCCTGCCGACGCATCAACCGTTCGACCGTGCAGCGGGCCACGGCATGACCCTCACGCTGTAGCTGGCGCCAGACCTTGTCGGCACCATAGACCTGCAGGTTGGCCTGCCAGACGCGATTGATCTCCGGCAACGGTACGTACAGGCGTTGATGCAAGTGCCAAGGCACATGGCAACTTCAAGCGTACGGTGAGCTGGCCACACGAGAGTGGATTCCGCTACGTGTTCCATGCGAATGGCGATACCAACCGCGAGTTGATCGTGACAGTACTCGTTTTCCACGTGCCGAAGTGACCCGCTCGGTACCGGTGGCAGCCTCCGTAATGGGCTGGTCATCCAAGCCAGCAGTCAAACCCAAAAAGCCGACGCACGCATAATTCCTTGCCGAAGAAGGCAATGTGCGCGTGCCACGGCGGAAGGGTTGGTGGAGATTTTGAGAGAACAGAGAGCAAAAGAGAGTCGAACCGGCCGCCTTGCGGCCCAGACCGTGCACACCCCTGGCACACGCAGAATGGGCGCGAACCCCGCGTGTCGTGAGGGACGCAGAAAAGGAAACGCCCAACCGAGAAGGGTTGGGCGTTAAATTTTGGTGGCCAGGGGCGGAATCGAACCGTCGACACGCGGATTTTCAATCCGCTGCTCTACCAACTGAGCTACCTGGCCATTATTCGGCCGAGAGACCCCGGCCGAAGGAGGCGCGCATTTAACCGTATCCCACCCGCCAGCGTCAAGGCGGAGTCTTTTCCAACATGGTATGAGTCTGGACGCGGGGGTGTGGGCGTCGAACAACATTTCGTGGCCCTGGGTGGGATAGGCCGATACGACAAACGCCCGGCTGGCGCAGAACTTGAGGTGGGCGGCCAGCACCTTGCGCCAGACGCCGCCGATGACCAGATGCTCTTCGCTCCAGTCGAATTGGAAGGCTTCGCCCGGTTCGAACTTGAGCGGGATGAAGGCGTTGACCTTGGCCTGGCCGCCTTGCGCCCGCCAGCGCCGCACGAATTCGGTGACCCGGCTGTAATCTCCGGTAAAACCGGCGCCCTGGATTTCGCCGAACAACTTCAAGGCGGTGCGCCGGTCGCGCTTGGGTCGCTGCGTGTCCACTTCCAGCGCCTTCTCCAACTGCGCCGCATACGGCGCGATCTTGGTGTCGCCGCCCTGCCGCCGGTACGCCGGCTTGACCCCTTCCGGGGTCTTGAGCCACCGCTTCACGGTGTTTGCGTGTGTAACCCGTATTGCGTGCAATCTCCGAGAACGACAGGCCATCTCGGTAATACAGTCGTCGAATCTTGCCCAGTAATTTCATGGCGATCATCTCCTTCATGTCCCTGCTCAAAAAATGAGCGGGGAAGGTTAATCACCCTGGTCAAAATTCAACGCGCATAGCCCCTTCTATATGGTCAATTTTCGGTGCGCGCCAACAGGCGACATTCGGTGGCGTCCAGGAGAACACGGAGCGGGCGTGATTCGCCAACACCCCCAGCAGGATGCGGCGGCCGTGGTCGGCCTGGTCGAGGATGGCCAGGCCGGGAAGGGCCGTGTTCACGTCGGTCATCCAGTATTGGTCGCCGATGCCGGGATTGAGCAGGCGCATGTCGGCGCCGCAGTCGATATCCAGCACAGCCACGCGCGTCAGGCCGGCCTGGGCGGCGCGCGGGTGCGGAATGTCGGCGTGGCCGGGGTTGCGTTGCCAGACCATCCCCGGAGCCGGGGCCGCGCCCAGCGCCCCGGGCGGCGTCAAATCCACCGCGAGCCTGAACGCGCGGCCCGGCACGATACAGGCGGCGTCGATCACCCCGGAATCGGATACGCGGCGCAAGTGGCACAGACGCATCGCACCATCCTCGCCAAACACGGGCACGGACAGCGTGGTCAAGGTGTGGGGCGTGGCCACGCCGCCCGCGCGGGACGACTGCGCGAATGCGGCGTAAGGCTCGATCAGATAGGCGGGCAGGCCGGACGGGCCGCTCTCCAGCCCGGCGGATATGGGACGCCTCCGGAGCGCGGTTCAGGCGTTCGTTGAAGGTGCCCAGGGCGCGCGGGCGATAGAGCAGGTCGGGTTGCGCGGCGATGCCGGCGGCGTTGAATCGCGCGAGCGCATCCAGTCGCGCCTGCCCCTGGGCCGCGAGCCTCGCTTCCCCCGCAAGCGGCGCCATGTTGTTTCACGGCGAACCACCGTTCTTTCCGCCCTGCACAAATTTTCTTTCCGACCGCCCCTTTTGTAAGTGTCTCGTAAGCCACGTTTCTTAGCATTCGTGCCGCCGCCCGCATCGCATGCGCGGGGGAATTTCAAAAGGAAATCTGCTCATGTCCAAGCAAGAAATGAATTGGGCGGCGATCGACGCCGACCCGCGCTTCCAGGCGCTGCATCGCAAGAAAACCAGGTTCCTCTGGACTCTGATGATTATCTCCATGGCGTATTACTTCCTTCTCCCCATCGGCACGGCGTACTTCCCCGACCTGTTCAGGATCAAGGTCTGGGGGGCGGTCAATGTCGGCCTGATCTTCGCGCTCTCCCAGTTCATCGTGGCCTGGGGTATCGCCTGGATCTATGCCCGTCGCGCGAACACCGAGTTCGACGCCATGGCCGCAGAAATCATCAAAGACGCTCACAACATCAAATAAGGACAACGTCATGAACCTGAAACTGATTCTCGGCAGTGCCGCCCTTGCCCTGGGTAGCGCCGCCGCCTTCGCCGGCGAGGGCGCCGTCGCCGACCAGTACAAGTGGCTCACCTTCATGGTGTTCGGCGGCATCATCGGCCTGACCATGTACATCACCTACTGGGCTTCCAAGCGGGTGCATTCGACTTCCGAGTTCTATGCCGCCGGCCGCTCGATCTCGGGCGTGCAGAACGGCTGGGCGATCGCCGGCGACTACCTGTCCGCCGCGTCCTTCCTCGGCATCGCCGGCCTGATCTCGCTGTACGGCTATGACGGCTTCATGTACTCGGTGGGCTTCCTGGTGGCCTACATCACCGTGCTGCTGGTGATCGCCGAACCCTGCCGCAACATCGGCAAGTACACCCTGGGCGACATCCTGGCCTTCCGCAACCACCCCAAGGCGTCGAAGACCATCGCCGCCGTCTCCACCATCACCGTCTCCATCTTCTATCTGACCGCGCAAATGGTCGGCGGCGGCGTGCTGGTGAAAACCCTGATCGGTATCGACTATGAGGTGTCGGTCATGGTGGTGGGCGTGCTGATGCTGGCCTATGTGGTGTTCGGCGGCATGGTCGCCACCACCTGGGTGCAGATCGTCAAGGCCATCCTGCTGGTCACCGCCTCTCTCATCCTGGTATTCCTGGTCTGGGCGCCCTACGGCTTCAGCCTGCCCGGCTTCCTGGATAGCGTGATCCACAACGAGGGCGTGCAGAAACAGGTGGCCAAGGTCATCGGTACCGCCGCCGCGAACATGACGCCGGAAGAACTCGGCCAGCGTTTCCTCGACCCGGGCCTGTTCCTGAAGAATCCGATCGACCAGATCTCCCTGGGCATGGCCCTGGTGCTGGGCACCGCCGGCCTGCCGCACATCCTGATGCGCTTCTTCACCGTGCCGAACGCCAAGGAAGCCCGTAAGTCCGTGGTCTGGGCGATGGGCATCATCGGCGGTTTCTACGTCCTGACCCTGTTCCTGGGCATGGGCGCGGCCATCAAGGTCGGCCCCGCCAGCATCGCCGCGCTGGACAAGGGCGGCAACATGGCGGCCCCCATCCTGGCGCAGTACCTGGGCGGCGGCGCCGATTCCATGCTGGGCAACCTGTTCCTGGCCTTCGTCGCGGCCGTGGCCTTCGCCACCATCGTCGCGGTGGTCGCGGGCCTGGTGCTGGCTTCCGCTTCCGCGATGGCGCACGACATCTATGTCGGCGTGATTCGCGGCGACCACGCCTCGCCGGATGAACAGGTCAAGGCGGCGCGCGTTTCCTCCGTCATCGTCGGCGTCGTCGCCATCGTCATCGGCATCGCCGCCAAGGGCCAGAACGTCGCCCACCTGGTCGGCATGGCTTTCGCGGTGGCGGCTTCCGGCAACCTTCCCGCCGTGCTCCTGACCTTGTACTGGAAGAAATGCAACACCGGCGGCGTGGTGCTGGGCATGTTGGTCGGCTCGTTCTCCGCCATCGCCCTGGTGATGATTTCCCCGAACATGACCTACCCCAAGAAGGTCATCGCCGACGCCAAGGTGGTGCTGGAAGGCGCCCCGGCCAAGGATGCCGTGGCGGCCAAGGCCAGCGAGGGCTTCCTCTGCGAACTGTTCGCCACCTGCCAGAACGCCGAGCCCGCCAAGCCGGCGGTGGACGCCAAGGCGCCCGTGAGCGAGAAGCTGGCCAAGCTGCAAGCCTCCCTGCCCACGCTGACCGACCCCGCCGCTCTGGCAAAAGCCGGGAAGGACGCGGCCAAGATGGAGAAGGACATCAAGAAGGCGCAGGACGACCTGCGGATGATGGAAGGCCAGACTACGAGCCTGGCCGGCCTGGAGAAGCCTTTCTTCCGCCTCAAGAACCCCGGCCTGTTGTCCATTCCGCTCGGCTTCCTGATGGTGATCCTGGGTTCGCTGCTGTTCCGCGACAAGCGTTCCGAGGAAATGTGGGACGAACTCTACGTGCGCCAGAACACCGGCATCCACGCGGAAGGCGCTTCGGCCCACTAAGTGGCGCTTGCCGAGGTGCCGAAGGTGAGGCTCCAGCATCCGCTATCCGCGTGGCGCTGGAGAAGTTGGGGCACACTGACCCGGTGCTCCCGCCCATGAAAAAACCCCGCTTCGGCGGGGTTTTTTCATCCCGGATTGTCCATTGGCGGCGAATCCAGGCGCGCGCCCCTGTAGCGCCGGCGTCTCGCCGGCGAGTTCTTCCAATCAGGCGAACGAGCCGGCGAGACGCCGGCGCTACACCCTTTACTGCGGCTATTGCGGCAAACCTGAGCCTCTTCAGGAGAGATATGGCGCTAATGGACAATCCGGGTTCATGTGCCCGTGTCGAGCGTTGTCGCGGGGGCGGCCGCCGAGGGTTCAGCCCGTCCAGTGGGTCATGCGCTGCGCCTTGTCCAGGTCGCGCATGGCCTTGAAGTTGTCGACATGCCGGGCGGACATACGCTCGCGCAGGGAGAGCATCAACTCCGCCGTGGAGAGCGCGTCGGCGAGGGCGCTGTGGCGGGCATAGTTGCTGATGCCGAAACGCGTCATCCATTGGTCGAGGGAGCGGTGCGAGCGCGCGAGTTCAGGGTGGAGCGCGGGGCAGAGGTAGGCCAGGTCGGCCCAGGCGTGGTTGAACTTGAAGCCCAGGAAGGTCTTCAGGGCGCGCTCGATCATGGTTCGGTCGAAGGCGACATGGAAGGCCACCAGGGGCGATTTGCCCAGATATTCAAGGAAGGTCAGCAGGGCCTCCACCGGAGGCACGCCCTCCGTCTGCGCGGTGCCGCCGATGCCGTGGATCAGGATGTTGTCGTGGTCGCTGGCGCGGTTCTGGCGCAGGATGATTTCCATGCTGTCGGCGAGGTGGATATTGCCCGCGTGGACGGCAATGGCACCGATGGCGATGAGTCGGTCCTTGGCCAGATTCAGGCCGCTGGTTTCCACGTCCACCACCACATAGCGGCTTGCCGCGTGGGAGGCGCCCGGATCGGGCGCCGGCAACGAGCGCCAGGCGGCCAGGCGTTCGGCCTGTTCCGGGGTCAGCGCGGGTTTGCCGCCGAACAGGCGGGCGAGCCAGTTCATGCCTGGTAATCCAGGGACAACTTGGTTTGCAACTTGCGCGCCTGGCGGAAGGCTTCCTTGAGTATGCGTTTGTCCAGGTGGTTGAAACTGTCCGGATCGACCTGGTTGGTCAGGGTTTCGTCGCGTTCGCTCTGGTCATGATGCAGTCGCAGGCGCAGGAGCTGGATGAACAGGAAGGCGTCGCACCAGGCTTCCGCGTCGCGCGGGTCGATCCGCAGGGGCGCGACGATCTCGCGCAGGCGCTGCGGGGTGTTGGTCTGCTTGCCGCCGACGGCCAGGCTGAAAATGCGCGCGGCATCGACGAAGGGGGTGATGCCGTTGAGCTTGAGGTCGAGGATGTTCCCCTTGCCGGTGAAGAAATCCCAAACCGAGCCCGAGGGAGGGCTGTTGCGCAGGGCGTTGACCGCCATCTGATGCAGGAAACGGCTGTTGGCTTTCGCGGCGCCGCGCAGCCATTCACGTAGTTCGAAGGCCAGGTGATCGGCGCCATAAAGGGGCCGGAAGTCGAAGAAGATCGTGGAATACAGCAAGGCCAAGGGATCGCCGTGGTCGATCCAGTCGGCGAAGGTGTGTTTCCACTCCTGTAGTGACAGGCACCATTTCGGGTTGGAGGCCATCACTTCGCCGTTGCACAAGGGGAAACCACATTCCGCTAGGGCCAGATTGACGCGCCTGGCGAGGGGCGCGAGGACGGCGCGCGCGGCCTCCGGGTCGTCTCCCGGTTTCACGGCGAACACGATGCCGTTGTCCTGATCGGTATTCAGGGTCTGTTCCAGGCGTCCCTCGGAGCCCAGCGCCAGCCAGCAGAACTCCAGCCCGCTGGCGGCCGGGTCGTTGCGCAGTTCCAGTTCGAGGATGCGGGTGGTGAGCAGGTCATTGAGGGTGGAGAGGATCTGGGTGAGCTGTTCCGCCGCCACGCCCTGGGCCAGCATGTTGTGCGCCAGTTGGCGAATATCTCCGGCCGAATGGATGAGGGTGTCCAGGTGTTCGGCGTTGCGGATGGCGCCGCTGATCTGGCGCAGGCCCACCCGTTGCAGGGAAAAGAGATCCTTCTCCGAGACCAGCCCCTTGAGCTGGCCGTCCTCCTCCACCAGGATGTGGCGGAAACCGTGCTTGGCCATGACCAGAGCCGCGTCATGGGCCAGGGCGTGGGGCGGCAAAGTGCGCGGATTCGCGCTCATCACCGTCTTGAACGGCACGTCCAGGCTGACGCCGTCCAGGGCGACCCGGCTGAGGACGTCATGCAGGGTGAAGATGCCCACCGGTTTTTGCCGCTCGTCCACCGCGATCATGGAGCCGATGCCCTGTTTGTGCATGGTTTCCAGCACTGCGCGCAGGGGGGTTTCCGGCGCGCAGGTCACCGGCTCGCGCCGGATCAGGGTTTCCAGCGTGCTGGACATGGATTGCTGGTCGCTGCTGGATTTGGCGTACTGGGCCTGGAGCGCCTGTTTGGACTGTTCCAGCAGGTTGGCGATGCGCCGGGTGCAGAAATCGTTGAAGGCGTCGCTGTTCTTGAGCAACTCGCGAAAATCCGCCGCCGCGAGTTCGAAGCAGAAGGTGTCGTGCCCGGCCCGGTAGGTGCTGGCGACGCCGCGCTTGGACAGCAGGGCGCCGAGGGGGAAGCATTCGCCTTCATGCAGTTCCAGCCAGGAGGCGTCGTCCTGGGCGCGCACCACATCCTGCTCGCCGTTGATTACGCCCTGTTTGATGATGTAGAAGGTCTTGACGGGGCCGGATTCCGGCCCCAGCACGGTTTCCCCCCTGGCGTAGTAGGCCAGCTTGAGCCGCTCCGCCAACCAGGCCAGATGTTCCCGCGCCATGCTGTCGAAGGGGGCAAAACGGGCGAGATGTTCGACCGTGGCGAGGATGAGGGAGTTGGGTGCGGCCATGAAAATCGGCGGAATGGGGAAAGCCGACAGGTTATGTCATTCGACCACTTGCTGGTATGAGGTTGTGCCGACCCCGCTTCTCTGATTCAGGCGGCGTGAGGCGCGTAAGGCGCCAGGTCGGTTTTTCGATCCGCGCGGCAAGCCACGCCGCAACCGGGCATGCCGGCGACGGGGGAGCAGGGCAGGATGTCGCCCTGGTGGAGCAGGAAATCCAGGAACGCGCGAGCCACCACCGAGAGTTGCCGGTTCGCCGGGTAAACCGCGTACCAGTGGCGCCGGATGGGGAAACCTTCCGCGTCGAGCACGGAGAACTGGTTCGGCTGGTGCAGCGCCAGGGCGTGGCATGACAGGGCGGAGATGCCCAGCCCGGCAAGGATGGCCTGCTTGATGGCCTCGTTGCTGCCCAGTTCCAGTCTGGGGCGGATTTCCAATCCATGTTCCAGGAACAGCCGCTCGATGGCCTTGCGGGTGCCTGATCCCGCCTCCCGCATGAGCCAGGGTTCCTTGGTCAGACGCGCCAGGGAAATGGCCCTGGCGGCGGCGAGGGGGTGCCCCGGAGGGGCCAGCACGACCAGGGGGTTATCCATGAAAGGAGTGGCCACCACATCCATTTCCTCCGGCGGCTGCCCCAGCAGATAGAGGTCATCCAGGTTGTCGGCCATGCTGGCCAGAACTTGTTCCCGGTTGGTGACCCGCAGGGAGACCTCGATACCGGGATGCAGCCGGGAGAACTCGCCGAGCAGACGCGGCGCGAAATAGGAGGCGGTGGTGATGGCCATCAGCTTGAGCCTGCCCTTCTCCATGCCTCGCCGTTGCGCCACCGACATGGTGTAGCGGTCGAGGATGGCGAAGACCTCGCGGCTGGCCTGGGCCAGTTCGCGCCCGTCCTCGGTCAGCAGCACCTTCTTGCCCACCTGCTCCACCAGCGGCGAGCCGACGATATCGGTGAGCTTCTTCATCTGCATGGAGACGGTGGGCTGGGTCAGGTAAAGCTCCTCGGAAGCACGGGTGAAACTGCCCAGGCGGGCGATGGCTTCAAAGATTTCGAGTTGGCGGAAGGTGGTGTGGTGGCGCATGGCGGTCTCGTTGCGGGCGGGGTAAAAGATAGACTAAATACTATGTTCACGATAGAAAAACGTGACTGTTATTTATGCCTATGTGCCGCCAAGATGCGCCCACTTCGAATCGGAACACAACCGGTTCGTCGGACCGACCAACATCCTCGCAAGGAGCGCTACATGGCTGTGAAGACCTACAACGCTGGCGTAAAAGAATATCGCCAGACCTACTGGACCCCGGAATACACCCCCCAGGACACCGACATCCTCGCCTGCTTCAAGGTCACCCCGCAGCCTGGCGTTCCCCGCGAGGAAGTCGCCGCCGCCGTGGCCGCCGAGTCGTCCACCGGCACCTGGACCACGGTGTGGACCGACCTCCTGACCGACCTGGACTACTACAAGGGCCGCGCCTATCGCATCGAGGATGTGCCGGGCGACGACACCTGTTTCTACGCCTTCGTGGCCTACCCGATCGACCTGTTCGAGGAAGGCTCGATGGTCAACGTGCTGACCTCCCTGGTCGGCAACGTATTCGGCTTCAAGGCCCTGCGTGCCCTGCGCCTGGAAGACGTGCGTTTCCCCATCGCCTACGTCAAGACCTGTGGCGGCCCGCCCCTGGGCATCCAGGTCGAGCGCGACATCATGAACAAGTACGGCCGTCCCCTGCTGGGCTGCACCATCAAGCCCAAGCTGGGCCTGTCCGCCAAGAACTACGGCCGCGCCGTGTACGAGTGCCTGCGTGGCGGCCTGGACTTCACCAAGGACGACGAGAACGTCAACAGCCAGCCGTTCATGCGTTGGAAGCAGCGTTTCGACTTCGTCCAGGAAGCCACCGAGAAAGCCGAGCGGGAAACCGGCGAGCGCAAGGGCCACTACCTGAACGTCACCGCGCCGACCCCGGAAGAGATGTACAAGCGAGCCGAATACGCCAAGGAAATCGGCGCTCCGATCATCATGCACGACTTCCTGACCGGTGGCCTGACCGCCAACACGGGCCTGGCCAACTGGTGTCGCGACAACGGCATGCTGCTGCACATCCACCGCGCCATGCACGCCGTGCTTGACCGCAACCCGCACCACGGCATCCACTTCCGCGTGCTGACCAAGGTGCTGCGCCTGTCCGGCGGCGACCACCTGCACTCCGGCACCGTCGTCGGCAAGCTGGAAGGCGACCGTGACGCGACCCTGGGCTGGATCGACATCATGCGCGACGAGTTCATCAAGGAAGATCGCAGCCGCGGCATCATGTTCGACCAGGACTTCGGCTCCATGCCCGGCGTCATGCCGGTCGCCTCCGGCGGCATCCACGTCTGGCACATGCCGGCGCTGGTCACCATCTTCGGTGACGACTCCGTGTTGCAGTTCGGTGGCGGCACCTTGGGCCACCCCTGGGGCAACGCCGCCGGCGCCGCCGCCAACCGGGTCGCGCTGGAAGCCTGTGTCGAAGCCCGCAACCGTGGCGTCGCGATCGAGAAGGAAGGCAAGACCATCCTGACCGATGCCGCCAAGAACTCTCCGGAACTGAAGATCGCCATGGAAACCTGGAAAGAGATCAAGTTCGAGTTCGACACCGTCGACAAGCTGGACGTCGCGCACAAGTAATAACGCCCTGTAGGAGCGGCCTTGGCCGCGATTAATCGCGAGCAAGCTCGCTCCTACGACAACGCACTACCGTTTATGAGGAATACGCAATGTCTGATGTGATGGATTACAACTCTCGCCTCTCCGACCCCGCCAGCCGCAAGTTCGAGACCTTCTCCTACCTGCCCGCGATGGATGCGGCCAACATCAAGAAGCAGGTCGAGTACCTGGTGAAGAAGGGCTGGAACCCGGCGATCGAGCATATCGAGCCCGAGTACCTGATGGACTCCTACTGGTACATGTGGAAGCTGCCGATGTTCGGCGAGACCGACGTGGATCATGTGCTGGCCGAAGCCGAAGCCTGCCACAAGGCCAACCCGAACAACCATGTGCGCCTGGTTGGTTACGACAACTTCAAGCAGTCGCAGGGCGCGGCGATGGTGATCTTTCGCGGCAAGACGGTTTGATCTTCACGTCCCTCTCCCGGAGGGAGGGGGGTGTAGGGTGCGCCGTGCGCACCGATTCAGGATGGTGCGCGCGGCGCACCCTACGGAGTACGCAATGAGCCAGATCATCAATCAATACCGAATCACCCAGGAACCCTATTACCGCGCCGTCGCCGACGAGGTGGCGTTGTACGAGGCCGCCTACTCCGTGCGTATGCCGATGATGCTCAAGGGGCCGACCGGCTGCGGCAAGACCCGTTTCGTCGAATACATGGCGTACAAGCTGGGCAAGCCCTTGATTACCGTGGCCTGTAACGAGGACATGACCGCCTCCGACCTGGTCGGCCGTTTCCTGCTCTCCGCCCAGGGCACCGAATGGCAGGACGGCCCGCTGGCCCTCGGCGCCCGCCACGGCGCCATCGTCTATCTCGACGAGGTGGTCGAGGCGCGCCAGGACACCACCGTGGTGATCCATCCGCTCACCGACAACCGCCGCGTCCTGCCGCTGGAAAAGAAGGGCGAACTGGTTCACGCCCACCCCGATTTCCAGATTGTGATTTCCTACAACCCCGGCTATCAGTCGCTGATGAAGGATCTGAAACAGTCCACCAAACAGCGTTTCGGCGGACTCGACTTCACCTATCCCGAGCACGAGATCGAAAGCGAGATCGTGGCGCATGAATCGGGTGTGGCCACCGATATCGCCGGCAAGCTGGTATCCATCGCCGAGCGTTCGCGTAACCTCAAGGGCCACGGTCTGGACGAAGGCCTGTCCACCCGTATGCTGATCTACGCCGGCAGTCTGATCGCCAAGGGGGTCGCGCCCGAGGCCGCCTGCCGCGTCGCCCTGGTGCGGCCGATCACCGACGACCCGGACATGCGCGACGCGCTGGACGCCGCTGTCACCACGTTCTTCTGACGGCGCACCCTACTCCGAGAGCATTGAACCATGTCGATCAATCTCGCTGACTACGCCGAATTGCTGGAAGACCTGTCACCGCACAGCCAGGCGGCGCTCCAGGCCAACTGGCATGAGGCGACCAAGGTGTTCTCTCCGCGCGGCCTGGACAATTACCTGAAGGGCGCCTCCGCGATTCGCGGCCTGGGCAAGGGCGACTCGCTGGTGGAGACCTGGATCGAGGAAGCGCCCCTGGTCGCCAAGGAAGTGGGCGAGGACGTGGTCGGCGACCTCGCCGCCGCCTCGCTCTCGCTGGCCTCCCGGACCTCGGGCGCGGTGATCGAACTGCTGCTCGCCACCTCGGCCACCGCCGCCAACCGCCTCGGCGACGCCGGGTTGTTCGTCAAGTACCTGCAATTCATCAACACCCTGATCGCGCAGGCGCCACGCGGCGTGCGGCCGATGCTGGACAAGCTGGAAGTGCTGTTCCAGCAGCTCACCCTGGGCGGCCTGCGCCGCTGGGCGTTGTGGGGGGCGCACGCCCACCGCACCAACTACGAGGAGCAGATCAAGTACTTCAGCCTCGATTCCAGGGAATCGCTGGCGATGCTGCAAATGGAGCGCAAGGGCACCCTGCTGGTGGACGTGCAGCGGCGCATCAACATGTATCTGCGCGCGCTCTGGGCAAGGGATTTCTTCATGCGCCCCACCTCCGGCGACTTCGAGTCGCGCGAAGGTTATCGCCCCTATATCGAAGGCTATCTGTTGCATCTGCCGGATGCCTTTGATGACTTCACCCGGGACGGCCAGGAAGCAATCTCCGGCCTGGAGCTGTACCGCGCCACCGCCGCGCATTGCGCCGCGCATATGGTGGAGACGAAATTCCCCATTTCCGCCGAGGCGCTCAACCCCATGCAGATGGCGGTCATCAGCGTGGTCGAGGATGCGCGGGTGGAAGCGTTGTCGATTCGCCGTTTTCCCGGCCTGAAGCAGCTCTGGAGCAAGCTGCACACGGCGACACCCGATATGAACAAGAGCATGGGCGACTACCTCAACCGCCTGGCGCGCGCCCTGCTCGACGACCAGTACCAGGACGGTGACCCGTGGATCAACGAGGGCCGCGCACTGTTCGCCCTGGCCCAGGACAAGCTGGACAACAACCACACGTCCTGGGAAATCGGCGTCACCCTCGCGCACAGCCTTATTTGCAACCACTCGCAGAAACGCATTCCCTTCAATCCGCGCACCGACCTGCTCACCGCGCCCTATCGCGACGACAACCGCTATTTCTGGGAATTCGAGGAATTCGATTTCAACAAGGCGGCCAACGCCGGCTACGAATCCATCAAGCAGGTGCGCAAGGTCGTCAGCGCCATCGAGATGGCCAACGAGGTCGACGTTGAAAACGCCGGCGACGACGCCGAGGAAATCTGGGTGCTCGATACGGAGTTGTTTCCCTATGAAAACATCGGTGACGAGAGCAACGGCAAGAGCTTCAACGAGCTGGAGGGCAAGGAGCCCCTATCCGACCCCTTCCACTATTCCGAGTGGGATTACCAGATTCAGCTGGAGCGCCCGGCCTGGGCCACGGTGCGGGAGAAGCGCGCCAAGATGGGCGACCTGCAAGTCATCGACGGCATCACCGCGCGGTACAAGCGCGAGATCCACCGCATGAAGTTCCTGCTCGACGCCATGCAGCCGCAAGGCGTGCAGCGCATCCGCAGGCTGGAGGACGGCGACGAGATCGACATCAACGCCGCCATCGCCAGCTTCAGCGACATCCGATTGGGACGGCAGCCGGATCCACGGATCATGATGCGCAGCGTGCGCAAAACCCGTGATTTCTCGATTCTGGTGCTGCTGGACTTGTCCGAATCCACCAACGAGAAAGTGCGGGATCAGGAATACTCGGTACGCGAACTCACCCAGCAGGCCTGCGTGTTGCTGGCCGACGCCATCGACAAGGTGGGCGACCCGTTCGCGATCCACGGCTTCTGTTCCGATGGCCGCCACGATGTCGAGTACTACCGGTTCAAGGATTTCGACCAGCACTGGGATGAAACGCCGAAAGCAAAACTTGCCGGTATGACCGGCCAGCTTTCCACCCGCATGGGCGCGGCCGTCCGCCACGCCGGCCATCACCTGCAACTGCAACGTTCGGCCAAGAAGCTGCTTATCGTCATCACCGACGGCGAACCGGCCGACGTCGATGTGCGCGACCCGCAATACCTGCGCTATGACACCAAGAAGGCGGTGGAGGAGGTGGCCAGGCTGGGCGTCACCACTTACTGCATGAGCCTGGATCCGCGCGCGGATAATTACGTGTCCCGCATCTTCGGACAGAAGAACTACATGGTGGTGGATCACGTGCAGCGATTGCCCGAAAAACTGCCGCTCCTCTACGCCGGCCTCACTCGATAGGAATTCAACATGGACAATGTCTACCCAGGTTTCAGCAACGATAAACACGGCATCACCCAGTTGGGCCGCATCGTGCTGGACGGCTGGCTGTTCGGCCTGATTCCGGAAACCGAGGAATGCACCGGCTGGCAGACCGGCCGCATGCAGAACCTCATGGAACAGGTGCAGGCTGAATGGGACAAGTACAGCAACCTGCCCAGCCGCCTGCCCGCCGATCTGCGCCAGCGCCATGCCGATCTCTATGACCGCGCCATCAAGACCGCCCGCGACAAGGGCTGGGACCCGGAACTGGGCGAGGACGAGTAATCCGGTGTAGCCCTCAATGTAGCGCCGGCTTCCAGCCGGCTGTTTTAAAGACGCCGGCAAGGACGCTGGCGCTATATCGGTGCGCCCTACCCGTCTTTGCGCGGTAACGGCAGGATGTGCGCCGTCGCCGTCGGCCGTCGGCGCGTGGCCAGCAGTTCCAGTGCCGAGTGGAATTCGCCCCGCAGGCGACGCTGCGTATCGTTCCCGTTCGGCGTGTAGAACACCGCCTGGTAGGCCACCGGCGCATCCAGCGCCTCGCGCGCCTGTGGCTTGAAACCGCGCCAGGCCACCTCCACCCAGCGTTTGTATTGGCTATCCACGAAGATGATCTCCTCCTGATCGATCACCGCCAGGTATTGCATGCCGCGGATGGGAACGAAGACACACCGGGTGGCGCTGGCGGCGAGCAGGATGCGTGTGAGGTTATAGGTGGCGGCGGGCAGCGCCGAAGACACATGTTCCAGCGCTTGCTCACGCTCAAAGGATTCCTGCTCGTAGTCCATGATGTCCATTCGATCCGTCAGGCAACGCGGCGATATTAACAATGCAGCCGAAAAACCACCCATGAGCCCTCTTCGCAAACCTGTCGGAGAGAGGACGCTTGCGTCGAGCCTGGGAAGCGCATATCTAATCGGTAACACGTCTTCGAACCCCAGGGTCATGGCCCCCTTCGCCGCAATACTCGCACTGCTTTTACCCTTCTGGTCGGCGGCCAGTGCCTTGGCGGCTTGCCCGGTGGCGCCGGAGGGCTTTGCCGTACCACCGGAACGGCGCCCCCAGGTCGATCTGCAAGGGGAGTTGGCGCAGCCTTGGCAGGCGGGAGGCGAGATCGCGCTGATCTGCGCTCCAGGTGGCGCGGCAAGCGCATCGCCACGGGCCGGACGCGGAATGTCGCCGCCGGCGAATGCCGAGGTGGAAAAAGCGCGCCGGGTCGAGCATTTCGAATTGGCGCGACGAATCAACCTGGCGCGCAAGGGCGAAGTGAATACCCGCACCCTGGCGCTGCCGCCGCCACAACTCGAATTGCTTGAACGGTTCGCCCTGGGCGATGCCGGGGCGGTGTGGCTGCGCGAGGTGGCGGACGACACCCTGCGTCTGTTCAACAAGGGCTATCTGGAATATGACCAGGACATGTGGCGGCGCGCCCTGAAAAGCGGCCACATGCCACGCTTGTCCCGGTTGTTGACCGGCCGCCTGACGGAGGCCGGTCAATTCGCCGAGGATGCCCAGGTGTTCAAATTCGGCGCCTACTCCGGGCCGGGGGCGATGGCGCAGCCGGGGGGCATCGGCCTGGGGGATGCCGGCTTGCGTTGCCACTTCCCCAGCAGCAATGAACTGGTGGATCCGCATGCCATTCTTTCCCACGAATTCGGCCATACCCGCTACGGCGACCCGGACAGCGCCGGCACCCTGCTGGGCGAGGCGCGCACCGTGGAGCGCTACGAAAATCCGGTACGGATACGCAACGGCTATGAGCCGCGTACCCTGTATTTCGAACGTACCAACCAGGGTAATCTGGAGCCGGGCAGGGGCAGCCTGCTGGATCGCCTCAAGATACTGGAACGGGAAAAAGGTATTTCCATCGTCGACCAGCGCGCGGTGGATCGCTACCACTGCGACTGCCCCGGCCCCCTGCCGGTGATACTCAACTGCGAAGTCCGCCAGCGTCCAGGCACCGATGGCGTGGCCGATCCCGCCTTCGAACACAACTGCAAGCTGAACTGGAAGCCGAATCCGATGAATGTGGATTCCCCGCCGGATGCGGGAAAACTGCCGCCGCTGCTCAAATAGTGGGCAATAAATGCCGGCCTGTTCTGCCGAGTTTTCGTTGGTCACGGCCAAACCTGCCCAGATTTTTCTGACTACTGGGCTTTCAGGGCTGAGGTGATGTCGGCGCTCAGAACTGGAAAAAACTCTCCAGACGCCCTTGCAGCTTGCGGGCCTGGCGGAAGGCTTCCTTGAGCGCCTGGCGTTCCACGCTGGTGAGGCGCTCCGGGTCGAGGCGGTTGCTCAACGGCAAGCCCTTTTCCAGTTGGGACTGGTGCAGTTGCAGGCGCATCTGCTGGATGAACAAAAAACTTTCCACCCAGGATTCGACCTCCTGGCCATTCAATTTCCAGACCTCGCCGGCGCCGCGCAGGCGCCGCGCCGTGCCGGTCTCGTCGAGGCCCGCCGCCAGCGCGAAGATGCGCGCGGCATCGACGAAGGGCGTGGCGCCGTGCAATTTGAGGTCGATGGTATTAGCCTCCGCGCCCTCGCCATCCACCACGAAGTCGCGCACCAGGCCCAGCGGCGGCCGGTTGCCCAAAGCGTTTTGCACCATCAGTTTGAGGAACTGGCGGTTGCTCCTGATGCTGTTGTTGAGCCAGCCACGCAAGTATTTATCCAGACGCGTGTCGCCGGCCAGGGCGCGGAAATCGAAGAAGATGCTGGCATTGAGCAGCACCGGCGCGTCACCGCGGAATATCCAGTCGCCGAAGGTGTGTTGCCATTCCTCCAGAGACAGACACCAATTCGGGTTGCCGGCCATGATCTCGCCCTTGCACAGAGGGAAACCACAGGCATCCAGCCATTCATTGGCCTGTCGCGCGGCGGCCAGCATGGGCTCACGCAACGCCTCGACGGCGGCGCCTTGCGGCACGGTGAAGATCAGGCCGTTGTCCTGATCGGTAAGCAAGGTCTGTTCGTAGCGGCCTTCCGAACCCAGCGCCAGCCAGCACCAGGCCACTTCCTCAAGGCCGCTGCCCGCGAAAGCCAGATAGAGGATGCGCTGGGTGAGCTGGTCGTTGAGTTGGGAGATCAGCCGGGTCAGTTGTTCCGCGCTCACGCCCTGCGCCATCAGGTTGCGCGCCAGGCGGCGGATGTCCTCGGCCGCGTGCTGTAGCGTCACCAGGTCTTCCGCCAGGCATAGCGTGCTGGCGATGCGCGACACACCCACCTGTTGCAGGGTGAACAGATCCTTTTCCGAGATCACCCCGGACACCCGGCCGTCATGCGTCACCACCACGTGATGGATGGAACGCCGCGCCATGGCCAGGGCGGCCTCGAAGGCGGGAGCGGTATCGGGTAGGGAAAACGGGTTGGGCGTCATCACGTGACGCATGGCCTGGTCGATATCGCAAGCGCCCAAGGCCACGCGGTCGCGCAGATCCTTGAGGGTGAACATGCCGGCCGCCCCGCCCTGGTCATCGGTCAGCAGGATGGAACCGACGTTCTCGCGCCGCATGATGTCCAGCGCCTCACGCACCGCGCACTCCAGTGAACAGGACACGGGCCCGCGCCGCACCAGGGCGGACAGGGGCGTGGTGAGCGGGTCCGCCGCTACCGATTCGGGGGGCGGAGCGGGAGAGTCGGAGGTGGAAGAAGTCACGGCGGGTCAACAAACGAGAACGCCGCGCAGATTGCCACGATTTGTGCGGTGCAGCAACCAATGGGCCGAATTTGCCGAATGCCGGATCGGGTCACGCCACACTCCAGGCAGAACCTTTGCCAGCGTGGGTTCGGATGAGGGTTTCCGTGGTTGGTAGCGCCGGCGCTACACGGGGCGTGCTTTTTCAGCGCGACCCGCAGCCGTGCGCGCGCGTAGAAAGTTTTCGAATTCCGCCGCCGGCAGGGGCCGGCTGTAGAAATAGCCTTGCGCCTGGTCGCAGCCTTCACGTTTCAGGAATTCGCGCTGGGCGTCGGTTTCCACGCCCTCGGCGATGACGCTGAAACCCAGGTTGTGGCCCAGGGAGATGACCGCGCGGGTGATGGCGCCATCGTCACGATCCTCGGGCAGGTCGCGCACGAAGCTCTGGTCGATCTTGAGTTTGTGGACGCGCAGATACTTCAGATAGGAAAGCGAGGAATAGCCGGTTCCGAAGTCGTCGATGGCGACCTTCACGCCCAGTTGGAACAGCTTGTCCACCACCGTCATGGCTTGTTCCGCGTTGCGCAGCAGGAAACTTTCCGTGATTTCCAGTTCCAGCCGCTCGGCGGGCCAGCCGGTTTCCTCCAGCACGGTTTTCACAACGGAGAAAAAATCGCCGCGCTCGATCTGCGGGCCCGCCACGTTGACCGAAACCGAGCCCGCCTCCAGGCCGCGCGCGCGCCATTCGACCGCGTGGCGACAGGACTGGCGCAACACCCATTCGCCCAGCGGCAGGATCAGGCCGGTCTCCTCGGCGATGGGAATGAACTCATTGGGCGGCACCAGTCCGCGTTCCGGCGAGCGCCAGCGCACCAACGCCTCGGCGCCGACCAGCGCGCCCGAGGCGAGCGCGAACTGCGGCTGAAACCAGACTTCCAGTTCCTGGTTATCCAGGGCGCGGCGCAGGCCGTGTTCGATGACCAGACGTTGCCGCGCGGCGCGCGTCATGTCGGCATGATGGAAGCGGCTGGTGTTGCGGCCGGCCTGCTTGCTGGCATACATGGCCATGTCGGCGGCTTGCAGCAGGCTGGTGGTGTCGTTGCCGTCATCGGGGTAGAGGGCGATGCCGACACTGGCGGTGACCAGGGCGCGGTGGCCGTTCAGATCCACCGGCTCGGCCACCGCCTGGATGATTTTTTCCGCGATCAAGCCCGGGTTGCCGGCATTGCCGACCGCTTCCGCGATCACCGCGAACTCGTCACCACCCATGCGCGCCACGGTGTCCTCGCTCCGCAGCAGACGATGCAGGCGTCCGGCGATGGTCTGCAACAACAGGTCGCCGGCCGGGTGGCCGAGACTGTCGTTGACGGTCTTGAACCCGTCCAGATCCAGCACCATGACCGCGACCCGTTCCTTGTGCCGCCCCGCGCGATCCAGCGCGTGGTTGAGCTGGGCGTGCATGAGGATGCGGTTGGGCAGGCCGGTGAGCGGGTCGTAATGCGCGAGGCGCTCCAGTTCCTCCTCGGAACGTTTGATGTGGCTGATGTCGGAAAACACGCCGACATAACTTTGCACCGCGCCGGATGCGTCATGCACGGCGCTGATGGTGAGCCACTCGGGATAGATCTCGCCATTCTTGCGGCGATCCCAGACTTCGCCCTGCCAGTGGCCGGTGGCGACCAGTTCCGCCCACATCGCTTGATAAAACTCGTCGCTGTGGCGGCCGGACTTGAGAAAACTCGGATTGCGCCCGAGCGCTTCGGCTTCCGTGTAGCCGGTCACCGCCGTGAAGGCCGGATTGACCGAAAGAATGTGGCCTTCGAGGTCGGTCAGCATCACGCCCTCGGCGGTGCTCTCGAACATGGCGACCACCTGGCGCACATAGGCCTCATGGGCGCGGCGTCCGGACAGGTCGCTGACCAGGGCGAACGATCCGGTACGCGTTCCGGTCTCGTCGGTGATCGGGGTGGCGCTGAACTGGCAGGGCGCCAGGTTTCCATCCAGCCGGGTCAGATCGAGTTCGTAGACGGATTGTTCGCCGCGCGCGCGCCTGATCCCTTGCGCCTCCAGGATGGCGTGGTTGGCGGGGTCGACGAAGTCGTACAGCGAGCGGCCCATGATTCCCTCCGGCTCGCCCCCCAGCAGTTTCGCGAAGGCGGGGTTGACCTGAATCACCACATCATCGAGGTCGGCCATCAGAAAGCCCTCCTGGGTGGAGTCCAGGATGCGGCGGATGCGCTGCTCGCTGATTTGCAGGCGGCGCGCCAGATCGCGCTGTCGCCAGGCCACGGTCGTGACCAGCACCAGGCCGATCAGCAGCGAGGTAATCATGCTGACCCAGAGCGCCAGGAAATTGGCGGAGAGGCCGGAATCGGCAATATCCGGGCGCCCATCGCTGATGAAATAGGCCGCCGTCATCGCCGTGTAATGCATGCCGGACACCGCGCCGCCCATCACCAGGGCACTCAGCAGAGCGAGCCAGCGTGGCGGCACATGGCCGCGCAAGCCGCCGCGTATCCACAGCGCCAGAAATGCCAGGAGCACGGCCACCACCAGCGAAATGGAAAACAGCGCCGGGTCGTAACGCACCAGGCCCTCCAGCCGGTAGGCCGCCATGCCGGTGTAGTGCATGGCGCCGATCCCCATTCCCAACAACAGGCCACCGACCAGCAAGGCGCCCGGGGTGACGTTGACGCGGCTGATGACTCGCAGCGCCACCGCGCTGGCCAGAATGCCGGGCAGGATGGAAATCAGGGTGATGCCGGGATCGTAACGGACGCTACAGGGCAGGCTGAAGGCCAGCATGCCGATGAAGTGCATGGCCCAGGTGCCGCCCCCCATCGCCAGGGCGCCGATCCCGGTCCACCACGCCGCTTGCGCGCGGGACGAACTGGAAGCGATGCGCGCCGCCACATCAAGCGCGGCATAGGAGGCAAACGACGCGATCAGGATCGACAGCGCAACCAGCCAGGGATCATAGATACCGGCGTAGAGCAGGCTGGTATCCGGCGGGGCGCCAACGAATTGCAGATAGGGCGTAAGTTGCACTGGCAAGGGTGCGCCTGCGGCAGCGTTCGAGGCCGCCATGTTAACGCCACGCCGGCGAGTTACTGCAAAGGTAATGCAATGGCGACCTTGAGGCCACCGCCGGGGGTATCGCCCAGACTGATCCCGCCGCCATGCAGGTCCACCACTTGTTTGACGATGGCCAGGCCGAGGCCGCTACCCGGAATGTCGGCGCCGGCCAGGCGCTGGAAACGCTCGAACACCCGCTCGCGTTCGCCGACGGGAATGCCCGGCCCGTTATCGCTGACGGAGAGTTGCGCCATGCCGTCCTGTTCGCGCAATTCCACGTCCACGCGCCCACCGCGCGGGGTATAGCGCACCGCGTTGTCGATCAGGTTGCCCAGCATCATGCGCAGGCTCTCGGCCTGGCCGGTGAGGGTGATGGCGGCGCACTCGACGACGCCGAGGTCGATATCGCGCGCTTCGGCCAGCGTCGAGAAGTCCGCCACGGTTTGTTTCGCCAGGGCATCCAGGGCCAGCGGCTTGAACACCGCCTGGCGCGCGGCCGGCTCCAGACGGGCCATACCCAGCAACTGATCGACCAGGTGGGCGGCGCGGTCCACGCCGCTGGCCAGTTGCGTCAGGGCCGCGTCGCGTTCCGCCAGGTTATCCGCGCGGCGCGCGATCTGAGCCTGCAACTTGACCGCAGTGAGCGGCGTGCGCAGTTCGTGCGCGGCATCCGCGATGAAGCGGCGCTGCGACACCAGCGCCTGATCCAGGCGCACCAGCAGATCGTTCAGGGTTTCCACCAGGGGCGCGACTTCATCCGGCATGCTGCGGCTGTCCAGCGCGTGCAGGCTCTGCACGCCACGCCGGCCGATCTCGTCGCGCACCTGTTGCAGCGGCGCCAGCGCGCGCGTCACCGCCGCGCGGATCAACAGGCCAAGCAGCACCACCAGCACACCCAGCGGCAGCAATAGCCACGGCGCGATGGTGGCGAAGCGGCGAGCGCGATTGGCCGAGGTGGTCGCCACCTGAATGGTCAGCCCGCCTTCCTTGAGGGTGTAGACGCGCCATTCCGCGCCCTCCCAGTCGAGAATGTGCAGGCCCGGCGCCTGGCGCGGCGGGCCGACATCCGCCAGGGAGGAATAGAACAGGCTGCCGTCCACCGCCCAGATCTGGCTGACGAACTGGCCGCGATCGTTGCGGACTTCCTCGTCGTTGTCGTATTCGACGCCGTGGCGCACCACGGAATAGGCGATCTGTTCCAGGCCGTAATCACGGATGCGGTTGAACGCGTCCCAGGCCAGCACATAGGTGATTCCGCTGGCCAGCATGCCGGTCAGAAGCAGCGCGCTGATCTGCCAGAGGAGGAGGCGGCCGCGGATCGAATTCATGCGGCGCTTATTTCGCTTCGGTCGGTGCCGCCGGCTCCACCAGCTTGTAGCCGACGCCGCGCACGTTGCGGATCCAGTCCGTGCCCAGCTTGCGGCGCAGATTGTGGAGGTGCACTTCGACGGCATTGCTGGCGACTTCCTCGTCCCAACCGTACAGGCGATCTTCCAGTTGCTCGCGCGAGAACACCGTGCCCGGTTTCTCGAACAGCGCGGCCAACAGGGAAAACTCGCGTTGCGACAGGGGCAGCGGCCGGCCATCCAGACTGGCCTCGCGGCTGAGTGGATTCACGCACAACGCACCCAGCCGCATTTCCGGCTGCTTGCGCCCGAGATGGCGGCGTTGCAGGGCATGGATGCGCGCGATCAGTTCATCCAGGTCGAACGGCTTGGTGAGGTAATCGTCGGCCCCCAGGTTGAGGCCGGAAATGCGATCCGCCACGGTATCGCGCGCGGTGACCACCAGCACCGGAAGATCGAGATTGCCGCGGCGCAACTCCTTGAGCAGGGCCACCCCGTCGAGTAGCGGCAGGCCGAGATCAAGCAACAACAACCCGTAACCGCCGCTCTCCAGCGCCGCGCGCGCCGCGCGGCCATCGCGCACCCAATCCACGACGAAACCGGCGAGCTTCAAACCGCGCACCACACTCGCACCGATCATGGGATCGTCTTCGGCCAGCAGGAGTTTCATGGCGGCATTATCCGGGTTTCAATGGACGAAAAAAAAGCGGGGCGAACCCCGCTTTTTCTTTCAGGCATGAAGCACCAATTACTTGGCGGCGTCGGCCTTCTTGTCTTTCTTGGCGTGCTTGTCTTTCTTGGCGGGCTTGGCTTCGGCGGCCTTCGCGTCGGCGGCGGGAGCGGGGGCGGCCTTCATGTCGGCGGCGGGGGCGGCCTTGGCTTCGGCTTTGGCTTCAGCCTTGGGGGCGGCCTTGGCGGCGTCGGCGGCTTGGGCGGCGCCGAAAGCGAACATGGAAGCGGCGGCGAGCAGGGCGATCAGGGTCTTGTTCATGGGAAATCTCCAGAGTGGTTTGGTTGCGCCAGGCACCAGCGCTTGGCTGGGATGCATTTTCCTAACCGAGACTTAACGAACACTTAAGACAACAAGGTTTTTTTATGAATTGCAGGCCCCGGAAATGGAAACCCCCCGGCAAGCCGGGGGGCGGTGCCCATCACCGATGGCGATGGGCGGGGGAGGATGGGTCGGCCGCCAGCGTGGCCGGTTGCGGTATCCTAGCCGCGCCGACTTACAGCCTGCTTACACCGTGCGCGTGCTCATCGTCGAAGACGATCCTCTCCTGCAAGACAGCCTCACCCGCGCCATGCGCGCGGCGGGTTATGCCAGCGACCAGGCCGGGGATGGCGAGATGGCCCTGAGCCTGCTGCGCTGCGGCGGCTTCGATCTGGTCATCCTCGATCTCGGGCTGCCGAGGATGGATGGCTTGCAGGTGCTGCGCGAGATGCGCGGCGCCGGTTGCCGCGCGGCTGTGCTGATCCTGACCGCGCGCGACGGCGTCGAAGATCGGGTGAAGGGCCTCGACCTGGGCGCCGACGATTACCTCACCAAACCATTCTCGGTCGTGGAACTGGAGGCGCGCGCGCGCGCCCTGTTGCGGCGCGGCCAGGGCGGCACGCCGCTGCTGGCCTGCGGCACGCTGGTCTACGACACGGTGGGACGCCGCGCCACCCTGGCCAACGAACCCCTGGACTTGTCGCTACGGGAACTGTCGGTGCTGGAGACCCTGTTGTTTCGCCAGGGCAGGGTGGTCAGCAAGGAACAGCTCATCGAAAGCCTGTGCGGCTACAACGAGGAAGTCAGCGGCAACGCCATCGAGGTCTACGTGCACCGTTTGCGCAAGAAACTGGAACCGGCCGGCGTCAGCATTCGCACCATGCGCGGCCTGGGGTATCTGTTGGGCGAACCGTAGCCACCCGGCATGGAAGAGGACGACATCCCCTCCTTGCGCCACCGCCTGGTGAACTGGCTATTCACGCCGTTGTACCTGTGGTTGCTGTTTTCCACGGTCACCGGGTATCTGGCGGCGGTGAATCTGGCCAACCGGCCCTACGACCTGGTGTTGCAGGAACGCGCCAAACTCCTCGCCAGCCGCTACAGCCTGGCGCAGGGCGCCAACGAATTCGAGCTGGCTCAGTTGTTTCCCGAAGCGGAAGGCGAATTTCTGTTCGCACTGTATGACGGCCAGGGGCATCGGCTGGCCAGCAACGGCCGCCTGCCCGCGCCGCGCCCCGCCGACTTCAGCGCCACCGCGACGGTGCTGCGCAACGCCCAGTTCGCGGATAGCAAGTTGCGCCTGCTCACGCTGCGCGCGCCCGGCCCCGACGGCGGCCTCCTCCTGGTGCAGGCCGCCGAGCCGGTGCGGGCGCGACTGGCGCTCGGGCGCAGCATCCTGGGCAACATCGTGATTCCCCAGTTCATCTTCATTCTGATTGCCGGCGTGGCGGTCTGGATCGGCCTGAAAAAAGGCCTGGCGCCCCTGGAACGCCTGCGCCGGCAGGTCGCCAACCGCCCGCGCGACGACCTGCGCCCGCTCGATGAAACGCTGGCGCCCAACGAAGTGCGGCCACTGATCCATGAGGTGAACGCGCTGATCGAACGCCTGAAATTTCTCATGGAAGGGCAGCGCCGCTTCGTCGCCGACGCCGCGCACCAACTGCGCACCCCCTTTGCCGGCCTGCGCGCGCAAGCGGAACTGGCGCGCCGCGAGGAAGCCTCGGCGCCGGTGAAGGAGGCCCTGGAACGTATTTGTGTCGGGGCGCAACGTTGCAGCCGCCTGGTCACGCAATTGCTGACCCTGGCACGCAACGAGCCGGAAGCGCGCCTGCAATCGCCCCTGGTGTTGCTCGACCTCGGCCGCGTCGCCCAGGAGGCCGCCAGCCATTGGGCGCCGGAGGCGCTGCGCCGCGACATCGACCTTGGCCTGGAGGCGGAACCCCGGCAATTGCCGGTCAAAGGCGACGAAGCCGGCCTGCGCGACCTGATCGACAACCTGATCGACAACGCCATCCACTACACCCCGGCCGGTGGGCATGTCACCGTGCGCGTGGGCTATGGCCAGAGCGCCTGGCTCAAGGTGGAAGACGACGGGCCCGGCATCCCGCCGGAACAGCGCGGTCAGGTCTTCGAGCGCTTCCACCGCATCCCCGGCAGCGGCCAACCCGGCAGCGGCCTCGGCCTGGCCATCGTGCGCGAAGTGGTGGCGCGACACGGCGCCGACCTGGAACTGAGCGAGGCCAACGGCGGCAAGGGCGCTCTGTTCACCGTGCGTTTTCCACATCATGGCGGCACGCCGTGAGGCGCGTGTTGCCGGGGCGTTGAACCAAGCTGGGGCGTGACAAAAACCATGAGCAGAGCCATGAAATTGCCGGATACCGACACGGCCCGCGTACCACCGCGCGACCACGCGGACGCGGCGCTGGGTTGGTGGTGCGAATTCGATTTCGTTCACCTGGCCTCGCATCTGGCCGCGTTGCGCGCGGCGGGGGAAGCCCTTCCGTTACGGCTGGGGTTCCTGGACGAAGTCATGGGCCAAAACCTGGATCAGGCCGGCTACGCCGCATGGTTCGAGCGTTTTCAGTGTGAGAACGATGTCGATGCCGCCACCGTCGTGGTGGCCGCCGCCCTGGCGGACATCTGGCAAAGCGGCGACGATCTGCGCCGCCTGGCGCCCTGGCTGGCGCTTTGCCAGGCCTTGCTGAATGCCTCACTCGCGCCCGCCGCCCTGCCGCGCGCGGCCATGCTGGGCTACGCGGCGGCCACCGAGATGGTGAGCAGCGCCGGCATCGCCCGGTCTCGGGAAACCTTCGCGGCCTGCCGGGCGGCGGCGGACGCGGCGCGTTCCCTGCCGTTACGCCTGTTCCAGGCCACCTTCGAGGCCTATGCCCTGTTGTGGGCCGGTGAATTCGCCGCCGCCGAAGTGCTGCTGAATGACGCCTCCGATCTCGCCTGCCGTCCCGGCACGCCCTACCTGGCCGGCCTGTTCCTGCGTTCCAGCCTGTGCCTGTTCCTGACTTTGCGCGGCGACACCGCCGCCGCCCGGCATCTCGTTTGGGACGACGCGCGGCAACCCGGTTTCGACGATTTGCCGCCGATCCCCTGGCTCACCGTGCTCTCCAATCTGGTCTACGCCGTCGCCCTGGAGGGAGACGAGGTGGCGGCGGAAGCGCTTGGCGCGCGCATGCGCAAACGCATGGTGCCGACGGGCAACGCCTTTTATCACGCCTATCTGCACATGAGCCTGGGCCTGGCCGACCTGCTGCTGGGGCGGCCGGCGACCGCCCTGGCGCACGCGCGTGAATCGCGCGCGCTGGGGCAGCCGACGTTCAGCCCGGTGGCGCAGTACATGCCGGTGTTGCTGGAAGTGCAGGCGCGCGTGGACATGGGCGACCACGACGGCGCCCTGGCCCTGGCCGAAGCCTGGCTACCCAAGTGGCAGGCGGTGGGCCACATGAGCATCGCCAGCAACGCGGCGGTGGAAATGGCGGTGGCCCATGCCCGCCAGGGCCAGCCCGACCGCGCCCGCGCGGCGCTGGATCATGCCCGACGCCTGCTGCCACACGGCGAGAGCCTGGTGCTGTTTCACCGCCCCGCCGACTACCTGGCGCACCTGCTCGCCCTGCTGGTTCCCGCCGGCCAGCCCACCGAACTGCCCTGCGAACGTTATCCGGTGGCCATCCACATGTTCGGCGAACTGCGCGTGCGCGTGGGCGCGCGCCTGCTCCATGACCGCGACTGGCGCGGCGCGCGCGCGAAGAGCCTGCTCAAGGCGCTGGTGGTGTCGGGTGGACGCAAGGTTTCGGCAGAAACCCTGGCGAATCTGCTGTGGCCGGATGCCGACGGCGACCAGGCGCGCAACAACCTGAAAGTGGCGGCCTGGCGCCTGCGCCAACTGGGCACGGAACACGGCGAAACCGCGTTGCCCTGGCTGCTCATGCACAACGGCCGCATTTCCCTGGCCAGCGGCGTGGTCGGCGTCGATGCCCTCCTCTTCCAGGAAACCGCGAAAGCCGCCCTGCGCGGACGTCCGCCTGATCGCCTGGCGTTGCTTCGAGCCCTCGACCTCTACGAAGACGATTTCCTGGCCGGCGACGACAGCGAACTCTGGATCGCCGACCACCGCCAGCGCCAGCGCGAAACCTTCCTCTCCCTTGCCCGCGCCCTGGCTGCCCAAGCCGCCAGCCGCGAGGAACTGGAACAGGCGGCGGCCCACCTGGAACGTGGGCGGGATCTCGACCCAGTGGATGAACGCACGGCGGAACGTTTGATGGATTGCCATCTGCGGCTGGGTTATCCCGGCCGCGCCTTGTCGATCTACCACTCAATCGAAGCCGCCTTGAAACGCGAGCTGGGGGTGCGGCCCGGACAGGCCTTGCTCCGGATGCGCGCCCGTGTGGAATCCGGCGAGGCCTGAAACCCGGCATCCGATCATCAGGTGAGATAGATCAGGCCGGTGGCGGTGGTGAGCAGGCTCGGATCAATCCCGCTCAATACGATGGCGTGCTGTAGCACCCCGCCCGTGGCGTCGCCGTCGTAGACCACCAGGGTATCCAGGCCGCTGGCCGTGTTGTCCACGGTGAACGCCCCCGCCGCGTAGTTTCCATGAGCCAGGAAATAATGCTGATCGGTGACGAGTCCATCGGCGGGCGCCGCAATAGGCGTGAGCGGGTCGGCGTTCGGCGTCGTCAGGTCGATGCGATCTCCGGCAATGCCGGAATTGGCGAAACCGCCGCTGATGACATCCGCCTGCAGGCCGGCGAAGGTGAAGGTATCGCCATTGCTGACGCCGTCGCCGCCGTTCTCGGCAAAGGTGACGGCCGTTGAATCGCCCTGGTGGAAGCTGAAGGTATCGGCGCCGCCGCCCCCATTCAGGTTGTCCGCCCCCACGCCGCCATACAGGACGTTGTCGCCGGCACCGCCGATCAGGGTGTCGTTGCCGCCGGCCGAGTCGTGCAGCACATGGTTTCCGGCCAGCGCGCTCAGGTCGATGCTGGTGTCACCACTGCCGCCCACGGCCCAGCCCGGCAGCACATCCGGCACGGTGTTGCCGGCGGCATCGTGCAGGTTGCCCGCGGCGCTGGTGTAGGACATCAACACGTAGTCGGTCGCGGCCAGGCCGGTGCTGGTTGCAAGGTGGAGTTCCGGTGTGCCGACCCCCGTGATTCCGGTGAGGGTCATCGGCGCGACGCCGTTCTGGAGCAGCGTGAACCCGCTGGCATCGCTGGCCAGCACGTTTTCGTCGAACCACATCGTCAGGCTGTCGTTGGCGCCCGCGCTGGAGAAAGACGCGCTGTAAAGCGCTGGGGGCACGTTGTCGACGCCCGCCGTGATGCTCATGCTGTTGTCGATGAGCAACTGCGCCCGGCCGGCGGCGTCGTTGTAGATCGCATAGGCATGGCCGCCATTGCCGACCGTGCCGGCCGCGACCCAGGCGCCGTAGGCCGTGACGCCATCCCCCGCGTTGCCATCCACGACCAGCTGGTGCATCTGCACGGATGCGCCCAGCGCCCAGCCGTTGGCGTTGTTGAACAGGTTCATGCCGCTCAGGTCGCGAACGTCATTGGCTGCCAGCGTCAGCATGTTGTTGCCGCTGCCGGTGAGGTCGATCCGCTCGATGCTCGCGAGGCGACTGCCTTCCTGCACATTGCTGATGGCGAGCAGCGAGAAATTCACGCCCTGCCGGCTACTTGCAGGGTGTCGATGCCGCTACCACCGTCGACCCGCGCAAGCCGGCCGGAACCGGGGCGGGCCGCCAGGGCGGCGAGATTGCCGGCATTGAGCACGAAAGTATCGTTGCCCGCGCCGCCATACAGGACATCCGCGCCGCCGTTGCCGATCAGGATGTCGTCACCGGCGCCGGCGATGAAGGTTTCCGCCGCGCTGGTGCCGGTCAGGGTGTTGGCGTTGCTGTCGCCTTGAAAATTCGGAGCGCCGGCCAGCGCGGGGCCACCGAAAATCACCCAGGCGCGGCCGAAGGCGCCACCGGCCGTGTTGTCCGTCGGCGCGCCGATGATGAGGTCGGCGAAACCGTCGCCATTGACGTCGCCGGCGGCGGAAACCGAGGCCCCGGTGTCGTCCCAGTTGGGGCTGGTCAGGGAGAAGCCGCCCTGGCCGCTCTTGATATTGGCCAGATCGACCGCCGCGCCGTCCCGTTTGCCGTAGACCACATAGGCCCGATCCGGCGGCGAGCCGATCAGCAGGTCGCCCAGGCCGTCGCCATTGATGTCGCCGGCGGCGGAAACGGCGTAGCCGGGGGAATAGCCCCCGGAAGTCTCGCCCTGGATGAGGAAGCCGCCGCTACCCGCAGCCACGTTGGCCAGATCGACCCCACTACCGTCCGCCTTGCCGAACACGACATAGGAACGGCCCGGCACGCTGACATCCGGGTTGATGCTGACGACGAGGTCGGCCAGGCCGTCGCCGTTGACATCGCCGGCGGCAGAGACGGAATACCCGGCCTGGGCGTTCGCAATCGCGCCGGTGATGGCGAAGCCGCCGCTGCCCGCCGCCACGTTGCCCAGGTCGACTTGCGTGCCGTCGGCCTTGCCGAACACCACATAGGCGCGCCCGGCATTGGCGCCGGCGGCGTCGTTGTATGGGGCGCTGACGATCAGGTCGGCGAGGCCGTCGCCGTTGACGTCGCCGGCATTGGAAACGGAATAGCCGGCCTGGTCTTCCGCCGCCTGGGCGGTGATGGCGAATCCGCCCGTGCCGGCGGTGACGCTGGCCAGGTTCACCGCCGCCCCGTCGGCCTTGCCGAACACCACATAGGCGCGACCGGCCTGGATTCCCACCTCATTGTTGTAGGGCATCGAGACCAGCAGATCGGCGAGGCCATCGCCATTGACGTCGCCGGCGGAAGAAACCGACCAGCCGGTTTGGTGGCCGGAGCCACCGCCGCCAGTCTCGGTGTTGTTGATGGCGAAACCGCCGCTTCCGAGACTGCCGAGATTCACATTGCCGGTTCCCGCCTTGCCGAACACCACATAGGCCGCGTTCGCGTCGCCGGGCGCGCCGACGATGACATCGGCGAGGCCATCGCCGTTGACGTCGCCGGCCGCGGAGACGGAGTAGCCCGCCTGGCCGTAATAAACGTTGCCGGTCATCGAGAAACCACCCGTTCCCGCCGCCACATCGTTCAGATTGACTTCCGTGCCATCGGTCTTGCCGAACACCACATAAGCCCGGCCACCGTTGGTCGTAACGGCGTCATAGCCCGGTGCGCCGACGATCAGGTCGGCGAGGCCATCGCCGTTGACATCGCCCGCGCCGGATACGGAACGCCCCGTCCATACCCAACCACCAGCCGCAGTTTCAGCGGTGATGGCGAAGCCGCCGTTACCGGCGACGAGATCGGCGAGATTGACATGCGCGCTCACCACCTTGTGCGCGGCCTGGTCGGCCAGGGCTGCGTGTGCGAGCACGGCGGCGTTGCCCGCCGCGTCGCGCAGCGTGGCGCCGTTGGCAGAGAGGCTGCTGGCATTGATGCTGATGCCGTTGGGGTCGCCGTCACCGATCGCCACCGTGTAGGCGAAGGTCAGCGCGGTGCCGCCACTGCCGCCGGTATAGGTCGCCAGGCGGGTGATGCCACCGATGTTCAAGGCCAGCGTCGGCGAGCCGCCGCTGACGATAACCGGTTCGCTGAAGTTGGCCGTGGCCCGCACCACCTCACCGCTGGCGTAGGTGGCGCCAGCGGCTGCGGTGCTGGTGAGCGCAACGCTCGCGACAGTTGGTGGCGTGGTGTCTTCGGCCACATCGGTAACCGTGACGGCGATGGCCTGGGCATCCGCATGGACGCCATCCGACACCTGCACGATCACGTCATAGACATTGTTGCCACCGACATCGGTCGGTGCCTCGAAGTTGGGCGCCGTGAGGAAGGCCAGCGCGCCGGTATTGGCGTCAATGCCGAACAGCGCCGCGTCGGCGCCGCCGGCAATGCTGTACGCAAGCACGGCGCCCGCGTCGGCATCCGTGGCCGTGACGGTGGTTACCGCCGTGGTGTTCTCGGGAATGCTCAGTGCGGCGCTGGCGCCGCCACCGTTGCTGCTGATGGCCGGAGCAAACTCGTTGACGTCGGTGACCGTGACCGCGATGGCCTGGGTGTCACTGTCGGCACCATCAGAGACCCGCACGATCACGTCGTAGACGTTATCGCCGCCGGCGTCGGCCGGCGCCTCGAAATCGGGCGCGGCGAGGAAGGCCAGCGCGCCGGTACTGGAGTTGATGCTGAACAGCGCCGCGTCGGCGCCGCCGGCAATGCTGTACGCAAGCACGGCGCCCGCGTCGACATCCGTGGCCGTGACGGTGGTCACCGCCGTGGTGTTCTCGGCGACACTGATCGCCGCCGTCGCGCCGGCCCCATCGCTGGTGATGGTGGGCGGATTATTGGGTGGCGCCGGGCTGCCGCCGCCCCCCCCACCGCCTCCGCCCCCTCCGCCCCCGCCACCCGCCAGACCCAACAGCAGCAATGCGGCCCAGCCGGGTTCCCCCTTGGCGCCGCCTTCCCGAGTTGGATCGTGGTTGCCTGAGGAACCCGAAGGGAGTGGCGCGGCGGTACCCGCCGGCTGGCTTCCCGCTGCGGCGGCGGGGGCATCGCTGGTGGCCGCCGTGGCCTGGGCCAGACGGGATGGAGCGGGATTCTCCCGGGCGATGTTCTCCTCGCCGGGAACCCCCTCTTCCTCCACATCGGGAACCCCGTCCTCGCCCAACCATGACAGCGGATGAACCATATCGGCGACGATCCCGCCCCGTTTAATCGGTGTCAACTCGCTGATTCCGCCGTGTTTCGCGGTTTTCGCATGACCCATGTATTTGCTCATGATGCCCCCCGCGTTGAACGTATGCCCAACCCGCCCCTGAACCCGACCGCGCCCCACGCACCGCGACGCGGCCCCGGCTCATGAACACATCGTGGTTACCGCCTGGCGATCCGGCCAGGCGGCCGGCTGCTTATTGCCCCACGATCACTCCCTTCATCGGCGCGATCATGCCGACCAGTTCGTTCTTCTCTTTTTCCGGCACCTTGAAGGCGTCCAGGACTTTCACCAGGTTCTCCGCCACGGCGCCGAATTCGGCTTCGGTGATCTTCAGGCCGGCATGCGCGGTTTTCATGTCGCGGCCGGTATAGGTGCATGGCCCGCCGGTGGCGGCGCAAAGCTGTTCTTTCAGCTTGGCGGCGCAGGCGCCGGAAAGGCGCCCGGCCAGGCGCGGATCGGCCTTGGAAAGTTTGATGGTTTCATCCACCGCCGCGTTGATGGCGTCAGGCCCGCCCAGGCGCCAGTAGAGGCTGGCATGTTCCAGACTGAGTGGTTTCTGGGCGGCGTAGAACATGGCCATGTCGTCGATGTCCTGCTGGGTCAGGCCCACCGAGAGGATGTTCATGACCGGATGAAAGCGGCGCCCGGTCTTGAAGTCCATCAGGCTCTGGCCGAGCCGCTGGGTGGACTGGCCGGCCATGCGGGCACTGGGATAGGGTGCGTTGCCGTCGACGCCGTGGCAGCCGGAACAGAACATGGATTTGGCCGATCCGGCCTGTACCGTACCGGCGGCTCCCGCCGCCGCGCTGGCCAACAGGATGCCAACGCCGATCAGCGTGGAAATCAGTCGTGCGCGTTTCATTGCGATCTCCTTGTATCAAGGTCACGGCACCCGCTTCGGGATGCCACTGTTATTCCGCTTTCTGTATAGGGTCATGCCGGTTTCAAACCGGTTACAGGCACGCGCGAAGCGGAGTGAAATCGGGCGCGGTGGTAACATCGCCGCCTTCAAATTCTTGGTTTTTTCGAGGCGCGGAATCATGGCCGGTCATTCCAAATGGGCAAACATCCAGCACCGCAAAGGGCGTCAGGACGCCAAGCGGGGCAAGATATTCACCAAGCTGATAAAGGAAATCACGGTCGCCGCGCGCATGGGCGGCGGCGATCCCAACTTCAACCCGCGCCTGCGCCTGGCGATCGAGAAAGCCAAGGCGGAGTCCATGCCCAAGGACAACATCGAGAACGCCACCAAGCGCGGCACCGGTGAACTGGAAGGCGTGAACTACGAGGAAATCCGCTACGAGGGCTACGGCCCCGGCGGCGCGGCGGTGATCGTCGACTGCCTGACCGACAACCGCGTGCGTACCGTGGCGGACGTGCGCCACGCTTTCTCCAAATGCGGCGGCAATCTGGGCACCGATGGTTCCGTGGTGTTCCAGTTCCAGCATTGCGGCCAGATCATCCTGGCGCCCGGCGCCGATGAGGACAAGGTGATGGAAGTCGCCCTGGAAGCCGGCGCGGAAGACGTGGTCAGCAACGAAGACGGTTCCATCGAAGTCATCACCGCGCCCACCAACGACCTCGCCACGGTGAAGGAAGCCCTGGACGCCGCCGGTTGCACCACGGTGATGGCAGAGGTGGCGATGAAGGCGTTGAACGAAACCGAGGTGACCGGCGACGACGCCGTGAAATTCCAGAAGATGCTGGACATGCTGGACGACCTCGACGACGTGCAGGAAGTGTTTACTAGCGCGATCCTCCCGGAGTAATCCAGAACATGGCTTTGCCGGACTTTCGGGCCGCCGCTGACAGGCACTACAAGGACGGTTTGTTGTTGTCTGAACAGGATCGTTTACCTGGCGCTGACCATTTTTTCGGCATCGCCGCTGAATGCGCCGTCAAGGCGGCATTGGAAATTACCCGCGTTTTAAAGCTTGATTCGCATGGCAAGCCTGGTAAACCTTTCGACCAACACTGCCCCGGAATATGGGATCAATACGCCGTAGCACATGGCGGCAATACCAATCTGAGTCGGTATCCATTGCCAACGACCAATCCCTTCGCCGGTACTTGGCATATCAGTGACCGTTACGCGGGGGCCGGGGCCGTGGATTCAAACGCGCTCAAGGCACACCAGGCCGGTGCGCGTGAAGCGTTGAAGATCATGGAGGCGTTACTTCGGGAGAATTTCAGTGGGCAATGAGAACGGCACACCGGTTCGTTTCGATGCCGCATTGACCGCAGTGCTCGCTTTCCTGCGTGACTGGCCGCCAATGGCCGACGCTGGTTTGGGGTGCGTCGTCTTGGTGCGTGATGTTTACGGCATGTTCCGGCTGGTATTCGAACACAAGCCTGGCGATGACGCTCTGGTCACCCTTTCGTCAGCCCTGGAACCGGCAGCCGGTGCATTTCTCGCACATCCTGGCGGCCGTTTCCTTTTCAAGGATGATCTGATCGCTCCGGAGGCCATCTTTGAATCCCCGGATCGTACTTATCCTTTCGGTGAGGGTGCGTCATTCAGTTTCATCGACCGGGGAATTACCGGAGTTGATTGGTTGCGTTCCGGCTCACTTCCAAACGAGACGCCCTCTCCAATTCGATGTGTATTTTTTGGCCTCAAGGGGGGGGTAGGCCGCTCCACAGCGCTGGCCATGTTGGCTCATGCCTTGTCGCGGAGGGGCAAGCGGGTTCTGGTGCTGGACATGGACCTTGAATCGCCGGGACTGAGTTCTTCAATCCTGCCAATGGTTGAGGGCGCTTTCCCGACTCATGGCATCGTTGACTGGTTCGTGGAAGAAGCCGTAGGCCAGGTGGATCGGCGATTTCTTCGAGACATGGTGGGAATCAGCCCGCTGTCCAGCAATGCCGATGTTCTGGTTGTCCCGGCCTTTGGCTGGAACGAGGATCAGGACTACCTCGCCAAATTGTCCCGTACCTATCTGGACATCCCCTCCCTCGATGGTTCGACCCGGACATTTGCCTCGCGCCTGTCCAGCATGATCGACGCACTGGAACGCGAGTTTGAACCCCATGTGGTGCTGATCGACACTCGGGCGGGGATGCACGATATTTCAGCGGCGACCCTGACCCGACTGGGCGCGCGCACGCTGCTTTTCGCTATGGATACGGATCAGACATGGAGTGGCTATCGGTTGTTGTTTTCGCATTGGCGATACCCACCGCGCATCGATGATTTCAGAAATGGCGCCAGTCGTGACTGTATGAAGATGGTGGCAGCCGCGATTCCGCAGACCGAGGCGCCGGAAGCTTACTTGGCCCAGTTTGCCGGACGTGCCTGCGACCTCTGGCAAACCACGCTCTACGAAGAAACCCCCCCCCAGGACGATCCGGCTTTTGATCCCGGCAAGGACTACTTCAACTTTGACGCGGGCGACACGGAAGCGCCGCATTATCCGATCCCCATATACTGGCATGGGGCTTACACGCTTTTCGATCTCATGAATCCCAGACGCCATGACGCGCAATTGGCTGATGCCAACATCAACAGCGCATTTGGGCGTTTCATTGGCGAAACTCTGGACTGGCTTGAGGTGGATTCATGAGCGAGGGCGGCTTGAAACGTTTTTCCGCCGAATCCTTGCGCCGGTTGATCGCCAGCGCCCTCCCGGAGGGCAGCGAGCCGCCACCGCCATCGCCCGGGCAACTATATGTGCCTTTGCAGCACGCGCGCGCCTTGAATGTGCAGCGCGCCTTGGTTGTCGGCGACCGTGGAGCGGGGAAAAGCCATTGGTGCCAGAGCATCGCGCGTGACGAACTGCGATTGTTGGTGGCTCACCGGATGCCGGAAACCAGCCTCAAGAATTGCCGAGTTTCCGTGGGACATGCCGGAGGCAAAACCGAGGGGCGTTTCCCGGACGAGGATGCCTTCACGGACTTGCTAAAACGCGACTACTCACCAAGGGAGGTCTGGCAGGCCGTCATTGCCCGAGCGGTTCTGGGCGCCGAAAGTGGCCTGCCGCGCACCTACTGGCGTGAAACCATCGACTGGATGCGTGAGGATCGGGAGCGCCTCAGCGCGCTGCTTTCCCGCGCGGATGCGGAACTGGAACGCGACAAGCGCAGCCATCTCATCGTTTTCGATGCACTGGATGTCATCGCGCCGACCAATTGGGATACGGCGCGGAACTACGCACGCGAACTTCTCCGTCTGGCACTGGAGTTCCAGAACCGTTACCACGCGCTGCGGCTCAAGGTTTTCCTGCGGCAGGACATGTTTGTGGATGGCGCGGTTCTGGCCTTTCCCGATGCCTCCAAGCTGCAAAATTCGGCGATCTTTCTGGAATGGACGCACGGCGACCTGTACAGCCTTTTCTGGCAGTACCTGGCTAATGCCGAACAAGAAGGCGCCGAAATATTTCGACGCGAATGCGAGTCGCTATTCGGCATTGCATGGAAACTGGATCAAAACGTCTGGCCTGTGCCCGATGCGCTACGCCGGGAAACTGTGTTGCAAGAGGCTGTGTTTCACGCCGTGGCGGGACCGTACATGGGTGCGGAAAAACGCCGGGGTAATACCTACACCTGGCTGCCCAACCACCTCGCCGATGGGCGTGGCTATACCAGTCCGCGATCATTCCTGGCCGCCCTGCGGCGCGCGGCGGAACACGAAAGCACCAAGGGGGATGCCGCCCTGCCTTACACCGCCATCAAAGCCGGGGTGCAGGCCGCTTCGCAGATTCGGGTGAAGGAAATCAGTGAGGACTACGACTGGGTGGAAAAAGTCATGCTGCCTTTGCACCGGCTGACCGTTCCCTGTCTTTTTTCCGAGGTCGAGGGGCGCTGGCTGGAAAAAGGGGGGGTCGAAAAATTGTGCGAAAACACTCGTTTTCTCCCTCCCTCCAATCTGCGTGAAGGCGCAGCGGGCGTGCGCGGTGATCTGGAGGCGCTCGGGGTGTTCCAGGTCGCCAGTCAACAGCGGGTCAATGTGCCCGATGTCTTTCGCATCGCCTTCGGGTTGGGCCGCAAAGGCGGCGTCAAACCCGTTGGAAAACGTTGAGGATGCGACTCCTCGGCCTCGATCCCGGCCTCCGCGTCACCGGCTACGGCGTCATCGACAAGGTCGGCCAGACGCTGACTTATGTGGCGAGCGGGGTGATCCGCACCGAGACGGGGGAGTTGCCGGGGCGGATCAAGATCATTTTCGATGGGGTGATGGAAGTGCTGGCGCAGTTTCAGCCCGAGGCGGCGGCCATCGAGAAGGTGTTCGTCAACGTCAATCCACAATCCACCCTGTTGCTGGGGCAGGCGCGCGGGGCGGCGATCGCGGCGTTGACTTACGGCCAGCAGCCGGTATTCGAGTACACCGCCTTGCAGGTGAAACAGGCGGTGGTGGGCAACGGCCACGCCGATAAACAGCAGGTGATGCACATGGTCAAACGACTTCTCGTACTTCCCGCCGACCCGCGTTCGGATTCCGCCGACGCGCTGGCTTGCGCGATCTGCCATGCCCACGGCGGCATGGGGCTGGGGGCGCTGGCTTCCACCACGCGGCGCCGTGGCGGGCGGATGCTATGAGGACGGGATCTGTAGCGCGGGCTTCCAGCCTGCCGCGTGTTTTCAACCAGATGAAGCAGCCGGCTGGAAGCCTGCGCCACACGGAGTACATCGCATGACCCTCGCCAAATCCGTTCCCCTGGAACCCACGCCCGACGCTCTCGCCAACCCGGTCAAGCGCTATCTGCTGGCAACGCGGCCGGCGTTTCTCACCATCGCCCTGGCCGGTTGCCTGCTCGGTTTCGCCACCGCCCTGGAGGCCGCGTTTTCCTGGCCGCTGGCCTTGCTGACCCTGTTTCTGGCGGTGGCGGCCCAGGCCGGGGTGAACGTGTTCAACGATTACTACGACCATCTGAACGGCACCGATGCCGCCAATGTGGATCGTTTGTTTCCCTTCACCGGAGGCTCGCGCTTCATTCAGAACGGGGTGATGTCGCCCCGGCAGACTTTGTTCTACGCGCTGATCCTGTTTGCCGGGGTGATCGCGGGCGGCCTCTGGCTGATCGATACGCGCGGCGCCGGCCTGTTCTGGATCGGGCTGGCCGGTCTGTTGATCGGCTGGGCCTATTCGGCGCCGCCGCTCAAGCTGAACAGCCGGGGCCTGGGCGAGGCCTGCGTGGCGGCGGGCTTCCTGCTCATCGTCGCCGGGGCCGATTTCGTGCAGCGCGGCGCCTTCTCGCTCGCGCCCTGGCTGATCGGCCTGCCCTATGCCCTGCTGGTGACCAACATCCTCTATATCAATCAGTTCCCGGATCGCAACGCCGACATCCAGGCCGGCAAGCTGCATTGGGTGGCGCGCCTGGAGCCCGCCGTCGCCGCGCGCGGTTACTGGCTCATTCTGGCCGCTTCAGTGCTGGTGCTGCTCTGGCTGGTGGCGAGCGGCTGGTTGCCGACGCCAGCGCTGCTTTCCCTGCTGGCGGTCTTGCCCGCGCTCAAGGCGGGCCGGATTCTTTCCCGACATGCCGGCGAGCCGGCGCGACTGGCGCCGGCCCTGCAAATGACCATCGTCGCCGCGCACTTGCAGCCGGTGCTGCTGGGGTTGGCTCTGGCGCTGGGCTAAATGTAGCGTCGGCGTTATGTCCCGCAGGGAAGGTATCCTTCAGGGCTCGCCGGCGTGTTTAAAACAGCCGGCGAGACGCCGGCGCTACGAGGGTGCGACATGATCGGACGCTTGACCGGCACGCTTCTGGAAAAACAGCCGCCGCAGATTGTGGTGGACGTGGCCGGTGTCGGTTACGAGGTGGACGTGCCGATGAGCAGCTTCTACAACCTGCCGGCCACGGGTGAGAAGGTCGCTCTGTTCACCCACTTCGTGGTGCGCGAGGACGCGCAGCAGTTGTTCGGCTTTCTCACCCAGAAGGAGCGCGCGGCCTTTCGCGAGCTCATCCGCATCTCCGGGGTGGGGCCGAAACTCGCCTTGTCGGTGCTCTCGGGTTTGAGCGTGGACGACCTGGCGAGCTGCGTCGTCTTGCAGGAGGCCGGCCGTCTGACCAAGGTGCCGGGCATCGGCAAGAAGACCGCCGAGCGCCTGTTGCTGGAACTGAAAGGCAAGCTGGCCGATGCCCTGCCGCAAACCGGCGCGGGCACGGCCGTGGCGACAGTGGCCAACGATGCCCTGAACGCGCTGCTGGCCCTGGGCTATTCGGACAAGGAAGCCTTGCCGGCCTTGAAGCAACTGACGGAAGGCCTGACCCTGGAGGAGTCGATCCGCCAGGCTTTGAAACTCCTGGCCAGGAAATAAGCCCTCATGCTCGAACCCGACCGCCTCGTCCCCGACCGTCTGATCGCCCCCGCCCCCGCCTCCCGCGACGAGGAAGTCTTCGAACGGGCGCTGCGGCCGCAACGCCTGTCGGAATATGTCGGTCAGGCGCGGGCGCGCGAACAACTGGAAATCTTCATCACGGCGGCGAAGAACCGCAAGGAAGCCCTCGACCATGTGCTCCTGTTCGGCCCGCCGGGGCTGGGCAAGACCACCCTGGCGCACATCGTGGCGCGGGAAATGGGGGTCAACCTGCGCATGACTTCCGGGCCGGTGCTGGAACGGGCCGGCGACCTGGCCGCGCTGCTCACCAACCTGGAGCCGCACGACGTCCTGTTCATCGACGAAATCCACCGCCTCTCGCCGGTGGTCGAGGAAATCCTCTATCCGGCGCTGGAGGATTTTCAGCTCGACATCATGATCGGCGAGGGTCCGGCGGCGCGTTCGGTGAAGCTGGACCTGCCCGCGTTCACCCTGATCGGCGCCACCACCCGCGCCGGCATGCTGACCAACCCACTGCGCGACCGTTTCGGCATCGTCGCCCGCCTGGAGTTCTACACGCCGGAAGAACTCGCCTTCATCGTCAGCCGCTCCGCGCGCCTGCTCGGGGTGGAAACCTCGGAAGAAGGCGCCTTCGAGATCGCTCGCCGTTCGCGCGGCACGCCGCGCATCGCCAACCGCCTGTTGCGCCGGGTGCGCGACTACGCCGAGGTGAAGGCGGACGGCCAGGTGGATACCGCCGTGGCGGATGCCGCGCTGAGGATGCTGGAGGTGGACAGCGTCGGCCTCGACGTGATGGATCGCAAACTGCTTTCCGCGATGCTGGAAAAATTCTCCGGCGGCCCGGTCGGCCTGGAAAATCTGGCGGCGGCCATCGGCGAGGCGGCGGATACCATCGAGGACGTGCTGGAACCCTACCTGATCCAGCAAGGCTTCCTCGCCCGCACCCCGCGCGGCCGCGTGGCGCAACCCCTGGCCTGGCGGCATTTCGGCCTGATCCAGCCGGGCGGGGAGGCGGGGTTGCTTTTGTAGCGCCGGCGTCTCGCCGGCTTTTTTCCGCTGATCAGGTCAACGAGCAGGCGAGACGCCTGCGCTACAGGTTTCCCGGGGGCGCGCCGCCAACTCGGTTGGTCGCGTCCTGCCGCCGGAACCGCTAGATTGTTTTTCACGAGGCTTGAGTGAGCGCGATGAAAGATTCCCCCCTCTTTGACTGGCCGGTTCGCGTGTATTGGGAAGATACCGACGCGGGTGGCGTGGTGTATTACGCCAACTATCTGAAATTCCTGGAGCGCGCGCGCACCGAATGGCTGTCCGCCCTGGGCCTGGAACAGGATCATCTGGCGACGGACGCCGGGGTGCTGTTCGTGGTGCGGCGGGTGGAGGCGGACTACCTGCGCCCCGCGCGTTTCAATGACCGTTTGCTGGTGCGCAGCCGGTTGAGTGAACTCGGGCGCGCCAGTCTGGTCATGGCACAGGAAGTCCTGCGCGGCGGCGAGCGTCTGCTCACCGCGCGGGTGCAAGTGGCCTGCGTGGAACCATCCGGCTTCCGCCCGGCTAGAATCCCCGGCTTCGTCACCGAAAGAATGCACCCCTGATGGAACTCGCGCTGACCCACGATATGTCCCTGATCACCCTCGTCGCCCAGGCCAGTTGGGTGGTGAAAGGGGTGATGCTCCTGCTGCTGTTCGCCTCGGTGGTGTCCTGGTGGCTGATCTTCGAGAAGTTGTTCACCCTGCGCCGCGAGCGGCGCGAGGCGGAGGCTTTCGAGAAGGACTTCTGGGGCGGTGGCCACAAGAAGATTCTTGACCGGGTCGATGAGGACGGTCGCCGCAGCAGCCTGGAAGAGGTGTTCCGCGCCGGCACGCGCGAATTCCGCGCCAAACGCGAGCGCGCCGTCGATGCCCAGGCGGTGGTGGAAAGCGCGCGCCGCGCGATGCGCGCCGCCTACCAGAGGGAAATGGATCAGGTGGAGTCGTACCTGCCCTTCCTGGCCACGGTGGGTTCGGTCTCGCCCTATGTCGGCTTGCTGGGCACGGTGTGGGGCATCATGAACGCCTTCATGGGCCTGTCCAACGTGGCGCAGACCACCCTGGCGCAGGTGGCGCCGGGAATCGCCGAGGCGTTGATCGCCACCGCCATCGGCCTGTTCGCGGCGATCCCCGCCGTGATCGCCTACAACCGCTTCACCCATGACATCGACCGTCTGGCCAACCGCTACGACATCTTCATGGAAGAGTTTTCCAACATCCTGCAACAAGAGGTTGGCCGATGAGGAATCGAGGATGATCCCGCGCCGCGCCCGCAAGGCGGTCAACCAGATCAACGTCGTGCCGTATATCGACGTGATGCTGGTGCTGCTGGTGATCTTCATGGTCACCGCGCCCTTCATCAACCCAACCCAGGTTGAACTGCCCAGCATGGGCAAGAGTTCGGCCGCCCCCAGCATGCCGCTGGAGGTGATGCTGCACGAGGATGGCGCCTTGCTGTTGCGGAATCGCGGCGCGAACGAGGAAGGCGTGCCGGTGGCTGCGTCGGCGCTGGCCGAGGCCGTGCGCGAACGGCAACAGGCGCGGCCGGGCCAGGCGGTGGTGATTTCCGCCGACAAGGGGGTGCGCTACGAGAAGGTCATGCAAGTGATGGATACCCTGCAAACGCTGGGTGTGGCCCGCGTCGGCCTGTTGGTGAAACCGGCGCGGCCTTGAACGCGGCATGACCCGGAGTGGCCCCTTTCAACACTTCTCCGCCGGCGGCATGTCACTGCTGGTGCACGGATTGTTCGTCGGTTTTCTCCTGCTTGGTGTCTCCTGGCGCAGCCTGCCGCATCTGCCGGTGGAGGCGGAATTGTGGAGCGCGTTGCCGGATCCACCCGCCATGCTCGTGACCGAATCCCCCCCCGAACCGCTCCCCGCGCCGCAGCCACCGGAAGTGCCCAGACTTGAGGCGGCGAAGCCCGAGGTAGTCAAAACCGAGGTAGCCAAACCCGACATCGCCCTGGAACGCGCAGAGAAGAAACGACGCGAGAAGGAAGCACGCGTACAGGAGGCGTTGCAACGCAAGGAAGCCACGCGACAGGCGGAGTCGCGGCGCCAGGCCGAGGAGGCCGCGCGCATCGAAGCGGAAAGGGTGGAGCGTGCGGACAGGTTGCTGCGCGAGAATTTGCGGCGCGATCAAGCGCGCCGGGAAATGGAACGGGAACTTGCTCGCCAGGCCCAGGATGAACTGCTTGCCGAAGAGGCCCAGCTACGCCGCACACAGCAGCAGAGCCAGGCCAGAAACAACCGGCAGGCCCATCTGGTCAGCGAATTCCAGGATCGGATACGCGCCAAGATCCTGGGTTATCTGCGTCTACCGCATAACCTCAACGGCAATCCGGAAGTGGTTTTCAGGGTGACGTTGCTGCCCAACGGGGAAGTGGTGCGCGCGACCCTGGCGCGCGGCAGCGGGCAGCCGGCCTACGACATGGAAATGGAGCGCGCCATTCTCAAGGCTTCGCCGCTGCCCTTGCCCAACGACCGCGATGTCGCTGCTGTTTTCCGCGAGGATCTGATTCTCAAGTTCCGCCCGCGCGAGGATGCGACCGGGGGTCGCTAGTTTTTTTGCTGATAACATTGCCCACATTCCATTCGGTATTGCCCATGTTCTTTCGTCGATTCCTTCCCTTGTTGTTTTCTCTTCTGGCCCTCCCGGCCACGGCGGCGATGACCATCGAGATCGTCGGTGGCGCCGCCAACCGCATTCCCGTCGCGATCCTGCCGTTTTCGATGCCCGTGGCGCCGGGCATGCCGCGTGGCTTGCAAAATCCTGCCGAGGTGGTGGCCGGCGATCTCGGGCGCAGCGGTTACTTCAAGTTGCTGGATACGGTAGACGTAACCTCACCACCGGCCGAACCTCACGAATTACAGCTCCCGGCCTGGAGAAGTCGCGGCGCCGATGCCGTGGTGATCGGCCAAATCCGGTCGCTGGGCGGCGACCGCGTCGAAGCGCGCTTCTGGCTGCTCGACGCCGTGCGCCAGTCCACCCTGGCCGCGCTCGCCTACACCACCACGCCGGAAGGCTTGCGCACCGTGGCGCACCGAATCGCGGACGCGGTGCACCAGGCATTGCTCGGCGAGCCGGGCGCCTATGGCGGGCGTATCGCCTACATTCTCAAGCGCAATGGCCGTTATGAACTCCAGGTGGCGGACGCCGACAGCCAGAACGCGGTGACCGTGACGGCCTCCCCCGAACCCCTTATTTCTCCCGCCTGGTCACCGGATGGCCGCCGCCTGGCCTATGTCTCGTTCGAGGACAAGAAGCCGGTGGTCTACGTGCAGAATCTGGTGGACGGCAGCCGCCGCGCGGTTGCCCGGTTTCGCGGCTCCAACTCGGCGCCGGCCTGGTCGCCGGATGGCCGCCGCCTGGCGGTGACGCTGTCCAAGGACGAAACCTCGCAGATCTATCTGCTCGATCTGATGACCGGCGAGGCCACCCGCTTCTCCCGTGGCGGCGCCCTGGATACCGAGGCGACATTCAGCCCGGATGGGCAGTGGTTGTATTTCACCTCCGACCGCGGCGGCTCGCCACAGATCTACCGCGCGTCCCTGGCGACCGGGGCGGCGACCCGGGTGACCTTCGAGGGAGGCTACAATGTGTCGCCGGCGCTATCCCCGAATGGCCGCACACTGGCGTTTGTGCATCGGCGCGATGGCCGTTTCCACATCGCGGTGATGGATCTGAACAGCCGCCAGATGCAGGTGCTTACCGAGACCGTGTATGACGAATCCCCCAGCTTCGCGGCCAATGGCCGCCTGCTGCTTTATGCCACCCTGGTCAATGATCGCGGCGTTCTCGCCACGGTGAGCGTGGACGGCAAGGTGAAACAGCGGCTTTCACAAAGCGGTGACCTGCGCGAGCCGGCCTGGGGCCCCTGATATTCTTTACCGGATTGCGATCACCAAGATCACTCAACTTCATGCAAGGAGTTCCCATGAAACAACTCGCTTATTCTGTCCTTCTGCTGGCCGCGCTGTTGGCCGGTTGTTCCGGCACCCCTTCCAAGGAAGCGGCCATTGAGGATCGCGGCATCAAGGCCACGGAGTTGGAAGCGGCGGGGGGCGCGAAAATCGTCGAGGCTGCCCGGGTCGAGACCAAGGCGGCCACCGGCTCGGCGCCGGTATCCGAAACGGCGAACAAATCCGGTGAAGGCGTGAAGACTTCGGGCGCGTCGACCCGAACTGTCTCGACCAAGACCACGGACTCCGTGCAAACGCATGGCGTGGCGGCGCCGGGCAGCGAGGTCAAACCCCTGGCCGATGGCAAGTCCGCCACGGTGGATGGAAAGAACGGCGGGGTCGCCGCGGAAGGCAAGCCCGCCGCGCAAGACGCCTCCACCCTGCCGCAGCCCGATGCCGCGCCGTCGTGGGGCGATCTCAAGAACCCCGAGAACCCCCTGTCGAAGCGGCGTTTGCTGTTCGATTACGACAGCGCCACCATTCGCGACGAATACCGGCCGGTGCTTGAGGCGCATGTCAAGTTCATGAAAGCCCACAAGGACGCCAAAGCCATTCTGCAAGGCCACGCCGACGAGCGCGGCAGCCGCGAATACAACCTGGCTTTGGGCCAGCGCCGCGCGGAAAACGTGTTCAAGGCCATGAATCTTCTGGGTGTGTCGGACTCACAAATGGAAGCCGTCTCCTTCGGCGAGGAGAAGCCGGTCGCCGAGGGGCATGACGAAACCGCCTGGCAGCAGAATCGCCGCGCCGAGATCGTCTATCACGGCGAGTGACGCGCGGAACCGATGTCTGAATCAAGGAGTTTTTTGATGAACAAGATGGCGCGGATGCTCCGGGTGGCCGTTTTTCTCGCAGTGCCATGCGCCCATGCCGGCCCGGCGGAGGACGCGCTGGCGCGCGCCGCCGAATTGCGGACAACCTTGCAGGCGCAGCAGGAACGGATCACGCGCATGGAAGCGCAGATGCAGAACCAGGGCGTGATCGGCCTGCTCAACCAGATCGAGGCGCTCAAGGCCGAAGTGGCCCGCCTGCGCGGCTTCCAGGAAGAGCAGGCGTACCAGATGGACGTGGCGGAGAAGCGCGTCAAGGATCTGTTCATGGATCTGGATACGCGCCTCAATCAGGTCAAGGAATTGGCGAACCGGCCCATGCCCGCGCAGGCGGATACCTTCCGTTTGCAAACGGCGCAGACGCTATCCAGCGTGCCGGCGGCCGCGCCTCCCGTCGTGGTCGATCCCGAGGCGGAATCGCGCGCCTACAGCGCGGCTCACACACTGGTAAAAAGCGGCAAGTACGCGGAGGCGGTGCAGGCCATGCGCGCCTTCATGGAGCAATATCCGAGTGGCAGCCTGGCGCCCAACGCGGTTTACTGGATGGGCTTCTCGCAGGTCAACCTGGGCGACTTTCCCGGCGCGGCGACCTCCTACCAGAAACTGATCGACGACTATCCGACCAGCAGCAAGGCGCCCGATGCCATGCTTTCGCTGGCGCGCGCGCGGATTCAATCGAATGAACTGGCCCAGGCCCGTACCACGCTGGATCAGTTGATTGCCAAGTACCCCGTCAGCAAGGCCGCCGCCACGGGCAAGAAACTGCTCGCCACGCTCAACTGAAACCAGGTTGAACACCTTGTTCGATACCCGGCTGCGCGTCAGCGAGGTCTTTTTTTCCTTGCAGGGTGAAGCCAGCCGGGTGGGCCTCCCCAGCGTATTCATCCGCCTGACCGGCTGTCCCCTGCGCTGCGCTTATTGCGATACCGAATACGCCTTCCAGGGAGGGGAGTGGCGCGTGGTCGGCGACCTCCTGGCGCTGACGCGCGCCCATCCCACGCGCCATGTCACGGTCAGCGGCGGCGAACCGCTGGCCCAGAAAGGCTGTCTCGACCTGCTCACGGCGCTGTGTGATGCCGGATTTGACGTATCCCTGGAAACCAGCGGCGCCCTCGATATCGGCCAGGTGGACGCGCGGGTGGCGCGCATCGTCGATGTGAAGACACCGGGCTCGGGTGAGGTGGAGCGCAATCTCTGGCCCAATCTCGAACTGCTCAACCCACGCGACGAAGTGAAGTTCGTGCTCACCGGCGAGGCGGATTACCTTTGGGCGGTGGCGGTTCTGCGCGAGCGCGATATCGCGGCGCGCTGTCCGGTGCTGTTCTCGCCGGCTTGGAGCTGCCTGGAACCGGCCCTTCTGGCGGAATGGATACTGCGCGATGGCCTGCCGGTGCGCATGCAGGTGCAGTTGCACAAATTGTTATGGAAAGAGGCGCGCGGGAAATGACGCGCGCCGTGGTACTCCTTTCCGGTGGCCTCGATTCCGCCACCGCCCTTGCCGTGGCGCGCGTTCAGGGCCATGACTGTTACGCGTTGAGCCTGGATTACGGTCAGCGCCATCATGCGGAGCTGGCGGCGGCCCGCGCCGTCGCCAGTTGCCAGGGCGTGCGGGAACTCCGTGTCATGCGTCTGGATATGGGGCCGTTCGGCGGCTCCGCCCTCACCGACGCCAGCATCGCCGTACCGGAAAGCCCGAGTGAGGGTATTCCCGTTACCTATGTGCCGGCGCGTAACACCATCATGCTGTCCCTGGCGCTGGGCTGGGCGGAGGTACTGGACGCCGCCGCCATCTATATCGGCGTCAATGCCCTGGATTATTCCGGCTACCCGGATTGCCGCCCCGACTTCATCGCCGCTTACCAACGCCTGGCGGATGTCGCCACCAAGCGCGCCATCGAAGGGCGGCCGATCATGATCGAAGCGCCGCTGATCCATTTGTCCAAGGCGGAAATCATTCTCCTGGGCCTGAGCCTGGGCGTGAACTACGCGCAAACCGTCTCCTGTTATCAGGCCGGCGCGACCGGCCGCGCGTGCGGCCGTTGCGACTCCTGCCGCCTGCGCCGGCAAGGTTTTGTGGAGGCCGGAGTTCCCGATCCGACGCGTTATTGAGCACCCGGCGTGTTTCTTGAGAGAAGCCATACCACTATCAGCCTTGCCCCTATAATCCGCCCGGCTGTTACAAACAAATGTCCAAGGAAACCTGGAGATGGAGACGATGGAAAACACTCACAATGTGGCGCAAACGGTGGCGTGGCTGGGGTTCGTCCTGGCCTTCATATTCGGTTATGTCGCCAACAAAACCAGCTTCTGCACCATGGGAGCGGTGTCGGATGTGGTGAACATGAACGAATGGGGACGCATGCGCGCCTGGCTGTTGGGGATCGCAGTCGCCATCCTGGGCACCAATCTCCTGGTTTATTTCGGTTATCTCGACCTCGGGCAGACCTATTACACCCGTGGCACGGTGTACTGGATGGGCGCGCTGGTGGGCGGGCTGACCTTCGGCATCGGCATGACTCTGGCTGGTGGCTGTGGGCAGCGCACCCTGGTGCGTCTGGGCGGCGGCAATCTGAAATCCGTGGTGGTATTCCTGTTCCTCGGTTATGCCGCGCTGGTGACCATGAACGGCATCCTGCGGGTGGTCGTGGACAACGTGCTGCGCACCGAACTCTTCACCGTGCGCCTGGGAAAACTGCAAACCCTGCCCAGCCTGCTCGGCCTGGCGGACAAGGATTCCGCGCTGATGCTGGCCGTGGCGTTGTGCGCGATCATTCTGGTGTTTGTATTCATCAACAAGGAATTTCGCGAAAACAACGACAACATCCTGGCCGGACTGGTCGTCGGCCTGGTCGTGGCGGCCGGCTGGTATGTCACCGGACACATGGGCTACGCCGAAAACGACTTCATGGAAAAAACCTACCTCGGCACCGACTCCAAGCTGGCCGAATCCATGACCTTCGTCGGGCCGCTGGCCTACACCATGGACCTGTGGGCTTACTGGCGCGACAAAAGCGTCACCTTCGGCATTGCCAGCGTATTCGGGGTGGTGGTCGGCTCCTTCATCTATTCGGTATTCAATCGCTCGTTTCGTTGGGAATATTTCAATTCCCCGCAGGACATGTTCCGGCATATCGTCGGCGCCGTGCTCATGGGTTTCGGTGGCGTCACCGCCGCCGGATGTACGATTGGCCAGGCGGTGACCGGCGTTTCGACCCTCGCGATCAGTTCCTTCATCGTCTTCTTCGGCATCGTCGCCGGTGCGGCGGTGACAATGAAAATTCAGTATTTTCTGCTCATGCGCTCCACCTGATTTCCATGAATCATTGAAGACATTAGGATGCTGGGCCGATAAGACTTCGCGTGGCCGCGCGAGGCGGTGAGAGATAAAAGGATCCATCTGATGAAAAAAATACTGGGCATGTTGCTGATTGGCGCGGCGGTATGGATGTCTACCGCCCGCGCGGAGGAGTCCGTCAAGGCGATCAACTTCCAGTTCACCGATATCAGCGGCAAATCCATTCAGTTGTCGGATTTCAAGGGCAAGTGGGTACTGGTGAATTTCTGGGCGCCCTGGTGCCCCTTGTGCTGGGTGGAAGTTCCGACCCTCAACGAACTCAACAAGCGCCGTGATTTCGTGGTGATCGGCGTGGGTCTGGACTATGGCCCCGATGAAGGTGTGGTGCGCGACACCGCCAAGCGCCACAACCTCGAACTCCATGCCGTCGTCGCCGGCGGCGCGCGGCGTAATCCCGACAGCCCGTTCCGCCAGGTTGGCCCGGTGGACTTTTATCCCACTTCTTACATCTACGACCCCAACGGTGAAATCGTCATGTTCATCCCGGGCCAGGTACGCATGAACCGCATCATCGCCTTCATGGACGAGTACAAGAAGAAGAACACCCAGTACGCCGACGGCAAGGGCGGCGAGGCGGCCTCCCCCATCAAGGACGTGACCTACAGCAAGCCCGAGTCCGCCACTTCCCCCAAAGCCGTGCCGGCCTCCAAGAAGGGCGGCAGGACCGTGACCTACTAAAAAAGGTACTCACCACCCGGTTGACCGGGCGCCGCTTTTTCTGAATAATCGCGGCCTTTTCCGGGGTCGGTAGCTCAGCCGGTAGAGCAGCGGACTTTTAATCCGTTGGTCGCGAGTTCGAATCTCGCCCGACCCACCAGATACGCGGTAACAGAAGTCAGGGTTGTTAGCTCAGTTGGTAGAGCAGCGGACTCTTAATCCGTAGGTCGAGTGTTCGAGCCACTCACAGCCCACCAGAAACAAGGGGTTTGGCGCAGGCCAAGCCCCTTTTTGTTTGCATGTCGCGAAACGCCCCCTCGGCTTGACCGGATGGGGCGCAATCGCTAGTGTTCAACCCCTTTCAAAAGCTCAAGAAACCCTCGCCATGGCGGACATGGAATTGACTGGTGCGGAGATCGTCTGCAGCTGTTTGCGGGATGAAGGCGTCAAGCACGTCTTCGGTTATCCCGGCGGCGCCGTTCTCAATATCTACGACGAGATCTACAAGCAGACCGCTTTCGAGCACATCCTGGTACGCCACGAACAGGCGGCCGTGCATGCGGCGGATGCCTACGCGCGCTGTACCGGGCAGGTCGGCGTGGCCATCGTCACCTCCGGGCCGGGCGCCACCAACGCGGTGACCGGCATCGCCACCGCGTACATGGACTCCATACCGATGGTGGTCATCTCCGGCCAGGTGCCGACCGCCGCCATCGGCCAGGACGCCTTCCAGGAAGTCGACACCGTGGGCATCACCCGCCCCTGCGTGAAGCACAATTTCCTGGTCAAGGACGTGCGCGACCTGGCGAGCACCATCAAGAAAGCCTTCTATATCGCGGCGACCGGCCGCCCCGGCCCGGTTCTGGTGGATGTTCCCAAGGACATCACCCAGCACAGTTGCGTCTACGAATACCCCAAGAGCGTTTCCATGCGCTCATACAACCCCACCAGCAAGGGACACGCCGGCCAGATCAAGAAGGCCGCGCAGATGCTGCTGGAAGCCAAGCGGCCGATGATCTACACCGGCGGTGGCGTGGTGCTGGGCAATGCCGCGCCGCAGGTCACCGAACTGGTGCGCCTGCTCGGCTATCCCGCGACCAGTACCCTGATGGGTCTGGGCGGCTACCCGGCGCCCGATCCTTTGTTCCTCGGCATGCTCGGCATGCACGGCACCATCGAGGCCAACATGGCCATGCAGCATTGCGATGTGCTGCTCGCCGTGGGCGCCCGTTTCGATGATCGCGTGATCGGCAACCCCAAGCATTTCGCCAAGGAAGCGCGCCGCATCATCCATATCGACGTCGATCCCTCCTCCATTTCCAAGCGCGTCCGGGTGGATGTGCCCATCGTCGGCGAGGTGGCGCAGGTGGTCGACGAGATGCTCAAGCAGATCAAGGCCAGCAAAGAGAAGCCCGATCAGACGGCGCTCAAGGCCTGGTGGACGCAGATCGAACTCTGGCGCGCCCAGGACTGCATGAAGTACGACCGCGAGTCCGGCAAGATCAAGCCGCAGTACGTCATCGAGAAACTGTACGAGGTGACCGGCGGCCAGGCCTACGTGACGTCCGACGTCGGTCAGCACCAGATGTGGGCGGCGCAGTATTACCCGTTCGACCAGCCACGCCGCTGGATCAATTCCGGCGGCCTCGGCACCATGGGTTTCGGTCTGCCCGCCGCGATGGGCGTGCAGATGGCGTTTCCCGATGCCGCCGTGGCCTGCATCACCGGCGAGGGCAGCATCCAGATGAACATCCAGGAGCTGTCCACCTGCAAGGAATGGAAGCTGCCGATCAAGGTGATCCTGCTCAACAACGGCTATCTGGGCATGGTGCGGCAGTGGCAGGAGTTCTTCTACGAGGAACGCTACGCCGAGTCCTACATGACCTCGCTGCCCGATTTCGTGAAACTGGCCGAAGCCTATGGCCATGTAGGCATCCAGGTCGAGAAGCCCGAGGACGTGGAACCCGCCCTGCGCGATGCCTTCGGCAAATACAAGGATCGCCTGGTGTTCATCAACTTTCTGACCGACCCGCGCGAGAACGTGTTCCCCATGATCCCCGCCGGCAAGGGGCTTTCCGAAATGATTCTGGTGTAGGGCCATAGCAATGAGGCACATCATTTCCCTCCTCATGGAAAACGAATCCGGCGCCCTCTCGCGCGTGGCCGGCCTGTTTTCCGCGCGCGGCTACAACATTGAGTCGCTCACCGTGGCGCCCACCGAAGACGCCACCCTGTCGCGCATGACCATCGTCACGCGCGGCTCCGACGACGTCATCGAGCAGATCACCAAGCAACTCAACAAGCTGGTGGATGTGGTCAAGGTGCAGGATCTTTCCGACGGCAGCCATATCGAACGCGAACTGATGCTGGTCAAGGTGCGCGCCAGCGGCGACCTGCGCGAGGAAATGAAACGCATGGCGGACATTTTTCGCGGCCGCATCATCGACGTGTCGGACAAAACCTACACCGTCGAACTCACCGGCCCCGGCTCCAAGCTGGATGCTTTCCTGCAGGCCATCGACCCGGCGGCCATCCTGGAAACCGTGCGAACCGGTGCCTCCGGCATCGGACGCGGCGACCGTATCATGAAAATTTGATCAAACTGAAAGGACTCCCATGAAGGTTTACTACGAAAAAGACGCCGACCTCTCCCTGATCAAGAAGAAGAAGGTCGCCATCATCGGCTACGGCTCCCAGGGCCACGCCCACGCCAACAACCTGAAGGAATCCGGCGTCAAGGTCACTGTCGGCCTGCGCCGCGATGGCGCATCCTGGAACAAGGCCAAGAACGCCGGCCTGACCGTCAAGGAAGTCGCGGATGCCGTGAAGGGCGCCGACGTGGTGATGATCCTGGTGCCGGACGAGCAGCAGCCCGACGTCTACCACAATGACATCGCGCCCAACATCAAGCAGGGCGCCGCCCTGGCCTTCGCCCACGGCTTCAACATCCATTACAACCAGATCGTGCCGCGCGCCGACCTGGACGTAATCATGATCGCCCCCAAGGGCCCAGGCCACACCGTGCGTTCCACCTATTTGCAGGGTGGCGGCGTGCCATCCCTGATCGCCGTGCACCAGGACAAGTCCGGCAAGGCCAAGGACATCGCTCTGGCCTATGCCGCCGCCAACGGCGGGGCGCGGGCCGGCGTGATCGAAACCAACTTCCGTGAAGAGACCGAAACCGACCTGTTCGGCGAGCAGGCCGTACTTTGCGGCGGCGCCGTGGAACTGGTGAAAATGGGCTTCGAGACCCTGACCGAAGCCGGCTACGCGCCCGAGATGGCCTACTTCGAGTGCCTGCACGAACTCAAGCTGATCGTCGATCTGATCTACGAAGGCGGCATCGCCAACATGAACTATTCCATCTCCAACAACGCGGAGTATGGCGAATACGTGACCGGCCCCGCCGTCATCAACGAGCAGTCGCGCGCCGCCATGCGCCAGGCCCTGAAGAACATCCAGAACGGCGACTACGCCAAGCGTTTCATCCTCGAAGGCAAGACCAACTACCCCGAGATGACCGCCCGCCGCCGCCTGAATGCCGAGCATCCGATCGAAATCGTCGGCGAGAAGCTGCGCGACATGATGCCCTGGATCAAGGCCAACAAGCTGGTCGACAAGAGCCGCAACTAAATTGGTGAGTGGCGAGTGGCGGTAGCTACCTCGCCACTTGCTACCTCCGTGAGCACCATGTCCCAAAAAAAGGCCCCCTGGCCGCACCCCATTTTTGCCCGGGAGGGTCGTCCCTTTCTGGCGATGTCCTTCGTCCTCGCCATGGTCACCACGGCGGGCGCAGGCTGGCTCTGGGCCTCCCCCCTCTGGCTCATCACCCTGTTCGTGCTGCAGTTCTTCCGCGACCCGGCGCGACCCGCCCCGGCTGGTGCGGGCCTGGTTCTGTCGCCGGCCGACGGCCGCATCGTCGCGGTGGAGGAAACCGACGACCCCTGGCTCAAGCGCCGCGCGCTCAAGATCAGCGTGTTCATGAACGTCTTCAACGTCCACTCCAACCGCGCGCCGGTGGATGGCGAGGTGAAGGAAACCTGGTACAACCCCGGCAAGTTCATCAACGCCGATCTTGCCAAGGCCTCCACCGAGAACGAGCGCAATGCCGTCTGGTTCAAGACCCAGGACGGCAAGGACGTCACCTGCGTCCAGGTGGCCGGCCTCATCGCCCGCCGCATCCTGTGTTACGTGGAGCCCGGTGCTCAACTGCGTCGTGGCGAGCGCTACGGCTTCATCCGCTTCGGCTCACGGGTGGATGTCTACCTGCCGCTCGGCGCCCGCCCGCGCGTCGCGCTGGGTGACAAGGTCAGCGCGTCCAGCGATATCCTGGCTCAACTCTGAGCATGGGCGAACCCGACGCCGGTCCCGCCCTGGAGCCGGAAACTCCCGAGGAAGAAGTCTCCACCAAGCCGCGTCGGCGCGGCATCTACCTGCTGCCCAACCTGTTCACCACCGGCGCTCTGTTCGCCGGTTTCTACTCCATCGTCCAGGCCATGAACGGCCGCTTCGAGCAGGCCGCCATCGCCATTTTCGTGGCCATGATTCTGGACGGCCTGGATGGCCGGGTGGCCCGCCTCACCAATACCCAAAGCGAATTCGGCGCGGAATACGACTCCCTCTCCGACATGGTTTCCTTCGGCGTGGCCCCGGCCCTGGTCATGTACAGCTTCGCCCTGAAAGGCATGGGCAAGCTCGGCTGGATCGCCGCCTTCGTCTATTGCGCGGGCGCGGCGCTGCGTCTGGCGCGCTTCAATACCATGATCGGCGTGCAGGACAAACGCTGGTTCCAGGGCCTGCCCAGCCCGGCGGCGGCCACTCTGGTGGCCGGCCTGGTCTGGGTTCTGGTCGACAACCATGTCAAAGGCGTCGACGTACACTGGATGGCCTGGGCCATGACCCTGTTCGCCGGCGTCAGCATGGTGACCAACCTGCGCTTCTACAGCGGCAAGGACATCAATCTCAAGCGCAGCGTGCCCTTCATCGTCATCGTCCTGATCGCGCTGTCGATTTCCCTGGTCGCCATCGACCCACCCATCGTCCTGCTTCTGCTCCTGGTCGCCTACGCCTTGTCCGGTTACGTCATCGGCATCCATCGGCGCCTGCGCAAACGCCCCGAGGCCACGCCCACGCCGGAGTGAGGCCGGCCGGGACATCCCCACCCCGGCGTCACACCACTCGATTGCGCGTCTCGCCGTGCGCGAACGCCTCGATGTTGTCGATCAACGGATCCCCCAGCCGCCGCAACGCCTCCCGGCTGAACCAGGCGACATGCGGGGTAAGCAGGAAATGGCGGGTCGAGATCGAGCAGGGGATGGCCCACCTGCGCCGGTCACCTACCTCGCCAGCCGCTCCGCCATTCCCGACAATTCTTCCAGCAATTCGCCCAGGCGACGCGTGGTGGAGGTGTCGATGAGTCGGCCTTCGTTGTCGAAGGCCTTGTCGGCGGCCGCGAGGGCAACCTGTTGCGGCAGGACGATCATCCGCAATTCGGTGAGCACCTCGCGCAGATGGCGCAGGCCACGCATGCCACCGAGAAAGCCGGGGGAAGCGCTGCACAGGGCGGCGGGCTTGCCGCTGAACGGAACGTAGCCACTTTGTTCCGGCAGAGGTCGCGAGACCCAATCGAGGGTGTTTTTCAACAGCGGCGGAATCGAGCTGTTGTATTCCGGCGAGACGATGATGAAGGCATCGTGGGCGATGAAGATTTCCTTCAGCCGCAAGGCGTTTTCCGGCAATCCGGAGGCCGCTTCGAGATCACCGTCGTAGAGCGGCAGGGGATGATCTGCAAGTTCCAGCAAGGTGGCCCGTACGCCGGACGCGGCGACTTGTTGCGCCACCACGCGGGCGAATCGCCGGTTGCACGACTCGCGCCGCGCGCTGCCGGCGAAGATCAGGATACGCGGCGCGCCGCTCATTCAGGCACGGACTCTTCGTCCACGCGCGCCTGTGGGCGCTCATGGTGTTTGACGTCGCCGCGCTGTTGCCGCGAGTAGTCGTCCAGACGCCGTTTGGCGGCATCGAAAGCGTCCCGGATGGCGACATAGACGTCTTCATGCGCGTGGCTCTGATGGTTATGGCCGCGCGTGACCAGCAATTCGGCGCCGGGTACGGTCAGGTCGATGCTGACGTGAAACAGTTTGCCCTGGCGATTGTGCTCATGCGGGGCTTCGACGGTAACGTGGCAACGGGTGATGTTGTTGTAGATATGTTCCAGCTTGGCAACTTTTTCCGCGATGCGCGCTTCGGCGGCGGCCGAGGGTTCCATGTGGCGGAAGGTGACTTCAAGTGGGATACGCATGGTCAATACTCCAAAGTTGATGAATCCGGCCGGTTCTCCCGGGCCGGGGCTGCTGCCTCCCCCTGTTTCAAACAGGATGGCCGTCATGATTCCGAGATTCCGGTCAGCGGCACGAATATTACCGGGAGGACGCTCTTTCGGCTCACCCGGCCGTGCCGGTCTTTCTCGACCAGAAGCAATTCCTGGCCGCTGTAGCGTCCACCGACCGGAATGAGCAGACGGCCACCGGGCTTGAGTTGTTCGATCAATGCCGGAGGAATATCAGGCGCGGCGGCGGTGACGATGATGGCGTCATAGGGCGCGTGTCGCGGCCAGCCGGCGTGGCCGTCGCCATGAGCCACTTCGACATTGTCATAGCCCAGGCGGCGCAGGCGTTCACTCGCCTGTTCCGCCAGCTCGGGGACGATCTCCAGGCTGTAGACCCGCTGCACCAGCTTCGCCAGCACCGCCGCCTGGTAGCCGCAGCCGGTGCCGATCTCCAGAATCACGTCGCCGGCTTCGGGGTCGAGCAGATCGGTCATCAGGGCGACGATGTAGGGCTGCGAGATGGTCTGCTCGTGGCCGATGGGCAAGGGGCGATTGGCGTAAGCGGCGGGCCTCAGCACATCGGGCAGGAAGGCATGGCGCGGCACGGCCGCGAAAGCCTCCAGCACCCGCTCGGAGAGCGCGGCGCGACCGGTGTATTGCCGGGTTTCGCGCGCCTCGGCGCGGATTTCATCCAGCAGAGCCCGCATTTCCGGTGATGGCGTCATGGTTTCGTTCCCGATAACCCCACTGTAGGCCACCGCCCGGATAGCCGCCGATCCCCATAATCCTGGAAACAGCAGTTGGTCATACGCAAAACGCTCGAAAGCTGCGTGGGCAAAGGCATGGCCGGTGATTGTTCGCTTCACCCGCGGGGTGAGTGGAAACGTCACCCGTAGGAGTGGGCTTGCCCGCGATAGAACGCGGCCATTCGCGGGCAAACCCGCTCCTACAGCACCTGCAACTGCGGGAAATAGGATAATTCGCCGTCCTCCATCCCCCGCGAGCGCCATGACCGCCCCCCTGCTGATCGCCAAGAACGACCACGCCGAGATATTCCTGCTACCCGAGATGGCCAATCGCCACGGCCTCATCACCGGCGCCACCGGCACCGGCAAGACGGTGACCCTGCAAATGCTGGCCGAGCGGTTCTCCAACATCGGTGTGCCCTGCTTCATGTCCGACGTGAAGGGCGATCTCTCCGGCGTTTCCCAGGCAGGCGGCGGCAACGCCAAGGTGGTGGAACGGGTGGCGAAGTTGGGCCTGGACGATTTCCGGCACCAGGCATGTCCGGTCACGTTCTGGGATGTCATGGGCGAGGGGGACGACAGCGCGGGCCACCCGATGCGCGCCACGATTTCCGACATGGGGCCGCTGCTGCTCTCGCGCATGCTGGAACTGAACGAAACCCAGGCCGGCGTATTGCAACTGGTGTTCAAGGTGGCCGACGACAACGGCCTGTTGTTGCTGGACATGAAAGACCTGCGCGCGATGCTGCAATATGTGGGCGAGAACGCGAAAACCTTCACCACCGAATACGGCAACCTCTCCGCCGCCAGCATCGGCGCCATCCAGCGCGGCCTGCTCACTCTGGAAACCCAGGGAGGCGACAAACTGTTCGGCGAACCGATGCTGAACATCGACGACCTGATCCAGAACGACGCCGGCCGCGGCGTCATCAACATCCTCTCTGCCGACAGGCTGATGCAGGCGCCGAAGGTATATGCCACCCTCCTCCTCTGGCTGCTTTCCGAGCTCTACGAACATCTGCCCGAAGCGGGCGACCTGGACAAGCCCAAACTGGTGTTCTTCTTCGACGAAGCGCATCTATTGTTCAACGACGCCCCCGCCGCCCTGGTGGACAAGATCGAACAGGTGGTGCGCCTGATCCGCTCCAAGGGCGTGGGCGTATTTTTCGTCACCCAGAACCCGGCCGACGTGCCGGACAAGGTGCTGGGCCAACTCGGCAACCGGGTGCAGCACGCCCTGCGCGCCTTCTCCGCGCGCGACCAGAAAGCGGTGAAGGCCGCCGCCGAAACCATGCGCGACAACCCCGATCTGGATGAGGTCGCCGCCATCACCGAACTGGGCGTGGGCGAGGCACTGGTGTCCTGTCTCGATGAAAAAGGCCGCCCTGGTGTCGTGGAGCGCGCCTTCATCATCCCGCCCGGCGGCCGGATCGGCCCGATCGACGCCGCCACCCGCAAACAATGGATGGCCACCTCGCTATTGGCCGGTGTTTACGAACAAGCGGTGGATCGGGAATCAGCCTACGAGATCCTCAATAGCCGCGCCGCGCCCGCCCCGGCACAGGCCGCGCCACGCGCGCGGCCCCCGCAGCCGGCGAACTCGGGCGGCGGACTCGGCGGCATGCTGGGCGACCTGTTCGGCGGCGGCGGGCGCCGCGAAGGGGTCGGCGCGACACTGGCCAAGAGCGCCGCCCGCGCCATCGGCAGCCAGGTCGGCCGCGCCATCATTCGCGGTGTGTTGGGGTCGATTCTGGGGGGACGGCGCTGAGGGCCGACCTCACCGCCCCCACCGGAATGGCGGAGCGGTACGCCGAAGGCGTGCGCCGGCTGATCGAGTGCTCGCGGACGCGCCTCAAACGCCCGCCGCCTGCCGATCCGCGTGATAACTGGAGCGCACCATCGGCCCGCTGGCGACATTCCGGAAGCCCATCTCCAGCGCCAACCGTTCAAACTCAACGAATTGTGCCGGCGGCACGAAACGCTCCACCGGCAGATGCTGGCCGGAGGGTTGCAGGTACTGGCCGATGGTGAGCATGTCCACCGCATGCGCGCGCAGGTCGCGCAGCACGTTCAACACCTCCGCATCGGTTTCGCCCAGGCCCAGCATGATTCCGGACTTGGTCGGCACGCCCGGACAGCGTTCCTTGAAGCGTTGCAACAGCCGCAGCGAATGCGCGTAATCGGCGCCGGGGCGGCAGGCCTTGTACAGGCGCGGCACGGTTTCCAGGTTGTGGTTCATCACGTCCGGCGGATCGGCGGCGAGAATGTCGAGCGCGACATCGAGACGACCGCGAAAGTCCGGGGTGAGGATTTCGATGCGGGTGCCGGGCGACGCCGCGCGGGCAGCGCGGATGCAAGCAACGAAATGCCCGGCGCCGCCATCCTTCAGGTCGTCTCTGTCCACGCTGGTGATGACCACATACTTCAAGCGCATCGCCGCCAGCGTCTCCGCGAGATGGCGCGGCTCCTCCACATCGGGCGGCAACGGCTTGCCGTGGCCGACATCGCAGAACGGACAACGCCGCGTGCACAGATCGCCCAGGATCATGAAGGTGGCGGTGCCGTGGCGGAAGCACTCGCCCAGGTTGGGGCAGGACGCCTCCTCGCACACGGTGTGCAGTTTCGCCTCGCGCAGGATCGCCTTGAGCTCGATCACCTCCGGCGCCGAGGGCGCCTGAGCCTTGATCCACGCCGGCAGCTTCATGCGCGGCTTGGGCACGATCTTGATCGGAATGCGCGCCGTCTTGGCGGCGCCCTTGTGGAGTTCGGAATCGGCCATGCTTGTAAATCCCCGGACTCGCCGCAATCCGGGCCCGAGAGGATGAAGAGGGGGCGCAAGGATACCCTCCCTTGGGCGGCATGCTGAAACGCGGTAGTGTCTCGCGCATGGCGAAAAGAAAGTTCCCACTGAACCCCAGGCACCCCGAGCGCATCTGCTGGGGCTGCGATAAATATTGCCCGGCGGATGCGCTGATCTGCGGCAATGGCTCCGGACGTACCGAGCACCCGGCCGAGATGCTGGGTGAGGACTGGCAGGATTGGGGGCTGGATGCCGAGGCGGCAGCGGATCAGCCCAAGCCGGCTTCCGATGCCTGAATGTCTCGCGTTCAATCCCCCACATGCACGAACGGCGCCCAGAAGAAGGGATGCGCGCGCGACAGGTTTAGCCGTGCGTCGCGGCTGGCGCGCAGGTCGGCCTGCGCCGCCGCGAGGGCTTCCGGGGTGGCGGTGCCGGCTTTCCGGCGGCGGAAGAAGTCGGTGATCAGGTCGCGCGTGGCCAGGCTTTCCACGCTCCAGTGCGATACCAGCAGGCCGCGCGCGCCGGCGTGCATGAAGGCGCGGGTGAGGCCGGCGAAGCCTTCGCCGTTGCGCGCCTCGACCCGTTCGCCCGCCGTGTTGCAGGCCGAGAGCACCACCAGGTCGGCGTTCATCTTCAGTCCCATCACCTCGCTCATGGTCAACAAGCCATCCTCGCCGGCGAGGTCGCCCACCAGGGTGAGCACCAGCGCCGGCTGGCCCTTGGCCGGCGCGGCCACGGGCGCGGCCTCTTCGTCTTCCACCACGACCAGGTTGCGGGTGCGGCCGTCCTTGGCCACTTCCGCGCCGGACGCGTAGCCCTTGAGCATGGCGAATTCGCCGCCCAGCAAACCGTGGGTGGCGAAGTGCAGGTAACGCGCGCCACTCAGGTTGCCGTGTTTGACCCGGGTTTCCTGGGCAGCTTCGCGCAGGAATATTTCATGCTTGCCACCCAGAATGGCCGCCACCGACTCCACCTCGTCGGCGGTTTCCGGCAGGCGTGGAATGCCGACCTGGCCGCCGCGCGAGGCGCCGAGTTCCGCCAGCAGTGAGCGGGTGGCGGCGCCGGGTGTGGCGTCGGCGCGTTCGAACACCGGGTCGGCGAAGGCGATCAGCGATTGTTCGAACTCCACCCTGCCCTTCTGTTCTCCGCGCTGGATGGCCAGGGCCGCCAGGCTGGGCAGGTAGGAGAAGCGCCACTTCGCTCCGGCATAGTCGAGGCGGCCGTATTCGGAGAGGTCGCGGGCGCGCGCCGCCGCGAAGGCTTTGCGCTCGGCCTCGTTCCAGCGCGCCACCAGCATTTCAAAGGGCAGGGTGTAGAGCGGCCCGTCGCCCACCGTCAGCAGGTGCCGCCCCGCCGGCAGTTGCGCCTCGACCGGTTTCAACAACAGTTCGTAGAGGCGGTTGAGTACGCCGGGATCGAGCCTGGCAAGCCCATCCAGGCGGCCGCCGCTTTCCATCGGCAGCCGCGCGGCCGCCACCAGACGGTCGATTTCCTCCATTTCCACCGGCACGCGCAACAGGCGGAAGTCCTCGCGGCTGACCAGGAAGATCAGCAACTGGTGTTGCAGGCGGAAATAGACAAGCAGGGTTTCGTCGGGGCGCAGCCAGCGTTGCCGCAGGTCGTCCACGCTCACCGGGCGCGGCTCCTCCAGTTCCATGAAGCGCGGGAAGTCGCGCCACAGGCGGGTTTCCGCCGCATCGCGCGCGCGTTCCTCCCGGGCGATGTCGCCCCGCAATCCCGCCACCTCGCGCCGCCAGCGTTCCAGCACGAAGGGGTCGTCGATGGGCCTGGCCGGCTGCGCCTCTTCGCCGGCTTCATCCATGCGCGCGGTCAAGGTGAAGCGATGGCGCAATTCATTGAGGCGCGACAGGGCCGTATCGCGGCTCGCCTTGAGTTTCACGAAGGCGTCGTCGCCGGCCAGGCGCGCCACGTCGGCGGCGCGCAGCATCTCGGTGAACAGCCGGCTCTGGGTGCGGGAAACATCGGCCAGGGCGGCGTGGTCATGGCCCTTGCCGGGCAGCTTCGCGTCCAGTTCCACCCGGTTGCTCACCGCCTCGCTGTAGATCGGGCGCAGGAAGGCCACCATGTTTTCGCGCGCGGCTTCCTCCAGCCCGCGTGAAAGGGTGAACAGGCGATCAGCCTGCGTGATCGCGCGGTCATACACCGGTTGCGCGGCCTCCGGGCGGCCCTGGCGCGCGAGAAAGCGCGCCCGCGCGTGCAGGGTTTGCGCCAGAACCTCGCTGCTGGCGCCTTTTTCGGCGGCCGACATGGCCTTGTTGAACAGGGCTTCCGCCTCGGCCGTCCGGCCTTTTTTCTCCAGCAACTGCCCCAGGTTGCGGAACGGTTTCGAGGCCGCGCCGTAACTCAGGCCGATCAACGGCTCGGATAGGGCGGCCGCCTTGCGCAGCCAGTCTTCCGCTTCATCCAGGCGACCGAGTTTGAGCAGCACCTGGCCAAGTTGGTCATAAGCTTCCGCCGTCGCGGCATGGCGCGAACCCCAGGAGGTCGCGGCCAGTTCCGCGCCGGCGCGGGCATAGGGCTCCGCCGCATCGGTTCGCCCCTGGCGCATGCGCAGCAGGGCCAGCGCCATGTTGGCATTTTGCCGCCAGCGAGAAACGCCCACGTCGCCGACGCCTTCGCTTTTCACCAGCACCGTGTTCAACAGGCTCTCGGCTTCGGCGTAATTTCCCGCCAGAATTTGCAAGCGCCCCAGGCGTGTGCGCGCGTCCAGCCAGGCTTCCAGCGTCTCGGCATCCTTCGGCTCGGGGGTTCGCAGCACAGCGTCACGCAACGGCTTGTCGGCCTCGGCATAGCGGCCCTGGCCGAGAATGGCCAGGCCCAACTGGATCTCGGTCTTGACCGCCAGCCGCGAAGCATGGCCATGCGCCTGCTCCACCCCGCGCAAGGCCTCGCGCAATACCGGTTCCGACTCGGTATGGCGGCCCTGCAGGCGTAGTGAGACGCCCAGTCGCTGCCGGGCGACGGCCAGCAGCTTCTCGCGCGCGCCAGTCGGCCCGCTGAACGATTCGGCCAGGGCGATCGCCTGGCGCGCCAGCGGTTCTGCTTCAATCGGTTGGCCGCTCTGATTGAGCTGTTGCGCTTTCTCCAGCAAGGACTTGACCGCCTCGGCGTTGCCCCAGGCGAGCGGCGCGGACAGGCAACAGGCACACAGCAATACGCGGAGGAATGGGCGTGTCATGAAGCGTTTTCCTTGGAATGAAAATTCCTGGCAACAATACCTGAGCGGAAGACTAGACTTTAGCGACTCGCGGGGAGAATCACATGCATTCGAAGCGAATTTCGTCGTACCTATGGGGTTGCCTGTGGGGCTGCCTATGTGGCTTGTTCGCCTGGCCCGTGATGGCCTCGGCCAGCAGCCCCGCCACGCTGATCCGCGCGCAGCCGCTACTGGCCGCGCCCGACGGCCTGGCAACCGAGGTCGCGCCGCTGGCGGCCGACGCGCGCGTGGACGTACTGGAGCGGCGCGGCGGCTGGAGCCGGGTGCGGGCCGATGGCAAGGAAGGCTGGCTGCGCGTGCTGGCCCTGCGGGAAGCCCGATCGGCGCTACCCGCCGCCGGCAACGTGGCGGAACTGTTCCGCGCCGATGCGGGAGGAAACCAGCGCATCGTCGCCGTCGCCGGCTTCCGTGGCCTGCCGCCGCCGCGCCCCTCCGCGCACGCGCTGATTCTTACCATCGGCGCCTACGCTGGCGGCGTGCCGCCCTTGCCCGGCGTCGCCCACGATGCCGACAGCGCCGCGCTGATGGCGCGCGCGCTGGGAGTTCCGGACGCCAATACCACGGTGCTGCGCGACGCCGCCCTCGACCTGGCCGGGATGCGCGCCGCGCTCGATGGCCTGGAATCGCGGGTGATGCCCAACGACGAAGTGTTCCTCTATTACTCCGGCCACGGCACTCGCCTCAACGCCTTCGACGGCCGCGCCGCGCGTTGCGCCGAGGCGCTGGTGACGGCGGACGCGCAAGCCTTGATGGACGACGAATTGCAGGATCGCCTGCAACGCATCGCCGCCAAGGCGCGTCGTCTGGTGGTGTTCCTCGATGCCTGCCATGCCGGTGGCGCCACCACCCGCACCGTTGCGAGCGGCAACCTGAGCGGCAAGTTCTGGGCGAAGTCAGGCGCGGAAACCTGCGAGCGCCCCAGCAATGTCCTGGTGCGCGGCCTGCGGGAAGCCCAACCCGGCGAGGGCAAACTCAACTTCATCCACATCGCCGCCGCGCGCGACGACGAGGTGGCGCTCGACGACGGCGGTCGCGGCGGCCTCGCCACCCTGGCCTGGCTCGATTGCCTCTCCGGCGCGGCGCGCGACCGCGATGCCTCCTCCGGCCTCTCGGTCGCGGAACTGGCCGCCTGCGCGCAACCGAGGATCGAACGCCAGGCCGCCGGCAACAGCCGCTTCGGCGCGCATCACCTGGCGCTGACCGGAAATACCGGGATGGTGCTGGCCACGCCCGAACCCGATCCCATCGCGACGTCGGCGGGAACATCCGGTATTCCACCCGTCCCGGTCGTCGCGCCTTCCGCCGTCGCCGCGCTCAAGGACATCCACGCCAACCGCGACGACCGCCGCGTGGTGCGTCTGAGCGCCGACAAACCAGCCTACAAGGCCGGGCAGGATCGAGTGCGCTTCAGCCTCTCCAGCAGCCACGAAGGTTATGTCTATCTGCTCATGGTGGGCAGCGACGGCAAGAGCTTCGATCTGCTGTTTCCCAACAGGAAGGACGACCGCAACCACATCCTGGCCGGGGAAACCTGGCAATTGCCGCGTCCCGGCTGGGGCATCCGCGCCGGCGGGCCGGCCGGACGCGACCATCTGCTGGCGGTGGTGAGCGACACACCGCGTGATTTCGCCGCGCTGGGCATGAAACCGGCCGGGCCATTCTCGGTGCTCGCCACCTCGGCCATGAGCGCGCGCGACATCCAGTTCGTCTCCGCCACCTCCGCGCATGCCGTGGAGCCGGATTGTGGGAAAACCGGCGCCAAGCGCAACCTGGAAGTGGTCGCCGCCTGTTCCGACGCTTACGGCGCCGATCTCATCACCCTGGAAGAAGTCGAATAAGGAGACCCGCCATGCCCCGCTCTAGCAAACTCGTCGCCGCCCTGACCGCGCTCACGTTCAGCACGGCCAGCCTGGCGCAGGCCACGCCACCCGCCACCGCGACACCGCCACAACAGGAGGCCGAGGGCAAGTTCGTCTGGGGCATCCTGATCAAACTGGTCGCACCGGTGGTATTCGATTTCTTTTCGGACTGGGTGAAGAAGAAGATCGCCGCCACCTACAAGGAAGACTCCCTGGAATACCTGGCCGGCAACGCCGCGCTGGCCGTCATCGTCAACCTCAACGGGTACCTGGCCGGCAAGGACATCGTGCTCGGCGGCGTCAGCGCCAACGCCGCCCCCAATGCCGCGCTCGGCACCCCGGAAACGCCACTGAAGACCGGCAAGGACGGCGAGAACTACCAGGGCGTGAACGTCGCCCTGGTCGCTGTCGATGCAAACGGCAAGCCCACCGGCTTCCGCGCCGTCGCCGACGGCTTCACCACCGGCGAGCGCTTCAAGCTGCGGGTGCTCTCCACCTTCGACGCGGTGGTGGTGCTGGGCAACATCACGCCCAAGGGTGCGCAGCGCCAGATCTACCCGGCCGCCCCCGGCCAGGCGATTTCCATCCCCGCCGGCAAGGAAATCCTGCTGCCCCTGGGCAAACAGGAGTATCTGCAATTCGCCGGCGATGTCGGCCGCGACCAGCTCACCCTCACCGTGCGCGACCCGCGCTCCCTGCAAGCCGGCCAGGCGGCCACCGCGCGGGTGTTCCGCAAGGATGAAAGCGCCGGTTCCAACTTCGTGCAGGAAGTGAAGCCGGGCCAGTATCCGGTGATTTCGGAAGCCATCGGCATCGAGCACAAGCAGGGCGGCCAGTAGCCAGCCGCCTTGAAAACGGGCCGGCGGGGACGCCGGCGCTACATTCGTGGCGCCACTTGTAGCGTCGGCGTCTTTTCGTTTCCAGGTTCAACGTGCCTGACTTTCCGCATCGCGCCACCCCGATGCGAGCACGGCCGCCGACCGCCTTTACCCTCGATCCGCCGACGCGGTGGAGTTGACCGTGGCCGGCTGTTGACCGGAATGTATCCGGGCGTCCTGTGATATAAATCGCGCGTTTTTTCAGGCTTTCAGGGGTACTCAGGTGACATTCCACAAGTTCGCGATTTCCGCGCTCTCCCTCGCGCTGGCGTTTTCCCTTTCCGGCTGCGGCAAGACCGAGGACGCCGGCAATGTCATCAAGATCGGTTCCGTCGCCCCCCTGACCGGCCCGCAAACCCACATCGGCAAGGACAACGAAAACGGCGCCCGCCTGGCGGTGGATGAAATCAACGCCAAGGGCCTGATGCTGGGCGGCAGGAAGGTGAAACTGGAACTCCTCGGCGAGGACGACCAGGCGGAACCCAAGGCCGCCACCATCGTCGCGCAGAAGCTGGTGGATGCCGGCGTGGTCGCGGTGATCGGCCACCTGAACTCGGGCACCACCATCCCGGCTTCCCGGATTTACCACGACGCCGGCATTCCCCAGATTTCCCCCTCCGCCACCGCCGTGGCCTACACCGCGCAGGGCTACAACACCGCCTGGCGGGTAATGGCCAACGACGCCCAACAGGGCAAGGCGTTGGGCCGGTTCGCGGTGGGCAAGATGGGCGCCAAAAAAATCGCCATCATCGACGACCGCACCGCCTACGGACAGGGCTTGGCCGACGAGTTCGAGAAGGCCGCGACGGCTGCCGGCGGCGAGATCGTCGCGCACGAGTTCACCAACGACCGCGCCACCGATTTCAACGCCATCCTCACCAGCATCAAGGGCAAGTCACCGGATCTGGTGTTCTTCGGCGGCATGGATCCGCAGGGTGGGCCGATGGCGAAGCAGTTGAAGCGCCTGGGCCTGAACGCCAGGCTGCTGGGCGGCGACGGTATGCAGAACGCCAATTTCCTGAAACTGGCGGGTGCCGACGCCGAGGGCGTGGTGGCCTCCTCGCCCGGCCTGCCGATCGACTCGATGCCCGGGGGGCCGGACTTCCGCAAGCGCTACGAGGCCAAGCACGGCCCGATCCAGCTCTACGCGCCCTACGCCTACGATGCCGTCAATGTCCTGGTGGACGCCATGAAGCGCGCCAATTCCGCCGTGCCGGCCAAGGTGCTGGCGGAACTGCCGAAGACCGACCTGCAAGGCGTCAGCGGCCCGATCAAGTTCGACGCCAAGGGCGACACCACCGGCGGCGCCGTGACCCTGTATGAGGTCAAGGACGGCGCCTGGAAGGTGCTGGAAACCGTTAAGTAACCGCCGTGGGAGCGGGCTTGCCCGCGATCTCCCACGATTGATCGCGGGCAAGCCCGCTCCCACGCCCCCTCGCATGGACATCTTCCTCCAACAGCTCGTCAACGGCCTGGTGCTGGGCAGCATCTATGCCCTGGTGGCGCTGGGCTACACCATGGTCTACGGCATCCTGGAACTAATCAATTTCGCGCACGGCGAGGTGGTCATGATCGGCGCGATGGTGGCCTTGAGCGTCATCGGCGCGCTGATGGGCGCGGCGCCCGACCTGCCCGGAGTGATGGTGGTGCTGGCCGGCATTCTGGTGGCGATTCCCGCCTGCATGGCGCTGGCCTTCGGCATCGAGAAGATCGCCTATCGGCCGCTGCGCCGCGCACCCCGTCTGGCGCCGCTGATTACCGCCATCGGCGTTTCCATCATTCTGCAGAATCTGGCGATGCTGATCTGGGGACGCCAGTACATCTCCTTCCCGCCGCTGCTGCCACGGGCCAGTTTCGAGTTTTTCGGCGCGCATATCACGTTGTTGCAGATCGTCATCGTCGCCCTGGCGCTGACGATCATGGCCGGACTCTGGCTGCTGGTGGAGAAGACCCGCCTCGGCCGCGCCATGCGCGCCACCGCGCAATCGCGGGAAGTGGCGCAACTGATGGGCGTGAACGTGGATCGGGTGATTTCCGCCACCTTCATCATCGGTGCCGCCATCGCCGCCATCGCCGGCGTCATGGTGAGCGCGTACTACGGCCTGGCGCATTACTACATGGGCTTCATGCTCGGCCTGAAAGCCTTCTCGGCGGCGGTGCTGGGTGGCATCGGCAACCTCTTCGGGGCCATGCTGGGCGGCTTGTTGCTGGGCGTGATCGAGGCGCTCGGCGCCGGCTACATCGGCGACCTCACCGGCGGTTTCCTGGGCAGCCACTACCAGGACGTGTTCGCCTTCTTCGTGCTGATCGGCGTGCTGGTATTCCGCCCCTCCGGCCTGCTCGGCGAGCGGGTGGCGAATCGGGCATGAATCGCGTGCTTGAACCCTTGCGCGCGCGGCCGCTTCTGGCCTTCGCGCTGCTCGCCGCCCTGCTCGCGGCCTTGCCCTTCCTGGTCGGCGCCGGCCTCGGCAATTCCTGGGTGCGGGTGCTGGATTTCGCCCTGCTCTACGTGCTGCTGGCCATCGGCCTGAACATCGTGGTCGGCTATGCCGGCCTGCTCGACCTCGGTTACATCGCCTTCTATGCGCTGGGCGCGTATCTCTATGCCTGGCTGGCCAGCCCGCATTTCGGCCTGCATCTGCCGTTCTGGGCGGTGCTGCCCATCGGCGCCGCCTTCGCCGGGCTGTTCGGCGTGCTGCTGGGCGCGCCGACGCTGCGCCTGCGCGGCGATTACCTGGCCATCGTCACCCTCGGTTTCGGCGAAATCATCCGCATCTTCATGAACAATCTGAACGCGCCGTTCAATCTCACCAACGGCCCGCAGGGCATGAACCTGATCGACCCGGTGAAACTGGGCGGCCTCTCCTTCGGCAAGACCCTGCATTTCCACGGCCTGACCCTGCCATCCACCTATCTCTATTACTACCTGTTCCTCGCCTTCACCCTGCTCGCCATGTTCGTCGCCCTGCGCCTGCGGGATTCGCGCATCGGCCGCGCCTGGGCGGCGATCCGCGAGGATGAGATCGCGGCGGCGGCGATGGGCATCAACACGCGCGACATGAAGCTGCTGGCGTTCGCCATGGGTGCCACCTTCGGCGGTCTGGCCGGCGGTCTGTTCGCGGCCTTCCAGGGCTTCATCAGCCCGGAGAGCTTCACCTTGTGGGAGTCCATCCTGGTGCTGTGCATGATCGTGCTGGGCGGCATGGGCAACATTCCCGGCGTGATCCTGGGCGCGGTGCTGCTCACCGTGATTCCCGAAGCGCTGCGCTACATCGGCGACCTGCAACGCGCCACCCTGGGCCATGTGGTGGTGGATCCGTCCGACCTGCGCATGCTGCTGTTCGGAACCGCCCTGGTGGCGATGATGCTGTTCCGCCCCGCCGGCCTGCTGCCCTCGCGGCAAAGGAAGCGCGAGTTCGCCGCCGAGGATGGCGTCGCCGCGCAGGAACAGTCCAGCCTTTATGACACGAAAGCCTGAGATGAAACTGCCCCCTTACTCGCTACGCTCGTTTCCCCCCGAGGGGGAGGTCAGTTCCTTCGGAACGGCCGTGCGGAACTGACATGAAACCGCCGCCCCCCCCACATGGGAGCGTCCGCTTGCGGCGCGAACGGCTCGGCCCGGCGGGAGGACGTCCGTGACCCTGCTCAGTGTCGAGAACATCACCAAGCGATTCGGCGGCCTCGCCGCGCTGGAGGAGGTTTCGCTCTCGGTACAGGCCGGCGAGATCTACGGCCTGATCGGCCCCAACGGCGCCGGCAAGACCACCCTGTTCAACTGCATGACCGGCCTCTACACGGCGACCTCCGGCGTCGTGCGCCTGGAGGACGTCGAGGTGCAGGCTTTGAAGCCGCATCAGATCGTCAAGCGCGGCTTTGCCCGCACCTTCCAGAACATCCGCCTGTTCGCCAACATGAGCGCGCTGGAAAACGTCATGGTCGGCCGCCATGCCCGCACTCACGCCAGCGTGATCGGCGCGGTGCTGCGTTGCCGCAAGACCCGCGCCGAGGAGGCCGGCATTCGCGAACGCGCGCAGGAACTGCTGCGTTACGTCGGCCTCGCCAACAAGAGCCGCAGCCTCGCCAGCCATTTATCCTACGGTGACCAGCGCCGTCTGGAAATCGCCCGCGCGCTGGCCACCGAACCCAGGCTGCTCGCCCTCGACGAACCGGTCGCCGGCATGAATCCAAACGAGCGCGGGCGGATGGGCGAACTGTTCCGCAAGCTGCGTGAAGGCGGCGTCACCCTGTTGTTGATCGAACACGACGTGAAACTGGTCATGGGCCTGTGCGACCGTGTGGCCGTGCTCGATTACGGCCGCAAGATCGCCGAAGGCCGGGCCGAGGAAGTGCGCAACGACCCCGCCGTCATCGCCGCTTACCTGGGAGGCGAGGCATGACTCGTGTAGCGCGGGCATCCTGCCTGCCTCGTACTTCTAATCAGCCCTACAAGCCGGCTGGAAGCCGGCGCTACAAGGGCGCCCAATGACCGCCCCCCTGCTCTCCGTCCACGGCCTCAAGATCGCCTATGGCGGCATCCACGCAGTGCGCGGCATCGACTTCGAGGTCGCCCGGGGGGAACTGGTCTGCCTGATCGGCGCCAACGGCGCGGGCAAGAGCAGCACCCTCAAGGGGCTGATGGGCCTGGTGCCGCATGGCGGCGCCATCCATTTCGATGGCGAACTCCCGCGCCATGCGGCCACCCACGCCATCGTCGCCCGCGGCCTCGCGCTGGTGCCGGAAGGACGCGGCATTTTCGGTCGTCTGACCGTGGCGGAAAACCTCGACATGGGCGCCTACATCCGCGCCGACAAGCCCGGCATCCGGGCCGACCTGGCACGCGCTTATGACCTGTTTCCGCGCCTGGCCGAACGCCGCGCGCAACTGGCCGGTACGCTCTCCGGCGGCGAACAGCAGATGCTCGCCATCGCCCGCGCCATGATGGGCCGCCCGCGCCTGTTGTTGCTGGACGAGCCCAGCATGGGCCTGGCCCCGCTGATGGTGCGGAAGATTTACGAAACCATCGCCACCATCGCCGACGAGGGTGTGACCATTCTGTTGGTGGAACAGAACGCCCACCTCGCCCTCAAGGTCAGCCACCGCGCCTACGTCATGGAAAGCGGCACCATCACTCTGTCCGGCCCTTCCGCCGAACTGGCGAACGACCTGCGGGTGCGCGCCGCCTACCTCGGCGAGTAACGCCACTGCGCCGTGGCATCCGCCCCGCAACCGTTGCATGATGCCGCTTGGCCACGGCCTTGTTTCTCGGAGTGGAGACACCAGTTAGAATGAGTCTTATCCGGTGCCTCGGATGGTGGCTGAATGAGTGGCTGAATGGCTACTTCGTCATCGGGGAATCAGGCCGGCCGGAAAACTCCGTCAATTCAATCGCAAAGAGGTCCGTAAACATGGCAGTCCTAGTTGGCAAACAAGCCCCCGATTTCACCGCCGTCGCCGTCATGGGCGACAACAGCTTCAACGAAAGCTTCACTCTGTCCGAGCAGATCAAGGACAAGTACGCGGTGGTGTTCTTCTACCCGCTCGACTTCACCTTCGTGTGCCCGTCCGAACTGATCGCCTTCGACCACCGCCTGAACGAGTTCAAGGCGCGCGGCGTGGAAGTGATCGGTGTCTCCATCGACTCCCATTTCACCCATCTGGCCTGGAAGAACACCGCCATCAACAACGGCGGCATCGGCCAGGTGCAATATCCCCTGGTCGCCGACATCAAGCACAGCATCTGCCAGGACTACGACGTGGAACATGACGCGGGCGTCGCCTTCCGTGGCTCCTTCCTGATCGACAAGGCCGGCGTGGTGCGCCACCAGGTCGTCAATGACCTGCCCCTGGGCCGCAACATCGACGAAATGCTGCGCGTCATCGACGCTCTACAGTTCACCGAAGAGCACGGCGAAGTCTGCCCCGCCGGCTGGAAGAAAGGCGACGAGGGCATGAAGGCCAGCACTGCGGGCGTGGCCGAATACCTGGCCAAGCACGCTGGCGAGCTGTAATCCTAGAAACGGCAGTTGAACGCTATTCGCCCTCGTGAGGCCGCGTGGATGCTGGCGAAAGTGCCTTCGATCACTCTCACCCATTGGGTTAGCCCGCTACGCACCCGCTGGCACGTCCGGGCGGGCGTCTGGCTTTGTCGCTCCTCCTTGCGGGCCCCGGCCCGCTGCGTCGTCGCTTCGCGCCAGCCACCCGCCCGGACGCACCAGCAGGCGCGTTCAACTGCCGTTTCTAGGGTAATTCCTGGTTTTCAGCAGGCGTGAAAAAGGGGGCTTCGGCCCCCTTTTCCTTTGTTCCGTTCGCGGCGCGACCGCTTGCCGTCAGTCCGTAAGCCAATTGCAGGACAGTGGCGGCAGGACGATGGCGTTGTTTTCCACCAGGATACGTTCGCCCGAGCAGAGGTCTTTCATCCCTTCCCTCTGGAAGAAGCCTTGCGCCCTCAACGCGCCGACCGGCAGCTCCTGCTCCGCGACGCTGAAGTTGCCCATCACCAACACCCGGTTGCGATTGTTGCGCGGGTCGGTGCGTGAGAAGAGCAGCAGGTTGAGGTTGTCCACCGCCAGCAACTGGCGGTTGTCGAAATCCGCGAATGCGGTGATTTCCTTGCGTAGCGCGATCATTTTTTTCAACGCGCTGAAAATACGCTGTTCCACCGAGCCGATCTCATGGCGTTTTTGCGCCTTGTTCCAGTCGAAGTGCGAGCGGTGCATCCAGCGGTTGTCGGCGGCCTTGGCGGGGTCGGCGAGGTATTCCAGGCTGTTGAGCGTACCGATCGCGTCGCCGTAGTAGAGCAGCGGAATGCCGCCGAACGAGAGAATCATGCCGTGCAGCAGCAGAATGGTCTTGATGGCGGCCTCGATGGCGACCTCATCCCGGCTCTCCAGCGCGGACTCCAGCCCGACCAGCGAGGCGAGCGAGCCGGAGATGCGCGCGTCGCCCGTCTTCGGGTTCTCGCCGAACGGCAGGCCCCTGGCGGGCGAACCGGGAAACCGGCCGGTGAAGTAGTCGATCAGGAAACGCCGGTGTTGCGCCGGGTCGAAGCCGGCCAGGCGAATATCGTTGTCGTCGAAACCGAGGCCGATGTCGTCGTGGCAGCGCACGTAGTTGAGCCAGGTCGCCCGTTCCAGTTTGCCGGGCAGGCTTTTCACGCCCTGGTTGAGCAGCTTCGCGTTCTTTGTGGCCACCGCGTCCCAGAGCAAGGCCATGAAGGTGGCGTTGTAGGCGATCTCGCATTCCTTGGCGTTGATCGCGTCCTCGCCGAAATATTTCGAGATTTCACCCGGCGCGACGATGGCTTCGGCGATGAACAACACGCCCGGCGCGGTCACCTGGCAGCAGTCCTTCATCAGTTGCAGCAGCAGATGCGCCTCGCGCTCGTTCTGGCACACGCCGCCCATCTTTTTCCACAGGAAGGCCACTGCGTCCAGGCGCAGGATGTCCGCGCCCTGGTTGGCCCAGAACAGGATGATGTCGATCATTTCGATCAGCACCGCCGGGTTGCGGTAGTTCAGATCCCACTGATAGTGGTTGAACACCGTCATTACCCACTTGCCCATCTCCGCGTCCCAGGTGAAGTTGCCGGGCGAGGTGGCCGGAAAGATCTCCGGCATGGTTTCCTCGAAAATGTCGGGGGTCTCGCGGTCGTCGAAGACGAAGTAGTAATCCTGGTATTTCCTTTCGCCCGCGCGCGCGCATCGCGCCCATTCGTGCTCGTCCGAGGTGTGATTGACCACGATATCGAGAACCAGCAGCATGTCGCGCTTCTTGAGGGTCGCGGCCAGGTCTTCCATATCCCGCATGGTGCCAAAACGGGCAGCGGCCTGATGGAAGTCGCGCACCGCATAACCGCCGTCGCTGTTGTCCGCCGGGCAGTCGAGGATGGGCATGACATGCACCATGTTGACGCCCAGATCCTGCAGGTAAGGCAGTTTTGCGCGCAGGCCCTTCAGGTCGTCGGCGAAACGATCACAGTACAGCGCCATGCCGACCCATTTCTGGCTGAGGAACCAGTTGTAGTCCTTCTCGCGCGCCAGGTCGGATTTGCGCAGGCCGGGCGCGCGTTCGAGGTAGCGGGAGGCGAGCGTCTCGACCAGGCTGGCCATCTGCTCCTTGAAGTCCGGACGCTCGCCGTACAGCAGATGGAACAGGGAGTGGATGGCGTAGAAGTTCGCGCCGAGACGAGTGTAGAAATGCCGCATGCGCGCGTTGCCGATCTCGGGTTTCAGTTCGATCAGGATTTCGTTCAGAAGCGAGTGGGAAGCTTGTTCGTACATGAGTGGTCTCGGTGCTGTCGTATCTCTCGGAACAATGGAGGAGGCGGGCGGCTCGCGGGAGTTCCCCGCCGGATGCGGCCACTTCTCCTGGTCAGCCCTTGCCGCGCAAGCCTTCCCTTACCGTCGGGTAGCGCAGGCGGAAGCCCAGTTCTTTCTTGATGCGCCGATTGGCGAGGCGGCGCGATTCGGTGAGGAAGGTGCGCATGGCCGGGGTGACGGCGGCGATGACCTGTTCCCTTGGCAAGCGCGGCGGGCGCGGCAGGCCGAGATGGTCGGCGACCACATCGAACCAGTCGCCCATTTTCAGGCCGCTGTCGTCCACGGCGTTGTAGAGGCGGTTGTGGCGCCCGCAGAACAGGGCGGCGATGGCCAGACGCGCGAGGTCGTCGGCGTGGATGTGGTTGGTATACACATCGTCCGCGCCGACGATGGCGGGCAGGGCCTTCTTCACCCGTTCTTCCGGCATGCGGTTCTGGGCGTAGATGCCTGGGGCGCGCAGCAGGCAGACCCGGGTGCCGTGCCTGCCGAATCGGCGCAGCCGCGCCTCGGCATCGGCGCGGCGCCGGGCGCGCGGGTTGTTGGGCCGCGCCGGCCGGGTTTCCGCCACCACCTCTCCGCCGCAGTCGCCATAGACCCCGCTGGTGCTGATATAGATCAATTGGGATAGACTGCCGCGCCCGAGGGTGGCCAGCAGGCGGCGGGTGCGCGGGTCGCTTTCCCCTTGCCCGGGTGGTGGCGCGAAGTGCAGAACAGCGTCGGCAAGGCCGGCCAGGCGTTTCAGGCTGGCGCGGTCGTCGAGGTCGCCGAGGAGGGGCGTGATGCCGGCGGCGCGCAGTTCTGCGCCGCGTTCCGGCGACCGGATCAAGCCGTAGAGGCGGGCATGTCCCGCGAGAAGACGCGCGGCGCGCAGGCCGACATCGCCGCAACCCACAATCAGGATACGCATCAGTTTTTCAGTGCAGAGAGGAAATCGGAATGTCTCACCAGGTCACGATCCAGCCCAGCGGCCACGAGTTTACCGTCAACGCGGGTGACACCCTGCTCGCGGCCGCGCTCAACGCCGGCTTCTCCCTCCCTTACGGCTGCCGCAACGGCGCTTGTGGCGCGTGCAAGGGCAAGGTTCTGTGCGGCGAGGTGGATTTCGGCGTTTACCAGGACAGCGCGCTATCCCCGGAAGACAAGGCCAAGGGCATGGTCCTGTTCTGCTGCGCCACGGCGAAGAGCGATCTCAGCATCGAGGTCAAGGAAGTGGGCGCCGCCAAGGACGTGCCGGTCAAGACCCTGCCATGCCGGGTGGAGCGCATGGAGAAACTGGCCGACGACGTGATGGCCATCTGGCTCAAACTGCCGGCCAATGAGCGCTTGCAGTTCCTGCCCGGCCAGTACCTCGACTTTCTCCTCAAGGACGGCAAGCGGCGCAGTTTCTCGCTGGCCAACTCGCCGGAGGAAGACGGTCTGCTGGAACTGCATATCCGCCATGTGCCGGGCGGGCAGTTCACCGGCCAGGTATTCGGCGCGATGAAGGCCAAGGACATCCTTCGCATCAACGGGCCGCATGGCACCTTCTTCCTGCGCGACTCGGACAAGCCGGTGATTTTCGTGGCCGGCGGCACCGGTTTCGCGCCGATCAAGAGCATGCTCGCCCACGCCTTCCACCATGAAATCGACCGCCAGTTCGTTTTCTACTGGGGCGCGCGCGGCCCGCGCGATCTATACCAGCCGGATCTGCCGGCGCGGTGGCAACAAGAACATGCGCGTTTCGATTTCATACCCGTGCTCAGTCAGCCCAGGCCGGAGGATCACTGGCCGGGCCGCACGGGCCATGTGCATGAAGCGGTGCTGGCGGACTTCGCCGATCTCTGCGGCCATGAGGTCTATGTCTGTGGCGCCCCGCCCATGGTGCAAGCGGCGCGGCGCGACTTCCTGGCGCGCGGCCTGCCGGAGGACGCTTTTTTCTCGGATGCCTTCGACTACCAGTAGGAGGCCCGCTCGCGGGCCGAATGGAGGCCTGCATGGGTAAGGACGAGCGCGCTTCGCGGAGGTGGTAATCGCGCCGCGAACGGCGCTCCCGCAGGGGCGACCATGAACGGAGCCCGCTTGCCACGTCGAAAGTCGATCCGTATAATTCCCGACAGATTTTGTCAACTTCGCTCAAGGTACGGTCATGGATATGAAAGAACAGGTTCACCAGTTGGTCACCGGCAACCCGGTCGTGCTCTATATGAAGGGCACGCCGCAGTTTCCCCAGTGCGGTTTTTCCGCCAACGCGGCCAACATCCTCAAGGCCTGCGGGCTGACCAACTTCGTCGCGGTCAACGTGTTGCAGGATGACGCCATCCGCGTCGCCATCAAGGATTACGCCAACTGGCCGACCATCCCCCAGCTTTATATCGGCGGCCAGTTCATCGGCGGTTCCGACATCATGCGCGACCTGTACCAGACTGGCGAACTTCAGAAGCTGCTGGCCGCCGTCGCCCAGCCCGCCTGAGTTCCGCTTCGCTGGAAGAATAAAAGCCGGCGTTTAGCCGGCTTTTTTCTTTTCGACTCGTGGGCTTATTGCCCGCACACCCCGCATCCCGGATCGCGTTTCAGGCGGATGGCGCGCCAGTCTGCGGCGAGCGCGTCGAACAGCAACAGGCGGCCGGACAGGCTTGTGCCGATGCCGATCAGCAGTTTCAGGGCTTCCAGCGCCTGCATCGCGCCCACCACGCCGACCAGGGGCGCGAACACGCCGAATTCCGCGCAGCGCATTTCCGCGTCCTGGGCATGCTCGGGAAACAGGCAGGCATAGCAAGGGGCTTCCTCGCGGCGCAGGTCGAACACCGCGACCTGCCCGTCGAAGCGCACCGCCGCCCCGGATACCAGAGGCTTGCGGTGCGCCACGCAGGCGCGGTTGACGGCGTGGCGGGTGGCGAAGTTGTCGGAGCAATCGAGTACCACGTCGGCGGCGGCGATGGCGGCATCGAGTGATGCTCCCTCCAGGCGCAACGGCAGCTCGATCACATGGACATCCGGATTCATCCCCCGCATCCGCGCGGCGGCGGAGTGCGCCTTGTTCCGCCCCACGCTGGCGAGATCGTGGGCGATCTGGCGTTGCAAATTGGTGAGGTCGACCACGTCATGATCCGCCAGGGTGATGCGTCCCACGCCCGCTGCGGCCAGGTAGAGCGCCACCGGCGAGCCGAGGCCACCGGCCCCGACGATCAGCGCATGCGCCGCCAGCAGCGCTTCCTGGCCGGCGATGCCAACCTGGTCGAGCAGGATATGGCGGGAATAGCGGAGGAGTTGGGAGTCGTTCAATTCAAGTTGCTGGTTACGAGGGAGCCGTTTCAGACGCGGTCATGGGTGGTTCAACCCGCCATTCGCCATTCGCAATCCGGTTATTTGTACTGCCGCCACTCGGTCGGCGTTTCGTCGTGGTCGCCGTGCGGGTGCTTTTCCCAGGCTTCCATGTGCGGTTTGTATTTCTTGGTCTGCACTTCCGGCTTGTGCAGGTTTTCCCGCTGTACATGCTCGCAGTAGTAGACCAGCGCACGCTTCACCCGAATCAACAAGGTGGCTTCCAGGTGAAAACCGCGCAGGCCGAGCAGCGTTTCCAGATCCTGCAGCGTGTGTTCAGTGACGGAATAGGTGATTTGCAAGCTCTGCGGTCCAGCCCGGGTGGCTGTCAACCCGGGCAGTTCGCGGAGCAGGTTGAGCGCGCGCTCGACCTGCTCGGGGGGGAGAGGATGAAAAACGATCTCCCGCAGCTTGTCGACGTCACAGGCCGCCGACACGTCTTACTCCTTGCGGCCCTGCAGGAGGTTGAGGCCCTTGAGCAGGATCAGCGCCTGGTTGAACTGGTAGTCGCTCTTGCTGACGATCTCACCGGGCTCCAGAGCCGGTTTGCCTTTGCCGCCCCTGGCCTTGTCATCCTTGGGTTTCTCGTCTTTGGATTTATCGCCCTTGGGCGCATGCGGCGACTTGTTGGCCGCCCCGTCTTCGTCGCCATTGCTGAGATGGCGTTCCAGGTCAGCCTCGCGCACTTCCATCTTGGGCGCCTCGCCCGAGGAAATCGTCGCATCTTCCACCGTGATGTCCGGGGTGATGCCCTTGGCCTGGATGGAGCGGCCACCCGGAGTGAAGTAGCGCGCCGTGGTGAGTTTGATGGCGGTGCCGTTGTTGAGGGGCAGGATGGTCTGCACCGAGCCCTTGCCGAACGACTGGGTGCCGACGACCAGCGCGCGCTTGTGGTCTTGCAGCGCACCCGCGACGATCTCCGAGGCGGAAGCCGATCCACCATTCACCAGCACCACCAGCGGCACGGTCTTGGCCCAGGCCGGCAAGTTCTTGAGATAGTCGGCCTCGCCGGGGCGCAGGTAGTTCTCGCGCGAATTGGTCAGTCGCATCTTGGCGTCTTCGGTGCGCCCATCGGTATAGACCACCAGATCGCCCTGCTTGAGGAAGGCGCCGGAAACCGACACGGCGGTGTTGAGTAAGCCGCCCGGATCGTTGCGCAGATCCAGCACCAGGCCCTTGAGCGCGCCCTTGTTCTGTTCGCCCAGATCCTTCAGTGCATCCACGAGGTTCTCGCCGGAATGCTCCTGAAACTGGGTGATGCGCACATAGCCGAAACCAGGCTCGGCCAACTTGTACTTGACGCTCTTGATCTTGATGACCGCGCGCGTGATGGTGATGGTGAGCGGCTTGCTCTCCCCCTTGCGGATGATGGTGAGCGTGATGTCGGTTCCGGGCTTGCCGCGCATGCGCTTGACCGCGTCGTTCAAGGTCATGCCCTTGACCGGCGTCTCATCCAGCTTGATGACCAGATCGCCGCTTTTCACTCCGGCCTTGAACGCGGGGGTGTCTTCGATCGGGGAAACCACCTTGACGAAGCCGTCTTCCATGCCGACCTCGATCCCGAGGCCACCGAATTCACCCTGGGTGCCGACCTGGAGTTCCTTGAAGCCATCCTTGTCGAGATAGGCGGAATGCGGATCCAGCCCGGAGAGCATGCCGTTGATGGCTTCGGTGATCAGCTTCTTGTCTTCCACCGGCTCGACATAATCGCTCTTGATCTTGCCGAAGATTTCGCTGAATGCCCGCAGGTCTTCAAGCGGCAAGGGCTCGGGCTCGCGTTCCGCGATGGCGGAATAATTGAGGGTGAGCGCGGCGCCGATCATGACGCCCATGCCCAACAGGCTGATTTGCTTGAATTTGCTGGCCATGATGCCTCTGGCTATTTGAGATTGACCCAGGCTAAGGGGTCGAAAGGTTTGCCCTGACGGCGCAGTTCGAAGTAGAGGCCGGGCTCATCCTGGCCTCCGGTGGCGCCTACCGTCGCCACCACATCACCCGCGCGGACAGGGTCGCCCGGCTGTTTATACAAGCTTTCATTATTGCTGTACAGGCTGAGGAAACCGTCGCCGTGGTCGATGATCAGCAGGTTTCCGAAGCCGCGCAGCCAGTCCGCGAAAGCCACCTGGCCGGTGCCGACGGCGCGCACTTCCTGGCCTTGCCGCGCGCGGATGAACAGGCCCTTCCAGGCCGGTCCACCGCCATCCCGGCTTTGTCCGTAGCGATGCAGGATTTCACCCGCGACAGGCAGAGCGAGTTTGCCCTTGAGGTGATCGAAATCCAGCCCGGCCAGACTGGCATCGGCCACCCTGCTCACCTTCTGTCCGGGCTTGGCCGCGGCCTGCGGTTTCGCCACGGCCAGTCGGGCAAGTCGTTCGATCAGGCGAGTCAGGCGTTTCTCGTCGCGCGCCAGGGAGTCGATTTCCTTGCGCTGCGTGCGTATCTGCCTGGATAGCTTGTAGAGCACCTGCTGACGCGCGCTTTTCTCATCCTCCAGGGCCTTTTTCTGCGCCACACGCTCTTCCTTTACCTGGCCAATATCGTCGCGTTGCGCCTGTGCCTTGTTTTTCAGCGCGCTCAGACGGGCGAGAGAATTCTGGTACTCGCGGATGAGTCCGGCCCGGGCACGGCCGATGTAGCCGTAGTACTCGAGATTGCGCGCCACCTCGCCGGGATCCTGACCGTTGAGAATCAACTTCATGGCATCGTCGCCCCCGCGCGCGTATCGCTCCCGCAGCAGCGCGGCCAGACGCTTGCGCTGGTTCGCGATCTCATCGTTGACCAGATGGGCCTCTTCTTCCAGTTTCTTCAACTCGCGCGCCAGTCTGCGTTGTTTCGCCTCCAGATTGCGCAGGCTGCGCGCCACATCGGAAATACGCCGCTCGGATTTTTTCAAGCCGTCGGCCGCCTCCGCGCGGTCTTCGCTGGCCTGTTCCAATTCCTGTTGCAGGGCTTCGATGCGCCCGCGCAAATCCTTGAGTTCCTGTTGCTTGCCGGCATCCTGCGCCGCGAACGCGGCGCAGGACCAGGCCAGAAACAGGAGAACGACGCGAGTCAACAAACAGGTGAGCACGTCATTCGAATTCGATGAGCGCGTGGCCGGTCATTTCCCCAGACTGCGGCAACCCCATCAACTTCAGCATGGTCGGCGCGATATCTTCCAGCGCACCGCTGTGTTCCATGCGCGCCGGACGGCCGATATACAGAAACGGAACCAGATTGGTGGTGTGGGCGGTATGGGGTTGATTGGTGGAAATATCCAGCATGGTCTCGGCATTGCCGTGGTCGGCGGTAATCAGCACTTCGCCGCCGACGCCACGCATGGCTCCGACTACCCGCCCGAGACAGATGTCCACCGCCTCCACGGCCTGTACGGCGGCTTCCATGATGCCGGTATGGCCAACCATGTCACAGTTGGCATAGTTGCAGATGATGGCATCGTACTTGCGGCTTTCGATCGCCTCGACCAGTTTGTCGGTCACTTCAAAGGCATTCATCTCGGGCTTGAGGTCATAGGTTGGCACCATCGGCGACTTCACCATGATGCGATCCTCGCCCGGGTAAACTGTTTCCTCGCCACCATTGAAGAAGTAGGTGACGTGCGGGTACTTCTCGGTTTCGGCGATGCGCAACTGGCGCAAGCCCAGGTTGGCGATATATTCGCCGAAACCGTTGCGCACCCGTTCCGGCGGAAAAGCGACCGGAACATCGAACTCCTCGCTGTAGCCGGTGAGCGTGCAGAAACTGGAAAGTTTCGGCACGTATTCGCATTCAAATTCGTGGAAACCCGGCTCGATGAAAGCCTTGGTGATCTCGCGCGCGCGATCAGAGCGGAAGTTCATGAACACGATGGCATCACCATCGCGCATGCGTACCGGCTCCCCCCCTTTCTCGACAATGGCGGTGGGCTTCACGAATTCGTCGGTTTCACCGCGCGCGTAGGCCATCTCCAGTCCAAGCGCGGCGCTGGGCGCCTGGTACTCCGCGCGGCCCAAGGTCACCAGATCGAAGGCGATCTTTACCCGGTTCCAGCGCTTGTCGCGATCCATCGAGTAATAGCGGCCCACGATGCTGGCGATGCGGCCACCACGCAATCCGTCCATCTTGTCCTGCAGGCAACGGATGTAGGCCTCGGCGCTCTTTGGCGGTGTATCGCGGCCATCCAGGAAGGCATGCACGTAAACCTTGGCCAGCCCTTGCCGCAAAGCAAGTTCCAGCATCGCGTGGATGTGGTTTTCGTGGCTGTGCACACCACCGTCGGAGAGCAGGCCGAATATATGCAGGGCGCCACCATTCGCCTTGAGCTTGGCGATGACCTCGTTGAGCGCGGGGTTGCTGGGAAAATGGCCGTTGTGGATGGCGCGGTCGATGCGGGTGAATTCCTGATACACCACACGGCCGGCGCCGATATTGAGATGGCCGACTTCGGAATTGCCCATCTGGCCGGCCGGCAAACCCACGGCGGCTTCCGATGCCTGAATCAGGCTGTGCGGATGTTCTTTCCAGAAACGGTCGAAATTGGGCTTGCTGGCACTGGTGATGGCGTTATTGGCATCGGCGCGACGACAGCCGAAACCATCGAGGATGACGAGCAGAACAGGCTTGGCGGAAGCGGAAGGCATCAGCGGATTTTATCGTCTCTAACGGTCTTTTTCATGACGTATTTTAGTATATTTGAATACTTTACGAACTATACTTGCGCGGCTGGCAGCAGCCCGCGCGTTTATACAACCGGCAGCACGGAGCCCACAATGACCAACGAGTCCACCGATCTCATCGACAAGGACGAGCACATCGAACAAGCATCCCGAGCCCTCAAAGCCATGTCGCACCCCTTGCGATTGAAAATTCTGTGCGTGCTGGGCGACAAGGAAGTGAGCGTCCAGGATATCGTGGAAAGCGTCGGCACCTCGCAAAGCAACATTTCCCAGCATCTGGCCATCCTCCGTGACAAAGGCGTTCTGCGAACACGCAAGGACGCCAACCGTGTCTATTACCGCGTCGGCGACACCCGCACCCTGCTGCTCATCGGCATGATGCGCGACGTGTTTTGCGGTTTCGCGAAGTAACACCGCTCTGAACACCACTCTGTCCGTGCTCGCCACGGCAAGGTTCCCCTTGTTGGTCTCAGGTGTGGCTTTCGTCCTCATCCATCATCGCGGCAACACTTCCACCCCCCCTTGATATCCTCTTGATATTGCTTATCTTGTTATAAGTAATTTTAATCGCTAATATTAGCCGTTTCTAATATTAGCCTCTCCGCGCAAGTGGGGAGTACCCGCAAGAGGTGTGAGCCATGACGAATTCGTACCCGCGATGGAGCGCGTTGCCATTTCTGCTGGGCCTGCTCTGGGGCAGCGCCGGGGCGGAAACCCTGAGTCCGCGCCAGGCCGCAGAAATCGCGCTGAATCAGAATCCGGAACTCTCCATCAGCCAGGCCCGCATCGCCCAGGCCGAGTCCGGGCTGAGGCAGGCCGATGGTGCGCGCCTGCCCCGGGTCGATGTTTCCCTCAATGCCACCCATACCAACGATGCCCTGAGCGCCTTCGGCCTGAAGTTGGGACAGGAGCGGATATCGGCCGCCGATTTCAATCCGGCGACCCTCAACAACCCCGCCGCGATCAGTAATTTCAATACCCGTGTCGAAGTGACCGCGCCGCTCTACAGCGGCGGCCGGATCGACGCGCGGCGGGAAGAGGCGCGAGCGCATGTGCGCGCCGCGCAAGCGGGCGACGCCGCCGCGCGACAGCAGGTCGTGCTTGATGTGCTCCAGGCCTATCAGGGCATCCACCTGGCGCGCGCCTATCTCCAGGTGAGCGAACAGGCGAAAACGGCGGCGACGGAATACGTGCGCGTGGCCGGCAGCCTGCATCAACAAGGCATGGTGGTGAAAAGCGACCTGCTATCGGCGCGGGTGAACCTGGAGAACGCCAAATTGCGCGTTTCCGAGGCGCGCCGCCAGGAAGCCACCGCGCTGGATCGCCTGAAGCTGTTGCTGGGGCGCAAGCTGGGGGACGACATCGACGTCGCCGGCGAGGCCCAACCCAAGCTGCCGGCCGGCGATGCCGAGGCGCTGCGCCGCCAGGCCGTCGCCCAACATCCCGCCCTGCAAGCCCTGCGTGGCCAGGTCGAGGCGGCGCGATCCGCCACCGCCGCCGCGCGCGGCGCGAAAATGCCGCAAGTGAACGTGATGGCGCGGCATGACTGGAACGACCGCGACCTCGGCTTCGGCGCCGCTTCCTACACCCTGGGCGGCACTCTCTCCTGGAACGTATTCGACGGTGGCCACAATAGTGCAGCCATCGACCGCGCCCAGGCCGCGCGCCTGGAACAGGCCGCCAAACTGCGCCAGGCCGAGGAGGCCATTGCTTTCCAGGTGACCGAGGCGCGCCGCCGCGCCCTGGAAGCGGAGGAGCGCCTGGCGGCGCGCGGCGAGGCGGTGAAGGAGGCCGAGGAGGCGCAGCGCCTGACCCGGCTGCGCTATGAGAACGGCGTCACCACCCTGGTCGATCTACTCTCCGCCCAGACCCAGCTTGACCGCGCCCGCGCCGACCTCGTCCAAGCGCGTTTTGACTTGAGTGTGAGCCGTGGCCAGGTATTGCAGGCCGCCGGCGCCCTCGATCCGGAACAACTTTGAAACAGGATTGAACATGATCCCGCGCTCGCTCCCGCTCGCAGTTTTGTCCCTCCTGCTCTCCGCCGCCCTGCTCGCCGGATGCGGCGGCCAGGAAGAAGCCAAACAGCCCGCCGCCGCCCGTGTGATGCGGGCGCCCGTGGAAACCGCCACCCTGGCCAAGGCGCCCGCCTACCACCCCACCCCCGCCACCCTGGTCGCGGAAAACCAGGTTCAGGTGGCTTCGCGCCTGATGGGTTACCTCCGTTCCATTGATGTGGTCGAGGGCCAGCCGGTTCAGGTCGGCCAGAAGTTGTTCAGTGTCGACCCGGTGGATGTGCAAGGCCAGGTCGAACAGACCCGCGCCGGCCTCAAGCAGGCCGAGGACGCGCTCGCCGACGCCAGGGTGGAATTCCTGCGCTTCGAGGCCCTGTTCAAGGAAGATGCCGTCACCCGCCAGCAATTCGAGAAGATGAAGCTGCAATACGAGCTGGCGCAATCGCGCCTGGCGCAGGCGCGCGCCGGCCACAACACCGCCTCCGGCCAGTTGCGTTACGCCACGGTGACCTCGCCCATCGCCGGCGTGGTGACGAAGAAGATGGCCCATGCCGGCGACCTCGCCACGCCCGGCCAGCCGGTGCTGGTGGTGGAAAACACGGGCAGGTTGCAGGTGGAAACCCAGGTGCCGGAATCAGTCCTGAGCGCCCTGAAACCCGGCGCCCAGGTGCGGGTGGAAGTGGATGGCCAGGCCAAGACGCAAACCGCGCGCGTCGCTCGCATCTCGCCCGCCGCCGACCCGGTCAGCCGCACCTTTCTGGTCAAGCTCGACATTTCCAATCTCCCTCACCCCCAGCCCCTCTCCCGCACACGGGAGAGGGGAGCGTCGACCGACGCCGAGGCGCCGCATATCTTACGTAGCGGCCTGTTTGCCCGCGTCCTGTTCCCGCAAGGCGAGCGCGAAACGCTGACGGTGCCCGCCGGCGCCCTGGTCAACCGCGCCGGCATCAGCGGCGTGTTCGTGGTTGGCCAGGATGGCGTCATTCAGTTCCGCATGGTGCGCGCGGGTGAACAACGCGACGGGCGACTGGAAATCCTCTCCGGGCTGACGGACGGCGAGCGCGTCGTCAGCGGCGGCGCGGAAAAACTTGAGTCTGGCGACAGGATCGGCGGTTGAGCCGGGGAGCGGGCATGTCTGAACACAACACGGCCATGAACATCGCCGGCCGCCTGGCCGGCAACTTCCTGGAATCCAAGATCACGCCACTGATGATCCTGGCCCTGTTCATGCTGGGCGTGATGGCCCTCATCATGACGCCACGCGAATACAACCCGCAGATCGTGGTGCCGGCGGCCAGCATCCTCGTCGCCAAGCCGGGCGCCAGCGCGGAAGAGGTGGACAACCTCATCGTCAAGCCGCTGGAAGCGATCATGCATTCGCAGTTCGGCGTCGATCACACCTTCGGCTACGCCGCCAACGATTACGGCGTCGTCACCGTGCAGTTCAAGGTGGGGCAGAACCAGGAAGACAGCCTGGTAAAACTCTATAACCAGTTGATGCAGAACATGGATCGCATGCCGCCCGGCGCCAACGACCCCATCGTCAAGCCGATCAACGTCGACGACGTGCCCATCCTCACCCTCACCCTGTCTTCCGCCAGCCATGACGAGCGCAGCCTGCGCGAGGTCGGCGCCCGTCTGCTGGAAAATCTGCGCAACGTCCCCGGCGTCTCCTTCTCGCAACTGGTGGGTGGCCGCGCGCCGGCGCTCAACGTCTGGATCGACCCGCAGCGCCTCGCCGCCGCCGGTCTCAGCCTCGACCGGGTGGATCAAGCTCTGCGCGGCGCCAACGTCTCCGCCCCCCTGGGCAATCTGACCCAGGGCAACCGTTCGCACCCCTTGCGCCTGGATGGCTTTCTCGGCGACGCGCGGGCGGTCGGCGCCATCGTCGTCGGCGCCGCCAACGGCCGCCCGGTGTACCTGAAAGACATCGCCCGGATCGAGGACGGCGCCGCCGAGGTGGAAGAATCGTCGTGGATCGGCTTCGGCCCCGCCGCGCGGCAGCCAACCCGCACCGTCGCCCCCGCCGTCACCCTGGCCATCGCCAAGAAGGCCGGCACCAACGGCGTCACCGTTTCCGGCGCGGTGCTGGAAAAACTGGAGCAACTCAAGCGCCAGGCCGTGCCGCAGGGCATCGACATCACCGTCACCCGCGATGACGGCGAGCGGGCGGACGCTGCGGTCAATCTGCTGGTGGAACACCTCGGCATCGCCATCTTCACCGTCATCCTGCTGATGTGGTGGTTCCTCGGCTGGCGCGAGGCGGGCATCGTCACCATGACCATCCCGCTGATCCTGTTCATCGTGCTGGCGGTGGGCTTCCTGTTCGGCCAGACCATCAACCGCATCACCCTGTTCGCCCTGATCCTGGCGCTCGGCCTGCTGGTGGACGATTCCATCGTGGTGATCGAGAACATCCACCGCCACCTGCATCATGGCAAGGTGAAGATGGATCAATTCGGCCAGGCCCTGGTCACCGCCGCCAACGAGATCGGCAACCCCACCAACGTCGCCACCGTGGCGGTGATGCTGGCCTTCATCCCGATGGCCTTCGTCACCGGCATGATGGGCCCGTTCATGCGGCCGATTCCGATCAACGTGCCGGTCGCCATGCTCGCCTCGCTGTTCATCGCCTATTCCGTGGTTCCCTGGGCGGCGCGGCGGGTTCTCCGTGGTAAAGCGATGAAAGCGCTGGAACAGGCAAAAACTCTGGAAGACCACGGCCACGCCGATCAAGACCCGCTGCGCCGCGTCTACCTGGCGACGGTGAAGCCGCTAATGGCGAGCGCGCCCAAGCGCAATGTCTTTTTTCTCATCATCCTCGGCCTCCTGATCGGCGCGATGGTCATGCCCGCCTGGCAGTTCGTGCGCCCTTCCGGCATCAACGGGCCGCTGTCGCCGCTCGGCGTGGAACTCAAGATGCTGCCCAACGACAACACCAACACCCTGTTGTTGCAGGTGGACATGCCCGCCGGAACCGCCCTGGCCGCCACCGACCAGGTGGCGCGCGCGATCGGCGCCACCCTGGCGAAGCACCCGCATGTGGACAATTTCCAGACCTTTCTGGGGATCGCGGCGCCCATCGACTTCGCCGCCCTGGTGCGCGGCGACCTGCTGAAAAAGGGCGAGAACCTGGCGCAGATTCGCGTCAACCTGATCGACAAACATCATCGCGATGACGCCTCGCACGACATCGCCAACCAGTTCGACGCCGCCCTCAAACCGGTGCGCACCGCCTTCCCCACGGCCCGCATCAAGATCTACGAAACGCCCCCCGGCCCGCCGGTGTCCTCGCAAGTCCTGGCCGAACTCTACGGCCCGGATTACGACGTGCTGCGCGCCAGCGCCCTGGAAGTGAACGCCGCCTTCCACAAGACTTACGGCCTCACCAACGTCGATGATTCAGTTGGTTGTACCCCCGGCTCGGAAAAAACCTCCGAGCCGCCTGATGAAACCCCTACCCTTCGGTACCCCGTGGGGGCCAAGTCGTTCTTGGGGCGGCCCGGCGAACGACTTGTGTGCGTTGGCGTCGAGGGCTTCCGCGTCAGGGTGGACGCCGAGAAGGCCATGCTCGCGGGCGTCGCCCCCGGTCAGGTGGCCAAACTGCTGCGCGATTACGTCAGCGGCTTCGCCATCGGCACCCTGCATTCCGTGGACGCGCGCGAGCCGATGGACATCCGCGTGCGCCTGCCGCGCGAACAGCGCGCCGACCCGGCCACCCTCCTGGCCCTGCGTATCGGCAACGCCCAGGGCGCGCACCAGGGTATACAAATCCCCCTGTCGGAAATCGCCCGTATCGAACGCGAAGTGGAAACCAAGCCCCTGCGCGGCCGCGACCAGCACGCGCAGGTCACGGTGGGTGGCGAGCTGCTGCAATCCAGCCCGGTCTACGCCGTGCTCGCCCTGGACAGGATGCTGGATGGACGGAAGCTGAAATCCGGCGCCACCTTTACCACCGGCAACCTCGGCTTCGTCGAGGCGCAACCGAAGGACGTGGTCGACACCACCCTGCTCTGGGGCGGCGAAATGCGCCTGACCCTGGACGTGTTCCGCGACCTCGGCTCCGCCTTCATGGTCGCCCTGGTGCTGATCTACCTGCTGCTGACGGCCTATTACAAGTCGTTCATGCTGCCGCTGATCGTCATGGGTGCGATTCCCCTGACCCTGATCGGCGTATTCCCTGGCCACTGGGCCACCGGCCAGGCATTCACCGCCACCTCCATGATCGGCGTCATCGCCCTGGCCGGCGTGGTGGTGCGCAACTCGCTGCTGCTGATCGACTTCATCCTCGACTACCGCAAGCAGGGCTACGGCCTGGAAGCGGCCGTCATGGAGGCGGGAGCCGTGCGCTTCCGCCCGATCCTGCTCACCGCCCTGGCCATCATCGCCGGCTCCGCCATCATGGTCACCGATCCGGTGTTCGGCGGCTTGGCGGTCAGCCTGATTTTCGGTACTTTCGCCTCCACCGCGCTGACCCTGGTGGTGATTCCCCTGCTTTACCTGCTGTGGCAGCGAAGCCGTTAGCGCTTCAGCGCTTACGGATTCGGCATCCCCCCTGCGGGGACAGCGAAGCCGTTAGCGCTTCAGCGCTTACGGATTCGCTGTCCCCCTTGCGGGGACAGCGCAAAACCCCATCCACTTAACCCATAGGAGTTTCATATGAGCATCGAACGCATCATCCGCATCATGGCCGGCGCCTTCATCGTGCTGTCCCTGGCCCTGGCCCACTTCAGCGGCCAGATCGACCTGAGCAAGCTGTCCTGGCTCTGGTTCACCGCCTTCATCGGCCTCAACCTGCTGCAATCCGGCTTCACCGGTTTCTGCCCGCCGGAAAAACTGTTGAAGAAACTCGGTTTCCAGGAAGGCGGCGGCGCCTGCTGCAAGTAAGCGATAATCCGATTCCGACGCAATCTCGGGAGATCGACATGGGTCTGCCACGACTCAAAACCGACCACTACACCTACGCCGACTACTGTTCCTGGCCCGACGACGTTCGTTATGAACTGATCGACGGCGTGGCTTACGCCATGTCGCCGGCGCCGACGCGGACACATCAGAACCTGACGGGTGAACTGTTTCGCCAGATCGCCACCGCGCTCAAAGGCAAACCCTGCCAGCCCTTCGTCGCCCCCTTCGACGTGCGCCTGCCGCACACCGACGAGGCGGATGACAAGGTGGACACGGTGGTGCAGCCGGATGTGCTGGTGGTGTGCGACGAAGCCAAACTGGACGAGCGCGGCGTGCGCGGCGCGCCGGATTGGGTGGCGGAGGTGCTCTCTCCCAGCTCCGCCAAGCGCGATCTGATCGTCAAGCTGGCCTTGTACGAACGCTCCGGTGTGCGGGAATACTGGCTGCTGCATCCGACCGACCGGCTGGTCACGGTGTATCGCCTGGTTGATGGCCACTACGGCCGCCCCGAGATCAGGGAGATGCAAGGAACTTTGGCCCTGGGCGTCTTGCCCGAGGTCACCGTGGACTGGTCCCTCTTTTTCGACTGATAAGGAAACACATGGATTTCGCGCTACAAAACATCTGGTTGATCCTGCTCGCCGGCCTGTCCGGCTTCATGCTGCTGGGCGGCGGCCTGTTCGGACGCCTGTCCGGGGTCAAACAAATCGGCCCGCAGGAAGCGGTGCTGCTGTTCAACCACGAAGACGCCCTGATGCTGGACGTGCGCGAGCACTCGGAATGGAGCGACGGCCATATCGCCAAGGCCAGGCACATCCCCCTGAGCAGGCTGAAGGATCGCCTGTCCGAACTGGAGCCGTTCAAGGGCAAGCCGATCATCGCGGTGTGCCGTAGCGGCAATCGCTCCGGCAGCGCCTGCGGCACCCTCAAGAAAGCCGGTTTCGAGAACCTGCACAACCTCGCTGGAGGCATGCAGGCCTGGGAACAGGCCGGCCTGCCACGCGAAAAATAATCAAGGAAATCTGATGCCCCCGATCAAGATGTACTGCACCGCCACCTGCCCCTACTGCGTCATGGCCGAGAAGTTGCTGACCAGGAAGGGGGTCACCAGCATCGAAAAAATCCGCGTTGATCTCGATCCCGCCCAGATGCGGGAAATGATGCACATCACCGGCCGCCGCACCGTGCCGCAGATCTACATCGGCGACCGCCACGTCGGCGGCTTCGACGACATTTCCGCGCTGGAAGCCGGCGGCGAACTGGAGCCGCTGCTGGCGGCTTGAAGCAGGCCGGTCATCCCGGCTAACTCACGCCATGTGCCGCCGCGATGCGGCGCAGTGTGGGCGTCGCCAGGCCGGCCGCATCGGCGTAGTGCAGGGCGCGCTTGAGGCGAGCCGGCGCGCTGCGGCCGGCGCAGCCGTGCAGCGGGTCGGCCTGAAAGGCTTCCAGCATTCCAGCCAGCATGCGTTCGCGTTCGCAGGGCTGGCCGATCAGCCAGTCCTGCACGTCCAGCACATCCGCCGCCACCGCGCGGGCCAGGCTTTCCCGCCGCGCCCATAGGGAGCCGACATCGCCGCATGTTTCCAGGCCGGCGATATTCGTGGTCAGGATATAGAGGTTCTTGCGCACCAGTTCCCGGAGCAGGGTTTCTTCATCCCCCACTTCGTGTGCCGGAAGATCGACGGCCCGCAGCGCGTGAACCAGACGCGCCGCCCGCAGCCCGAACACGGGCGAGGACAGCAGCGGCTTGGCGTCGATACCTTGCTTCTTCTCGAACCAGACCGAAATCACCGTGGGATCGACGATGCCATGCGCCTGCCAATCGCGCGGCAGCAGTTCGTTCTGCAGCAGGCCGACTTTTTCGCGCCAGACTTCCGGCAGCGCGGCCAGCACCGGATGCAGGTCGTTCTCGCCCACCGAAACCAGTACCAGCGCCGGATCCGGCCAATGCGCCGCCACGGCCAGCAGATCGTCGCCGCGATTCACCGGAACCACCGTCTGACCGCTGCGCAGCAGCCCACCCGCGATCACCCGGCCCAACTGGCCGAGGCCGACCATCACCACACTCTTGTCCATGCCCAATCCTCCGTTCGAGGGCCGGATTCTATCGGCCGAACCCGCCCTCGGCCTGTCTGCACACGGCCCAAGCCCATAGAATCGCGGCCTGTCCACGCAACAGGAAATCCCATGACCCAGCCTGCTCCCGCCATTTCCTCCTTCCAGCCGCCCCACCGCATCCTCATGGGCCCCGGCCCGTCCGATGTACCGCGACGCATCCTCGACGCGATGGCACGCCCCACCATCGGCCATCTCGACCCGGCTTTCACGGACATGATGGAGCAGACCAAGACCCTGCTCCGCTACGCCTTTCAGACTGAAAACCGGCTTACTTTTCCGGTTTCCGGCCCGGGTTCCGTGGGCATGGAGACTTGTTTCGTGAATCTGGTGGAGCCGGGCGACACCGTCATCGTCTGCGTCAACGGCGTGTTCGGCGGCCGCATGCTGGAGAACGTGAAGCGCTGCGGCGGCATCCCCGTTCCGGTCGAGGATGCCTGGGGCCGGGCGGTTGATCCGGACAAGGTGGACACCGCGTTCCAGGCCAACCCCAACGCAAAAATCCTTGCTTTCGTGCATGCGGAAACGTCCACCGGCGCCCAGTCCGACGCCGCCGCTTTGACCGCCATCGCCCGAAAATACGGCGCCCTGACCCTCATGGACTGTGTCACCTCGCTCGGCGGAACCCCCGTCCTGCTCGACCAGTGGGGCATCGACGCCGCCTATTCCGGTAGCCAGAAATGCCTGTCCTGCACCCCCGGCCTGTCGCCGGTGAGTTTCTCGGAAAAGGCACTCGCCAAGGTGCGTGCGCGCAAGACCCCGGTGCAGAGCTGGTTCATGGATCTCAACCTGGTGCTCGGCTACTGGAGTGGCGAAGGCAAACGCACCTATCACCACACCGCGCCGATCAACCCGCTCTACGGCCTGCACGAGGCGCTGGTGATCCTCGCCGAGGAAGGCCTGGACGCCGCCTGGGCACGGCATCGCGCCATGCACGAACGGCTCAAGGCGGGGCTGGAAGGCCTGGGACTGGCTTTCGTGGTGCCGGGGGGCGAGCGCCTGCCGCAACTCAACTCGGTGGCCCTGCCCGTCGGCATCGACGATGCCGCCGCGCGCGCCCGCCTGCTCAATGAATTCAACCTGGAAATCGGCGCCGGCCTCGGCGCCCTGGCCGGAAAAATCTGGCGCATCGGCCTGATGGGCGCCTCCGCGCGGCGCGAGAATGTGGAGGCCTGCCTGAAGGCGCTCGGGGCCGTTATGGCGTGAAACGGGGCGAGGGGACGGCCGCTCAGACCACCATGACCAGCCGTTCCGCCAGATAGACCAGCAAGATCAGCAGAATCAACGCCAGGCCGCCTTTCAGGCCCAGTCCGGCGAAGCGGAGCCAGCGGGGGTCGCGGCTGACGGCGTAGCCGAGCAGGCTGATGACCAGGAAGATGCCGACCAGAACCAGGAGGAGGCGGACACCCAGCATCAGGCGGACAGGGGATGCAGGTTGAGCAGCCCCTTGGGCACGCTGGCGTCATCCTTGAACTCCGCCCATTCCCAGGCGCCGGCGTCCGCCAGCAGGCCGCGCAACAGTTTGTTGTTGAGGCCGTGGCCGGATTTGTAGGCGGAGAAGGCGCCCAGGATGGGATGCCCGGCCAGGTAGAGATCGCCCACCGCGTCCAGCACCTTGTGCTTCACGAATTCGTCGGCATAGCGCAGGCCGTCGCTGTTGAGCACGCGGAAATCGTCCATGACGATGGCGTTATCCAGGCTACCGCCCAGAGCCAGTCCATTGCTGCGCAGATATTCCACCTCGCTCATGAAACCGAAGGTGCGCGCCCGGCTCACTTCCTGGACGTAGGACTGGCGCGCGAAATCGAGTTTGATTTCGCGCGCGGAATGTTTGAACACGGGGTGGTCGAAGTCGATCCTGAAGGCCAGGGTATAGCCTTCGTGCGGCGTGAACTCGGCCCATTTGTCGCCATCCTCGACCCGCACCGGATATTTCACCCGGATGAAGCGCTTGGCGGCATTCTGGACTTCGATGCCGGTGGATTGCAGGAGATACACGAAAGGAGCGGCGGAGCCGTCCAGGATGGGCACTTCCGGGCCATCCAGGTCGATGTGGAGGTTGTCGATGCCCAACCCGGCGAGGGCGGACATCAGGTGTTCGACGGTCGCCACCTTGGCGCCGTTGCCTTCCAGCGCGGAACACAGGCGGGTATCGGTCACCGATTCCGGAGTCACCCGAAACTCGCGCGGTTCCACCAGATCGGTACGGCAAAACCAGATGCCGCTGCCGGGCGCGGCCGGGCGCAAGGTGAGATTGACCCGCGCGCCCGTATGCAGGCCGACGCCGGTGGCGCGTACCAGGGATTTGATGGTGCGTTGGCGGATCATGAAATGAACTCGATTGGTGCGGTGCGGGATGCGCGCATGTTACCCCGCCCGGGCGGGAGGGAGTTCGCCCGGACGAGATAATCACGCGACAAAACAAGGACTTGTGGCACACATGCTCCGAAATCCGAAATCCGGAATCGAATCAGTCCGCCTGTTTACGCAGGAAGGCCGGAATGTCCAGGGTATCGATGCCCGCCGACTTCGCCACCTCGACCGCCGCCTGACTGTTGCGGCGGGTGTTGTTGCGAAAAGTCGTGGGAATATCCAGATCGACATCGTAGTTTCCGGAGTAAGGGCGCGCATCACCCGTGCCGGTGGCCTGCATCATCACCGGTTCGACGATGCGGATCTCCGGTTTCTTGACGGCCTTGACCGGGTTGCCCAGGCCGGTCGCCACCATGGTCACGCGCAGGCCCTCGCCCATCGTGTCGTCCAGCGCGGTGCCGACGATGACGGTGGCTTCCTCGGCGGCGAAGCTCTGGATGGTGTTCATCACCTCGTAGTACTCGTCCAGGGTCAGGCTGTCGTTGGAGGTGATGTTCACCAGCACGCCGCGCGCGCCCTTGAGGTCCACGTTCTCCAGCAACGGGCTGGCCACGGCCTGCTCGGCGGCAACGCGGGCGCGATCCTCGCCCTCGGCCAGGGCGGAACCCATCATGGCCATGCCGACCTCGCTCATCACCGTCTTCACGTCGGCGAAGTCGACGTTGATCATGCCGGGGTTGCTGATGATCTCGGCGATGCCGGAGACCGCGCTGTGCAGCACGTCGTTGGCGGCGACAAAGGCATCGGTCAGCTTGGTCTTGCCGCCCAGCACCTGGATCAGCTTCTCGTTGGGGATGACGATCAGGCTGTCGACGTGCTCGGACAGGGCTTTCAGTCCCTGTTCGGCGGAACGCATGCGCTTGTTCTGCTCGAACACGAAGGGCTTGGTCACCACGGCCACCGCCAGGATGCCCAGATCCTTCGCCACTTCCGCCACCACCGGCGCGGCGCCGGTGCCGGTGCCGCCGCCCATGCCGGCGGCGATGAACAGCATGTCGGCGCCGTCGATCAGGGCGGCGATGCGTTCCTTGTCCTCCAGCGCGGCCTCGCGCCCCACTTCCCATTTGCCGCCGGCGCCGAGGCCCTTGGTGGCCGAGTTGCCGATCTGCAATTGCACCGGCGCGCGGTTGCGGCGCAGGGCCTGCGAGTCGGTGTTGATGGTGATGAATTCCACACCCGCCATGCCCTTGCCGATCATGTGATCCACGGCGTTGCCGCCGCAGCCGCCCACGCCGATGACCTTGATCACGGCTTCCTGGGTATTCAGGTCTTCCAGTTCGAACAACATGTTGCGTCCCTCCTACGGTGACTTACACAAAATACGGATACGGAACAACGCGTTGGGGAAGAAAACCCTCTCCCATTCCCCATCGGGCATGCCCGTCCCCGAATCAAAAATTCTGTTGAAACCACGCCTTCATCCTTTCCAGGATCTGCTTGAAACTCGCGCCCTGGATGCGCGCCGCCTGATCGGTTTCATGCTTGTCCAGGCCGATCAGCAAGAGGCCGACACTGGTGGCGAAGCGCGGGCTTTTCACGCGCTCGGAAAAACCGCCGATGTAGTCCGGCACGCCGACTCGCACCGGCATGTGGAATACCTCTTCCGCCAGTTCCACCATGCCCGCCATCTGGCTGCTGCCGCCGGTCAGCACGATGCCTGAGGATATCTGCTCCTCGAAGCCGGAGCGGCGCAGTTCCGCCTGCACCAGGCTGTACAACTCCTCGGCGCGCGGCTCGATCACTTCCGACAGCAATTGTTTGGAAAGCATCCTCGGGCCGCGTTCGCCGATGCCCGGCACCTCGATCATTTCCTTGGGGTCGGCCAGCTGGCGCAAGGCGACGCCGTGCTGAATCTTCAGATCCTCGGCCTCGCGCGTCGGCGTGCGCAGGGTCATGGCGATGTCGTTGGTGATCTGGTCGCCGGCGATGGGGATCACCGCCACATGCTGGATGGCGCCGCGCGTGTAGACGGCGATGTCGGTGGTGCCGCCGCCGATGTCGACCAGGCAGACGCCCAAATCCTTCTCGTCGTCGTTCAGCACCGCCTTGCTCGAAGCCAGGGGTTGCAGCACCAGATCCTGCACTTCCAGGCCGCAGCGGCGCACGCACTTGACGATGTTCTGGGCGGCGGAGACGGCGCCGGTGACGATGTGCACCTTCACCTCCAGGCGCACGCCGGACATGCCCAGCGGCTCGCGCACCCCGTCCTGGCCGTCGATGATGTATTCCTGCGGCAGCACATGCAGCACCTGCTGATCGGCCGGGATGTTGAGGGCGCGCGCGATTTCCACCACGCGATCCTTGTCCGACTGGCTCACCTCGCGGTCGCGGATCGGCAGCATGCCGCTGGAGTTCTGCGCCTTGATGTGGCTGCCGGCGATGCCGGTATACACCTGGGTGATCTTGCAGTTGGCCATCAACTCGGCTTCTTCCAGGGCGCGTTGAATCGCCGCGACGGTCGCCTCGATGTCCACCACCACGCCCTTCTTCAGGCCGCGCGAGGGTGCCTGGCCCATGCCGATGATGTTGAGACCGCCTTCCGGCAGCGCCTCCGCCACCAGAGCGACGATCTTCGACGTGCCGATGTCCAGGCCGACGATGAAATCCTTGTTTTCCCGAATCTTGCTCATGCCTTTCTCACGTCCTTAGCCATTCTTCGGCCCGTGAACGGGCCTCCCACCGGACTGCCCTTGATCTGGGCCGCGAAACCATTGGGGTAACGCATGTCGGCGCGCGCGATCGGCCCCAGTGTCACCACCGCCTGCGGATAGAAGCGGGCGAAGCGCGCGAGCCGTTCGGAGAGATGTTCGCGCCCCAGTTCCACCAGCACGCCGCCACCGCCCTTGCCATGCAGACGCACGCGCCAGGATTGGCGCGCCGTCACCACGATCTGCTCCACGCGCATGTTGAGCGGCTGCGCCACGGCGACGAACTCGCCATAGCGTCGCGCCGTTTCGCGCTCCGTGCCTTCCGGGGCATACAGCCGTGGCATGCGGCCGAGGTATTTATCCATCGCCGTCACCGCGAACACCTCGCCGTGGGTATTGAGCAGGGCGCGGTCGTTCCAGGCCGCCGCCGCGCGTTGCTCTTCCAGCACGATGGCCAGACGCCCCGGCCAGACCCGGCGAATATCCGCGCGGCGCACCCAGGGCAGCCGCTCGAATTCCGCGCGCGTCGCATCCAGATCAAGCGCGAAAAAACCACCGCGCAGCTTGCCCAACGCCGCCTTAGCCGCCACCCTGGTTTCCTCCTGGCTGGCGCCCAGCACGCTCACCCGCCCGAACGGCGCCAGGTTCTCCGCCGCCGACCTCCCCAGGGTCCACAACGTGAACAACAGCGTGGCGGCCAGAATCAGGCGACTCAGGCGGTTGAGGGCGACGGGATCATTCCACATGGGCCAACTCCAGGATGCGCACACACAGATCCGGAAACGCCAGACCCGAGGCGCGCGCCGCCATCGGCACCAGGCTGTGATCGGTCATGCCGGGGGCGGTATTGGCTTCCAGCAGATAGGGACGGCCGGACGTATCGAGCAGGAAATCCACCCGCGCCCAGCCGCGACAGCCCAGCGCCCGGAATCCGCGCAAGGCCAGATCGCGCATCTCGGCTTCCGCCGCGTCGGAGAGGCCGCTCGGACAGAGATAGCGGGTGTCGTCGCGGAAATACTTGGCTTCGTAGTCGTAGAACTCCGTGGCCGGCACGATGCGGATCGAGGGCAAAGCCACATCGCCAAGCACCGCCACGGTGAACTCGCCACCGCTCATGTCCTGTTCCGCCAGCACCAGATCGTCATGGCGCGCGGCCTCGCGCCAGGCGTCCGGCAGATCGGCCTCCCGCTTCACCTTGATGACGCCGATGCTGGAACCCTCGCGCGCCGGCTTCACGAACAGGGGCAGCCCCAGGCGCGCCGCCACCGCCGCGAAATCGGAAGATTCATCCAGTACCGCGTAATCGGGTATCGGCAGCCCGGCGGCCTGCCACAGCAGCTTGCTGCGCCACTTGTCCATCGCCAGCGCGGAGGCCAGCACGCCGCTGCCGGTATAGGGAATGCGCATCAGGGTGAGCGCGCCCTGCAACGTGCCATCCTCGCCGCCGCGCCCATGCAGGGCGATGAATACTCGCTGAAAGCCGTCTTTCTTTAGCTCATCCAGCGGCCGCACGGCCGGATCAAAGGCGTGGGCATCGACGCTGCGGCTCTGCAAGGCGGCCAGTACCGCCGCGCCGCTCTTGAGGGAGACCTCGCGCTCGGCGGAATCGCCGCCGAACATCACCGCCACCTTGCCGAAATCAGTCATGGCCCGTCTCCTGTAGCGCCGGCTTCCAGCCGCTCACCTGGCAAACAAGCCGGCTGGAAGCCGGCGCTACTTTTTCGCCCAGAATCCGTACTTCCCGAATCAGTTCGACGCCATGTTTCAGCTTCACTTTCTCTTGCACCGTTTCGATCAGGGTTTCGATATCCGTCGCCGTGGCCCTACCCAGATTGACGATGAAATTGGCGTGCTTTTCCGACACCTGGGCGTCGCCGACACGAACCCCTTTCATGCCGCAGGACTCGATCAGCCGCGCCGCGTAATCACCCGGCGGGTTGCGGAACACCGAACCGGCGTTGGGCAGTTCGAGCGGCTGGCTGGCGACGCGGCGCTCCAGCAGACGCTTGATCTCCGCGCGCCCGGCCTCGCCATCGCCTTTCGGGAACAGGAACCAGGCCGCCACGAACCATTCCCTGCGCTGCCGCGTAGGCGCGACGTGGCGGTAATCCACCTGAAAATCGCGCGGGCAGCGCTTGTGCGTGTTGCCCTGTTGATCCACGGTCAGCACCTGCGAGACATAGGACCAGGTTTCGTGGCCGTAGCAGCCGGCGTTCATGGCCAGGGCGCCCCCCACGGTGCCGGGAATGCCGGCGAGAAACTCCGCGCCGGTCAGGTTGTTGTTGGCGGCGAAACGCGCCACCTTGGGACTGGCCACCCCGGCCTCGGCGTAGACCACGCCGAAGCGGGATTCTTCACCCGCCTGCCGGCCTTGCAAGCGGCGTTCCTCGAAGCGCAACTGCTTCAGCGCGCCATGTACGTGGATCACCGTGCCGCGCAGCCCGCCGTCGCGCACCAGCAGGTTGCTGCCCAGTCCGACGAAACACACGGGTTCGTCGGCGGGCAGCGTCTTCATATAGGCGCACAGATCCTCCAGATCGGCCGGCTTGTACAAACGCTCCGCCGGGCCGCCGGCGCGCCAGCTGGTGTAGCCGCTCATCCCGGCCTCGCGTTCCAGGGTTCCGCGCAAGGCGGGGATGGGGGAAATGTCGACCTGATTTTCTTCGGGCTTGGCGTTCATCCCGGTACTCCCATTTCCGCGATCCTGCCTGGCATCTGGCCGATGGAACCGGCCCCCATGATCAGCACCACGTCGCCATCGCGCGCGAAGTCCGCCACCGCGCGCGGCAGATCATTCACGTCTTCCACGAACACCGGCTCCACCTTGCCGGCCACGCGCAGCGCGCGGGAGAGCGCGCGGCCGTCGGCGGCGATGATGGGTTGCTCGCTCGCCGCGTAGACCTCGGTGAGCAACACCGCGTCGGCCTGCGACAGAATCCGCACGAAGTCCTCGAACAGGTCGCGGGTACGGGTGTAGCGATGCGGCTGGAACGCCAGCACCAGACGACGGCCGGGGAAGGCGCCGCGCGCGGCGGCGAGCGTGGCCTGCATTTCCACCGGATGATGGCCGTAGTCGTCGATCAGGGTGAAGACGTGGCCATTGGCCAGCTTCACCTCGCCATAGCGCTGGAAGCGGCGGCCGACGCCGCTGAAATTGGCCAGCGCGCGTTGCAGCGCGGCATCGGGCACCTGCAGTTCCCAGGCCACGGCCACCGCCGCCAGGGCATTGAGCACGTTATGTTGGCCGGGCATGTTCAGGGTGATGTCCACCGGCGAACGCACACCGTTGCGGATCGCGGTGAAGCGCATGCGGCCATCCTCCGCGCGAATGTCCACCGCGCGGATGGCGCAGTCCTCGCCGGTGCCGTAGGTCATCACCGGCTTGTCGATGCGCGGCAGCAGCTCGCGCACCACGGGGTCGTCGGCGCACAGGATGGCCATGCCCCAAAACGGCAGGCGGTGCAGGAACTCCACGAAGGCCGACTTCAACCGCTCGAAATCGTGGCCATAGGTTTCCATGTGGTCGGCGTCGATGTTGGTGACGATGGAGACCACCGGCGACAGATGCAGGAAGGAGGCGTCCGACTCGTCAGCTTCCGCCACCAGCCACTCGCCCGTGCCCAGTCGCGCGTTGGCGCCGGCCGCCAGCAGCTTGCCGCCGATCACGAAGGTCGGGTCAAGGCCGGCCTCGTTGAGCACGCTGGCGATCAGGCTGGTGGTGGTGGTCTTGCCGTGGGTACCGGCGATGGCGATACCCTGCTTGAAGCGCATCAACTCGGCCAGCATCATGGCGCGCGCCACCACCGGGATGCGCGCCGCGCGCGCGGCTTGCACTTCCGGGTTGTCTTCCTTGATGGCGCTGGAAATCACCAGCACATCGGCGCCGCGAACGTTTTCGGCGGCATGGCCTTGGAACACGCTCGCGCCCATCTTCGCCAGTCGCTGCGTCACCGCGCCACTCGCGCCATCGCTGCCGGAAACCTGGTAGCCCAGGTTGAGCAGTACCTCGGCGATACCGCTCATGCCGGCGCCGCCGATGCCGACGAAGTGGATGCGGTTGACCTTGTGTTTCATTTCCCCAACTCCTTCACCACCGCGACCACGTTTGCCGTCGCATCGGGCTTCGCCAGGGCGCGCGCCTTGTTTGCTCGTTGCAACAGTTCCGCGCGATTCAATCCACCAAACCACGCGGCCAGTTTTTCCGGGGAGAGGTCGCGTTGTTGCATCAGCCAGGCCGCGCCCTGGTCGGCCAGGAAAGCGGCGTTGGCGGTCTGGTGGTCGTCCACCGCGAACGGAAAGGGCACGAACAGCGCGGGCAGGCCGGCGGCGGCTATTTCCGCCACCGTGAGCGCGCCGGCGCGGCAGATCACCACGTCCGCCCAGGCGTAGGCGGCGGCCATGTCGTCGATGAAGGCGAGCGCCTCGGCCGCGACCCCCGCAGCGGCGTAGTTGGCCCGGAGCGTCTCCAGATGCCGCGCGCCGGACTGATGCCGCACTTCGGGGCGCCGCTCGTCCGACAACAGCGCGAGCGCGCGCGGAATCATTTCATTCAGCGCCGCCGCGCCCAGCGAACCGCCGATCACCAACAAACGCGGCGGCCCTTGCCGCCCCTCCATGCGTTGGCGCGGCGCCGGCAAGGCGGCGATTTCGTGCCGCACCGGATTGCCGACCCACTCTTCCGCGTCGGCCAGGGGTGCCGCGAGAGGCAGGCCCAGGAGGACACGATCCGCCAACCTCGCCAGGATCTTGTTGGTGAGGCCGGCGACGGCGTTCTGTTCGTGAATCACCAGCGGCTTGTTCAGCAGCACCGCCATCATGCCGCCCGGGAAGGCGACATAACCACCCAGCCCCAGAGCCACATCGGGACGCTCGCGGAAGATCGCGCGCGCGGCCTGCCAGAAGGCGAGCAACAGGTTGAACGGCAGCAGCAGCTTGGTGGCGAGGCTCTTGCCGCGCACGCCGGCCACTTTCACCCAGGCCATGTCGAAGCCTTTCGCCACGGCCAGTTTCGCCTCCATGCCGGCATGGGTGCCCAGCCACACCACGCGCCAGCCCTCGCCGCGCAAGGCTTCGGCCACCGCCAGCGCCGGCATCACGTGGCCGCCGGTGCCGCCGGCCATGACCAGCGCGGTTCTGGGCGCGAGGGGCGCGTTCACAGCCTTTTCCCCTTCATGAGACAGCGGTTCTCGTAATCCACCCGCAGCAGCACCGCCAGCGCCAGGCAGTTGGCGACGATGCCGGAGCCGCCGTAGCTCATCAGCGGCAGGGTGAGGCCCTTGGTCGGCAGCAGGCCGAGGTTGACGCCCATGTTGATGAACGCTTGCAGGCCGATCCAGACGCCCACGCCCTGTGCCACCAGGGCGGCGTAGTTGCGCCCCATCAGACTGGCCTGCCAGCCGATGGAGAAGGCGCGCCAGGTCAGCCAGGCGAACAGGCCGATCACCGCGATCACGCCGATCAATCCCAATTCCTCGCCGATCACCGCGAGCAGAAAGTCGGTATAGGACTCGGGCAGATAGAACAGCTTTTCCACGCTGTCGCCAAGGCCGACGCCGACGATTTCGCCACGCCCCAGCGCGATCAGGGCATGCGATAGCTGGTAGCCGGCGCCATAGGGGTCGCTCCACGGATCGAGGTAATTGGTCACCCGCGCCAGCCGGTAGGGAGACAGAATCACCATCAGCACGAAGCCCACCCCCAGCAGGACGATCAAGCCCACGAACAGGCGGGCGTTGAGGCCGCCGAGAAACAGCACGGCCAGGGCGATGGCGATGATGACCACGAAGGCGCCGAAATCCGGCTCCACCAGCAATACCGCCCCCACGCCCAGCATCACCAGGAACATGGGCAGGAAGCCGCGCGCCAGATTCTGCATGTGCGCGGCCTTGCGCACGGTGTAGTCGGCGGCGTACAGAATGGTGGCGAACTTCATGAATTCGGAGGGCTGGAAATTGCCCAGCGGCCCCAGGGGAATCCAGCGCCGGCTGCCGTTCACTTCCTTGCCGATGAAGGGAATCAACACCAGCAGCAGCAACACCGCGCCGGCGATAAACAAGCCCGGCGCCAGCTTCTGCCAGAGCGGGGTCGGCACCTGGAACACGGCATAACCGGCGCCCAGGCCGATCACCATATACATGGCATGGCGCACCAGGTAATAGGTGTGCTCATGCGCGGCGGATTTGGCTTCCGCTACCGAGGACGAGGCCGAAAACACCATGACCAGGCCGATCACCAGCAGTGCGGTGGCTGCGAACACCAGGCCCCAGTCATAGGGCGTCAGCGCGGTGCGCTTGAGGGCGGCGTTATGAAACATCCCGCACCCTCCTACGCTCCCGGTTGCGCCGTTCCTCGCTCAGGGTCGTGGCGCTACGGATGCGCCGTTCCTGCTGGCGGCGGCACTCGCCAGCCACGGCTTGCAGCACCGCCACGGCGGCGATGAATACTTCTGCGCGGTGCGCGTAATTGCGGAACATGTCCCAACTGGCACAGGCGGGGGACAACAGCACCGCGTCGCCCACCTTCGAGAGCTGGAAGGCCAGGGCCACGGCTTCTTCCATGCTTTCCGCGCGATGGCATGGGCATGGAGAGCCCCCACGCTCACATTCGTTCGCTGCCCCCCGGGGGGGCGCATTGCCCGCCTTGGGGCTGCCCGGCGGCGGGCATGTCCCCTCGATGGCCTCCGCCAGCAGCGGCCCGTCGCGACCGATCAGCACCACGGCGCGCGCGTTTTTCACCGCCTCCTTCAATGGTGAAAAATCCTGGCCCTTGCCGTCGCCGCCGGCGATCAGCACCACCGGCACGCTGAAACCTCGCATCGCGGCGGCCGTGGCGCCGACGTTGGTTCCCTTGGAATCGTCGTAGAAAGTGCGGCCCGCCACCTCGGCTACTCGCTGTACCCGATGCGGCAGCCCCTCGAAGGTCTTCAGCGCGGGAATCAGGCCGGCATAGGGCAGGCCGATGGCGCGGCAGAGCGCCAGCGCCGCCAGGGCATTGGCCGCGTTGTGCAGGCCGGCGATGGGGAGCTTGTCCACCGGCAACAAGGCCTCCTCGCCTTCACATAGCCAGAGGCGATCCTTGCGATGGGTCAGGCCGAAAACGCCCCTCCCACCGGGGGGGAGGGGCTGGGGGATGCCGAAGGTCCATTGCGCGCGCCCAGGCAGGGCCATCGCCATGACCATCGGGTCGTCCCGATTCAATACCTGCACCCCCTCGCCCGCGAATACCCGCGCCTTCACCGCCGCGTAGTCGTCCAGGCCGGTGTAGCGATCCATGTGATCCTGCGAGATATTGAGCACGGTGGCGGCGTCGGGATGCAGGCTGGAGGTGGTTTCCAGCTGGAAACTGGAGAGTTCCAGCACCCATACATCGGGGTCGCGGCCCCGAGTCTCGCGGTTATCCAGCGCGTCCAGCACCGGCAGGCCGATGTTGCCGGCCACCACGGTATCCAGGCCCACCGCCGCGCACAGGTGGCCAACCAGACTGGTGACCGTGCTCTTGCCGTTGGAGCCGGTGATGGCGATGACCTTGGCCTGGGAACCCTGGATGGCGCGCGCGAACAACTCCACGTCGCCCACCACTTCCTTGCCGGCGGCAATGGCGGCTTGCAGTTCCGGGGTGGCGAGGGCGACGCCGGGGCTGGCGACGATGAGATCGGCCCAGTCGAAGTCCGCCTTTGTGAAACCACCCAGGGTCAACGCCACTTCCGGGAAAGCCTCGCGCAGATGCTGCGCGTGCGGCGGCTCGGCCCGTGTATCGGTGCCGCGCACCTGGGCATCGTGTTCCAGCAGCCAGCGCACACAGGCCGCGCCGGTATCGCCGAGGCCGACCACCAGGGCTTTGCGGCCCTGGGGCGAGGCGTGAGGCGTGAGGAGTGAGGCACTCATCGCAGCTTCAGCGTGGAAAGGCCGATCAGCACCAGCATCATGCTGATGATCCAGAAACGCACCACCACCTGGGTTTCCTTCCAGCCCTTCTTCTCGAAGTGGTGGTGGATGGGCGCCATGAGAAACACACGCTTGCCGCGCAGTTTGAACGATCCGACCTGCAACATCACCGACACCGTCTCCGCGACGAACACGCCGCCCATGATGAACAGCACGATTTCCTGGCGCACGATCACCGCCACCACGCCCAGGGCGGCGCCCAGCGCGAGGGCGCCGACGTCGCCCATGAACACTTCCGCCGGGTAGGCGTTGAACCAGAGAAAGGCCAGGCCCGCCCCGACCAGGGCGGCGCAGAACACCACCAGTTCGCCGGCGCCGGGGATGTGCGGCAAGCCGAGGTATTTCGAGAACACGGCATGGCCGGCCACGTAGGCGAAGATGGCGAGCGCGCCGGCGACCATCACCGTGGGCAGGATGGCCAGACCGTCGGCGCCATCGGTCAGGTTTACCGCGTTGCTGGTGCCAACGATGACGAAATAGGCCAGCAACACGAAACCCACCACGCCCAGCGGCATCACCACATTCTTGAAGAACGGCACGATCAGTTCGGTCTGCGCCGGCAAGTGCGCCGACCAGGCCAGCCAGCCGGCCACCGCGAAGCCGATCAACGACTGCCAGAAATACTTCCAGCGCGAGGCCAGCCCCTTGGGGTTCTTCTCCACCACCTTGCGCCAGTCATCGACCCAGCCGATGGCGCCGAATCCGACCAGCGTGACCAGCGCGATCCAGACATAGCGATTGGCCAGATCCGCCCACAACAGAGTGGTGATGCTCACCGAGGCGAGGATCAGGGCGCCGCCCATGGTCGGCGTGCCGGCCTTGACCAGATGCGTCTGCGGGCCATCGTCGCGCACCGGCTGGCCGACTTTCAGGTGGGTGAGCTTGCGGATCATCCAGGGTCCGACGACGAACGAGATGACCAGCGCGGTCAACGCCGCCAGCACCGCGCGCAGGGTAATGTAGTTGAAGACGTTGAACAGGCGGATGTCGTGGCCGATCCACTGCGCGAGCATCAGGAGCATTGCTTGTCCTCCGATAGGCCGCCCTGAGGAGGACAATGCGCCCCCTCGGGGTACCGCAGGGTAGGGGCTTCATCAGGCAGCGAAGCGTGGGGGCTGTCCACTCCCTCCATGAACGACTGCACCACCCGCTCCATTTTCATGAAGCGGGAACCCTTCACCAGCACGGTCACATCCACATTCAAAGCGCACTCGATTTCCGCCAGCAGTTCCTCGATGCGCTCGAAGTGCATGGCGGCATTGTTTGCCAAACCCTGGCCGAAACCCCGCGCCGCGTTGACCGACAGGTCGCCCAGACAGAGCAGGCGGTCGATGCCGGCCTTGGCGGCGCGCTCGCCCACTTCCCGATGCAGCGCGGCGGCATCCGGCCCCAGTTCACCCATGTCACCCAGCACCAGAATGCGCTGGCCCGGCCGCGCCGCCAGCACCTCGATCGCGGCGGCCACGGAGTCGGGATTGGCGTTGTAGGTGTCGTCGATCAGCGTTGCGCCGAGGATGCAGGCATGCGCTTGCAGACGGCCCTTGCTGCCGCCGTAATCGGCCAGGCCACGCGCCACGGCATCGGGCGGGATGCCCAGGGCCAGCGCGGCGGCGGTCGCGGCGGCGGCATTGCGCAGGTTGTGCTCGCCGGGGACTTGCAGGCTGGTTTCGATACGGCCGAGAGGGGTGTCCAGCACGACACCGTTGCCATCGCGAGCACCACGAATGCACACGTCCGCGCCTTCCGCGCGACCGAAGCTCAACACCTTGTGCCCGCCCGCGAGGCCACGCCAGTATTCGGCGTGCGGGTCGTCGGCGTTGACGATGGCGATGCCGTCGTCTTTCAGGCCGGCGTAGATCTCGCCCTTGGCGCGGGCGATGGCTTCGACGCTGCCGAGGCCTTCCAGATGGGCGCGCAGGGCGTTGTTGACCAGCGCCACATCGGGGCGGGCGAGTTCGGTCAGGTAAGCGATTTCGCCCGAATGATTCATGCCCATCTCGATGGCGGCGTAACGGTGCTCGGGCGTCAGCCGCAACAAGGTCAGCGGCATGCCGATGTCGTTGTTGAGATTGCCGGCGGTGGCGAGCACCGCGTTTTCTCCGGCCGCCGCCGCGCAGATGGCGGCGAGCATTTCCTTCACCGTGGTCTTGCCGTTGCTGCCAGTGATGGCCGCCACCTTGGCGGGCATGCGCGAGCGATGCCAGGCCGCGAGCCGACCGAGGCCGAGGCGGGTGTCCTCCACCAGCAGCGCGGGGGCGACGTCCAGGCCGGCATCCGCCGCCACCATCACGGCGGCGGCGCCATTTTCCAAAGCCTGGGCGGCAAAGGCGTGGCCATCGAAACGCGGCCCTTTCAGCGCCACGAACAGACACCCCGGCGGCAGATCGCGCGTGTCGCTGGAGACGATGCCCAGCGCCACGTCGGCGCCGATGGCGCCGGCGCCGATGGCCTGGGCGGCTTCATGTAGTCGCACGTTGTTTCCTTGTATTAAATACTGCCCCGGCCCGGGAAAAGCGCCCGAGCCGCCCCCCAAGGGGGCCAAGTCATTCTTGGGGCGGCCCGGCGAACGACTTGAAAGCGCCTGACGCGCTTCCTCACAATCCGAGAATGGGGTTTTGATCCCGTCGATTTCCTGGTACGGCTCATGTCCCTTGCCGGCCAGCACGACGATGTCTTCCGGGCCGGCGGCATGGATCGCCGCACGGATCGCGGCGCGGCGATCGACGATGGCGTCCTGCCCCGGCGGCATGCCGGCGAGGATGTCGGCGATGATGTGGGCCGGGTCTTCATGGCGCGGGTTGTCGCTGGTGACGATGGCCTGATCGGCGCGCTCGGCCACCACCGCGCCCATCACCGGGCGCTTGCCGGAATCGCGGCCACCACCACAGCCAAACACGCAAATCAACCGGCCCCGGGTGAGCGGCTTCAACGTGGCCAGCACCTTTTCCAGGGCATCCGGGGTGTGCGCGAAATCGACGATCACGGTCGGCTCGCCCGCGTTCATTCGGCCCGCGAGCGGGCCTCCTACCCGCTGCATACGGCCCGGAACCGCCTCGACCCTGGCCAGCGCGGCCAGGGCATCATCCAGTTTCACACCCCCGGCGAGCAGCGCGCCAAGCGCCGCGAGCAGGTTGTAGGCATTGAACTCGCCAAGCAACGGGCTCACCAGTTCGCCCATGCCCCAGGGACTGACGATTTCCATGCGCAGGCCATCGTGGTTCGCGCTCAGGCGTTGCGCCTGGAGATCACCCCCGTGCAGCCCATAGCTCACTACCCGGGTCGCGCCGCCACGCAGTTGCTTCTCCAGGCTGGCGCCCAGTTCATCGTCCGCGTTGAGCACTGCCCATTTCAGGCCCGGCCAGGCAAACAGGCGCGCCTTGGCGGCGGCGTAGCTGGCCATGTCGCCGTGGTAATCGAGATGATCCTGGGTCAGGTTGGTCAGCACCGCGACATCGAACGCCACCTCGGCGACGCGGCCCTGATGCAGGCCGTGCGAGGAGACTTCCATCGCCACGCCCTGGGCGCCGGCATCGCGATAACCGGCCAGCAACGCTTGCAGGCTGACCGCGTCCGGGGTGGTGTGGCTGGCCACTTCCAGCGCGTCGGGGAAGCCGTTGCCGATGGTGCCGATCGCCGCCGTCCTGCGGCCCAGCGCGGTCCAGGCGGCGGACAGCCAGTGCGAGACAGAAGTCTTGCCATTGGTGCCGGTAATGCCGGTCACCCACAATTGCCGCGAGGGGTTGCCGTGCCAGGCGGCGGCGAGGCCGGCGGCCTGTTCTTTCAGATTCGCCACGGGCAGGTTGGCGACGTCGCCGCCATTCCAGGCATGGGCCGCCGGTTCCCAGAGCACGGCGGCGGCACCGGCGTGGATCGCGGCGGCGATGTGGCGGCGGCCGTCATGGATGTCGCCGGGGTAGGCGAGGAACACATCACCCGGAGACACGCGCCGGCTGTCGGCGGTCATACCGCGCGCGGCGGGAGCCAGGGCGCGTAGTTGGGCGATCACGGCGGCGTATTCCATCACACCGACTCCGCGATCACGGGCGCCTCGCCCGGGGGGGCGCTGTCGCTGTCGAACCGGGTATCCGGCGGCACGGCCATGAATCGCAGGGCGCCGGCCATGACGCGGGAGAACACCGGGGCGGCGACCAGACCGCCGTAATAATCGCGGCCGCCCGGCTCGTCGATCATCACCGCCACCACCAGGCGCGGATTGGAGACCGGCGCCAGGCCGACGAAGGAACTGACGTATTTGTCCGCCTCGTAGCCGCCGCCGTTGATCCTGAATTTGTGCGCGGTGCCGGTCTTGCCGCCGACGCGATAGCCAGCCACCCGCGCCATCGGCGCCGTGCCGCCGTTCTGGGTGACCATTTCCAGCATGGGCAGCACCTTCCGGGCGGTATCCGCCGACATCACGCGCACTCCGGTGGCCACGCCCTCGCGACGCAGCGTGGTGAGCGCGGGCATGACCCCGTCGTTGGCGAACGCGGTGTAGGCATGAGCCAGTTGCAACAGGCTCACGGAAAGCCCGTGGCCGTAGGCCATCGTGGCTTTCTCGATCGGCCGCCAGGTGGCGAACGGGCGCAGGCGGCCGCTGACCTCGCCGGGCAGGCCGGAGTTGGGCTGCGCCCCGATTCCGGCATGACTGAGCAGGCGCCAGTAGTCCTCGCCGCGCATTTCCAGGGCGATCTTGGCAGCGGCCACGTTGCTGGATACCTGGATCGCCTGGGCGACCGTCATCACTCCCTTGGGATGGGTGTCGGTGATTTTCTTGTCGCCGACGATGAACCAGCCCGGCCCGGTGTCGATGGTGGTTTCCGGCGCCACCACCTTGGCATCCAGGGCCGCCGAGACCAGCAGGGGCTTCATGGTGGAGCCCGGCTCGAACACATCGGTCACCGCGCGGTTGCGCAGGCGCTCCGGGCTGTAGGTGGCGCGGCTGTTGGGGTTGAAGCTGGGGGTGTTGGCGAGCGCCAGGATTTCCCCCGTGCGCGCGTCGAGCACCACCACGGAACCGGCGCGCGCATTGTGTTTCGCCACGGCATCCGAGAGTTCGCGATAGGCGAGGTACTGGATGTGCTGATTCAGGGAGAGCGCCAGATCGCGGCCCGGCTTGGGCGGCTTGATCTGTTCCAGCACCTCCACCACGTTGCCGAGGCGGTCGCGCACCACGCGCCGCGCGCCGGCCTCGCCCGCCAGCCAGGACTGGAAAGCCAGTTCGACGCCTTCCTGGCCCTTGTCGTCGAGGTTGGTGATGCCCAGCACATGCCCCATGACATCGCCGGCCGGGTAGTAGCGGCGGTATTCCGGCTTGCTGAACACGCCGGCCAGGTTGAGCGCCATGATCTGGTTCGCCTTGGGCGGCTCAAGCTGGCGTTCCAGATAGACGAAGCCCTTGCTCTTGTCGGCGAAGAGGCGCGCCAACTGGCCGGGGTCGCGCTCCAGAATCTTGCCCAGCGCCTTGATCTGTTCCGGGCTGGCGTTGGCCTGGCGCGGGTTGACCCAGATCGTTTCCACCGGCGTGCTCACCGCCACCGGCTCGCCGCGCCGATCACTGATTACGCCGCGATAGGCCGGAATGGGCGCCACGCGCTGCACCCGTTTTTCGCCTTCCTCGTTGAGGAAATCGTTGTGCCAGGCCTGCAGGTAGACCGCGCGCGCCGACAGGGCGGCAAAGCCGCCGAACAGCAACGCCAGGGTCAGGCGCATGCGCCAGCGTTGCAGGTCCAGGTGCAGCATGGTGTGCGATTTGCGCGAAGGGGTCATGGCCGCGCCCCTTCCGGGGTCGCATGCAGCACATAGATGCGCCCGGGGCTGGGGATCGCCATCTTCAAGCGGTCACGCGCCACTTCTTCCACCCGGTTGTGCATCAGCCAGGTGGAAATCTCCAGTTGCAACTGGCCCCACTCCACATCCAGGGCGCGCGCGCGCGCCTGTTCCTGCTGCAACGCTATAAACAATTTGCGCGCCTGATGGCGCGCCGAGACGACGGTGAGGGCACAGGCCACCAGGGCCGCGACCAGAATCAGGTTCAGCTTGACCACGGCACCCCCGTGCGCTCGGCCACCCGCAGGGTCGCGCTGCGCGCGCGCGGGTTGCTCCTCGATTCCCCCTCGGAGGGTTTCACCGCCCGGCCGATCAGGCGCAGGCAGCCACCGCGCAGATCGGAGGCAAGCAGGGGAATCTCCAGCGGCACCTGCTCGCCCTGCGATTCGCGGCGCAGGTACTGCTTCACCATTCGATCTTCCAGGGAATGAAAACTGATTACCACCAGACGTCCGCCCGTCTTCAGCAATGCTGCGGCTTGCGGCAACGCCTGTTCAATCTCTTCAAGCTCCCGGTTAATGAAAATCCGCACAGCCTGAAACGTGCGAGTCGCCGGATCCTGGCCGCGTTCGCGGGTGCGCACGGCACCGGCGACCACTTGGGCAAGCTGGCGGGTGCTCGCGAGCGGCGTATCCGTTCTTGCTTGCGCAATCGCCCGCGCAACCTGCCTAGCAAACCGCTCTTCGCCATAGTCCCTGACAACTTGGGCAATCTCCTCTACCGGCGCCTGGTTCAACCATTCTGCGGCGGTCATGCCGCAGCTGGTATCCATACGCATATCCAAAGGGGCGTCGAAACGAAAACTGAACCCCCGCTCCGCCTCGTCCAACTGCGGGCTGGACACCCCCAGGTCGAACAACACCCCATCCACTTCGGCCACACCCACCGCCCGCAACGCCTCGGCCAACTCCGAGAACGGCGCATGGATCATGCGAAAACGCGCGTCATCCAGCGCGCCGCCCGCCGCCACCGCCGCCGGGTCGCGATCCAGCGCGATCAATCCGCCGCGCGGCCCCAACTTCTCCAGGATCGCCCGACTGTGGCCGCCACGTCCGAAGGTGGCATCCACATAAAGCCCGTCGTCCTTCAAATTCAGCGCGGCGACGGCTTCCTCCAGCAACACGGAAACATGCGCGCCGCTCACAGCGAAAAGCCTTTGAGCCCTTCGGACAAGGTGCCGTCACGCGCGGCCGCCGCCAACTGCTGCGGGAACTGCGCCGCCTGCTCGAACAGGCCTTGCCAGGTCGCGTCATCCCAAAGCTCGAACTTCTCGCCCTGGCCGACCAGCGCCACACTTTTTTCCAGCTTGGCGAAACGACGCAGCATGGGTGGAATCAGAATGCGGCCGGCGCCATCCGGCTCCACTTCTTCGGCCGAACCGATCACCAGGCGTTTCAACTCCTTGGCAATGGGATCCAGGCTGGGCAGCGCATTGAGCTTGGCCGCGATTTTTTCCCACTCGGGATAGGGATAGAGCAGCAGGCAACCGCTGGTCGGATCCGCCGTCAAGACGAGATGACCGCCGCAAACGCCCGCCAGGCGCTCGCGCAGGCGCGCGGGAATCGCCAAGCGACCCTTCCCGTCCAGCGCCATCTGCGTTGATCCCGTAAACATGCCTTGTATTCTCCTCCGTGGTCCACTTGGCGACACCATTCCACACCAATTCCCACTTCTTCCCACTATAGAGAACACAAATCCCCACCGTCAAGGACGAAATGGGAAAAATTTCAATGGGCTCAAGGACTTACGAAAGACAGGCGGCGCATCCGAATGTTCTTTTCGAATGAGCGGCATAGCGCCTTAACTTAAAGCTTCACTTTAAGTGGCGTGGCGAAGTGGGGGGAAAATACGCCACTCGTGGCGCCGGCAAGGATGCCGGCGCCACGAATGCGGGAAGACGGCGGCCACGCCGCCGTCATGGGTTGAGTCGAAGACGCTCAGACGAAGCGGGCGCAGGCGGCGCCGGCCAGTTCCGCGAGCCAGCTCAGATAGAGGGTGCCCATTTCCGGATAGAAACGCTTGTTGTCCTCGGAGGACAGCACCATAAGGCCGGTCAGATTGCCTTCCTTGAGCGGCGCCAGCGCGAAAGACTTCTGATGCGCGCCCACCTCGCCAAACCAGGCACGCACCTCCTCCGGCACGTCGGGGCCGCATTGCGGCTGGCTCAAACCTTCGACCAGCACCTGGATATCCACGCTCACCCTGGCGAATTCCGGCATGTCCGGCGCGTTGCCCGCCCAGATGCGCACGGCGGTATGCGGCACCGAGAAACTCTCCGACAACCCCAGGTAGAACGACTGCAGGGCCGCGTCCAGCGTCTTGGCGCGCATCAGGCCCAAAGACAGCTTGTGCAGCTTGTCGCCGATGGCGTCGTTCTCCTCGGCGAACTGGATGAACTCGCGCAACTTGATTTCCAGGCCGCGCGATTTATCGCGCAGCGCCAGCACCTGGCGCTCGCCCAGGGAAATCGCCTGGCCGCTGTAGGGATGCGGCACGGTGATTTCCGTCAGCAGTTCGGGATGGCCGAGGAAGAAATCCGGGTTGAGTTTGAGGAATTCGCTGATTTGTTCGGGGGAAATGTTCATAACTCTATCTCGCCTTGAAATACGGTAACGGCTGGGCCGGTGAGGAAGACGGGGTGTCCGACGCCTTGCCAGCGGATGAAAAGGTCGCCGCCCCGGGTGTGGACTTGCACACGGCCATCAAGCAGGCTGCGGGTGATGCCGGCGACCACGGCGGCGCAGGCGCCGGTGCCGCAGGCGAGGGTTTCGCCGGCGCCACGCTCGAACACGCGCAGTTTGATCGCGCGTCGGTGCAGCACCTGCATGAAGCCGACGTTGACCCGTTCCGGGAAGCTCGGATGGTGTTCGAGCCGGGCGCCCAATTCCCGCACCGGCGCGCCTTCGACGTCGCAGACCACGCGCACGGCGTGCGGGTTGCCCATCGACAGGACGGAGATTTCGACCGGCTCGCCGGCCACGTCGATGGTGTAAGTGAGCGCCGGCGCGGTCGCGATAAAGGGAATTTCCTCCGGCGCGAAGCGCGGCGGCCCCATGTCCACGGTGACCTGGCCGTCGTCTTCCAGACGCGGAACGATGACCCCGGCGGCGGTTTCCACGCGGATTTCGCTTTTCGGCGTCAGCCCCTGTTCGTACACGAAGCGCGCGAAGCAACGCGCGCCGTTGCCGCATTGCCGCACTTCGCCGCCGTCGGCGTTGAAGATGCGGTAGCGGAAATCGCAGTCGGGCCGGGTGGCGGATTCCACCAGCAGGATCTGGTCGCAGCCGATGCCGAAATGGCGGTCGGCGAGGCTCTGATAGTGCGCCGTGGTGAGCGCGAGGCGCTGATTGATGCCGTCGAGCACGACAAAGTCGTTGCCGGCGCCCTGCATTTTGGTGAATTTGAGTTTCATGGGCGGATTATTACCAGGTTCACGGCATCCAGCGCACGTAGTCCTTCCAGATACAGCGATCCATGACCACCACGAGGCCGGCGGTGCGGGCTTTCTCGGCCGCCGCGTCATGAACGATGCCCTCCTGAATCCAGATCGCGGGCGCGTGGATGGCCAGGGCTTCATCCACCACGCCGGGAATGGCGGCGGATTCGCGGAACACGTTGACCAGATCCACCGGAAACGGGATATCGGCGAGTTTCGCGTAGGCCTTTTCGCCCAGCACTTGATCGAGCGCCGGGCGCACCGGGACGATGCGATAGCCGAAACGCCGCATGGCTTGCGAGACGCCAAAGCTGGGCCGATCCGGCTTCGGCGACAAGCCGACCACGGCGATGGTCTTCACGCGCGTCAACAGCGCCCGGATGTCTTCGGGAGTGGGGTTTTGAAAGCTCATGTCAGTTCCGCACGGCCGTTCCGAAGGAACTGACCTCCCCCTCGGGGGGAAACGAGCACAGCGAGTAAGGGGGCTGTTTCATGTCAGTTCCGCACGGCCGTTCCGAAGGAACTGACCTCCCCCTCGGGGGGAAACGAGCGTAGCGAGTAAGGGGGCTGTTTCATCCCAGTTCCTTGGTCATGACGTAGTCGTCCATGATGAAACCCCCGCCGATGTCTTCCAGGTGAATGGTCGCCACCGTGAAGCCATGCTTCAGGTAAGCGTCGATGGCCTGTTGATTCCGCCGGTTCACTCGCAGCGCCAGGCGCGCGTAGCCCTGCTGGATGACGCGCGCGGCCAGTTCGCTTATCAACGCGCCGCCAATGCCGTGGCGTTGCCAGTCGAGATCGACGTAGAGCTTGTCGAGCTTGTAGTCGCCCTCGGTGAGGGGATGGCCGTGGGCGAAGCCGACCAGAACCCCGTCCGCACGCGCCGCCAGCCAGAGATCGCCCCGGGCGATGAACTGGCGCACCAGTACCGGCCGGTAGCGTTGCGCCAGCATGGTTTCGATCTGCGCCGGCGTGATGATGCCGGGGTAGTGCGCGCGCCAGACACGGCCGGCCAGTTCGACGACGGCCTCCGCCTCGCCCAGGCGCAAGGGGCTGATTTCGATTTCATTCATAAAAACCCGGCTCGCCCTCGGGGCGTGTCTTGAAACGTTTGTGCAGCCAGAAATACTGCGCGGGAAATTCGCGGATGCGTTCCTCGATGAAGGCGTTCATGCGCCGGGTATCGGCGGCCACGTCGTCGCTCGGATAGTTTTCCCAGGCCGGATAGAAACGGGTGGCATAGCCGCCGCCTTCCTGTCTCGTGACGCAGGGGACGACCACGGCGCCGGTGGCGCGGGCGAGGCGGGAAAGCCCGGTGATCGTGGCGGCCGGGGTGCCGAAGAAGGGCACGAACACGGCATCCCTGGCGCCGTAATCCATGTCCGGCAGGTAGTAGAAGGGCCGCCCCTTCCTGATCGCGCGGATGACCGGCTTGATGCCGTCCTGGCGCGAATACATTTCCGAGCGTTGTTCGCCGCGAGTGAAACGCGTGCGCGCATGCAGCATCAGGCGGTCGATGTACGGGTTCTTGATCGCCGCATAGAGCGAGACGATGGGCGCATGAGCGGCGGTGACGCGGACGCCGCCGATGTTGAGGCCGACGAAATGCGGCGCCAGCCAGATCAGCGGCTTGCCCAGATGCGGTTCGAGGTGTTCCGTGCCCTCGAAGCGGGTCAGGCGCTCCACTTCCTCGCGGCTGCCCCACCAGGACACCGTTTCCTGCAGCGTGGCGCGCCCCAGGGCGCGGAAGTGGGCGCGCAGCAACTTTCTCAAGCCGCCGGCATCGAGTTCCGGAAAGCACAGGCGCAGGTTGGTCAGGCCGACGCGCCGCCGTCCACCGGCAAGCGGATACAACGCCATGCCCAGCGCGTCGCCGAGCAGGCCGAGGATGGCCGCCGGCAACAGCCGGTGCAGCGTCCAGAGCAGGGCGATGCCGAGTCGTCTCATGGCGCGGACGCCCGCTCGCCGGCGGATTCCTGCATCCGGTGCAGGCGGTAGCTCCACAGATATTGGCTGGGAAAGCGCCGGATCAGGCGCTCGATCACCGCGTTGACCAGCGGCGCGGCGGCCGCCGCGTCAGCCGGCAGTTCGGGCAAGGGTTCGATCCAGAGCCGATATCCACGCCCGAAGCCGAGGCGCTCGCAGGCGAACACCAGCGGCGTGGCGCCGGTGGTGCCGTAAAGGCGATAAAGCAGGGTCGGCATGGTGGCCGGGCGGTCGAGAAAGCGCATGACCATGCCCTCGCCCGAGTTGGCGGACTGATCCGGCAGAACCCAGGCCGCCTGATTACGCTTGAGCGCGGTGAGCAACGCGCGCACCCCCTTGAGATCAGGCTCCACCATATGCGCCTGCCCGCGCGCCCGGCCCGCTTGCATCATCTGGTGTACCCATTCCTGGCGCGGGCGGCGGTACAGCGCGGTGATGGGAATGCGGCTGGCGATGAACAACCCGGCGAGTTCCAGGCAACCCAGATGCGGCCCCAGGACGATGACGCCCTTGCCCCGCGCCAGCGCGGTTTCGACATGTTCCCAGCCATGCACTTCGCGCACCCAGGCGAGTATCCGGTCGTAAGGGCGCAGCCAGATCGGCATCAATTCCAGATACCCCTTGCCCAGTTCCGCGCCCGCCGCCAACAACATCCGATGGCCGGAATAGCCGGCCGCGCGCAGATTTTCCGCGACGATCCGGCGGTGGCGCCCGCGCAGCAGGCCCAGCAAACCAGCCAGCGCTCCGAGAAAGTGGATCAACGGCAACGGCAGCCGCGCAAACAGACGAAGAAAGAAAAGCAAGGGGGTTTGACCCAAAATTGTGCAGGTGCGTAGAATTATCGCAGCCGCCGAGTTAATTGCAGCAATGCACAGACAAATTGCGGGCGGGATACAAATCCAGCTAAAGCGTCCGCTCCCGTCCCCGGAGTCGGCCACGCCGACCAAGCAACGGGGAATCACACAGGAGCCACTCATGAGCAAAGACTACTTCTTCACCTCCGAATCCGTTTCCGAAGGCCATCCGGACAAGGTCGCCGACCAGATTTCCGACGCCATCCTCGACGCCATTCTGGCGCAGGATCCCACCGCCCGAGTCGCCGCCGAGACCCTGACCAACACCGGCCTGGTCGTCCTGGCCGGCGAGATCACCACCACCGCCAACGTCGACTACATCCACGTCGCGCGCGACACCATCAAGCGCATCGGCTACGACAATACCGACTACGGCATCGACTATCGCGGCTGCGCGGTGCTGGTGGCCTATGACAAGCAGAGCCCGGACATCGCCCAGGGCGTCGACCGCGCTTCCGACGACTACCTCAACCAGGGCGCCGGCGACCAGGGCCTGATGTTCGGCTACGCCTGCGACGAAACCCCCAGCCTGATGCCCCTGCCGATCTACCTGGCGCACCGTCTGGTGGAGCGCCAGTCCCTGTTGCGCAAGGATGGCCGCCTGCCCTGGCTGCGCCCGGACGCCAAATCCCAGGTCACGCTGCGCTACCTGAACGGCAGGCCGCACTGCATCGACACCGTCGTGCTCTCCACCCAGCACGCCCCGGAAATGACCCTGGAAACCATTCGCGAGGCGGTGATCGAGGACATCATCAAGCCGGTGCTTCCGGCGGAACTGGTCAAGGGCGCGATCAAGTTTCTGGTCAACCCCACCGGCCGCTTCGTGGTCGGCGGCCCGCAGGGCGATTGCGGCCTCACCGGCCGCAAGATCATCGTCGACACCTACGGCGGCGCGGCCCCGCACGGCGGCGGCGCGTTCTCCGGCAAGGACCCCTCCAAGGTGGACCGTTCCGCCGCCTATGCCGCCCGTTACGTCGCCAAGAACATCGTCGCGGCGGGCCTGGCCAGCAAGTGCCAGGTACAGGTTTCCTACGCCATCGGCGTCGCCCAGCCCACCAGCGTCATGGTGGAAACCTACGGCACCGGCGTCATCTCCGACGAACGCCTGAACGAACTCATCGCCAAGCATTTCGACCTGCGCCCCAAGGGCATCGTCCAGATGCTCGACCTGCTCCGCCCGATCTACCAGAAAACCGCCGCCTACGGCCACTTCGGCCGCGACGAGCCGGAATTCACCTGGGAAGCCACCGACAAGGCGGAACTGCTGAAGGCCGACGCGGGGGTGTAAGGTTAGGACTGGATCGGCAAAGAGGGGCGCGCCATGCGATGGGCTGAAGTTCTGACGGACAGGTCGCTCAAGTATCTGCCCTACAAGATCGAACTCGACAAATGGGGGAACGTGGTCATGAGTCCAGCCAGCAACCGGCATGGCCGGATTCAAGGAATCCTTTTCGCCATGCTGGAAAAACTGGCGGGGGGCCGCGCGCTGATCGAATGTTCGGTCGCCACCCCGGAGGGCGTGAAAGTGGCCGACGTGGCCTGGTGTTCCGACGTTTTCTTCGACCGCCACGGCTACGAAACCCCCTACTCGCGCGCCCCGGAAATCTGCGTCGGGGTGCGCTCCCCATCCAATTCCGAGGAGGAGATGCGCTTCAAGACCCGCCTGTATCTCGAAGCCGGCGCCAGGGAAATGTGGATCGTGTTCGAGGGCGGCGGCGCGCGTTATTTTGGCGCCGAGGGGGAACGCGCCGTCTCCGGCTACGGCATCGACCCGCTACCCTTGCTCAACCACTGAGGCACGCCATGCAACTCGCGGAAAAACAGTTTCTGAGCGAGGCCGAGTACCTGGCCTTCGAGGAGAAAGCGCCCTTCCGCCACGAATACGTGGGGGGCGAGGCGTATTTGATGGCGGGGGGAAGCCAGCGGCACAACCGGATCGCGGGTAACGCCTACATCGCGTTGCCCCAGGCGTTGAAAGGCAAACCCTGCCAGGTCTTCATCAACGACGTGAAACTCCACGTTGCCCGTGACAACGCCTATTACTACCCGGACGTCATGGTGGCTTGTTCCGACAAGGCCAGCGCCGCCAATGAATCCCAGGTGGTGAGCGACCCGGTACTGGTGATCGAAGTTCTCTCGCCCAGCACCGAGGCCACCGACCGCCGCGAGAAATTGCATGCCTATCGCCACTTGCCGTCGCTGCGGGAATACACCCTGGTCAGCCAGGAAAATCAACAGGTCGAGACCTATCGCCGCCAGGGAGACCTTGGCTGGCTCTACATCACTTACGAACCGGGCGACATGCTCGAACTCGCCAGTGTCGGCGTGACGCTGCCCATCGCCGACCTGTACGCGGGCACCGACATCGCTTCGTAATATCAGTCCACCGTCCCGAAAAGGGCGCCGCGACGTGGCGAACAACCTCATCCCCAGGCGCGCGGGCATTACGGATAACCCGCGATAACCCGCGATAACCCGCCGTGACCGCTCCCTTCGACCCCAAGCCCCTGCTCGCCGCCCTGCCCAATCTCCCCGGCGTCTACCGCATGCTGGGCGAGGCCGGGGCGGTGCTGTATGTGGGCAAGGCGCGCGATCTGAAGAAGCGGGTGTCCAGCTACTTCCAGAAGTCCGATCTCAGCCCGCGCATCGCCCACATGGTGGCGCGCATCCAGGACATCCAGACCACGGTGACGCGCACCGAGGCGGAAGCGCTGCTACTGGAGAACAACCTCATCAAGGGCCTGGCGCCCAAGTACAACATCCTGTTCCGGGACGACAAGTCCTACCCCTATCTGCTGCTGTCCGGCCATGCCACTCCGCGCCTGGCCTTTTTTCGCGGCACGCCGGACAAGAAACATCGCGCCTTCGGCCCCTTCCCCAACTCGCTGGCGGTGCGCGAGAGCATCCAGATATTGCAGAAGGTGTTTCGTCTGCGCACCTGCGAGGACACGGTGTTCGCCAATCGCTCCCGCCCCTGCCTGCTGCACCAGATCAAACGCTGTAGCGCGCCCTGCGTGGGCGCGGTGAGCGACGCCGATTACGCGCGCGACGCGGAGGACGCCGCGCTGTTCCTCTCTGGCCGCGACAACGAAGTGCTGGAAAACCTGTCGCGGCGCATGGAAGCGGCGGCGGCCGATCTGCGTTATGAGCAGGCGGCGCTCTACCGCGATCAGATTCAGGCGCTTTCCGCCGTGCGCGCGCGCCAGTTCGTGGAAAGCCGCTCCACACAGGATGCCGACATCGTCGCCGGGGTGATGCGCGGCGGGGTCGCGTGTGTGTATCTGGTGATGGTGCGCGGCGGGCGTAGCCTGGGCGGGCGCGCGTTCTTTCCCAGCCAGGCCGCCGATGCCGATCTGCCCGCCCTGTTGGAGGCTTTCGTCAGCCAGCATTACGAGGGGCGGCCGATTCCGCCGACCTTGCTGCTCAACGCCGAGGTGGAGGGGTTGGCGGACTGGTTGAGCGATCAGGCCGGGCACCGTATCGCCATCGTTTCGCAGCCGCGCGAGGAACGCCGGGTGTGGCTGGAGATGGCCCTGAAGAACGCGGAACTGGCGTTGGCGACGCGCGAGGGACTGCGGGAAAACCAGGCCGCGCGCCTGGCCGCGCTGAACGAGGCGCTGGGCGAGGAAGGCATCCAGCGCATCGAATGCTTCGACGTCAGCCACACGATGGGCGAGGCGACCGTGGTGTCCTGCGTGGTTTTCGACCAGGGCGCGATGCGGACGTCGGAGTATCGCCGCTACAATGTCAGCGGCATCACGCCCGGTGACGATTACGCGGCCATGCGCGACGCGCTGTCGCGGCGTTATGGAAAGCTGGCGCAAGGCGAGGGCATGTTGCCCGATCTGTTGTTGATCGACGGCGGCAAGGGGCAGTTGCACATGGCGGTGGATGTTTTGACGGAACTGGGTCTGGGCAACCTGCCCATGTTGGGTGTGGCGAAAGGTGTGGAGCGCAAGCCGGGTATGGAACAGTTGTTTTTCCCCGATGAAGTGGAGCCGCTCAGGTTGCCGCCGGATCATCCCGGCCTGCACCTGATCCAGCAGGTGCGCGACGAGGCGCACCGCTTCGCCATCACCGGCCACCGTGCGCGGCGCGGCAAGACAAGAACCCAATCGAGCCTGGAAGACATTGCCGGGATCGGCGCGAAACGGCGCCAGAAATTGCTGCAAACCTTCGGCGGCCTGCGTGGCGTGGTGGATGCCGGAGTGGAAGAACTGGCCCGGGTCGAAGGCATCAGCCGCGATCTGGCCGAGAAGATTTACCGCGAATTGCACTGATGCCCTTCAACCTGCCGAACACCCTCACCTGGCTGCGCATCCTTCTGATCCCGCTGTTCGTCGCGGTGTTCTACCTGCCCGACGGCTGGATGCTGAAACACACGATCAACCTTACCGCCACCCTGATCTTCGCCCTCGCCGCCGCCACCGACTGGCTGGATGGCTGGCTGGCGCGGCGCCTCAACCAGATGTCGGCGTTCGGCGCCTTCCTCGATCCGGTGGCTGACAAGTTGATGGTCGCCGCCGCCCTCATCGTCCTGGTCGACCAGCAGCGCGCCGATGTCGATGTGGCGCTCATCATCATCGGCCGGGAAATCGCCATCAGCGCCCTGCGCGAATGGATGGCCAAGGTGGGCCGTTCCGGCAATGTCGCGGTGTCGTTCATCGGCAAACTGAAAACCACCGCGCAGATGCTCGCCATCCTGCTGCTGCTCTATCACGACCCCATCGGCGACTGGCTCTGGACGCCCATCGTCGGCCGCTGGCTGCTCTATCTGGCCGCCCTGCTCACGCTCTGGTCGATGTTCCATTACCTGCGCATGGCCTGGAAATCGCTGAAGAACGAGGCTGCGTGAGTCGATTCCGTTAGCGGGCCACCAACTTTGGCGGCCGTGTCGCCACGCTTTTGTTACGGTCAAAAGCTGTAACAAAAGCGAAAACGGGCTATCTCGTGGAACTCGAAAAACTGCTGGAACTGGAACAGGCGACCCACCGTGGCCGCCGCGAGATGTTCCGGCTTGGCACCGCCCTGCTGTTTCTCGTGGGCATCATTCTCTACATCACCATGCGCGGCGGGGAGATCAGTGTTTCCCTGGTGGTGGCGGCCATGATCGGCGGCTACATGGCGCTCAACATCGGCGCCAACGATGTCGCCAACAACGTCGGCCCGGCGGTGGGTTCCAAGGCGCTCACCCTCACCGGCGCCATCTTCATCGCCGCCATCTTCGAGGCGGCCGGCGCGCTCATCGCCGGGGGAGACGTGGTGGGCACCATCAAGAGCGGAATCATCCATCCCTCCGCCCTCGCCGACCGGGAAGTCTTCATCTGGCTGATGACCGCCGCCCTGCTCGCCGGCGCGCTCTGGCTCAACATCGCCACCGCCTCCGGGGCGCCAGTTTCCACCACCCATTCCATCGTCGGCGGCGTGCTCGGCGCCGGCATCGCCGCCGGCATCGCCGCCGGCGGCTGGGGTGTCGCCGACTGGAATCAGGTGGGGCAGATCGTCGCCAGCTGGATCATTTCTCCGGTACTGGGCGGATTGATCGCCGCCGGCTTTCTGTATCTGATCAAACGCACCATCACCTACAAACCGGACATGCTGCTGGCGTCCCGAAAAATGGTTCCCCTCCTGCTGGCGCTGATGGCCTGGGCTTTCACCACCTATCTGGTGATGAAGGGCTTGAAGGAGATATGGAAGGTGAGCTTCGGCGGCGCCGCGTTGATCGGGCTGGGCTTTGCCGTGGCCACCCAGGTCATTACCCGCCCAAGAGTGGCGGCCGCCTCCCTGCGCCACGAGAACAGCAAGCAGGGGGTCAACAAGCTGTTTACCCTGCCGTTGATCTTTTCCGCCGCCCTGCTCAGTTTCGCGCATGGCGCCAACGACGTGGCCAACGCGGTGGGGCCGCTGGCGGCCATCAACGAAGCCGTCATGCACGGGGCGGTCGCCGCCAAGGCCAGCATTCCCGTCTGGGTGATGCTGGTCGGCGCCATCGGCATCTCACTGGGCCTTGCCCTGTATGGCCCCAAGCTGATTAAAACGGTGGGTTCTGGCATCACCGAACTCGACCAGATGCGCGCCTTCTGCATCGCCATGGCCGCCGCCATCACCGTCATCGTCGCCTCGCAATTGGGGTTGCCGGTCAGTTCCACCCACATTGCCGTGGGCGCGATCTTCGGGGTGGGCTTTCTGCGCGAATACATCAAGGCAAATTACGGGCGCATGATCGAAACCATCGAGGAGCACCACCTGGGTGACGACCGGGAAATCGTGGAGGCCTACCTGGAAAAATTCCACCGCGCGGATTTCGAGGAAAAGGGCGCCATGCTCGCGCGCTTGCGGGAAAGCAAGCAGGCGGTGGCGGACAGCCACTTGTCCAAGAAAGAGCGCAAAGGCCTGAAAAATATCTATCGCCAGGAACTGGTCAAGCGTTCCGCCCTGATGCGCATCATCGCCGCCTGGCTGATCACGGTTCCGGTTTCCGCCTTCATGGCCGCCATCCTGTTCTTCACCATCCGCGGCATGATGCTGCCCTGAGATTGCTTGCGGCAGCTTTCAATTCGGCGGGCCCTCCCCGATCGAACGCCGGATACGAATGCCGCGTGAACAACGCAAACAAGGCATCGCCCTGCGCCGAGAACCGAACAAGAACCTGAAACAGGCGAAAGCGGGGCAGTCGGCTTGACAGAATCAAGTTCGTATTTATAATGCGCGCTCACTTCGATGCGGGAATAGCTCAGTTGGTAGAGCGCAACCTTGCCAAGGTTGAGGTCGCGAGTTCGAGTCTCGTTTCCCGCTCCAGCATTTCAGGGGAAGGTGAAAGCTTTGTGGGCTTTCTGGTCCACCGGGACTTCACCTTCCCCTTTCGCTTTCAGGCAAGCGTTTCAAACCAGCGTTTAGCCACGGCGCGTTAGCAAAGCGGTTATGCACCGGATTGCAAATCCGTGTAGGTCGGTTCGACTCCGGCACGCGCCTCCAGTACCCTCCCTCCCCATTCCGAATACGCGCCGACCAAGCCCGGGTGGTGAAACTGGTAGACACAAGGGACTTAAAATCCCTCGACTTCGGTCGTACGGGTTCGATTCCCGTCCCGGGCACCAGTCATAGCGCGGCCCCACGGGCTTTTTCCCCACATGACGACCGTCAACGCCCGTTCCGATCATGTTTTTCCGCGCGGAGGTTGGCGGCGGACTGATCCAGCATGCGGTCGAGGCGGATCCACTCATCGCGGCTCAGGCGCCCGTCGGCCAGATAGCGGCGCTGGGTTCTCTCGATTCCCATCTGTTCCCGCGCCAGATCGTGCGCTTCGTGGCGGCTGATCCGGCCCGCCGCCATGCCGTCGCGGATACTTTGCATCTGCTGTTGCTGGCGCTGGTCGATGCTGGCGTGGTTTTCATGGCGCGGCGAGAAGTCGCGCTCGAAACGATCACCAAAGGCATGGTGATCGCCTTGATACGGCGCGGCTTGCGCGACAACCGGAAGATAGGGGTTGTCATGGCCATACCAGCCGTGCGCCTGGGCGGAACCGGCCACCAGCGCGAGGCCGGCCAGGGTGATGAGGCCGAGTTTTTTTCCGAGGTTGAGGTTTGTCATGGTTTGCTCCTGCCGAGTGAAGGGCCGCCACGTGACGTGTCGGTGGCTCCACTCTGGGGGGCATCTGTAAGACAGCCGTTTCGCGGCGGTTTACGTTTGTAACGTTTTGTTGCCGGACGCCTACCCGGTATTGCGCATCCCCGCCGCGATGGCGTTGATTGAGCGCAGGAGCGGTTGCAGCCACGGGCTGTCACCACTGTCCTCCTGGCGCAATTTGCGCAGCAGGCTGACCTGGATCTGATTCAGCGGGTCCAGGAAATTGTTGCGCTGGCTCAGGGAGTCGGCCAGGGCGGGGGTTTCCCGCAGCAAGGATGGGGTGTCGGCGACGTTGAGAATCTGCTGGATGCAGCGGCCGTATTCCTCGCGGATGACGTCATAGATCTGTGCGCCGACGGCGGCGTCCACGCACAGGGCGGCATATTCACGGGCAATGCTCATGTCGGTCTTGGCCAGGGCCATTTGCGCGTTGTCGAGCAGAGTGCGGAAGAACGGCCATTCCCGATACATCTTCCGCAACGTGACGAGGCGCGCCAAGTCGTGGCCGCACCAGGTTTCCAGCGCCTTGCCGATGCCTTACCAGGCGGGCAGGGCGTGACGCGACTGGCCCCAGGCGAAGACCCAGCCGATGGCGCGCACCGAGTCCTTGGAGCGGTCGCCCTGTTTGCGGTGCGAGGGGCGCGAGCCGATGTTCATCAGGCCGATTTCACGTACCGGCGTGGCTTCGTAAAAGTAATCGAGGAAGCTTGGCGCCTGTTCCGTGAGCGCGCGGTAGTGCCGCTCACCGGCGCGCGCGATCTCGTCCATGATGCCCAGGTAATCCTTGCAAGGCCTGATCGCTGGCATAACCGGGCTGCTCGTAGCGATTGTCGAGCCCCTCCAGCGCGCGTTCGATACGCGCCAGATCGCGCCGCAACCGGAGGTGCATGATGGACATGCTTGCGCCGGTAGGGCTCCTGCAAATAGCGGTTGGCGCGCGCGCCATAGAGCGCCTCCGCCTGGCGCTGATCCGCTTCCAGGTTGTCCATGAAGGCGGCCGAGGGCCGGCACAGTTTGATCGAATAGGAAAGCTGGTCGCTCAATGCCTCGACACGGCGCAGGTATTCCAGGCAGATGGTCTGGGCCTGCATGCGCCAGGCCAGGGCGGTGACTTCGGTCGTCACCAGCGGATGGCCGTCGCGGTCGCCGCCGATCCAGGAGCCAAAGCGCAGAAAGCTCGGCGCGCGCGGGTTCATGTCGCCGCCATAGACATCCAGCAGGGAGCGGTCGAAGTTGCGATACACCTGGGTGACCGCCTGGAACAGCGACAGCGGAAAGTAGGACAGGCCGGCGCGAATCTCGTCGCGCACCACCAGTTTGTTGTCGCTCACCTCGTCGGTGTTCCACAACACATGAATCTGGTTGGAGAGTTGTTGCATCGCCTCGGCGCGGTACATGCCCACCATGCGCGGGTCGTCCAGCGCCTCGATCGACAGGAAAATTCCGCGCAACGCCCCCTTGATGGTGCGTCGCCTGGCCTCGGAGGGATGCGCGGTAATCACCGGCAGATAGCACATGTCCCGCAACAAATGCCGCAACTGGCCGGCATCCACCCCCTGCCCGCGCAAGATCATCAGGGTGTCGTGGAAGGAACCCCGCCACATCTGTGCGCCACGCCGCGCCAGGCGGCGCCGCGCCCGTAGCGCGGCCGCCTCCTCGGCGATGTTGATCAGGCTGAAATACAGGTTGAAGGCGCGGATGATCTGCGCGATCGCTTCCGGTTCCTGCCGGTTGATCAGCGCGATCAGGCGGCGCCGCCCCGGCGCAATTCCCCGATGGCGGCATGGACGTCCGGAGACAGTTGCCGTTTCAGCACCTTGCTCAAGAGCTGATTGAGCAGGCGTTCACGGCTGCGAAGATCGGCGGAGGCGGGAGTCGGCATGGCGGTCGGTGAGGAACGGAATGCGGCGATGATGCCATCAGCCATGCCGCATGTGCCGCCTACCGAAAGGTATTGGCGGGAGGGCGGCCGGCGCCGGTGGCCAGGAGCGTTTGATCCCCGCTTGACCGGGGTGGGCGCCCCCGCATACCTTCACCCCGCCGCCCCGCCACGAATGGAGTCGAAGTTGTCCAACGAAAACGTTGTCGAAATCCGCGACCTGCATTTCTCCTACGAGAATCGGAAGATTCTCAACGGTATCCATCTCACCATTCCGCGAGGCCAGACCGTCGCCGTGCTGGGCACCGGCGGCTGCGGCAAGACCACCCTGCTGCGCCTGATCAACGGCCAGTTGAAACCGGATCGCGGCCAGGTGCTGGTCGATGGCGAGGACGTGCACGCCCTCGACAACGACGGCCTCTACCGCCTGCGCCGCAAGATGGGAATGATGTTCCAGGTCAGCGGCCTGTTCAGCGACCTCTCGGTCTACGAGAACATCGCCTTTCCCATGCGCGAACACACCGACCTGTCAGAACGCATGATCCGCGACCTGGTGCTGATGAAGCTGCACGCCGTCGGCCTGCGCGGCGCGCACGGCATGATGCCGCGCGAACTCTCCGGCGGCATGGAACGCCGTGTCGCCCTGGCGCGCGCCATCGCCCTCGACCCCATGCTGATCGTGTATGACGAACCCTTCGCCGGCCTCGACCCGATCTCGCTCAACGTCATCGCCAACCTGCTGCGCCGCCTCAACGACGCTCTTGGCGTTTCCACCATCGTGGTCACCTACGACGTCTCCGAATCGCTCAAGGTGGTCGATTACGTCTACTTCCTGTCCGACGGCGTGATCGTCGCCGAAGGCCCGACCGCCGCAATACTCGAATCGGACGACCCCTTCGTGCGCCAGTTCATCCACGCCGAACCGGATGGCCCGGTGCACTTCCACTACCCGGCGAAGCCGCTGGAGATGGATTTGGGGCTGAAATAAACAAAACGGGGCGCCTTGCGGCGCCCCGTTACGTTACCGCTTGCGACTGAAAGATCAGTAGTTGTACGCCCGCTCGCCGTGGCTGGCGGTGTCGAGGCCTTCGCGTTCCTGCTCTTCCGGCACCCGCAGGCCCATGGTCAGGTCGATCAGCTTGAACACCACGTAGGCAACCACGCCGGACCAGATGAGGGCGGTGCCGACCGCCTGCGCCTGGATGATGAGCTGATCCATCATGTTGGTGTCGGTCGGCACGTTCTTCACATAGTCCATGATGCCGGTGCCGCCCATCGACCAGGTGTTGAACACGCCGGTCAGGAGCGCGCCGACAATGCCGCCGACGCCGTGGATGCCGAACACGTCCAGGGAGTCGTCGGCGCCCAGCATCTTCTTGAGACCGGTGACGCCCCACAGACAGGCCACGCCGGCGATCAGGCCGATGACCAGCGCGCCGCCCACGCCCACCCAGCCGCAGGCCGGAGTGATGGCCACCAGGCCGGCCACGGCGCCGGACGCGGCGCCCAGCATGGAGGGCTTGCCCTTGTGTATCCACTCGACGAAGGTCCAGCTCAGTGCTGCGGCGGCGGTGGCGTTCAGGGTGTTGACGAAGGCCAGGGTCGCCGTGCCACCCGCTTCCAGGGCGGAACCGGCGTTGAAGCCGAACCAGCCCACCCACAGCAGGGAAGCGCCGATCATGGTCATGGTCAGGCTGTGCGGCGTGAACGCTTCGCGGCCGTGGCCGATGCGCTTGCCGATCACGAAGGCGCCCACCAGGCCGGCGACGGCGGCGTTGATGTGCACCACGGTGCCGCCCGCGAAGTCGAGCGCGCCCTTCTGGAACAGGAAGCCGGCCTTGGCGGTTTCCGTGGCCAGGGTGGCGGCGTCCTTGATCGCGTCGGGGCCGGTCCAGAACCAGACCATGTGCGCCATCGGCAGGTAGGCGAAGGTGAACCACAGTGCCGCGAACAGCAGCACGGCGGAGAACTTCATGCGCTCGGCGAAGGCGCCCACGGTCAGCGCCACGGTGATGGCGGCGAAAGTGGCCTGGAACACGACGAACACGAACTCGGGAATCACCACGCCCTTGCTGAAGGTGGCTGCGTTGGCGACGCTGCCGTCCACCGGGTTGAAGATGCCCTTGAGGAACAGTCGATCAAAACCGCCGATGAAGGCATTGCCCTCGGTGAACGCCAGGGAGTAGCCGTAGACCGCCCACAGCACGGTAATCAGCGCGAAGATCGAGAACACCTGCATGAGGATGGACAGCATGTTCTTGGAGCGCACCAGGCCGCCGTAGAACAGGGCCAGGCCGGGGATGGACATCATGATCACCAGCAGGGTGGCCACCAGCATCCACGAGGTATCGCCCTTGTTGGGGGTGGGCGCGGGAGCCGCCGCAGCGGGTGCGGGAACCGCCGCAGCGACGGCGGGGGCGGTAGCGGTAGCGGCGGGTGCCGCGACCGCCAGGGCGGAGGTGGCGCCGTCAGCGGGGGCTGGCGCCTCTTCCGACAGGGCGATGCCGGAAAAACCCAGCGTGCCCAGCAAGATCAATGTCGCGAACAGGGATTTCATGGCGGCTTCTCCTTAAATCGCGGCCTGGCCGGACTCGCCGGTTCGGATGCGAACGACTTGTTCCAGATCCCACACGAAAATCTTGCCGTCGCCGATCTTGCCGGTCTGGGCGGCCTTGGAAATGGCTTCGATGGCCTGATCGAGCATGTCGGCGGCGATAGCCACCTCGATCTTCACCTTGGGCAGAAAATCGACGACGTACTCGGCGCCGCGATACAACTCGGTATGGCCTTTCTGGCGACCGAAGCCTTTGACCTCGGTCACGGTGATGCCGGAAGCCCCGATTGCGGAAAGGGCTTCACGCACCTCGTCCAGCTTGAAGGGCTTGATGATGGCGGTTACAAATTTCATGAATGTCTCCTGATTGGACTGCCGATCCCGCACCCCCGTCGCCTGGCGGGTGGGCGGCGATACGGGCGGGGTTAGAAGGACTTGGAGAAAGAGAGGGAGGCCACGCCCTTGCCAACATTTTTGCCATCCCAGTCGCCGTACATGCTGTTTTTGGCATCAGTGTCGGTGTAGGCAAGGGTGACCGTGCCAAAGCCGACATCCTTGGTTACTCCCAGTTTCCAGTCGGTGTAGGACGCATCGCCGACGTTCTTCACTTTCTGATGGCCGACATGGGCAATCACGCCCCAGCCGTTACCCAGATCAGGCGCCACGGTCAGATCAACATAGTTACTGCCCCGTGTCTTGATGGTGGGATCAGTGCCCCAGCCGATGAAGTAATCGGAAATGACATAGCTGTATTTCAACGAAACCATTTTCCAGCTTCCCGCCACATACGCCTCGGTGGTATCGGGGGTTGCGTAACCCGCGGGCGCGCCGGAACGCTTGCCGTTGTAGTGGTAGTGGATCAGGCCAACGTCATAGCCGACGTCCGCCGGCAATGTGCCCTTGTAACCGCCATACAAATCCAGTTCCAGGTTGCTGCTCGACTTGAAGGGATCGCCAGAGCCCGCCGTGCCGCCAGTCTTTACCCAGCTTTGATTGGACAACCAGGCGCCGGCGTACAGGCCGCTGACATGGCTGTAATCAATACCACCCGAGAGCGCCGGGTTGTGCTGGGTCTGGGTAACACCACGGAAGAGGTAATCCGTGGTAACCCCCACGTTGTAGGCGATGGTGTGCGGCGAAGCCGGCGCCGCATCGGTGGCGAACACGGGCGCCGAAACAAGGCCCGACAGAACGAGCAGGCAAGGTAGTTTTTTCATGATGGTTCTCCAAGAAGAGGGTGCGGCGATGCACGTCCATCAAAAGCACAACCCGTGCCAACACAATTTACCCTTATCAATCATGTAATTAGTCAAATACGCCCGATCTTGATGCAGCACGGCGCTCTTTATTGGTGCGCCAACGAGATTGGGCGCACCGTCTTTGCGCAGCGGGAAATTGGCGCCCACCACCCCACCCCCCGAAGCAACCACCATGTGGGAGCCGGCCTGCCGGCGATCAAGGCGCCGGCATCAACGCGGCCCCCGCATTCGCGGGCATACCCACAAGGGGCTCGATAGCCCGCTCCTACGGCGTGGCGGTTGTTTGACGGTAAACTCGCCAGCCTGAATCCACCCCGGGAGCACAGCGTGTTCAAACAACAAATCGCCGCCGACATGGCGTCCAAAGTCTCCGAAGTGCTGGCCATGACCCCAGCCCGCGACGTGGAGAAAAATCTCAAGGCCAGTCTGGCCGCCTGGCTGTCCAGGCTCGATCTGGTGACACGCGAGGAATTCGATGTGCAGGCGCGGGTGCTGGAGCGCACGCGCGAGAAATTGCGGGAACTGGAAGCGCGCCTGGCCAACCTGGAAGGCGATCCCAAGCCGTAGCCTGATCCACCACCTCCCGCCAGACCCATGAAACCGATCAAATCCCTCCTCCTCTCGATCCTGTTCGGCGTGCTGGCCAGTTGTTCCAGCAACCCCATGACCGGACGCAGCCAGCTCATGCTGGTGCCGGAAAACCAGGTCATTGCCCAGTCCGTCAGCGCCTACAAGGCGGAACTGGCGCCCCATGCCAAGAAAGGCAAACTCAACGACGACGAACGTGTAGTGCAACGGGTGCGCGCCATCACCGACCGACTGGTGGCGCAGGCGGTGCGTTACCGGCCGGACAGCGCCTCATGGGCCTGGGAGGTGAACGTCATCGACGACCCCAAGACCCTCAACGCCTTCTGCATGCCGGGCGGCAAGATGGCCATCTACACCGGGCTGATCGACAAACTGAAGGCCACGGACGATGAGATCGCGCAGGTCATGGGGCACGAGATCGGCCACGCGCTGGCCAATCACGGGGCGGAGAAGATGTCCGTGGGCATGGTTTCCGACATCCTGGTTTCCGCCATCGGCGGCGGCAACCAGGGGCGCCAGCAGGCCGGCCAACTGGCCGCGCTGGTGGCCTGGCAACTGCCCAACAGCCGGGGCGCGGAAACCGAGGCCGACCGCATCGGCATCGAACTCGCCGCGCGCGCCGGCTATGACCCGGATGCCGCGCCGCGCCTCTGGAAGAAGATGAAGGAAGCCAGTGGCGAAAAGGGGCGCTTCGATCTCCTCTCCACCCACCCCGCGTCGGAAACGCGCATGGAGGAGCTGGCCGCCCTGGCGCCGCACATGCGCCCGCTCTATGCCGAGGCGGCGAAGAACCCGGCCGCGCTACCCACCCGTCTGGCCGCCAACGTGCGTGACGTCACGCCGGGCGGTGAAACAACGACCAGCCACGCGGTCCCGGCCGCCCTGCGTCCGCTGACCCTGGTCAACCCGGCTTACGAGCGTTTCCGTAGCGGCGAAGCCGTACTGGCATGCGAGAACTGCGCGCTGGGTTTCAGCAACCGCGCGGACAAGCTGAAATCCCTGGACGCGCGCGGCGACTGGGAGGCCCTGGCGCGAGAAGTGCTGGACATCGGCTATTCCCAGGACATCGCCTGGTATTACCTGGGCCGCGCCGCCGCCGGCCAGGGCCTGCGCGAAGCGGCGCGCACCTACTATCGACATGCCGGCAACCTGGCGCGCCACAAGGAAACGCACTGCAAGGGCGTGTTCACCAACCTGTGCAACGGCGTCAACCTTCCGGAGCAGGCGGAAGCGGCGTTGGCGGGGCTGGAGCGATGAGTGATTCCATTCGCGATTCGGCGCGCGCCAAACCTCCCTGTGGCGCCGGCTTCCAGCCGGCGACGTTGCCAACCGAGCGGCAGGAAGCCGGCGCCACAGGCATCGTCGAAGTCGCCGCCGCCATCATTGAAAATCCCGACGGCACCTTTCTCATGGCCAGCCGGCCGCAAGGCAAGGCCTACGCCGGCTGGTGGGAATTCCCCGGCGGCAAGGTGGAAGCGGGGGAAACCGCGCGCCACGCGCTCGACCGCGAATTGCGCGAAGAACTCGGCATCGAGGTGATTACCGCCCACCCCTGGCTCAAGCGCGCCCACGTCTACCCGCACGCCCACGTCCTGCTGCGCTTCTTCCGGGTGACCGAATGGCGCGGCCAGCCGCATCCGCATGAGGGCCAGATACTGGCCTGGGTTCACGCCCGGGTTGGCGTCCATTCGCCCGAGGTCGGCCCGATCCTGCCCGCCAACGGCCCGATCCTGCGCGCGCTGCGTCTGCCGCTGGAATACGCCATCTCGGACGCCGAGAAGCTTGGCGCCGAGGTCTTCCTGGAGCGCCTGCGGCAACGTCTGGCGGGCGGCCTGCGCCTGATCCAGTTGCGCGAGAAGTTTCTGGCGCCCGAGGCGTTCGCGCCGTTCGCGCGCGAAGTGGCCGCGCTCTGCCGCGCGCATGGCGCCAGCCTGATGCTCAACGCGGACATCGCCCTGGCGGCCGAACTGGGCTGCGGCCTGCACCTCAATTCCGCCCAGCTCGCGCGCCTCGCATCACGCGAGGAGTTGCCCCCGGAAATTCCCCTGCTCGGCGCCTCCTGCCACGGCCCCGAGGAACTGGCGCGGGCGGCGGCCCTGGGTGTGGATTTCGTGGTGCTCTCGCCGGTGCTGCCCACGCCCAGCCATCCGGGCGCGGAAACCATCGGCTGGGAGCGTTTCTCCGCCTGGCTGGCCGATTACCCGATTCCGGTCTACGCGCTGGGCGGCCTCGACCTCTCTGGCCTGGAGCGGGCGCGCGCTGCGGGCGCGCATGGCGTCGCCCTTAAAAGCGCAGCCTGGAGGCCGGCATGAACAACAAGATCCTTTGGGCCGCCCTGCCCCTGCTCATCGTCGGCCTCGCCGTCGCGGTGCTCCGGCGGGATGACGACGCGCCACCGGTCGCGACGGCCACCCTGGCCTGCGCCGATCTGGCGACGGGTTGCGCCACCCGCCTGCGGGATAAGGAGGTTCGCGTCGGCCTGGGTGGCGAAGTCAAACCGCTCAAGCCCTTCCAGGTCTGGGTGAACGCGGCCGGCGCCGGGAAAGTTCGGGCGCGCTTCACGATGGTGGGCATGGATATGGGTTTCAACCTCTATACCCTCCTCGCCGACCGCGACGGCGTCTTCCGCGCTCGCGTCACCCTGCCGGTATGCGTCAGTGGCAAACGCGACTGGATCATGACCGTGGAAATCGACGGCGCCGCAGTCAATGTGCCGTTCAGCACCGAACCGTAGCGTCCACACCAGGATGCGAACCGTCACCGAGTTGTCATAAACAGACCGGACGACACGCCTATAATCCGCAAACTCCGCCAGCTTGGCCGCGCCCCGGCCCGGCAAGCGGCGACAGAGCGGTAATCGACGGAGACGATGCAATGCCCAGCGAACACATCTACAAACAATTCGATGCCGACATGGAAGCCGTGCGCAAACGCGTGCTGGAGATGGGTGGCCTCGTGGAGGAGCAGGTCGGCAAGGCGGTCGAGGCGCTGATCTCGGGCAACGTGGCGCTTGCCGAGGAAGTCATCATCAACGACCACAAGGTCAATGCCCTGGAAGTGGCCAGCGACGAGGCCTGCACCCACATCATCGCGCTGCGCCAGCCCACCGCCGGCGACCTGCGCATGATCCTGACCATCGTCAAGACCATCACCGATCTCGAACGCATCGGCGACGAGGCATCCAAGATCGCGCGCTACGCCATCAAGATCTACGAAAGCGACCGCATCACCTCGCCGCGCTACAACGAAATCAAGTACATGGCCGGCCTGGCCACGCGGATGCTGCGCGAATCGCTCGACGCCTTCGCCCGCCTGGACGCTTCCGGCGCCGCCGGCGTGGCGCGCCAGGACATGGAAGTGGACGAAGAATTCCAGATGATCATGCGCCACCTGATCACCTACATGATGGAAGACCCGCGCACCATCTCCACCTTCATCGACCTGTTGTTCGTGGTGAAAGCCATCGAGCGCATCGGCGACCACGCCAAGAACATGTCCGAATACGTGGTGTTCATGGTCAAGGGCAAGGATGTGCGCCACACCACCATCGAGGAACTGGAACGCGAACTCCAGTAGGAGGCCCGCTCGCGGGGCGAATAACAAAAGCCGGCTTCATGCCGGCTTTTTTGCGCCGACCCTTTGGTCGGCCGCGCAAAGTCGCCGGCAAGGATGCCGGCGCCACTCCCCCCTCAGTGCTTGCGGCCCCCGGCCTGGCGCGCCTCGGCCTCCACCGCCAGCTTCTGTTCCTTGCCGTCGGCGCCCTTCACCAGCAGGGTCACGGGCACTTTCTGGCCGGGTTTGATCGGGTCTTTCAAGCCGATGAACATGACATGCAGCCCACCCGGCTCCAGGCTCACGGTCTTGCCCTTGGGCAGCGCGATTTCCCGCATCTGGCGCATTTCCATGACGCCGTTTTCCATTTTCATGAAATGCAGTTCCAGGGTCTTGGAAACCGGGCTGGCGCCGCCCACCAAAGTCATGTCGGCATCGGCGGTGAGGCTCATGAAACCGCCGGCCACGTTCTGGCCGGGCGCGGTGGCGCGAACCCAGGGATTGTCCACCTTGACGCTGTCGGCGAGGGCGGGAGCGGACAGGGACAGGGACAGGGACAGGGACAGGGACAGGCCCAGGATCACGGCTGGCAGGGTGTGTTGCATGGTGTTTCCTCTCTCGGGTTGGTGGGCGATCAGAAATCCGCGTTCAGCTTAAGCCAAAGCGTGCGTCCGGGTTCGTTTACCCGCGTGCTGGTGGAATAACCCACCGGCACGGCGGCGGGGGTGCCGGTTCGGCTGATATGTTCGGCATAAAGTTTGTCGAACAGATTGTCCACTCCGGCGGTGAGCTTGACGTCCTTGCGCGGTTTCCAGCCCGCGTTGAGCGAGAACACGGCGAAGCCGGAAGTACGGCCGAGATCCTGGCCGACGATGCCGCCGTAGCCGACCTGCACACGGTTCTGCGCCGCCACCAGACGCAGCAACGCGCCGAAAGACCAGGCACGGTCGTCATATTCCGCGCCGAGGCGGCCCTCCAGCGGCGGCATCTGGGCCAGCGGCGCGTGATCGCTGTCGTTCTCGCCACGCACATAAGCCAGGCTGGCGAAGCCCTTCCAGCGTTCATCGAAGCGGTAGGAAGCATCCGCCTCCAGGCCCGTGGTGCTGGCGTCGATGTTCGCCACGCAGCCGTTGGCATTGGCGCAGCTGCCGATGCCGCTCGCGCGCGTCAGCATGTAGTCGCCGATCCGGGCGTGATAGGCCGCCAGGTTGGCGCGCCAGGGGCCGGCGGCGTAATGCAGGCCGAGATCGAGTTGGGTATTGGTCTCCGGCCGTAGCGCGCCGGTGTTGGTGAGGCCTTCATAGGTGGTCGCCTCCCAGTGATCCATCGGCCGCTGCGCGCGGCCCAGGCCGACGTAGAAGGTGGCGGGCAGGCTGGAAAGATTCCGCTCATAACGCAGGAAGGCACTGCTCAGATTCTGATCGGCGCCCGCTTTCCAGGTCAGCGTCTCGCTGGCGCTGGCGAGTACGGCGGTGGAGGCGAATTTCCAGCGCGCGACGGAAAACCATTCCTGGCGCAGACCGCCCAGAATGCGCGAGCGGCTGTCCAGGCTGTGCTCCAGTTCGACGAAGACGTTACGGGTATCCGCTTCGAGGTCGGCCAGGCGCTTGTACGCATCCACCGCCACGTTGCCGCCCGCCGAGGTGCGCAGGGTATGTTCGTTGCGCTCGTAACCCGCGCCCACGGTCAACGTCGTGGCTTCGCCCGGGTTCAGCCCCAGCGCCACGCGCGCGCCCTGGGTCTTGCGATCCGGATTATTGAACGCGGCCAGGCCGGCGGGGCGCGTGCGTAGCGTGTAGTTGTCCATCACGTGGTCGATGTAGTTATGGAAGACCTGCGCCTCGAATTTGCCGACCAGGGGCGTCAGGTTGGCGCGCGTGAATTTCAGGCCCAATCCCTCGCGGGCGAACCTGGCCCCGTCCATGGTGCGATCCGCGTAGGCGGCCTCGCCGTCGCTGGCGTCCAGCGACAGCTCGACACGGGTATCCCGATCCGGCGTCCAGCCTCCCACCGCGCCGGCGTTCCAGCGCGTATAGGCGGAATGCACCTTGGCGCCGTTTCCATCCTGGTAATCGTCGGCATCGGTGTGAGAAGCGAAGCCGCGCACATAGGCGCGGCCATTGCCATAAGTGGCGTCCGCCACCACGTCGTTGCGCCCCCAGCTCCCCACCGTGGCGGACAACAGGGCGCGCTTTTCCTCGCGCGCGAAGGCCGGTTTCTTGCGCTCGAATTTCACCGCGCCGGCCACATTGGCGCCATCGGCCACGCTCTGCGGGCCCTTGAGAACGGTCACCCGGTCATACACCTCCGGAAAGATATAAGCCGTGGGCGGATCCATGCGCATGCCGCAGCCGCCCAGGATGTGCTGGTCATCCATCAGGATGTTCAAGCGCGATCCGGCCATGCCGCGCAGGATCGGATCGCCATCCGTGCCGCCTTTGCGGATCACGTTGAAGCCCGGAATGCTCTTCAGATAATCGGCGCCATCGTGCGCCGGCACCGGCTGGCGCGGCGCCTTGGGGTCGCTGACCACGATGAGCGGCAGCGACATGGGCGCGGCGGTGACGACGATCTCGTCCAGCATGGGAATCTCGGCCGCGACGCCGTACAAAGGGCAGGCCGACAACAAGGCGACGAGGGGCTTCAAGCGCGACTTCATTTCCGGACTCCGTTATCGACATAAGCGCGCCATGTTAGGAAACGCTTATGCGTCCGGGAATGCGGCAAATTGTCGCGGCCCATGAAAAAACCCCGCCGTGGCGGGGTTTTTTCATGGGCTGCCCGGGTCTCAAGCCCCCCGATGCACCCAATCCGCTCCCAGACTGCCCCACAGGCTTTCCCGGTACGCCGCGCCGCTGACACGGGCGAGCTCCGTCTCGGCCTGGGCGAGCAGCGCCTGGCAGGGCGCGAGCTGGTCGGGGTCGCAGCGCTCGCGCGCGTCGGCTTCCAGGAAGGCCCTGAGGTAGGCCACCTGGCGTTGCGCCAGGGCGATGTCGCGTTGCTGTTTCAGGTCGAGGCGCTCGCGGTACCAGTCGCCGGCGAGCAGCGATTCGCGCGTGAACAGGGCGCGGATGTCCGGGTGGGCGAGGTTTTTGCCCTGGTATGCGCCGCTCACCATGATGTGCAACAACGCTTGCAGCGGCGGGCAGGCATCCTCGACGGAACCGTCGTCCAGGTAACCCTGGGCGACCTGGCGCTGCGAGGCGACGATGTGCTTGATGCCTTCGACAAAGGCGTCGAGGCTCTGGGTTTCCGGCTTCAGCATGGCTTCGTCGAACACCGCCATCGGGCTGTCGAAAATCTTGCCCAGGTAGGCGTGCGCGAAGCCGTTGGTGATGCGATAGCCGAGGCGGCTGGCGAGGACGCGGCGGCCGTTGTGGTCGAAGTCTTCCAGTTTTTCCAGGTAGCCCCGCTCGATCAGCCAGGCCGGTTCCTGCTCGCGCTGGGTGAGGCGGCTCCAGATTTCCGGCACCAGGAAGCTGACGTCGTGATCGACGCGGCGCTCGCGGCCGATGAAGCCGGCGGCGGAGGTAAAGCCGGGATAGCCGCACAGGATGAAGGAAACCAGGGCGTTGTTGAGGTCGGCGGTGGTGCTGAGGGCGTTGAACGGCCCCTTGGTCAACGCGCCTTCGGAACCGGCGCCGGTGGTGGAGGGGGACTTGCCGGAGAGGCTGGCGATGAAGTCCATGAACAACTCGGGCAGCTCCTGGTAGTGGATCGGCCCATATACCGCGAGCGGCTTGATGCCGGGTGCTTGCGGGTTGTTGCGGCGCCCCGGCAGCACGGCGTTGACCGGGAAGTGCACCGGCTGCGCGCCGGGAATGCGCCGTTGCAGACGAGTGCCGAGTTCCGCCAGATGGCGTTCGCGCGGGCTGGCCAGATCGGGGCGCGCCTGCAGATAGCGCACGTTGGGGCTGGGTTTGCCGCCGACGATACGCGGATGCGCGGAGGAAACGAACCAGCCGTCTTCCACGGCATCGGCCGCCGCCTGGATGAACTGGCGCATCGGCTCGGAGTATTGCGAAAACTCCACCACGTCGTCGATCAGGTCGCGCGCATCCTGGCGGTCGAGCGGGGCGAAGTTGGAAATGAAGTTGTCCGGCAGGGTCAGGTCGAGCTCGGTCTGCGGATCCATGCCGCGATGCTTGGCGTCGTCCGGGCGCTGGAACAGGCGCGCTTCGCAGTTTTCCACCAGTTTCACCGAGGGGTACGCCCAGGCCGGATTCAGGTTGGGCAACTGGCTGGCCGGCAGGGTGGCGGCCACCGCGATGTCGTCGGCCAGTTGCACCTTGTGCGCGCCGTCGAAATTCTGGCGCAGCTTGAACACGCGCCAGGAACCGTCGGTGAGGCGGCCCACGCGCAGGTAGCTGGCGACGAGCTCGCGGCCACGGTACTTGAGTTCGTGGCCGGGGTGGCCGTTGATCTGGTCCACCGAGAAGTGCTCGCGCCAGGCGTTTTCTCCTTTGTCGCCCCATTCCTGGCGGTAGAAACGCTTGATGATGAAAGCCAGCGAACGGATGTGCTGGGGAATGGATTCCAGCCAGGCGTTGTATTCCGGGGAGTATTCGGTTTCCGACGGAGTGAGCAGGCGGATCACCGAACCGACCGAACGTTTGGTGCTGAGGATGGAGCGGTTGTCGCTGCCTTCCGGCGGGACGGCCTTGAAGCGGTCGGAATAGCTGCGCCGGAAGATGGCTTCCACCTGATCCAGGTCGTCTTTCAGATCTTTCACGAAGAATGGGCCGGACAGCAGGGAGCCGACCAGCGACTTGGAAATTTCCGACTTGCCGCCGCCGGACACGGTGCAGGGCTTGTAGCAGAAAGCGCCTTCCGCCTCGGTGCCGACCAGTCGCCAGGTCGGCGCTTGCGGGTGTTTCTGGAGCTCGATCTTGTAGCCGCAGGGGTAGATGTAGGTGTGGCCGGCCAGCAGCTTGATCTGGCGCGAGGGAGAGGTGCCCTCTCCCCACATGACCTGGAGGGTATTGACGTCGAAGCGAGCGTCTTCCGGCACGAAATGGACGTTCTTGAACCGCTTGTCGCTGGCGTGGCCTTCCGGGTGGAGAACCGCCTGTTCGTCGAGCAGGGCCAGCACCTCGGCCAGGGTGTGCCCGTGATCCGGCAACCGGCTGTCGGGCGCGTAGCTCTCGCCCAGGTTGTAGCTGGCGAACGCCAGGGCGCCGCCGGAATGTTCTTCCTCGCTACCGCCGAACAGGTTGGCGGCGTAGCTGATCTGCGATTTGATTTCCTTCTTGCTGTAGCCGAAGTAGTTGTCAGCGATCAGGGTCACGATCACGCCGCTCATGTCGCGGCAGACGATCTTGAAGGCCTGGCCGCCGTTGTACAGCTCGTCAGCCTCCTTCCAGCACATGCCGTCGCGACGCTGGCGTTCGCTGGCGGCGTCGAAATGCGGCAGGCCCAGGTCTTTCTTGCGCAAGGTGGTGAGATGCGGCGCCAGGATCACGCAGCCGGTGTGGCCGCTCCAGCCCATCACGTCGAGGCCGGCATCGTTTTCCGGCAGGTAGGGGTCGCCCGCGTTGCCGAAGATGCGCTCCACGAAATCCAGATTGGCCACCAGCCCGCCCGGCGCGAAAAAGCGGGTTTCCATCCGTTTGGCCGGCATCACGCCGGCCACCTCGGGGGAAACCAGCGGGCGCAACAGCAGCGACACCCAGAGATGCGCGCCTTGCGGCTGGTTGGCGGTATAGGGCAGGCGCAGCAGGTCGTCCGGCGCGTCCAGCGCGGCGCGCATCAGCGCGGCGAAGGTGGCCGCCGGCACGGCTTTCTTGTCCCAGGGAATCGGCAGGCCGCCTTCGGCGATGTGGAACACGCCTTCGGTGGTGCGGCGATCCTTGCCCGGGTTGTGCAGCACGCCCTGGCGCACGCGATAGGACGCGAGATAACGCGACTCGAAATGGTCGCCGTCCAGCGGCAGGGAGAGTTCCGCCGCGAGGCCGGGGCGATCCAGAATGAACGGCGCGGCGGGCAGTTGCACCCGAGGCGCGGCGCCGGCGAGCGCCCCATTGCGCGCCAGGTAATCGTTGACGAAATCCTGGATGCGCTGATCCGCCGGGCAGCGGTAATCGCGCAGCAGACGGCGATGCTGGCGGTAATTGCGCAGCATGTCCTCGGCGACATCGAGCAAATCGTCGTCACCATCGCGCGGTACCGGCTGGCCCGAGGCGGCGAGTTGCAGATTGATCTGGCGCACGCGCTTCATCCGCTCCGGGCCAACCTGGCGCGAAACGATGCGGGAGACCGCAGGCATGGGCTGTCCGAGGCGGGCGATATCGTTGTCCATACACACTCTCTGCTTGAAACAGGGCCGCGCCATAGGCAAAACAAGGGCTCAGGCGGGCGGAAATATCGGGAGGAAAACCAGGTGAGGCCGAAAACCGGCCGGCAAACCCGCGAATAATGACAGAAGCCAGGCGTTCTGGGCAAGGAAACGGCCCGATGCGCGTCCCATACAGAAACTCAAACCATTGATAAATAATGAGTATTCAGCGTTGTCTTAACGCCCGGATGGTGCATCGCAATATCCAGGGGGAATGTCCTCGGAAAAGATAGCCGGCCGCGCCACGAACGGGCGGTGGGAACGGCGCGACTTCATTTTCCGCGCCGCCTACCCGTGGGCCATCTCCACGACCAGGCGCGCCACGTCGGCGATGCGCTTCCTGTGCGCCATTGCCTCGCGCCGCAAGGCCTGATAGGCCGCCTCTTCCGAGAGGTTCCCCTCCTTCATGAGGTGGCGCTTGGCCTGCTCGATCAGCTTGTGTTCCCGCAACTCCTGGCGCGCGCGCAGGGTGTCGTCGCGCATCGCCTGCCAGGCCTCGAAGCGAACCCGGGCGAGTTGCAGCAAGGGCTGGATGCGCTCCGTTTCCAGGCCGTTCACCACATAACAGGCCACCCCGGCCGATACCGCGCCGCGCATCGCCTCCCGGGATTCATCCCGGCTGAACATGACGATGGGACGCGGCGTGCGTTCGCTCATCACCATCACCTGCTCCAGGGTGTCGCGGCTGGGTGATTCGGTATCCATGATGATGGCGTCCGGCTCCAGTTCGGCCACCCAGGCGGGCAGGTCGATGGCGCGGTCGAGACGGCCGATCAGATGGTGTTCCGGCGCGCTCGCCGCCAGCGCCTCCATGAGGCTGTCCAGGCGTCGGCGCGAGGGGCCGATCACCAGAACCTTGAGCGCTTCCGGCATGCCGCTGTCAGCGCCGCGCCACGTTGCCGTGGAACAGGGCCTTGTGCACGTCGCCCAGGGAAAGCATGCCTTCCAGCTTGTCGTCACTGGCGACCGGAATGCGGCGGAAGTTGTGGCGCACCATCGTGGCGGCAGCCTGCAACGCGTGCATGTCGGGCGATACGCTGACCACCCGGGTCGCCATGATGTCGGCGGTCTTGAGGTGCATGACTTCCTTGTATTGCGCCTCCATCGCCGCGTAGTCCACGCCCCTCATGCCGTCGCGAAAATCCGACAGGGTGGGGAACAGGCGCGAGAGCACATCCTTCTCCGCGACGAAACCGATCAGCTTGCCGTCTTCCACCACCGGCAGGCCGGAGAGTCGGTACAGGCACATCAGGGACGACACTTCGAGCAGGGGGGTATCGGGCAGAACGGTGCGGATACTGCGGCTCATGATGTCTTTGACCAGCATGGAATTCTCCTTGGATAAACAGGTTATCGACCCGCCAACAGCAGGTAGAGGAACAACAGGTTGAACACAACCGCGAGCAGCGCGACAGTCTGCCAGAAACGCACGGGGTCGCGCGCGGCCAACGGGGTCGGCCGCGGCCGCGCCAACCGGCTGGCTTCGCCTCGCTCCAGGGCGAGGAGAAACTCCTCGGCGGTTTCGAAGCGTTCTTCCGGCCTCCTGGCGCAGGCCTTGAACAACGCGCGCTCCAGCCAGCCGGGAATATCCGGCCGATAGCGCGTCGGTGGAACCGGGTCGCCAAAGCGCGGATGCTGGAACGCCTCGATCTCGCCATAGGGATACTTGCGGGTGAGCAGGTGATACAGGGTGACACCGGCGGCATAGAGGTCGGCGCCGTTCTTTTCCCCCGAGTTTCCGGCCTCGCCGGAGAACAGCTCCGGCGCCATGTAGCTGGGCGTTCCGGGATTGTCCCCGGCCTGTTCGCGCGGGCAGGCCGGGCAATGCGCCACGCCCAGGTCGAGAATGCGCAGTTTGCCGTCCTCGCCCAGGTGCAGATTGGCCGGCTTCACGTCGCGGTGCGCCACATCCAGGCGGTGCAGCGCCCCCAGGCCCTTGAGCAGCCGGATCCCCAGCGACACCGCCTCCTGCGCGGAGAAGTGGCGGCCGTGATCCAGCCCGGCCTGCAAGGTCTGGCCGGCATGCCAGCTCATGGCGAAATAGAGGAAATTGCGTTCCGGCGCCGGCAGGATTTCCGGGAAGTAGTGCGACTGCACCCGTTTCCCCAGCCACTCCTCCAACAACAGGCGGTCGGCCAGTTCCGCGTCGCCCTCCAGGCGCGGTTGCAGGGTTTTCAGCACGCAGGGCTGCCCGGAATCCGCCACGCGCGCGCGATACAACAGGGTCTCGCGCGAATCGTGCAGGACTTCGTCGATGAGGTAGCCATCAAGCCGCGAACCGGGCGCCAGGCGGCCCGGCAGGGGCAGATGGCGGCGTGTCAAAAATCCGGTCTGGTCGAGGTCTTCGCCCAGGTCGGCCACGCGCGCCACCAGCGCGCTGGCGTTGTCGCCGCCGCCCTGGCGCAACGCCTCGGCCACCAGGTTGCGGGCGCAGGCCTCGGCGTCGTCGTGCAGCCTCAGCAGGCGGTGCAATTCGACCTGCCCCAACGGCTGCCAGACCCCGTCGCAGACGATCAGGAAAACATCGCCCGCCGCCAGATCGCCCTCGGCGTAATCCACCCGAAGATGCGTATCCAGACCGACGGCGCGCTTCAACACATGCTCCATTCCCGGCTGTTCCCAGGTGTGATCCTGAGTGAGTTGTTCCAGATGCTCGCCGCGCAGGCGGTAGATGCGGGTATCGCCGACGTGTGCCAGCGTCCAGCGCCGACCGCGCAACACCAGGGCGGAAAGGGTGCAGGCCATGCCGCCCGGCTCGCGGCGCGAAGCCACCTGGCCGGACAGCCAGCGGTTCAGGCTCTGGATCACGGTATCCAGCGCGTGCGCCACTTCCCAGGTTTCCGGGGTGGCGTAGTAATCGGCCAGCAGATTGCGCACCGTGCTCTCCGCCGCCTCGCGCCCATGCGAACCGCCCGACACCCCATCCGCCAGCGCCGCCACCCAGCCCTTCAACGCCGTCGTGGCGGGTGGCGGCGTGACGAAGCCGCCGAAATCCTCGTTGCGAGGGCGCGGGCCGGTTTCAGAAGCGTAGCCGAAGGAAAGTTGCATGGGTCTGGACGATACCGTGAAAGAGCCGGGAGGCGCGGCGGCGGGCATCGCGCCCACCCGCCGCCGCCACGAAGGATTACACCCGAGCCAGGGTCGCCGCGCCCCAGGTGGTGCGCCAGCGGGTCTTCACCGAGGTGAGGCCGGCCAGCGCGACCAGGCAGAGGCCCGCGAAGATCATGAAACCCGCCTGATAGTTGCCGGTCATGCCCTTGGAGAAGCCCAGGCTGGAGGCCAGGAAGAAGCCGCCGATACCGCCGGCCATGCCGACCAGGCCGGTCATCACCCCGATTTCCTTGCGGAAACGCTGCGGCACCAACTGGAACACCGCGCCGTTGCCCATGCCCAGCGACAGCATCGCCACCACGAATCCCGCCAGGGCCAGCCACTGGTTGGGCAGGCCGAAGCTCACGGTCGCCAGGGCCAGCGCGGCAATGCCGTACATCACGGTCAACGAGCGCACACCACCGATGCGATCCGCCACGTTGCCACCGATCGGCCGCACCAGCGAGCCGGCGAACACGCAGGCCGCCGTGAAATACCCGGCGATCACCGGCGGCAGGCTGTACTGGTCGTTGAAATAGATGGTCAGGCTGGAAGCCATGCCGACGAAACCGCCAAAGGTGACCGAATAAAAGAACATGAACCACCAGGCGTCCTTGTCCCGCAGGATGCGCGCGTACTCCGCATAGGTCTTGGGCGGCGGGCAATCCGGCGCGTCCTTGGCGAACACCAGGAAAACCACAAACACAATGGAAAGTGGGATCAGAGCCAGTCCCAGCACATTGCCCCAGCCGAAGGCCAGCGCCAGGCCGGGCGCGAACAACGCCGCCAGCACCGTGCCGGAGTTGCCGGCCCCGGCGATACCCAACGCCGTGCCCTGGTGCTCCGGCGGATACCAGCGCGAAGCCAGCGGCAGCGCCACCGCGAAAGCCGCCCCCGCGAAGCCGAGGATCACGCCCAGCAGCAACACCTGTTGAAAGCTGTGGACGCCGCCCAGCCAGGCCGTGGCCAGGCCGCCCATGACGATCACCTGGCCGACGATGCCCGCCATCTTGGGCTTGATCTGATCCACCAGCACGCCCATGACGATGCGCAACAAGGCGCCCGCCAGAACCGGGGTCGCCACCATCAGGCCCTTCTGCGCCGGCGTGAGTTGCAGGTCGGCGGCGATCTGCACGCCCATCGGCCCCAACAGTACCCAGACCATGAAGGCCAGGTCGAAATAGAGAAATGCGGACAGCAGAGTCGGTGTGTGGCCGGATTGCCAGAATCCCTTGTTCATCATGTACTCCTGAGTGCATCAAAAAGATGAGGAGTTCAAAGCAGGAGTCGTGCCAAGCGCGGGAAGCCGCGCCATTGCGGGGTTCAAGGGCTGATTCCGGGTATTACGCGCCTCGTTCGGGTGCGCGCAAGGCGGCGCGCGCACCCGAACGAGGCGGCCCGATTCAAATCAGTGCATCAGACAGGGAGCAACCAGAGCCATACCCGGCGCGGCGACCCAAAAACGCGCCACGGAAGGACATGGCACAGGCAATGGATGGGGGGGAATGAGCAGCCGACGCGAAGCGAACCATGAGCCGAAGAGTACAGACACCCATGTAGCGCCGGCATCCTTGCCGGCGTCTTTAAACCCGGAGCGCCCCCCCTCAAGCGAGGTTGATGAACTGACACGTTATCCGCCGAGTGGGTGTACCGCAGCGGCACGCCCACTCGACACATCTCTTTGAGGCGCTGGCTCTCGTCCCGGATACCGGCCCGTCGATCCGGAAGCGCCGTGGCGGTCACCACGGCGCCGAATACCTCACCCCTTGCGGCGGCGGGCGAAGCCGAGGCCCAGCAAGCCCAGGCCGAGGAGGCCGAGGGTGGCGGGTTCGGGTACCGCCGCGCCGCCGCTGGTGACCTGCAATGAGATGGAATCCAGGCCGAATCCGCCCGGCCCGGTGAAGTTCCCGGGGATCACGGCGTCAAACGCAAGCGTGACCGACTGCCCGGCGTAGCCGCTCAACAGGCTGGTGACGTCCGTATTGAACGCGGTCCACCCCAGAGAGGTGAGGCCGCTGAATGACTGGCTGTTGATCGTTCCCAGGACATTCGTGCTCGTGGCATCGAGCAACGAAACCACGAACTGACGCGGGGCGCCCGCGAAAATCAAGAAGTTATAGGTTTCGCTCCAGGCGAGGCTTGCCGCCACGACAGAGGAAGGCAGCAGGATGCCTTGGCTCAGGCGGAACACCTGGGGGCCGTTTCCATCGAAGCTGGTATAGGCCGCGTAGGCGCCGGCGGCGGGGCTGGCAACCCCATTACAGTTCGTATAACCGGTCGAATTGACATTCCAGTCGGTATCGCAGGAACCGGTACCATTCGCGGTTGCGGTCCACCCGGAGAGAGTGCCCGTCTCGAAACCTCCATTGGTGATAAGTTCGGCCGCATTGGCGGAACCTTCTCCCACGGCAAACAAAGCAAGCAAGGCGGCGGCGCTGATGACGCGGTTCATGGAACCTCCCATTTATGATAAAAGTGAAACCCCACCTTGGCATCATTCGTGCCAGAATCTTTATTTCATATTTATCATATTGTTAGCGCTGGCGTAACGTATTTCCCCGACGAGAGTGTAAAAATTTCCGACATGCCCTGCCCCCTCTGCCCCCCCGCCGATGAAACCGTCCTCTGGTCCGACGCGTTCTGCCGCGTGATCTGGGTGGACGACACCGACTACCCCGGTTTCTGCCGGGTGATCCTCAACGCCCACGTAAAGGAAATGACCGACCTGCCGGTGGCCGACCGGCAACGCCTGATGGCCGTGGTGTTCGCGGTGGAGGCGGCGCTGCGGGACGAGGTTCAGCCGGACAAGATCAACCTGGCCAGCCTGGGCAACCTGGTGCCGCATGTGCATTGGCATGTGATTCCGCGCTGGGTGGACGACCCGAAGTTCCCCGACTCGATCTGGTCCGCCGCGCGGCGGCAACGGCCCGCGCGCGAAACTCCCGCCGCGCTCGGCTCGGCGCTCGCCTTGAGGCTCGCCGCCGCACTGTAGGAGTGCCCCGCTTGCGGGCCGATTTCCGCTTGCGCGGGCGTGGCTGTTCGGCCCGCTTGCGGGCCTCCTGCCGCCAGGCCGCTATACTCGCGCGACTTGCATTTCACCCTCCTCGCCATGTCCGCTCCCGACCTCACCGAACACACCCTGGAATCCAGCGATGAATATCGCGGCCGATTGCTGCATGTGAAGAAAGACCGGGTGCGCCTGCCGAATGTTGGCAACCGCATCGGTGGCGAATCCACCCGCGAGTACATCGTCCACCCCGGCGCGGCGGTGATGATCCCGGTATTCGACAATGGCGACATCCTCCTGGAACGGCAGCACCGCTACCCGCTGCGCCGCGACTTCCTGGAATTGCCAGCCGGCAAGTTCGACCCCGGTGAGACCGAACTGGCCTGTGCGCAACGCGAACTGGAGGAGGAGACCGGCTACGTCGCCACGCAATGGCGCGAACTGCCCACCTTCTACCCGTGCATCGGCTATTCCGACGAGCGTCTGGTCTATTTCGAGGCGCGCGGACTCCGCTATTCCGGGCACAACCTGGACGAGGACGAGTTCCTGGAAATCCTGCGCGTGCCCTTCGCCGCAGCCCTGGAGATGATCGGCGACGGCCGCATCGACGAGGCCAAGACGGTGATGGGGCTGCTCTGGTACGCGCGCTTCGCGGGGAGTTGAAGCCTGGGCTGTCACGGCCGCCGTGGACGCCGCGTTTGCCCGATTTCCGCAGCCGCTATCGGCTCTTGAAATCACGCACCACTTGCAGTTGTCGGCGCGAGACCGGCAGTTTTTCCGGCCAGTCCTTGAGCAGCGCCTGCCAGGCGGGTTCACCACCACTTTCCAGACGCTCGAAGCCGGCCAGATGACGGCGGGCGACCAGGCAGTTGCGGTGCAGGCGTAAAAACTCGCCGGCGAATTCTTCTTCCAGTTTCACCAGGGACTCATCCAGCAGATATTCGCGCTCGCGCGTGCGGGCGGTGACGTAGCGCTGTTCGGCGCGCAGATAAAGCACCTCCGCCACAGCCACTTGCAGGACGCGGTGGCGCTCCAGCACGGTGAAGACGGCGCGGCGCGGGGCGAGGCTGGCGGCGGTGTCGGGTGTGAGCGGCCGGATGCGGCTGAGGGCTTCCTTCAGACGCGCCAGGCGCACCGGCTTCAACAGGTAATCGACGGCGCGCAATTCAAAGGCGGCGATGGCGTGTTCGTCGTGCGCGGTGACGAAGATGATGGCCGGCGTGGCCTTGCCGACGCGCAGGGCCGTCATGTGGCGCGCGGCCTCCAGCCCACTCATGCCGGGCATCTGGATATCCATGAGGATGACGTCGGCGGGAGTGTCGAGAACGCGCGCCAGTGCCTCGCCGCCGTTCGCGGCTTCGCCGACCACTTCCACCGCCATTTCCACATTCAGGTCGCCAAGCAGGCTGCGCAAACGGCTGCGCGCCAGCGCTTCGTCATCGGCGAGGATGACCCTAATGGGCATGGGCGGCGGGAAGCGTCTTCAGCGGCATCACCACCTGTACGTGGAACTCGCCGCCGGCTTCGTGGGTGGACAGGCGCGCTTCGGCGTCGAAGTGCAGGCGCAGGCGCTCGCGGATGTTGGTCAGGGCCATGCTGTTGCCGGGGCGCACGGCGCTGCCTACGGGATTGCGCACCACCACGTGCAACTGGTGGTCACGCGCGAAGATGTCGATGCCGATGCGGCCGCCCTGGGGGTTCGGTTCGATGCCGTGGTAGACGGCGTTTTCCAGCAGCGGTTGCAACAGCAGGGAGGGCAGCAGGGCGCCGGGCGGGGCGTTGTCGGTGCGCCAGTCGACATGCAGGCGCTCGCCCAGGCGCATGCCTTCCAGATCGAGATAGGCATTGGCCAGTTCCATCTCGCGGGAGAGGGGCGAAAGCTCGCGGTTGTCGGCCATCAGCACGCGGTAGAGGTCGGCCAGGTTTTCCAGCGCGGCCTCCGCGCGCGCCGGCTCGGAGCGGATCAGTGAAAGCACGCTGTTGAGGCTGTTGAACAGGAAATGCGGGCGGATGCGCGCTTGCAACGCTTGCAGGCGCGCCTCCGGCAGGGCGGGGGAGAGCCGGCGCGCGCGCCAGTCATGCCAGGCCAGCAGGGCCAGCGCCGTCAACGCGGCGAGCAGGGCGGCGCGCGGCAGGCTGCCGGTGGCCGCCTCGGGATACTGGATTTCCAGGAGCAGCCGCCACAGCACGGCGCTGGCGCCGGCCGCCAGCACGGCGACCACCGCGCCCTGTCGCGGCGGACTCCGCGCCAGCCACGGCCCGATCAGAAACAACAGCAACAGGGTCAGCAGCAAGGGCGGTTGCAGGTAGGCGGCATCGCCCAGAAACAGGGCCAGGGCGCCCGCCGGGCTGGCGGCCGCGAGCAGGGCGGCAACCAATCCCAGCCCCTGCGCCGCCAGGATGAGACGCAGCAGAATGCCCAGATTGCGGAAATCGGGCAGGGAGAAACGGGAGTCTTCGGTCGTCTTTGTCATAATCCTCGATTCCTCATTTGAACGCGCCCGAGTGTGGGCTCACCCAAATGGTGAGCGTGATCGAAGGCGCTAACGTCAGCATCCAGGCGACCTCACGAGGGCCGAAAAGCGGTCAACTGAGGAATCAAGGATAATGCGCGTCTCCTGAGCTACGCCGCGAAAGCTACCACTCCATGAGCACTCCCTCCACTCCCGCCCAAGCCTGGTCCGGCCGCTTTTCCGAGCCGGTGTCCGAGCGCGTCAAGCGCTACACCGCTTCCATCCCCTTCGATTGGCGCCTGGCGCCGTTCGACATCCAGGGTTCGCTGGCGCACGCGGCCATGCTGCAGAAGGTCGGCGTACTGTCCGGCGAAGACCTCGCCGACATCCGCCGGGGCTTGGGCGAAATTCTGGCTGATTTCGAGGCCGGCAACTTCGTCTGGAATCTGGACGACGAGGACATCCACTTCAACATTGAGCGGGCCTTGACGCGCAAGGTGGGCGACGCGGGAAAACGTCTGCACACCGGCCGCTCGCGCAACGATCAGGTGGCCACCGACGTGCGCCTGTGGCTGCGCGACGCCATCGACCGCATCCTCGCCCTGTTGCGCGCGGCCCAGGTGGCGCTGCTGGACCTGGCGGAACGGCACGCGGAAACCGTGATGCCCGGCTTCACCCATCTCCAGGCCGCGCAGCCGGTCACCTTCGGCCACCACATGATGGCCTGGTTCGAGATGCTGGGGCGCGACCACGAGCGCCTGATCGACTGCCGCCGCCGCGTCAACCGCCTGCCCCTGGGCGCCGCCGCCCTGGCCGGCACCAGCTATCCCATCGAGCGCGAATTCGTGGCGCGGGAACTCGGCTTCGAGGGCCTCTGCGAGAACTCTCTGGACGCCGTCTCCGACCGCGATTTCGCCATCGAATTTCTCGCCGCCGGCGCTCTGGTCATGACCCACCTGTCGCGCATGTCCGAAGAACTGGTGATCTGGATGACGCCGCGCTTCGGCTTCATCGACCTGCCGGATCGCTTCTGTACCGGCTCCTCGATCATGCCGCAGAAGAAGAACCCGGACGTGCCGGAACTGATGCGCGGCAAGACCGGGCGCATGAACGGCCACCTGATCGCCCTGCTGACCCTGATGAAGGGGCAGCCGCTGGCGTACAACAAGGACAACCAGGAAGACAAGGAGCCGCTGTTCGATGCGGTGGACACCCTGATTGACTCGCTGGCGATCTACGCGGAGATGGTGCCCGGCATCCAGGTGCGCGCCGAACGCATGCGCCAGGCCGCCATCGAAGGCTTCGCCACCGCCACCGATCTGGCCGATTACCTGGTGAAAAAGGGCTTGCCCTTCCGCGAAGCCCACGAAGTCGTGGCGCGCGCGGTGCGGGCGGCGGAACAGCAGGGCCGCGATCTGGCCGATTTGCCGCTGGCCGAATTGCAAGCGTTCTCGGCGCTGGTTACGGAAGACGTCTATCAGGTGCTCACCCTGGAAGGTTCGCTTTCGCAACGCAGCCACATCGGCGGCACCGCCCCGGCGGCAGTGCGCGCGGCGGTGGAACGGGCAAGGAAGCGGCTGGGCTGACCGGCTTCCGTCGCGCCGACATCTGTAAAAAGCCGGCTGGAAGCCGGCGCTACAAGAGCGCGTCCGGCTACGCGACGATTTTCCCGTTCTTGTCCCCGTAGACCTGCATCAGCAGGCCGCGCAGGGCGTCGTGGCGGTCGTGCAGGTCGCGCGCCAACTGGCTGGCGATGACGTACTGGAAGCGGCAGCCGATGTCGGAATCCGGCTGGTACAACAGCATGTAGGCGGAAAACGGCAGGCTGGCCACCTTGACCGGCCCGCTCGCCTGGCAACTGGTGAGGGAGGCGGCGCCCTGCGACAGCGAGGGAATGCCGAAGAATTCGCCCGGTTGCAGGGTTTTCAGGGTGTAGTAACGGCCGCCGTTGCCGTAGTGGCAGACCTTCACCTTGCCATCCAGCAGCAGGAACAACTCCTTGTTGAGCCGCTCCTGGTAGATGAACACATGCTGGTCGGGGTAGTCGTCCACACGCATGGCGGCGGCGACATGGTCGACATCGGCTTCCGACATGTACTGGAAACTCGGCAGGTTGCGCAGGTAGTTACGCAAGAGCATCAGTGCACCCCCAGCAAAGTCTTGAGGAAATCCACCACGCCATGCGGGTTCCGCGCCAGATCCGTCCAGGGCACGGAGAGGTCGCCCAGGAGCAGCATCTCGCCTTGCGGGTCGATGATGGGGTTGTTCGCGGTCACCGCCAGGCGGCGCATCAGCATCTGGATGAATCCGTGCGTCAGACGGCACACCGCGACCGAATCCTCGTCCAGAAGCGCATCGAAATCCCTGTAGGTCAACTGGGCGACTTCCGCCTCGCCACCAGCGGTGGCGGTGCTGGACGCAAGGCGCACACCGCTGAAATAACCGAGTTCGCCGATCCAGTTGCCCGGGCCGATTTCGCCCAACTGGATGGCATGGTCGCCAAATTCCACGGACAGCCGCAAACAGCCGGAAAGCACGAGGTACAAGGAGTCGATCGGCGCCTGATCGTGCACCAGCACCTCGCCCTCATTCAGGGTGCGCAGGCTGAAACGTTCCAGCAGGGGTTTCACATGTTCCACCCCAAGCTGGCTTTCCAGGTCGGGCAATTGTTTGAACAGGGATTGTTCGTCCATGATCGGCTCCGTCAGCGGCGGCATGCGCCGCGCGCGCGTTCGTGCGCGTGTTCGTACTTCTCAACGCAGATCAACGTGTTCCCCCGATTGCGCCGAGGCCAGGCGCGCCAGCACGGCGAACAATTCCTCGCCACTCCGGGTATCGCGCCAGGCGACGCCATCCCAGCGGTAATGGAAGCCGCCACTTTTCGCCGCCACCCAGATTTCCCGGGCCGCCGCCTGTTTGTTCACCACGATTACCGACGCGTCGTCGAATTCGAGTTCCAGAACGCCGCCGCCCGCTCGCTCAAAGTCGATCCCGGCCACATCTAGGGCCGCTTCCAGGCGGATCAGGGTGGCGTCCGCCAGGTGGGTGTACTCGCTCTCGGTCATAAGCTGCTCCATGCTAGACTTTTCGCCATTTTAAAGGCTTCCCATGCGCATTCTGACCATTCTCCTCGCGCTGTTTTTCCTTTCAGGCTGCGGCAAGAAAGGGCCTTTGTACATGCCCGACGCATCCAAGCCGGCGCAAACCTCGCAATCCACAAAATGAACATTTCCGGTACCCAACTGAGCCGTCGCGGCGGCGCGCTCCATGTCGAGGACGTGCCGCTTCAGGCCATTGCCGGCGAATTCGCCACGCCCTGTTACGTCTACTCCCGCGCCGCGCTGGAAACCGCGTACCACGCTTATGACCATGCTCTGGCCGCGCATCCGCATCGGATCTGTTACGCGGTGAAGGCCAATCCCAGCCTCGCCATTCTCAACCTGTTCGCGCGTCTGGGCGCCGGCTTCGACATCGTCTCCGGCGGTGAACTGGCGCGCGTGCTGGCGGCCGGTGGCGACACCGGAAAAGTGGTGTTTTCCGGTGTCGGCAAGACGGCCGGGGAAATGCGCGCGGCCCTGGTGGCCGGCATCCATTGCTTCAATGTGGAATCGGAGAGCGAGCTGGCGCGCCTGAATCAAGTGGCGGGCGAACTCGGCGTGACGGCGCCGGTCAGCCTGCGCGTCAACCCGGACGTGGACGCCAAGACCCACCCCTACATCTCCACCGGCCTCAAGGGCAACAAGTTCGGCATCGCCCATGACCAGGCTTTGCGCGTCTACCGCGAGGCGGCGGCGCTGCCGCATGTGCGGGTGATCGGCATCGACTGCCATATCGGCTCGCAACTGACCGAAATCGAACCCTTCGCCGAGGCGCTGGAACGGGTGCTGGAGTTGGTGGATGCGTTGGCGGCGGCCGGCATCGGCCTGAAGCACATCGACATCGGCGGCGGCGTCGGCATCCGTTATCGCGACGAGTCGCCGCCCGCGCTGGACGACTACGCGCGCGTGCTGCTCAAACGCCTCGCCGGGCGTGGCGAGACCCTGATCGTCGAGCCCGGCCGCTCCCTGGTCGGCAACGCCGGCTGGCTGCTCACCCGGGTGGAATATCTCAAGCATGGAGAAACCAAGGACTTCGCCATCGTCGACGCCGCCATGAACGACCTCATGCGCCCGGCGCTCTACGACGCATGGCACGACATCCTGCCGGTACGCGAGCGCCAGGCCGAGAAACACCAGGCCGAGAAACACCAAGCCCAGGTGCGCCGCTATGCCATCGTCGGCCCGGTATGCGAAAGCGGCGATTTCCTCGGCCATGACCGCGATCTGGCGCTCGCGGAAGGTGACCTGTTGGCCATCTGTTCGGCCGGCGCCTATGGCATGAGCATGAGTTCCAACTACAACACTCGCCCACGCGCGGCCGAGGTCATGGTAGACGGCAGCGACAGCCATCTGGTGCGGGAACGCGAGCCTTTGCCATCGCTGTTTCAACACGAACGGGTGCTGGCGGAGGGAAAACCCGTATAAATCGGCGAAAAACCCGGAAAAAGCGCGTTCCGACCTTGCCGGGCGCGCTTTTTTTTGCTCACAATCCGCGCACGCCTCAAATTCGTGGAACTGCTTGAGGCATAAGGCTTTTCAGACGTTTCCAGTCATCCCCGCAGAGGAGTCAGATATGCCCGCCGAGAAATCCGCGAAAGCCGTTGCCAAGCCCACCGCAAAAACCGCAGCCAAGACCGCCGCCACAGCCCCGAAACCCGCCAAGGCCGCGCCCGCCGCGAAAGCCGTAGCCGCCGCGCCCGCGAAAGCGCCGGCCAGGAAAACCGCCGTGACCAAGGCGACCGTCAAAAAGGCCGCCGCGCCCAAGGCCACCACGACGGCAAAAACCACCAAACCGGCTGCGGCCAAGCCGGCGACCGTCAAAAAGGCTGCCGTGAAAGCGCCCTCCTCCGTCAAAAAGGCGGCCACACCCAAGGCGGCGGCCGCGAAGATGCCGGCCACGAAGGCGGCCGCTCCAGCCAAGAAAGCCGCCGCGCCGAAAGCGGCCAAGCCCGCCGCCGCGAAAGCGGCCCCCGCCAAGAAGGCCGCCGCCGTGAAAGCCCCCGCCACCGCAAAGAAAGCGGCCGCGCCCAATGCGGCCACCAAGGCGGCCACCAAGGTGGTCGCCAAAGTGGCTCCCGCCAAAGCCGCCACACCGAAGGCCGCCGCAGCCAAGAAGCCGGCCGTAAAAAAACCCGCCGCCAAGAAGGCCGGCTAGTTTTTCCGCGCCCCGGGAAAGGCGGGCATGTCCCGCCTTTTTTCATGGCCTTGTTCGCGGCTTTCGTTGGCAATGGCCAACCTGTGGCGCCGGCTCCGTTCGGCGCCACAAAACCGAGGCGCGCAAGCGCCATCGACAGGCCAGGGAATTCCTGACGAAAGCCCGACAACGCTGTCGAGCCAGTGCCGCGCGGGACGGCCGCGATACGGAGGGAATGCCCCGGTAATCCCTTCATGCAAGCGGCATTACGGCGATTCGGCGGGCATTCATCCTTTGGCATGCTTCCTGCTCAACAGTAATCAGTTACTGATGACATGGGAGCAACACATGAACCACACCGCCAACCACACCGCCAACGAGACGGCGTTCGTTTCCCTCATTTCCGGCCCGGACGGCAACGACAGTGTCGCGATTGAACTCGCCGGCGGTGAAATCGTGATGATGTCCCCGGCTCAGGCGCGCAGTCTGGCGACCAGCCTGATTACTGCGGTCAACCGCGCGGAAGTGAAAGCCAGCTTGCGTGTGAGCACCAATCTGTGGCGTCGCATGGGCGAAACCGAAGCGCGCCTTTCCTCTGCGGCGGGCTGAGTCTTTCGGAAGAGCCAGCAACCACGTGGCGTCGGATTCGATGAGCTGTTCCATCCGCCTCCCCGCCGCGCCACCCAGGTCGGCTTGGTGCCGCCGCGTCGCGCGCGCGAGATTGCGCCAGTGCCCGCAACCCCTCCCCGCCATGCGCGCGAGTTCATCCAGCGAACCGTTTTCCAGCCACTGGCGCCACCCTGTACCCAGCGCCGGAAACAGCCCGCGTCGCATACCGGCGAAACTGGCGAAATAGCCGTGGATGGCGGCCGGAATCAGGCCGCGACACCCACCCTATAAGCCTCCCCCATCGCTCCATAAACAAAGCTTCGCTGACATGGAGCGGAGGCCTCGGTAAACTCGCGCGCCATCCAGCTGTTTCACCGTTTTCCTCAAATTCTCAAGGAGTTGTCTCAATGGCCACCCGTGACACCCTCGCCGCCCGCGTCGCCTCTGCCGCCAAGGCCGCCGATTTGTTCGACCTCGCCCGCGAATGCTTCGAAGCGCCGGCCGACATGGCCTATGCCAAGGACATCCTCGCTGGCGCCGCGTTCACCGGCGACGCCGCCGCCAAGGCCGCGCTGGACAAGGTCGCGGGGGACGCCATGTTCACCAAGGATTTCGTCGCCCTGGCCATCGGCTACCAGGCGCTGGGCGATGCCGGCCGCGCCAAGGAGATGCTCGGCCAGGGTGCCGATTTCGCCATGGACGGCAGCGAGAAAGTGGCCGTGGGCATGGGCCAGTGGCTGGCCCTGAACGACGCCGCCGCCGCCGGCAAGGCGCTCGCCGGCGCCCTCAAGGAAGTCTCCGTCACCGAGGAACTCTACGGCCTCGCCGCCGTGGTGGCCGAAATCAACGATGCCGCCCTGTTCGGCCAGATCGCCGACAAGATCAAGGCCAAGGCGGGCCGTGCCGGCGACTTCGCGCGCCTCGCCAGGATGCTGGCCAAAGGCGACAAGCCCCGCGCCATCGAAACCATCAACGAAGGCGCCGCCAAGTTCGCCAGCCCGGCCGACCTGATCGTCCTTTCCGGCGCGATGGGCGAAATCGACCCGGCCGCCGCCGGCGCCCTGTACGACAAGGCGCTCGACTCCGCCAAGGACTTCACCGCCCTGATGCAGGTGCTGGCCGCTGCCGCCGGCAACGAAGCGTTCACCCGGGCCGTGCTGGCCAAGGGCGGCGCCATCGCCCAGAGCACCGGCGAATTCCTGCAACTGGTCGAGGTCAACGCCACCGCCGGCAATGCCGCCGGCGTGACCGAGATGCTGGGCCGCGCCGAGGATGCGGTGAACAACCTCGACGACATGCGCAAGATCGTCGACGCCGTGGCCAAACACGCGGCGGCCGACGCCGAGCGCGTGGCCCGCCTCCAGGATCGCCTGGCCAAACGAGAGGCCAACCAGGCCAAGTACCTGGCCATCCAGAACGAGGAAGAAAAGGCCAGGACGGTCAAGCAGTTCATCGGCCTGGCCGACCGCATCATGGCCGAGCTGGACGATGCCTCCTACGCCTCCAAGCTGCTGGGCTCCGCCGAAGATCAGATGCGCGGCGAGGGAGACTTCCATTTCGCCCGTTTCAAGCCCCTGATCCTGGCCGTCGACCGTCTCGGCGACAAGCACTGGCTGGGCAAGCTGCTGGATGAAAGCGTCGCCTCCGCCGTCGACTTCGTCTGGTTCCGCGAAATCATCATGACCTGCGCCACCGAGCTCAGGGACACCGAATACGGCAAGGCCCGCGCCCGCGTGTTCGCGGAAGAGCGCACGCTTGGCGAGAATCCCTACGACTACACCAAGATGGCCGAGACCGTGCAGACCGCCCTGGGCGATGCCGCCTTCGCCGCCAAACTGCTGACCGCCGCTTCCAGCCACGCCAAGGATCACTACGCCCTGGCCCACACCGCCAAGCTGTACCGCGACATCGGCGACAACGCCGCGGCCGCCGCGCTGTTCGTCCAGGCCGCCGCCGCCTGCGCCTCCGGCGACGCCTGCGTGCAACTGGCCACCCGCCTGAAGTCCTACGAACTGCCCGCTTCCGAGATCGCTCCGCTGATGACCGCCTGCGGCGGCAAGCTGTCCAGCGCCAACGACAAGCTGCGCTGGGCAGAGGGCGTCTCCGACCTGCTGCTCGACGGCGCCTGGGCGGAACAAGCCTTCAACGCCATCGCCGGCAGCTTCGCCAGCGGCGCCGACAAGAAGCGCCTGGAGCGCAGCCGCCAGATGCGCACGGGTTACCGCTTCTTCGGCCCCGGTGTGCAAGCGCACTGAGCGAGTGCTTGCCGCCACGAAAAACGGCTGACTTCGGTCAGCCGTTTTTTATTTCCGAGCCCAGCCGGGCCGCCAGGAACTCGGGCGTGTTCAACCGCCTCAGCCGCTGGCCTCGCCGTACCCGACCGGAACGATGAACTGCCGCAGCAGGCGCGCCAAGCGGCCACCGACGCCCGTGTCGGCCCGTCCCAGGGTGAGGAGATCGTGGCGGCCGCCCAGGTAGCCGGGGTCGTTGCCGGCCACTACCAGATCGGGTTGCCAGTCCGCGATGCACTCGCTGAAAGCCTGGCGTGGCTGGCCGTGGCGGGCCATCAACTTCGCTTCGCCCGCGTCCAGGGTGGCGGCAAGGAAAGCCAGGCGGCGCAGGGCTTCCGTTTCATAGCCTTGCCGGATTTCCGCGCGGCTGGGCGGCGGGTAGCCGCCGTCCAGGGCGGCATCGGGTTCGATCAGGTGCAACAGGGTCAGTTCGGCCCGGCCCAGACGCGCCAAGCCGAGGGCGCGACGGGCGACGGCCTGGCCGCCATTGTTGAAATCCACCACGGCGAGGATGCGGCGATAGTCACGCATGGGCCATCTCCGTCGCGATGGTGTGCGGCCTTTTCGGAGTGATCGCGCCGCACTCGCGGAAGATATGAGTCTTGCAGGTGCGGCAGGCATCGTGATTCAGGCGCCTGTAGATTTCGCTGATGGCCTCGGTTTTCGAATCGAACAGGTTGGCGCCACCGATGATCTTGAGAGCGCCACTTTCCGCCATCTGTTCCTGCACCGTGTCCTTGACCCGGATGAAATACAGGCCGCCGCCCGCCTCGCGGCGCCGCTGCGCTTCCTCGGCCAGGTATTGGGCGCCGGCCAGGTCGATGAAGTTGATGCCGTGGGCGACGATGGCGACATGTTTCTGCTCGGGATGCGCCAAATCCTGTTCCGCCAGGGTTTCGCGGATGTGCGAGGTGGCGCCGAAGAACAGCGAGCCGTCGATGCGCACGAAGCGGACTTGCGGGCATTGGCTCGTGTTGGCGGCATCGGTGAACTTGTGTTTGATGCTGTTCGGATCCGGCGCGCGCACCCGCACTTCCGGCTTCGAGGTGCGCGACAGGTACACGGAGAGCGACAGCAGCACGCCGATGATGATGGCCTCTTCCAGCGCCAGGAACAGGGTGCAGGCGAAGGTGGTAAAGAGAATGGCCGACTCGGCGCGGCTGCTTTTCAGGACATGGAGGATTTCGTCGAAGTCGATCAACCCCCAGGCCACCAGGAACAGGATGCCGGCCATCGCCGCGTTGGGCAGGTATCGCGCCCAGGGCGCCACCAGCAGCACCAGCACCAGCAGGAAGATGCCGGCCATCATGGCGGCGACCGGCGTCTTCGCGCCGGCGGCGTAATTGACGCCGCTGCGGTTGAACGAGCCGGTGGCCACGTAGCCGGAGAAGAAACTGCCGAACAGATTGGAAAGCCCCTGGCCGACAAACTCCTGATTGCCGTCCACATGCTGCCCGGAACGCGCCGCCAGGGCGCGGGCGATGGAGACGGCCTCGGTCAGCGCCAGCAAGGTCACCGCCACCACGCCGGAAGCCACCGCGCGAATGCTCTCGCCATCCAGGCTGGGCGCGGACAGCGGCGGCAGGACGGCGGGCAACGCGCCCACGGTCGCCAGTTCCACGCCTTTCCAGGCGGCCAGCGCGGCGCCCAGGGCGGAACCGCCCAGCATGGCGACGATCATGTACGGCCATTTCGGCGCCCAGCGTTTTACCGCGATGCCCAGCAACAGGGTCGCCAGGCCCACCACGAACACCCCGGCGTGGATGTCGGAGACATGCGTGAGCGCCAGGGTCCAGGTATCGGTGAACGACGTGCCGCGCGGGATGCTCAGGCCGGTGAAGTGTTTCACCTGGTTGGTCGCGATCAGGATCGCCGCGCCGGCGGTGAAGCCGGTGACCACCGAATGCGAGATGAAATTGACCAGGGTGCCCAGCTTGGCCAGTCCCATGCCGATCTGGATCAGGCCGACCAGGAAAGTGAGGGTCAGCGCCAGGCTGACGTAGTGCGCGCTGCCCGGCTCGGCGTGCGGCGACAACACTGAAAACAACACGATGGAGGCCGCCGTGGTGGGGCCGGAAACCAGATGCCAGCTCGAACCGAACAGGGCGGCGATGACCGCCGGGATCATGCCGGCGTAGAGCCCGTATTCCGGCGGCATGCCGGCGATGGTGGCGAACGCCACGCCCTGCGGCAGGGCCACCAGGGCGCCGGTGAGTCCGGCCAGGGCGTCGGAGCGGGTGGTTCCGGCATTGACGCGCGGCAACCAGTTCAGAAAGGGGGCGAAGGGGCGAACCCAGTGGGGCAGTGTTTCTACGCTAGGGAGGGGCATGGCGGCGGCTTCAAACTGACGGTCTCCCGAATATGCCGAAGTGCTCATGTACGCACTGTTATTGCCACGTTAAGGACGCGTTATGACATGAATTTCAGCACCGCGCGGGTGCCCCGCCCTTCCTCGCTATCCAGTTCGATCACCCAACCGTAACGGTCGCAGATCTTTTTTACCAGCGACAGGCCGATCCCGAACCCCTCGCTCCCCGCGCCCTTGTAGAGGCGCTGGAACACGCGGCTGAGGGCTTCCCGGGGAATGCCGACGCCACTGTCGCTGACGCTCAGGGCATGCTCGTCCAACTGGATGGACACCTCGCCCCGCTCCGTATAGGTGAAGCTGTTGCGGATCAGGTTGGCCATGACGATCACCACCAGGTTGGGATCCGCCGCCAGCGTGGGGCGCGCGAAGATGGCCAGTTCCACGGTGACGGGGCGTTCACCGAGCAGCGACCGATGCTTGTCCACGGTTTCTTTCAGCAGGGTGGCCATGTCGGCGCCGCCCTGCCGGCCGTCGTCCTGTTCCCGCGCCATCGCCAGCAGGGCGGTGGACAGATCGGCCATGTCGGAGGCGGCCCGCTCAATGCGTTCCAGGCGGCGGCGCTCCTTTTCCGGGCGGCTTTCGTCCGCCAGCAGAACTTCTGCGGCGCCGCGGATCACCGCCAGGGGCGTGCGCAATTCGTGCGAGACGTCGGCGGTGAAGGCCCTTTCCCGCTCGATGAAGGCGGCCAGGCGGCGCAGGCTGTGCTGCAACGCCTGGGCCAGTTCCCCCAATTCGTCCTGGGGGAAGTCCGCCGCGAAATCGGCATGGGGCGTTTCCGGGCCGATCGCCCTGACCCGCCGCGCCAGGTCTTTCACCGGCTCGATCACCCGTTCCGCCAGCCACAGGGCCAATCCCAGGGACAGGGCCACCATGAGTGCGACAAAACCGGCGAGGTAGAGAACCAGTCGGGATTGGCGTTCCAGCAGCAGGGATTCGTTGTAGAGCAAGTAGTAGCGGACACCAGCCCGGTCGGCCACGGCCAGGCGATAGGGAATGGCGTTCAGGCTGACGCGATGTTGGCCGGGTTGGCGCCCACGCAATTCAGCGGGCACTTCGCCGCCGCTGACATAGCCCAGCAGGGTGGCGGTGGCGGGAGGGAGGGAACCGGGATTACGCGCGCGTCGGGCCTGGTAGTCCTGCAATTCCGCGCTCAGGGTTTCGTCGATAAGCCGCTCGCCCGCGTCCAGGGCGCCAAGGTACAACCCCACCGCCAGAGTCAGGCTGACCGCGCCGCCCACCGCCGCGAAGGCGGCGGCGACGCGAAAGCGCAGGCTACGGGTGAAACGCATCCGGAGGCGCCAGGCGGTAGCCGATGCCGCGCAGGGTATGCAGCAGCGCCGCCTCGCCCGGCGCGTCGATGGCGTTGCGCACGGCGTGGATGTGGGTACGCAGGGCGTCGGAATCCGGCGGGTCGTCGCCCCAGACGGCCCGCTCCAGCTCGTCCCGCTTCACCACGCGGGGCGAGGCGCGCATCAGGGTTTCCAGAACGCGCAGGGCGATGGGGGGCAGTTCGATGAGCCGGCCATTGCGTTGCACTCGCATCAACGCGGGGTCGAATTCAAGATCGGCGACCCGCACCACCTTGGGCGCGGCGGCCCCCCGCGCGCGCCGCACCAACGCCTTGAGGCGGGCTTCCAGTTCGCGCAGGGCGAAGGGCTTGATGACATAGTCGTCGGCGCCGAATTCCAGCCCGGCGACCCGATCCTCCAGGGAGTCGCGCGCCGTGAGCATGAGCACGGGCGTGCTCTTGCCGGCCTCTTCGCGCAGTTTTCGGCACAGGGTGAAACCGTCCATGCCGGGCAGAAACACGTCCAGGACGATGGCGTCGTAATCGTGGGTGACGGCCAGATGCAGGCCGGTGATGCCGTCGCCGGCGGCGTCGGTGATGTGGCCCTTGGCTTCCAGAAAATCGCAGACGTTGGCGGCCAGGTCCGGGTTGTCTTCAATGACCAGGATCTTCATGCCGCGATTATCCCCGACCACGCCCGGCCCGGCCCAGGCGCGGCGAACTACTTTTCAACCCGGATTGTTCATTAGCGCCATATCTCTTCTGAGGAGGCTCAGGTTTGCCGCAATAGCCGCAGTAAAGGGTGTAGCGCCGGCGTCTCGCCGGCTCGTTCGCCTGATTGGAAGAACTCGCCGGCGAGACGCCGGCGCTACAGGGGCGCGCGCCTGGATTCGCCGCCAATGGACAATCCGGGTTCAACAAGCGGGCACGATGCCGCTGTACTGGCTGAGTGGAATGCAGGCGGTCTTGTTGCCGACATCCTGGCGATAGCCGCCCGGGCCGAAGCGGGCGTTGAGGTCACCCTTGAAGGTCTTGAAAAAGCGTTTGATGTAGGCCATGCCCAGGATGCCGTCGGCGCTCAACTCGTCGCTGACCGGGTCGTAGCTCAGGCGGACAGGCAGCAAAGGCGCGGTGGCCGGGCCGCCGACCACCTTGGCGCCGGCCGCTGGATCGAACACGCTGGCGTGGGCGCAGCACACGATCTTGCCGGGGCCGCCGGCGATCTGGCTACCCTCCGCCGCATAGCGCATATAGGTGACCTCGGGTTGCGGGTAGCTCATCTGGTGCGTGCAGATGGCCACGAAGGCCACGAACTGCCCTTTCGGTCCGACGCCCCCCTTCCAGGTGTAATCGCCATCCTCGCCCTTCATCGCCAGGTCGGATTGGGAGGGGCGCTGGCCCAGGTTGATGAGGAAGCAGGGTACGCCCGCCACCGGGTAGGAAAACACCAGTGCCTCGCCGACGGGAATTTCCGCGCCCTTGAGGGGAATTCCGATCTTGTTGGTCAGTTTCGCGGGCGGGAATGACTCGAAGCCGGCGGCGAGCGCCAATTGATCCCAGTTGGCCAGCGCCAACGCCGCGCTCCCCGCGCAAACCTTCACGAATCCACGTCTATCCATCGTATTTCTCCGAAGGAAAAAACCGCCCCGGAGGGCGGTTGTTCAAGTAAAAAACGCCCGTTGTCTCTGTGGATCAGGCGTTGAACATGTCGCGGTACATGCCGCGCGCCCATTCCAGGGTGGCCTGGCCTTTGGCGGTATCACGGTTCTCGAAGGTCTTGGTGTCCTTGGAGAACCCGGTGATGGCGTCCTTGGCCGCGTCGTAGTCGTAGCCGGCATCGACGCTGATGGCCTCCATCGGGAATCCGTTCACCATCGAGTAGCAGATGGTGCGCGGGCTGACCCAGGCGATTTCCTTGCCCTGGGCGCGCGCCGCCAGCACCTTGGCCATGTAGTGGCCTTCGGTATTGGAGGTGTTGGCGCTCTTGGAGTAGGGGTGCGGGCGCGAGTCTCCGGTCACGTAGACGTGGGGATCGCCGATGATGTTCATGAAGCGGGTATCGACGTTGGCTTCCTTCTGGTTGCTCTTGCCGGCCGGCGCCATCAGGCCGAGTTGCTCGATCAGGGTGGAACCGCGCACGTTGGCGTAGATGGCGGCATCGTCGAATTTGTATTCGTCGAACTCGGTCTTGATGATGCGCTTCTCCACGTCCACGCCCGTCACCGCCTTGGACGGCATCCACTCGATGTAATCCTTGAACAGTTCGTTGAAGGCGGCGTGGAAGCCTTCCTTCTTGATGGTGATTTCCGGATTGGCGTCGAGCACCAGAACCTTGCCCTTGACCTTGTTCTTCTTGAAGGCGGAGGCGACCAGGCAGGCGCGCTCGTAGGGGCCGGGCAGGCAGCGGTAGTTGCCGGAAGGCACGGTCTGGACGAAGACGCCGCCCTCGAATTCCTGCACCTTGCGATGGATGGTGACGTGCTCGGTGGGGGAGATGAAGCCGCCGGGATAGGTCTGGCGCAGGGCGGTCATCACGCCCACGTCCTTCACGCCGATCTTGTCGTAGTCGTAGGAGATGCCGGGAGCCAGAACCAGGAAGTCGTACTTGATGTCGCCCTCGTTGGTGACCAGGGTGCGGCTGGCGCGATCAAGGCCGGTGACCGTGGCGTTGAAGTAGATGTAGTTGTTGTTGACGGCCGCGTCCATGAAGCTGTGGTCGGCCAGAAATTCCAGGTTGATGACGCCCGCGTACCACATGTTGCTGGAGAAGCAGGAGGAGTACATGTCGCGCTTTTCCACCAATACGACGTCGAAATTCGGATATTCCTTCTTGGCGTACTTGGCGATGGTGAGGCCGGAGGTGCCGCCGCCCACAACCACCAGGCGCGGGCCCTTGGCCTTGGGCAGCGCCGCCATCATGCCGGTGGCGACTGCGGGGCCACCGCTGGCGACGGCGGAACCGGTCACGCCCGTGGCGCATCCGGCGGTGCCGGCGGCCAGCATGGCGCCGCCCATTTTCAGAAAATTACGACGACTATTGCAGTTCTCGCTGTTCTCGCTCATGTATGTCTCCTTCATCGGTGGGAATGAATGGCTTGGGCCATTCCTTATGGAGGGTGGGCGTCGCGCAAGTGGTGATTGCACCGGCGCGTAGCCGCATCCCTGCCAGCGAGAGTCGGTTGTGAAGCGTCAAGTGAACGTTAAGGTTCCGTTAGATATACGTTTACACCCTTGTTTTCATTGAACCTGGAAACGGCAGTTGAACGCTCGTTCGCCCTCGTGAGGCCGCGTGGATGCTGGCGAAAGTGCCTTCGATCACGCTCACCCAATGGGTGAGCCCGCTACGCACCCGCTGGTGCGTTCAACTGCCGTTTCTAGGTTGAAAGATACCCAGTCATCCCCGGATGGCCGACGCCCCGGCCAAGCTTCCCGAAGCGGTATCCGTGGGCGCAAAAAAGCCCGGCGCCAGGCCGGGCGGCATACCGGGTTTTTCTCCGGTCAATCGGGCTTCTTGACCACCATCACCGGGCATTGCGCCTGGCCCATGATGCGTTCGGAGATGCTGCCCAGGATCAGGCGCATCAGGCCGGTACGGCCGTGGCTGCCGACGATGATGAGATCGGCGTCTTCCTTGGCGGCGGCCTCGATCACCACTTCGTCGGGCCGGCCTTCGAGCACCTGGCCGGCGCACTGGATGCCGGCTTCGCTCAATTTGGCGACCTTGCGCTCCACGCTGCTCCTGGCCTCGGCCTTGCGCTCCTCGCTGTGGCTGCGCGTGGTGGCGGAAACCACGCTCACCGGCAGGCCGCACTGTCGGGCCACGGCCACGGCGGTATCGCCGGCGGCGGCGCTATGTTCGGAACCGTCGGTGGCCAACAGGATGCGCTTGCGCCAGACCTCGGCGCCGCGCGGCACCACCAGCACGTTGCAGGGGGCGTGGCCGGCCACATAGGCGGTGGCGTGGCCCACCATCGCGCGCGCCAGGCCCCGCGTGCCGCGCCGCCCCAGGATGACCAGATCGGCCTGAATCTCGGCGGCGGTGTTGACGATCTCCTGATGCGGTTCCTGGCCGTAGACCAGATGCATGGTGCTGGGCACGCCCTCGGCCAGGGCGGCTTCGGCGGCCTTGTCGAGACGAGCCTGAACTTCCTTTTCCCGCTCTTCCCGCATGTTCTGGGTGCCGACGCCTTCCAGATCCTGGGTGGTGAGCATGATGCTCATGATGTGCAACTCGCCATGACAGCGCTTGGTCAGGGCGATGGCCGCCTTCTGGGCGCCCGCCGAGTATTCCGAGCCATCGGTGGCGAACAGGATCTGCTTGATGTTGTTGTGGTTCATGGGGTTGTCCTTATGCATTGCCCAGGGTGCCCTGGGCTTCCTGACCACGCCGGTGCGCGGCCATGCCCTTGATGAGGGCGACGATGATGGTAATGCCGCCGACGGCCAGGGCGATGACCAGAGTGATGTCACCGAACATTTTCAGGGTGGTGATGGTGGACTCCTGGATGGGGTCGATGAGGCCCAGGTGGGAGAGATAGCCCGGCACATAGAAGAAACGGGAGAACAGCACGATGATCATGATGAGGCCCATGACGAACTTGACGATGGTGTCGCGCACGTAGGTGGTGCCGATGGCGCCGATCTGGATGCCGAACAGCGAGCCGGCCAGGATAATCATGGCCAGGCGGATGTCCACCACGCCGTCCAGGGAGTACAGCATGGTGCCGCCGGCGCCCATGACGAAGGCGATCACCAGTTCGGTGGCGGAGGCCATCAGCGCCGGCGCGCCCAGGATATAGATCATGGCGGGCACGCCGATGAAGCCGCCCACGGCGATGGTGGCGGCCAGCATGCCGGTGGCGATGCCCAGGGGCACGATGAACAGCACGGAGACCTTCGCCTTGAGGGCATTGAAATACATCATGGTTCCGGGGATGTGGATGGACTGCACCCAGCGCGCCAGCTTCGGCACTTCATGCGGCGCCTCTTCGCCGCCGCCTTCCTTCTCCTGCTTGAGCATGTGGAAAGCGTCGCGCAGCACGAAACCGCCCACCACCGCGAGCACGATCACGAACACCACGGAGACGTACAGGTTGGTGCCGACCTCGCCGTAGGTGTGCTTGACGTTGGTCATCGCGTGCTTGCCGATCAGCACGCCGATTTCAGCGAACACCCCCATGATGAGGCCCAGCTTGACGTCCACCTGGCCGTACTTGTGGCGCTTCATGGCGCCCACCAGGGACTTGGGGAACTTGTGGCAGATGTTGGAGGCCACGGCGACGATGCCGGGCACGCCCAGGGTCATCATGGCCGGGGTGAGCACGAAGGCGCCGCCCGAGCCGATGAAGCCGGAGACCATGCCGCCCACGAAGCCGACCACGAACAGGGCGGTGGCGGTGTAGATATTGATGTCGATAAAAAGGCTGCTTTCCACTTGAGTTGCTCCTGGGGGTTATTTTTTCTTGGTGACGACACTGGTCTTGGCGGCGCGCAGGCCGATGGTTTCCCAGAAGTGGCCGGTGAACTGGCCATGAAAATAGGAAAACGCGAAGGCCACGGCCACCGGAATCAGAAACAGGGATTTCTCGCCATGCTTGGTGCGCACCGCCCAATCCACGAAGTGGTCGGCGTAGTGAAACAACAGGTAATAGAGAACGGCGCTGGCGATGCCGAAGGTCAGGGTCGGCAACAACGAGGGTTTGGCGGGGTGGGACATGCTTGGCTCCGGTGTGAAGAAAAAGGAAGGATTCAGCCCAGGGCGGGCATCGGCGCGGCGGAGTGGGATGCGCGCGCGGTCTCGTCGGCGTGATCGCCGGTCACCACGACCAGGGGCACGCCGGGGTTGCCGGCGCGCTGGGCCAGGAGTTGGGCGGCCTGGTCGTCGCCGTCCAGCACCAGGAAGGACACCTGGGAATGGGTGGCGATGAAGTGGCGCACGGCGGCCTCGGGGCGGCCGCTCAACGCGACCAGCTGGAAGGCGCCATCGCCCAGGGTTTTCCGCAGGCGTGCGGTGTCGGCGCCCTGGGCATGCAGCACGGAAAGGCCGGCGTCCAGTCGTTTGCAGGCCGACAAGGCATAGTCGAGGGCCGCTTTCGACAGGGTGGCGCCGGCCCACAGCGCGACTTGTCGGCGGGGAGGAACGACGGGGCCACCAGGGCTGTTGTGAAGAACGCGCGACATCTGGCGGCGGCTCAACATTTCACCGGCATCCGCCGTCGCCAGGGCAGCAAGGGCTTGTTTCAGGTGCTGGCTCAGTTTTTTCATGATTCACTCCAATAAAGAGGTGAACGCATAAAGCAGTTACCGTGCCAGCCACAATAACAATATAACTTGTTGATACTTATGGTGTTACCGGTTTTATCCCGATGATTGCGGCGTTGCGATATGCAACCCGATGTGCAACCCCATGTGCAACCCCATGTGCAAATCCGTGGCGGCAAGCGGCTCTGCCCGCCGTGGATTGCGCGTGCCGCGCGCCGGTGTTAAAAGACGCAACACCAATGTTGCAAAGAGAAACGCATGCGGAGCATCCGCGGAAAGATCGGCCTGGCTTATGGCGCCCTCGCCCTGTTGGGCGTGGTGTTCATGGGCATCGTGTACGCCGATCTGCGCTATCTGGAACAGCGCATCGCCGAAGGAGTGGCGGTTTCCGACTTCCGCGAACGGACTCTGGAGATGCGGCGCCATGAAAAAAACTACTTCCTCTACCGCGACCCGGCTGATCGCTTCTCCGCCCTGGAACTGGCGGATGGCGTCGCCGCCGATCTGAACGTCCGGCGCGATCTGTTTCACGGTCTGGTGCCGGATCAGGAATTGACCCTGCTGGCCCGAGCCCTGCGGAACTATCGCCACCAGTTCGATGTGCCCGGCGCGCTGGACGCCCAGAAGGAAAAAACGGTGCGCGGCTCGGGCCACGAAATTTCCAATATCGCCGAACATCTGGGCCGACAGGAACGCGCCGCCCTGGTGGCATCGGTGCAGAAATCCACCCACGCCATGATGGCCTTCGCCCTGGCCGTGGTGGTGCTGGGCCTGCTGGCCGGGCAGGGGATCGCGCGCATGGTGGCGCGCCCGCTGCGGGAACTGGAGGCGGAACTGCAACCGCTGGCCGAGGGGCGCTTCGCCCGGTTCGTGGCGCCCTCGCGGGATCGGGAGTTCGTCTCCCTCACCCAGGCGCTGAACCGCATGCTGGAGGAACTGGACGTGCGCCGGCGCCAGGTGCTGCACGCGGAAAAACTGTCATCCATGGGTGTGCTGGCCTCGGGCGTGGCGCATGAATTGAACAACCCCCTTGGCAACATCTCCTCCGCCGCGCAGATCCTCGCGGAGGAGTTGCCCGCCGACGACGCCAACCACGCCTGGGTCGCCCAGATCGACTCCGAGGCCGAGCGTGCCCGCCGCATCGTGCGCACCCTGCTGGATTACGCCCGGCGCCAGGACTTCCATCCGCAACGGGTGGCCCTGGAAGAAGTGCTGGACAAGAGCCTGCTCCTGCTCGGCAAGCGCCGCCCGGCCAGCGACCGCCTGTGTCTGGAACTGCAACCCGATCTGGCGGTCTGGGTGGACGAGCAACGCATGCAGCAGGTCTTCATCAACCTGCTGCGCAACGCGCTGGACGCCGGCGCGACCCGGCTCACGATCAGCGCGCGGCGCGCCACCTGGGGGGAATGCCGCCCCGCCGCCGGCGCCATTCTGGCCGGGGCGGTGGCGGAGATGCACGAGGGCCGCCGCGTCACCGCCATCCAGATCCAGGATGACGGCCCCGGCATCCGCCCCGATGCCCTGGCCCATGTCTTCGACCCCTTCTTCACCACCCGGGGAACGGGACACGGCGAAGGGCACGGCGTGGGCCTGGGCCTGTTTGTGGTGGAAGAGATCGTGGCCGAACATGGCGGCTGCGTGGCAGCGGAGACGCCCGTCGGCGCGGGCGCCCGCTTCACTCTTTGGCTGCCTTGCCGAACCCGGGAAGAAACACATGCGTGAAACCGAGACTTCATCCCTGCTGATCGTCGACGACGAGGCCGCCGCCTTGAAGAGCCTGGCTCATGTCTTCCGCAAGGAGGGCTATGCCGTGACCGCGCGGCAGAGCGGCCTGGCCGGCCTCAAGTCTCTGGAAACCGAGGCCTTCGACGTGGTGCTCACCGATCTGATGATGGACAAGGTGGATGGCATGGCCATCCTGAAGCGAACGCGGGAACTGCATCCGGATAGCGAGACCGTGCTCATCACCGGCCACGCCACCCTGAATTCGGCGGTGGCCGCCATGAAGGAGGGCGCCTTCCACTACGTTGCCAAACCCTACCGCCTGGATGAGGTGCGCCAGGTGGTGAAGAGCGCCCTGGACATGGTTCGCCTGAAACGGGAGAACCGGGCGCTCAAGCGGCGCATCGAGGGTTACCAGGGCAGCGTCAACATCATCACCCAGGATCTGGCCATGCAGCGCCTGCTGGAAGTGGCGCGGCAGGTGGCGGCCACCGACTGCAACGTGCTCATCACCGGCGAATCCGGAACCGGCAAGGAACTGATGGCGCGCTATGTGCATGTGCATGGCAAGCGTGCCGATGGCCCGTTCATGGCGGTGAACTGTGGCGCCCTGCAGGAGGATCTGCTGGCCAACGAACTGTTCGGCCACGACAAGGGCGCCTTCACCGGCGCCGACCGGGAGAAGCGCGGCCTCATCGAGGTCGCGGACGGCGGCACCCTGTTCCTGGACGAAGTGGCGGAAATGTCGCCGACCATGCAGGTGAAGTTGCTGCGCGTGATCCAGGAGCGCGAACTGCTGCGCGTGGGCGGCACCACGCCCATCCCCGTGGATGTGCGCATCGTCGCCGCCACCAACCGGGACTTGCGGGAAGCGGTGGAGGCGGGGCGCTTTCGTTCCGACTTTTATTTCCGCCTCAATGTGGTCAATCTGGTGCTGCCCCCCCTGCGTGAGCGCCGCGACGACATTCCCCTGCTGGCCTACTATTTCCTGAAAAAACATGCCCTCACCATGGCCAGGCCGGTGGCCGACCTCTCCCCCGAAGCCCTGCGCCTGCTCGGCAACTATGACTTTCCGGGCAATGTGCGCGAACTCTCCAACATGATGGAACGCGGCGTGGCCCTGGCGCCGGGTGAAACGCTGGAAGCCGCGCAATTGCCCGAGGTCACCCGCGCCGCCCAGATCAAGGTGTTGCCGCAAGCGGGGGGTGACTTCCCCACCCTGGAAGTCCAGGAGGAGGAACTGATCCGCCGCGCCCTGGAGCACACCCGGGGCAACCGTGGACAGGCCGCCGACATGCTGGGCATCGACCGCGTCTCCCTGTGGCGCAAGATCAAGAAATTCGGCCTGGCCTGATGCGCTCACCGAACCCCGGCGGGGCCGCTACTTTAGAAAACCCTGATTTGCCTGTTACAATTTGCAGCGTTTCGCGAGTGTTTCAAATTGAAACCTTGATTTGGACACCCCCCAGGCCGGCATCTCCGGCCATTTTTCCGCCGATTCGCAGTGTTCTTTAGCCGATGCCGCCCATGAATTCTCTTGCCCGCTACCTCCCCTTCCTGCGCTGGTTTCCCCTCAAGGGCGATCTCTTCAAGGCGGATTTCATCGCCGGGATCACGGTGGCCCTGGTGCTGATTCCCCAGTCCATGGCCTATGCCCAGTTGGCGGGCATGCCGGCCTATTACGGCCTCTACGCGGCCTTTCTGCCGGTGGCGGTGGCGGCCCTGTTCGGTTCATCCAATTTTCTCGGCACCGGCCCGGTCGCGGTGGTCTCCCTGCTGACCGCGTCTTCCCTGGCCGTGTTGGCGCCACCCGGGTCGGACCAGTTCATCGCCCTGGCGATTTTGCTGACCTTGATGGTCGGCGTCTTTCAGCTTTCCCTGGGCGTGTTGAAGCTGGGCGTGATCGTCAACTTCCTGTCCCACCCGGTGATCGTGGGCTTCACCAACGCCGCAGCCATCATCATCGGCCTGTCCCAGGTGTCCAAGCTGTTCGGCGTGCCCATGGGACGTTCGGAAAGCTTCATGAAGGACATCTGGGGGGTGTTCCAGCAGATCGGCGATACCCACCTGCCGACGCTGGGCATGGGCGTGATGGCCATCACCCTGATGTGGGCCATCCGGAAATACAAACCCAAATGGCCGGGTGTGCTGATCGCCGTGGTGCTGACGACCACCCTCTCCTGGGCCATCACGTTCGAACGCAACGGCACCGCCGTTTTCGATCAAGTGGTCAACCCCGATGTGCGGACATTGCTCAACGAATCGGTGGAAGCCGAACGCAAGATCACCGAGATCAACACCGAAATCGCGGCCGTGCAAAACCATTTGCTGGCACAGGAAAAAACGCATGGCGAGCATAGCCAGGCGGCCTTGAGCCTGCGCTACGAGTTGGACGTGCTGCGCCTGAAGCTTGAGGATCGGGAAAAAGAGAACTCCAAGCGCATGCGCGCCCTGCGCAAGATGGCCTTCCAGCGCGTGCCTGATGGTCAGAGCGGCGGCCAGGGCGGTGGCCAGCTGTTTCTTGAGGGTAATGTGCCCGAGGGCACCCCGACCGATGGGGTGCGCTGGCGCATCAAGAAGGTGAAGGGCGGCGAGCTCAAGCTGGTGGGTGGCGGCGAGGTGGTGGGCTCCATTCCGAAGGGCCTGCCTTCCGTGTCCATGCCCAGCCTGAACCTGGACGCCATCGGTTCCCTGCTTTCCGCCGCCATCGTCATCTCCCTGGTGGGCTTCATGGAGGCCATCTCCATCGCCAAGGCCCTGGCGGCCAAGGCCAAGCAGAAGGTGGATCCCAACCAGGAATTGATCGGCCAGGGCCTGTCCAATATCGCCGGCAGCTTCACCCAGGCCTTTCCGGCGTCAGGCTCCTTCTCACGTTCTGCGGTGAACTTCAACGCGGGGGCGGTAAGCGGGCTGGCCTCCGTCATCACCGCCGGCTTCGTGCTGCTCACTTTGTTGTTCCTGACGCCGCTGCTCTATCACCTGCCCCAGGCGGTGTTGGCGGGCATCATCATCATGGCGGTGATCGGCCTGGTGAACTTCGAGGCGATCAAGCACGCATGGCACGCCAGCCGCCATGACGGCATCGCCGCCGGCATCACCTTCGTCGCCACCCTGATCTACGCGCCGCATCTGGACAACGGCATCCTGGTGGGCGCCGGCCTGGCGATCCTGCTCTACCTGTACCGCACCATGCGCCCCCGCGTGGCCATCCTCGGCCGCTACCCGGACGGCACCTTGCGCGACATCAAGGTGCACCCGAACCTGCCCACCAGCGAGCATGTGGTGGCCATGCGTTTCGACGGTTCCCTCTACTTCGCCAACATCGCCTTCTTCGAGGACGCGGTGCTGGAAGCCGTGGCGGACAACCCCAACGCCAAGTACGTGCTCATCGTCGGCGACGCGGTGAACCAGATGGACGCCTCCGGCGAGGAAGTGGTGCACCACCTGGTCAGCCGGCTGCGCGAGGGCAACGTGGAAATCGTGTTCTCCGGCCTCAAGAAACAGATTCTCGACGTGATGCGCTCCACCGGCCTGTTCGAACTGATCGGCCAGCACAACATCTTCGCCACCGAGGATCAGGCGCTGACCGCGATCTACGAGCGTCTGGCCGATGTGGCCCAGGATGATCTGTTCTGTGTGGTGAAGCCGGCGCCGGCTGCGGCCTGATCGCTGGCAGCGCGCGCCGTGCTGAGAACCCTGCTTCTGCTGCCGCTGCTCGGCGCGCTGCTGATCGTGTTTCTGCCCGCGCGTTCGGGCACGCTCATCCGCCGCGCCGCCATCGCGGCGGCGGCGGTGACGCTGGGCTGGAGCCTGTGGCTGGCCTCCGCCTTCGACCCTGCGGTCGCCACCGCGCAACTGGTCGAAAGCCATGTCTGGAACCCGCGCCTGGGCAGCGCCTTCACCCTCGGCGTCGATGGCATCTCGCTGCCGCTGGTCTGGCTGGCGACGCTGCTGGCGTTCATCGCCGCGCTCGCCTCCGCCGGCATCAAGGACAAGCCCAAGGGCTACTACATCCTGCTGCTGTTGCTGGAAGCGGCCATGCTGGGGGTATTCACGGCGCGCGACTGGTCGCTGTTCTACGTGTTCTGGGAACTCACCCTGCTGCCGCTGTTCTTCCTGATCGACCGCTACGGCGGCAAGAACCGCAGCCACGCCGCGCTCAACTTCGTGCTCTACACAATGGGCGGCTCGGTGTTCATGTTGATCGCCCTGCTCATCCTGTACGACGTGGCGCCCGGGCATTCCTTCGACATGGGCGTGATCCGGGAAGGCGCGCGGTTGTTGCCGGAAGCCACCCAGATCGGTCTGTTCCTCGGCCTCCTGATCGGTTTCGGCGTCAAGATGCCGATCTTCCCGCTGCATGGCTGGCTGCCCCTGGCCCACGTCGAGGCGCCCAGCCCGGTGTCCATCCTGCTCTCCGGCATCCTGCTCAAGATGGGTTCCTACGGGCTGATCCGCGCGGTCTGGATGCTGCCCGCCGCCGCCGAGGCGTTGCAGGGTGTGCTCATGACGCTGGCCCTGGTCAGCCTGGTCTACGGCGGTGTGCTGGCATGGAAGCAGTCTGATCTGAAGGCGATGGTGGCCTATTCCTCGGTCTCGCACATGGGCGTGGTGTTGCTTGGACTGGCCGCCCTCAACCCGGCCGGCCTCAACGGCGCCGTGATGCAGATGGTGGCGCACGGCCTGGTGGCGGGCGCGCTGTTCCTGCTCATTGGCCTCCTGTACGAGCGCACCCACACCCGCGAACTGGCCGACTACGCTTCCCTGGTCAAGGTCATGCCGCGCTTCGCCTTCTTCACCGTGCTGGCCTTCCTCGCCGCCGTCGGCCTGCCCGGCACCGCCGGCTTCGTCGCCGAATTGCACGTTCTGGTGGGTGGTTTTGAACGCTGGGGTGCCTGGATGGCGCTGCTCTCGCTCACCGTGGTCATCACCGCCGCCTACGCCATCCGCACGGTGGGGCGCCTGTTCACCGGCCCGGTCTCCGCGCGCATGCGGCATCTGCCCGACCTCACCCGGGGCGAATTCACCGCCGCCGCCGTGCTCACCGCCGGCAGCCTGAGCATCGGTTTCTACCCCGCGCCGATGCTGCATCTGATCGCCGCCTCGGTCGGCCGCTACGCGCGCTTGTTCGCGATATGACGACCCCGACGCCCCGGAACGCCTGGCTGCGCGATCTGCTGCGCCACCTGGAACACCTCCTGCCAGCGCAGGCGCCGATCAAGGACTTCGTGCACCACAACACCCTGCACGGCTTCGCGGATCGGCATTTCCGCGCAGCCCTGGCGGCGGCGGAAGCGGCCACCGGCAATCACGGCTATCAGCCGCCGGAAGCCTTCCGCGCCTATTTCCGGCAAGGCCGCATTGATCTCTCCGACCTCGACGCCGCGCTCGACGAGACCCCGGAACTGCGCGCCGACGCGGCCTTGCCTGGCGGCCTCAGGCGCCGCGACGCGCTGCTGGCCGCGCTTTGCTTCGACCTCCAGCCCTTGCCCGATACCGCCCTGGACTGGCGCATCGACGAACTGGGCGCGCTCACCCGTTTCCAGGACGAAGTGCCGGATGCGTCGCGGCGGCGCCTGCTGGACGGGGGGGGCGACGAGGCGGTGGCGCTGACGGCGTTGTGGCAAGCCTGCGGCGACGCGTTGGCCGCGCGCGAGGCCGCTCCGGCGGAAGTGGCGGAGGAGCCCCTGGCCGGCGAGGCCGCCCAGCTCTGGAACCTGCATCGGATCAAGCACGAAGCCGAACAGAAACTTGCCGACCTGATGGGGCAATTCACGCACGGCCTCAGCCTGCGCGGCCTGCTGCTGCGCCTGACCGGGCGCGACATCCTGGACGAGCAGCGCCCCTATCTGATCCGGCATTTCGCCGCGCATCTGGATCTGGGCATGGCCGCCTGGCACAACCCGGCGCGGGCGCGCGGCTTCTATGCCGCCTGGCTGGAAAGCGCGCGCCGCGATCCACATTTCGAATTCAGCGAACTACCCGGTTGCGACCCGATCCTGGAACGTCTGCCGGACGATGCCGAAGCCTGCATCGTCCAGGAATTGCAGGTGCTGGGACTGCCCGACGATGGCCGCGCCGAGTATCTGGAGGCGCTCGCCCTGGAGTTGCCGGGCTGGTCCGGCATGTTCCTGTGGCGCGATCTGCATCCCGGCTACGAAGACGAGGCAACGCAACCGAGCACACCCGTCGCCATGCTGGACTACCTCGCCGTGCGCCTGGTGCTGGAACGCATCCACGCGCAGCGCCTCGCCAGCATCCACTTCAAGACCGAGGCAAGCGTGCATGGCCTGCGCGGCTATCTGCACCACCATCCGGCGGAACTGCTGGTACGCCTGGCGTTGTATGGCCCGCCCCTCACCCCCAATCCCTCTCCCGCTCGCGGGAGAGGGGAGCATCAAGCGTCGCTACGCGACAGCCATGAGATGGGCACGCCGCCGGAATGGCTGCAAGGCCAGGGCCATCGCATGGTGCGCGAAGCGGTCAACCGCGCAGGCGAAGAGGACGAGGCCGACTGGCTGCCGATCGCGCGCCTGCTCACGGAGAAAGTGGACGCGTGCGATGCGCGCCGCCTCAACCCGAACCGCTGGCCCCTCTTCCTTCTCTGCCAGCACCTCGGCATCCCTGCCCACGCCCTCACACGGTGCGACGGCGACGGCGTCCAGGCGCTGCTGGCCTGCCTGGACGACCTCACGCCGCAACGCATGGGCTGGGTCTTCCTGCAAGCCTACGAACGCCACTTTCGCCAGCAGATTCTCGCCGCGCTCGCCGCCAACGCCGGGCGCGGCCCCTGGAAGACCCGCGCCACGCCGCCCGCCGCGCAACTGGTGTTCTGCATCGACGACCGCGAGGAAGGCCTGCGCCGCCACCTGGAGGAACTCGCGCCGGAGGTGGAAACCCTGGGCGCGGCCGCCCACTTCAACGTGCCGCACGCCTGGCGCAGCCTCGATGACGACCATGCGGTGGCGCTCTGCCCGGTGGTGCCGAGCGTGGTGCTGCCGGCGCATGAGGTGCGCGAGCGGGCCGTGGACGCGGCGCTCCATGCCCGGCACGCGCAGCGGCAAGGCCAGCGCCTGCGCTGGAAGGCGCGCCTGCACCAGGGCACCCGTCTCGGCCTGGTCACGCCCACCCTGATGAGTATCGCCGCCGCGCCGTTGACCCTGGGCGTGCTCGCCGGCAAGGCGTTCGCGCCGGGCGCCCTGGGCCGCTTCACGCAAAACCTGCGCGCGCGCTTCGACCGGCCGGTGGCGACCCGGATCGCCTTCACCGTGCCCAACGACAGCCCCACCGCCTCCCCGGAGGCGCGCAACCCGGGCTTCACCGATGTGGAACAGACCGACCGGGTGCAGGCCTTGCTGTACAACACCGGCCTCACCTACGGTTTTTCGCCCCTGGTGGCGATCGTCGGGCACGGCTCGCACAGCCTGAACAACCCGCATGGTTCCGCCTACAGTTGCGGCGCCTGCGCCGGCCGCAACTCCGGGCCCAACGCGCGCCTGGTGGCGGCGATGGCCAACCGCCCCGAGGTGCGCGCGCTGCTGCGCGAGCGCGGCATCACCATTCCCGATGCCACCTGGTTCATCGGCTCGGAACACGACACCTGCGACGACATCATCACCTGGTATGACGAGGCGCTGCTGCCCGAAGCCCTGCGCCCGGCCCTGGCGAAACTGCGGCGGGATTGCGAGGCCGCCTGCCGCCTGCATGCCCAGGAACGCTGCCGCCGCTTCATGTCGGCGCCGCTCGACATCGGCCCGGAGGCCGCCTGGAACCATGTCACCGGCCGCGCCAACGACTATTCGCAGGCGCGCCCGGAACTCGGCCACGCCACCAACGCCAGCGCCTTTTTCGGCCGCCGCTCGCTGTCGCGCGGGGCGTTCTTCGACCGCCGCACCTTCCTGGTTTCCTACGACCCCAGCCAGGATCCGGACGGCGCCGTGCTGGAGCGGCATCTCATCATCAACGGCGCGGTGGGCGCCGGCATCAGCCTGGAGTACTACTTCTCCAGCGCCAACAACGAACGTTACGGCTGCGGCACCAAGGTCATGCACAACGTCGCCGGCCTGCTCGGCGTGATGGAAGGCGCAGCCTCCGACCTGCGCACCGGCCTGCCCCGGCAGATGATCGAGGTACACGAGGCGATGCGCATCCTGGTGGTGGTGGAACACACGCTCGACGTGCTCACCGCGATCTACCAGCGCCAGCCCGCCATCCAGAGCCTCATCGACAACGCCTGGATCCAACTCGTCGCCATCGACCCGGATACGGCCGCGATCCACCGCTTCGTGGTCGGCGCCGGCTGGGTCGAATGGCTGCCGCAAGGCCCGGCGCTGCCCAGCGTGCGACGCTCGGCGGATTGGTACCGTGGCCAGCGCGACGCGCTGCCGCCGGCGCTGATCGAAACCGGTGTGGCGCCAACGTCCTCGCCGGCAAGCGGGCTGGAAGCCCGCCTATCGGCGGGCGTTGCCGGCGAGGACGCCGGCGCTACGGGAGCGGCCGCATGACCCCCTTTGCCCTGATTGCCCTGATCCCCGCGCTGCCGCTGCTGGCGGCGCTGCTCATTACCCTGCTGCACCTGGCCGGGCCGGCGCGCGGCGAGGCGGGGGAAAGGCTCACCGCGCGCATCACCCTCCTGGCCAGTGGCTTCGGCCTGCTGACCCTGCTCGGGCTGGACGTCCTCGCCGCGCGAGCCGGCCCGCCGGGACAGGTATGGCTGGCCGACTGGTTCACCAGCGGCGCGCTCAAGCTGCCACTGTCGTTCACCCTGGATGGACTCGCGCTGGGCTTCGCCACCCTGGTCGCCTTCATCGCCCTGGTGACGCTCAAGTTCTCGGTCAACTACATGCACCGCGAGGCGGGTTTCCACCGTTTTTTCATCGGCATGAACCTGTTCACCGCCGGCATGGCGCTGATCGTGCTGGCCGGCAACGCGGCGCTGGCGTTCGTCGGCTGGGAACTGGCCGGGGTGAGTTCGTGGATGTTGATCGGCTACGCTTTCGAGCGCGGCACCGCGACCACCAACGCACAGCGCGCCTTCATCACCAACCGCGTCGGCGACGCCGGCTTCCTGCTGGGCATCGCCCTGGCCGCGCTCTGGCTGGGTAGCCTGGACTGGAAGGAGATGGCCACCGGCGCCCGGAACCTGCCCACGCTCTACGTCGGCCTGATGGCGCTCGGCTTCGTCACCGCCGCCCTGGCGAAATCGGCGCAGGTGCCGTTCTCGCCCTGGATCGCGCGCGCGCTGGAAGGCCCGACCCCCTCCTCCGCGATTTTCTACGGCGCGGTGATGGTGCATGCGGGCGTCTACCTGGTGATCCGTCTGCAACCCATCCTGGTTCACACCCCCGGGGTGATGGCGCTCATCGCCCTCATCGGCCTGCTCACGGCGCTGTACGCCTGGATCGTCGGCTACGCGCAGAGCGACGTGAAATCCGCTCTGCTGTTCGCTACCCTCACCCAGGTCGGCCTGATGTTCCTGGAATGCGGTCTCGGCCTGTTCGATCTCGCCGCCTGGCACATGGCCCTGCACGCCACCTGGCGCGCCTGGCAGTTCCTCGCCGCCCCCTCCTACATGCACCTGTTGCGCGCGCCCACGCCGCCGGCGCCCGCGTGGTTACGCCGTTGTCCACGCCTGTATACCGCCGCCCTGCAACGCTTCTGGCTGGAGTCCCTGGCCGACCGCCTGCTCACCCGCCCGACTCTGGCGATGGCGCGCGACATGCGCGCCATCGACGACAACGTGGTCAGCCGCCTGGTCGGCATGCCGGAAGCGCAACGCGCCGCCGCGTTGCTCGACGAGCGGGACAACAACGCCGAAGTGGTGAAGGGGCGCGGCCTCGCCGGCGGTCTGCTGTTGTGGGTGGCGCAGCGCTGCGACCGCTTCGAGCAACATCTGGTTCTGCAAGGCGGTGGCGGCCGCCTGGGTGACGGCATGCGGCGCCTGGGCGACTGGCTGAAATGGGTGGAAACCCTGCTGGAGCAGCCGCGCTATCTGCTGCTGTTGGTGATGGCGACCCTGGTCGTGATTCTGTGATGACTGAACTTTTCTGGAACCAACACGCGAACTGGCCCCTGCTGGCGACGCTGCAATTCCTGCCGCTGGCGGGCGCCGCGCTGTTGCTGCGGCTGGGTGAAACCGGCGCGGCCACCCTGCTGGGGCGGAGCATCGCCGGCATCGAACTGCTGTTGGCCATCCTCTTGTATCGCCAGTTCGATGAACACGAGGCGGCATTCCAGTTCGCCGAGCGCCTCGATCTGCTCGGGCCGCTGGCCTACCACGCCGGCGCCGACGGCGTGACCGTGCTGTTCGTCCTGCTCGGCGCGTTGATCGTCTTCCTGGTCACGCTCTACGGCATGGTGCGCGGCCTCGGCGAAGAGTCGCGCCTGATCGCCGTGGTGCTGGCGGTGGAGGGCGTGATGATGTCCTCGCTCACCACGTTCAACCTGCTCTGGTTCGTGCTCGCCTCCGGCGTGGAACTGGCGTTGGTAGGGCATCTCATCGGGCGCTGGTCGGTTTCGCCGGAAAGGGAAACGGCGGTGTCCCGCTTCTACCAGTTCCAGGGAGTCGGCCTCGCCATGTTGCTGGCCGGCGTGCTCATCCTCGGCTGGACCCACCATGACCTGACCGGGGGCGCCTGGACCTTCGACCTGTTCGACCTGGCCGGCCAGGCGGTGCCGCTCGAACTCGGCGCGGTGTGTTTCTTCCTGCTGTTCTACGGCCTCGGTGTGCGCACTCCGATCTTCCCGCTGCATGGCTGGCTGCCGACGGTGGCGCGGCATGGCAATGTCGCCATCGCCCCGGCCCTGCTGCTGGGCGTGAAGGTCGGCATCTACGGCCTGGTGCGTTTCGTGCTGCCGCTGCTGCCGGCGGCGGTGGAGGCGTGGGCGCCCTACGTGGTCGGCTTCGCCGCCGCCGGGGTGTTCTACGCCGCGCTGCTCGCCTTCCAGCAGACCAATCTGCGCAGCCTCATGGCCTTCGCCGTGGTCAGCCATACCTCGCTGGTGCTGGTCGGCCTGTTCGCCCTCGATCATGTCGCGTTGCAGGGAGCCTTGTTGCTGACGGTGAATTTCGGCCTCGCCGCCACCGCCATGATGCTGATGACCGGCCTCGTTTATCGGCGCACCCGCACCACCCGCCTGGAAAAGCTGGGCGGCCTGTTCGATCGCATCCCCATGATCGGTCTAACCTACTTCGTCGCCGGCCTGGCCATCGTCGGCATGCCCGGCACGCCCGGCTTCGATGCCGCCCATCTGGTACTGGAGGCCGCCATCCACCGCTTCGGCGCCCTCCCCACGGTGGGCGCGGCGCTGGGCAACGTGGTGGCGGCCGGCTTCCTGCTCTGGGCCTTCCAGCGCGCCTTCCTGGCGCCGACGCCGGCCGGTCGCGGCGGCGCGGTGGAACGCGCGAGCGGCATGGAATGGTTCATCGCCGTCCTCCTGGTGGTGGTGATCCTCACTGCCGGCTTCCACATGGTGCCCTGGCTGGATCTGGTGGAAACCCCCATGAAGGCGCTGGCGGCGAGGTTCGGCCATGTTTGATTCGCTCTCCCTCCTGCTCCTGGCCTACCCGGTGGGCGCCCTGCTGGTGTGGCTGGCGCCGCGCGCCGACACCGCGCGCGGCGTCGCCCTGGCGGTCAACGGTGTCGGCCTGGCGCTCGCCCTGCTCCTGCTGGTCGCTTTCGATCCGAGCCAGTCCGGCTTTCAGATGGTCGAGCGCGCCGCCTGGATTCCCAGCCTGAACATCGACTACGCGGTCGGGGTGGACGGCATTTCCGTCCTGTTCCTGCCCGCCACCGCGCTGCTCTTCCTGGGCGTGAACCTGGCCTCCTGGAACAGCGCGCAGCAGGACAAAAATAAGCTGCCGCGCCTGTATCACAGCCTGCTGCTGTTGCAGGCCGGGGCGACGCTGGGCGTATTCTGCGCGGTGGACACCATGCTGTTCTTCCTGTTCTGGGAACTCTCCCTGGTGCCGTTCTACTTCCTGGTCAGTCTCTGGGGCGTGGGGCCGCATCGCGGCTACGCCGCCACCAAGTACACCCTCATCATGTTCGCTGGCGGCGTGCCGCTGCTGTTCGGCTTCCTGGTGCTGGCCTTCAATCACGCCGCGCTGGGCGGCGCCGGCCTGCCCGGCGGGCTGTCCTTCGATCTGGCGACGCTGCTCGCCACACCCTTGTCCGACCGACTGGAATGGATCGTCTTCCTGCTGCTGTTCCTTGGTTTCGCGGTGAAGATCCCCGTCTTTCCGTTGCATACCTGGCTGCCGCTGCTGTCGATGGAAGGCCCGGTGGCGGTGGTGGCACTGCTCACCGGCCTCAAGCTGGGCGCCTACGGCCTGCTCCGCTTCGCCGTGCCGCTGGCACCGGACGCCGCGCTACACCTGCACTGGCTGCTCGCCGGACTCGGTGTCTTCGGTCTGCTCTACGGCGCGGTGGCGGCCCTGGCGCAGACCAATCTGCGCGCCATGCTGGCCTATGCCAGCCTTTCCCACGTCGGCCTGGTGCTGCTCGGTATCGCCTCCTTCAACCTGCAAGGGGCGCAGGGCGCGGTGTTGCAACTGCTCAACTTCACTCTGGTGGCCGGCGGCCTGTTCCTGATCACCGGCTTCGTGCAGCACCGCCTCGGCTCCACCGACCTGCTCTCCCTCGGCGGCGCCGCGAAAACCATGCCTCTGCTGGCCAGTTTCTTCCTGTTCTTCGGTCTGGCCGGCATGGGTGTGCCGGGCACCAGCGGTTTCCCGGCGGAACTGCTGATTCTGGTTTCCGCCATCAAGACCCACACCGGCGCCGGTCTCGCCGCCCTGTTCGGCATGGTGGTGGGCGCCGGCTACTTCATCAACCTCTACCGCCGCGCCTTCCTGGGCCCGGTGACGAATCAGGGCGTCGCCAGCGCGCTCGACCTGCGCCCGCGCGAACTCGCCCTGGTGCTGTCCTTCGCCGCGCTGATCCTGATTTTCGGGCTGTACCCCGCCCCGCTTCTGGAAGTCATCCGGCCGGCGGCGGAAGCATGGGTGGGGCGCCTGCATCATTGAGACGGCGCCCCCTTTCTCAAGGGGTGATGGCAACCATTCCCGGCGACACACGCGATCTCGTTAACCGGCGCGGCTGGTTATCGGGCTGGCTGTAACCCGGCCCCCTGTCGGGTTACAGCACCTCCAGCCGCCTGGAGTTCCAATCGAGCAGGGCGGTGCGCACGTGCATCTTCTTCGCCAACTCGGGGCGCTCACGCTGGATTTCCTCGGCGGCGAACTTCGACAGGAAATGCGCCTTGAGTTGCGCGCGCGCCCGGTCCACGCCGATTTCCTCGTAGGGCGAGGAGGCGAGCAGAAGGAAGCCGTCATCCGGGATGCGTCCGGCGCGCATGTTGGATTCGATGATGCCGGCGGCCTTGCGTATGGGGTCGCCCAAATCCGGGCTGTAAGGGCCGATGATCAGGGCCAGATTGGGCATGTGCAGGAAATCGAAGCCGCGACCCACGCAGATGATCCATTCCCGGTGTTCGATATTGAGCTCGCGCGAGGTCTGGCGCAGATCCGCGATGTGCTCGATGTTGCCCAGCAACAAGGGGAGCAGATCGGCGCGCACCTGGGCCGGCATGTCCGGATACAGGCTGGCCAGCCGCTGCCCGAGGTGCGGCAGGGCGGCCGATTCGAGTTCCGCCAGATTGAGGATGCCGCCCCCGGCGCCATGCAGGACGAGGGCTTCCTCGTCGGTTTCAAAGCCGCACACCAGCGGGTAGACGGTGTCATGGCCGAGGCCGAAGGTGTATTCCACCTGTGACCGGATTTCCTGAGTGTGGGCGCGCGCGGCCTCGGTGTCGTAGTTGAAGCCGGCACAGCCGCGTTTCGGGTCGCCCTTGGAGTAGTGATAGGTGATCAGAACCAGACTCCGCCGTCCGGCGCGCACGACCTGCTGGATGTTATGGGCAAACACTTCACCGAGATGCGGCCAGCCCAGGTTGAACATGCCGCCCAGGTTGCGGAAGGGCTGGATGATGCCCTTGGGGGTCTTGGTGGCGATGGGGATGTTGATACGCCCGTCCATGCACTTGAGCACGAGCACGGCGGTGGGGTGCTCCGCCAGGTAACGCTGGCGGGCGAGCCAGGCTTCCGGGCTGCTGAAGGTTTCCGCGTGCCGCGTGGCGATCTCGAATACCCAGTCGATCCGGTTTTCGATGGGCTGGCTGTGGATGTCCATGCTGGAAGACTCGGGTCTGTTGAGAGTGGTTCGAAGATGCCGAAGGCGCGGGGAGACGTCAATCGAAAACCCCCGCAGCCCATCGGGTTTTTGTGGGTATCCCGATGCCGAGGCGGGAACAAGCCGCGTCGCGGATGCCTGCCCTACAATCCGCTCCGTTGAAGCCGATTCGAGGGGGTGCATCATGGGCTTGCCGCAACATCAGGTCGTCATGACCACCGAGGAATTCATCGCCTGGGAAAACCAGCAGCCGGACAAGCATGAGTTCGTGGCCGGCGAGGTGTTCGCCATGACCGGCGCTCGCCGGGTGCATGTTGCCGTGGCCGGGAATTGCTACGCCAGCCTCAAGGCGCACCTGCGCGGCGGACCCTGCCGCGCTTTCATGGCGGACATGAAGCTGGCGGTACAAACCGCCGACGCGGTGTTCTATCCCGACGTGCTGGTCACCTGCCATCCGGATGACCTCAAGGCAGATCTGGCGATGAGGCATCCCAAGGTCATCATCGAGGTGCTTTCGGAAAGCACCGCCGCCTATGACCGGGGTGGCAAGTTCGCCGCCTATCGGCAACTGGGCAGCCTTGAGGAATATGCCCTGATCGACCCCGACAGCCGCCGCGTGGAAGTATTCCGCCGCCAGGAATCGGGCGACTGGCTGTTGATGGCGAGCGAAAGCGATCAGGGTCTGATCCTGAACAGCCTGGATTTCATGGCGCCGCTCGATGTGGTTTTTGAAGACGTGGAACAGGAAGCGGCATGAAACTCAAACGCATCGTATTGGGCATCACCGGCGGCATCGCGGCGTACAAGGCGGCGGAACTGGCGCGGTTGCTGGTGAAGGGCGGGCTCGACGTCCAGGTGGTGATGAGCGCGGCGGCGCGGCATTTCGTCGGCGCCGCCACCTTTCAGGCCATCACCGGCCACCCGGTGTTCAGCGACCTCTGGGACGAGCGCGTCGACAACGGCATGGCGCATATCGACCTGACCCGGGGCGCCGACGCCATCCTGGTGGCGCCGGCTTCCGCCGATTTCCTGGCCAGGCTGGCGCAGGGGCGCGCCGATGATCTGCTCTCCACGCTTTGCCTGGCGCGCGACTGCCCCCTGCTGGTGGCGCCGGCGATGAACCGGCAGATGTGGGAAGCGCCGGCCACGCAACGCAACGTCGCCCAACTCACCACCGACGGCGTTACGGTGCTGGGGCCGGATAGCGGCGAACAGGCCTGCGGCGAGGTCGGTTTCGGCCGCATGCTGGAACCGGAATCCTTGCTCGAAGCACTGGAGGCGCGCTTCCAGGCGAAACGGTTGAAGGGGCTGAAAGTGGTGGTCACCGCCGGCCCCACGTTTGAGGCCATCGACGCGGTGCGCGGCATCACCAACCCCAGTTCCGGCAAGATGGGCTACGCCGTGGCGCGCGCCGCCATCGAGGCCGGCGCCGAGGTCACCCTGATTTCCGGCCGCGTCTGCCTGGCGCCGCCGCGCGAGGCGCGCCTGCTGCCGGTGGTGAGCGCGCAGGAGATGCTGGCGGCGGTGGAAGCGGTGGTCGATGCCGCCGACATCTTCATCTCGGTGGCGGCGGTGGCCGATTACTACGTGCTCAACCCGAGTGAGCAGAAGATCAAGAAGGACGCCCACATCCTCACCCTGGAACTGGCTCCCAACCCGGACATCCTCGCCAGCATCAGCAGCCGCGCGAAGCCGCCGTTCTGCGTCGGCTTCGCCGCCGAGAGCGAAAACATCGAGGAATACGCGGAACTGAAACGCCGCCGCAAGCATCTGCCCCTGATCGTCGCCAATGACGTGAAGGAAGCGGTGGGCAGCGACGCCGTGCGCTTGATCCTGCTCGACGATGGCGGCCACCATGTGCTGGAGAAGGCCGACAAGCGTACCCAGGCGCGTCTGCTGGTGGCGCATATCGCCGAGCTGTACAACGCGCGCAATCAGTAAAGTAGCGCCGGCGTCCCGCCGGCAAGTTCTAAAGACGCCGGCGAGGACGCGGGCGCCACGGAGACCCCATGCAAATCGACCTGAAAATCCTGGACGAACGCGTCCGCGGCCAACTCCCCCACTACGCCACCTCCGGCAGCGCCGGACTCGACCTGCGCGCCTGCCTGGATGGCGCGGTCAGCCTCAATCCCGGCGAGACCAAACTGATTCCCACCGGCCTGGCCATGCACCTGGCCGATGCCGGCTATGCCGCAATGATCCTGCCGCGTTCCGGGCTGGGGCATAAGCACGGCGTGGTGCTGGGCAATCTGGTCGGCCTGATCGACTCGGATTACCAGGGCCAGCTCATGGTCTCCGTCTGGAATCGCGGCCAGGAGTCCTTCACCATCCAGCCGTTCGAGCGCATCGCCCAGATGGTCATCGTCCCGGTGGTGCAAGCCCGCTTCAACGTGGTGGAAGATTTCGACGCCAGCCATCGCGGCGAGGGCGGCTTCGGCAGCACGGGGAAACATTGATTGCCCCCTGTAGCGCCGGCGACTCGCCGGCGTCTTTGAAAAGCCGGCGAGTCGCCGGCGCTACATGACGTGCGCCGCACCGGCCTGTTCATGATCGTCGCCGGCTGGCTGTTGCTGGCCGGGCTGATCTGGTGGGTGATGGGCGGCGCACTGGAACGCCAACATAATCCCAACGCCGAACTCGCCAGGGTCACCGAGCCCGCCGGCGAGATCGTCCTGAAACGCGGCCGCGACGGCCATTACCGCGCGCCCGGCCGCATCAACGGCCTCCCGGTGGATTTCCTGATCGATACCGGCGCCACCCAGGTCGCCATTCCCCTGGAACCGGCCCGCGCGATGAACCTGCGCGCCGGCCGCGCGTTCCAGGCGCAAACCGCCAACGGCCTCGCGCTCGCCTACGCCACCCGCCTCGACAGCGTATCGCTGGGCGGACTGCAAGCGCGCGACGTGGCCGGCACCATCATGGCCAACCCGGGCACCGAAGAGGTGCTGCTGGGCATGAGTTTTCTTTCCCGTTTCGACATCGCCATCCGCGACGGGGAAATGCGCCTGCGCGCGCGTTGAAGGAATCCCTTTCGCGATAGCGAGGAGACCATCAAGGTACAACCATGCTTGCACCCCTCGCCCTACCTCGCCCCGCACGGCAACGACCCGGTGGCCTGGCGCGCAGAAGAACTGCCGCCATGGTTCCAGGCCGTGCGTGAACTCGCAAACCCGGTACAAGCCGCCTACCTCCAGTCTTCTTGAAGCAGCAGCGACGAGACGCGTCCAGGGAGTATTCGATTGCTGGGTACGGATTCGAACCCGGGTCAGAAATAAACCATAACCTGGCCCAAAATCCGCGAAATATGGTTTGCCGGCGATCGACACTATCGCTGCCCAGTGAGATTCATGCCCGGAACGGTGCTCGAACACCAGACGCACGGCACGTTCCCGGAGTTCGGGGGGAGAACTTCGTTGATTTCCTCATGGCTCCACCTTCTCAAGAGTTGGGGCCTCCTCAAAACCCGGGGCGGTTCATTTCGGGCGGGCGTCTTCGGGTGTTATCCTGCGACGCTCATTAAGAAAAACACGGGTTCATGTTCGCACTCCTGGGTCGCCTGCTCTGCCGTTTCCCCTGGTTGTTCGTCGCGGTCGCCACAATCGTGGTGGGCATGGCGGCGGGGTTTGGCGCCGACGTGGTGCGGCATCTGACCCTGGCGCCGGGCTGGGATGTGCCGGGCAGCGGGTCGGAACTGGCGCTCAAACAGTTGCGCGACCGCCTCGGCAAGGATGAAACACCGGTCATCGCCCTGTTCCGCGCCAAGCCCGGCCTGGCGGCGAATGTCGACGATCCCGCCTTCCGTGACGCAGTGGAAACGGCGTTGGCCGGCATCGGCGAGAACCCGGATGTCTCCGGCGTGGAGAGCTACTACGGCGGCGCCGATGCCCGTCTGCGTTCCGCCAGGGGCGACATGACCTATGCCCTGATCAAGCTGAAACTCGCCGCCGACGAGGGCATGGGCGCCTATCAGCGCCTGCGCGCGCAATTGCACAGTGAACGGGTGGAGATCGAACTGGGCGGCGAACTGGCCACTTATGTCGATGTGCGCGAGCAACTGGCGAAGGATATCTGGAATGCCGAGGTCGTCAGTTTCATCCTGCTCGCCATCCTGCTGATCTGGGTGTTCGGCTCCGTGGTGGCGGCGGCGCTGCCGCTGATCATCGGCGGGGTCACCATCGTGCTCTCGGCGGCCATGCTCAAGTTCTTCACCCTGTTCACCGACGTCAGCGTCTATTCCGCCAACGTGGTGTCCATGCTGGGCCTCGGCCTGGCCATCGACTATGGCCTGTTCATCGTCTCGCGTTATCGCGAGGAGCTGGAGCGCGGCGGCAGCCCGGCGATGATTCTCTTCGCCACCCTCTCCACCGCCGGCCGCACCGTGGCCTACAGCGGTCTGACCGTGGCCGCCAGCCTGTTCTGCCTGCTGCTGATGCCGCAGCGTTTTTTCCAGAACATGGGCCTGGCCGGCGGCATTTCGGTGGGCGCGGCGATGCTCACCTCGGTGCTGCTGCTGCCCGCCCTGCTCGCCCTGTTGGGGCCGCGCGTCAACCATCTGGCGCTGCCGGTGCTGGCCAGGCGCAACGCGCGCGAGGAGGGCAGCGGCGGCTGGTATCGCTTCAGCCAGTTCGTGATGCGCCACGCCGTACTGGTGCTGCTGGGCACCTTCCTGCTGCTCGGCGCGATGGGCTTGCCGGTGCTGCACCTGGAGGTTGGCCCTTCCGACAGCAAATCGCTGCCTCTCAGCGCGGAAAGCCGCCGCGTGCATGAAGCACTGGATCACGATTTCCGCCACGCCGAGTTGAGCCCCCTGATCCTGACCGTGCGCGCCACCGGCCCGGCCCAGGCGAGCGCCAGCCTGGCCGGACTGCATGAATTGACGCAACGCATTCAGGCTCTGCCCGGCGTCACCCGCGTGGCCGGCCTGGCGAGCCTGTCCGAACCGGGCGCCGGCAACCTGTCACTGGCCGACTATCAGCTCATGTACCAGTACCCTGACCAGTTTCCCGTCGCCCAGTTGGGCTTGCGCGAGTACGCCAAGGGGCCGGACAGCCTGATCTTCGTCTACTACCAACAGGCGCCGACCTCGCAGGAGGCGCGCGCCCTGGTGCGCCAGGTTCGGGCCATCACCATACCTCGGGGGCTGCGGGAGGTTCAGGTGGGCGGTTTTCCGGCTTTCCACCTGGATTATGTGGAATCACTGCGTACCTGGGTGCCCTGGGTGATCCTGGCCATCGTCTGCGTGATCTTCGTGCTGTTGTTCCTGATGCTGGGCAGCGTGCTGGTGCCGCTGAAGGCGGTGCTGACCAACCTGTTCTCGCTCTCCGCCACCTTCGGCATCCTGGTGTGGATCTTTCAGGACGGGCACTTGGCCGGCCTGCTCAATTTCACGCCGCAGGGCAGCATGGACGGCACCATCCTGGTGTTGATCTTCGCCAGCGCCTTCGGCCTGTCCATCGACTACGAGGTGTTCCTGCTGTCGCGGGTCAAGGAAATGTGCGTCGCCACCGGCGACAACATGCGCGCGGTGGCCAGCGGTATCCAGAAAAGCGGCCCGATCATCACCAGCGCCGCGCTGCTCATCGGCATCGTGCTCGGCACCTTCGCGATGGGCGAGGTGGTGTTCATGAAGGCGATGGGCCTGGGCCTGCTGCTCTCGGTCATCGTCGACGCCACCCTGGTGCGCATGTTGCTGGTACCCGCCTCCCTGCGCCTGCTCGGACGCCTCAACTGGTGGGCGCCGAAGCCGCTGCTGATGATCTACGAACGCTTCCACCTCAGCGAAATCGACCCCCGCCAGCACAAGGATCACCAATGACCCCACTTCGCTCCAGCCTCGGCCTTGGCCTCATTGCCCTGCTCCTGCCACTGGCCGCGGCGGCCGACCTCACCCTCAACGGCCGCAGCACGATCATGTCGATGAACATGCCCTCCACCAGCCAGGAGCGGGTCTACCTGAAGAAATCCTGGTTGCGCCGCGACCAGCTCGACCGCGGCAAGGCCTACACCTACATCTACGATCTGGAGGGCCGCGACATCAGCGCGCTCGACCACTCGCTGCGCCAGTTGCAGGTGTATGAAATGAACGCGGTCGCCAACACGCCGGAAGCCAAGGCCTCATACAAGGATCTCAAGCTGGAGCTGGAACCGACTGGCCAGAAACACACGCTGGGCACCTGGAACTGCGCGGAAAACACCCTGGATGCCAGCATGCCGGCCGAACTGGGGCCGGAAAAAGTGCTCCTTCAGCTTGTCGGGAAAGTCTGGCTGGCGCGCAACACGCGCGAGTCGAAAGACCTGCATGCTTTCTTCAAGGCGATGGATTCCCCGGATTTCCTGATCGGTTTCCCCGCCCTCGCGAAAAACTCGCCGACCCACACCCGCGCGCTCGGTGAGGTGCTGCGGCGCCTGTTCAACCAGGGCATGGTCTGCGCCATCGACGTGGAACTCAAATACGAAGGCGGCGGCCGCATGGCCGAACTCGCGCGGCGCATGGGCACGCACCTCAACCTGGTCTATGAAAGCGCCAGCACCGACCCGGTGCCGGATGAGTTCTTCATGGTGCCGCCGGGGTATCGGCAGGTAAGGCGCTGAGTTCGCGGCGGCGGCATCCAGGCCGGCGCCGCGCGGCGATTCGCCTCAGTCCGCCGCCCAGTGGATGATTCCCAGGTAATGCGTCGCCAGCACCGCCACGCCGAAGGCGATGCGGTACCAGGCAAACAGCGTGAAGTCGTGGCGGCTGATGAAACGGATCAGGCCGCGCACCACCAGAAAGGCGGAGAGGAAGGACGCCACCCCGCCCACCGCGAACAGGCCGAGGTCGTCCGCGCTGAACAGCTCGCGATGCTTGAATACGTCATACAGGGTGGCCGCGAACATGGTGGGGATGGCCAGAAAGAAGGAAAACTCCGTGGCCGCCTTGCGGCTCAATCCGAAGAACAGGCCGCCGATGATGGTGGCGCCGGAGCGCGAAGTGCCGGGGATCATCGCCAGTGCCTGCGCGAATCCCACCTTCAAGGCATCGCGCCAGCTCATCTCCTCCACTTCCCGCACCCGAACCACATGCTGGCGCCGTTCCGCCCAGAGGATCAGCAGGCCGCCGACGATGAAGGCGGAGGCCACCACGATCGGATTGAACAGGTAGAACTTGATCTGTTTGAGGAACAACAGGCCCAGCACGGCGGCCGGCATGAAGGCCACGATCAGGTTCATGGCGAAGCGTCGCGACACCGGTTCCCGGGTCATGGAAACCGCGACATGGCCGAGACGGACGCGGTATTCCCACACCACCGCGAGAATCGCGGCCAACTGGATGGCGACCTCGAACACCTTGGCCTTGTCGCCGGTGAAATCGAGCAACTGGCCGGCGAGGATGAGGTGGCCGGTACTGGAAACCGGCAGGAACTCAGTGACGCCCTCGACGAGGCCGAGGATCAAGGCTTTGAGCAGGATGGGTAGTTCCATGGTTGTACTTTCTTGGTTATTGGAAGAGGCGGCGATTCTAGCAGCCGACGGTTAAACCACTTGGCCCGGCTTGCCGGTACGGACTATCCTTGCCGCCGGTCCCCACTCCGAGAGACGAACATGGCGCGCCGCAGCTTCATTTTTTGCGACATCTGCAATCCGCTGGCACTGCGTTCCATCGAAATGCGCCGCACCACCGGCCGCGACAGCCGCGATGGGCGCCGCCTGACCGATGGCCGCGCCTGGTTCGACGGCATCGACAACGAAGCGAAACTCGCCGGCTGGGTGATCGCGGATGACGGCCAGCACATCTGCGCGGCCTGCTTCGAGCGCATGCGCTCCATGCGCAACGTGCTGGAAGAACGCCTGTTCGTCGGCATCAGCATGACCGAGGTCATGCGCGACGAAATCGACTGAACTCAAGCCTGGCCCGGCGGACGCGCTTCGCGTTGCGGAAAGTGATCGGGCTGGAGACGGGGATTCTGGCGCGGCATGGATCGCGCGCCGGACGCCCCGCAAGCGGTTGCCCGCGGCTCGGCGGCGACCCTGTGTCATTCACTGGTGATGCCGCGTTTCGGCGTGTTGCCGGCCTCAAAGTAAAGCGCTTGTAACTCCATGTTGCGATTAACCGAAGTCAAACTCCCCCTCGACCATCCCGAAGCCGATCTCGCGGCCGCCATCCTCGGGAAACTGGGCATCCCCGCCAGCCAGTTGCTGGGTTTCCGCATCCACCGGCGCGGTTACGACGCGCGCAAGCGCGCCGCGATCTTCCTCATCTACAGCCTGGATGTGGAAGTCAAGGACGAGGCCGCGTTGCTCAAGCGCCTGCGCCAGGATCCGCATGTCCAACCCACGCCGGACATGGCCTACCGCTTCGTCACGCGCGCCCGGGAGGGGTTGGCCTCGCGTCCGGTCATCGTCGGAACCGGCCCCTGCGGGCTGCTGGCTGGCCTGGTGCTGGCGCAGATGGGGTTTCGGCCAATCCTCCTGGAGCGCGGCAAGGCGGTGCGCGAGCGCACCAGGGATACCTGGGGGCTGTGGCGCAAGGGCGAGCTGAATCCGGAATCCAATGTGCAGTTCGGCGAGGGCGGCGCCGGCACGTTCTCCGACGGCAAGCTCTACAGCCAGATCAAGGATCCGCGCCACCGCGCGCGCCGTGTGCTGGAGGAGTTCGTCAAGGCCGGGGCGCCGGAGGAAATCCTGTATGTCAGCAAACCGCACATCGGCACCTTCCGCCTGGTGACGATGGTGGAACACATGCGCGCCGGCATCGAATCGCTGGGTGGCGAAATCCGCTTCCAGAGCCGGATGGCGGATGTGGAGATCGAGGAGGGCGCGGAGGGGCGTCGGATTCGCGCGGTGATTCTGGCCGACGGTGAACGCATCGCCGCCGACCACGTCATTCTCGCGGTGGGCCACAGCGCCCGCGATACCTTCAGGATGCTGCATGAGCGCGGCGTTCACATCGAGCCGAAGGCGTTCTCGATGGGATTCCGCATCGAACATCCGCAAGCGCTGATCGACTCCTGCCGCTTCGGCGCATTCGCCGGTAACGCCACGCTCGGCGCCGCCGATTACAAACTGGTGTACCACGCCGGCAACGGCCGTTCCGCCTACAGCTTCTGCATGTGTCCGGGCGGCACCGTGGTCGCCGCCACCTCGGAAGCGGGACGGGTCGTCACCAACGGCATGAGCCAGTATTCCCGCAACGAACGCAACGCCAACGCAGCGCTGGTGGTGGGCATCGAACCACGGGATTTTCCCGGCGACGTGAACGGCAACCCCCTCGCCGGCATGGATTTCCAGCGCCAGTGGGAAGAAGCCGCGTTCCGCGCCGGCGGCGAGACCTACGCCGCCCCGGCGCAGAAAGTCGGCGATTTCCTCGCCGGCCGCCCCTCCACCGGCCCCGGCGCGGTGATTCCCTCCTACACGCCCGGCGTGCGCTGGACCGACCTCTCCACCTGCCTGCCGGACTACGTCATCGCCACCCTGCGCGAGGCCCTGCCCGCGTTCGACAGGCAGATTCGCGGTTTCGCGATGGACGACGCGGTGCTGACCGGCGTGGAAACGCGCACTTCCTCACCCATCCGCCTGACCCGCGATGCCGACTGCCAGAGCCTGAACACCCGTGGCCTCTACCCGGCCGGAGAAGGCGCGGGCTATGCCGGCGGCATCCTCTCCGCCGCCGTGGACGGCCTCAAGGTGGCGGAGGCGGTGGCGTTGAGCCTGGTTGCCCTACACGCCGACGAGTAGTGCAAGCGTGACCCGCCGCTTCTCGCTCGCAGCCCGCGCCAGGGGTTTCGTCCATGCCGGACGCGGCGTGGCCTATCTCTTCGCCACCCAGCACAACGCCTGGATCCATCTGGCCGCCGCCGCCGCAGTCATCGCCGCCGGCATTCATTACAAAGTCACGCGCTGGGAGTGGTGCTGGCTGACCCTGGCCATCGGCCTGGTGCTCGCGGCCGAGGCCATGAATACCGCCGTGGAGGCCCTGGCCGACGCGCTTGCACCGGAATTCAACGCGGACGTCGGGCGGGCCAAGGACGTGGCTGCGGGCGCCGTGCTGATCCTCGCCATCACCGCCGCCGCCATCGGAGCACTGGTTTTTTTGCCGCATCTGTTCACGTAAATCGTTGGGCCGAATTCGTTTGTTCGCGTGCCGTCCGCGCCCATTTCGGCCCGTTCGCGGGATGTCCGCGAACAACGCGCGGACGCATCAATCGGCAACCGAGCGCGCCTACGTGAGATGATGGGCGCGTTTTGCTTTGCCTTCCCGCCCGCATCCACGGCATATCCTTACCAGCCGCCCCATCAATACATGCCTTCTGAACTGCTTTCCGGACTCAATCCCGACCAACTCGCCGCCGTCACCGCGCCTTCTTCCGCGCTCGTCCTGGCTGGCGCCGGTTCCGGCAAGACCCGCGTGCTGACCACCCGCATCGCCTGGCTGATCCAGGAACGACAGGTCTCGCCGATGGGCCTGCTGGCGGTAACTTTCACCAACAAGGCGGCGAAGGAGATGCTCACCCGGTTGACCGCGATGCTGCCCATCAATACCCGCGGCATGTGGGTCGGCACCTTCCACGGCCTGTGCAACCGCTTGTTGCGCACGCATCACCGCGAGGCCGGGCTGTCGCAACTGTTCACCATCCTCGATTCCAGCGACCAGCTTTCCGCCGTGAAACGCTGTTTGCGCGCGCACAACGTCAACACCGATCTCTACGACCCGCGCCAGGTGCAAAGCTTCATCAACCGGAACAAGGAGGCCGGCCTGCGCGCCGACAAGGTGGAAGCCTGGGATCCGATCAGCCGCAACATGGTCGATTACTACGCCGCCTACGACGCGCAATGCCAGCGCGAAGGCGCGGCGGATTTCGCCGAACTGCTGCTGCGCGCCCACGAACTGCTGTCCCGCAACGCCTTGTTGCGCGAGCACTACCAGGAACGTTTCCGCCACATCCTGGTGGACGAATTCCAGGACACCAGCCGCCTGCAATACGAATGGCTGAAGTTGCTGAAAGGGCCGGACTCCAGCCTGTTCGCGGTGGGTGACGACGACCAGTCGATCTACGCCTTTCGCGGCGCCAACGTGGGCAACATGCAGCAGTTGATGGACGATTTCGCCATCGCCGCGCCGATCAAGCTGACCCGCAACTACCGCTCGCTTTCCACCATCCTCGATGCCGCCAATGCGGTCATCAGCAATAATGAGGGGCGCCTGGGCAAGGATCTGTGGACGGATGCCGGCAAGGGTGAACCCATCCGCCATTTGCGGGCCTACAACGAGCGCGAGGAAGCGGATTTCATCGTCGAGGAAATCCGGAGTCGCCGCCTCGATGGGGACAAATACATCGACATGGCCGTGCTCTACCGCGCCAACGCCCTCTCGCGCGGCCTCGAACACGCCCTGTTCTCGGCTTCGATTCCTTACCGTGTCTACGGCGGCCTCAGGTTTTTCGAGCGCGCCGAAATCAAGCACGCCCTCGCCTACCTGCGCATGGCGGCCAACCCGGAGGACGACAATGCCTTCCTCAGAGTGGTCAACTTTCCGGCGCGTGGCATCGGTGATCGCAGTCTGGCAATGCTCGGCGAGCAGGCCGGCGCGAGTGGCGCCAGTCTCTGGGCGACGGCCTGCGCGAGCGGCAAGGACGGCAACAAGAAATACGCCCCCTTCGTCCTGCTGATTGAGGCCCTGCGCGGCGAAATCACCGGCCTGCCTCTGGCCGAGCAGGTGGATCACGTCGTCTCCCGCTGCGGCCTGCTGGAGTTCTACCGGAATGAGAAGGACGGCGAAGACCGGGTGGAAAACCTGGAAGAACTCGCCACCGCCGCCGCCGCGTATGCCCAGGAAAGCGACGACCAGAGCCTGGAAGGTTTTCTCGGCCATGCCGCCCTGGAAGCCGGCGAACACGAAGCCGCCCAGGGCCAGGACGCGGTGCAGCTCATGACCGTGCATGCCGCCAAGGGCCTGGAATTCCATAGCGTCTTCATCACCGGCCTGGAAGAAGGCCTGTTCCCGAACGAACGCGCCCTATCCGAGCCCGACGGCCTGGAAGAAGAACGCCGCCTCATGTACGTCGCCCTCACCCGTGCGCGCAAACAGCTCTACCTGACCCATGCACAATCCAGAATGCTGCACGGCCAGGTGCGTTACGGCCTGCCATCCCGCTTTCTGGAAGAAATACCGGAGAAACTAGTGCACTCACTATCCAACCACGTCGCCGCGCCCGCGCCGGCCTCATCGGCCACGGCCACGAATTTCGTCACCCGCAAGATCACCCCCGCCGCGCCGCCGCCGCCCCGCCGCCTGGCCGACGTCCCGTTCAAGATCGGCAGCCGCGTCAGCCACGCCCGCTACGGCGAAGGCGTGGTCGCCGGCTACCAGGGCCAGGCGCCGGACATGGAAATCAAGATCAATTTCCCCAAGATCGGCGAGAAGGCGTTCCTCCTCCAGTACGCCAAGCTGGAAGCGGTGTAGCGCGGCAACGCGGCCACCGTGAATAGGCCGCACATCCCCCGAGTGTGGTTTAGCCACGACTCCAATCGGTGTTACTGCGGTGGATGGCTGGCAAACAACAAGAATGAAATAGGGCCTGGGATAGACTGCCCGCAACTTGTCCATACCAACGGGCAAGTTGCGAAAGCCGCCCTTACCGGATTGTTGTGAAATAGGAATGTTGCGTTATTGCAACATAATTTAGAGATGGGCACGGGGCAGCAGAGTGAGCAGTCGAATGTTCTAATATTCGGAAATATACTGAGCGCTCAAGTTTCGATTCAAAGTTTCCTCTTTCTTATCAACGTTTTAGGAGTAGTCCCATGATGAAGATCTCTGCCCTGGTTCTGGCCATGCTTGCCACCTCCGCCTTTGCCGATACCCCGGAACAAACCGCCACCAAGCTGCTGGACCCCGCCAAGGTTGCCGACGTCGCCAAGGATCCCAAGGCCGCCGTCGCCGCCATGACCAACATGATGGATCCCGCCACCGCCATCATCCTGATGCAAAAGGGCATGGATCCCGCCACCTTCACCAAGATGGCTCAAGCCGGCATGTCTCCCGACATCCTGAAGTCCTACGCCGCCTTTATCGACCCGAACATGTACATGAAGTGGCTGGCCGCTTCCATGGACCCCAACTTCTACACCGCCGCCATGGCTCCCCTCATGAACCCCAACATGTACATGAAGTGGCTGTCGGCTCCTCTTGATCCCCGCGTCCTGCAAATGGCGATGGCTCCCCTGAACCCCAACATGTACATGAACTGGGCGATGGCTCCCATTGCTCCGGCCAACATGAACATGATGATGGCTCCCCTGAACCCCAACCTTTACACCCAATGGGCCGGCGCCGCTGCTGATCCCAAGACCTACGGCACCTGGGGCGGTTTCATGAACCCCGCCACCTACGGCAACATGGCCAACCCGTTCGCCGGCTTCTTCCCGGTTGCTCCCGCCGCTCCCGCCGCGAAGTAATACGGCACAGCCGCAGTAATAAAGGGGTGGAACGAAAGTTCCACCCCTTTTTTTGTCCTATTCCCTTACCGGCCGTTTCGCCAGTTTCCGTTGCAAGGTGCGACGGTGCATTTTCAGGGCGCGGGCGGTGGCGGAGAGGTTGCCGTCATTTTCCGCCAGCACTTTCTGGATGTGTTCCCACTCCAGGCGATCCACCGACATCGGCTTGATCGCCGGCGGCACCGCCGCGTCGCCCTCCTCGCGCCCAAGTGCGGCGAGGATATCCTCGATGCCGGCGGGCTTCGCCAGGTAGTGCACCGCGCCGAGCTTGATCGCCTCCACGGCGGTGGCGATGCTGGCGTAGCCGGTGAGCAGGAGGATGCGCAGTTCCGGGCGGGCGGCCCTGAGTGGGGCGATCAGGCGCAGGCCGGAATCGGCGGCCAGTCGCAGGTCGAGCACGGCGGCATCGAAATCGCCGTCCGCCGCGAGGGCGGCGTCGCCGTCATGTGCGATGGCGACCGCATGGCCGCGTCGACGCAGCGCCAGCGCCAACGCCTCGGCGAACACCGGGTCGTCGTCCACCACCAGGATGTTCCAGGCGGTCATTCCGGAGCCTCTCGCATGGAGCAGCATGTAGCGCCGGCGTTATGGCCCGTAGGGTCGGTATCCTTTAGGGCCCCGCCGGCTCTTGGCTGGAGAAAAGACGCCGGCAGGGATGCCGGCGCTACATGGGTGGCCGGGCTCATTCGGTGCCTTCCACCGGCAACGACACCCGCGCGACGGCGCCGCCCTCGGGGTGGTCGGCCAGGTTCAGGCTGCCGCCGAGGCGGGCCAGGGTGGCGCGGGCGAGGTCGAGGCCGACGCCCCAGCCGCTCGCCTTGTCCATTTCGCCCATCAGGCCGGGGCCGCCATCCCGCACCTCGATGGCGATCTCGCCACCCGCGATTCCGGCGCGCAGCCATATCGCCTCGGGCGACACATCCGCCGCATTGTTGAGCAAGGTCATCAACACCGCTTCCAGCGCGGGGTCGTGGGCTCGCGCGGGCAGATCGGAGGCCGCTTCCAGATGTACCCGCGCTTCCGGCCGCAGCAGGCCCCAGTGTTCCACCACGCGCGCCAGCCAGTCCGCAGTCGGCATTTCCGGCCCGGCCGCCGCGCCGCGCGCGCGGGCGGCATCGCCGAGGCGGGCGAGCACCCGCTCCATGCGCGCGCTCTGCTCCGCGAGCAGGGTGAGCGGCGCTTCCAGTTCATCGTCGCCCGCGTAATCGCGTCTGAGGTCGTCCAGGGTCAGGCGCAGCGAGGCCAGCGGGGTGGCCAGATCGTGCGCCGCTGCGGCGGCCTGGACGCCGAGGGCGAACAACTGTTCATCGCGCAGACGCGCTTCCCGCGCCTCGGCCAGCTGCGCGTCGCGGCGGCGCAGGGTAGCGGCCAGGTGGCCGGCGAAGGCGGCGACCAGCGCGGCGGTGAGCAGGAAGTTCAGCCACATGCCCATCAGGTGCATATCCACCGCCGCGTCCGCCGATACCCGCAGGGCCAGTGGCCGGTAATGGCCCATCAACAGCGTGTACAACCCACCCACCCAAAGCGCCATGCCCCAGGCGAACAGCGTCGGCAGAGTGACTGCGGCGAGAATCAGCGGCACCAGCAACAGGGAGATGAAGGGGTTGGCATAGCCGCCGGTGAGATACACCAGGGAGGCGATGAGGGCGGCGTCGGCGGCGAACTGGATGGTCAGTTCAAACAGCGGTGCGCCGCCCGCGCGCAAGCGCGCCCAGGCGACACCGTCGAGCAGCAGATGCAGCAGCAGGAGCAGGGCCAGCGAAATCAGGGGCAGACGCGCGTTCAGGGTGAACAGCGCCAGCAGGATGCCCAGCCCTTCCATCAGAATCAGCGCCGCGCGCGTCAGCATCAGGCGAATCTGCGCCTCGCGCGGCAAGACCTCGCGCCAGCTCGGCGGGGATAGGGGGAGGAGGTGCGGGGGGAGGAGGTGCGGCATGGGTGGATTCTAGCGGGCGACGGCCCCCGCCCCCCGCGACAACATGCCGCATTCCAGGATGGCCGGCCCTCGATTACGCTGAATGCGCTTCCCTACATGAAAACGTGTTCCTGGCCCGCCTCGGCGGGCCATTTTTTTCTCCATGCCTGGCGAAAAAATTCCGCCCGTGGGCGGCGCTTGCTTTCGCCCGGCCATACCGCCACGCGATGACACCGTTGACCAGCGCCGCCGCGACGACTTCACTCTTGGCGCGGGCGATGAGGCGGTGCTCGCATTGGCCGGGGCCGCGCATGCGGCTGGCGGGGATGGCGCCCCGTGGGTTTCGATCAGGATGTGGATGGGGATTTCCCGCGTGATGCCGTTGCGCGGCGCGACCTCCTGGATGGTGCCGATCATTTCTTCGGCCTGCTCATGGGCGGTGTATTTTGGAATCGTGATGAAGGCCAGTTTCGCGCCGGCGCCGGCGCGGCGATACTTGCGGGCAGAGAAGGAGACCGCCATGCCCACCATCCGCCAGGATGATTTGATCCAGAGCGTCGCCGACGCGCTGCAATTCATTTCCATCTACCACCCGCTGGATTTCGTGCGGGCCGTGAAGGCTGCCTACGACCGCGAGGAATCGCCGGCCGCGAAAGGCGCGCTGGCGCAGATTCTCATCAACTCGCGCCTGTGCGCCGAGGGGCGGCGGCCGATCTGCCAGGACACCGGCATGGTGGTGGCCTTCGTCAAGGTGGGCATGGGGGTGCGCTGGGAAGGAAACATGAGCCTGGCCGACATGGTCAACGAGGGCGTGCGCCGCGCCTATCTGAACCCGGACAACCCGCTGCGCGCCTCGGTGCTGGCCGACCCGGCCGGCGCCCGCCGGAACACCAGGGACAACACTCCGGCGGTGATCCACACCGAACTGGTGCCCGGCGACAAGCTGGAAATCACGGTGGCGGCGAAGGGCGGTGGTTCCGAGAACAAGGCCCATTTCACGGTGTTGAACCCGTCCGATTCCATCGTCGACTGGGTGCTGGAAACCCTGCCGGGAATGGGCGCCGGCTGGTGCCCGCCGGGCATATTGGGCATCGGCATCGGCGGCACGCCGGAGAAGGCGCTGCTGCTGGCGAAAGAGGCGCTGATGGCGCCGATCGACATCCAGGAACTACGGCAACGCGGGCCAAGCAACCGGTTGGAGGAACTGCGCCTGGAGTTGATGGACGAGGTCAACGCGCTGGGCATCGGCGCGCAGGGCCTGGGCGGCCTGACCACGGTGCTCGACGTGAAAATCCTCGATTACCCGACTCACGCGGCCAGCCTGCCGGTGGGGCTGATCCCCAACTGCGCGGCCACGCGCCACATTCACTTCACCCTGGATGGTTCCGGCCCGGCCAGCTTCACGCCGCCGCCCTTGTCCGAGTGGCCGGCGGTGGCCTGGGATGGCCCCGCCTCGGCGCGGCGGGTGAATCTGGATACGTTGACCAAGGCCGAGACCGCCACCTGGAAGGCGGGTGAACAGTTGTTATTGAGTGGCCGCCTGCTTACCGGACGCGATGCCGCGCACAAGAAGCTGGCGGAGATGGTGAAGGCCGGGCAGCCGCTGCCAGTGGATTTCCGCAACCGCTTCATCTACTACGTCGGCCCGGTGGACACGGTGCGCGACGAGGCGGTCGGCCCCGCCGGTCCGACCACGGCGACGCGCATGGACAAGTTCACCGACCTGATGCTGGGTGAACAGGTCGGCCTGATCGGCATGGTCGGCAAGTCGGAGCGCGGGCCGGAGGCGATCGCCTCGATCCGGGCGCATGGCGGGGTGTATTGCATCGCCGTCGGCGGCGCCGCCTACCTGGTATCGAAGGCGATCAAGTCGGCGCGCGTGCTCGCCTTCCCGGAACTGGGCATGGAGGCGGTGTACGAGTTCATCGTCGAGGACATGCCGGTGACCGTGGCGGTGGATAGTCGCGGCGAGTCGGTGCATGAGCGCGGCCCGCGCGAGTGGCGTATGAAGATCGGCAAGATTCCGCTTGCCAGGCATTGAGCCATGCCCGCCCTGAAAGGACTGCTTCGCCTGCTGCGAGACCCGCATGCCCTGTTGGTGGCCACCGGGTTTTTCGTGGTCGTGGCCATCATCCTGGGGCTGGGCTACATGTACACGGTCAATTCCGGATTCGGTTTCTTCTATCGAAGTTGCGCCGCCGATTTCAGCGAGATTCGCCTGGCCGCCTTGCTGATGTTGACGCCCATCGCCTTCGCCCTGGCGCTTTCCGCCGTCGGCGAGGCGACACGCTGGATGGAGGAGAAGCGGCGCGGGCGCCGCTACAACCTGCGCTTCTTCTGGAAGCTTGCCGGACTGGGCGGCGCCCTGCTGCTGGCGGTGTTCCTGCTGGGGCGTTGCTGACCGCCCGCAGCGCCGGTTATTTCTTCGGTGGTGCCAGGCGTGACAGGTAGTCGCTGACGGCTTCGATATCGGCGTCGGTGTAGGGCTTGAGCACTTTCACCATATCGGGGTTGGCGTTGCGGCGGCCCTGGTCGCGGCTTTCCCGCGATTCACGCTTGAGATAGCTGTAGTGCTGCCCGGCCACCATCGGATGGAACTTCTTGCCGTCGCCTTCTCCGTTCTTGCCGTGGCAGCTCGCGCAGTCCTTGTCGTAGAGGGTCTTGCCCAACGCCAGATTGGCGCCGCCGCCCTTGCCGTTGCTGCTGGGAATCGGCAGCTGATTCAGGTAGGCGGCGATGTCGGCGATTTCTTCGGCGCTGACGATCCAGTCGCCGGAAAAGGGGTACATGCGCGGGTTGTCACGGCGGCCGGCGCGGATATCCATCATCTGCTTGACGATTACGCTGGCGTGCTGTCCGGCCAGTTGCGGGTAGTCGGCATCCGCCTGGCCGGAAGCGTCGGGCTTGTGGCAGCCCTTGCAGACCTTGTAGGCGGCTTCGCCTTTCCGCGCGTTGGCCTTGTGGGCCAGCGCGCGGTTCATGTCCTGGTCCGGGCTGTTCCATGTGTAGCCGTAGGTTTCGATGCCGGCCGCGCGCGGCTGGTGTTGGAACTCGGCGTTGGCGGGAAGCGCGGCGAGCGCGCCGAGAAGGAGTGCGATCAGGGTGGGTTGCGATTTCATGTATTTTTCCTCGGTCTCAGGGCATGCTGGCCATGTATTCGGCGACGGCGCGGGTTTCCTGTTCACTCATCCGCTCGGCTACCGCCTGCATCACGCGGGCGCCATTGGTGCGCTTGCCGGCGGCATAGAGGCGGAATTGTTCGAGTACGTAATCGACGTGCTGGCCGGCCACGCGCGGGAATTTGGTGTAACCGACGCCGTCTTCCTCGTGGCAGCTGTCGCAGGACGGCACGTCGGTCTTGCTGTTGCCCTTCAGATACAGGTTCTTGCCCAGCGCCAGCAGGGCCGGGTCGCCAGCCACGCCGCGCGCGGGTTTCTGTTTGGCATACCAGGCGGCGAGTTCAGTCATGTCGTCCTCGGATAGGTTGGCCATGAGTGGCGTCATGATCTCGCTGGCCCGCTTGCCGCTCTTGTAATCCTTCATTTCGCGCAGCAAGTAGATCTTTTGCTGGCCCGCGAGTTTCGGGAAGGTGGTCGCCACGCTGTTGCCATCCGCGCCGTGGCAGCCGGCGCAGACGGTGGCGGCCGCCTTGGCCGCCGGGCTTTCCGCCAGCGCGGCGCCGGCAAGCGTCAGTCCGCCGCCCAGCAAGGCCAGGGCGGCGAGAATTTTCGGGGCTGCGTGAAACATTGGTATTCCTCGGGAGAGTGGATCGGCGAAGGATAACCATCCTCCACGCCGGCTTGAATCGCCCGTTGGAGTAGCGCGATATTCTCTTGATCTGGATCAAGAAATGGCGGCAGTCGCGGCCGCGCGGTCTCGGGCACAATAGCGGCTGCTTGTTCGCGGAGGCGGTGATGGAATGGCTGTGGTGGCATTGGGTGGTGCTGGGGCTGGGGTTGATCGTCCTGGAAATGCTCGCGCCCGCGTTCTATCTGATCTGGTTCGGTCTGGGCGCCTTGCTCACCGGCCTGCTGGCGGCGCTTCTACCGCTCGGGTTTGCCGGACAGTGGGGGGTCTGGAGTCTGGCCTCGGCCTTGATGGTGGGTGTCTGGATGAAATTCTTCCGCAACCCGGATCGCACCCAGGCGGGCCAGGCTTCGGGCGGCGCGCTTGGCATGGTCGGTCTGGTGACGCGTCCGGTCGATGAACTGAGTCGGGGCGAAATCCTGTTTCAGCGCCCGGTATTGGGCTCGGATCGCTGGCCGGTGGTGGCGGATCAAGTCATTGCCGCAGGCGTCAAGGCGCGGGTCGTGGACGTGCTGGGGCAAACCCTGAAAATCGAGCAAATCTAGGAGAATCCTATGGGTGGCGAAATCGTTTCCATCGTCCTGCTGCTTTTTCTTTTCATCACGCTCTGGAAGGGCGTGCGCATCGTTCCGCAGGGCGAGGAGTGGGTGGTCGAGCGACTCGGCAAGTACCTGAAAACCTTGATGCCCGGCCTGCATATCCTGGTGCCGTACATCGACAACGTGGGTTACAAGGTCACGACCAAGGATCTGATCATGGATATCCCGCAGCAGGAAGTGATTACCCGCGACAACGCGGTGCTGATCACCAATGCCATCGCCTTCGTGAAAGTGACCGACACGCAGAGCGCGGTCTATGGCGTCACCAATTTCCAGATGGCGGTGATGAATCTGGTGCAGACCAGCCTGCGCGCCATCATCGGCGACATGGATCTGGATCAGGCGCTGTCCAGCCGGGATCAGATCAAGGCGCGCCTGAAAGCGTCCATCGCCGACGATGTGGCGGATTGGGGGCTGACCCTGAAATCGGTGGAGATTCAAGATATCAAGCCGTCGCCCACCATGCAGAAATCCATGGAAATGCAGGCCGCCGCAGAACGCGAGCGCAAGGCCACGGTGACCCGCGCCGAAGGCGACAAACAGGCCGCCATCCTGGAAGCCGAGGCGCGCCTGGAATCCGCCAAGCGCGACGCCGAGGTGCAGGTGCGACTGGCCACCGCCAGCGCCGAGGCGATCAAACTGGTGGCCCTGGCTTTGCCTGACAGGGAGTTGCCCGCGCTGTATCTGCTTGGGGAAAAATATGTTGGCGCCTTGAAATCCCTGGCCGGCGCCGAGGGTAGCCGCACCGTGCTGTTGCCGGGCGATCTGATGAAGTCCCTGGAAGGGCTGTTGGGAAGCAGGAAGTGATTTATTGCGCGCAAGGCTAGAATTACATCGGATCAAGGTTGAAATATCGAGTCGCACAGTTAAAGTGAAATCTAAAGATTTCACCACAAGCACCGATGTTTGCTACATTGCACTTGTGTTTCCGGTGCGGCCCGAGGAGTGAAAATGAACAAGACTTTGCTGCTTTTCTCGCTACTGGCCTTCCTGGCTGCGCCGGTGGTGGCTGTGCCCGATGCCCAGGCCGCGCAGACGAGCAAGACGAAAGCCGGTAACGCCAAGCACAAGGCCAAACACCTGGCCAGGAAAGCCAATCGCGCCGGCAAGCATGCCGCGACCGCCATGAAGCCGGTCATGACGCCCCTGCGCGCGGTTTCCTACGATAAAGCCTGGCACGACGAGGAACTCAAGCTGCGCTCCGCCGCCGCGTTGGTGGTGGATCAGAAAACCGGCGAAGCTCTTTATGCCAAGAATGTCGATGTTCCCACCTCCATCGCCTCCATTACCAAGCTGATGACCGCGATGGTCACCCTGGATGCCGAGCTCGACCTCAACGAGGAAATCGTGATCGGCAACGAGGAGGTCGATCACCTCAAGGGGACGGGTTCGCGCCTGGCGCTGGGCACGCGGCTGACCCGCGAAGAGTTGCTGCATCTGGCCTTGATCGCCTCGGAAAACCGGGCCGCCGCCGCGTTGAGCCGCGCCTATCCGGGCGGGCGCGACGCGTTCGTTGCCGCCATGAACCGCAAGGCGCGTGAACTCGACATGAAGGACTCGCACTTCGTCGATGGTACCGGCCTCAACAGCGGTAACCGTTCGACGGCGGCCGATCTGGTGAAGATGGTGGACGCGGCCTATCGCTATCCCCGCATCCGCCAGATCACCAGCACCGGCAGTTACGATGTCTCCGTGCCACGAACCAAAGTGGTGCGGGTTCGTGAAAACGGCCGGACCCACAAGGTTTCGCGGGTCGTGCAAAGCCACATGGCCTTCAACAACACCAACGCCCTGACCCGCGACCAGGACTGGCAAATCGGCGTCTCGAAAACCGGGTTCATCAACGAGGCCGGACGTTGTCTGGTAATGCAGACCAGCATCGCGGAACGCAAGGTCATCATCGTGTTGCTCGATTCCTGGGGTAAATGGAGCCGCATCGGCGACGCGCAGCGCATCCGGAAATGGCTGGAGCACGACAACCGGATCGCCAGCCGTCATGCGTCTCGCGCCGCGACCTGATCGCGCGCTTTTCCCATAAAAAAAGCGGCTACGGCCGCTTTTTTTATGTATTGGCCGGCCCGACCCATATCTGGCGCGGGTTCGGGGCATTTAGATATCAACAAAAATTGATAGCCATCAAGGAATTGTGGACTAGCAAATTCCTACTATGCGCCCCCTGGCGTCGATCATGGGTTGTCCACGATTGACGAAACCGTAGGAGGACACAAATGCGACACAATTTGCTGTTTGCCCTGGCCGCCCTTGGGTTGGCTTCCGCGCCCGCGCTGGCCGCCGATCCGATCGAGGGTCTGGCCCGCACCTGCAACAACTGTCACGGGACTGGCGGCGTCAGCGTCGGTTATTCCATGCCCTCCATCGCGGGACTGTCCGAGACCTATCTGAAGAACATCCTGATGGAGTGGAAGTCCGGCGCACGCGCTTCCGCCAACATGACCCGTCTGATCAAGGGGTACACGGACGAGGAAATCGCCGCACTGGCCGGCTATTACTCCAAACTGCCCTGGACTGCCCAGGTGCAGCCCGCCGCCAAGGAGTTGCTGGCCAAAGGCAAGGATGTCACCGAGCGTTGCGAGACCTGCCACGGCGCCACGGGCGGCCAGCCTGACGACAAGGAGACCCCGCGTCTGAATGGGCAATGGGCCAAGTATCTGGAATTGGAAATGCTCAAGTATCGGGACGAGGGCTTCCAGATGACCCACAAGAAGATGATGAAGAACACCCGCAAGATGGAAGAGGGTGATGTCGCCACCGCCGCCAAGTACTACGGCGCGCAGAGCAAGTGAGGGAAAGCACAATGAGCCAGATCAACCGTCGTGAATTCGTCAAGGCCATTGCCGCCGCCTCTTCCGCCGCAGCGGTTTCCGTGCCCTTGTCCGCTTGCGCGGGACCGGGCGCCAAGCGCGCCAGTGGTGGCGCCAAGGCCCGCGTGGTCGTCATCGGTGGCGGCTATGGCGGCGCCACCGCCGCCAAATACGTCAAGCTGCTGGATGGGGACATCGAAGTCACCCTCATCGAGCCCAACGCTGTCTATACCTCCTGTCCGCTGTCCAACGAAGTGATCTCGGGCCACCGTGACATCAAGACCCTTCAGGTCGGCTACGATGGCCTGAAGAAGCGCGGCGTCCATGTGCTGCAGGATATGGTGATCGGCGTTGACCGCACCAAGAAGGTGGTGACCACCAAGGGCGGCAAGAAGCTGGAGTATGACGCGCTGGTCATGTCGCCTGGCGTCGAGTTCCACTACGACAACATCGCGGGCTATTCCGAGGCCGTGATCAACGACATTCCCCACGCCTGGAAGGCCGGCGAGCAGACCCTGATCCTGCAAAAGCAGTTGATGGCCATGCCCGACGGCGGCAAGTTCGTCATCGTCGTTCCCAAGGGCCCCTTCCGTTGCCCGCCCGGACCCTACGAGCGCGCTTCCCTGGCGGCCTCCTATCTGAAGCACCACGGCAAGACCAAGTCCAAGATCATCATCCTCGACGCCAACGACTCGCATTCGAAGAAGGGACTGTTCCAGCAGGCATGGAAAGCCATGTATGGCTTCGAAAAAGAGGGCATGGGCACGAATGGCATGATCGAGTGGGTGAAGGCATCCGAAGGCGGTACGGTCAACAAACTGGACGTCGCCAGCAAGACGGTGCATTCCGACTTTGTCGATCTGAAGGCCGATGTGCTCAACATCATTCCCGCGCACAAGGCCGGCAAGATCGCCGTGGATACCGGGCTGGCCAAGGAAAGCGGTTGGTGCAAGGTGGTGCCAATGACCATGGCTTCCGCCGAGGACGAAAACATCTACACCATCGGCGATTCCTGCGTGGCTGGCGAGATGGCCCTCTACGGTAATCCGAACGCCAATTTCGACATGCCCAAGTCGGCGCATATCGCCATGACCCAGGCCAAGGTCGCCGCCGCCGCCATCGTCGCCAAGGTCAACGGCCTGCCCACGCCGCAACCCTACTACGCCAACACCTGCTACAGCATCGTGGGCGACGACTACGGTTTCTCCGTGGCGCACCAGTATCGGGTTGAAAACGGTACCTTCAAGTACATCAAGGAAGGTAGCGGCGTCTCCCCCATGGCCATGCCGGACAAATCGCCCGTGCCGGCGATCTACCGCAAGCTGGAAGCCGAGTACGCCGACGGCTGGGTGCGCAACGTGATGGCGGATGCTTTCGGTTGATGTGGTTGTATTGCTGACTTTTCATAAAGGAGGCCTATGCGGGATGCGCGTGAGACTACCGTCGTTTAACCACCCGGTGGGCCCCGCGCTTCCTTGCGTATTACGGGCCACCAAGCAGGCTTAATTTTTCAGGAGACTGACCATGAAATTTGGAAAAGTAGTGAGCCGTATGGCAGTGGGGCTGGCAGCGGCCCTATTCGCCATCGGCGTACAGGCGGCCGTGGATATTCCCGGCCCGAAACTGCCACCACCGGACGCTCCCAAGGCGCCCCCGTTGACCCCGGTGGACGCCAAGAAGTGCTATTCGTGCCACGAGGACATCGAGGACTTCCACACCAAGGGCCGCCATGCCACGGTGAACTGCGTGCAGTGTCACGATAACGCGGCGGAACACCAGAAACTGGCCAAGCAGAAGGACTGGGGGGTGCGTCCGCACACCAACAAGGATCACCGCGCCTGCGCCACCTGCCACGTCGAGCAGTACAACACCTTCGTCCAGCCCAACCTGGAGTCCAAGGCTCGCGTCGAAAAGGCCAGTTTCAAGAGCCGTTCGCCGCTGTTCGACAAGCTGATGGAAGGCTACGGCTTCACCAAGGAACACAACGAGCCGCGCTCGCACGCGTTCATGCTGGTTGACCAGTGGGCCGTGGATCGCGCTTTCGGCGGCCGTATGAAGTTCAAGGACTGGACCTACGTCAACAAGGCTGAACTGGCCGCCAATGGCGCCTGGAATGTGATCGTCGACAAGGAGCCGGAGACATCCGACCAGAAGATATTCATGCGCCAGACCGCCACCGCCGTGAACCCGGTGTGCATGAACTGCAAGACGCAGGATCACATCCTGGATTGGAAGTACATGGGTGAAAAGGATCCTCGCGCCAAGTGGGATCGCACCTCCAAGCCGGTCGAATTCGCCCGTGGCGTGAACCATCCGCTGAACTGCTACATGTGCCATGACCCGCACTCCGCCGGCCCCCGTGTCGTGCGCGATGCGCTGATCCAGGCCGTGGTCGATCGCAAGGAAGGCACCTATCCGATGGATCCGGTGAAGAGCCAGCAGACCACCATGACCAAGGTCAACTTCCAGCGTGACGGCAAGGACTTCCGCGCCATCGGTCTGCTGAACAAGGCCGACTCCAACGTGATGTGCGCCCAGTGCCATGTGGAATACAACTGCGGCCCCGGCTTCGACTGTTCCGACAAGGACAATCCGAAGTACCTGAAGATGGACGATCCGCGTACCAACCTGTTCACCTGGGTGAACGTGTTCGGCTACAAGGACAAGATGGCTGGTCAGTACAAGTTCAAGGACTTCAAGCACGCCTCCACCGGTGCCCTGTTGGCCAAGATCCAGCATCCGGAAGCGGAAACGTTCTGGGGTTCCAAGCACGAGCGCGCGGGCGTCGAGTGCAAGGATTGCCACATGACCAAGAAGCGCGCCGCCAACGGCAAGGTGACCACCAACCACCAGCAGATTTCGCCCCGCTACAACATCAAGGGCGCGTGCCTGACCTGCCACAAGGACTGGACTGAAGCCGATGCCACCTACCACATGGAAGCCATCCAGGGCTACATTCGCGGCAAGATGACCAAGGCCGAGTTCTGGATCGCCAACCTGATCGACTGGATCAACAAGGCGAAGGAAGCCGGTGTCTCCAAGGAAGTCATGGAGAAGGCTCACGACTTCCAATACGACGCGACCCTGTACTGGGAATGGTGGACCGCCGAGAACTCCGACGGCTTCCACAACCCGGATAACGCGCGCGAATCTCTGACCCGCTCCATTGATGCCTCTCAAGGCGGCATCAAGTTCCTGAAGGAAGAGCTGGCCAAGATGAAGGCACCTGCGGTCGCGGCCAAGTAAGCGCGCGATTGCAGATTTGAGAGGGGCGGGCGGGGTTACCCGTGCCGCCCCTTTTTGCTGCCTACTGGCTTGTAGCCAGTGGCTTGTGAAGGGGGGGCCGATAACGCGGCGTTTTACGACGCGGACAGGCCCCGCTCAACCACTGGCCACCGGCTACAAGCTGACCATCTCTTGCTGGTATGCTCGCCGGCCTTGAACCCATCTCCATTCCATGTCCGACGCTCACCTTTCCGTTCATGATCTGGCCTGCGCCCGTGGCGACCGGCTGTTGTTCAAGGACATGAATTTCCGCCTGAACAGTGGTGAATTGCTCCTGGTTCAGGGTGGCAACGGCCAGGGCAAGACCAGTCTGCTGCGCCTGCTTACCGGGTTGTCCAGCCCGGAGGATGGAGAAGTGCGCTGGCGTGGCGATCCCATCAGAAAGCAGCGCGAGGCATACCACGCGGAAATGGCCTACCTCGGCCATGCCAACGGCGTGAAGGACGATCTCAATCCCGTGGAAAACCTGCGTTTTGCCGATGGTCTGCAAGGCCGTGTGTTCGATGCCGCGCGCGGCATCGCCACGCTGGAACGCCTGGGTTTGGGCCGCTGCCTGGACTTGCCCTGTCGCGTGCTGTCTTTTGGCCAGCGTCGCCGCGTGGCGCTGGCCGCCTTGCTCCTGGCCGGGGTCACGCTCTGGATATTGGATGAGCCATTGACGGGCCTCGACGTGCATGCCGTGGCCTTGATGGAGAGCCTGATCCGCGATCATCTGAATGGAGGCGGCATGGTGGTCGCGACCACCCATCAGGCGTTGAACCTGGAAGGTGTGACGGTGCGGCGTCTATTGGTCGGCAAGGTCGAGATTCCGGAGTTGGCATGAGCGCGAGACGACACCCGCACCCGGAAACCGCCGGCTGGAAGCCGGCGCCACAACGATAATGCATCGCTTCCTGCTCGCCGTCCTGCGGCGCGATCTCACCCTGGCCGCGCGTCGCCGTGGCGACTGGTTGATCGCGCAATTCTTCTTCGTAATGGTCGCCAGCCTGTTTCCGCTGGGCGTCGGCCCGGAGCCGGCCATGCTGGCGCGCATCGGCCCGGGTGTGTTGTGGGTGGCGGCCACGCTGGCATCCCTGCTTTCACTGTCGCGACTGTTCGCGGACGATCATCGCGACGGTAGCCTGGAGCACATGGTGCTGTCGCCAGAGCCCACCGTTCTGTTGGTGCTGGGAAAGTCCCTGGCGCACTGGTTGATCTACGGCATCCCGCTATTGCTGATCGCGCCGGTGTTGGGCATTCAATTCAATCTGTCCTGGGAGGCGATCCGGGTTCTGGAAATTTCGCTTCTGCTGGGAACGCCCATTCTTTCCCTGCTCGGCGGCGTCGGCGCCGCGCTGACCCTGGGCCTGCGTGGCGGTGGCGTTTTGTTGACCCTGCTGATCCTGCCTCTGTACGTGCCCGCGCTTATTTTCGGCGCGGGGGCCGTGGATGGCGTGATGGCGGGAACCGGAGCCGAGGCGCACTTGTCATTGTTGGGCGCTTTTCTGGTGCTCTCCCTTATGATCGCGCCCTGGATCGCCGCCGCCGCCTTGCGTGTCTCTCTCGAATAATCGTCGCATGATCGTCGAATGAATCTATATACCTACGCCTCCCCCGCGAACTTCTACATTCTTGCCGGCAAGCTCATTCCCTGGTTCGCCTGGGGAGCCGGCCTTTTCACCGCCTGGGGCCTGTACATCGCCTTTTTCCTGGCGCCGACGGATTTTCAGCAAAGCGAGGCCTACCGCATCATCTTCATCCATGTGCCGGCTGCCTGGATGTCCATGTTCATCTATCTGGTGATGGCTTTCTGGGGCGCCATCGGCCTGGCCTTCAACACCCGCCTCTCGTTCATGATGGCGCGCGCGCTGGCGCCCACCGGCGCGATCTTCACGTTCATTGCCCTGTGGACCGGCGCCTGGTGGGGCAAGCCGATGTGGGGCGCCTGGTGGGTGTGGGATGCGCGCCTGACCTCGGAACTGATTCTGTTATTCCTTTATGTCGGCATCATCGCCCTGTGGGCCGCGATCGACGACATCAAGCGCGGTGATCGCGCCGGCTCGCTGCTGACCCTGATCGGCGCCATCAACGTGCCGATCATCTATTTCTCGGTGAAGTGGTGGAACACCCTGCACCAGGGCGCTTCGGTCAGCCTCACCAAGGCTCCCAGCATGGCGGCCACCATGCTGCAGGGCATGCTGATTCTGGCCATCGCCGCCTGGCTTTACACCATCGCCGTGGCAATGGCGCGCGTGCGCCGCATCATCCTGGAACGGGAGCGGCAGAGCGAATGGGTCAAGGCTTTACTGGAAAAGGAGTCCTGACATGGAATGGGCTAGCTGGTCCGACTTCTGGCACATGGGTGGTTACGGTTTCTACGTCTGGGGCTCCTATGGCGTCACCGCCGTCTGTGTGGCGATCGAGGTTCTTTTGTTGAAACGCGCCGCCGGCGATACACGCCGGCGCCTGAAACGCATGCGGCAGTGGGAAGAACAATGAAGTCACGTCACAAGAAGCTCCTGGTCATCGTCCTGGCGCTCGCGGGCATCGGTATCGCGGCCACCCTCATCCTGAATGCTTTCCAGAGCAATCTGGTGTTCTTCTTCTCACCCACCCAGGTGGCAAATGGCGAGGCGCCAGGCGACCGCGCCTTCCGCATCGGCGGGCTGGTGGAGCGGGGCAGCATCAAGCGTGATCCGGACGGTTTGACGGTGCGCTTTGTGGTCACCGACACGGCCAAGTCCATGAACGTGGTCTACAAGGGCATCCTTCCCGATCTGTTCAAGGAAGGTAAAGGCGTGGTGGCCGAGGGCAAATTGGGCAGTGATGGTGTGTTTACCTCGACCCAGGTGCTTGCCAAGCACGATGAGAACTACATGCCGCCCGAGGCCGCTCATGCCTTGGAACAGGCGCAAAAGGCGCAAAAGTCGCTGGTCAAATAACGCACCGGCGCCGGTTTGTCCGGCGCCGACCATCGCAAAGAAATCGATACCCCAAGGAGACTGCATGATCCCGGAACTCGGCCATTTCGCACTGATCGTCGCGCTGTTGCTGGCGCTTACCCAGGCCATCCTGCCCCTGATCGGCGCCCAGCGCGGCAACCTCACGCTCATGTCCGTGGCACGACCGGCGGCGCAGGGGCAGTTCGTATTCGTCGCCATCGCCTTTGGCTGTCTGGCCTGGTCGTTTTTGCATAACGACTTCTCGGTAGAGAACGTGGCGCGCAACTCCTTCTCGCAGCTGCCGGAGATCTACCGCTTCACCGCCACCTGGGGCTCGCATGAAGGCTCCATGTTGCTGTGGGCGCTGATCCTCGGTTTCTGGACCACGTCGGTGTCGGTGTTCTCGCGGCACCTGCCGGATGACATGGTGGCCCGGGTGATCGGCATCATGGGCCTGATCTCCACCGGCTTCCTGGCCTTCCTGCTCACCACGTCCAACCCCTTCCTGCGCCTGCTCCCCGCCGCCGCCGATGGCCGCGACATGAATCCGCTGTTGCAGGATCCCGGTATGGTGATCCACCCGCCCATGCTGTACATGGGTTACGTTGGATTTTCCGTGGCCTTCGCCTTTGCGATCGCGGCCCTGCTCTCGGGTCGGCTCGACGCCGCCTGGGCGCGCTGGTCGCGGCCCTGGACCACGGTGGCCTGGGCTTTCCTCACCCTGGGCATCGCTTTGGGCAGTTGGTGGGCCTACAACGAACTGGGCTGGGGCGGATGGTGGTTCTGGGATCCAACCGAAAACGCCTCGTTCATGCCCTGGATCGCGGGCACGGCGCTGATTCACTCCCTGGCGGTCACCGAAAAGCGTGGCGCCTTCAAAGCCTGGACCGTGCTGCTGGCGTTGACCGCGTTTTCGCTCTCGCTGCTGGGTACCTTCCTGGTGCGTTCCGGTGTGCTTTCGTCGGTGCATGCCTTCGCCACCGACCCCGCGCGCGGCGCCTTCATCCTTGGCTTCCTGGTGGTGGTGATCGGCGGCTCTCTCGCCCTGTTCGCCTGGCGCGCGCCGAAGATGCTCACCGGCGGCCGTTTCACCTGGTTCTCGCGCGAGGCCTTGCTGCTCGCGAACAATGTCGTTCTGCTGGCGGCTTTGGGCTCGGTACTGCTGGGCACACTGTATCCGCTGCTGCTGGACGCGCTGGGCATGGGCAAGATTTCCGTCGGCCCGCCCTACTTCAACGCGGTGTTCGTGCCGCTGATGGCGCCCGCGCTATTCCTGATGGGGGTCGGCCCCCTGGCGCGCTGGAAGGAAGCCAGCCTGCCGGACATGGTGTCACGCCTGAAATGGGCTTTGGCGATTTCCGTGGCGACCGGCCTGCTGCTGCCTCTGACGCTGAAAGGCTTCAATCCCTGGGCCGCGCTCGGCTTCACGCTGTCGATGTGGATTCTGCTGACCGTGCTGATCGGCTTCCGCGAGCGTCTGAAAAACAGCGGTCGTATCGGCAACCTGCCGCGCGCCTTCTGGGGGATGCAATTGGCGCACTTGGGGCTGGCCTGGGGCGTGGCCGGCATTACTCTGGTGGCCAATTATCAGGAGGAGCGCGACGTGCGCATGAACGTGGGCGACCATACGCAGCTGGCCGGTTACACCTTCACCTTCCAGGGCACCACGGAGCGTGTGGGCCCCAATTACCGCGCCGCCAAGGGCACCGTGGAAGTGAGCAGGGACGGCAAGAAACTGTTTGTGCTGCACCCGGAAAAACGTGTCTACAACGCCTCCGGCATGCCCATGACCGAAGCCGCCATACACCCCAACTTCTTCCGCGACGTCTACGTCGCCCTGGGCGAGCCCCTGGATGACCAAGCCAAGACCTGGGCGGTACGCCTGTTCCACAAACCGTTCATAAACTGGCTGTGGATCGGCGCCCTGTTCATGGTGGCCGGCGGCTTCCTGGCGGCGTCGGATCGGCGCTATCGAATCGCGGTGAAGGCCACGGCGCCGGCTGGCGCGGCGGTACAGGGGGCTTGAGATGAAGCGATGGATTCCTCTGCTGGTTTTCGCGATCCTGGTCGGTTTTTTTGCCAAGGGCCTGCTTCTCAATCCACGCGAAGTGCCTTCGCCCTTCATCGGCAAGCCGGCGCCGGCGTTCACCCTGCCGCTGGTGGGTAACGCCAATGCTTCCTTCAGCCCCGCCGACATGAAGGGCAAGGTCTGGCTGCTCAACGTGTGGGCTCCCTGGTGCGTATCGTGCCGTCAAGAACACGGCGTGCTCATGGAGCTGGCCAGGAGCCAGCCGGTGCCCATCGTCGGCCTCAACTGGAAGGACAAGGAACGCGAGGCGGCGCAACTGCTGGCGGAGCACGGCAGCCCTTACGTGGCGGTGCCGGACGATCTGACCGGCAAGACCGGCATCGACTATGGTGTCACCGGCACGCCGGAAACCTATGTCGTGGACAAGGCCGGCATCATTCGCATGAAACATATCGGCCCGATCAGCCCGGAAGTCTGGAAAGAGAAATTCGAACCGAAATTGAAGGAGCTGGGCGCATGAAATCCCTGCTGTTCTCCCTGCTGCTGGCTTTGGCAAGCACCACCTGGGCGGGCGAAGCCATGACCCTGGGCGAAGATCCCGTGATTGAGCAGCGTCTGGTCAATCTGGCGGAGGATTTGCGCTGCCTGGTTTGCCAGAATGAATCGCTGGCCGGTTCTCACGCGGAGTTGGCGGAAGACCTGAGAAAGGAAATCCGCTCCCAGATGAAGGCCGGCAAGAACGACAAGGAAGTCATCGACTACCTGACCACCCGCTATGGCGATTTCGTGCTGTACCGGCCGCCGTTCAAGCCGCTGACCTACCTGCTCTGGCTGGGGCCACTGTTGTTTCTCGGCATCGGCGGTGGCCTCTGGTATGCCACCCTGAAAAAACGACGCGCCCTCAGTGACTCTCCGGTGGACGAGAAACAACTCGCCGCCGCCGCCCAACTACTGGATGAAACCAAATGAACCCGTTCTGGACCGTCTCCCTGTTCTGGATTGCCACCGCCGTCTGTGTCGCCGTCGCGCTCGCCTTCGTCCTGCCGCCCCTGCTGCGCAGGAAAGAGGTCGTCGCCAAAGCGGCGCGGCGGGACATCAACATCGCCGTCTATCGCGATCAAATGAAGGAAATGGAAGCCGACCGCAACAATGGCCTCCTTTCCGAGGAGCAGTTCGAGGCCGGCAAGCTGGAGCTTGAAGCGAGATTGGCCGAGGATGCGTTGGCCAAGGCCGACGCCGTGATGGCGCCGGTGGCCAGCCGCCGCTTGGGGTTCACGATGGCGGGTGTGCTGCCGGCCGCCGCCTTCGCCCTCTATTTCTGGCTGGGCAACCCCATGTCGCTGATCTCCATCGCCGAAGCGCAGGCCAATCCGGCGATGGCCGAGGCGGCGCAAGGCCAGCACGACATCATGAAGCTGATCAAACAGGTGGAAGACAAGACCAAGGCGGATCCCAACGATGGCGCCGCCTGGGCCATCCTGGCGAAGACCTACGCCGCCGTGGGGCATTGGCCGGAAGCGCTACAGGCCTATGAAAAGGCCATGAAGCTCAAGCCCGATATGCCCGCCATCATGACCGGATATGCCGAGGCACTGGCGATCGGCCGTGACCGCGTCCTCAAGGGCGAGCCCATCAAGCTGGTACTGCAGGCGCTGGAAAAAGACCCGAACGACATGAAAGGATTGGAATTGGCGGCCATCGGCGCTTTCCAGGAAAAGAATTTCGCCCAGGCCGCGTATTACTTCAAGCATCTGCACAAGCTGCTACCGGCGGAATCGCCCTACGCCCAGGATATTCTGGAGGCGCAGAAGGAGGCCAATCGTCTGGCGCGGGGCACCATGACCGGCATGGATAATCTCTCCGACCAGGGGCCCGCCAAAGTCGCCGGGCCCGGCGCCACCCTCCACGGCAAGGTGGATATCTCCCCCGCGCTAAAAGCGAAGATCAGCGATAAGGATGTGGTGTTCCTGTTCGCCCGATCCGCCTCCGGCGGCGCTCCGGTGGCCGCGATCCGCTCGACCGCCACGAAATTCCCGCTGGAGTTCGAACTGAGCGACGCCATGGCCATGAATCCGGACAACAAATTGTCCAATTTCAAGGAAGTGACGCTGACCGTGCGCGTCTCCAAGTCCGGCGACCCGAAGGGCGGCGCCGGCGACCTGGAGGGCAGCCTGGCGGGCGTGAAAGTGGGGAGCAAGGACATCAAGCTGACCATCGACAAAATTCACCCCTGATCGAGAAGCACCGGATAAAGCCCGCCGCGCGCGGGCTTTTTTCTTGTGCGCCGGGTGCAATTTTTGGCCAAGATGGAAATGTTGATGCCCATCAAAGTTTTATCCAGGTGGCTTTGGTACATAGCTACCTTCACCTGGCCATTAAGAGGGTTTCTGTCATGGATCGTCGTGCATTCATCGGTTTCATTCCCGCCATCGCCCTCTTCGGTTGCGCCAGCCAGGGACCGGAAAAAGGCGATCCATCCGGCATGCGTTTTACCGAGGCGGAACGCAAGATCATCACGGGTTATTACCAGCAGCAGGGGCAGCCACGCGTGGCCCCACCCGCAATAAACCATGCCAACGCGGGTGACAAGCTCATGTCCGGAGAACGTCCGAACAAGCTTCCCACCGCGCTGGATGCGCAATTGCCGGGTTTACCCGATCCCTACACCCGTCTGACCCTGGGCACGGATGTGATTCTGGTGAATCGCAACACCCACGACATCCTCGATGTGATCCCGCAGATCGCTTATTGAGCGATTCCCGCTAGTTGCCCACAGGCCGGCCAGACCGGCCTTTTTCTTGTCCCACTGGCCCGGTTGTGGCTTGTGCGATGCCACCGCGTCGCGGTACGCATCGGGGGGGCGCCGATTTAGGTCTTACACTTCAGGCCCACCACGGCACGCAGCACACAAACAAGATGCAAGATCTGGCCCGACTCACCGGTTTCGATTTTCTCGGCTCTACCTGGCTATCCGAGGCGCTGTTCGTACTGGCCGGGGTGGCGCTGCTGACCATCCTCTCCGGCAAGGCGCTGGAGCGCGTCGAACGTGTGGCCAACCGGACCGAAACGGTGTGGGACGATGCGCTGATCCGCTCCGTGAGGCGCCCGCTCACCGTGTTGCTCTGGGTACTTGGCCTCACCCATGTGGCGGGCATCATCGACCGGGAAACCGGTGCCCATGCGCTGGAGTATGCCCACCCCGCGCGCATTGTCGGGGTGATCTCCTGTCTGGCCTGGTTTCTCATTCGCATGATCAACCATGCCGCGACCAGCGTCATACAGCAACGCCTGTCGAGTGGCGAAGCCGTCGACAGAACCACCGTGGATGCCATGAGCAAGCTGGGGCGGATCATCGTCCTCATCGTTGCCATCCTGGTGATTTTGCAAACCCTGGGTTTCAGCGTCTCCGGCGTGCTCGCTTTCAGCGGCATCGGTGGTATCGCCCTCGGCTTCGCAGCCAAGGATCTGCTCGCCAATTTCTTCGGCGGCCTGATGATCTATCTCGACCGCCCTTTCTCGGTGGGGGATTGGATTCGTTCGCCGGACAAGGCGATCGAGGGAACGGTGGAATACATCGGCTGGCGCCAGACGCGCATCCGCGCCTTCAACAAGAACCCGATTTACGTGCCGAACGCCCTGTTCACCACCATCGTGGTGGAGAACCCCTCGCGCATGTCGCACCGGCGCATCAAGGAAATCATCGGCATTCGTTACCGGGACATCGACAAGATGGCCACCATCACCGCCGACGTGAGGGCCATGCTGGTCGCGCATCCGGATATCGACAACGATGCGACGATGATCGTCAACTTCACCACCTTCTCGGCCTCCTCCCTCGATTTCATGATCTATACCTTCACGACCATGACCCAGTGGGCGCGCTACCAGGCGATCAAGCAGGACGTGCTGCTCAAGGTCGCCGAGATCATCGCCGCCCACGGCGCAGAAATCGCCTTCCCGACGCGCACGGTGCATATCGAGCCGAACTAGGTTTTTGCGGTTCCAGGCGCGAGAATGCCAAACATCTCCACACACAAGATTTCCCCCATGCGCACCCTCATCTGTGGCTCCCTGGCCTTCGACACCATCATGGTGTTCCACGACCACTTCAAGAACCATATCCTGCCCGAACAGATTCACATTCTGAACGTCGCCTTCCTGGTGCCGGACATGCGCCGCGAGTTCGGCGGCTGTGCCGGCAACATCGCCTACAACATGAACCTGCTGGGCGGCGAGCCGAAGATCATGGCGACCGTGGGCGAGGATTTCGCGCCCTATGCCGAGCGCCTGCAACGGCTTGGCCTCGACGCCAGCCACATTCGCCGTGTCGCCAACACCTTTACGGCGCAGGCCTTCATCACCACCGACCTGGCCGACAACCAGATCACCGCGTTCCACCCGGGCGCGATGAATTATGCGCACCAGAACCAGGTGGATTCGGCCTCCGGCGTCAAACTCGGCATCATTTCACCGGATGGCCGCCAGGGCATGATCGAGCACGCGCGCCAGTTCAGCGAGGCCGGCATCCCGTTCATCTTCGATCCCGGCCAGGGCCTGCCCATGTTCAATGGCGAGGAGTTGCTGGAATTCACGCGCCAGGCCGATTACCTTACCTGCAACGACTATGAGGCGAAACTCTTGCAGGAACGCACCGGTCAGACGCTGGAGCAACTGGCGAAACAGGTGCGCGCGTTGGTGGTGACGCTGGGCGGCGAAGGCTCGCGAATCTACGCAAATGGCCAGGTGCATGACATCCCCGCCGCCAAGGCCAGCGAAGTGGTCGACCCCACCGGCTGCGGCGATGCCTACCGCGCCGGCCTGATGACCGGCATGCACAAGGGGATGGACTGGCCCACCTGCGGGCGTCTGGCTGGTTTGGTCGGCGCGATCAAGATTGCCCAGCGCGGCGGCCAGAACCACCGCTTCACCTGGGACGAGATCGCGCAACGCTTCAAAACCGAATATGGCTACTCACTGTGAAGGAGATCGACATGAAAACGCTCTGGCTGCTCCTCATCCCCGTCGCGCTGGCCGGCTGTGCCGGTGGCAAGGGCAGCGACGACTACGAACGCGCGGAAGCCCGCCGCGTGTATGAAGTGAAGATGGGCGTGGTGGAAAACGTCCGCGCAGTGAAACTGGAAGGCACCGCTTCCGGCATCGGTACCGCCGCAGGCGCCGCCGTGGGGGGGGTCACCGGCAGCGGAGCGGGGCAGGGCAAAGGTTCCGCAGTGGGCGCCGTGCTGGGCGCGGTGGTCGGCGGCATCGCCGGCGCGGCGGTGGAAGAAGGCGTCACCCGCAAGACCGGGCAGGAAATCACCGTCCGGCTGGATTCTGGTCGCACCCTCGCGGTGGTGCAGGAAGATACCGGTGAAAAATTCGCCAAGGGGGATCGTGTGCGTCTGCTGGAATCCGGTGGCCAGGCGCGGGTGACGCACTGATAACACCTGTCGCGCGGCCTTCGGACGGCTTTGCAGGCGCCACCCTGGGCAAGCTCCCCGGCTGGCGCGCCGCGCGGCTTTTTATCCCGTTAATCCGACGCTACGCTCGCCATCAGGAGCCGTTGGAGAGAAGGCTGCCCAAGCCGGCGCGAACCTTCGTCACGCCCTGGTCGATCGCCTGATCGAGATAGACGCCGTAGTAATCCCGTGTCGTGATGCCCACCACCGGCTTGGCCAGTTGATGGCCTTCGCCGTCGAACACCATGACGGTCGGCGTCAGGCGAGCGCCATTGTCACCCGCGAATTTTCGGTGGCTCACCTTGCGCCCCTGAAAGTCCCTGAGCTCGCGGAAACCGGTGCTTTCCACCCGACGCATCACCACCTTGGCGAGGTAATCGGCGTTGCCGCTCATGGGAATCAGGAACTCGTTGAGCGCGGTTTCGCAGTAGGAGCAGTGCGAGCCGACGAACACCAGCAAAACCACGCCCTGAACCGCGCGCGCGGCTGCTGCGTCTTTTTGCAGATCCTGGGCATAGGGCACATCCGCGCGGGCCAGGGTGATGCCGCATGATAAGATCGCCAGCCACGCAAGCACTCGCTTAACTGTCTGTTTCATCGTCATTTTCCTCAATGTCTTCAAGCATTCTAGCGATGCTTCCCTCATGCTCAATAGTTCAAACATGCCGAAAAAAATAGTGATCGCTACCCGTGAAAGTCCGCTTGCCCTTTGGCAGGCCGAACACGTCAAGGCCCGTCTCATGGAGTTGCATTCCGGCCTTGAAGTCGAGTTGCTCGGCATGACCACCCAGGGTGACCAGATTCTCGACTCCCCCCTCTCACGCATCGGCGGCAAGGGTCTGTTCGTGAAGGAACTGGAAACGGCGATGGCGGAAGGCCGCGCCGATCTCGCCGTGCACTCGATCAAGGATGTGCCGATGGATCTGCCACCCGGTTTCGAACTGGCGGCCATCTCCGAGCGGGATGATCCGCGCGATGCCTTCGTCTCCAGGAAATATGCCGGGTTGGCCGACCTCCCATCCGGCGCGCGTGTCGGCACCTCCAGCCTGCGTCGCCAGGTGCAGTTGCGCGCCCGATACCCGACCCTGGACGTGGATACCCTGCGCGGCAATGTCAACACGCGCCTGCGCAAGCTTGAGGAAGGCCAATACGACGCCATCCTCCTGGCCGCCGCCGGGCTCAAGCGTCTCGGCCTCGACGCCCACATCCGCGCCATCCTGTCGCCGGAAGAAAGCCTGCCGGCGGTGGGCCAGGGCGCGCTGGGGATCGAGATTCGCGCGGGCCGCCCCGAACTGGCCGCGTTGCTGGCACCGCTCAATGACGCCGAAACCGCCGCCTGCGTGCGCGCCGAGCGCGCCATGAGCCGGATGCTGCATGGCGGCTGCCAGGCGCCCATCGGCGGTTATGCCGAAATGCACGGCGGGCGTATCCGCTTGCGGGCTTTTGTGGCCGATCTGGAGGGCATTCGCTTCTACAAGAGCGAAGTGGAAGGCGACGCGCGCGACCCCGAGGCCGTCGGCCACGCCGCCGCGCGGGAGCTGATCGCCCAGGGCGCGGACACCTTGTTGGCGGAACTCATACACCGCATGCAATGATCCTCCCGCTGTCCGGCCAGGGTGTGCTGGTTACCCGTCCGGCCGGGCAGGCGGCGGGCTTGCTGGCCCATCTGCGCGAACTGGGCGCCGCCCCCGTTCTGTTCCCCACGCTGGACATCCTGCCGCCGATCAACCCGGCCGCGCTGGCGCGGCGTCTGGCTGATCTGGCCACTTACGACCTCGCCATTTTCGTCAGCCCCACCGCCGTACAACACGGCCTCGCGGCCATCTCCGCCTGGCCGCCGGGGCCGCGCGTGGCCGGGGTGGGGCCGGGAACGGCGGCCGCCTTGCGCGCGGCCGGCATCTTGCCGGTGCTGGCGCCGCAGGAAGGCGCCGATAGCGAACATCTGCTCGCCCTGCCGGAACTGGCCGATATGGCGGGGCGGCGCGTGCTCATCTTCCGGGGCGAGGGTGGCCGCGAACTTCTGGCGAATACCCTGGCCGCGCGGGGTGCCGTCGTGGACTACGCCGAGTGTTATCGGCGTGGGGTGCCCCTGGCCGACCCCGCGCCGATTCTCGACGCCTGGCGGCGGGGGGGCATCCAGGCCGTCACCGTGCTGAGTTCGCAAGGCCTGGACAACCTGTTTGCCCTGGTCGGCGCGGCGGGTGCCGGCCTGGTTCGCGCCACGCCGTTGTTCGCGCCGCACCCGCGCATCGCCGGACACGCCCGGGCACTTGGCGTCACACAGGCCATTGCCACCGAATCGGGCGAAGCGGGCTTGTTGCGGGGTCTTGTGGAATACTTCGCCCATGTCTGAAAACACTCCTGAAAATACCGTCCCCTCAAGCCGTTCCCCGGGGACAGCGCCGGCTTCCCACCTGGTGTGGCTGGGCCCCGCCCTGGCCGGCGTGGCCATTGCGCTGACGCTCGGCCTGGCCTGGCAGGCCTATGACCGTTTCCAGACCATGGAGGTGCAACTGGCTCGCCGCATCGGCACCTTCGATGCCGCCAGCGAGGAAGCGCGCGCCGCCGCCAAGGCCGCCAATGCCGCGCTGGCCGACCTGCGGGGACGCCTGGCCACGCTGGAATCCGCCGGGCAGGAAACCCAGAATCAGCAACTGGCCCTCAACGCGATGTATCAGGACATCGCGCGCAGCCAGGATGAGCGGGTGGTGGCGGACCTCGAACAGACTTTGCTGCTGGCGCAGCAGCAACTGCAACTGGCCGGCAATGTGAAGGCGGCCCTGATCGGCCTGGACGCGGCGGCAACCCGCCTGGCGCAACTCGACAAACCGCAGTTCAACGGCCTGCGCGACGCCATTGCCCGCGATATGGAACGGCTCAAGCTGCTGCCGGCGGCGGACATCCTCAGCGTCAACGCCCGCCTCGAAGCGCTGATCCAGAATGTGGACCGGCTCAAGCCCGAATCCGAGACCGAACCCGCGCCGAAACAAGCCCCGGTGGCCGATGGTGGCGCGGTCGATACCCTGGCGCGCTTCTCGGCGGAGGCCTGGAAGGAATTCAAGAGCCTGGTACGCATCCGCCGTCTGGATCACCCCGAACTGCCCCTGCTGGCGCCCTCGCAACTCTATTTCCTGCGCGAGAACCTCAAGCTGCGCCTGCTTTCCGCGCGCATGAGCCTGCTGCAACGCGACGAAACCGCCTTCCGCAACGACATCACCGAGGCGCACTCCTGGACCCGGCGCTACTTCAACCCGCGCGATGAAGCCACCAGCGCGGTGCTCGCCAGCCTGGATGAAATGCGCAAGGTTCCCGTGGTGCTCAAGGACGCGGAAATCGACGCCAGCCTGAAAGCCGCGCGCGCCGCGCGAGGGAAGAGCCACTGATGCGCGCCGCCTTCTGGCTGCTCGCCCTGTTCGCTCTGGCCGTGGCCCTGACCCTGGCGGCTCGGATCGATCAGGGCTACGTCATCGTGGTCTACCCGCCCTGGCGCATGGAATTGTCGTTCATGCTCGCTCTGGCGCTATTGGCCGGACTCATCGTTCTGGTTTACGCCGCCTTGCGCCTGGGCCAGACCGCCCTGCGCCTGCCCGATGACGTGCGCGGCTGGCATGCCCGGCGGCGCGATACCGCGTCTGAACGCGCGCTGCTGGATGCCGTGCGCGCGCATCTCGATGGCGATGCCTTGCGCGCCGACAAGCTGGCGCGCAAGGCGCGGGCCAGCCAGGCGCCGGATATCGCGGAGCGCCTGCTCAATGCCGAGTCTGTACCCTTGCCGACCCCATCGTGGCTAAAAAGGCTGTGGCCGAGATCGGCGAAGCGGCAAGCGCCCACCACCGACTGAGCGTCAGGCCGCCTTCGGTTGGCCGCGCCTTAGCACCCAGTACACCCGCATCCCCAGCAACAGCGCCAGCGTGGCGGCGTGGATCGCCGGCTGGGTGATGTCTATTTTCACCATCCACCAGAAGTGCAGCACGGCGAACACCGCGATGGCATAGACCACGCGGTGCAGGGATTGCCAGAGACGGCCGCCGAGGCGCTTGATCGCGGCGTTGTTCGAGGTTGCCGCCAGGGGAACAAGCAGGAGGAAGGACGCGAAACCGATGCTGATGAACGGGCGTTTGACGATGTCTTTCCAGATGTCGCCCCAGTCGAAGAACTGATCCAGCCAGACATAGCTCGTGAAGTGCAGCAGGGCGTAGAAGAAAGTGAACAGGCCCAGCATGCGGCGCAGTTTGAGCAGCCAGTTGCGGCCACTGAGCCGGCGCAACGGGGTCACCGCCAGGGTCATCAGGAGAAAACGCAGGGTCCAGTCACCCAGGCCACGGGTGAGCGCCTCGATGGGATTGGCGCCCAGCGCGTCGCTCAACAGGCCGTAAACGAGGTTGGCCAGCGGCCCCAGGCAGAGGACGAAGAGCGCGGTTTTCAGGAGGGAGAATTGGCGAGGCGACATGATTGATTCGTGGCCGCCTCAGAAATATTTCCGCAAATCCAGATTGGAATACATCCCCGCCACCTGTTCGCCACAGCCGTTGTACAGCAGGGTCTTGCGCTTGAAGAACTCGCCGATGCGGCGCTCCCTGGATTGGCTCCAGCGCGGGTGGTCCACGTCCGGGTTCACGTTGGAATAGAAACCGTACTCGCGTGGCGCGGCGCTCATCCAGGATGACTCCGGCTGTTTCTCGACAAAGCGGATGCGAACGATGGATTTCGCGCTCTTGAAGCCGTATTTCCAGGGCACCACGACGCGTACCGGGGCACCGTTCTGATTCGGCAGGGTTTCACCATACAGGCCCACGGCCAGCAGGGTAAGCGGATGCCGCGCCTCGTCCAGGCGCAGCCCCTCGGTGTAGGGCCAGTCCAGCACCGGCGAGCGCACTCCGGGCATCCGCGCGCGATCATTGAGCGTGGTGAATTCCACATATTTAGCGTTGCCCAGCGGTTCCACGCGGCGGATCAGTTCGTCGAGCGGATAGCCCACCCAGGGAATCACCATCGACCAGCCCTCCACGCAGCGCATGCGATAGATGCGGTCTTCCAGCGGCGCCAGCTTGAGCAGGGCGTCGAGGTCGTAATGGCCGGGGCGTTTCACCAGGCCGTCCACCTGTACCGCCCACGGATGCGGGTTCAGGCTTCCGGCGTTGCGCGCCGGGTCGGCCTTGTCGGTGCCGAATTCGTAGAAATTGTTGTACGTCGTCACATCCTTGTAGGGTGTCAGCTCCTCGCTGGTGCCATAGGGGCCGGGCCGGGTGCCCGCGAGTTTGGCGCCCGCCGTCGCGTCACCGGCCAGGGAACCCAGTCCGCCGGCCAGCGCCAGCGCGCCGGTCGAACGCATGAATTCGCGCCGGCCTCGGTAGATTTCAGACGGAGTGATTTCGGAGGGAAGGATGTCGGGCGGGCGGGTGATCGGCATGGTGGTCTCCAGAGAGTGAGTGGGGGGCAACCATTGGTCGCGGCGGGGCGATATTCCTTACACACCGTAACAAAGGTTGCTCTCGTGGAGCGTTGAGGCAGGGTGGCGACGCTTGGTTCCATCACCCTGAACCGTGGGCATCCCCTACGTGGCGTGGCCCGACGCCAACCCATTTGACATGAATGAGTATATTTCATACATTCACATCCGAAATACGTTTCATGCCGAATCCCCCCTGGTTGCCCTGATTCATCGGGCGGTCTGGCCGGGATGGTTGGTCGCGATTCAGCACCGGCGCGGCTGACATCCTCCTCCTCTCTTCACCCCGGCCCCGTGTCGGGGTTTTTTTGCGCCTGAAATTCAGATTGCGGCGGGGAATACGGAAGTTGCGTGAATCCTTTCGCCAGGCCGCCGGCCGTGAGATCACGGAAGCCGGTGCCCGCATCCCCTTGTTTTTACCTGGCGCGCCGGGACAATGCCCGCATGGACACTTCCTATGCCGTCGCCGCGCGGGTCTTCCTCGAACACGAGGGTGGCCGCTTTCCCGATTTCTCGGCTTGCCTGATCCTGACTCCGCACCACCATGCCGGGCTGGCGTTTCGTCGCGCCCTGCATGAGGCCTTGCCGGGCCAGGCGTGGTTGCCGCCGCGCTTGTCGACGCTGCCGGAACTGGCCGCCGGCGCGCCGGACGCAGGCAGCCCCGAGCCGGACAGCCTGCGCCTGGCCGAGCTGCGGCATTTCCTGGCGCGCACCGGGCAGGTGCCGCACGCGGCCTTGTGGCCGGCGGCGCAGGAACTGTTGAGCCTGCTGAACGAACTGGATGAACATGGGCTGGGCCTGTCCCTGCCAGCGCTTGAAAACCACCATCTCGGCGTGGAAGCCGGCATCACCCAGGCGGTATGGCGGGCGCTGAACCAGAGCGGCGCGAAAAGCCGCAAGCGCGACTACGGAGAACGGCTGGCCCACCTGGCGGCGCGGAGCGGAACTCCGCTCTACCACCTCGGCCTGGCCGGCCTGTCACGGCTGGAACAGGCATTTCTCGACACCTGGGCGCGACGCCAGCCGCTGATCGACCTGCCGGTGCCGCCGCGTTTCCCCGAGCGTCAGGCCATGCTGGCGGCGGTGTGGGAGGCCGATGCGCCGGAACTGGCGCGGCGCGGCGCCGACTTCGCCGCCACGCATAGCGGCAACCCGTTGCGCGAGACGGTCGCGCTCCTCGCCGCGCCCGGCCTGGAAGCAGCGGCGCTTGCCGCTGAAAGCACGCTGTTGGACTGGTTGCGCGAAGGCCGCCGCGACATCGCCATCGTCGCCCTCGACCGCCGCGCCGCGCGCCGCCTGCGCGCCCTGCTGGAGCGGCGGAACATCCTGATCCAGGACGAAACCGGCTGGGCGTTTTCCACCGCTTCCGCCAGCCATGTGCTGGATCGCTGGCTGAACGTGGTGATGGACGATGCCTGGTTCCGCGACCTGCTCGATTTCATCAAGTCGCCTTTCGTCTTCACCGATGCGGAAGACGCGCGTCTGGCCGCCGCCAACGGCCTGGAGCGGGCCTGGCGCCGACACGGCGCGCCACAGGGGCTGGCCGGGCATCTGGCCCTGTCGCGCCAGGAAGGCCTGGACGCCGCCACGCGGATACTGACCCGCATCGAGCGCGCGCGCGGCCTGTTCCCGGATGTCCGTCTGCCGCTCGCGGATTGGACCCGCCGCCTGCTGGAGGCTTTCGACCGCCTGGCCGCCGCGCCGGCCCTGCGCGCCGACCCGGTGGGCGGCCAGCTGCTCACCCTGCTCGCCGGCCTGGCGCGGGAGACCGCCACGCACGAGCGGCGTTTCGCCCTGGCGGAATGGCGGCGCTGGCTCTATCTGCACCTGGAACAGGCCACTTTCGCCGATACCCGGGTGCAAAGCCCGATCCGTCTCACCCACCTGAACGCCGCGCGCCTGCGCGACTTCGACGGCCTGATCCTGCTCGGCGCCGATGCCGGCCACCTGCCCGGCAAGTCGCCCGCCGGCCTGTTCAACGACGCCACCCGCGCGCAACTCGGATTGCCGGGCGCGGCCGAGCGCGAGGCGGAAAGCCGCGCCGCCCTGGCCGACGCCATGAGCCGGTGCGAACGGGTGGCGCTGATCTGGCAGAACGCGGAAGCCGGCGAGGAACAGCCGCTGTCGCCCTGGCTGCTGCGCCTGGACGTGTTCCAGCGCGCCGGTTGGGGCACGCAATGGGCGCGGCCGGCCACCACGAACGCGCCGCCCATCTCCGCCGCCGCAACCACGCCGGCCGCCATCGGCCCGGTGGCCGACGCCATCCCAGAACGCGTCAGCGTCAGCGCTTGGCAGAGCCTGGTGTCCTGTCCCTACCAGTTCTTCGCGCGCCACCTGCTCGGCCTCAATGAACTCGATGACGTGCCGGAGGAAATGGACAAGGCCGATTACGGCAGCCTGGTGCATGCCGTGCTGGCCGATTTCCATACCCGGCGCCCCAGCCTCGCGGGCGCCGAACGCGAAGACCTGGAAGCCGATCTGCGCGACACCAGCCGGCGCGTGTTCGCCCCGGCGGAAGCGCGCGGTTACCTCGCCAGCGCCTGGCGTCTGCGCTGGGAGCGCCATATTCCCGCCTATCTCGACTGGGCCTTGCAACGCGAGGCGGGCGGCTACCGCTTCGCGAAAGCCGAGGAAAGCCTGTCGCGCCTGATCGAATGGTCGCCGGCGCGAGGCACCCACCTGGAAGGCCGCGCCGACCGCCTCGACGCCGGCAATGCCGGCGCCGCCCTGCTCGACTACAAGACCCAGTCCAGGCAAACGCTCAAGCACAAGCTGGATGAAAACGCGGAGAACGTGCAACTCACCGCCTATGCCTGGATCAGCGGCGCCGCCGAAGCCGGCTTCGTCACCCTGGACGACGACAGGGTGGAAACCCTGGCCTGGAAAGGTGACCTGGCCGAGGCCGCCGCCGCCGAGGGCGAACGGCTGGAGCGGGCCTTCGCGGCTCTGGCGGCCGGCGCCCCGTTACCCGCCAACGCCGCGCCGCCGACCTGCGAGTGGTGTGAGATGCGGGGGTTGTGTCGGCGCGAATACGGCGCGGAGGCGTCACCGAATGGGCCGGCTATCGGCGCGCTCTTGTAGCGCCGGCTTCCAGCCGGCTCTTTTTGTTGCTCCTCCTTGCGGGCCCCGGCCCGCCGCGTCGGCAAGGCCCTGAGGGATACCGTCCCCGCAGGATGGTAAGCCGGCGCCACAGCGGAACGATCAGCGCAACAATCGCTTCCGCGTCAACCGCAGTCCCAGCGTGAACCCCGCCAGCCCATACGCCAGAAGCACCGCCACATGCAGCGGCACCGCATCCGGCCAATGTCCCAGCAACAGCGGCCGCGCCAGTTCCATCGCGTGGGTCAGCGGCAACCCGGCGGCGATGCCCGCCAGCCAGGCCGGCAAGGCCGTGGGCGGGTAGAAGACGCCGCCCAGCAACACCATCGGCGTGACGCCCAAGGTGAAGTAATAGAGGAAGAAATCGTAATTCGGCGAGATGGCGTTCACCGCCAGGCCGAGGCCGGCGAAACACAGGCCGGTCAGCACGACCACCGGCAGCAGCGCCAGGGTCAGAGCGAAATCCGAGTACAGCCCCAGCACCCAGATCACCAGCAGGATCGCCAGGAAGGACCCGTCGAATTTATGCCGACCATTCGACACCGAAAAAGAGACCACCCGGAGGTGGTCTGCAAAACCTTCCATTGCGGAAGGTCAGGGAGGTCGGTCAACTGGTCGACGATAGCGAAATCCTACGGCAAAACCGGCTGGGATGTTGCACGCCAAAACAGGCCAAATACGGCCAGGAGCCTGAAACTGCGGCCACTCGCCGCAAGCATTACCCTCTTTGGCTCGGTAACCCGAAATGCAATCAGGTCGCGGTCAGTGCGTCGAATCCGGGCCTGAGTCAGCGTCATCGTGCAGCCACGCAGGGATGTCGCGCTGACCATGCAATACACGCCAGATGTCGATGTGATCGGCCAGTTCGACGTAGAAGACGAGGTAGGGATAGCGTTGCAATGGCCAGAAGCGCAGGCCGGGCAGATTCAACTCGTGTGCATAGCGCGGTGAACCGCTGGCCGGTTGGCTGGCGATATGGCAATAGGCGCGCTCCAGCGCCTCGACGAAGCCAAGGGCGACCTGCTCGCCTCCCTCGCCCAGGTAGTAATCGACAGCTTCCTCGACATCCCGGCTGGCCAACTCACGCGGGATGATGGGCTTGGTTTGCTTCACCCCCGTGCGCGTCGGCGGATACGATCACGCAGGCCACCGAAGTAGGCCTCATCCACCGGTTTCCCCGGTGCAGACTCGGCGCCTAGCAGCAGCAGGCCGCGCAACCGGGTGCGGTCTTGATCCTTGCGGATCAGTTCGCGCACGTACTCGCTGCTGGTGCCATAGCCGCGCTGGGTGACCTGCTCGTCCACGAAGGACTTGAGCGTGTCGGGCAGGGAGATGTTCATCGTGGTCATGGCGTCACATTAGGATGTTTGCCAAATTTTGGCAAACTATTCTCGTTGAGACGAGCCGCAACCATTCCCAGCGCCCTCTGCCAGCGCCTCCATGCCGTCGTGCGGTCGCAGCCGAAGCGCCGGCAGATGTCCTTCCACTCGTGCTCCTTGGTCCGCATCCAGACCAGATGGCGCTGCTCCTCCTCCAGCCACTGCACCCAGCGCATGGCCTCCATCATCCTTGCGATGGCATCGGGCGTGGGCGGCAGGGGCCGGTATTCATACTCATCGGTGGACATGGCTTCCCACTCCTGGCGGGCGAACATCGGCCAGACGTTGAAGTAGCCCTGCACCCTGACCGGGGGCAGCCGCCGACCCGTCTCGGCCGCCTCGGAGAAACGTGCCGCGACGTCATCCACGGTCCATTCAGCCATGACGCTGCCCTCCGTAGAGCCGCTCGCCGATGCGGCGGATGAATTCGCGCTCGATGAAATCCAGGCGCTCGTCGGTCTCCGCAACCACCAGGATGTGCTGGCCACGCCAGCCGTCCCTCTTCACGGCTTCCAGGTCGGTGGACTCCGGCAGGTGTCGGGCCAGGGGGCTGCGATAGGGGTGTGCGGGGATTTTCATGCGGCCTCCCCTTGCGCCTCGATTGCCCAGTGCAGCAGCGCCAGGGCATCCACGTTGCGAATGGACGGCTTGTGGTTGCCGGCGATCACCACCTTGTAATGCGGCGGGTACGGATTCTTGTAGGGCAGCCGCCCACATTGAATTGGCGTTGCCGGCTCGGGCCCGGCAATCACCAACCGGCCAAGTGCCGGCATTTATTGGCCCGTCATGTTGCGCGTTCGCGCAACGCGCAATCCATCACAGAGAGGTAATGGTCATGACAGTAGAACACCCACCATTGCGACATCCTGGAAACCGGCAACGATTCCTTCCGCTTCAAGCAGCGCAAGAAAGCACTGAAAACCGACTGATCAGCTGCTCAGATTTGGACGCTGTCGCATGGTAACTATTGGACGCTGATTGACAGCGCAGTCAGACGTGACTGCCCGCAACCCAACGACAACCGCCTCCGGGCGGTTTTTTTGCGTCTGGCGTTCCGTTTCCTATGTTCGTAAGCATCCAACCCGACCACCTACCCTCGCGAACCCATCCTAAGCAAGCTAGCCGCTTTCCCAAGGAGAAGCGCGATGGCGGCACGGCAGGGCACGGACTATTGGCAGGCGCAGGTTGAAGGCTGGCGGCAAAGCGGGTTGAGCCAGATTGCGTACTGCGCGCAACATGGCCTGAACATCAAATCCTTCCGCCGCTGGCGGACCAAGCTGCAACGTGCGGCGGCAACCTCGCTGACTCTGGTCCCGATCAGTGTTGGCCCCCCGGCCACCACGCCCGCGATTCGGCTGCACAGCCCGAGTGGCTGGCGCATCGAGCTGGCGACCGCCAACCCCGCCTGGCTGGCCGACCTGCTGCGACAACTACCATGATGCCCACCGCCGCCCAGGTCTGGCTGGTGGTCGAACCGATCGACATGCGCGCCGGCATTGACGGCCTCAGCCAGCGTATCCAGGCCAGTCTTGGCCGCACGCCCTGTGACGGCAACGCCTAGGCGTGTACGACTTCGCCGACATTCAGCTGCATGTCAGGTGGCAGACGGCTGGCCTGGATGAAGGCCTCGTCCGGCTCCAGGTTGAGAAGTTGCGCTGCCTTGCTGATCAGATCGTCCTTGGGGGGCTTTTCCAGATCACGTTCGATCCGTGACCAGTAGGCGGGGGAGATGCCGATCTGGCGGGCGAAGTCGTTCAGCGCGATGCCCGCTGCGTCCCGCTTCTGTCTGATGAAGGCCCCGAATGACATGATATGTATGTATTGCGCGATTGGTTAACGGTCAGGTTATCGAACCAGATATCCGTCGTCAATTATTTTGTTAACGCACAATCGTCGCATGCAGATGCCGGATGGCTCTCCATGGCCCTGCCTTGCCATCCTGACTGGAAAATCGGTCATAACATCCCTGACGGTCTGAACAACCTCATTGGATACCGAAATGACCGTCGAACAAACGCCGCCCAAATACCTGACGCGCCACGAGCGTGCCTGCGAGGCTGCAACCCTCATCGCGACCGCCATTGCGCGACTTCACTCGACCCTGCCCGGAGACAGCGTTGTTCCGCTTGGCTTCCCGGCACCCGAGCGCCTTCATACAAACCCCTCTCAACCAAGAGTTTGACGATGAAGACACCCAGCCAGGAACAAACGGTCGCCGCCCAAGTGGCGTCGCTGCCGAGATTGCCGATGAAGAA
>JAHFRD010000018.1 GCA_023258975.1 Hydrogenophilales bacterium | reverse complement strand
CGCCAAATATCATTGGCGTGCCTTCAAATCCTGGTCCAAGGACGTCTTGGTCGATGAGGTTAGCTCCCTCCTGGCCGGCTTTGGCAATAAATTCCATATCCGTTATGCGTGATTACTTAATGATGCCACTCCTGAAAAAGTAAGGTATCCAGCCCTGTTTGATCTGTTATACAAATCAAAAAATACATCATGGAGTGATATCATCTTGCGCGAGCCAGGGCTGCCGCAGTTATGGAGTTTGTGGTTGGGTTATTCTAAAATTATTAGAAATCATGTTTCGCATGGAGTTAGAAAGTATGATGATAACTGGTTGCTTCCAGGGATTGCGGTTGATCAAGAATTAATTATTAGATTAAACATGGCTTTATCAGATATGGTTGGTGGCTCTATCTGTGCCAAGCTTGATATGCTAAGTCCGCGGTTACCCATCGGCTCAAAGGGGATTGATTTGGCCAAGATTACGGGGCGAAAGCCAAAGAAACCAAGACCATCCACTCCATTATCCAGCGCAATTTCAGGGCTTAAAAGCCTACCCTGTCGTGTTTGAGTTGACATTACCTGGGGCCAAGTTAGAGTGTCGGAAATAATAATTGGACAGACCTCGTTTTTTTCTGTCGTCCTAATTTTTCATTCCATACCGGCGCTGCGCATAAAACCGCACAGCGCCGGTTAATTCAACGCCAGGTGCTAGGAGAACTAAATGGCTCTCGACAATTACGATACCAAAGGCATCGAGGGTAGTGAGTCTGATCGTAACGAGTACGAGCTTGCTGTAAAAGCGCAGATGCACTTCAATGAAATATTGATGAAGTTTCGGTCGTTCGGGGTGTCGGTTGTCGTTGCGGTTTACAGTTATGCCGTGGGTCGTCCTTCGGGCGAACTCATTGCGGCTATTAGCATGATCCCATCACAACTAATAGCTGTTGCCGGCGTTATGTTGACGGTTGTGCTGGCTCTCCTAGATCTCGGGTACTTCCTTCCGTTGCTGCTTGGCGCCGTTGGTCGATCTTTGGAACTTGAGAAAACTACTACCTACCGTCTTACTAGCGCAATCTCTGGTGTAGTACCAAAGCGGAGGATGTATCTCTTGGTCATTATCTTCTACGGCGTCATCGCGCTGTTCGGCGCAATCCTCGCGTTTGTGATCTTGTCCAATACTATCAATTAAAGGGGGGTAAATAGAGTGGTAAATTGGGGCAGACACCGTTCGCGCTACTGACTACTCGCTAGCCCAAAATTATCAGTGCGTTTTGCGAGAATACTGACCGGGAAGTCCAGGACTACGAGGACTTCCTCGATAACCGGGAGGGCTTGTTCTACCCTGCCAGACTCCGGCCACGGAGAACATGTTAGTTGCACGATAACAACCACGCTGTTATCGTTCATATCATTGTTATCTTATTGATTAACCATGCAATTCCTGGCTTCCACCCTTCCGGCCTACCTTCACGAGGTGCTTGGCCTTGACGTCCCCGCCCTTCGTCCCTGGCCGCGCGAGGGGGAACTGCCGTTTTTCATCCGGGATGCCTTTGCCATTCAGGCGCTGGAACTGCTTGGACATCCTGTCTTGCTGGCTATCGAGCAGCGGTCCGAGGTGCCGCGTCTGGCGGCGTTGTGCGGCCAGTTGGAGAAGGTCGCGGCACTGGCGGGGCAGCCGGTGGTTTATGTCACCGGGGCTTTGGCTTCTTACGAGCGCAAGCGGCTGATCGAGCAGAAAGTCCCCTTCATCGTTCCTGGCAATCAGCTTTACCTGCCTGATCTGGGTATCGACTTGCGTGAGTATTTCCGTCAACGGGCGGCGGCCACGGTGGCGGCGTTGAGCCCGTCTTCTCAGGCTTTGTTGCTCGCCGCCCTGCTGCGCCAACCTTGGCGGGCCGAGTGGCAGGCTGCGGAGTTGGGGGCGACCTTGGGTTATACGGCCATGACGCTTTCCCGCGCGGTGAGGGAGTTGACGGCGGCGGGTCTTGCCGAGCCCTACTCGGTTGGACGTTCGCGCTGGTTGCGCATGGATCGTTCGCCGCAAACGGTTTGGGAATTGGCCGCGCCCCTGTTGCGTTCGCCGGTCAAACGCGGTTTCTGGGCGTATCCACCGCCGGCCCTCTACGGGCAGCCTTGGCGGCTTGCGGGTCTGAGCGCGCTGGCGCGGCTTTCCATGTTGGCGGAACCGCGCTGGTCGGTTCATGCCATGAGCCAGGATCAGTGGAAATTAGCCATCGACGCCGGCATGGAAGAGCTCCCGGAGCCGTTGCCCGGCGCCTGGGAATGGCAGTTGTGGCGCTACAGTCCGGCCTTGCTGCCGGAGGGCGACACGGTGGATGCCTTGTCGCTGACGCTCAGCTTGCGGGATGACCCGGATGAGCGCGTTCAGCTCGCGCTGGACGAATTAAACGAGTTCTTGCCGTGGTGAAAGGTCTTGAAACTTTTCGCGTCTGGTTCGCGGACTTCGCCGACCAGTACGTGCTCATCGGCGGCACGGCGGCCGGCCTGAGCATGGCGGAGGCCGGGCTGGATTTTCGCCTCACCAAGGACCTGGACATCGTCCTGCATGTGGAGGCGCTGACACCGGATTTCGGGCGAGTCTTCTGGCGGTTCATCGAGGCGGGGGGCTACGAAATCAGGCAAGCCAGCGGTACCGGCAGGCCGGTGTTCTATCGCTTCCAGAAACCTGCCGACGACCATTTTCCAGTCATGATCGAATTGTTCTCGCGCGCGCCGGATGGATTCCAGCCGGGCGAGGGCTGCCGACTGACGCCCATCCCTCTGGATGAAGCCGTAACCAGTCTTTCCGCCATCTTGCTGGATGAGGTTTATTACAACTTCATCATGACCGGACGCCACGAGCGGAATGGCTTGCCCTGGGTTGGCGCGGAGCGGCTGATTCCGCTGAAGGCGGCAGCCTGGCTGGACCTGACCGCCCGAAAAGCGGCCGGCGAGCAGGTGGATTCAAGAGATATTCACAAGCACCTGAAGGATGTGCTGCGGCTCTCTCAACTCCTGGCCCCCGCGACCCGCATACCCCTCGTAGCCAAGATCGCCGAGGATATGGCGCACTTTTTGAGCGCGCTGAAAACGGAAGCATCGGTTGATCTGAAATCATTGCGTCTGGGGAATGCAACGGTTGCTGAACTCGCCGGCCGGATTGCTCAGGTTTACGAACTCTAGAACTCAGTGCTCTGGCTCGTGATGCCGGATCGATGCCCACAATAGACGCGCAACGCGGGGAGGATGTCTGCGCGCAAGGTTCCACTGGGGTGTGGGGGATTGAACAGGCGGCTCATTGGGTTTTCTTGGTCGTCGGGCAGGGTGGACTGAAAAGACGCCGGCGGGGACGCCGGCGCTACACAGGGGTGCCCTTGTAGCGCCGGCGACTCGCCGGCTCGTTCACCTGTCTGGAAGTGCTCGCTACAGCATTCGCGCCAGTTCATGCGGATGCCCCGCGTTACCCCCGCCTCAAAGCACCCGCACCTTCAATTTCCCCTTACCCAGGTGCGTCTTCAGTAGTTTGTAGGTGTCCATGTCGAAGGCGATATTTCCCGCCTGTTCCAGCAGTTCGTGGATTTCCGCCTCGTTGTGCGCGGTGCCGAGATAGCGCCAACCTGCAAGCACATGCACGTCTTCCACGTCGCGGAAGTCGTCGCGTTCGATCAGGCCGACGGGGCCGGGCCAGGGCCAGGGTTTGATCTTCAACTTGGTCAGGGCGCTCATCAGGCGGGCGCTGTGCAGGTCGCGCGGTTCGCGGCCGATGCAGGCACCCTTGCATAGTCCGGTCTGGTGGGCGAAGCAGGGGCGCGGGGTCTTGTTGGGTTTTTCCAGGCCGAGCAGCATGGGGCAGAGTTTGTAAGCCTCGGCGAGCTTGCGCAGGGTGTTGTGGGCTTCGCGTTTGGAGTTGAAGGGGCCGTAGAGGTCATGGGCGCTGCCCAGATCCACGTCTTCGGCGAACACCAGGCGCGGGCGGAAGTCGCCCGGTTCGGCTTCCTCCAGGCGCCAGGCGCAGATTTCCGGGTGTTCGCGCGGGCGGCGATTGTGCAGTGGCTTGAGCCGCTTCACCAGGCGAGATTCCAGCAGCAGGGCGCCGACCTCGCCGACGGTTTCGTGCCAGTCGAGGCGGCTCATTTCCTTGTATTCCCGGCCGGCGTTGCCAGTATCGGCGGCGAAATGGGCGAACACGCGCTGGCGCAGGTTGATGCTCTTGCCGGCATAGAGGCAGAGGTCGCCTTCGCCGTAGATCAGGTAGACGCCGGGGGCTTCCGGCAGGTCGTCGAGCACGCCGGGGTCGAGGTGAGGGGGCAGGGCGGGGCGCTTGAGCTGGTGGCGCACGGCAGCCAGCAGCACTTCCTCCGGGTGGTTCACCCGAACCTGTTGCCAGAATTGCCAGATCAGTTCCGCGTCCGCCAACGCGCGGTGGCGACCGGATGCTTCAAGGCTGTGGCGGACGATCAGACTGTCCAGGTTGTGCTTGTGGTGCTCCGGATGCAACTTGCGCGACAGCCGCACGGTGCACAGCACATCGGCCTGGAAACGCTGGCCCAGGCGTTTGAATTCGTTCTTGACGAAGCCGTAGTCGAAACGCGCGTTGTGGGCGATGAACAGCTTGCCGTGCAGGCGGGCGCGCAGTTCCCCGGCGACCTGATCGAAGGTGGGGGCGTCGGCCACCATGTCGTCGCGAATACCCGTCAGGTGTTGAATGAACGTGGGTATGGCGCGTTCCGGGTTGACCAGAGTGCTCCAGCGCGTGGTTTCCCCGTCCACCACTTCGATCAGGCCGATCTCGGTGATGCGGTCGATGAGCGGATTGGCGCCGGTGGTTTCCAGGTCGATGAAGACGAGTCGGGTGGGGAGCGTCCCTTCGGCGTTCATCCCTTCGCCGCCTGATTCATGCGCATCAATCTACCCGCCAGGCTGCCGACGATGCGGCGGGCCAGCGGGGCGGAATAGCGCATCAGTTCTTCCAGCATCTTCGGCGGCAGCACCAGGGCGGTGACCTCGCCTTCCGCGCGTACCGTGGCGGTGCGCGTCTCGCCCAGCAGATAGGCCATTTCCCCGAACAATTCGCCTTCACCCAGCGCGGCCAGGTGTTTTTCCCGCCCGCCGATGTCCTTGAACAGGCCGACCTTGCCGGAATACAGGAAGAAGGCGTCTTGCGAGTTGTCGCCTTCGCGGATCAGCGTGTCGCCGTCGGAAAAAGTCCGGCCGTATTTGGCCAGCAACCGGTTGGCGCGCCCGAACACGATGCCGTCCAGCTTGCCTGCCCCCTCGCCGGACCCGAGAAACAGCCTTTCCAGCGCGGCCACGTCCACCTTGGTCAGGGCGTAGAGAAACTGCGCCCAGAAGTAGAAGGCCATGCAGGCGAGGTAGGCGCCGATCAGGATGAACACCACGCCGCCCAGGGCACCGTAGACGGCCTGGTATTTCTCGATATGGAAGAAATGCCCGAAGCCCAGGTACAGCAGGCCCAGGGTGAGAGTCGCCAGCCCGCTGACGACCAGGGTAGGCAGCCTGGGAGGGCGCTTTAGCGGCATCCGGTGCAGCACCACATACAGCAATCCCCACACCAGGGCGATGCCCGTGAGCAGGTTGAGTCCCTTGAACAGATAAGTGCGTCCGGCGCCGAGAAGTTCGACGCTGGACAGAAAATTGATGACCGCCTGAGTGGCCACGGTCAAGCCGACCAGCGCGAAGGCCACGGGGATGATGATGAGCGGCAGCACCCACTTGAATACGAAGTTGCGTTTGGCGTCATCCGGAAAAATCACCCGAAAGGCGCTTTGCAGGGCGTTGACCAGGCCGCGCGAGGACAGCAGCAGGGTGAGCAGGCCGACGCCGCCGGCGGCGATGGCGGTCTTTTGCGGAATCAAACCCAGGGAAGCGAGTTGCCCCAACTGGAATTGGTCATACAGCGCGGCCAGCAACATGCTTGCCAACGCCGAGGTTTCCGCCAGCCGCGCCAGGTACTGCGCGCCATAAGTGAGCAACAGCACCAAGGGGGCGGCGGAAAGCAGAAAGTAGAAAGCGGTGGCGGCGGCATGGTTGACCAGTTCGTTCTTCACGAACAGGCGCCAGGCGGTGTAAGCCGTCTGCAACAGCCAGTCCAGGCTGTTTTTTTGGGTTTCTTGCAGGCGAATGACTGGCATGGGCGGTGTGGAGCCGGGAGGGGCCGTTAACGTGAACGTCGCGATAGCGACGCTCGAAGCTCCCCTCTCCCGCGAGCGGGAGAGGGGCTGGGGGTGAGGGAACGGACACGGCGGGAAGACGTTCATTTTCCGTGGCGGCATCATCCGCCATGTCCGTTAAAATGCGCCATTTTTCTGGCCAGGAAAACCCCATGACGCAGTTTCGTCCCTCGCTCGTTTCCCCCTTCGCCGCCCTGCGCCCCGCCCCCGGCCGCGCCCCGGAAGTGATCGCGCCGCCTTATGACGTGCTCAATACCGAGGAAGCGCGGGTGCTCGCCGAAGGCCGGCCGTGGAGTTTCCTGCACATCTCCAAGCCGGAGATCGACCTGCCCTCCGGCACCGATCCCTACGCGTCGGAGGTGTACGCCAAGGGCGCGGAAAACCTGCAAAAAATGATCGCCGCCGGGGTGCTGAAACAGGACGAGCAGGCCTGCTACTACGCCTATCGCCTGGTGATGGGCGAGCATGTCCAGGTGGGACTGGTGGCCGCCGCCAGCGTCGCCGACTACGACACCAACCGCATCCGCAAACACGAGTTCACCCGGCCCGACAAGGAAGACGACCGCGTGCGCCAGATCGAGGCGCTCGACGCCCAGACCGGCCCGGTGCTGCTGGCCTACCCGAGCGCGCCGGAAGTGGACGCCATCCTCGCCGCCGCCACCCAGGGCACGCCGGATTCCGACGGCATCGGCGAGGGCGTGGCCGGCAGCGGCGTGCGCCACACCCTTTGGGTGATCCGCGACGCCGCAGCCATCGCGCGCCTGACCGAGTTGTTCGACGCCATGCCGGCGCTCTACATCGCCGACGGCCATCACCGTTCCGCTTCCGCCAGCCGCATTTGCGCCACGCGCAAGGCGGCGAGTTTGGCAAAAGGCGCGGCCCATACCGGCGCGGAGCCGTACAACGCCTTCCTCTCGGTGATCTTTCCGCATCACCAGATGCGCATCTTCGATTACAACCGCGTCATCAAGGACTTGAACGGCCTGTCCGAGCCGGCCTTCATGGAGAAAGTCGCGGAAAACTTCATGATCGAGATGGCGAACGAGGCTGTGAAGCCCGCCGCTCCCGGCGAGTTCGGCCTCTACCTCAACGGCCGCTGGATGAAACTCACCATCCGCGCCGACCTGATTCCCGCCGACCCGGTCGGGCGGCTCGATGTCAGCCTGCTGCAGAACAACCTGATCGCGCCCATCCTGGGCATCGACGACCCGCGCCGCGACAAGCGCATCGACTTCGTCGGCGGCATCCGTGGCCTGGGCGGCCTGGAAAAACGGGTCGATTCCGGCGAAATGGCCCTGGCCCTCTCGCTGCACGCCACCAGTATGGAAGACCTGATGGCCGTGGCCGACGCCAACGAAGTCATGCCGCCGAAATCCACCTGGTTCGAGCCCAAGCTGGCAGACGGTCTGGCTTCACATCTGCTGTGAAATCCGCGCGCGAGCACCGTGTAGCGCCGGCATTATGTCCCGCAGGGACGGTGTCCTTCAGGGCCTTGCCGGCGTCTTTTGTATGCCTGGAAAAGCCGGCAGGGATGCCGGCGCTACATTTCGGGGGCGCCGTTTGAAGCTCCTCGCCTTCGATACCGCCAGCGAATGGTGTTCCGCCGCGTTGTTCATCGACGGCGAGGTGCGCTTTCGCGCCGCGCATGCCGGGCAAAAACATTCCGAACTGCTCACGCCCATGCTGGGCGAACTGCTGGCCGAGGCCGGTATCGGTTACCGCCAGCTCGATGGTCTCGCCTATGGCATGGGGCCAGGCTCCTTCACCGGCCTGCGCATCGCCTGTGGCGTGGCGCAGGGCCTGGCATTGGGCGCCGATCTGCCGGTATTGGGCATTTCCACCCTGGAGGCGCTGGCCGAGGAGGCGGGGAATTCCCCTCACCCCCAGCCCCTCTCCCGCCCGCAGGAGAGGGGAGCGTCGAGATCCCCCGCGGGGAGAGTGCACGAAGTGCTGGCCTGCCTGGATGCGCGCATGAACGAGGTCTACGCCGCGTTGTATCGGCGCGAAGGGCCAGGCTGGCGTGCCCTCACCGGCCCCGTGGTCTGCCCGCCAGAAGCCGCGCCGTTCCCGGAAAGTACCGCCTGCATCGGTGCCGGCCCCGGTTTCGCCGCTTATCCGGCATTGCGCGAGCGCATGGAGGGACGGCTTATATGCACCGTATCAGACGCCATTCCACACGCCCGCGCCATCGTCCGATTGGCCGCACCGCGTTACGCCGCCGGAGAATTCGCCGCGCCGGAAACGGCGGAACCGCTGTATGTGCGCAACAAGGTCGCGCTCAAAGTGTGTGAACGATGAACGCGCTGTTGAAACCGCTGGAAATGGATTTCCGGCCGATGCGCGAGGAAGACCTGGCGACGCTAATCAAGATCGAACGGGCGTCCTACCCCTATCCCTGGACCCTGGGAAATTTCCGCGATTGTCTGGATTCGGGCTACTCCTCCTGGGTGGGGGAAGTGGAAGGCGCGTTGGCCGGTTACTGGGTAATGATGATGGCGGTGGGCGAGGGGCACATCCTCAACTGCTGCATCGCCCCGGCCTGGCAGGGGCGCGGATTCGGCCGCTCGCTGATCGAGCATCTCATCGACACCGCCCGCCACCACGCCACCGAAGCGCTCTATCTGGAAGTACGCCCTTCCAACACCCGCGCCGTGAACCTGTATGAACGCATCGGCTTCGACGGCATCGCCCTGCGCCGCGACTACTATCCGGCCGACCACGGACGCGAAGACGCGCTGGTCATGCGGATGATCCTGTGACGCTCTCGCGCGAAGATTGCCACCGGGAACTTGGGCTGCTTCCGGTGTGGCGGCTGAAGGGAGCCGCACCCGCCTCGCCAGCGCGTGAGACGGATGTAGCGCCGGCGCCCTCGCCGGCGTCTTCACGCGCGCACCTGAGTCAAGGCATCCATACGCGGGGTTACCTCCCCCACACCAAGGCGGAAGGCGCGACCTACTTCGTCACCTTCCGCCTCGCCGATAGCCTGCCGGCGGCTGTGCTGGAATCCTGGGCGGAGGCTCCGGAAACCGAGCGGGCGCGGAATACGGAACGCTATCTCGATCAAGGTGCCGGAGAGTGTCTCCTCACGCGGCCTGAGGTGGCGGAGATCGTGCAACGGGCGCTGACCAACCATGCCGACAGCCGCTACACCCTGCATGAATACGTGGTCATGCCCAACCATGTGCATCTGCTGCTGACGCCGCTGGCCAACCATGCGTTGAGCGAGATCCTGCACAGCGTGAAATCCTGGGCCGCGCACAAAATCAATGACTTGTTGGGGCGAACCGGGACACTGTGGCAGCACGAGAGTTTCGACCGGGTGGTGCGGGACGATGACGAAATGCAGGCACTGGCCGCCTATGTCCGGCGGAATCCGGTCAAGGCGGGGCTGTGCGCGGAGGAAACCGCTTTTCGTTGGGGAAGTTGCTGGAAAGACGCTGGCGAGACGCCGGCGCTACAGGTTCCGCCTCACGACGCGGACACTGTAGCGCCGGCGTCTCGCCGGCCCGTTGCCGACGTCTCCGTTATGGATTGGGATACCCTGCGTGCCACCATCAAATCCTGCACCCTCTGCGACCTGCACAAGACCCGTACCCAGGGCGTTCCGGGCGTGGGCGACATCCACGCCGACTGGCTGTTCATCGGCGAGGCACCGGGGGCGGACGAGGATCGCCAGGGCGAGCCCTTTGTCGGCCAGGCCGGCAAGTTGCTCGACGCCATGCTCGGCGCCCTGCGGCTGAAGCGCGGCGAGAACGTCTACATCGCCAACGTCCTGAAATCGCGCCCGCCCGGCAATCGTGATCCGAGGCCGGAGGAAGTCGCCGCCTGTCTGCCCTATCTGGAACGGCAAATCGATCTGATCCAACCCAAAATCATCGTCGCGGTCGGTCGCATCGCCGCGCAAAACCTGCTGCGCACCGATACTCCCATCGGCAAGTTGCGCGGGCGGGTGCACCAGTATCGCGGCCTGCCCCTGGTGGTGACCTATCATCCCGCCTATCTGTTGCGCAGCCCGGCGGACAAGGCCAAAGCCTGGGAAGACCTGGTGCTGGCCGCCGGCACCATGAAAAATTTGCGGGCATAGGTTGGCCAGGGCGGTTGGCCAGGACGCGGCCTACCCAACGTATCATGGCAAGGCAAATGTTTATGTTTATTAGGAGAAACCATGCGCAAGCTATTGATTGTATATGCAATGTTTCTGACACTATCCAGCCTTTCCGGCTGCGGCTACAACACCTTGCAGGTTCAGGACGAGGCCATCAAGGCGGGTTGGTCGGAAGTGCTCAACCAGTACCAGCGGCGCGCCGACCTGGTGCCCAATCTGGTCAACACGGTGAAGGGTTATGCGGCACACGAGGCCAAGGTGCTGACCGAGGTGACGGCGGCGCGCGCCCGCGTCGGCCAGATCGCCGCCACGCCGGAATTGCTCAATGATCCCGCCGCTCTGGAGAAATTCCAGGCCGCCCAGGGTGAACTTTCCGGCGCGCTCTCGCGCCTGCTGGTGGTTTCGGAAAACTACCCCCAGCTCAAGGCCGATGCCGGCTTCCGCGATTTGCAGGCGCAACTGGAGGGCACCGAGAACCGCATCACCGTCGCCCGCAACCGTTACATCAAGACCGTGCAGGAATACAACGTGACCGTGCGCACCTTCCCCAGCAATCTCACCGCGAGGTTGTTCGGCCATCAGACCAAGCCGAATTTCACCGTGGAGAATGAGAAAGCGTTGGCCAAACCGCCCACGGTGGATTTCGGCGGCGGCCGAACCCCGTGAAAGGTTCCATGAAAAAAGCCGGCGCAAGCCGGCTTTTTTATGTGAGTGGGTTGGATCAGCCCAGCAGTTGCTTCAACACATAGGGCAGGATGCCGCCGGCCTGGAAGTACTCGATCTCGATCGGGGTATCCAGGCGAAGCTTCACCGGGACGTTCTGGATCGCGCCGCCCGCGCGCTTGATGACCAGGGTGACGTCCTGTTGTGGAGTGATGCCGTTTTCCAGGCCGACCAGATCGAAGGTTTCGCTGCCGTCGAGGTTGAAATCGGCGGCGCCCTGGCCGCTCTTGAACTGGATCGGCAGCACGCCCATGCCGGCCAGGTTGGCGCGGTGGATACGCTCGAACGACTTGGCGACCACGGCCTTCACGCCCAGTAGCTGGGTGCCCTTGGCGGCCCAGTCGCGGCTGGAACCGGTGCCGTATTCCTCGCCGGCCAGGATCACCAGGGGCGTGCCCTCGGCCTGGTACTGCATGGAGGCGTCGTAGATGCTGGTCTGCTCGCCGCCGTTGTCGCCAAAGTGCAGGGTCACGCCGCCTTCCGATCCGGGGATCATCAGGTTCTTGATGCGCACGTTGGCGAAGGTGCCGCGCATCATCACTTCATGGTTGCCGCGCCGGGCGCCGAAGCTGTTGAAGTCCTCCCGCGCGACGCCGTGCTCGACCAGGTATTTTCCGGCGGGGCCGCCGGCCTTGATGCCGCCGGCCGGGCTGATGTGGTCGGTGGTCACCGAGTCGCCGAAGATCGCCAGGGCGCGGGCGCCGCGGATCACCGGGTCGGGCTTGGTCGCGTTCTGGAAGAACGGCGGCTCCTGGATGTAGGTGGAGGCGTCGTCCCAGGTGTAGGTCTGGCCGGTGGGGGCGGGCACCGCGTCCCACAGTGGGTTGTCGGCGCCGACATCCTGGTAGATGGCGTAGGCGTCGGCGCTGGCGGCGTGGTGGAGGAGGGCGGCGACTTCCTCATGGCTGGGCCAGATGTCCTTGAGATAGACCGGGCCGTCATGGCCCTCGCCGATGGGCTGATTCGCCATGTCGAGATCGACGCGGCCGGCCAGGGCGAAGGCGACCACCAGGGGCGGGCTCATCAGGAAGTTGGCTTTCACGTTCTGGTGCACGCGCGCCTCGAAGTTGCGGTTGCCGGAGAGCACCGAGCAGGCCACCAGGTCGTGTTCGAGAATGGCTTTTTCCACCTGTTCCGGCAGCGGGCCGGAGTTGCCGATGCAGGTGGTGCAGCCGTAGCCGACCACGCCGAAGCCGAGTTTTTCCAGGTAGCCCAGCAGACCGGCGGCCTTCAGATATTCGCTCACCGCGCGCGAGCCGGGGCCCATCGAGGTTTTTACGTGGCTGGGCATGACCATGCCCTTTTCCACCGCCTTCTTCGCCAGCAGGCCGGCAGCCAGCATGACGCCGGGGTTGGAAGTATTGGTGCAGGACGTAATCGCGGCGATGACCACGTCGCCGTGGCCCAGTTGCGTCTTGCCATCGGCCAGGGTGTGCTTGACCGGCAGGTCCGCGTCGTCCTTGCCGAAGCCGCCCTGGTCCTTGGGCAGCGAGAACAGGGTCTCGAAGGTTTCCTTCAGCGCGTACAGGTTGATGCGGTCCTGCGGCCGTTTCGGCCCGGCGACCGAGGGTTTCACGCCGCCCAGGTCGAGTTCCAGGGTCTGGCTGTATTCGATGCTGCCGGTGGCGGGAATGGACGACCCCCACGCTTCGCTGCCCCCCGAGGGGGCGGAATTCCCGGCTTGGGACGGCCCGGCGCCGGGAATGCCGAACAGGCCCTGCGCTATGTAGTAAGCACGCATCGCGTCCACTTTCGCGGCGTCGCGGCCGGTGGCCAGGTAGTACTGGCAGGTGGCCTCGTCCACCGGGAAGAAACCCATGGTGGCGCCGTATTCCGGCGCCATGTTGGCGATGGTGGCGCGGTCGGTCACCGGCAGCGCCGCCGCGCCCTCGCCGAAGAATTCCACGAACTTGCCCACCACTTTGGCGCGCCGCAGCATCTCGGTGATGGTCAGGACGATGTCGGTGGCGGTGACGCCGGGCGCGGCGCGGCCGGTCAGATTCACGCCCACCACATCGGGGGTGAGAAAGTACACCGGCTGGCCCAGCATGCCGGCTTCCGCCTCGATGCCGCCGACGCCCCAGGCGACCACGCCGAGGCCGTTAATCATGGTCGTGTGGGAGTCGGTGCCGACCAGGGTGTCGGGGTAATACACACCATCCTTCTCCATCACGCCGCGCGCCAGGTATTCCAGGTTGACCTGATGGACGATGCCCACGCCCGGAGGAACAACCTTAAAGGTATCAAAGGCTTGCATGCCCCACTTGAGAAACTGGTAGCGCTCCTTGTTGCGCTCGAATTCGATGCGCATGTTCTCGGCCAGGGCATCGGCGCGGCCGGATACATCCACCTGCACCGAGTGATCCACCACCATTTCCACCGGCGCCAGCGGTTCCACGCGGCCGGCGTCCTTGCCGGCGCGGCGGGCGGCGGAACGCATGGCGGCGAGGTCGGCCAGCAGCGGCACGCCGGTGAAGTCCTGCAACAGGATGCGGGCGACGACGAAGGGGATTTCCTCCGTGCGCGTCGCCGCATTTGGCAAATTAGGCTGCCAGTTGGCCAGCTCGCGCACATGCTGTTCGGTGATCTTGAGACCGTCGAAATTGCGCAGTACCGACTCCAGCACGATGCGGATCGACACCGGCAGGCGGGAAACTGCGCCGATGCCCGCCTTCTCCAGTTGCGGCAGCGAATAGTAGGAAGCGGTGATGCCGTTGCCGGCGTCGAAGGTCTGGCGGGTGTCGAAAAGACTGTGCATGGCGGTCATCGAGGAGGGACAAAAAGGGCGTGAATTTTAACCGGGAATGCTGGCCGGGGCGCTTCGGCGTGTGGCGCATCACGCGGTCTGAGACTGCTTCCCCGCAGGGCAAGGCTTGCAACCACGGGCCAGGCTTTGCGGGTCTCGGCGTGGCGCGCTTGGACCAGGCCCACCACTCCAATCACGCCTCCACGATCTCCACCGGCGTGTACGCCGGGACCAGGTCGAACAGCTCCAGCAGGTCGGCGTTGCGCATGCGGATGCAGCCGTGCGAGCGCGGGGCCTGTTCAAAAGATTCGTCGGGGGTGCCGTGGATGTAGATGTAGCGGCGCATGCTGTCGTGGGTGCCGAGGCGGTTGTAGCCGGGTTCCTTGCCGGAGAGCCAGAGGATGCGGGTGAGGATCCAGTCGCGTTCCGGTTCCGCCTGCCCGAGTTCCGGGGTGTAGACCTCGCCGGTCGGGCGGCGCGCCTGGAATACGGTGTTGATCGGTTGGCCGGCGCCGATCCTGGCGCGCACGATATGCCGGCCGCGCGGGGTGCGATGGCTGCCGGTTTCCTCGCCGGGGCCGTTGGCGGCGCTGGAGATGGGGTAGCGGCGCAGGACGGCGCCATCGTCGTCCCGGAGTTCCAGTTCCTGGCTGACCAGGTCGATGCGCAGTTTCATTTCAGGCAACCCGTGGGAGCGGGCTTGCCCGCGATGGCAACCGTTGCATCGCGGGCAAGCCCGCTCCCACGAGACGTCCTGCGTTCCGCGAAGAACGCCGAGAGGAGGGCGCCGCATTCGTCGGCCAGGACGCCTGAAGTCACCGCGCAGTGGTGATTCAGGCGCGATACCTGGCCGGGCCGCATCGCTTCCGGGATTTCGCCGAACAGGTCGAGCACGCTGCCCTGGGCGCCAGTCTTGGGGTCGCGCGCTCCGTAGACCAGGCGGCCGACCCGCGCGTGCAGGATGGCGCCGGAACACATCACGCAGGGTTCCAGGGTGACGTAGAGAGTGCCACCGGGCAAGCGGTAGTTGGCCAGACGCTGGCCAGCGTCGCGCAGGGCCATGATTTCGGCGTGGGCGCTGGGGTCGCATGCGGATATTGGCTGGTTGTAGCCGCGCCCGACGATTTCGCCAGCGACGACCAGCACCGCGCCCACCGGCACTTCTCCGGCGACCCAGGCGAGGCGCGCCTGTTCCAGGGCGGCGCGCATGAAATCGACGTCACCCCTCTCCCCCCGGGAGAGGGGCGGGGGTGAGGGAACCCGGCTGGCATCAGCCACGGCGATGCCTGTCGAGAACGACTTCGCCAGGATCGAGCCGCCGCGCGTCTTTCAACGCTGCTCCCTCACCCCCGGCCCCTCTCCCCCCGGGAGAGGGGAGAACAGCCAGCTTGGCTTGCCGCGACAGTTTCTTGATCGCTGCCTCGCGCCGGCAGGCTTCCGCACGGCTGGCGGCGGTTTCCTGGTGGATCAAGGCCACCGGCCGGCGCGCGCGGGTGTAGCGCGCCCCCAGTCCGCCGCTCGCGTTGTGTTCCCGCAGGCGGCGTTCCGGGTCGGTGGTCACGCCGGTGTAGAGCGTGTCGTCGGCGCAGCGCAGGATGTAGACGTACCAGGTCGGCAAGTGCTTACTGCTCGTCGCGCGCCGGTTTGAAGGCGGCGGCCAGTTGCTGTTGCACATTGGGCGGCACTTGCTCATGGTGGCTGAATTCCAGGGTGTAGGAGCCCTGGCCGCCGGTGAGCGCCTTGAGCCGCGATTGCAGGTTTTCCAGTTCGGCGAGTGGCGCCTGGCCGCTGACGATGAGCATGCCGCCGCGCCCACTCTCATGGCCGGTGATCTGGCCGCGGCGTCCGGAGAAGTCGCCGCTGACATCGCCGATGGCTTCCTCGGGCGCGGTCAGCTGAACGTTGACGATGGGTTCCAGCACCACCGGGCGTGCCTGCGCGGCGGCTTCCTGGAAGGCTTTCTTGCCGGCGGTGACGAAGGCGATTTCCTTGCCGTCCACGGCGTGGCTCTTGCCGTCGTAGACGGTGGTGCGCACGTCCTGCATGGGGAAACCGGCGACCGCGCCCTGTTCCATCGCCTGGCGCACGCCTTTTTCCACGGCGGTGATGAAGGGGCCGGGGATGACGCCGCCTTTCACGGCATCGACGAATTCAAAGCCGGCGCCGCGCGGCAGGGGCTCGATACGCAGATAGACCTCGCCAAACTGGCCGGCGCCGCCGGTCTGCTTCTTGTGCCGGTAGTGGCCCTCGGCCGGCTTGGTGATGGTCTCGCGGTAGGGGATGGTGGGCGGGTGGGTGTCCACTTCCAGGCGGAACTGCTCGCGCATTTTTTCCAGGACGAATTTCAGGTGGTTTTCGCCCTGGCCGCGAATCACGGCTTCATGCGTGGTGGGGTCGTGCTCGATGTGCAGGCCGGGGTCTTCCGCGCGCAGGCGGTGCAGGATGTCGGAAAGCTTGTCGACTTCGTTCTGCTTCTTCGGCTTCACCGCCAGGCCGTAGACGGCGTGCGGGAAGTCGAGCGGCCGCATGTGGATGTGGTCGTCTTCCGGGGCGTCGTGCAGCACGGCGTCGAAGCCGAGGTCGTCGATCTTGGCCACGGCGCAGAGGTCACCGGGGATGCAGGTTTTGACTTCCTCCATCTGTTTGCCCTGGAGGCGGTACAGGTGGTTGACCTTGAACGGCTTGCGCGATTCCCCGATGTAGAGCTGCGAATCCGCAGTGACCGTGCCCTGATACACGCGGAACATGGCGGTCTTGCCGACATAGGGGTCGATTTCCACCTTGAATACGTGGGCCAGGACATGTTTGTCCGGATCCGGCTCCGCGCGCAGGGGCTGCGCCGTTTCTCCCTCGCCTTGCGCGAACAGGGGCGGGTTGCCCTCGGCGGGGTTGGGCAACAACCTGGCGATCACATCGAGCAATTCGGGAATGCCGGCGCCCGTGCTGGCGGAAACGAAGCACACCGGCACCAGATGGTTTTCGCGCAGGGCTTTCTCGAACGGGGCGTGCAGTTGCTCCGGCGCCACCTCGCCTTGTTCCAGGTAGAGGTTCATCAGGTCCTCGTCGACTTCCACGACCTGATCGACCAATGCCTGGTGGGCGTCCGCCACCGAAGAAAAATCGGATTCGCCGCCGGGATTGAAGAAACAATCGGTGACTTTCGTGCCGCCGCCGGCCGGCAGGTTGATGGGCAGGCACTCGCGGCCGAACGCGGTCTGGATTTCCGCCAGTAACGCGGGCAGGTCGAGTTCATCCGTGTCGATCTTGTTGACCACGATCATGCGGCACAGCTTGCGCGTCTGCGCCCAGTGCATCATGCGGTGGGCGGTGAGTTCCAGGCCCTTCTTCGGGTCGATCACCACCACGGCGGTTTCGATGGCGTCCAGCGCGCACATGGCCTGGCCCATGAAATCGGGATAGCCGGGCGTGTCGAGCAGGTTGACGCGGGTGTCTTGATGGTCGAGATGCGCGACGGCGACCTTGATCGAATGCTGATGGGTTTTTTCCAGCGCGTCGTAATCGCAAACGGTGTTGCCGCGCTCCACCGATCCGGCGGCGGGGATGGCGCCGGCCGCCGCGAGCAGGGCTTCGATCAGGCTGGTCTTGCCGGCGCCGCCGTGGCCGACCAGGGCCAGGGTGCGGATGTCTTGGGGTGTGGTCATGATGATTTGCTGGTGAGTTGTTGAAAGAGTGAGCCGCGAGCGGGAAGGGAGGATGGGTCAGGTGACGTCGATGAACAACTCGCCGCGATTGGTAATGAGATCCCAGACCTGGGGCGCGACTTGCCTGATGTTGGGCAGGACATCGTTCGCGCTGGTGAAGCAGGGCACGCGCACGCCGTGATATTCGGTATCCGGCCCGATGCGCTGGAAAACCACGCCGAAGCGTCCAAGCAGGCGAACCAGCGCCGGTTCCATGACCGCGTAGCAATAAGCGATGCGATGCTCATGCGCCATGCGCATCACGGCGGCGAACAGGCCCAGAGAAATATGCGGCAACACACGGCGTTCGTGTTCCCCGAAATACACCTCGATATCCGAGGCCACGCCGGCGATGCTGCCGGCTTCGCCAAGGCGCCGCTTGAAGGCTTTGGAGACGGCGAAGCGCGAGATTTCCCCCAGATGCGCGCGCATCGACGCTTCCTTCACGGGGGCGTCCAGGGCGCAGTGGACTTCGATGGGGTAAGGCGCGTCGAGCATCGGCAGGATCAGGCGCGTGGTGGCGGCATGGATCCCGGTGCGGCGGTGGCGCAGCAGGTAGTGGTCGGAACGGGGGTCGAACTCGTCTTCTTCCAGGAGAATGCGCCGGCCTTGTTCATCGACGCCGCCGTGGCAGTCCGCCTCGCTCTCGAAGCCGGTTTCCAGCACATAGACCTGATGGCGCAGTTGATACACCCGCGCCCGCAATTCATCCGTGTCGGCGTGAACCAGCTCGAAGTATTCATTGAAGGCGGTGAGCAGATCGTGCTGCATGGAGGGGGGCATGCTGTCTGGCGGGCTGTCCTGTCAGGGTAGCGAAGCGGATGGATAAGGTAAACAAGGCATTGCCGCGTTTACGGGATCGGGCGCACCAACCCAGGACATGGTTTTCCTCCTTCTCCGCCGTGGCATGGCCGCGCCACGGACACTTTTCTGACAAGGCGTTTATCGCTGTGGATAATCGCGGCGAAATTCTGGAAGGGGATCGTCCTTGAGCGACCGTCGCGCCGATACGTCTGTACAGCACTCGCCGGAACACTGGCTGGAAGAGCATGGGGCCGCCCTCTACCGCTACGCCCTCACCCATCTGCGCGACGAACACAAGGCGGAGGAGGCGGTACAGGACACGCTGCTGGCCGCATTGCAGGCGCGCGAGCGGTTTTCCGGAGGCGCTTCGGTACGCACCTGGCTGGTGGGCATCCTCAAGCACAAGATCATCGACGCGTTTCGCCATGACGCGCGCGAGGTCGCCCTGGAGGAACCGGACGCAGTCGAGGATGACGCCGGCCAGGATGATGACTTCGCGCCGGACGGGCACTGGAGCATGCGCCTGGCGGACTGGGGCGATCCGGTGCGCGCGTTGGAGAACTCCCAGTTCCTGGCCATCCTGCAGCGTTGCCTGGATGCGCTGCCGCCCCGGCTGGGGCGTCTTTTCTGGCTGCGCGAGGTGATGGAGGAAGACACCGAATATATTTGTAAGGAATTGGCGATCACGCCGACCAACCTGTGGACGATGCTGCATCGGGGCCGATTAGGTCTCCGGCAGTGTCTCGACAGGAACTGGGTCGGCCAGAACGTGCAAGCCGTCGCCCGTGGGTGAATGAAGATGCTGACCTGCAAGGATGCGAGCCACTTGATTTCAGAGCGCCAGGAACGCCCTCTGGGTTTCCGGGAGCGCTGGGGACTGCGGATGCATCTGTGGATCTGCGCCAACTGCCGGCGATTCGAGCGGCAGCTGGCCTTGATGCGAAAGGCCCTGAGCGAGTTGGGCCGGCGCGCCGAGGCTGAGGCGCAAGGCGCCGATCTCACCCCCGAAGCGCGTGAACGCATCCGCAAGGCCTTGGCCGAGCGGCGCGGACACGAGTAACCGCCCGGTTCTCCGAGACCATCGTCATTCCCCGCCCATTTTGGGCACACGACATGACTTGCTTTGGAGAATCAACATGAACGCGACTAAAACCACGCTGACCCTCGCCCTGACCGCCGCCATCGGCGCCGCCGGAATCGCCCACGCGGCGGGCAATCCCTTTGCCATGCAGAGCCTGCGCGGCGGCTACCTGGTGGCCGCCGCCGACGACAAGGCGATGGAAGGCAAGTGCGGCGGCGACAAGGCCAAGGCGATGGAAGGCAAGTGCGGCGGCGACAAGGCCAAGGCAAGCAAGGCCAAGGATGGCAAATGCGGCGAGGGCAAGTGCGGCGCCAACAAGGCCAAAGCCAAGGCCAAGGCCAAGGCGATGGAAGGCAAGTGTGGTGCTGACAAGGCGAAAGCCACGGAAGGCAAGTGCGGCGCTGACAAAAAATAAGCGGCCGGAGCAGCGACCATGCGTGACACCTCACCGCATGGCGCGGGCCTGGGCCTGAGGCGGGAGCATCTCCCCGACCTCAGGGCCCATCTCCCGGACGCCATCGACTTCTTCGAACTCGCCCCGGAAAACTGGCTGGAGATGGGCGGTTCGCGCCGCCGCGATCTGCGCCTGATCGCCGAACGGCGTCCCATCGTCGGCCACGGCCTGTCCCTCAACCTGGGCGGCCCGTGGCCACTGGACGAGGCGTACCTTCAGCGCGTGAAACGATTCCTCGATGAATATGGCATCGGCCTGTTTACCGAGCACCTGTCCTGGTGCGCGGACGACGGCCACCTCTACGACCTGCTGCCGATTCCCTTTACCGGGGACGCCGTGCGCCATGTGGCCAGCCGTATCCGGCGTACACAGGACATCCTGGAGCGACGCATCGCCATCGAAAACGCCTCCTACTATGTCGCGCCGGGTATCGCCGAGATGAGCGAGATCGAGTTCATCCACGCCGTGCTGGAGGAAGCGGATTGCGATCTGCACCTGGACGTGAACAATGTTTACGTGAACAGCGTCAACTTCGGCTTCGACCCGTGCGCCTTTCTCGACGCCATGCCGGCCGCGCGCATCGTCTATCTGCACATGGCCGGGCATTACCGCGAGGCCGACGACCTCATCATCGACACGCACGGCGCGGCGGTGATCGACCCGGTCTGGAACCTGCTGGAGCACATCTACGCCCGCATCGGCACGCCGCCCACCCTGCTGGAACGCGATTTCAACATTCCGCCGCTGGCCGACCTGTTGCCGGAAGTGAGATGGATCCGGCATTTGCAGGCCGCGCATTCGGAGTCGCGCCATGCCGCCTGAAGCGTTGCATTTTTCCGAATACCAGGCCGCCTTCGCCGCCCGCATTCGCGATCCGCGCGGGGCGCCCCGCCCGCCCGGCGCCCCGGCGCGGCGCATGAAGGTATATGAGGAATTGCTGTTCAACAACCTGGAAGGCTTCCTGCTCGCCTGCTATCCGGTGACCCGCAGAATTCTGGGCGCGCGCGCCTGGAAGCGGTCGCTACGCCGGTTTTTCCAGGAACACCGCTGCCATTCGGCCCTGTTCCGGGATATTCCCAAGGACTTTCTCGACTGGGTGGTGGAAGCGGGCAAGGGTGAATTCCCGACGCGGCCCTACCTGGCGGAGTTCATGCACTACGAATGGCTGGAACTGGCCGTCTCCATCGCGCCCGACGCACCCGATCCCGCCGGCATCGATCCCAACGGCGATCTGCTGGCGGGCCGCCCCGTGCTCAACCCGAGCGCGCGCCTGGCTTGCTATCGCTATCCAGTGCATCGCATCGGTCCGCGCTTCAGGCCCGCCGCAGCCAACGCGGAAGCCTATTGCTATCTGCTGTTCCGGGATGCGGAGGAAGAATCGCGGGACGATGTGCGCTTCATCCTGTTGAATCCCCTGTCCGCCCGGCTGCTGGCCATGATTCGCGATCACCAGCCGGGCGGGCGCGAGGCCCTGGCCCATTTGTTCACTCAAAGCGCCACCCAAACCGACCCCGACCAATCCGAGCGCTTCGTCCAGCTGGGCGGCGGCCTGCTGCGCGGCTTGCGCGAACAGGGCGCGCTTCTCGGCACAAGGAGAGCACCATGAACATCCATACCCGCTTGTCCTGCCTGGCCCGCGATGTGTTCGGCCTGCTGAATCGCTTCGGCGAATTTCTCCCTCAACTCGGCCTGCGCTTATTGCTCGCCTACGAGTTCTGGGAATCCGGCCTGGAAAAATGGCACGGAGAAAACTGGTTCGCCGACATCCAGGATCGGTTCCCGTTTCCCTTCGATCTGGTGCCTGTCGACATCAGTTGGCGGATTTCCACCTGGACCGAGCTCATCGGCCCCGTCGCGCTGGTGTTGGGCCTGGGCACCCGTTTCGCCAGCATCTCGCTGATCATCCTCACGATCGTCGCCTGGGCCAGCGTGCATGCGGGCAATGGCTACAACGTCGCCGACAACGGCTGGAAGCTGCCGCTGATCTATCTGATTATGTTCCTCCCCCTGCTGTTCGGCGGCCCGGGCAAGCTGAGTCTGGATCACCTGATTGCCCGGCGTCTGGCCCGTAACGGCACGACCATACAGGCGCCGGCGTGATGGCAAAGTACCGGCGGCTGCTCGCGGTTGCCCTGTTTCTCGGCGGGTTGCTGGCGGTTTTCGAGTTGACCGGCCTGCGCGATCGTTTCAGCCTGGAAACCCTGCGGGAAGCCATTCAGAGCCACCCGGTCGGCGGGCTTCTCATTTTTACACTGGCGTTCGCGCTGGGTAATCTGATTCAGATTCCGGGCTGGCTGTTCCTGGCCGCCGCCGTGCTGGCGCTGGGTCGAACCGGCGGCGGCCTGGCTGTCTATGTCGCCGCGAGCATTTCTTGTGCGATCAGTTTCCTGGCCATCCGGTTCGTCGGCGGCGATGCGCTAAGGCAACTGGATAACCGAGTGGCCGCGCGAGTTCTCGCGCGGCTGGACAGCCACCCGATCGAGAGCATTTTGTTGGCGCGAGTGCTGTTTCAGACCCTGCCGGCTCTCAATTTCGCTCTTGCGATGTCAGGCGTCAGGTTCCGCGCCTACCTGTTCGGTACTTTGCTCGGCCTGCCCTTGCCCATCGCGTTGTATTGCCTGTTCTTCGACACTCTGGCGAAGGCTCTCCACCTGGGATGAAACAGCCCCCTTACTCGCTACGCTCGTTTCCCCCCGAGGGGGAGGTCAGTTCCTTTGGAACGGCCGTGCGGAACTGGGATGAAACAGCCCCCTTACTCGCCATGCTCGTTTCCCCCCGGGGGGGAGGTCAGTTCCTTCGGAACGGCCGTGCGGAACTGGCATAGGCGTTGCCAAATACTGAACCGGCTGTCGACCCCATGCCAAAATCATCTTGCACTGCAACACGGCAGCCGTTAGCGTGCGAGCCGGTGTCAACTTCCAGATGAATACAGGCATGAAGCGCGATTCCCTTCCCGTTACCGCCTTGTTTTCCGGTAGCGCGGATTACCTGGCGGCGCTTGAATCCGAACGGCCGGATATGCTCCCGCCTCCGCCGCCGGCCTCGGCCGCTCCGCGCTTCCCGAAGAAGGAAGCCCTGGAGGTATCCGATCTGCCGTTGCTGAAATGCGAGGCGAGCCAGGTCGGGGTGTTGCAGCTCATCAACGCCTACCGTTTTCGCGGCTTTCGCAACGCCGATCTGGATCCGCTCAAGCACCTGCCGCAGCCCCATATTCCGGAGCTCGACCCGGCCAATCACGGCCTGACCAGCGCCGAACTGGACGAGGAGTTCGATACCGGCTCACTGGTCGGGCCGGCGCGCGACACGCTGCGCAACATTCTGGCGCGAGTGCGGCGCGCCTATTGCGGCACCCTGGCGCCGGAATACATGCACCTCACCAGCACCACACAGAAACGCTGGTTGCAGCAGCGCATCGAAGGCGGCGAGGGTGCCACCGAGGGTGCCACCGAGGTTGCCACCGAAGAACTGCAACGCTGGTTGCTGACGCAACTCACTGCCGCCGAAACCCTGGAAAAAACCCTGCATACCCGCTTCGTCGGCCAGAAGCGTTTTTCGCTGGAAGGCGGCGAGTCGTTGATTCCCCTGCTCAATTACCTGCTGGAACTGGCCGCTCGCGCCGGGGTGCGGGAAATCGGCCTGGGCATGGCGCATCGCGGCCGCCTCAATGTGTTGCACAACGTGATGCATCGCTCGGTGATCGAGTTGTTCGAGCATGCCCATCACGCGGTCGGCAACGCGCAACGGACCGGCGACGTGAAATACCACCAGGGTTTCGCCGCCAACCTGGAAACGGCGGGGGGGCCGATCCGCGCGGTGCTGTCGTTCAACCCTTCGCACCTGGAAATCGTCAATCCGGTGGTGGAGGGCTGGGTTCGCGCGCAGCAGCAACGCCGGGGCGACATGGACGGCAGCCTGGTGATGCCGGTGCTGATCCACGGCGACGCGGCGATGGCCGGCCAGGGTGTGGTGATGGAAACCCTGAACATGGCGGCCACGCGCGGTTTTCGGACTGGCGGCACGCTGCATATCGTCATCAACAACCAGATCGGCTTCACCACCTCCGACCCGCGCGACTCCCGCTCCAGCCTGTATTGCACCGACGTGATGAAGATCGTGGAAGCGCCGGTGCTGCATGTGAACGGCGACGATCCGGAAGCGGTGCTGCGCGCGGTGCGCATCGCCCTGGATTACCGCATGACCTTCATGCGCGACATCGCCATCGACCTGATCTGCTATCGCCGCCTCGGCCACAACGAGCAAGACGAGCCGATGGCCACGCAACCGCTCATGTACCGCTGCATCCAGGCGCTGCCCGGCACGCGCGCGCTGTACGCGCAACGGCTCGCCGAACAGGGCGTGGTGGATGCCGCCGAGGCGGAAGCCATGACGCAGGCATTCCGCGCCGGCCTGGACGCCAGGGTCGGCCACCAGGCCGGCGTGAAAAGCCCTTATGCGGCGGATTGGAGTCCCTACAAGGGAACGCACTGGCGCGATGCCGCGGCCACGAGCATTCCCGTGCCGCGCCTGCAAGCACTCGCGCGGCGGCTCACCGCCGTGCCGGACGGATTCGCCCTCAATCCCCGCGTGGAGAAGATCATCGACGACCGCCGCCTGATGGGGGAGGGCGCGCTGCCGCTGGACTGGGGCATGGCGGAAAGCCTGGCCTATGCCAGCTTGTTGTCGGATGGCACGCCGGTGCGCCTGACCGGACAGGATTCCGGCCGCGGCACCTTCTTTCACCGCCATGCGGTGCTGCACAACCAGGAGCGCGAGCACTGGGATGACGGCGTCCACATTCCGCTGCAAAACCTGGTGCCCGGCCAGGCCAATTTCCTGGTGGTGGATTCCGTGCTCTCGGAAGAAGCCGTGCTCGGCTTCGAATATGGCTACGCCAGCGCCGCGCCGGATCAACTGGTGATCTGGGAGGCGCAGTTCGGCGACTTCGTCAACGGCGCCCAGGTGGTGGTGGACCAGTTCATCGCCGCCGCAGAAAGCAAATGGGGGCTGCTCTCCGGTATCACCCTGTTCCTGCCGCATGGCTATGAGGGCCAGGGGCCGGAGCACTCCTCGGGCCGCATCGAACGCTTCCTGCAACTGGCCGCGCATGACAACTTCCAGATCGTGCAGCCCACCACCCCGGCGCAGATGTTCCATCTGCTGCGCCGCCAGGTGGTGCGCCCCTACCGCAAGCCCTTGATCGTGTTCACGCCCAAGAGCCTGCTGCGCCATCCGGACGCCGTTTCCAGCCTGGATGAACTGGCGCGGGGGGCCTTCCAGCCGCTGCTCGACGAAGTCGACGCTCTCGACCCCGCACAAGTCACCCGCCTGGTGTTCTGCTCCGGCCGCCTGTACTACGACCTGCTGCGCACACGCCGAGCACGGGAAAGCCAGGACATCGCCATCATCCGGATCGAACAGCTCTACCCCTGGCCAGACCTGGAAATGGCCGAATTGCTGGCGCGCTATCCGAGCGTGAACGACATCGTCTGGGCGCAGGACGAACCGCTCAACCAGGGCGCCTGGCGCTATGCCGCCTACCCCATCCGCCTGGCCACCGGCATCACCCTGCGCTACGCCGGCCGCCCCGAGTCCTCCTCGCCCGCCACCGGCTACGCCAGCCTGCACAAGCTGCAACTGGAGGAAATACTGAGCACGGCGCTGGGGCCGGCGGCATAGCGATAGCGTCGGGTCGCTGCGCCTGTGGCCACACCGATGAATTTGAACACCACGGAATGGAACTCCATGCGCATCAACCCGCCTGAACCTTCCCGCTCTCGCCACCCCAATTCCGGAACCGAAACATGATCGAACACCTGCTGGTCAGCCTGTCCGCCGTGATCGCGCTGGGGACGTTCGCACAGTGGCTGGGCTGGCGCCTGGGCTTCCCCTCCATTCTGCTGCTGTTGCTGTTCGGCATTCTGGCGGGGCCGGTGAGCGGCCTGGCGCAGCCGGCGGAAATGCTGGGAAACCTGCTCTACCCATTGGTTTCCCTGGCGGTGGCCCTGATTCTGTTCGAGGGGGGCTTGAGCCTGTCGGTGAAGGAATTCCGCGCGGTGGGCGGCATCGTCGCCCGCCTGGTGACGCTGGGGATGCTGGTCACCTGGGGCCTGACCCTGCTGGCGGCGCGCTGGTTGCTGGGCCTGGACTGGCCCATGTCGATATTGCTGGGCGCGGTGCTGGTGGTGTCCGGCCCCACCGTCGTGGTGCCCATGCTGCACCATATCCGCCCCACCGGCGTCAGCGGGCCCGCGCTCAAGTGGGAGGGCATCGTCATCGACCCGGTCGGCGCGGTACTGGCGGTGCTGGTATTCGAGACTCTGGTGGCGGGGCAGACCAGTGGAGCGGAGATCGCCATCAACCTGGGCATGACCGCAGCCACCGGCGCCCTGCTCGGCCTGGCCGGCGCGGCGGGCATGGTGCTCTCGATCAAGCGGGACTGGCTGCCGGATGCCCTGCATGTGCCGATGATGGTGTCCCTGGTCGTGGTGGTGTTCACCGCCTCCGATCACCTGCAATCCGAATCGGGCCTGCTGGCGGTGACGGTGATGGGCTTCGCCGTGGCCAACCAGAAATACGTCTCGGTGCAGCACATCGTGGAGTTCAAGGAGAACCTGCGCATGATGCTCATCGGCAGCATCTTCATCCTCCTGGCCGCCAACCTCAAAGCCGCCGATCTGCTCTCCCTGGGGTTCGGTAGCCTGGCCTTCCTTGCCGTCCTGCTGTTCCTGGTGCGGCCGGCGGCGGTGTTCATCTCCACCCTGGGCACCCGGCTGGAACATCGGGAAAAGCTGTTCCTGTCCTGGATGGCGCCGCGCGGCATCGTCGCGGCGGCGGTGGCCTCGGTATTCGCCCTGCGCCTGGGTGAACTGGGTTATCCGGGCGCCGACCGCCTGGTGGCCCTTACCTTCTTCGTCATCATCGGCACGGTGGTGGTCTACGGCCTGACCGCCGCCCCCCTGGCCCGGCGCCTGGGCCTGACCAGGACGGGCGCGGAAGGGGTATTGGTGCTCGGTGGCCATGCCTGGGTGCGCGGCATCGCCAAGGCGCTGCGTGACGAACAGGTGCCGGTGATGCTGGTGGACAACAACTGGTACAACGTGCGCCAGGCGCGCATGCAGGGTGTTCCCGCCTTTTATTCCAACGTTTATTCCGACACGGTGCTGGAACGGGTGGAACTGGGTGGCATCGGCCGGCTGCTCGCGATGACCGGCAACGACGAGGTCAACTCCCTGGTGGCGCTCCACTTCACCCCCCTCTTCGGGCGCAACCAGATCTATCAGCTCGCCCCCGAGGAAGCGAAACTCGGCGGTAGCGTCTCCAGCCATCTGCGCGGCCGCTCCCTGTTCGGCGAAGGCCTCACCCACTCGGAACTGAGCCGGCGGTTTTACGCCGGCTGGACATTCAAAAAGACCCGGGTGACCGAGAGTTTCGACTACGAAGCCTATCTGGCCCGTTACCAGAATCAGGTTGTGCCGATGTTTCTGATCGGCGAGGGCGGGCGGCTCCAGGTGCTCGCGGCCGGCGGCGGCATGAAACCCGGCCCGGGCCAGACCCTAATCAGCCTGACCAAACCCCTGCCCGAACCGGAGAAAAACGCGGCCGGCGCTCAGGTGGCGCAGTGAAGTCGAAGCATTTCCCTTGCGCAACTTCGCTCTCTCAAGTCGTTTGCCGGGCCGCCCCAAGAACGACTTGGCCCCCTCGGGGGGCGGCTCGCGCGCTTTTCCCTGCAATCCCGCCGCTCAGGTTTTCGGCCGGCTGTGTACATGGTGATGGGGGCCTTCGCTTTCCACAGGGATCAGGTTGAGGGTGCCGTGGCGGACGCCGCGTTCGGCGGAGAGTTTTTCCGCGAAGGCGCGGACTTCTTCGGTGTGGCCGCGCAGGAACAGGGTTTCCAGGCAGTTGTCGTGATCCAGGTGGACGTGCATGGAAGAGACGACGACGTCATGCGCGTGATGTTGCAGGTCGGTGAGGCGTTCGGCGAGACGGCGCTCGTGGTGGTTGTAGACGTAGGAGAGGCTGGCGACACAGTGGGGAGCTTCTTCCCTTTCGATGCGCCGGGCCTCCAGTTCGCGCCGGATCAAGTCGCGCACGGCTTCGGAGCGGTTGGCGTAGCCGCGCTCGCGGATCAGGCTGTCGAAGGACCGGGCCAGCGTTTCATCGAGGGAGATGGTGAAGCGTTCCATGTCTGCGCTCAGGTTGGCGGCGATGCGTCGAGTTTAGCGGGCGGGCGGTGGCCGGGGCGAGTTGAGGCCACGGCGGACGCCACAGCGGCGCGCAGCTCGCGTTGCGTGGCGTCGTCACCGGGCCCGTAGCGGGCGGCGAGATAGAGGCGGGTGACGCGCTTGATCTCGTTGCCCAGGTCGGGGCGCCGGCTCAGGACGCGGCGGGCGTAGTCTTCCGGGGCTTCCGCCGCGCCGCGCGGCAGGCCGCAACGGGCCAGGGCGCGGCAGAAACGCAGGTATTCTCGGCTGGCGGGGTCGCGGCAGACGCTGGCCAGGCGCGGCCAGAGGGCGGCGGAGATGCCGAGGACGATGAGCAGCCCCCCCATGCCCAGCGCCCAGACCATGCTCTGCCAGTGCGCCAGAAGCGGGTTGATGCTGGCGAGGAACTGGCGCTGGCGCTCCTGGTTGTAGCCGATCACCCATTGATTCCATTGGTTGTTGAGCAGATCCCAACCGAGCTGGAGCGGGCGCAGCCAGGCGCCTTCCAGGGTGACGAGGCCACCGGGCCGCTCGCCGGCGGGGAGGGCGGCGGCGATGCCGCGCTCGACCCGCGAGGGGGCGACGGCGGCGGTCGGGTCTACCCGCACCCAGCCGCGCCCGGCCAGCCAGACCTCGGCCCAGGCATGGGCGTCGCGGCCGCGCACGATGAGGTAGTCGCCGAGCGGGTTGCGCTCGCCGCCCTGGTAGCCGGTAACCACTCGCGCCGGCAGACCGGCCGCGCGCATCAGGAAGACGAAGGCGCTGGCGTAGTGTTCGCAGAAACCGCGCCGGGTACGGAACAGAAAATCATCCACGGCGGACTCGCCCAGGAGCGGTGGGTTGAGGGTGTAAAAAAAGGGCTGCGAGCGGAACAGCGCGAGCGCCTGATCGACGATCGCCTCCTCGTTGGCCGCGTGTTCCAGCCAGCCGCGCGCCAGTTCCCGCGCTCTCGGGTTGCCGGCGGCGGGCAGGGCCAGCGCCCGCGCGCGCAGGGCCGGCGTCGGCGCCCCGTCCATCGCGCGAATGCCGTTCTCCAGTTGGTAATCCGGATAGGCCTCGATTTCATAGCGCAGGCGCTGGGTGATGGCATCCCTGCCTTGCCATTGCAGGTCGATGCCCAGGCGGCTGGGGTTGCCGGGCAGTTCCGGCAGGCCGACGGGCAGGCCGAGCAGGGGTAGCCAGCGTTGCTGGTGCGGCTCCAGGGTGAGGCTGTAGCGCACCGGGGCACCGAGGCCCGTCGCTTCCGGCATGGCGGCGCGCGGTGGCGGCGTCGTGTGCCAGGCGCGGCCATCGAAATCCCAGAGCACCGGCCCGCGCCAGTAGAGTTGTCGCGGCGTGGGCTGGGGGCCGGCGAATTCGGCGCGAAAGGCGAGTTCATCGGAAAGAATGAGCCGGCTGATGTCGCCCGGACTCATCTGGCCGGACAGCCCGGCATGAGCGGCGACCTGTTGCGGCAACCCCCAGAGCGGGCCTTGCAAGCGCGGGAACAGCAGAAAGATGAGCAACGCCAGGGGCAGGGCCTGCGCCATGAGGCGGGTGGCGAGGGCCAGGGTGGGGCGCCAGGCGGATAACGTGCCGGTGGGGCTTTGCGTGGCGATCATGCCGGCCACCAGCGCGATTGCGGCAACCCCCATGTAGCCGGCGGTCATCATGCTTTGCCCATCGAGAAAATGCGCCACCAGGAGAAAACAGCCGACGAACAGGAGCCCGAGGCGGTCGCGCGCGGTATGCGTTTCCAGCAGCTTGGCGCCGGAGAGGTAGGTCAGCAGCGCCACGCCGCCGGCCGGGCCGATCACCGTGCCATATTGCAGCAGCACTCCCGCCACCCCGGCCAGGGCCAGCAGCATCTTGAGCGCGCGCCTTACCGGCTGCCGCCCGGTTCGCGCGGTGTGGACGCGCAACAGCGCAAAAGCCAGCCAGGACAGGCTGATCCATAGTGGCTGGTGCAAGGCGTGTGGCGCCAGCACCAGGGCCAGGGGCATGAGCAGCCAGAGGAGGGCGGCGAGGGCGGGAGGAAGGTTGGGACGCGGAAGAGACATGGCGCTACAAATCTCGTTGCCTACCTACGTTTGCCCATGTCTGGCCAAGGCTTCCAGGCATTGCCGCAGGTGAATTTCGCCGGTTTGCGGCGACACGGCGCGGCCGGGGAGTTTCAGGCCATAGGCGAGGCCGGCGGCGTGGGCGTCGAGCACCCAGCGGGTGAGGCGCGAGAGGCGGCCTTCGACGTCGCGTTCCGGGGTTTGCCACCAACTCAGCCAAAGGTGCTGCGTGGCGCCGCCGGCGAATTGCTTGGTGAGCAGCTTGCCGCTACCGCGCGCCGATGCCTTCCAGGCGATGCGTCGCGTCGCATCGCCGGGCTGGTAGCCGCGCAAGCCGATGAATTCCTGTCCCTCGCCGCGCGTGGGGGGGGTGTGCCCGGTATCGTCGTCCGCTTCGGGGGCGGGCAGAGGCAGGGATTCCGCCGCCGGACGCGGGTAGACCAGAACGCCCCAGTCCAGCTCCAGCACGCTCCAGCAACGGAACAGGCCAAGCGGAAATGCGCTGTGGATGGCGAACCGTCCGGGGGTTTTCCAGCCCCGTTCCGCTTGCGGCAGCGGCAGTTCGAGCACCGTCTCGCCGCTGGCGGCGAGGTCGCCGGGCGCTCCCCAGGCGAGGGCATGGCGCAGGCCGATGCGTTGCCGCCGCAGGCGGCTGGGATTCTCCACGCGCAGTTTGAAACCGGCGGTTTCCCCCGCGAACACCGGCGCGGTGGCGGACGCGCGCAGCACCAGGCCGGAGAGGTTGCGATGGGTATGCAGCATGCCCACCACGGCGAGGCCGATGAACCAGAAGGTGAACAGGTAGACCAGGCTGACGCCGTAGTTGATGGCGCCCAGCAGCAGCCCGAACAGGAGCAGGGCGAAGACCAGGCCGGAACGGGTAGGCAGGATGTAGAGCCGGCGTGAGGTGAGACGCAGCGGCCCGCTTTCCACGGCGGGTTTGCGCCAGGGCAGATAGGGCAGGGCGGCGGTCGGCATGGGGTGCCGCGCGGGACTCAGCCGCCCGCGCGCGCGCGGATCGCCTGGCGGTGGCGGCGAAACACGAACTGATGCAGGGCTTCCTCCAACGCTTCCGGCGGGTTGACCAGATGCGCGCGCGCCACGCCGGGCAAAGCTTCCCCCGCCCGCGCCGGCAGACGCAGAGTGAGCGGCAGATGTTCCGAGGGTCGCAGTTCCAGAATGAGGCTGGCGCCGGCGAGCGGCATCTGTTCGTCATTCCATTCCACGCCCAGGGGCGACAGGGTCACATCGCGGAAGGGGGGGGGGATGCCGGGATCCAGGACGCGGGCGAGCAGGTGCAGGGCGAGATCCAGCTTGGCTTCGAGACGCTCGAACCTGCGCGTGTCCGGTCCGCTGCTCTCCAGTTCGTGCGAGCCTTCCATCTGGTTGAGCGCGTTGAGCAAGAGTGCCGCCTCGCGCATCATGCCGAGGCGCGCGTTCTCGTCCAGGCTGGCGGGGTGCCAGGCCAGAGGCATGGAGCAGGTGCAGGCAAGACCCTCAGTCATCACCACCTCCGGGGAAAAGATCGTTTCCGAAACAGGCCAGCCGCGCGCTGCCGTAGCAGGCTTCCTGTTCGGCGGCGCGGCTGACCGGAACATGGAGCCGCCGGGCGCGGATGCGCGTAAAGGCGTCGTTGCAGGCGCCGCCGCCGGCGCTGGCGACCGAGCGCAAGGGCGTGGCGCCCAATTCGGCGAGTTTGCGATAGCCGCTCGCCTCGATGTTCGCCAGCCCTTCCAGCAGTCCTTGCAGGAATTCGATGCGGGTGGGTGGACGGGGTTCCATGCGGGGGGGCAACTCGGGGTCGTTGACCGGAAAGCGTTCGCCCTTGCCCGGCAGCGGGTAGTAATCCAGGCCGGTGGCGCGTTCCGGTTCGATACGCGCGGACAGGCTGAAGATTTCATCGTCGCTGAAATGCTGCCTGAGCACGCCGCCGCCGGCGTTGGAAGCGCCACCAGCCAGCCAGTAACGGCCGAACCAATGCGAGTAGATGCCGTATTCGCCGGCATCGACGCGGGTTTCCGAGAGCAGTTTGAGCACCAGGGTGGTGCCCAGCGAAGTGACCGCTTCGCCGGGTTGGCTGGCCCTCGCGGCAAGGAACGCGGCGATGCTGTCGGTGGTGCCGGCACGCACCAGGCAGTCGGGGTTGATGCCGAGTGAGTTGGCGCGCGGGCGTTCAACCAGGGCCAGCGCCGTGCCTGGTTTGACGGCAATCGGCAGATAGTCGGGATCGACCAGATACGCCACCCATTCCGGCCATTGCCCGGTTTCCAGATCGACTCCCATTTTCAGGGCGTTGTGGTAGTCGCTCACCGGGCGGCCAGAAAGCAGCGCGGAGAGCCAGTCGGCCTGATTCAGGTAGAGGCGGGCACGTTCGGCGCCCAGGCGTTTTTTCAGCCAGAGCACCTTGGCCAGGCCGGAACTGGCCGCTGCGGCCGGGTGTTCGGGGCCGGCCGCGCGGCGGATGGCTTCGGCTTCGGCCACGGCGCGGGTGTCGTTGTAGAGCAGGGGTGGATAGGTGGTATTGAGGGCTTCGTCGCAGGCCAGCACGGTGGCGGAAGTGCCGTCCACGGCCAGCGCCAGGAGCCGCCGACGCAGACTGATCGGGATTTGCGCGATCAGGTTGAACAACACCTCGCTCCAGGTGGCGGCGGCTTCGTCGCGGGTGAGGTTGCCGAATTCCAGGCGCGCCATGTCCTCGATCTGCCCACCGGGAGCCATGACGCAGGCGCGCGCGCCGGAAGTGCCGAAGTCGATACCGAGATACATCAGGGGTTACCTAGCCTGGATGTTGCGCAAAGAGGGCGAGATACGTTGTAAGCATTCGATATAACTGGAGTTATCCAGAAATCAATTCGTAATTAATGCCTCCAGGTACTCGCCCTGCTGCTGATTTTACCCTGGAGCAACTCTGGTTTCCGCCTGCTGCGGGCTTCATGGTTCGCGCTGATTTCGCAGGGGGAGAGGTTTCGTCGGATCAGGATTGGGCGTTACCGTACCAACGGGAGACCAGTTCCGGGTCTGCCCACGCCTGCGCGCGGGGTTTGCCTCGCGAACTGCCTGTTAGGGCGCATGGTGGGTAGCCAGGATCGCGTGGTCCTCGCCTTGATGGTGTTGAACTGGCGCGACGTGGCGAATCCCGCTGTGCCGGTGCTCGGTGTTGTACCAGTGCACGAACTCGGTGCCCCCCACCCCTGCCGACAACCGCTTCTCGCTTCTCCCGTGTGCGGGGGAGGGGAGGTGTCGCCGAAAAAACAAAAAACCAGCTCGCTGGCACCAGGGGGGACTACGCAGATGATTTATGCAACATCCCGGCAATGCGGATGAGTGGCGGCGTTTCGTCCAGGGTGCCGTTGAGCCATGCGGCCACCGCGCGTTCGGGGTCGCTTTCCAGGGTGGAGACGGCCTGGATGCCGCGCTGCTTCAAGTGGTAGCGCAAGCCGCTCGCCATGCCGCCGGTGATCAGGACATTGACGCCATCCAGCGGGTTGGGCTGGGTATCCCGGATACGTAGCTGGAGAGGCAGTTCGACCAGATGCTTTTCCACTACATCGGCGAATTCTGTTTCAAAAATCCAGAACTTGCGGCATTGGCCGGCATGATCGGTGACGGTTTTGCGGTTCTGGCTGGTGACGGCGATTTTCATGGTGGTATCTCTCGATAATGGCCCCCGACAGCGCGGGGTTGCTTGGGGTGGATTCAAGCAATTCACGCGCCAGCCATATTTTCTCCAGCGTGAAATCCCTATCAGACTGATTCAATTGGAATTGTTTATGGCGATGAGGGCTACCCGACCGGCCAATCCGTGTTAGTTTGCCAACATTGACAGTTGCGCTGGACAGTAATGACATGGATACGCCGGATACCGCTTCCGCTCCACCCAGCGAACTTCTCGCCCTGCTCGAATCGCTGCCGGAACCGCGCATTCTGGTGAACCCGGATTACCGCATTCTCTCGGCCAATGCGGCCTACCGTCATACCTTCGGCGGCGACATCATCGGCCGCACCTGCTACGAAATCTCGCACCACTACGACCAGCCGTGTGATCGCTGCGGCGAATCCTGTCCGCGTCAGACCGCGATGAAGACGCGGCGTGCCAGCCGCGTCATGCACCTGCACCACACTCCGCGCGGCCAGGAATACGTCGATGTTGAACTGGTTCCGATCCATGACGCGGACGGCAACATCGTCTATTTCGTGGAAACCATGCGCAACCTGCGCGAGGCCAGCCGCCAACCCGGCGCATTGGGCATGGTTGGCCGTTCCCCCGCCTTCACCCGCATGCTCGACCTCATCAACCGCGTCGCGCCGGCCATGACCCCGGTGCTGTTGCTGGGCGAATCCGGCGTCGGCAAGGAACTCGCCGCCCAGGCCGTGCACGCCCACAGCGCGCGGCGTGAACAGCCTTTCGTGCCGGTGGATTGCTCGGGCATGACCGAAAGCCTGTTCGAGTCGGAACTGTTCGGCTACGAAAAGGGCGCGTTCACCGGCGCCGGCCGCAGGAAAACCGGTCTGGTCGAGGCGGCCGTCGGCGGCACCCTGTTCCTTGACGAACTGGGTGATATTCCGCTGCATTTGCAGGTGAAATTGCTGCGTCTGCTGGAGACCGGCGCCTACCGCCGTGTCGGCGGGATTGAAATCCTGCGCGCCGATTTTCGTCTGGTTTGCGCCACCCATCGCGACCTGGCGGAGATGGTGGAGAGCGGAAAATTCCGCCGCGACCTGTATTACCGGCTGTCCACCTTCCCCATTCATCTGCCCGCCCTGCGCGAACGGCGCGAAGACCTGCCTTTGCTGGTCGAACACCTGCTCGCGCGACTGGCACCAGGGCGGCCGTTGCGCCTGGACGCGGAATCGCGCGATCGGCTTCTGGAGTACGACTTTCCCGGCAATATCCGGGAACTGAGGAATCTGCTGGAACGCGCCATGCTGATGGCCGACGGCGACGTGCTCAGTCTTGCCGGAGATCAGGAATTCGCGCGCGCGGCGGAGCCGCCGATGCGGGGGGCCATCCTTCCTCTCGAAGAGGAGGAACGCCGGTATGTGCGCCAGGCCCTGGCGCAACTCGATGGTGACCGCAAGGAACTCGCCCGCCGCCTCGGCATCAGCGAGCGCACGCTGTACCGCAAGCTGGCGTAGGAGGATTGCGGCCCGCGAAGGCGAGCCGTGGCTTTGGCGGACGTTCCTTCTTTGCGCCTATTGGCACATCGGGCCGCGAGCGGCCCTCCACCCTTGGCGGCTGAATCGGTTATCGGAATATTTCCGACTCAACAAAAGCTCAATAAAGCGCCGACCCCGCCGATATTGAGGCTATTCGAACCTCTCGCCTCGTCATGACAGCCACGTTGGTCACGCCCCAAGCCAGCGCCCCCCGGATCGCCACGCTGCTGTTGGTGGACGATACCCCGGAGAACCTGACCGTTCTGGCCGAACTCCTGGCGCCTTCGTATCGGGTGCTGGTGGCCAATTCCGGGCCGCGCGCGCTACATCTGGTGTTGTCGGAGCCGAACGTGGACATGATTCTGCTCGATGTCATGATGCCGGGCATGGATGGCTATGGTGTTCTCGCCAAACTCAAGGAAAACCCGGCCACCGCTCATGTACCGGTGATTTTCGTCACCGCGATGACCGCCGTGGAAGAGGAACAGCGCGGTTTCGATCTGGGCGCCGTCGACTACATCACCAAGCCGATTCGGCCGCCCATCGTGCTGGCGCGAGTGAAGGCGCAACTGGAATTAAAAGAGGCGCGCGACTGGCTGAAGAACAAAAACGAGGTGCTGGAAGCCGAAGTGGAGGCGCGTCTGGCCGAAATCCTGCTGATCCAGGACGTCAGCATTCATGCCCTGGCGCGTCTGGCCGAGACGCGCGACCCGGAAACCGGCAACCACATTCGCCGCACCCAATCCTACGTGCGGACGTTGGCCACTCGACTGCGGACGCATCCGGGGTTTTCCGATCTGCTCCGCGCCGACTACATCGACCAGTTGGCCAAATCCGCGCCGCTGCATGACATCGGCAAGGTCGGCATTCCCGACCAGATTCTGCTGAAACCGGGCAAGCTCACGCCCACCGAGTGGGAAATCATGAAAACCCACGCGCGCCTGGGATCCGACGCGATCGAACAGGCGGAGCGCGACGCAGTCAAGCCGGTGGCGTTTCTCGCCATCGCCAAACAGATCGCGCATTGGCACCACGAGAAATGGGACGGCAGCGGCTATCCGGACGCCCTGGCCGGTGACGCCATCCCGATTCCGGCGCGGCTGATGGCCCTGGCCGACGTCTTCGACGCGCTCATCTCGCGCCGCGTCTACAAGCCGCCGATGCCCTATGAGCAGGCGCGCGAGATCATCGTCGGCGATCGCGGGCGCCACTTCGATCCTGACGTGGTCGATGCCTTTCTCGGTGTATTCGGAGAATTCGTGGCCATTGCCGAGCGCTATCGCGATGCCGCCAGCGCTTGATCGCCGGCCATGCTGAATCGCCTGCGCAACCTTTCCATCCGCTGGCAACTGGTCATCGGCATCGTCTTGTTGCAGGCCGCGCTGATGGGCTTGATGGTGATTCATCTGGTCGATCAGCGTGGCGAATTCCTGGACCGAAATTTCCGCCAACAGGCGCACGGGCTGGTGTCCACCCTGGCGGTGAGCAGCACCCTCCGTGTACTGGCCAACGACATGGCGGGCCTTCGGGAAGTGGTCATGTCGATGGATCGCGAGGCGAACGTGCGTTACGCCATGTTGCTTGGCCCGGACGGCCGAGTACTGGCGCACAGCGATCCGAACCGGGTCGGTCAGTATCAGACGGATGCGCGCAGCCGTCTTCTCATCGGCGCACCGGCGAAATCCACGGTTCTGGCCAGTGACGAGCAAGTGATCGACCTGGCGGCTCCGGTTCTGGAAGGGGGGCGCCTGCTTGGTTGGGCGCGCGTCGGCCTGGGCCGCGAAGAAGTCGCCGCCGATCTGTCGCGCACCCGTCGCGACGGCATGTTGTTCATCCTGACGGGCATCGCCCTGGGAACCCTGCTCGCCTTCGCGATCGCACATGGACTGACCCGCAACCTGCGTCGGCTGATGGGCGGCGTCGGGCGTGTGGCCAATGGCGAGCGCGGTTTCCAGCTCAACTTCCGGCGCAAGGATGAAATCGGCCGGCTGGGCGACGATTTCAACCGCATGCTGGCGGCCCTGGAGAAAAACGAGACAGAGCGCGAAGCGGCGGAAATGCAGGCCCGCGCCGCTCAGGTGGAGCTGGCCGGGTTGCTGGCGCAAGCCGACGATGCCCGCCAGGCGCTGCTGGACATGCTGGAACAGCGGAAGGCTTCGGAATCCGCGCTGCTGGCTTCCGAAGCCGCCTTGCGTGAAAACGAGTTCCTGTTCCGCTCGCAGTTCGACCGTGGCAACTTCGGTATCGCCATCACCTCTCCGGAGAAGGGCTGGCTGCGCGTCAACCCTTACCTGTGCGATCTTCTGGGCTATAGCGAGGCCGAGTTGCGGGACATGAGCTGGGCCGAGATGACCTATCCGGACGACCTGGCCGCCGATGAGACCCAGTTTGAGCGCCTGCTGGCCGGTGAAATAGATGCCTACGAGCTGGATAAACGTTTTTTTTCCAAGGCCGGCGAGATCGTTTACGCGCATCTCACCGTTTCCTGCTTCCGGGAAAATGGCCGCGTGAAATTCGTCATTGCCTCGCTCCTGGACATCGGCGAGCGCAAGCGCGCGGAAGCGGCCATCCAGCAACTCAATGTGCGACTGGAGCAGCGCGTGAACGAGCGCACCTCCGAACTGGCGCGCGCGCGCGCGGTCGCCGAGGCGGCCAATCACGCCAAGAGCGCCTTCCTGGCGAACATGAGCCATGAAATCCGCACACCGATGAACGCCATCGTCGGCCTCACCCATCTGCTTCAGGTCGGCAGCCACTCGGCGGAACAGCGCGACAAGCTGGGCAAGATCGCCGATTCGGCGCGCCATCTGCTTTCCGTCATCAACGACGTGCTCGACCTTTCCAAGATCGAGGCCGGCAAGTTCAGCCTGGAACCTGGCGATTTCGACCTCGACCGCCTGCTGGGCGGCGTCGCCAATCTGGTACTGGACAAGGCGCGCGACAAGGGGCTGGAACTGGTCGTGGACATCGCTCCCGACCTGCCGCGCTGGCTGCGCGGCGATGCCACCCGGCTGACCCAGGCCCTGCTCAACTACGCCGGCAACGCGATCAAGTTCACGGAGGCCGGCAGCATCGTCATCCACGCGCGCCTACTTGAAGAGGGTGACCGCGATTTCCTGTTGCGCTTCGAAGTGCGCGATAGCGGCATCGGCATCCCGGCGGAGGCTCTGCCGCGTCTGTTCCAGGCCTTTGAGCAACTGGACGGCTCCACCACCCGCCGCTATGGCGGCACCGGCCTGGGTCTGGCCATTACCCGGCGCCTGGCGCGCATGATGGGGGGCGAGGCCGGCGTGGAAAGCCGGCCGGGGCAAGGCAGCGTGTTCTGGTTCAGCGCGCGCCTGGAACGCCCCGAGCGGGCGGTGGATCGCGCGCCGCCGCCGCGCCTGGAAGGACGCCGGGTCTTGCTGGCGGACGATGTGGCGGAGGCGCGCGAGGTGTTGAGCGAAATGCTGCGCGCGTTGGGCCCGCGCGTGGATGTCGTCGAATCCGGCGAGGCCGCGCTGGAACGCATCGCGGCGGCCGACCAGGCGGGCGAACCTTACGACCTGGTGGTGCTGGATTGGCGCATGCCCGGCCTGGACGGCATGGAAACCGCGCGCAGGCTCCAGGCCATGCCGCTGTCGCATATTCCGGAGCGCTTGCTGGTCACCGCCTACGACGAGCCGGAACTGCGCGAGACCGCGCGCGCGGCCGGTTTCCAGGCGGTGCTGATCAAGCCGGTCACGCCCTCGACACTCCATGACAACCTGATGCCGCTGTTCGATGCCGCCGCCGGCACCGCCGGCGCGAGCGAAACGCGAAGCGACCTCCTCGCGGATGCCGATTTCGGCGGCGCGCGCCTGCTGCTGTGCGAGGACAACCCGATCAACCAGGAAGTCGCCCTGGAATTGCTGCGCGAGGTCGGACTCGAAGCCGATCTGGCGGAAAACGGCTTGCTGGCGCTGGAAAAGGCGAGACAGGCGCGGGCCCCGTATGACCTCATCCTCATGGACATGCAGATGCCGGTGATGGATGGGCTGGAAGCCACGCGCGCGATTCGCGCCCTGCCCGGACATGAGTTTGTGCCGATCCTGGCGATGACCGCCAACGCCTTCAGCGAAGACCGCAGACGTTGTCTGGAGGCCGGCATGAACGACCATATCGCCAAGCCGGTGGATCCGGACGCGCTGCGCGTCGCGCTGGCGAAATGGTTGCCACAGCAGCCGCGGCGGCCGCGTGTCATCGCCTCCCGAGGCTTGTCCACCGCCGACGCGGGCAACGATTTCACCACGAGTCTTGCCGCCGCGTTCGCGACCATCGGGGGGCTGGACGCGAACGCCGGTTTGCGCATGACGCGCGGCAATCCGGAGAAATACGCGGCCCTGTTACACCTGTTCATCGAGCACCATGAAAGCGACGTGGCACGACTGCGCGACTGCCTGGCCGCCGGCGATCAGGAACAGGCCCGGCGCTTGGCGCATAGCCTCAAGGGCGCGGCGGGAAGTATCGGCGCGACGGCCCTGGCCGGGCTGGCGGCGGAACTCGACGCGGCCTTCACGCAAGGCCGCCCGGAACGGGAAATCACGGCGCGCATCGAAGCCTTCTTCCAGGCGCAACAGACCTTTACCGCCGCCGTGCGCGCCGCCGTGCCCGTGAGCGCGGCCGCCGCGAGCGGCGCGCCGGTCGACTGGGCCAGCGTGCGCGCTCGCCTGGATCAGCTTGCCGCCTTGCTGGGCGAGGGCGATGCCCGCGCCATCACCCTGATGCGAGAAACCGCGCCGGAATTGCGTGCCGCGCTGGGGGACGGGGTGGGCCTGTTGCCGCGCCAGATCGAAATCTTCGATTTCGAAACGGCCCTGGACACGCTGCGCGGCCTGCGCGAACAAGTGCCCGATGCCCCCCCTTCCCGGAATGGAGCGGTGTCGTGATCGTTGCCGCTTTCATCCCGAATGCTTCATTAGAGGCGAAGCCGGACGCACGACCTTGTATCGCCGGCGTCTCGCCGGCTCGTTCGCCTGATTGGAAGAACTGGCCGGCGAGACACCGGCGCTACAGCCCTTGCCAGGGAGGTGGCGGCGCTCCCACACAGGGCCGTACTCCCTCCGAGTCGGGCGCGGACACTCCTCGACACTAGGATGAAACAGCCCCCTTACTCGCTACGCTCGTTTCCCCCCGAGGGGGAGGTCAGTTCCTTCGGAACGGCCGTGCGTAACTGACATGGACATCGTCTTCCTCATCTACGGACTGGCCTTTCTGGCGCTTGGCGTGGTGCTGGTCATCTGGCCCAAGCACGACAGCCGTTTCGATCTGGCCGCCCTGAGCCGTTGGCTTGCGGCATTCGCCTTCGTGCATGGCGCGTTGGAGTGGACTGATCTGTGGCGCGTGGTGCGGGGAGATACGGCGATCTTGGCCGCCATGCGGCCATTCGTGCTGCTCGCTTCCTTCCTGCTGTTGTATGAATTCGGCCGCCGTCTGGTCATCGCCTCTCTGCTGGTCCAGCCAGGCTTCACGCGCGTCCCGCTCTCCGGCCGCGCCCATATCGTGTTGCTGGGCGGCGTGCTGGCGGGAAGCCTGTGGGGCGATGCTTTCCAGCGGGATATCACCATCTGGTCGAGGTATCTCTACGGTTTTCCCGCCTCCCTGCTCGCCGGGGTCGGGTTCCTGCTGTATTGCCGCAACCGCATTCAGCCCACTCTGGAAAATGACGAGTTTCGTCCGGTTTGGCGCGCCTGCGTGCTGGCCGGCATCGCCTTCATCGCCTACGGCGTGTTTGGCGGGCTGGTGGTGCCGCGCGCCGGCTGGGCGCCCGCCGTCTGGCTCAATCAGGAGAATTTCCAGGAAACCAGTGGCATTCCGGTGCAATTGTTCCGCGCCGCCTGCGCGGTCGCGGTGGCGTTTTCCGTGGCTTACGTCCTGCGTATCTTCCATCTCGAACGCGGCCAACGCCTGCGCCAGGCGCTCGACCGCGCCGAGGCCGCCCTGGAGCAGGCCGGTCGCCTGGGGCGGCACAATCGCCTGCTGCTGGAATCGGTGGCGGAAGGCATCTTCGGCATCGACCGCCAGGGCCGCGCAACCTTCATCAATCCGGCGGCGCTGGCCATGCTGGGCTATGCGACCGAGGAAGTGATCGGCGCCCCCATTCATGCGCTCATGCACCATAGCTATCCGGACGGCGGCCCCTATTCCAAGGACGCCTGCCCGACCTATCAGACCCTGTTCGACGGCCAGACCCGCCATGTGAAGAACGACCACTTCTGGCGCAAGGACGGCAGCCATTTTCCGGTCGAATACCGCACCGCGCAGATTCGTGAACGGGACGAGATCATCGGCGCGGTATTGGTGTTCCACGACACCTCCGAGCGGCTGCGGATCGAGAACGAGCTGAACCAGCATCGGAACCATCTGGAAGTCCTGGTGGCGCAACGCACCATCCAGCTCCAGGAGGCCGAACAAAAAAGCCGCCTGATCCTGGAAGCCAGCGCGGACGGGCTCTATGGCATGGATAACGCCGGCAACCTCATCTTCATCAACCCGGCCGGCAGCCGCATGCTCGGCTACACGGCGGACGATCTGATCGGTCGCCCGGTCCATGCCACCCTGCACCACACCCATGTCGACGGTTCCCCCTTTCCCACCACGGCCTGCCCGATGCTGCTGGCGCTGCGGAATGGGGAATCGGCGCGCAATGACGATGATCTGTTCTGGCGCGCCGACGGCACGCCGCTGCCGGTGGCCACCGCCGTCCAGCCCATGCGGCAAGCGGGGAGGGTGGTCGGCGCCGTGGTCAGCTTCAACGACATCAGCCAGCGCAAGGCGCTGGACGCCGCGCGCGACCAGGCGCTGCACGAGGCGGAGCGCCTGGCGCGGGTGAAGAGCGAATTCCTCGCCAACATGAGCCATGAAATCCGCACGCCGCTGAACGGCGTGCTTGGCTTCGCCCAGATCGGCTACCGCGACAGCGCCGGGCGCGACCGGGCGAGCGAAACCTTCGCCAAGATTCTCCAGTCCGGCCAGCTACTTCTGGGCATCATCAACGACATCCTCGATTTTTCGAAAATCGAGGCCGGCAAGCTGCGGGTCGAGTCGGTGCCGGTCGAACTGCTCGCCGTACTGCGCGAAGTGACCAATCTCATGAATGAGCGCGCCCAGGCCAAAGGGCTTGTGTTCAAGATCCGGAAGGCCCCAGACCTGCCCGCCGTTTGCAACAGCGATCCGGTACGCCTGGGCCAGATCCTCATCAACCTGCTCGCCAATGCCGTCAAGTTCACCGAAGCCGGCAGTGTCACCCTCGGCATCGCGCGCGAGGGCGGGCAGTTGGTATTCACGGTCACGGATACCGGCATCGGCATGACCGCGAAACAGATGGCACGCCTGTTCCGACCGTTTGAACAGGCCGATGGCTCCACCACCCGCCGCTTCGGCGGCACCGGTCTGGGATTGGCCATCACGCATCGCCTGCTGCAACTCATGGATGGGGAAATTCGTGTGGATAGCCAAATTGGCGAGGGCAGCCGCTTCGAGGTGCGCCTGCCCTGCGTCGAAGCCTGCCTGATGCCGGTGCGTCACACCGTCGAGGAAGCGCGTAACCCGACCCTGCCGCTGGCCGGCCTCAATATCCTGGTCGCCGAGGATAACGAGGTGAACCAGGAGGTGATCCGCGAACTGCTGAGTGGCGACGGCGCCCGCGTCACCCTTGCCGGAAATGGCCGTGAGGCCGTGGAGCTCGTGCTCAGTCAGGGTGGCGGCTCGTTCGACGCCGTTCTCATGGATATCCAGATGCCGGAAATGGGCGGCCACGAGGCCACCCGCCGCATTCTCGAACTGGCTCCCGATCTGCCCATCATCGGCCAGACCGCGCATGCCTTCGCGGAAGAAAAAGCCGCGTGCATGGCCGCCGGCATGGTTGCCCATATCGCCAAACCGCTCGACCCGGACGCTCTGGTCGAACTCATCCTGCGCCACGCGCGGCGCGGGTAGCGGTTCAACGCGTCGCGGTGAAAAGGCGCCGGCATCTCCCGGCTCATTCGCGCCTTTCCGCTTGAGTCGGGGTGCCGCGCGGAAATTCCACATGAATTGCATTGTTGACTATTCTAGTCGGCTATCTTTATCCTGGGTTCGACTCGTGCTTCCGTGCTCATGGATCGACACCATGCTTTCTTTCGCTTTCGACAACCGCTTCGTCACCGAACTGCCGGGTGATCCCGAGGAGGGCGGGCGGCGGCGCCAGGTGCATGGCGCGTGCTGGTCGCGGGTCTTGCCGACGCCGGTGACGGCGCCGCGCCTGCTGGCCTGGTCGCCGGAAGTCGCGGCCCTGCTCGATCTGCCACCCGAGGCGGTGGCCAGCGCCGAGTTCGCCGAGGTATTCACCGGCAACCGCCAGGTGCCGGGCATGCGACCCTACGCCGCCTGTTATGGCGGCCACCAGTTCGGCAACTGGGCCGGGCAGTTGGGCGATGGCCGCGCGATCAATCTGGGGGAAGTCATCAATCGCGCCGGGCAGCGCTGGGATTTGCAACTCAAGGGCGCGGGGCCGACACCCTATGCGCGCCACGCCGATGGCCGCGCGGTGCTGCGCTCCTCGATCCGTGAATTTCTCTGTAGCGAGGCCATGCACCATCTCGGCGTGCCCACCACCCGCGCCCTGAGTCTGGCGGCCACCGGCGAGACGGTGCCGCGCGACATGATGTACGACGGCAACCCGCGCCACGAGCCGGGCGCCGTGGTGTGCCGGGTGGCGCCTTCGTTCATCCGCTTCGGCAATTTCGAGATCGCTTCCTCGCGCGGTGACCATGATCTGCTCGCGCGCCTGGTGGATTTCACGATTCGCCGCGATTTTCCGGAGATCGCCGGCGACGATGTTGACGAGAAACGCGGCCGCTGGTTCGCCTCCGTGTGCGCGCGCACCGCGCGCATGGTCGCGCACTGGACGCGGGTGGGTTTCGTGCATGGCGTGATGAATACCGACAACATGTCCATTCTCGGTCTGACCATCGACTACGGCCCCTACGGCTGGATCGACAACTACGACCCGGACTGGACCCCCAACACCACCGACGAGGAACATCGCCGCTACCGTTTCGGCCAGCAGGCGCGGATCTGCCACTGGAACTTGTCCCGCCTGGCCGAGCCGCTGGCCCCACTGTTCCCTTCCGAGGAGCCTTTGCGGGCCGGGCTGGAAACCTTCATCCGGGTTTACGGCGAGGAATACCGCCGCATGATGGCCGCGAAATTCGGCTTTGCCGCACCGCGAAACGACGATGGCGAGTTGATCGCCGAGGCGTTCGATCTGCTGCGACAGGCCGAGGTGGACATGACCCTGTTCTTCCGCGCCCTGGCCCGGCTCGATCTGGCCGCGCCGACGCTGGAACCCCTGCGCGAGGCGTTTTATCGCGAAGACCCGATGCGCCGGCACGAAGCCGCCTTTCAGTCCTGGTTGGCGCGCTACGCCGCGCGCGCGCGGGCGGACGCGGAGCCGAGCGAAGCCCGGCAAAGCCGCATGAACACGGCCAACCCACGCTATGTGTTGCGTAATTATCTGGCCCAGGAGGCCATCAACCTGGCCGAACAAGGCGATCTTTCCCGCGTGCATGAGTTGCTGCGGGTGATGCGCGGGCCTTATGAAGAGCAACCCGAATACGCGCGCTACGCCGCGAAACGCCCGGATTGGGCACGCAACCAGCCGGGATGCTCGATGCTTTCGTGCAGTTCGTGACGCGACGGCGCCGTGTTCAGGCTTCCGCCATGAGGTGGCGACCGTGGCACCAGCCGACCAGATCCACCACACCATTGGCTTCGTCGAGGACATCCACTTTCCACCACAGGCCCTGCTGTTCCAGTGCCTGGACTCGGGTGCCGGCCCGGATCGGGCTGCCGGGCAGGGAGGGGAACTCGGTGCCCGGGCCGCTGCGCACGGTGAGCATGGCGCGGGCGAGGAATATCGGGGGCGAATCGTTCTGGTGTCCGAACAGGGTGGTGCGCAGGTGCTCCAAGGGAAAATCCGGGCCGGGGTCCAGGCAGCGGCCGGGAGCGATGTCGTCATGGCCGAGAACGTCTTCCAGGTCGTACTGGGCAACCAGCGCCTGGGCGACCGCGAACGCGGATTCGATCTGCTGCGGAGTGTAGGTCTGCCAGCCGGTGGGTTGGGTGCCCAATAGATCATGCTTGTGGTTGCCGACGCGCACCTGGTCGTCCGGCATCATGATCTTGAGCGGCGATACCCATTTGCCCGCGATCTTGTCGAGCCGCCCGGCGTTGTCGAGTTCGATGCCGATGGAATGCTGATTGAGGCTGTTCACGTTCTGCCAGGTCGACATGCCGGCATGCCAGGCGACGATATTGAACGGAACCATCTGGATGATGCCGCCGTAACGGCCGATGAGCACATGCGCGGACGCCCTGGACTGGGGATTGAGCAGCCACGCGACACTGCTTTCGGCGCTGCGTCCGCCGGTGTAATGCATGACCAGCCAACGCGCATGCAGGACGCCACCCGTGTTGGGGCTGGCCTTGAACGGCACCGGCGCGCCGTCGTCCTGGATCAGGCGGTGATTGATGACCTTCACTGGTATTTTCTTTATCGGTTGGAAAAAGTCGTCCAGCGCGGACGACCTTAAACACATTGATATAAATGATATATCCCATCCGGATAGTGCCAGTTATTGCAACGACAACCAAGCCACGCGAATCACGAATCCGTTCCGATCAATTGTGTATTGAGCAGCCCGCGCGCGCGCGGCGACAATTCCGATGCGGTCAGCCCACACGGCCCCAGCCCCTCGTCCACGGCCAGATCGGCGGCCGCGCCATGCAGCCAGACTCCGACGACTGCGGCGTCTGCCGTTGTCATGCCCTGGGCGATGAGGGCGGCGATGATGCCGGTCAGTACATCTCCCATGCCCGGGGCGGCCATCCCGGGGTTGCCGCTGCCGTTGCGCCAGACGTCGGTGCCGGGCGCCTTGACCAGCGTGCCGGCACCCTTCAGGACGGCCACGGCATGAAAGTCTTCGCACAGGCGCAGTACGCCGCCCAGGCGGTCGCGCTGGATTTCCGCGCCGCTCATGCCCAGCAAACGCCCGGCCTCGCCGGGATGCGGCGTCAGCACGGTGGGGGCGGTTCGCGCGCGCACCTGTTCCCGCATGGCCGGATCGGCGGCGAGCAGATTGAGCGCGTCGGCATCCAGCAAGAGCGGATGTTCCATGTTCAGGATGGCCAGCAAAGCCGCGCGCGCGGCGGCGGATGACCCCAGGCCCGGCCCCGCCACCATGCACGCCGGACGAGGCAAGGAGGAGAGGGCGGCCGGGTGGGTAACCATCAGTTCCGGTGTGTTCGGATCCAGGCCGACGCGCTCGTCGAGCATCCCCACATAGACGCGCCCCGCGCCGCACATCAAGGCCGCGCGCGCCGCCAGCAACGGCGCGCCGGCCATTCCCGGGGCACCACCAAGGATTGCCACCGAACCGAAATCCCCTTTGTTGCAATCATCCGGGCGCCGCGATAACCGCGCGGGGAGCGTCGCCAACCTTATGTCACGCATGGTTTTGTTTTCCCGTCACGGGGCTATAAGAAACATTACAACCCCTATAAAGGAGACTGTCATGGAAGCGCCCAACACCACTGCCGGCGGCAAGTTGCTGCCATGCGACATGGATGATGCCTGTTCCACCCTGGATTGCGATGCCGTCATGGAAGATTATGCCGATGCCCTGCTGTCCACTCCGGATGGCGAGAAGTTCCTGACGCACTATTGCGGCACGAATTATTTGCAACGACCGGCAGGCAACAAGGAGGATGGCGGTTAAAGTTTGCCCATCTCCGGTCGATGAACATGCCGGCGGATGCCGGCATGTTTTTTGGGTGGAATCAATGGACGAAAAAATCAAACAGCGCGTGCTGGTGGTGGATGACGACACCCTCATGCGTGAAGTGCTCAAGGCGATCCTGCGCAGCGAGGGTTTTACCGTGGCGGGCGAGGCCAAGGATGGCCAGGCGGGCCTCGCCCAAGTGGAGCGCCTGCTCCCGGACGCGGTATGCCTGGACGTGAACATGCCCGGCATCTCCGGCCTGGATACCCTGAAAATCCTGCGCGAGAAATTCCCCGCGATCCGTGTGGTGATGATTACCGGCGATGCCAGCATGGCCACGGTGCGTGAGGCGGTGAGCTTCGGCGCGGTGGGCTACATCATCAAGCCCTTCAACGCCGGCCGCGTCGCCGACGCCCTGAAGGCCGCGCTCAATCCACCGGAAGACGCCCTCTTTTCTTGACGCGCCACTGACGGCGCGATGCCCACGCGGGCGCAAAGATGGGGCGCATGGTTCAGGTGGATTCGGCGCTTCGCTTGCCTCGGGAGGTCGCGCCGCAAGTGCCGCCAGGTTGTTTCACGCTAAAATCCGCGTTTTCCCGTATCAGAGCCCGGCCCCATGTCCCGCGTCCTGTTCCTCAAGGGCGGTTCCGCCCTTTCCGAGTTCCGTATCAACAAACTGCTTGAGTCCATCGGCCCTCTGGGCGTTGCCGAGGTGCTCGCGGAGCGGCGCTATTTCGTCGAACTCAATGATGAATTGAACCCCGATGACCTCGACTTTCTGGGCGAGTTGCTGCATGCCGACCCACTCCAGGCCGAGGGCGAATGTATTCTGGTCACCCCGCGTCTGGGCACGGTATCGCCCTGGTCGTCCAAGGCCACAGATATTGCCGTCAATTGCGGGTTGGCCGCCGTGGTCCGGATCGAACATGGCATTGTCTGGCACCTGCTGAACAAGAAGGGCAAACCGGCCAAGCCCGAGGCGATCCAGGCCGCGCTGCCGTACCTGCATGACCGCATGACCGAGAGCGTGCTGTTCGACGAACGCGACGCGGAAAAGCTGTTCCACCATGTCGCGCCACAGCCGCTGGCCACCGTGGACATCCGCAAAGGCGGGAAAAAGGCCCTGGAGCGGGCCAACGCCGAGATGGGGTTGGCGCTGTCACCGGACGAGATCGACTACCTGGTAAAGAATTTCAAGCGGGTGCAGCGCAATCCTACCGACGTGGAATTGATGATGTTCGCGCAGGCCAACTCCGAGCACTGCCGGCACAAGATTTTCAACGCCGAGTGGGTGATCGACGGCGAAAAACAGACGGAATCCCTGTTCGGCATGATCCGCCACACCCATGCCGCGCGCCCCGAGGGCACCCTGTCCGCCTACGGCGACAACGCTTCGGTGATCGAGGGCGCCACCATCGGCCGTTTCTACCCGGATGCGAAGCATGTCTACCGTTTTCACACCGAGCCCACTCACATCCTGATGAAGGTGGAGACCCACAACCACCCCACCGCCATCGCCCCGTTCGCGGGCGCCGCCACCGGTTCCGGCGGCGAGATTCGCGACGAGGGCGCGGTAGGCCAGGGTTCCAAGCCGAAGGCGGGTCTGTGCGGCTTCACCGTCTCCAACCTGGCCATTCCCGGCTTCGAGCAGCCCTGGGAACACGAATATGGCAAGCCCATCGGCCGCCCGGGGCGCATCGTCTCGCCGCTCCAGATCATGATCGACGGCCCCCTCGGCGCCGCCGCCTTCAACAACGAATTCGGCCGTCCCAATCTCACCGGCTACTTCCGCACGTTCGAGATGAAAACGCCGGACGGCCGCGTGCGGGGTTACCACAAGCCGATCATGCTGGCCGGCGGCCTCGGCAACATCCAGGAACGCCACATCCACAAACGGCGATTCGCCGCCGGTACCCTGCTGATCCAGTTGGGTGGGCCGGGTCTGCTGATCGGCCTGGGCGGCGGCGCGGCGTCGAGCATGGGCGCCGGTTCCAACGCCGAAGCCCTGGACTTCGATTCCGTGCAGCGCGGCAACCCGGAAATCCAGCGGCGCGCGCAGGAAGTCATCGACCGCTGCTGGCAGATGGGCGAGGCCAACCCGATCCTTTCCGTGCATGACGTGGGCGCCGGCGGCATCTCCAATGCCATGCCGGAACTGGCGCATGGCGCGGGGCTGGGCGCGAAATTCGAACTGCGCGACGTGCCCAGCCTGGAACCGGGCATGAGCCCGCGTGAAATCTGGTGCAACGAGGCACAGGAACGCTATGTTCTGGCCATCGCCCCGGACAGCCTGGCGCTGTTCAAGAAGCTGTGCGAGCGAGAGCGTTGCCCCTTCTCCGTGGTGGGAACGGCCACCGATGACGGCTTGTTGACCGTCACGGATCGTCATTTCGGCAACAACGCCGTCGAGATGGAAATGGATGTCCTGCTCGGCAAGCCACCGCGCATGACCCGCGACGTGAAGCATGAAACACCCATGCTCAGGCCGTTCACCGCCGGCGGACTGGATTTGAAGGAAGCGGCCTACCGCGTGCTGTGCCACCCGACCGTGGCCAGCAAATCCTTTCTCATCACCATCGGCGACCGCACCGTGGGCGGCTACACCGCGCGCGACCAGTTCGTCGGCCCCTGGCAGATGCCGGTGGCGGACGTGGCGGTGACGACGATGGGCTACGAAGGTTATCTGGGCGAGGCGATGGCGATGGGTGAACGCAGCCCCATCGCCCTGATCGACCCCGCCGCCTCCGGCCGCATGGCGGTGGGCGAAGCCATCACCAACCTGGCCGCCGCCGCCGTGGGCGACATCGGCGACATCCGCCTGTCCGCCAACTGGATGGCCGCCGCGGGCGCTCCCGGCGAGGATGCCGCCCTGTTCGACACGGTGCGCGCCGTGGGCAAGGAACTGTGTCCGGAGCTGGGCATCAGCATCCCGGTGGGCAAGGACTCGATGTCGATGGCGTCGCGCTGGCAAGACGGTGAGCAAGCCTGCGCCGTGGTATCGCCGCTCTCCCTCATCATCACCGCCTTCGCCCCCAGCCCCGACGCGCGCCGCGTCCTGACGCCACAACTGAGAACCGATCAGGGCGAAACGGATCTGATCCTGATCGACCTCGGGCGCGGCCAGAACCGACTGGGCGGTTCCATCCTCGGCCAGGTCTATGGCGAACTCGGCGATACCTGCCCGAACCTCGACGAACCGGCGCGCCTCAAGAGCTTCTTCACCCTGATCCAGCAACTCAACAGTGAGGGCAAGCTGCTCGCCTATCACGACCGTGGCGATGGCGGCCTGTTTGCCACCCTGTGTGAAATGGCCTTCGCCGGCCGCTGCGGTGTCGATCTCGATGTGGATGAACTTCGCTACCATCGCCTCCACGACGACATCATGGAGGATGTGGTCGACGCGCCCGATCCGCACGAGCCTTACACCAGCCGCCTATTCGGCATTCTGTTCAACGAGGAACTGGGCGCCGTGATCCAGGTACGCCGTTCCGACACCAAGGCGGTTCTGGATGCCTGTTTCCAAGCCGGCATCCGCGACGAGTTCTACATCCTCGGCGGCATCAACCGGAAAGACCGCATCCGCGTCCTGCGCGAAGGCGTGCCTGTGTTCGATGAAGCTCGCACCGATCTGCTCGACGCCTGGGCGGAAACCAGCACCCGCATGCAGGCCCTGCGCGACAACCCGGATTGCGCGAAACAGGAATTCGCGGGGCTGGCGAAGAAGAACCCCGGATTGCACGTGGCGTTGAGCTTCGACCTGAACGAGGATGTGGCCGCGCCCCACGTAAAGACGAAACGCGCCCAGCCCAGGATCGCCATCCTGCGCGAGCAGGGCGTCAACGGCGAGGTGGAAATGGCGGCGGCCTTTGCCCGCGCCGGCTTCACTCCGGTGGATGTGCACATGAGCGACATCCTCGCCGGCCGCGTCAAACTCAAAAACTTCAAGGGGCTCGCCGCCTGTGGTGGGTTTTCCTACGGTGACGTGCTCGGCGCCGGCGGCGGCTGGGCATCCAGCATCCTGCACAATGCCCGCGCCCGAGACGAATTCCAGGCTTTCTTCGAGCGTGGCGACAGCTTCGCCCTGGGAGTGTGCAACGGCTGTCAGATGATGAGCCGCATGAAAGACATCATCCCCGGCGCCGAACACTGGCCGCGCTTTGAACGCAATCTCTCGGAACAGTTCGAAGCCCGTTTCGTCATGGTGGAAATTCCGGAAACTCCCTCGATCCTGTTCGACGGCATGGCGGGCAGTCGCATGCCCATCGTCGTCGCCCACGGCGAGGGCAGGGCGGTGTTCGACAGCAAGGCGCAACGCAAGGATGCCGAGGTCTGTCTGCGCTATGTGGACAACCGCGGACGCAAGACCGAGGCCTACCCGCTCAACCCCAACGGCTCGCCCAAGGGCATCACCGGCCTGACCACTCCGGATGGCCGCTTCACCATCATGATGCCGCACCCGGAACGCGTGTTCCGCGCCGTGCAACATTCCTGGCACCCGGACGACTGGCGGGAAGACGGCCCGTGGCTGCGGCTGTTCAGGAATGCGCGCAAGTGGGTGGGGTGAACGAAATACGCACCCACAAAATACGACCCACGACATCCACGGACACCATGAACTCGAACGCAACGCCTCTTCCTCCCGTCATCGCCATCGACGGTCCCTCCGCATCCGGCAAGGGTACGGTGGCGGCCCTGGTGGCCCGCGAGCTGGGTTTTCATTATCTCGACAGCGGCGCGATCTATCGCGTCACCGCCCATGCCGCGCAACAGGCGGGCGTCGCCCTGGACGACGAACCGGAGCTGGCGCGGTTGGCGCATCGGATCGAACCGCGTTTCGATGGTGTCGAGATCTATCTGGATGGCGCCGCCGTGGGCGATGTGGTTCGCACCGAAGAGGCGGGGCGCGCGGCTTCCCGCATCGCCGCATTGCCCGCCTTGCGCGCGGCGCTTCTGGAACGCCAGCGCGCTCTCCGTCAGCCCCCCGGATTGGTGACCGACGGGCGCGACATGGGATCGGTGGTTTTTCCCGATGCGACGCTGAAAATCTTCCTCACCGCGACGGCCGAGGAACGCGCGCAAAGACGCTATAAGCAGTTGATTGAAAAAGGTTTCGATGCTAGTCTCGCCGCCCTGTTGCAGGATCTGAGGGAACGGGACGCGCGTGATGCCGCCCGCTCCGCAGCCCCTCTGCGACAGACGGCGGATGCCGCGTTGCTCGATACCACGAATCTGACCATCCAACAGGCGGTGGCGCAGGTGCTCCGGTGGTACCGGGAAACGACGGCCACGTTGTAACTCCCCCGAAAGGCTGAGTCCTTTCGGTTTTTCATTTACCCCCACCGTGGCGACACGGTTTTCTTCAGGTTTCTCAATGTCCACTGCTGCTTCCACCCAACCCGCCATGGATTCCATGGAATCGTTTGCCGCCATGTTCGAGGAAAGCATCTCCAAACAGGAGATGCGCCACGGCGAGATCATCACCGCCGAGGTCGTCGGCATCGACGACAACTTTGTCACCGTCAACGCCGGCCTCAAGTCCGAAAGTCTGATTCCCGTCGAAGAGTTCAAGAATGACCGGGGCGGTCTGGAAGTTGTAGTGGGCGATTTCGTGCAGGTCGCCATCGAATCCATCGAAGACGGCTTCGGTTCCACCAAGCTGTCGCGTGATCGCGCCCGCCGCCTCGCCGCCTGGCTGGATCTGGAAGCGGCGATGGAAGAAGGCCGCATCGTCAAGGGCCTGGTCAACGGCAAGGTCAAGGGTGGCCTCACTGTCATGTGTAACGGCATCCGCGCCTTCCTGCCCGGTTCCCTGGTGGATGTGCGCCCGATCAAGGACACCACCCCCTACGAGAACAAGGAATCCGAGTTCAAGGTCATCAAACTGGATCGCAAGCGCAACAACGTCGTGGTATCGCGCAAGGCCGTGCTGGAACAGAGCATGGGCGCCGAGCGTGAAAACCTGCTGGCCAACCTGAAGGAAGGCGCCACGGTCAAGGGTATCGTCAAGAACATCACCGAATACGGCGCCTTCGTCGACCTCGGCGGCATCGACGGCCTGCTGCACATCACCGATCTGGCCTGGCGCCGGGTCAAGCATCCCTCCGAAGTGGTCAATGTCGGTGACGAAGTCAGCGCGATGGTGCTCAAGTTCGATCAGGACAAGAACCGCGTCTCCCTGGGCTTGAAGCAGCTTGGTGAAGACCCGTGGGTCGGCCTCTCCCGCCGTTACCCCACCGGCACCCGCATGTTCGGCAAGGTGGCCAACCTCACCGACTACGGCTGTTTCGTGGAAATCGAGCCGGGTATCGAAGGCCTGGTGCACGTCTCCGAAATGGACTGGACCAACAAGAACGTCAACCCCTCCAAGGTCGTTGCCCTGGGTGACGAAGTGGAAGTCATGGTTCTGGAGATCGACGAGGATCGCCGCCGCATCTCCCTGGGCATGAAGCAGTGCAAGGCCAACCCCTGGGATGATTTCGCCGCCACCTTCAAGAAGGGCGACAAGGTCAGTGGCCAGATCAAGTCCATCACCGACTTCGGCATCTTCATCGGCTTGCCCGGCGGTATCGACGGTCTGGTGCATCTGTCCGACCTGTCCTGGAACCTGGCCGGCGAAGAAGCCCTGCGCAACTACCGTAAGGGTGAGGAAGTGGAAGCCTCCGTGCTGGCCATCGACGTCGAGAAGGAACGCATCTCCCTGGGCATCAAGCAGATGGAGAACGATCCTTTCAACGCCTACGTGGCCACCCACGACAAGGGCAGCATCGTCACCGGCACGGTGAAGAGCATGGACGCCAAGGGCGCCGTGATCCTGCTGGATGGCGAAGTGGAGGGTTATCTGCGCGCTTCCGAAGTCTCCCGCGACCGCGTCGAGGACATCCGCACCCATCTCAAGGACGACGAGACGGTGGAAACCGTGATCATCAACATTGATCGCAAGAACCGCCAGATCAACCTGTCGATCAAGGCCCGTGACGCCGCCGAACAATCCGAAGCGCTGCGCAAGCTGGCTTCCGAGCATTCCAGCGGCACCACCAACCTGGGTGCGCTGCTGAAAGCCAAGCTCGATAACAAGGTCGGCGAATGATAGAAATTGGCGCAATGACCAAGTCGGAGCTGATCGCCCGGCTGGCGGAGCGCCATCCCCATCTGGTAGCGGCGGATGCCGAGCTTGCCGTCAAAACCATCATCGACGCCATGGTGAACAGCCTGGTGGAAGGTGAACGGATCGAAATCCGGGGTTTTGGCAGTTTCAGCCTCAATTTCCGTCCGCCCCGATTGGGGCGCAACCCCAAGACCGGTGACAAGGTCCAGGTGGCGGGCAAGTATGTGCCGCACTTCAAGGCGGGCAAGGAATTGCGCGACCGTGTGGACTTCAAGGAATAAGCTCGACCATTCCTGATAAAGGCGCCGCTTCATGCGGCGCCTTTTTTATGGTTCCGGCTCCCGGAGCCTGCCGCTACAATCGCGGTCTTTCCCGCACCCCGCAGAGGCCATGCGCTACCTGGCACTGTTTCTCAAGATTGTCCTGTTCGTGCTGCTGCTTGGCTTCGCGGTCAAAAACAGTGAAGTCGTCGTGCTGCACTATTTCTTCGGCTACGAATGGCAATCTCCGCTGGCGCTGGTCATTCTGGTGTCCTTCGCCTTAGGCCTGCTGGTGGGTTTGCTGGCCTGTTCCTGGCGTCTGTTGCGCAACCATCGTGAATTGCGCCAGTTGCGCCGCCTGGTTTCCGACCATTCCAAGCCGGAGTAAGCCGTTGGAACTCGAAGCCTGGCACCTCCTGGTCATCCCCCTGTTCTTTGCCCTCGGCTGGCTGGCCGCGCGCGTGGATATTCGCCATGTCATGCAGGAATCGCGCGCGGTGCCGCGTTCCTATTTCAAGGGCCTCAATTACCTGCTGAATGAGCAGCCGGATCAGGCCATCGAGGCTTTCCTGGAAGTGGCCCGCCTCGATCCCGATACCCTGGAATTGCATTTCGCGCTGGGCGCCCTGTTCCGCCGTCGTGGTGAGTTGGATCGCGCCATCCGCATTCACCAGAGCCTGGTGGATCGAGCCGATCTCGCACAGGATCAGCGCATGAAGGCGCTCTATGAACTGGGTGAGGATTTTCTCAAGGCCGGACTGCTGGATCGCGCGGAGGAAGTGTTCCGGCGCCTGGAAACCGGCGCGCACGCCCTGGAGGCACTGCGCAACCTGTTGCAAATCCAGGTGCTCACCAAGGATTGGCAGCAGGCCGTCACCACCGCGCAGAGGCTGGAAAAACTCGGCTGTCTCTCACAGAACGCCAATACCGCGCACTACCATTGCGAACTGGCCGCCGCCGCCATGTTGCGCGGAGAGGGTGATGTGGCGCGCGGCCATCTGGAACAGGCGCTGCGCAAGAACCGCCGCTCCGCGCGCGCCATCCTGCTGCTGGGCGATCTCGAAGCCCAGTCCGGCCAGGACGAGGCCGCCATCGCCGCCTGGCGCCGCATCGAGGAAATCAACCCGGCTTTTCTGCCCATCGTCGCCGAGCGCCTGGTTCAGGCACATGGCCGCCTCGGCCGGCATGAGCAGGCCATCCGCATGTTGCGGGGCAATCTGGAGCAGCGCCCCAGCCCGGATCTGCTGCACCTCCTGTTTCAGACCGTGGCCGCGCGCCAGAGCTGGGAGGCCGCGCGCGAACTGGCGGCCGACGAACTGAAACGACATCCCAGCCTGCGCGCGCTTGACGATTACCTGCAAGCCAGCAACGCCTTGCTGCCGGAGACCTCGGATGGGCGGGTGGAAAGCCGTCTGGCCCAGGATCTGGTGCATCGCCAGGTAAGCCAGGTGGCCTACTACCAGTGCGGAGATTGCGGCTTCAAGGCGCGTCAGTTCTTCTGGCAGTGCCCGGCCTGCGCGCGCTGGGAAAGTATTTCTCCGGAAAGGTTGGAACATGAGTGATCCCAAGGTCATTGTCGCGCTGGACTACCCGCGGGCCGATCAGGCGCGCGCCTTTGTCGACCAGGTGCGGCCCGATTTGTGCCGCCTCAAGGTCGGCAAGGAGCTGTTCGTGGCGGCCGGCCCCGCTTTTATCGAAGAACTGGCATCACGCGGCTTCGCGGTTTTTCTCGACCTGAAATTTCACGACATTCCCAACACAGTGGCGCAGGCCTGCAAGGCGGCCGCCCGCTTGGGGGTATGGATGATGAATGTGCACGCTAGTGGTGGGCCGCGCATGATGCACGCCGCGCGCGAAGCGCTGGAAGGTTTGACCGAGCGGCCAAGATTGATCGCGGTGACGGTGCTGACCAGCATGGGTGAGGAAGAACTGCGCGCGATCGGAGTCGAGACCTCTACCCGCCAGCAGGTGATGTTGCTGGCCTCGCTGGCGCATGACAGCGGCTTGGACGGTGTGGTCTGTTCCGCCCAGGAAGCCCCGCTGCTGCGTTCCAGCCTGAATGGCGATTTTCTTCTGGTGACACCAGGCATCCGCCCCGCAGGCAGTGACGCGGGTGACCAGAGCCGCATCCTCACCCCCGCCCAGGCCATGCGGGCCGGTTCCGATTACCTCGTTATCGGCCGCCCCATCACCCAGGCCGCCGATCCCTTGGCCGCGCTGGATTCCATCGCGCGGGAAATCGCGCATTCAAGCCAGGAAGCCCATCCATGAAAATCGCCATCGCCGGCACCGGCTACGTCGGACTCTCCAATGCCATCCTGCTCGCCCAGCACAACGAAGTGGTCGCGCTCGACATCGTTCCCGAGAAGATCGAGATGCTCAACCGCAAGGTTTCCCCCATCGTCGACACCGAGATCGAGGACTATCTGAGCCACAAGCCGCTCAACTTTCGCGCCACGCTGGACAAGCGGGAGGCCTATGAGGGGGCGGCATTCGTCATCATCGCCACCCCCACCGATTACGATCCAGAAACCAATTACTTCAACACCCGCACGGTGGAAGCGGTGATCCAGGACGTCAAGGCGATCAACCCGAAAGCGGTGATGATCCTCAAATCCACCGTCCCGGTCGGCTACACCGCGAAGTTGAAAGCACAGCTCCACTGCGAAAACCTGATTTTCTCCCCCGAATTCCTGCGTGAAGGCAAAGCGCTCTACGACAACCTGCACCCCTCGCGCATCATCCTCGGCGAGCGTTCCGAGCGCGCCGAGGCATTCGCCAACCTGCTCAGGCAAGGCGCCATCAAGCGGGACATCCCGGTGCTGTACACCGACTCCACCGAAGCCGAAGCGGTCAAGCTCTTCTCCAATACCTACCTCGCCATGCGGGTGGCCTACTTCAACGAACTCGACACCTACGCCGCCACCCACGGGCTGGATACCAAACACATCATCCAGGGCGTCTGTCTCGACCCGCGCATCGGCGAGCATTACAACAACCCCTCGTTCGGCTATGGCGGCTACTGCCTGCCCAAGGACACCAAGCAACTCCTCGCCAACTACCAGGATGTCCCCCAGAACCTGATGCGCGCCATCGTCGACTCCAACACCACGCGCAAGGACTTCGTCGCCGACAGTATCCTCAAGCGCAAGCCCAGGATCGTCGGCGTCCACCGCCTGATCATGAAGAGCGGTTCGGACAACTTCCGCGCCTCCAGCATCCAGGGAATCATGAAGCGCATCAAGGCCAAGGGCATCGAGGTCATCGTCTACGAACCGGTATTGACGGAACCGGAGTTCTTCCGCTCACGGGTGGTCAACGATCTGGCGGAATTCAAGCGGCAGTCCGATGTCATCGTCGCCAACCGCATGACCGACGACCTGCGCGACGTGGCCGACAAAGTCTATAGCCGGGATCTGTTCGGCAAGGACTGACGACCATGTTCAAGACCATTGAGGATTTCGTCGGCAATACTCCCCTGGTTCGCCTGAAAAAACTGCCCGGGGAAACCACCAATGTCGTGCTGGTCAAACTGGAAGGCAACAACCCGGCCGGTTCCGTGAAGGATCGCCCGGCGCTGTCGATGATCAACCGCGCCGAGTTGCGCGGCGAGATCAGGCCCGGCGATACCCTGATCGAAGCCACCAGCGGCAACACCGGCATCGCTCTGGCGATGGCCGCCGCCATCAAGGGTTATCGCATGGTGCTGATCATGCCCGAGCACCTTTCCATCGAACGCCGCCAGAGCATGCGCGCCTATGGCGCCGAACTTCTTCTGGTGAGCAAGACGGCCGGCATGGAGGGCGCGCGCGACCTCGCCGAGCAGATGCAAAGGGAAGGGCGGGGCAAGATCCTCGATCAGTTCTCCAATCCGGACAATCCGGCGGCCCATTACGAGTCCACCGGCCCGGAAATCTGGCGTGACACCGAAGGCCGCGTCACCCATTTCGTTTCCAGCATGGGCACCACCGGCACCATCATGGGTTGCTCGCGCTACCTCAAGGAGCAGAACCCGGCCATCCAGATCGTCGGCGTGCAGCCGGAAGAGGGCGCCCAAATCCCCGGCATCCGCAAATGGCCGGAGGAATATGTGCCGTCCATCTGCGATTACTCGCGGGTGGATCGCATGATGTATGTCGGGCAGGAGGCGGCGGAGGACACGACTCGCCGCCTGGCCAGCGAGGAGGGCATCTTCGCCGGCATCTCCTCCGGCGGCGCGTTGTATGCCGCCCTGCAATTGTCCAGGGAAGTGGAAAACGCGGTCATCGTTTCCATCGTCTGCGACCGGGGGGATCGCTATCTGTCGACCGGGGTGTTTCCCGCCTAAGCATTCGGAGACTTCAGCAGCACCATCACCGCGCCGCTCCCGCCATCCGCCGGCCGTGCCTGGACGAACGCCAGAACCTCGTCACGCGACATCAACCAGTGGCGCACGTGCAGTTTCAGCACCGGCTCGCGGTTTTTCGAGCCCAGCCCCTTGCCGTGAATGATGCGTACACAGCGCGCACCACGGCGTTTGCATTCAAACAGAAAATCCGCGAGTTCCCGCTTGGCTTCCGGGCGGGTCAGGCCGTGCAGATCAAGTTCCGCCTGGGCACCCCATTCGCCGCGCCGCATTCGACGCAGGGTTTGGCGCGTGATGCCGGGGCGGACATAGGATGTTTCTTCCCCGCTTTCCGTCTCCGCATCCCAGCGTATCGGGTCGTGCAGAGAGTCGTGGATGACCTCGTGCTCATCACGGAACAAGTTGAGCGGGACGGGGGGAGGTCGAATGGGGGAGGGGAGAATACGACCGTGTGGAGTGAGCGGTACGACATTGTCCAGTTCAGCCTGGAACAGTTCACACTCTTCAGGCGGCAAGACGGGAACAACAAATTTCCCGCCTTTATTCATGATATTGGATAAAAGAGTTAATCCAGCTTATCAAGATAACGCTCGGCATCAAGCGCCGCCTGGCAACCGCTGGCCGCGCTGGTAATGGCCTGTTTGTAGATCATGTCCTGCACGTCGCCCGCCGCGAAAACGCCCTCGATACTGGTCTGCGTGGCATTCCCAAGGCGACCGCCCTGAGTGACCAGATAACCGTGATCCAACTCCAGTTGCCCGACGAAAAGGTCGGTATTGGGCTTGTGGCCGATGGCGATGAAGATGCCGGTCAGCGCGATTTCTCGGGTTGTACCCTCTTGCATGCTCTTCAGACGCATGCCGGTCACGCCGCTCTTGTCGCCCAGAACTTCATCAAGAACCTGATTGACTTCAAGGACGATCTTGCCTTCCTTCACGCGATCCATGAGGTGTTCGACCATGATTTTTTCCGCCTTGAAGGTATCTCGGCGATGCACCAGGGTGACCTTGGAACAAATATTGGAGAGGTAGATGGCTTCTTCCACGGCGGTGTTGCCACCGCCGACCACCGCGACTTCCTGGCCCTTGTAGAAGAAACCATCGCAGGTGGCGCAACCGGAAACGCCGCGCCCCATGAATGCCTGTTCGGATTCCAGGCCCAGATACATGGCGGAGGCGCCTGTGGCGATGATCAGGGCATCACAGGTATAGACACCGGAATCACCGGTGAGGGTGTAGGGGCGGTTCTTCAGATCGACCGAGTGGATGTGGTCGAAGATGATCTCGGTGTTGAAGCGCTCGGCGTGCGCCTGAAAACGCTGCATCAGCTCCGGGCCTTGCACCCCGTTCGCATCGGCCGGCCAGTTATCCACCTCGGTGGTGCTCATGAGCTGACCACCCTGGCTCAATCCGGTTATCAAAACGGGCTGCAGGTTGGCGCGGGCCGCATATACGGCGGCGGTATAACCGGCGGGACCGGAACCGAGAATGAGCAGACGACAATGCTTGGCGGACATGGGTTTCTCCAATGAAGTTCGCTGGGGTAGTTGGCGGCTGGCTGTTGGATTGCAAGCCACAAAAGTTTGGGGCAATTTTATCAGTGGCGCGGGGTATACCGGCTCTATGCCGTTTCCAGTGGAACTTGACTTCAACAGGCATGACGGGTGTGGCTCAATCGAGGGCTGTTGAAAGCTGGAGAGCATCGTATGAGCGTGGCCATTGAAACCCTGTTCACCACGGCCTTGGGCCTGCGGGCGCCGTGGGAAGTCGAGAAGCTTGAACTCAATACGGCCAACGTCAAAGGCAAACGCCGAGACAAGACGGATAAGTACCGCGAGGAGACTTCGCCTGAGAACACTTCCATCTGGCATGGCATGGACCCGCCGAATGGGGCGCGCACTCGCGTGGTAGATGGGCAGGTGGGGAAAGGGAAGAGCGGGGCGAGTGGAAAATGGTGAATTCGACTGTGGCTACAATCAATCGGTGGTGTGATAGAAGTTTCCCGAGTAGTCACTGTACATAGGGTCATATCTCCAATCAGTGCTGCTAAGTAATGCCGCTTAACAATAGTGGAACATTTATTGCTTGACGCTCCAGGTGACTTGGCTGAGGAGCAAGAGATGGTACGCAAGATCCAAACACGGCACCTTCTGGACGTGCCGCTGAC
>JAHFRD010000005.1 GCA_023258975.1 Hydrogenophilales bacterium | reverse complement strand
GACACCTTGGAGAAGCTGCCAACTTGGCGCAATAGTCGGATCGATGAGCTGTTGCCGTTGCGGAAGTCAGGTTAACGCTGATTTCCAGCCGCTTGCGTAGGTGGGGCGGCTGGATGCTTACCGTGCTGCTATCCGCCGGCGAAAAAAACGCCGGCAAGTGTGCCGGCGTTACAGGAGGTACATTGCCCTGCTACTGGCAGACCTGCTGCATGTTGAATGAGAGCAGATTGGTGCTGTTGATGCCGTCCATGCCCGTCGTGATTAACCAACGAAGCACTTTGGTGGGAATGGGCGTGATGCCGATCAGTTCAGTGGGGCATTTGAAGGTCAGTACCACCAGGGGTTTTTCACCAGTGGGGTAAACCTTTTTGATACTCGGAAGGATGTCTATGTCCGCTGATGGCAGATGGGGTTCGGGCAGGAACTGCCTCAAGTCGTTGAATAGTTGGCCAAGCCCTTGTGTTGAGATGGGTATGCCGGAAGGCTGGTTGAAGGCCACTCTGTAGGACTGCTCGGGAGTCGGCAGCGAGGGTAGGGCAAATTTGAGGATGCCGAACAGTTGGCCAAGGCTTTCGGCCGGGTTGAACGTGGCGGGGGCCTGATTGTAGGGCGCACTAAAAACCAGGTAAGGATTGAGGCCATTGGGCCGCGTGGTGTTCGGAGCGGTCTGCCACGGTGTGGTTTGTATGGTTGCCTGCGGAGCGGGTGCGGGCGCGACCGCAGCTTTGGTTGCGGCGGGCGTGGAGGCGATAGGCGCGGGGACGGGCGATGGAGCCGCCTGGGGCGCCACCGGCACGCTGGCGGTTCCCAGGGCCATCGACTTGGTCAGCGCCAATGGGGCGGCCGAGGTCGCGGGAACCGCCACGGGTGTGTAGGGATTCGGCGCGCTGGCCACCGTCACGACGGCACCGGGTAGGTAGATATTCGGTTTTGCCACGATGGAAGCGGTCGAAGCAGGCAGATAAGGATTTTCCGCAGGCACCGAAGGCGCCTTGACACTGACAACCGGGGAGGCCGCTATTGCATTGGCGTCCGATTTTTTGTTTTTCCTGCTTGCGTTTTTTACCTTGCCGCGCGCTTTCTTGGCTTTCTTATGTGTCGTTTTCGCCGAGGACTTGGACAGTTCCTCGTGCGTTTGAACCGTACTCCATGCCGCGCCACTGTTGAGTAACGCAACGGATGCGACGAGCAGGCAACTCAAGAGTTGAGGTAAAACTTTCATAAGGCTGTCCTTCAAGAATCGGTTGCCCCGCTTATCGGCTGCAATCGGGAGAACTTCAGGGATGGTGCCGTTATCGTGAAAATCCTTCAAGGCCTGGGCTGGCATGAGGCGGTTTGCCGCCGGCTGCCCGGCGCCTCCGGGGTGTCAGCGAAGATCAAATCGCGGCCTGACCCACCGTGGAGAGCGTGCTGAAAGATCATGGCTGCCAATGATGACCCGACTGAACGCGTGGGGTTCCATATTTTATTGATATTGCTCAAGAAACCAGGAGATGGCGGGCAGCGATGCCACACATCAGCCGCCATTCCCAGGTGGCCATGTCTCCATGCGGCAACCCGAAGCGTCGCATGCAAGATAGCCGCCGGTAGCTTCGTACCAGTCCGGCAATACCCAACGTTCACACGAGCGGCCGTCGATGATTCGGCTATGGAACGCGGGCCGGTGGGTGTGGCCGTGGATGATGCGGCTGACGGCATGCGCGCGGAAGGCCTCGGCCACGGCCTCCGGGTTCACATCCATGATTTCGGGGCGTTTCCCGGCTTTGGCCTGTTCGCTGCGTTCACGCAGGGCGGTGGCGATGGCGTGGCGTTCCGGCAAAGGTTTGCCGAGAAATCCGGCGCGCCAGTCCGCTTCCCGCGCCTGGGCGCGGAATGCCTGATATTGCGCATCGTCGGTGCACCAGGCATCACCATGCGCGAGCAGGGTGGGGGTGCCATACAGATGGATGCAAGTGGGGTCTTCCATCAGGGTCAGGCCGGCCGCGCGGGCCAGATCCGGGCCGGCGAGAAAATCGCGATTGCCCGGCAGGAGATGGACGGGGACGCCGTGATGAGCCACGCGCTTCAGATCGGCGGCAATTCCAGCGTGAAAGGGAAGGGCGAGATCGTCGTCACCGACCCAGGCCTCGAACAGATCGCCAAGGATGTAGAGCGCGGCGGCGGTGGGGGCGCGTTGCGCCAGAAAGAACCGGAACGACTCGGCGGCGCCGGGGCGTTCCGGGGTGAGATGCAGATCGGAGAGAAACAGGGTGGCCGTGGCCACGTCCCGCATCAGCCTTCCACGACCTCGGCGGTCTCGATGATGACGTTCTCGACCGGCACATCCTGGTGGCCGGCGCGCATGCCGGTACGCACCTTGCGGATGCGGTCGACCGTGTCCTGGCCTTCGCTGACACGCCCGAACACGCAATAGCCATAACCTTGCGCGGAAGGCTCGCGGAAGTTGAGGAAGCCGTTGTCGGCAATATTGATGAAGAACTGGCTGCTGGCGGAATCGGGATCCGGAGTGCGCGCCATGGCGATGCTGTAGGCGACGTTCCTGAGGCCGTTGTCGGCTTCATTGCGGATCGGCGCGCGGGTGGCTTTCTGCTCCATTTCGGCGGTGAAGCCGCCGCCCTGAATCATGAAACCGTCGATCACACGGTGAAAAATGGTGCCGTTGTAGTGGCCGTCGCGCACGTATTGCACGAAGTTGGCGACGGTTTCCGGCGCGGCTTTGGCGTCCAGTTCCAGAGTGATGGGGCCGAAGTTGGTTTGCAGTTTGATCATGACGTGGGCTCGTTTGGGTTTCTTGGAAGAAACGGATTTGGGTGCCGCGAAGCTGGTGGCGGTGAAGGAAAGCAGGCAAAAAGCCAGGATGAGGCGGGTCAGGTTCTGAATCGACATGGAATCAACGTTGCGCGAGGTGGGTAGGCAGTTCCGAAGTTTTTTCCATGACGATGCGCCAATGGCCCTCGTCCAGAAGCCAGTAGAGACGTTTTCGGCTGACGCTGGAGAGACGGTCACTGCTGTAGCGCTGGGTGAATTCGGCATACGCCATGTCGCTGCCTGGATAGAGGAACAGGCTGACGTCTTCCAGTTCCACCTTGATCCAGGCCTTGTCGGTGATGTTGCGGCGTTTGCTTTCCGCCCAGGCGCGGCCCGCTCCTTGCAGGAAATCACGCCCGTAATGGCCCAGGAAACGTTCCGCTTCGCGTTCCTTCCAGCTTGCCTGCCAGGAATGGAGTTGCGCCATCAGATCGCTCCTGGCCTGTTCCCAGGCCGCGCGGTCGATCCAGTCGGTGCGCTCGGCGAGCACAACCGGCGTGGCGCCGGGCTGCACCCAGCGGCTGAGTTCCTTTAAATCGGGATTGGTCACCACCACGCAGCCATCGCTGGAGCGGGGAGGGCGGCTGTAGGTGTCGGACGGTACGCCATGCAGCCAGATGCCGTGGCCGCCGCGTCCCTGGGCGCGGTCCCACTCGTTTGGATAATCGAGCGGGAAGGCGCCGGCGCCATAGAGGTCGGCGAGGCCTTTGCTGGGGAGCTGTTTGGCGATCTGATAGATACCCATCGGTGTGCGCTTGTCGCCTTCCACGCGCTTGTCCGTGCCGTTCTTGCCGATGGTCATGTAGAAATCGGCCTTTAGACGCGGCTCGCCGTTCACGTTCTCGAACAGATAGAGGCGGGCGCGCGAGGCGTCGGCCAGCAGGGCGTATTTCTGGTCGGGGGCCAGTTGCAGAATCTGGCGCGGCAGCTGGGCTGGATCAGGTTGGTCGATATAGCGCAGCAGACGCACCCGCGCTTCATCGCGCAGGTCGGACAGCGATTGCGCGGATTTCTCCGAACTGGAGGTCACCGTGCCGATGCCCGAAAGCGGGCGTGAACGCGCCATCAGCAGATCGCCCTTGATGAGGTGGGCGAGCTTGAAATCGGGACGTAGCGAGATGACGCGGTTGACTTCCCGCAGTGCGTCATCGAGGCGATTGGTGCGGATGTCCTGAATCGTCTTGGCGATCAGCGCGTCGGGCGAGGGCAGATAGCGCGCCGTGTCGGCGCTGGCCACCAGCATGGGTGCCTCGCCGCCGGCCCCCGCCAGGCCGGGCAGCGCGGCCAGCAGCGCCAGCGTGATTCGGATTAGCCATTTGCCCATGCGTATCAACGCTCCTCGACGATTTTCCAGGCGTCCCCCTGTTTTTCCAGGATCAGAGCTTTCTTGCCTTTGTCTTTATAGGTGTTGGATGCGTAGTGCTGGGTGAAGCTGACGGTGGCCGTGTCGCCTTGTCGCTGAATATCGATTCGATCCAGTTTTACCTTGATGAATCTGGGCCGGGTGACACGGTCTTTCCGTTCCGCTTCCCATTCCGCGCGATCGCGTCCGTCGGGCACCTTGAAGTCCTTGCCGTAGAAGGCCAGATAGCCATCGGCATCGCGTCGGCTCCACGTCTCGGCCCAGTCATGCAACGTCCGCTCGATTTCCACACCGGGGTCGACGGTGGCCACCGGAGCTTGTTCGACGGGCTTGGCTGCGGGTTTCTCCGGCGCGGACTGGACCACCTTCTCCACCGGCTTGGCCGGCTCCTCGGGCTTGCTCTGGACGGGGGGCAGTGTGGGGCGAACCGGATCGGTCGGCGCGTTGGTGGCCTGCGCGAGCTGGCCGGCCCTGGCCGTGCCGGTCTTGGCGAGTACCTTGCCCTTGCCCGCGTCATGCATCTGAGCGGGGCTGAACAAATCGCGGATCATCGCCAGCTTGGTCAGCGCGGAGGTGTTCGATTTATCCAGTTGCAAGGCTTTGTCGTAGGACTGCGAGGCCATCTTGGCATAGATGTCGCCCAGATTTTCATGCGCGGTGGCATAGCTGGGATGCGTGCGGATGGCCATTTCCAGGCTGTTCTTGGCGCGTTCGTACTGGGCCTGAGCGGCGTAAAGCACGGCCAGGTTGTTGTATGGCTCGGGCAGTTCCGGGTAATCCTCGGTGAGATCGGTGAACACCTTGATCGCGTCGTTGTAGCGGTTCAGTTCGGTGAGGATCAGACCCTTGAGAAAACGCCCCTGGGCGTCTTTGGGATTGCCCGCCAGGAAAGTGTTCACCTTTTCCAGCGCGGCGACATTGTTGCCTTGCCGGAAAGCCTGGTTGGCGTCCTGAACATTGGGCGCGGCGGCCAGCGCCACACAGGGAAGCCAGGCGAGGAGAAGCGTGATGGGTAAGGCGCGGGAGAAACGGGACAGGACCATGTGTGTGTTAAGCTTTTCGGGGTTTTTGTGGTTGATGGAGGAAGTCTCCGAACCGCGCGAATTCTAGCCCCCGCAGGGCACATTTCAAAATTACTCCCCCAGCCGTGCTTTTCCCCGTCTCCCCTTTTCGATCAAGCCATGAGCGATCCCGCCCCCGTTCAGCATTTCATCCGCACCATCATCGAAGCCGACCTGACCAGCGGCAAACATGCCGCCATCGCCACCCGCTTTCCACCCGAACCCAATGGTTATCTGCATATCGGCCATGCCAAGTCGATCTGCCTGAATTTCGGCCTGGCCCGCGACTATCAGGGCACCTGCAACCTGCGTTTCGACGACACCAATCCCGAGAAGGAGACCGAGGAATACGCCGGCGCCATCCAGGAAGACGTGCGCTGGCTGGGTTTCGAGTGGAATGGCGAAGTGCGCTGGGCTTCCGACTACTTCCCGGCGCTGTATGAATATGCGCAGGAGTTGATCGACAAAGGCCTGGCCTACGTTGACGACCTGACGCCCGAAGAGATGCGCGAATACCGCGGCACCCTGACCCAGCCGGGCCGGGCAAGCCCCTGCCGAAACCGCGCCCCGGAGGAGAATCGCGACCTGTTCCAGCGCATGAAGGCGGGCGAGTTCCCGGACGGCTCGCGCACCCTGCGCGCCAGGATCGACATGGCCAGCCCCAACATCAACCTGCGCGACCCGGTGATCTACCGAATCAAGCGCGCCCACCACATCCGCACCGGCGACCAGTGGTGCATCTATCCGATGTACGACTACACGCATTGCATCTCCGATGCCCTGGAGAACATCACCCATTCCCTGTGCACCCTGGAGTTCGAGGATCACCGTCCGCTCTACGACTGGGTGCTGGATCAACTCTCGGTGCCCTCGCATCCGCGCCAGATCGAGTTCTCCCGCCTGGAACTGCACTACACCGTCACCAGCAAAAGGAAGCTCAACCAACTGGTCACGCAAGGCCATGTCGCCGGCTGGGATGACCCGCGCATGCCCACCATCCACGGCATGCGCCGGCGCGGCTACACCCCGGCCGGCATCCGTGAATTCACCCGCCGCATCGGCATCTCCAAAAGCGAGAACGTGGTCGACATGGCGGTGCTGGAAGGCGCCATCCGCGAAGACCTGGAAACCAAAGTGCCGCGTGTGATGGCGGTGCTCAACCCGCTCAAGGTGGTGTTGACCAATTACCAGGAAGGCGTGACCACCTCGCGCGGCGCCGGCTTCCATCCCAGCCACCCTGAATTTGGCGAGCGCGAGGTGCCGATCAGCCGCGAAATCTGGATCGAACAGGACGATTTCGCGGAAAACCCGCCCGCCGGCTGGCAGCGTCTCACTCCCGGGGGGGAGGCGCGCCTGCGCTATTCCTACGTCATCCAGTGCGAGGAAGTGGTGAAGGACGCCGAGGGACGCGTGGTCGAACTGCGCTGTTGCATCGACCACGAAACCCTGGGCAAGAACCCGGTCGGCCGCAAGGTCAAGGGCGTCATCCACTGGGTTTCCGCCGCCCACGCCCTGCCCATCGAGGCGCGCCTCTATGACCGCCTGTTCCTTGACCCGGAACCGGACGGCCACAAGGGCCGCGATTTTCTGGAGTTCATCAACCCGGGCTCCCTGACCGTGGTGAGCGGCTGGGCGGAAGCCTGCGTCAACGCAGCCGCGCCGGAAACCCGCTACCAGTTCGAGCGCCTCGGCTACTTCTGCGCCGACCGCTTCGACCACAAGCCTGGTGAGCGCCTTGCGTTCAATCGCACCGTGACGCTGAAAGACTCCTGGGCCAAGGAACAAGCCTGATGTTGACCCTGCACAACACCCTCACCCGCAAGAAGGAAGCATTCGTCCCCATCACCCCCGGCCAGGTGCGCATGTATGTCTGCGGCATGACCGTGTACGACTACTGCCACCTCGGCCACGCCCGGGTGCTGGTGGTGTTCGACATGATCACGCGCTGGCTGCGCGCCACGGGTTATGACGTCGATTACGTGCGCAACGTCACCGACATCGACGACAAGATCATCAAGCGCGCCTTCGAAAACGGCGAAGCCTTCACCGCGCTCACCCAGCGCTTCATCGACGCCATGCACGAGGACGGCGCCGCCCTTGGCGTGCTGCCTCCCGATCACGAGCCGCGCGCCACCGAATACGTCGGCAAGATGCTGACCATGATCCAGACCCTGATCGACCGCGACCATGCCTATGCCGCCCCCAATGGGGACGTCTATTACGCAGTGAACAGCTTTCCCAGCTACGGCCAACTCTCCGGCAAGACGCTGGACGATCTGCGCGCCGGCGAGCGGGTCGAAATCGACCCCATCAAGCGCGACCCGATGGACTTCGTGCTGTGGAAGGCCGCCAAACCGAACGAGCCGTCCTGGCCGTCGCCCTGGGGCGAAGGCCGACCCGGCTGGCACATCGAATGCTCGGTCATGGGCAGCGACCTGCTCGGCGCCCATTTCGACATCCACGGTGGCGGCCAGGATCTGCAATTTCCCCACCATGAAAACGAGATCGCCCAGTCCGAGGGCGCGTACGCCTGCAAGTTCGTCAACTACTGGCTGCACAACGGCTTCGTCCGCGTCGACGACGAAAAGATGTCGAAGAGCCTGGGCAACTTCTTCACCATCCGCGAAGTCCTGAAAAAATACGACGCCGAAGTGGTGCGCTTCTTCATCCTGCGCGCCCACTACCGCAGCCCGCTCAACTACTCCGACCAGCACCTCGACGACGCCAGGGCCGCGTTGTCCCGCCTTTACACCGCCTTGCGCGGCGTCGCCGCCGCCGCGGCCGTTGAAATCGACTGGAATGCCCCGCATCCCGCCCGCTTCAAGGAAGCGATGGACGACGACTTCAATACCCCCGAAGCCCTCGCCGTCCTGTTCGACCTCGCCGCCGAAATCAACAAGAGCCGCGACCCAGCCCAGGCCGGGTTGCTGAAAGTGCTGGGTGGCGTCCTCGGCCTCCTACAGCGTGAGCCGGAAGCCTTCATGCAAGCCGGCCCCGGTGACGCAGGCGGCTACACACCCGAGCACATCCATACCCTCATCGACGAACGCCTCGCCGCCCGCAAAGGCAAAGACTTCAAACGTTCCGACGCCATCCGCGACGAGCTCAAGGCCGCCGGCATCGCGCTGGAAGACGGCGCGCAAGGAACCACCTGGCGGCGGGAGTAGTTCGCGCCGACCGCCAGGCCACGCTGAGTATTCAACGCCAAGGGCCGCGCACGCGGCCCTTGGCGTTGATGAAAGAAGAAAAACTCTACTTTTTCTTCGGCGGCAGCAGGTCGGTGATGGTGCCTTCCGCCATTTCGGCGGCGAAGCAGAGGGTTTCCGAGAGCGTCGGATGGGCGTGGATGGTGAGGCCGATATCTTCCGCCGTGGCGCCCATCTCGATGGCGAGCACGGCTTCGGCGAGCAGTTCGCCGGCGTGGCTGCCGACGATGCCGGCGCCGATGACGCGGCCGGATTCCTTCTCCAGGATCAGCTTGGTCATGCCTTCGGTGCGGCCCAGAGACAGCGCGCGGCCGCTGGCGGCCCAGGGGAAGACGCCTTTTTCGATCTCGATGCCTTGGGCCTTGGCTTCGATTTCGGTCATGCCGACCCAGGCGACTTCCGGGTCGGTGTAAGCGACCGAGGGGATCACCAGGGCCTGGAATTCCACCCCGTTTTTGCCACCCACGTCGGCGATGACTTCAGCGGCGATCTTGCCTTCATGCACGGCCTTGTGCGCCAGCATGGGCTGGCCGACGATGTCGCCGATGGCGAAGATGTGCGGGACGTTGGTGCGCATCTGCTTGTCCACCGGAATGAAACCCTGCTCGTTGACCTGGACGCCGGCGGCTTCGGCGCCGATCAGCTTGCCGTTGGGGCGGCGGCCGATGGCGACCAGGACGCGGTCGAACACCTGGGTTTCGGCCTTGTCGCCCAGTTGCAAAGTGACGTGGATGCCGTCGTCCGCCGCTTTGATGTCCGTGACGCCGGTGTTGAGCAGGATCTTCTCGAAACGCTTTTCCATGCGCTTGGCGAGCGGGCGCACCAGGTCGGTGTCGCAACCGGTAATGAGCTGGCCGCCGCGTTCCACCACGGTGACCTTGCTGCCGAGGGCATCGTAGACGGTGCCCATTTCCAGGCCGATGATGCCGCCGCCGATCACCAGCAGGCGCGCCGGCACGTCCTCCAGCGCCAGGGCGCCGGTGGAATCCATGACGCGCGGATCGTCCGGCTGGCCGGGCAGATTGATGACCTGGGAGCCGGCGGCGATGATGGCTTGGTCGAAAGAAATGGTTTTGACCGCGCCATCGGCGCCGCTGACTTGCAGACTGTTGGCGCCGGTGAATTGGGCGTCGCCGTGTACCACCGTGACCTTGCGTTGCCTGGCCAGGGCGCCGAGGCCGCCGGTGAGCTTGGCGACCACGTCCTTCGCCTTCCACTCGCGCAGCCTGGCGAGGTCTATCTGGGGTTTGCCGAAGCTGACGCCGTGGGCGGCCATTTCCTCGGTCTCGGTAATCAGCTTGGCGGCGTGCAGCAGGGCTTTCGAGGGGATGCAGCCGACGTTGAGACAGACGCCGCCGAGGTTGGGATAGCGCTCGACCAGCACCACCTGTAAACCCAGGTCGGCGGCGCGGAAGGCGGCGGTATAGCCGCCGGGGCCGGCGCCGAGGACGACGACCTGGGCATGCAAGTCAGAAGTCGCGGATCGGGTGGGCGCGGGTTGCGGCGAGGGTGCGCTGGCAGCCGCTTGCGCGGGCGGCGTTGCCGCTTCCACGGAGGCGTTCAACAACAGCAGCGGCGACCCTTCGGAAACCTTGTCGCCCACCTTCACCAGCAGTTTCTCGACCACGCCGGCTTGCGGGCAGGGAATGTCCATCGCCGCCTTGTCGGATTCGACGGTGATCAGCGCGGCATCCTTGGCGATGCGCTCACCGGGGGCGACCAGAATGTCGATGACGGCGACGTCCTTGAAGCCGCCGATGCCCGGCACTTTGATTTCAATAGATTGGCTCATGATTCGATCTCGTTTTTTTGTAGCGCCGGCGTCCCGCCGGCCAGACGCCGGCCAGACGCCGGCGCTACTTCACAGCAACAATCGCCGCACGTCCGACAACATCAGCCGCAAATGGCTGGTGAAGCGCGCGCCGTCGGCGCCGTCGATGACGCGGTGGTCGTAGGACAGCGACAACGGCAGCATCAGGCGCGGCTCGAAGGTCTTGCCGGCCTTGTTCCACACAGGTTTCCAGTCGGCGCGGGAGAGGCCGAGGATGGCGACTTCCGGGCAGTTGATGATGGGCGTGAAGGCGGTGCCACCGATGCCGCCGAGGCTGGAGATGGTGAAGCAGCCGCCGGTCATGGCATCGACCTTGAGCTTGCGCTCGCGCGCCAGTTCGGAGAGTTCCGCCAGTTCCCGCGCGATGTCCATGACGTCCTTCTTGTTCACGTCGCGGATCACCGGGACGACCAGTCCGTCCGGGGTGTCGCAGGCGAAACCGACGTGGAAGTACTTCTTCAGCACCAGGCTCTCGCCGTCCGCCGCCAGCGAGGCGTTGAAGGTCGGATAGTTGCGCAGGGCGTTGACCACGGCCTTCATCAGGAAGGCCAGCAGGGTGAGCTTGACGCCGCGCCTGGCCGCCTCGTCCAGCATGGATTTACGAAAGTCTTCCAGTTCGGTGATGTCGGCTTCGTCGAATTGGGTGACATGCGGCGCGGTGACCCAGTTGCGATGCAGGTTGGCGCCGGAGAGCTTCTTGATGCGCGACAGCGGTTGCGTGTCGATCTCGCCGAATTTGGCGAAATCAATCACTGGCGCGGGCGTGAGGCCGAGGCCGATGGCTTCGCCGGTGGGTTTGGCCAGTTCCGCCTTGATCCATTCCTGCACGTCTTCTTTCAGGATGCGGCCGCGCGGGCCGCTGCCCTTGATGCGGGAAAGTTCCGCGCCACCGGGGTGTATGCCCAACTCGCGGGCGAAACGGCGTACCGAGGGGCTTGCGTGGGCCGGCTTGCCGCCGGCGAATTCGGCATGCGCGGCGACCGGGTCGGGGCGGTGTTTGGGCGCGATGTGGGCGGGGACTTCCGGGGCGGGATGGGTGGGTGGCGGCACGTTGGCCACCATCGGCGTGGCGGCGGGCGTGAACGACTTCACCACCGGCGCGCTGGTGGTGCTCGCCACGGCTTCCCCGGCGGTGTCCAGCATCAGTATCGCCGAGCCGGCCGAGACCTTGTCGCCAACCTTGATCCTGAGTTCCGTCACCGTGCCGGCGAAGGGGGCGGGGATGTCCATCGCCGCCTTGTCGGACTCCACGGTCATGATCGAGTCGTCGGCGGCGAGGGTGTCGCCCACTTTGACCATGATTTCGATGATTTCGACATCCTTGAAACTACCGATATCGGGGACGAGGATTTCCTTGATAGACATCTATCGTCTCCTTAAATGTTGACCGGGTTGGCCCGGTCGGCGTCGATGCCGTATTTCACAATCGCCTCGGCGGCCTTGGCGGCCGGGAGCACGCCGTCGTCGGCCAGGGCCTTGAGCGCGGCCAGCACGACGTGGTGACGATCCACCTCGAAGAAGCTGCGCAGCGCCTCGCGCGAGTCGGAACGGCCGAAGCCGTCGGTGCCCAGCGTCACGTAGCGGCGATGCACATAGGCCCGAATCTGGTCGGGGAAGGCGCGCATGTAGTCGGTGGCGGCGATGATCGGGCCCTCCGTTCCGTCCAGGCATTGTTCGACGTGGCTGGTCTTCTGTTTCTGATCCGGGTGCAGCAGGTTCCAGCGATGCACATCCTGGGCCTCGCGCCGTAGTTCGTTGAAGCTGGTCGCGCTCCAGACATCGGCGGTGACGCCCCAGTCACTTTCCAGGAGTTCGGCGGCGGCCATGACTTCGCGCAGGATGGTGCCGGAGCCCATGAGTTGCACGCGCGGCGAGGTTTTGCCAGCCCGCGCCTTGCCTTTGGGTTTGGCGCCCTCGCTCAAGCGGTACAGCCCCTTGAGGATGCCCGCCTCGGCGCCCTTGGGCAGGGCGGGGTGGCTGTAGTTCTCGTTCATCACCGTCAGGTAATAGAACACGTCCTCCTGCTCCTGGAACATGCGGCGCATGCCGTCGCGCAGGATCACCGTCAGTTCGTAATGGAAGGTGGGGTCGTAGGACACGCAGTTGGGGATCAGCGCCGCCTGCAGATGGCTGTGGCCGTCCTCGTGTTGCAGGCCCTCGCCGTTCAGCGTGGTGCGCCCGGCGGTGCCGCCCAGCAGGAAGCCGCGCGCGCGCGAGTCGCCAGCGGCCCAGGCGAGGTCGCCGATGCGCTGGAAGCCGAACATCGAGTAGTAGATGTAGAAGGGGATCATCTGCACGTTGTTGCTGCTGTACGACGTGGCGGCGGCGAGCCAGGAGGAGAAGGCGCCGGCCTCGTTGATGCCTTCTTCCAGGATCTGGCCGCCCTTGTCCTCGCGGTAATACATCACCTGGTCGGAGTCGACCGGCTCATAGAGCTGGCCCACCGAGGAATAGATGCCGACCTGGCGGAACAGGCCTTCCATGCCGAAAGTGCGCGCCTCGTCCGGGATGATGGGGACGATGTGGCGGCCGATGGCCTTGTCGCGCAGGAGGGCGGTGAGGATGCGCACGAACGCCATCGTGGTCGAGATTTCCCGTTCGCCGGTGGCCTCCAGCATGGCCTGGAAGGTGGTCAGCGGCGGGATCGGCAGGGGCTCGGACCTGCTCCGGCGGGTGGGGACATAGCCGCCCAGCGCCGCGCGGCGGGCATGCAGGTATTTCATTTCCGGGCTGTCTTCGGCCGGGCGGTAGAACGGCAGCTTTTCGATCTGGTCGTCGGGAATGGGAATCTGGAAACGGTCGCGGAAGGCGCGCAGATCCGCCAGGGCCATCTTCTTCGCCTGGTGCGTCGGGTTCTGCGCCTCGCCGGAGGCGCCCATGCCGTAGCCCTTCACCGTTTTTGCCAGGATCACCGTGGGCTGGCCGGTATGCTTCACCGCCGCCGCGTAGGCTGCGTAGACCTTGTGCGGATCGTGGCCACCCCGATTGAGGCGCCAGATGTCCTCGTCGGACATGGCCGCGACCATTTCCTTCAATTCCGGGTATTTGCCGAAGAAGTGCTCACGCGTGTAGGCGCCGCCCTTGGCCTTGAAGTTCTGGTATTCGCCATCCACACACTCTTCCATGCGCTGCCGCAGCAGGCCCTTGGAATCCATCGCCAGGAGCGGATCCCAGTAGGAACCCCAGAGTACCTTGAGCACGTTCCAGCCGGCGCCGCGGAAGGCGGCTTCCAGTTCCTGGATGATCTTGCCGTTGCCGCGCACCGGGCCGTCCAGGCGTTGCAGGTTGCAGTTGATGACGAAGATCAGGTTGTCCAGCTTCTCGCGCGAGGCCAGGGTGATGGCGCCCAGGGATTCCGGCTCGTCGGTCTCGCCGTCGCCGAGGAAGGCCCAGACATGGCGCCCGGAGGTGTCACTGATGCCACGGTCGTGCAGGTACTTGAGAAAGCGCGCCTGGTAGATGGCGGTGATCGGGCCGAGGCCCATCGACACCGTGGGGAACTGCCAGAAATCCGGCATCAGCCAGGGGTGCGGATAGGAGGGAATGCCCTGGCCGCTGGTTTCCTGGCGGAAATTGCCAAACTGCTCGTCGCTGATGCGGCCTTCCAGGAAGGCGCGGGCGTAGATGCCAGGCGCGGAATGGCCCTGGAAATAGACCAGATCGCCGCCATGTCCGTCGTTCGGGGCGTTGAAGAAGTGGTTGAAACCAACGTCATACAGGGTGGCGGAGGACTGGAAGCTGGCGATGTGGCCGCCCACGCCCGGCGCCTTCTCGTTGGCGCGCATCACGCAGGCCACCGCGTTCCAGCGGATCAACGCCTTGATGCGGCCCTCCATCGCCACGTCGCCGGGATGCTTCTCCTGCATGTGCGCGGGGATGGTGTTCACGTAGGCGGTGGTGGCGTTGTAGGGCAGGTAGGCACCCGAGCGGCGCGCCTTGTCGACCAGCTTTTCCAGCAGGTAATGCGCGCGCTCCACGCCTTCCTCTTCGATTACGGCGGCGAGGGCGTCCAGCCACTCGCGGGTTTCCTGGGGGTCGCTATCCGCCAAACGCGCGGGCATGGAATTCGGCATGAATCAAGTTCTCCGTATCGGTTTCTCTATACCCCCGCTCACACGCCAGGCGGAGTCGGGGAAAAGGCATAAGCAGGCATGACGCGGCCGCCACTATAGCAACCAGCGCGCACTCAATCCCATCCGCGCCGTGGAAGCGAGGGGCCATGAGTCATCATGGCAAAGGCCGCGAATTATCGTGGTGCGCCCCATTACGGTCAATTTATCAATACAGAGTATTGATGTTTTTAATATTCCAAATGGCTAATGGATCAGGCTTGTTTTTCGTAGGAGCGTCCGCTCGCGGCGCGAACCATTGGCACATCGCGAAATTCGCGCCGCGAGCGGACGCTCCTACCTCACGGGATACACTCGCTCTCCCCTGATGGCCTGATCCCACCATGAAACCGTCCACCCTCGCCCGCCTGACCCAGCACCCGGAAACCCTGGCGCGACGCGCGCCCGAAACGCGCCATCTCCTGCTCATTCTGCCCGCCGGGCCGGACTGGCACGATGCGCCCGAACACGAGGCGGCCGTGGCGGCGCTGGCGCGGCGCGGCAAGCCGGCGGCGGAACCGGTCAAGGCCGCGTTGACGCTGGAATTGCCGGGCGGTTGCGTGTCGGCGTGGTTGCGACTGGACATGAAGCAAAGCGCCTTCGACTGGCATGCCGCCCTGCGCCAGGCAATGAAGCCGCTGTTCGACGAACAGCCTGCCGTGCTTGAGATCGCGGTCTATGGCGAGGCCGATTTCCGCGAACGCGCGGCGCGCGCGGCGGCCTATGTCGCCTGGCTGAACGGCACGCCGATGCCGACCTGGAAAAGCGGAAAACCGCCCAAGGCGTTGAAGCAACTCGTTTTGCATGGCGTCGCCGACCTCGACCTGAAGCGCGAACGCGCGCTGGCCGAGGGCAACAGCCTGTGCCGCGAGTTGACCCTGCTGCCGCCCAATCTGTTGACGCCGAAGACCTACCGCGAGCGCATCCGCGCCCTGGCGGCGGAGGCGGGCTGGGAGATCGAGGAATACGACGTCAAACGCCTGAAAAAGCTGAAGGCCGGCGCCTTTCTGGCGGTGGCGCGCGGCAGCGGCCATGAGGACGCGGCGATCATGCGCTTGTCCTACAAGGGCAAAAACGCCAAGGGCAACGCGACCGCGCTGGTCGGCAAGGGCATCTGTTTCGATACCGGCGGCCACAATTTGAAGCCGGCGCGCTACATGAACAACATGCACGACGACATGAACGGTTCCGCCGTGGCGTTGGGCATCCTGCTCGCCGCCACGCGCCTGAAACTGCCGGTGAAGCTGGAGGTCTGGCTGGCCATCGCCGAGAACCATCTTTCCCCCGAGGCCTACACCCAGAACGAGGTGGTAACCGCGATGAACGGCACCACCATCGAGATCGTCCACACCGACGCCGAGGGGCGCATGGTGCTGGCGGATACGCTGACGCTGGCGGCGAAGGCAAAGCCGGCGGCGATCCTCTCCTTCGCCACCCTCACCGGCAGCATGGCGGTGGCGTTGGGCGAACGCATGAGCGGGGTGATTTCCAACCGCGACGATTTCGCCGCGCGCGCCGTGGCGGCGGGCCAAGCGAGCGGCGAGCGGGTGGTGGCCTTCCCGATGCCGGAGGATTACGACGAGGCGCTGGATTCGACGGTGGCCGATGTGAAACAGTGCACGCTGGATTCCGAGGCCGACCACATCCTCGCCGCGTTGTTCCTCAAACGTTTCGTCGGCGATACGCCGTGGCTGCATGTCGATCTTTCCGCCAGCCGCTGCAAGGGCGGACTCGGCGCGGCGGCGACGGACATCAACGGTTTCGGGGTGGGCCTGGGGCTGGCGCTGCTGGAGGCGTAGCGGTTTACCTGGCGGGAGGCGTGAAAATCGGCCCGCGCCCGCCGGGAAGGAATGACTCCTGTAGCGCCGGCTTCCAGCCGGCGTCTTTTATAGGTGGTCGCAAGCCAGCGCCACAGTGGATCGTCAGGTGGCGATCACGCCGCCACCGGGCCTACCCATCTCCCGCCGCAACGATCACGCCGCCACCGAGGCAGACATCGCCGTCGTACAACACCACCGATTGCCCCGGCGTGACCGCCCATTGCGGTTGCGCGAAGCGCAACACCAGTTCGTCGCCGGCAACCGCTTCCATCACGCAGGCGGCATCCTGTTGCCGGTAGCGGGTCTTGGCGCCGTAGCGGCGGCCCGCGAGCGGTGGCGGGCCGATCCAGGAAAACTGGTCGGCGCGCAGGGTGGATGACAGCAACAGGGGATGGTCGTGGCCTTGCACCACGATCAATTCATTCGTTTCCAGATTCTTGCCGGCGGCGAACCAGGGCTCACCCCCCTTCTCGTCGTCCTTCACCCCACCGATGCCCAGCCCCTTGCGCTGGCCGAGGGTGTGATACATGAGGCCTTGATGCCGCCCCATCACGCGGCCCTCGGGCGTCACCATGTCGCCCGGTTGCGTGGGCAGGTAGCGTTGTAGAAATTCGCGGAACGGCCGCTCGCCGATGAAGCAGATGCCGGTGCTGTCCTTCTTCTCCGCCACCGGCAGGCCGGCCTGCCGCGCCAGTTCGCGCACATGCGGCTTGGGCAGTCCACCCAGGGGAAACAAGGCGCGGGCGATCTGCGTCTGGTTCAGCCGATAGAGAAAATAGCTCTGGTCCTTGTTGCCATCCACCGCTTTCAACAGGCGGCGATTCGGGGTCTCTCCATCGAGGCGCGCGTAGTGGCCGGTGGCGAGATGCTCGGCGCCCAGGCTGATGGCGTGATCGAGAAAGGCCTTGAACTTGATCTCCGCGTTGCACAGCACATCCGGATTGGGGGTGCGGCCGGCCTGGTATTCGGCCAGGAAGTAGGCGAACACCCGCTCCTGGTATTCGCGGCTGAAATTGACCAGTTCGACCTCGATGCCGAGTACATCGGCGATGGCCTGCACATCGCGGAAGTCCTGGGCGATGGGGCAGTCGTCTTCCAGATCGTCGGCTTCCCAGTTCTTCATGAACACGCCCACCACCTCGTGCCCCTGTTGTTTCAGGAGCCAGGCGGTGACGGCGGAATCGACACCGCCCGAGAGGCCGACAACGATCCTGCTCACGCCGCTTCCCTTGGGGCGGCACTACGGGAAGCATGCACCCCCTCGGGGGTGCCGAAGGATAGGGGCCTTATCAGCAGCGAACGCACGTGAGCGTGGGGGCTGTTCATGCCTCGTCCGGATAATCGGTCAGCAGGCCCAGCGGGAAGCGCCGACCACGCTGGTAGTCGCGGATGCAATCCAGGATCAGCGGGCTGCGGTGGCGGTGGGCGAGGGCGGCGATTTCCTCTGCGCTCATCCACAGCGCGCGCAGGATGCCGTCGTCGAGCGTGGCGGCCGGGTCGAATCCGGTGACCCGGCCGGTGAAGGCGAAGCGCAGGTAGGTGCGTTGCCGCTTCTTCGGGTGCCGCCAGCGATACACGCCGAGCAGCGCCTCCGGCTCGAAGTGGTGCGCGGTTTCCTCGAACACCTCGCGGCGCACCGCGTCCAGCAAGGATTCGCCCTCTTCCAGATGCCCGGCCGGCTGGTTGAACAGGATGCCGGAATCGGTGTGTTCCTCCACCAGCAGGAACTGGCCGTCGCGTTCGATGACGGCGGCGACGACGACGTGGGGTTTCCAGATTTCTTGGGTCATGGGATCAATGGGCTTCACGCAGTCGGGCTTTCCAATAGCCTGGGCGGCGGCTGTGATGGGCCAAGGCGACGATGAGTGCTTCCTGGTCGGCGATGCGGTAGACCAATGAATAGGGAAAACGCGGGATGCGCCAGGAACGAAATTCACTCACGGTTTTCGGCGCGGACAGTGGTTGTTCGACAAGGTGGCGCTCTTCCTGGCGGATCGCCTCGGCAAAACGCCTTGCCGCTACAGGGTTACGCTCATGGTAATAAGCCACGCCTTCCTTCAACTCGCCATGCGCGTCAGGTAGATAGCGGATTTTCATTGCCAGCCGTACTTCTGTTTCAGGCTGGAGAAAACCTCCTCCGTGTCGATGGCTACAACCTCGCCGCGCTCGTATTCCGCCCAGCGTCGTTCACACTCCACTTGCCAGGCGGCCTCCCATTCATCGGTCGGAATCGCGGTTCCCGAGTAGATGAGATCGGCCAACTCGATCTGTTCCTCAATAGGTAAATTTCTGACTTGTTCGAACAGTTCCTTGATGTGTGTGTGCATCATTTGCCCCTCTCAATCCGTCCCATTTTGGAAATCAAACCGGTTTTCCCCACAAATCATAGTCGTCTGAGCGTGTGATCCTCACCTTCACGAAGTCGCCCGGCTGCAATCCCCGACCCTGGGCGATATGGACCACGCCGTCGATTTCCGGGGCATCGGCGTAGGAGCGGGCGATGGCGCGGCCACCGCCGGCCTCATCCACCAGCACGGTCATTTCCTGGCCCAGGCGGGCTTTCAGCTTGGCGGCGCTGATGTCGGCCTGGACATCCATGAAGCGCGCGAGGCGATCCTGTTGCACATCCTCGTCCACCGGGTCGGCCAGTTCGTTGGCTTTGGCGCCCTCCACCGGCGAATAGGCGAAGGCGCCGACGCGGTCGAGCTTCGCTTCCTCCAGGAAATCGAGCAGGGTGTCGAAGTCTTCCTCGGTCTCGCCTGGAAAGCCAACGATGAAGGTGCTGCGGATGGCCAGGTCGGGGCAGGCCTCTCGCCACTTCTCGATTCGGCGCAGGGTGTTTTCGATGTTGCCGGGGCGCTTCATCGCCTTGAGGATACGAGGGCTGGCGTGCTGGAACGGCACGTCGAGGTAGGGCAAGACTTTCCCCTCGGCCATGAGCGGAATCACGTCGTCCACGCTGGGATACGGGTAGACGTAATGCAGCCGCACCCAAATGCCCAACTTGGCCAGTTCCCGCGCCAGTTCCAGCATGCGCGTCTTCACCGGGCGACCGTTGTGGAAGCCGGTGCGGTATTTCACGTCTACGCCATAGGCGCTGGTGTCCTGGGAAATCACCAGCAATTCCTTCACTCCGGCGCGGGCCAGGGCCTCGGCCTCGGTCAGCACGTCGCCGATCGGTCGCGACACCAGATCGCCGCGCAGGGACGGGATGATGCAGAAGGTGCAACGGTGGTTGCAGCCCTCGGAAATCTTGAGATAGGCGTAATGGCGCGGGGTGAGCTTCATGCCGCCGGGTGGAATCAGGTCGGTGTACGGGTCGTGCGGCTTCGCCAGATGGGCGTGGACGTGGCCCATCACCGCTTCCGCCGCATGCGGGCCGGTGACCGCCAGCACTTGCGGATGCGCGTCCATCACCACCTGTTCGCGCGCGCCGAGACAGCCGGTGACGATGACCTTGCCGTTCTCGCGCAGCGCCTCGCCGATGGCGTCCAGGCTCTCCTCCACGGCGGCGTCGATGAAACCGCAGGTGTTGACCACCACCAGATCGGCATCCTGATAGGTGGGGACGATGAGGTAACCCTCGGCGCGCAGTTGGGTGAGGATGCGCTCGGAGTCGAAGGTGTTTTTCGGGCAGCCGAGAGACGCGAAAGCTATGCTGGCTATTCTTTTCATTTGGCAGTTCGGTAAATGGGGAAAGTGTACAGCTACGTGCGGTTTTCTGACCCCCGCCAGTCGGCCGGGTCCGGGCTGCGATCCGGCGCCAGTGCGAAGGTTGGATTTCTGGTACTTGGCGCGGGGTGATCCGCAACGGAAAAGGCCCGCACTGGGTTCGCTGGACGGGGGAGGGATGGGCGTTGGAGGAGGATCGCGCGGCAGCCCTACGGTTTGCGATTGAACAGTTCCTGGCCGGGTGGGGTGCGGTTCATATCGTGCGTGAGATGGCCGACCGCAGCATTAGCATGACAATCGACGGCAAACTGCAAGCGAACAACCTCTACAGCGAGCTACTTGGTACTGTGTCTCATGAGCTGCCACCAGGGAGTAAAGCATTTTTTCAATAGGCTGCCGTTTCCAGGATTATCCGGGATAACGGCGATTGGCTTCTGGTTCTGGCCAACAAAACAAACAAGGCCACAACACTGAAGCACAAAAAAAAGGGGCCCGAAGGCCCCTTCCATTGCACCAGGCGGCGGGAATCAGCCCTTGGCGGTGAAGTTGTAGTTGTCGGGCAAGCCCAGGGTATCGGACCAGACGTTCTTGGCCCAGGACTCCATATAGGCCATTTCCAGTTCGCTTTCTTCCTTGGAGACGCCATTGGCACCCTTGGGAGGTACCAGGGCTTTCTTCTCGGGATCCCAGCGGAACACGGTTGCCACGTGGAAGGCGGTGCCCATGCCGGTACCGGAGTAGCAGGTGTTGGTCACGACCGGGGACGGGTCGGGCTGGCGGCCGGCGAGCATTTCGCTGATCGCGTAGGCGCACATCTTGCCGGTGTTGTTGGCCACGGAACCCGATTTCGGGAAGTTGGTCAGCGCCGAGTCGCCCAGGATGTGGACGTTGGGCACGACCGTGGACTCGAAGGTCAGATAGTTGACCGGGCACCAGGTGCCGTCGTTGCCGGTGCGGACGCCCGCCATGCCGGTGACCTTGGCGGCGCGCATGGGCGGCACCACGTTGATGACACTGCCCTTCACGTCGTCGAATTCGGTGCCGACCATCATCTTCTTGGCATCCACGGAACGCGGCATGTTGTTGGGGCGGTAGTCGATCATGCTGTTGTCGGTGCCATAACCAAAGTGCTTCTTCCAGGCGGCCAGGAACAGGCCCTTCTTGGAGGCGATGTCCGGGTTGCCGTCCAGGACGATGACCTTGGACTTGGGCTTGGCTTTCTTGAAGTAGCTGGCCACCATGCAGGCGCGTTCATAGGGGCCGGGCGGGCAGCGGTAGGGGGCCTTGGGCACGGACATCACGAAGGTGCCGCCGTCGGGCATGGCTTCCAGTTGCTGGCGCAGAACACCGGTTTGATCCGGGCTGGCCTTCCAGGCGTGCTTGATGGTCTTGCGGGTCTCGACGTCGTAGCCTTGCACCGCGTCATAGAGCAGTTCGATGCCGCCGGCCAGAACCAGGCGGTCATAGGCGAAGGTCTTGCCGCCCGCAGTGGTGACGGTCTGTTTGGCGGTGTCGATGGCGGTGACGGTGTCCGGCACGAAGTTGTCCACGACTTTCTTGATGTAGTCGTAGGGCATGGAGATGTCTTCCATCTTGTTGATGCCCGCCAGCACCGTGTTCGAGAACGGGCAGGAGGTAAAGACGGGGTTGGGTTCGATCAGGGTGACTTCCGACTGGGGAGCCCAGGTCTTCATGTAGCGAGCGAAGGTGGAGCCACCGAAACCGGCACCGACGACAACGATTTTGGCTTTGGCATCGGCGACGCTGGTGGTGGCGCAGCCGGCGAGGCCGGACAGGGTAACGGCGCCAGCGGCACCGGCGGATACTTTCAGAAATTCGCGGCGATCAATAGTCATGTTTCTTTTCCTTATCGTCCGTTACTTGTGGGCGGCGAACCAGGCGCCCATGGCTTCATATTCGGCGTCGGTATAGCCCATCGCGTGTTTCTGCATCACCGTGGCGGGACGGGAACCATCGCGGAACGCCTTCATCTGGTCGACGAAGTACTTGGCTTCGAGGCCGGCCAGGCTGGGTACGGCGCCGCGGCTATGGCCGTCGGGGCCGTGGCAGTACGAGCAGTTCGCGGCCATGAAACGGGCGCGCGGGTCGGCGTGGGCCGAGGCGACGGCGCCCAGCGCGCCCGCGATCAGCAGGGACAAAGCGAGGGTTTTCTTCATATGCTCCTCCAAGTGAATAAAAAAAACGGCAACCCGGGAGATTGTCGTGGTTCGGGAGATGGACGCCCCCGAAGCCGTATTGATCTAGGCCGTATTGACCTAAGTCAAAACTGGTATGGCGGGCGGATTGTTGCCGGTCGATACATACCAGTCAACAAGCAAACTCTAATATTGGTGCGGGTTCCCGCTAGTTTTTCGCTCCCAGGGCGCGTGCTTGCTGGAGGCGGTTTTGGCTACCCTGAATTTCACCGGCTTCGCGCCAGGTTTCGTCGATCCAGCCGGCCAGATGCGCCCGCGCGAGGTCGGCGAGGGCACCGACCCACAGGGGGCGGTCATTGAGCGCGGGGATGTAGCGGAATTCGCCGCCACCGGCATTGAGGAAGCTGGTTTTGCCTTCCATCGCGATTTCTTCCAGGGTCTCCAGGCAATCGGCGACGAATCCTGGACAGATCACGTCCACGCGCCGGGTCTTGGCGCGGCCGAGTTCTTCCAGGGTCGCGGCGGTGTAGGGCCGCAACCATTCGGCGCGGCCGAAACGCGACTGGAAACTGACGCGGCACCGCTCTGGCGCCAGTCCCAGGGCTTCCGCCAGCAGGCGCCCGGTTTTCCGGCATTCGCAGTGGTAGGGGTCGCCCAGGTCGAGCGAGCGGCGCGGGGTGCCGTGAAAGCTCATGACCAGCACGTCGGGGCGGCCGTGTTCCGCCCAGTAGGCTTCCACGCTCTGGCGCAGCGCGGCGATATAGCCGGGGTGGTCGTGGAAGTGCTTGATCGCGCGGATTTCCGGGAGATTGCGCGTATGCAGCAGGGTTTGCCACACCGCGTCCAGGGCGGAGCCGGTACTGCTGGCGGCATATTGCGGGTAGAGCGGCAACAGCAGCAGACGGTCGACGCCTTGCGCCTTCATCTCGGCCAGCTTGTCCGCCACACCGGGCTGGCCGTAGCGCATGGCGTAGTCCACCCGCACGGGCTGATTCAGGCGCTCGCCCAACTGGCCCTTGAGCAGCTTGGCCACGCGCTCCGTGTACACCTTGAGCGGAGAGCCCTCGGCACGCCAGATCGAGGCATATTTTTCGGCGGATTTCTTCGGTCTGAGATTCAGGATGATGCCGTTGAGAATCAGCCACCAGAGCGGCCTGGGAATCTCCACCACGCGGCGATCCCAGAGAAATTCCTTGAGATAGGGCCGTACCGCCGCCGCGGTCGGCGCTTCCGGCGTGCCCAGGTTGATGAGCAGAATGCCGACGCGCGCTGCCTGGTCGTGCTGGTGAGGCGGTTCGGGGAGGTAGTAGGGCATGGGCGGTGGCGAGTTGAAAGTTACAAGTTGAAGTGGGTTTTTAACTCGAAACCCGCGATTCGTAACTCGAAACCGCGTGTCAGTGGCGTGTCAGTGATACGAAAGCGCGTTGGACAACAGTTTCGCGGTGATGTCGACGATGGGAATTACCCGTTCGTAGGCCATGCGGGTGGGGCCGATGACGCCGAGGGTGCCGACCACTTCGCCATCGACTTCATAGGGCGCGGCGATGACGCTGCATTCATCGAGGGGGGCGACGCCCGATTCGGCGCCGATGAACAACTGCACGCCGCTGGCGGCATGGCTGACGTCGAGCAGTTGCATGAGCTCGGTCTTCTGCTCGAACAGGCCGAACAGTTCGCGTAGCCGGCCCATGTTGGAGAACAGATCGGGGCTGCCCAGCAGGTTGCGCTCGCCCGAGAGCACGTATTCCTTGCCGACGCCGCTGAACGCCTCGGCGCCGATATTGACCACCGCTTCCATGAGCTGGCTGATGTCCGACTTGAGTTGCGCCAGTTCGCGCGCCAGGCGCGGTTGCACCTGTTCGAAGGAGAAGCCGGCGAAATGCTGGTTGAAATAATTGGCGGCGCGCACCAGTTGGCTGGGGTTGTAGGGGCGCTCGGTGACGATCACGCGGTTCTGCACCTCGCCCTCGGCGGTGACCATGATGAGCAGGAGGCGCTTGTCCGAGAGGCTCAGGAATTCGATCTGGCGCAGGCCCAGGTTGCGCCGTTTCGGGGTGAGCACGACGCCGGCATAGGCGCTGAGTTCGGCTAGCAGGTGCGAGGCGGCGTTGACCAGTTGTTGCGGGTCGTTGGGCGCCAGGGTGGTTTCCATCTGGCGGACTTCGCCCTGTTGCAGCGGCTTGACCGTGAGCAGTGTATCCACGAACAGGCGATAGCCGCGCGCGGTGGGGATGCGCCCGGCGGACGTGTGCGGGCTGGCGATGAAGCCGCCTTCCTCCAGATCGGCCATCACATTGCGGATGGAGGCGGGCGAGAGGTTCAGCCCGGTGTGCTTGGACAGGGTGCGCGAGCCGACGGGTTGGCCGTCTTCGATGTAGCGTTCGACGAGGAACTTGAGGAGGAGACGTGCGCGGTCGTTGAGCATGGCGGGCGGCGGAGTGGATAAACCCCCGGCTCGAAAAACACCCGAACCTCCCCTCCGAGGGGGCCAAGTCGTTCAGGGCGGTTCGGCGAACGACTTGGGAGGACGGCTATAATTTCACGCCATGAATTCAGATTTCAAGACCATTGCCCTGGTGGGCAAATATAACCGGCCGGGAAGCGCCGGCGCCTTGTTGCGCGTCGCGGACTATCTCGGGAAGCGCGGGCATGCCGTGATGATCACCGCGCACACGGCGGAAGCCTGCGCCACCCACGATTATCCGGTGGCGACGCTGGACGAGATGGGCAAAGTGGCGGATCTGGCCATCGTCATGGGTGGCGACGGCACCCTGCTCAACATCGCCCGCGCCCTGGTGGATCATCGCGTGCCGCTGATCGGCGTCAACCAGGGCCGCCTGGGCTTCCTCGCCGACGTGTCCATCGACACCATGTTCTCCACCCTGGAAGACATGCTCTCCGGCCAGTATGTGGCGGAGGAGCGGATCATGCTGATGGCCAGCGTCGAGCGCGCCGACGACGTGTTGATCGCCGCGTATGCCTTCAACGATGTGGTGGTGAGCAAGAGCACCCTGGGCCGCCTGATCGAATTCGAGGTCTACATCGACAACCAGTTCGTCTACAGCCAGCGCGCCGACGGCCTGGTGGTGGCCTCGCCGACCGGCTCCACCGCCTACGCGCTATCCGGTGGCGGCCCGATCCTGCATCCCACCCTGGAAGCCGTGGTGCTGGTGCCGATCTGCCCGCACACGTTGTCGGCGCGGCCCATCGCCGTGAACAGCCACTCCGAGATCGAGATCAACCTGATCCACGCCGACGACGCCCGCGTCCACTTCGACGGCCAGCAACATGCCGACCTGAAGATCGGCGATCGTGTCGTCATCCAGCGCGCGAAAAATACCGTGCGCCTGCTCCATCCCGTCGGCCACAACTACTACGACACCCTCCGGCAGAAACTGCATTGGGGGGAGAAGTTGTGATGTTCGCGGCCAGGGGCCGATTGCCCAACCCACGAGTTGTTTGACGCCAACCAGACCCACAAAAACGGGAGAGTGAATATGGGGTTTTTCCTGCGTTGCCTGTTGTCGATCATCCTGCTGTTTCCCTCCTGGGGCCGGGCCCAAGGCCAGGCGCCTTTCACCATCGGCGTGGCGCCGCATACCAGCGCGCGGGTCATCGTCGAGTCCTACCAGCCGTTGCGGCGATACCTGGAGAAGATGTTGAAACAGCCGGTGGAAGTGGTGACGGCGCCGGATTTCACCGAATTCACCCGTCGCACCCAGGCGGGTGAATACGATCTGGTGGTGACCACCGGCCATCTGGCCTGGTTGGCGCGCGAGGAGGCGGGATACGTCCCCCTCCTGACCTACAAGGCCGAGTTCAAGGCCCTCGTGGTGGTGGCCAAAAGCGGCCCCGTCAAAACGCCCGAGGATCTGCGTGGACGCGTGGTGCTGGGCCTGAGCCCTTCCTCCGGTGTCACCTTGTGGGGAGGGCACTGGCTCAGGCAACAAGCCCTGGATACCGCGCCGATCCGCTACATCAGCGCCTCCGACAGCGTCGGCTATGCGGTCGCGGAAGGCGAGGCGGCAGCCGGTTTCGTATCTCTGGCCAATCTTCAGAAGATGCCCGAAGCCGTGCGCCAGCATCTGCGCATCCTGGTCGAAAGCCCGCCGCTCGCCGGGCGTACCTATCTGCTGGCGGCACGCCAGGCCGGGCGCGCCGTTCCCGTCCTGGGCGCGCTGCTGGACTTTGCCGAGACCCCCGAAGGGCAGCGCTACATGGCTGAAAGCAAGCTGGGCGGCTATCGTCCGCTCAGGGCCGGTGAGCTGGACGGCATGGCGCCCTACGGCCGCATCGTGCGCGAACAATTGAAGACAGCGGCGAAATGACTCGTCTGGCCAGGATGGGGTTCTGGCGTTCCCTGCGTGGACGCCTGCTGTTGTCGGCCCTGCTGGTGGAGACGCTGATGCTGACCCTGCTGGTCGCCAACAACCTGCGCCTGCTCGATGACCACATGACGGATCAGGTGCGGGAACGCGCCGCGCAATTACGCTATCCCCTGGAGGCCGCTGTGGTCGCGCCGCTCGCGCAGCGTGATTACGCCACCTTGCAGTCCGTCATCGAGGAGACCGTGCGTTCCGAAGGCATCGACTACATGGTTCTGTTCGACAGCCGTGGCCGTCGTGTCGCCGCCAGCGGCTGGAACCTGGCGATCCCCTTGCCGCGCGCGCAGTCACTGCCTCATCTTTCCTTTTTCAGTGACGCATCGCGTTTCGATACCGCCCTGGATGTCCAGCTTGCCGGCCAGGCGATGGGGCGGCTGCACTACGGCATCAACCTGCGCCCCATTCAGAGAGCGCGCGCGCGGCTGTTCATCCAGGCCAGCCTGATCGCTCTCGGCGAGGTGCTGCTGTCCGCGCTGTTGCTGTCCGCGATCGGCCTCTGGCTCACGCGCAAGCTGGTCGCGCTCACGCGCGCCAGCGAATCGGTGGCCGCCGGCGAACTGGCGCTGGCGCCGCTCGCTGGCGGGGATGACGAATTGGGCCGCCTGGGCGCGGCCTTCAATACCATGTCGAATTCGGTACATAGCCGAATTCAGGAACTGATTCAGGCGCGCGACCAGCAACACCAGGCCACGCAGGCCCTGCGGGGCGAACACGCGCGCCTGTCCTCGCTGCTCTCGGCCATGAACATCGGCATCCTGTTCGAGGATCGGCATGGGCGGGTGGAGTTCATCAATCCGGCCTTCCGCCAGATGTGGGCGATCGACGCCGAGCTGGATCTGATGGGCATGCCCACGGATGAAGTGCTCAACCATTCCGCGCATCGGCTGTCGCGGCCCGATCATGCTTCGCGCCATGTGCTGCGCGTGCTCGATACCCACGAAATCAGCGAACGCTTCGAAGTGGATCTGGCGGATGGGCGGGTGCTGACCCAGGTTTCCTACCCCGTGGCCGCGCCGGAGGGCCAGACCCTGGGACGCCTCTGGATCTACGAGGACGTCACGCATGAGCGCCAGACCGCGCAGCAACTCCTGCACCTGGCGGAGCGCGACCCGCTGACTGGCCTCTCCAACCGCTATCGCTTCCAGGAACATCTGGAAAAGATGATCGACCATGCCCGCCGCGGTGGGCCGAACTTCGCGCTGCTCTACTTCGATCTGGACGAATTCAAATACGTCAATGACAGTTTCGGCCATCGCGCCGGCGACACCGTGCTGGTTCGCGTGGCCGGGGAAGTTTCCAATCTGGTGCGCGGTGGCGAGATGTTCGCCCGCCTGGGCGGGGACGAATTCGCCGTGCTCGCTGATTGGCATCCGGACGACAAGATGGGGGTGTTGCCGCAGCGAATCCTGCAAGGCATCGCCGCGATCCCGTTCCGCTTCAAGGGCGCGAACCTGCGCCTGACCGCCAGCGTCGGTGTGGCCATCTTTCCGGAACACGGCGACAACGCCGAGGATCTGGTGGCACACGCCGACGCGGCCATGTATCAGGCCAAGCATCACGGCAAAAACACCTGGATGCGGTATGACGCCAGCCAGAATCCGTCCGATGCCATGGTGGACCGCCTCACCTGGGGCCGGCGCATCGACCTGGCGTTGGAGCAGAATCTGTTTGAACTGCATTTTCAGGGCATCTATCGCGCCAGCGATCGCGGTCTGGCGCATTACGAAGCCCTGGTTCGCATGCGCGACCCCGGCGATCCCGCGCAGCTCATCATGCCCAGCCAGTTCATCCCGAAGGCGGAAAAAGGCAAGCAGATCGTCGCCATCGACCACTGGGTTCTGCGCGAAAGCCTGCGCATCCTGGCGGAACGCCCGGATTTGCCGGGTGTGGCGGTCAACATCTCCGGCCGCACCTTCGACGACCCCGCCTTGCCCCACACCATCCGCCGCCTGCTCAAGGAATCCGGCGTGGCGCCGCGGCGCCTGCTGCTGGAAGTGACCGAAACCGCCGCGATCGCCAACATGAAGGATGCCCAGGATTTCATCCAGACCATGCGCGATACCGGCTGTCGTCTCTGCCTGGACGATTTCGGCAGCGGTTTCTCCTCTTTCGCCTACCTCAAACTGCTCGATGTGGATGTGCTCAAGATCGACGCCATGTTCGTGCGCGACCTGCCGCATGACCCGGACAGCCAGGTATTCATCCGCGCGATGGTGGATGTCGGCCGCGGTCTCGGGAAACAGACCGTCGCGGAAGGCGTGGAAAACGAAGCGGTGTTCGAGATTCTTCGCCAGGCCGGGGTCGACGAGATCCAGGGCTACCTGTTCGGCCGCCCGGAACCCCTGCCGCCGATCAGGGATTGATAACCCAAGCCATGCTGGAAACCTGAAGATGCTGCTCTCCCTGACCCTCGCCGATTTCGTCCTGGTCGATCGCCTGGAACTGGACTTTCATTCCGGCTTCTCCGTGCTCACCGGTGAAACCGGCACCGGCAAATCCATCCTGCTCGACGCGCTTTCCCTGGTTCTGGGAGAACGCGCCGATGCCGGCGTGGTGCGGGAAGGCACGCAGCGCGCCGAAGTGGCCGCCGAGTTCGCCCTGGAGGGCTTGCCGGAGCTGGCCGCCTGGCTGGAGGAAAACGATCTGGCGGGCGAGGAGGGCGTCCTGCTGCTGCGCCGGGTGATCGAGGCCGGCGGCCGTTCCCGTGCTTTCATCAACGGCCGTGCCGCCACCGCGCAACAACTCAAGGCGGCGGGCGAGCATCTGGTCGATATTCACGGCCAACATGCACATTACTCGTTGCTGAAATCCGTCGAACAGCGCCGCCTGCTCGACGCCTACGCCGGTGCCGGCCCGCTTGCCGGCGAAGTGGCCGGCGCCTTCCGCGCCTGGCGCAATGCCCGCGAGCGCCGCGAGAACGCGGAAAGCCATGCCGGAGAACAGGAAGCCGAACGTGAACGCCTGACCTGGACGGTCAATGAACTCACCACTCTGGCCTTCACCCCGGAAGGCTGGGCCGTCTTGCAGGAAGAACACCGCCGCCTGGCCCATGCCGCCGACCTGCTCGCCGGCTCCCAGGCCGCCGCCGCCCTGCTTGACGACGACGGCGACTGTGTCCTCACCCGCCTGCGCGACGCGCGTGGCAAGTTGAGCGAACTCGCCGAAATCGACCCCGGCCTCGCCGAATCCCTGGGCATGCTGGAAAGTGCCGCCGACACCCTGCACGAAGCCGCGCGCGAACTCACCCGCTACGCCGAGCGCGTCGATCTCGACCCGCAAGCCTTGAGCGATGCGGAAGCGCGCATCGCCGCCGTCCAGGACGCCGCGCGCAAGTTCCGCATCCGCCCCGAGGACATCCCCGAACACCTGGCCGTTGCCACCGAGCAACTCCAGGCACTTGGCGCCGCCGGCGATCTGGAAGCCTTGAAACGCGCCGAAGCGGCAGCCGAAGTCGCCTATCGCGAACTGGCCGGCAAGCTCACCCAACAACGCCTTGATGCCGCCGGCCGCCTGGATCAGGCAGTCAGCCAGGCCATGCAGCACCTCGCGATGCAAGGCGGCGCCTTCGAAGCCGGTTTGCTACCCGGAGAGCCCGCCGCCCACGGCCTTGAAGACGTCGAATTCCGCGTCTCCCCGCACGCCGGCCAGAGCTTGAAACCCTTGGCGAAAACCGCCTCCGGCGGCGAACTCTCGCGCATCGGCCTCGCCCTGCAAACCGTGCTCTCCGGCGTTACCGGCGCCCCCACCCTGATCTTCGACGAAGTCGATTCCGGCATCGGCGGCGGCGTCGCAGAAATCGTCGGCCGCCTCCTCGCCGATCTGGGTCAAACCCGCCAAGTGTTGTGTGTGACCCATTTACCCCAGGTCGCCGCCCGCGCCGCCCAGCACTACCAGGTGAGCAAGAGCACCCAGGATGGCCATGCCCTCTCACGCGTCATCCGGCTGGAAAGCGATGTTCGCATTGAAGAAATCGCCCGCATGCTGGGCGGTGTGACCATTACCGACGCCACTCGCGAACATGCCAGCGAGATGCTGCGCTTGTAGCGCCAGCGTCTCGCCGGCCCGTTGTGCCAATCAAGAGTACGAGCCGGCGAGACGCTGGCGCTACAAGGGGAAGTGCCGCTAATGGTCATCCGCGTTGAACCCAATCGTGCGCTTGGCGTGAAGGTTGACGCCGCTGGGAATGGGCGCTTTACTAACAGTTATTAATATTCAGGAGATCGCCATGCCCACCAGCGTCGCGCTCAATCCGCATTTTGAATCTTTCATCCGCGCGCAGATTGATTCCGGGCGTTACAACAACGTCAGCGAAGTCATTCGGGCCGGCCTGCGTTTGCTGGAAGACCAGGAACAACAGGCCTTGCAACTGGAAGAACTGCGTTCGGCCATCCAGGCCGGTTTGAACAGCGGCGCGTCGCGCTCGGCCGATGAGGTTTTCGATCGACTGGAAGCCAGGTATCAAGCAGCCGGGGTGGTGTGAAGCGTCTGTTCATTACCCCGCTGGCCGAGTCCGATATCGCGGAAATAGGCGATTACATCGCCTCGGACAGTCCGGCCCGCGCGTTGAGTTTCGTGCGCGAATTGCGCGGCCAATGTCGGAAGATAGCCGGCTCACCCGAGGCCTATCGTATGCGGCATGAACTGGGTGAGGGCATCCGCGCCTGCGCCTACCACCGCTATATGATTTTCTTTGTCGCTGCGGCCAAAGAAGTCACCATCATTCGCGTGCTGCACGGCGCCCGCGATCTAACCGCCTTGTTCCGCGACCAGCGGGACTGAACCCAAACCCAATCATTCACAGCAAGGAATCCCCATGCCTTCATTCGATATCGTCTCCGAAGTCGACAAGACCGAAGTCAAGAACGCGGTCGAGCAGACCAACAAGGAAGTGAGCAACCGCTTCGATTTCAAGGGCTCCGACGCCCGCGTCGAGCAGGCCGAATACGTGTTGACCGTGTTCGCGGACGACGACTTCAAGCTGGATCAGGTACAGGAAGTGCTCAACGGCAAGCTGGCGAAGCGCGGGGTCGATGTGCGCTGCCTGGATATGGGCAAGAGCGAGAAGGTTTCCGGCAACAAGGTAAAGCGCGTCACCACGGTGAAACACGGTCTGGAAACCGAGTTGTCGAAGCGGGTGGTGAAGCTGATCAAGGATTCCAAGCTCAAGGTCACCGCCAGCATTCAGGGCGAGAGCGTGCGGGTTTCGGGCGCCAAGCGCGATGTGCTGCAGGACGTCATCGCCCTGATGAGGAAGTCGATCACCGACTTCCCCTTGCAGTACCAGAATTTCCGCGATTGAGGCGGCTTATCCCGGTAGGAGGCCCGCTTGCGGGCCGAACAACGCTGGGCAAAAAGACGCCGGCAGGGTGCCGGCGCTACAGGGTGTTTACAACCCCCGCTGGGTTTCCGGCAGGGTGATGTTCAGTTCCAGCACGTCGTATTCGCCGTGTTTGTCCAGTTGCACCTTGATGTGCTCGCGGTCGATGTGGATGTATTTGGCGATGACTTCGAGCAGTTCTTCCTGCAATGCGGGCAGGTAGTCCGGGGTGGCGGCGCCGCGGCCGGCGCGTTCGTGGGCGAGGATGATCTGTAGCCGTTCCTTGGCCACGGCGGCGGTTTTTTTCTCGGGGCCGCGCAGGTAGTCGAGCAGGTTGTCGATCAGGGACATTTCAGCGGCCTCCGAACAGTCGTTTGAACAAACCCACCTTTTCAGCGGTGGTGAAGCGCATTGGCACGTCTTCACCCATGAAGCGCGCCACCACGTCCTTGTAGGCGTCGGCGACGTCGCTCTTGTCCAGGTGGATGGCCGGGGTGCCGGCGTTGGAAGCCTGCAACACCGATTCCGATTCCGGAATCACGCCCAGCAGCGGGATGCGCAGGATTTCCTGGATGTCGTCCACCGACAGCATCTCGCCGGCGGCCACCCGGCCGGGGTTGTAGCGGGTCACCAGGAGGTGTTCCTTGACCGGTTCCAGCTTGTCCACCGCGCGTTTCGATTTGGCGGCGAGGATGCCCAGGATGCGGTCGGAGTCGCGCACCGAGGAGACTTCCGGGTTGGTCACCACCAGCGCCTCGTCGGCGTAATACATGGCGGAAAAGGCGCCGTGCTCGATGCCGGCGGGGGAGTCGCAGACGATGTAATCGAAGGTTTCCTTCAACTCGTCGATGATCTTGCCCACGCCTTCCAGGGAGAGCGCGTCCTTGTCGCGGGTCTGCGAGGCGGGCAGGACGAACAGGTTGTCGCAGTGCTTGTCCTTGATCAGGGCGCGGTTCAGATTGGCGTCGCCGTTGATGACGTTGATGATGTCGAACACCACGCGCCGCTCGCAGCCCATGATGAGGTCGAGGTTACGCAGGCCGACGTCGAAGTCGATCACCACGGTCTTGTTGCCGCGCAGCGCGAGGCCGCTGGAGAAACTGGCGCTGGTGGTGGTCTTGCCCACTCCTCCCTTGCCGGAGGTCACTACGATGACTTTTGCCACTTTTCCTCAACCCTCTCCAAAGAAAACGTTGCGCATTATCGCCGGGTTGGCCGTTTCAGCGAACCGACGCGAGATTGGCCAGCGCCACGCGCTCGCCATCGAGAAAGACCTGAACCGGCTTGCTTCGCTGCGCGGCCGGGATGCCGTCCTCGAATACCTGAAAATAACCGGCGATGGAAACCAGCTCCGCTTCCATGCACTGCGCGTAGATGCGCGCGGCGATGTCGCCGCGCGCGCCGGCCAGGGCGCGGCCGCGCAGAGGGGCGTAGACGTGGATGTCGCCATCGGCGATCAACTCGGCGCCGGCGTTGACGATGGCCAGCACCACCAGATCGCCGCCCTCGGCGTGGATGCGCTGGCCGGTACGCACCGGCTTGTCGATGACCAGGGTGGGGCGGCGCGGCGGCGAGGTGGCGGGCGTGGCCTCTGGCGGTGGCTCCGGCGTGGCGGCGGGCGCCTCGGGCACGGATTCCGGGGCGGGTTGCTCGACCACCGGCGGCTCGACCGGCTTGCGCGCCACGCGCGCTTCCGGGAATAGCCCCAGCCCGCAATCCTGAGCGGCGCGGCGTTGTGCCTCGGAGCCGCCGATCACGCCGGCGATGGCCATGCCGCGTTGCCGCATGAAGGCGGCGAGGTCGGCGAAATCCGGCGTCTCATCCGCTTCGGCGATGGCCGCCAGGCCCAGCGCCACCGGGGCGCCGGCGAAAAAGTCGGGCATCTGGGCGAGATGCGCTTCCAGTTGCAGTTTGAATTGCGCCATGTCCGGCGTCAGCGCGTGCAGCACGAACAGCGGCAGGTTGGCGTTCTTGATCTTGAAGGCCGGGGTGTCTTTGGGCATGGCGTCAGGGGCGGGTGGCCGGCGTAAGGTGGCGCATTATCGTTGAAGCGGGGAGTCAAGTGCGGCCGCGATGCGCTGTAAAGCTTCGCGGATACGCTCACTGGCGGTGGTATAGGCGAAGCGCACATGGCGGCTGGCCTGATGCGCGCCGAAATCGGTGCCAGGCGTGATGGCGACGCCGGCTTCCAGCAGCAGTTTTTCCGCGAAGGCTTCGGAATCCAGCCCGAATCGCTCGATGCCGGCGTAGATATAGAAAGCGCCTTCGGGCGCTACCGGAATGTCGAAGCCGAGTCGGCGCAGTTGCGGCAACAGCAGATCGCGGCGCCCGCGCAGTTCGGCCTTGCGCGCTTCCAGCAGCGGCCGCGTTCCCGGCGCCAGGGCGGCGAGGGCGGCATGCTGGGCGACGGTGGGCGCGGAGAGGAAGAGGTTTTGCGCCAGCCGGTCGATGGCCGCCATCAGGGAGGGCGGCGCCAGCAGCCAGCCCAGGCGCCAGCCGGTCATGAGGAAGTATTTCGAGAAACTGTTGATGACGATCACGTCTTCGCCGAGGGCGGCGGCTGTGTTTTCCCCCTCTCCCCCCAGGGGATTAGCAGCGACTTGGCGGGCGTTCTTGGCCTGCCTGGTCGAATGCTGAGTCGTTTCATCAGAGGGCAGGGTGAGGGGGTCGGCATAGATCAGCTCGTGATAGATCTCATCGACGATCAGCCAGCCGCCGCGCGCCTTCACTACCTCATGGATGGCGCGTAGTTCGGCGGCATGGATGATCGTGCCGGTGGGGTTGCCGGGGTTGGCCACCAGCACGCCCTTGGTGCGTGGCCCCCAATGTTGTTCCACCAGCGCCGCCGTCAGCTGAAAGCCATTCTCCGCCCCCACCGGGATGCCGACGCCACGCGCTTCCACCACCCGTGCGAAATGCCGGTTGCAGGGATAACCGGGATCGGCCAGCAACACTTCCTCGCCGGGATCGAACAGCGCCGCCATCACCAGCAGCAGGGCGCCGGAAGCGCCGGGAGTGACACAGACCCGGCCGGCATCGACCGCGACCCGGTAACGCTCGGCGTAATAGCCGGCGATGGCTTGGCGCAGGGCGGGCAGGCCCAGCGCCGGGGTGTAATGGGTCTGCCCCGCGCGCAGCGCATTGATGCCGGCTTCGACGATGGGCGCCGGGGTGGGGAAGTCCGGCTCGCCCACTTCCATGTGGACGATGTCGCGCCCCTCGGCTTCCAGTGCCCGCGCCCGCGCCAGGATTGCCATGACGCGGAAGGGTTCGATGTCGGCGGCGCGGAGTGCCGCCTTGGGAAGGTGAAGTGGCGGTTGCTCGCGCTCCATGTGGAATCCGGGCTCGAATTCGTCCAGAGCTTCCTCGATGGATAGCCAGGAATCAGAGCGCGGGGAAGCGTGGTTCATTTCAACCTGGAAACCGCAGTTGGTCGTACGCAAAACGCTCGAAAGCTGCGTGGGCAAAGGCATGACCGGTGATTGTCCGCTTCACCCGCAGGGTGAGTGGAAACGTCACTCGTAGGAGCGGGCTTGCCCGCGATAGAACGCGGCCATTCGCGGGCAAGCCCGCTCCTACGGCACCTGCAACTGCGGGAAATAGGTTCAATCCGGATCGTCCATTTGTGGCGGAACTGGCCGTGCTACGCAATGTAGCGCCGGCGTCTCGCCGGCCCGTTGTTCCAGTCAGAAGAACGAGCCGGTGAGTCGCCGGCGCTACAGATGCTTCTCGATGAATTCGCGCACGAAGTGTTCCGGCTTGGCGGAATGGAAGCGGTCCACTTCCACGCCGTTCTTGTACAGCACGACCGTGGGGAAACCGCGGGCGCCGTGGCGGCCGGCGATCTTCATGTTGTCGCCCTCGTCCACCTCGACCTTGGCCAGGCGTACTTTGCCGGCGTAGGAGGGGACGACCTTGAGCAGCACCGGGGTGAGGAAATGGCAGGGGCCGCACCAGTCCGCCCACATGTCGACCATCACCAGATGGTCTTTGGAGGCTTCGACGACATCGGCCTCGAAGTGGTGGGTATCGGTATCGAAAATGCACTGGTCGCAGACGTCGTGCTCATGTTTGTGGTCATGAATTTGAAGTGTCATAAAACCGCTCCATCGGGTCTTGCCGGTAGAACCGGCGCAATTGTTCATACACCGCCGGATAGGCCTCGACCAGCGCCTCCGGCAGATCAAAGAAATATTCCGTGAGCACGGCGAAGAACTCGGCCGGGCTTTCCGCCGCGTAGGGGTCGATTTCCGTGTCCTCGCCGGCATCGACGCGGCGGCGGAAATCCGCGAAAGCGGGGTTGAACGCCGCCGACCAGTCCGCCACCTTCATGTCGCCGTGCAATGGTGGCAGTCCGTTCACACCCCCATCGCCCATGTCCAGCTTGTGCGCGAATTCGTGGATCACCACGTCGTAACCCTCGCCCCGGCCGGACCATTGCAAGTCGTCCAGCGACAGGATCAGTGGGCCGCCGGCCCAGGCCTCGCCACTGCGCACGTGGTGCATCTGGTGGACGATGCCGTGCTCGTCCACTTCCTCGGCGTCGTGGATGAACTGGGCGGGGTAGAGCACCACTTCATGCCAGCCCTGATACCAGGCGGCGCCGAGTTTCAGGATGGGGAGTGCCGCGCGCGCGGCGATGGCGGCGATGTCCGCGCCCGAGGGTTGGGCGTCGGCCACCGGGGTGAAGGTCTTGTCGGCCAGGAGTTGCTCGGCCAGGGTTTGCAGGGATTCGAGATCGTCGGACTTGAGCCCGGCGAACAGCGGCACGGAAAAGGCCGTCTCCCAATCCGCCACCCCCGGCGCGGGCACCGGTTGTGGTTTGGCGAAGAGGGTTTGCAGGAGGCTCATGGACGTGTAGCGCCGGCGTCCCGCCGGCGAATTTGCCAACTACGCGGCGAGTCGCCGGCGCTACTTTACCCTTCGCGCGCGGCCCGCTTGCGGTCGTGCTCGTTGAGGAAGCGCTTGCGGATGCGGATGCTTTTCGGGGTGAGTTCGACCAGTTCGTCGTCGGCGATGAATTCGATCGCGGATTCCAGGCTGAGGATGATCGACGGCACCAGGCGCACGGCTTCGTCGGTGCCGGAGGCGCGCACGTTGGTGAGTTGCTTGCCCTTGACCGGGTTGACCACCAGATCGTTGTCGCGGCTGTGGATGCCGATGACCATGCCTTCGTACAGCTTGTCGCCGGGGTTGACGAACATGCGGCCGCGATCCTGCAACTTCCACAGGGCATAGGCCACGGCATCGCCGTTTTCCTGGGAAATCAGCACGCCGTTGCGGCGTTCGGCAACGCCGCCTTCCTTGACCGGGGCGTATTCGTCAAAAACGTGGGAGAGCAGGCCGGTGCCGCGCGTCAGGTTCATGAACTCGCCCTGGAAGCCGATCAGGCCGCGCGCGGGGATGCGGTATTCGATGCGGACCCGGCCGCGGCCGTCCGGCACCATGTCCTGAAGGTCGCCGCGACGCAGGCCAAGGCTTTCCATGACGCCGCCCTGATGGCCTTCCTCGACGTCCACGGTGAGCTGCTCGTAGGGTTCCAGTTCGACGCCGTTGACGATCTTCTTCACCACACGCGGGCGGCCCACGGTGATCTCGAAGCCTTCGCGGCGCATGTTTTCCAGCAGGATGGACAGGTGCAGTTCGCCGCGCCCGGAGACGTCGAAAATGTCGGCGTCCTTGGTGTCATGCACGCGCAGCGCCATGTTGGTGAGCAGTTCCTTGTGCAGGCGGTCGCGAATCTGGCGGCTGGTGACGAACTTGCCTTCGGTGCCGGCCAGCGGGCTGGTATTGACCATGAACTGCATGGACAGGGTGGGCTCGTCGATCTTCAGCAGCGGCAGGGCTTCCGGGTTTTCCAGATCGGTGAGGGTGGCGCCCAGAACCAGGTCTTCGATGCCGGTGATCTGGACGATGTCGCCGGCCAGGCCTTCGTCCAGTTCAACCTTGCTCATGCCACGGTAGCCGAACACCTGGCCGATCTTGGCCTTGAGCGGGGTGCGCTCGTGCTCGATCATTTCCTCGTCGGTGCCGAACAACACCATGACCTGCTGGCCGGTCTTGACCCGGCCGCGCTGGATGCGGCCCACGCCGATGCGGCCGACGTAGCTGTTGTAATCGAGCGCGGATATCTGCAACTGCAAGGGGGCGTCGACGTCGGTGGCCGGCGACGGCACATATTTCAGCACGGTCTCGAACAGCGGCTTCATGTCCACCCGTTCGTCTTCCTGTTCCTGCACCGCCCAGCCGTTCAGGGCGGAAGCGTAGACGATGGGGAAATCGAGTTGTTCGTCGGTGGCGCCCAGCTTGTCGAACAGGTCGAAAGTCAGGTTCACCGCGTTGTCCGGGTCGGCGCCGTCGCGGTCCACCTTGTTCACCACGACGATGGGCCTCAAGCCGAGGGCGAGCGCCTTCTTGGTGACGAAGCGGGTCTGCGGCATCGGGCCTTCCACGGCGTCCACCAGCAACAGCACGCCATCGACCATGCCCAACACCCGTTCCACCTCGCCGCCGAAGTCGGCGTGGCCGGGGGTGTCGACGATGTTGATGTGGACCCCCGCGTATTCCACCGAGGTGTTCTTGGCCAGGATGGTGATGCCGCGTTCCTTCTCCAGATCGTTGGAGTCCATCATCCGTTCGGTCAGTTGTTGGTGGGCGGCGAAGGAACCGGACTGTTGCAGGAGCTTGTCGACCAGCGTGGTCTTGCCGTGGTCTACGTGGGCGATGATGGCGATATTGCGGAGGGCGCGGGACATGGGGAGGCAACCGTTAGAAAAAAGCCGCGCATTCTAGCATGGCAAAGATTGCGGTCTCGTTGTGGCGACGCGGTCGACGAGAAAGCGCGGGTCGCGTCGCATGAACGCACGGCCCGCGGCTTCACACGGATTCGGGGTGGTTCGCCAGCCAGTGCTCAAACTCGTCCGCCGGGATCGGTTTGCTGAACAGGTAACCCTGATACTGGTCGCAGCCATACAGGCGCAGGAAGGCCAGTTGCTGTTCCGTCTCCACGCCTTCCGCCAGCACATCCAGATTCAGGCTGCGCGCCATGGCGATGATGGTGGCGGCGATCTCGCGGTCGTTGGGGTCGTCGGCCAGGCCGTGCACGAAACTCCGGTCGATCTTGAGCTTGTCGATGGGAAAACGCTTGAGATAGGCCAGGGACGAATAGCCGGTGCCGAAGTCGTCGATGGACAGGCGCACGCCCAGCGCCTTCAGGGCATCCAGGGTGGCGATGGCCTGTTCGGCCTGCTCCATGACGATGCTCTCGGTCAGTTCCAGTTCCAGGTACCGCGCCGGCAGGCCGGTTTCCCGCAAGACAACGCGCACCAGTTCCACCACATCTGCGGACTGGAACTGGCGCCCGGACAGGTTCACCGCCATCACCAGCGGTGGCAGGCCGGCATCCATCCAGGCGCGGGCCTGGGCGCAGGCGGTGCGCAGCACCCATTCGCCCAGCGGCACGATCAGGCCGGTTTCCTCGGCGATGGGGATGAATCTGCCCGGCGGCACCAGCGCCTCCCCCGGCGGTTGCCAGCGCACCAGCGCCTCGCCGCCGATGGCGCGACCGCTATGGGCATCGATCAGCGGTTGGTAATGCAGGACGAATTCGCCGCGTTCCAGGGCGCGGCGCAGTTGTGTTTCCAGGGCCAGGTGCTCGTTGGCCGCCGTGGTCAATGACTCGGTATAGAAACAATAGGTGTTGCGCCCTTGTTCCTTGGCCAGGTAGAGCGCGGCGTCGGCGCTGCTCACCAGACGCGTGGCGTCTTCGGCGTCGTCCGGATACAGGCTGATGCCGATGCTGGCGCCGATGAACACCTCATGGCCACCGCTGAGGTGGATCGGCGCGCCGAGAACCTGCAACACGCTCTGGGCGACCACGGCGGCCTCCTGCGCCTCGCCCAACTGCTCCAGGAGAATGACGAACTCATCACCGCCCAGGCGCGCCAGGGTGTCCTCGTCGCGCAGACGCTTGCGGATGCGCCGCGCGACTTCGATCAACAGTTCGTCGCCGGCCGGATGGCCGAGGCTGTCGTTCACCGTCTTGAAGCGATCCAGATCAAGGAACAGCAGCGCCATGTGTTCCTCATGGCGTTTCGCCCGATCCAGCGCATGTTCCAGGCGCGAGTTGAACAGCAGCCGGTTGGGCAGATCGGTGAGCACGTCGAAATGCGCCAGATGCTCCAGGCGCGCCTCGGATTCCTTGAGGTGGGTGATGTCGGCGAACAGGGAGACATAGCGCACAATCTCGCCGCTGGCGCCGCGCACCGCGCTGATCGACAGCCACTTGGGGTAGACCTCGCCGTCGCGGCGGCGATCCCATACCTCGCCCTGCCAGCGGCCGGTCTTGGTCAAGGCCTCCCACATGGCCTGGTAGAAGGCGGCGTCATGGCGTCCCGACTTGAACTTGGCGGGCGTTTCGCCGACCACCTCCGCCTCGCCATAGCCGGTGATTTCGCAGAAGGCGGGGTTGACCGCCAGGATGCGCGCGTTGCGGTCGGTCACCATGACGCCTTCCTGCGCGTTGTCGAACACGACGGTGGCCTGGCTCAGTTTTTCCTCCGCCTGAATGCGCTCGCTGATGTCGCGGGCCAGGCCGGTGATGAGCCGTTGGCCCTTCAGGTCGAGACAACTGACCCGGACTTCCACGGGAAATACCGTGCCGTCACGGCGCCAGTGGTGTCCCCGCAACGTCAGAATCTGCCCGGGCTGTAGCGATTCCCAGATGATCCCGGCCGCATCCAGGTCGAAATCCCGATCCACCTCCAGCACGTTCAGACTCAACAATTCGGTTCTGCTGTAGCCCAGGGTGTCGCAGGCGCGCTGATTGACGTCCAGCAACCGTCCGCTCTGGTCGTGGATGAACAGCGCGTCCGCCACCTGATCCACCATCAGGCGGTAGCGCGATTCGGTCTCCATGACCGCCTGGTGCGCGCGTTCCAGGTCGGTGAGGTCGCGCGAGGCCACGATCACCCCCGTGATCCGGCCGTCGTCGTTCTGATAGGGGGTGTAGGTCACATCGACGAAGCGGGTTCCCATCGCCGGGAAATCGAACCAATCGCTGTAATGCACCCGTTCGCCGGCCAGGCAGCGATCCAGTTTTTCCTTGACCAGCGCATCGAACACTTCCCGCCCCAGCAGTTCCGCCACGCTATGGCCGACGATGGCCTCGCGCGCCAGGCCGTGGTGATTCAGATAGGTGTCGTTGACGGCGAGGTAGCGGTAATCACGGTCGATCACGGAAAGGTGGTCGGGCATGCAGGAGACCATGCGTTCGTATAAGCGCAGCGCATCCGCCTGGCGCTTGCGCTCGCTGATGTCCTCGGCGATGCCAAGCAGATAACGAGGCTGGCCATCCTCGCCGCGAATGCAGACCTTGCGGGTATGCAGGGTGCGGGTTCCCGTCAGGGAGGTATTGAGTTCTTCCGGGATGTCCAGGGGAACATCGCTGGCCAGCGCCAGGCGATCGCACGCCGTGTAGAAATCGGCCTGTTCCTTGGGAACCAGATCGTAGTCGCTGCGGCCGATCAGTTGGTCGCGCGAGATGCCCATCATCTGTTCGCCGGCGCGGTTGAAACGGACAAAGCGCAGCGTCGCGGCGTCTTTCACGAACAGCACGTTCGGGATGTTCTCGACAATGGAGTCCAGTTCCCGTTCCCGCTCACGTAGTTCCCTTTCGGTTTGACTGCGTATCCGCTCACTTCGCCAGGCCGCGAGGAGCTGGGCGCAGGCCTCGACCACGGGACGCAGTTCTTCCACCAGATCCGTGTCGTAACCGCCGGCGCGGTTGGCCAGACCGATGCTGCCCAGAATTTCCCCGCTCCGGATCAGCGGCAAGCCGAGGAAGGCGTCCAGCGCGGGATGCCCGGATGGCAGGCGGTCGCAACTGCGCGGGTCGTGGGCGGGGTCGTTGGCGATCACCGGCGCGCCATCGAGCACGGCGGCGGCGAGGCTGTCCCTGCTGCTGAAACGGAAGCCGGAGGGGGCGTTTTCATCATAAAACCGGCGTGTCGCCTCGCTCCAGTCCATCCGGCTGATGGCCAGGGACTGCAGATAGCCCGCGCCGTCCGCTTCGTGTTTCAACTCCGCGATGAAGCCGTATTGGCTGCCGGTGAGGCGCAGGATGTCGCCGAGGGCGGTGGTGAATACCGTCTCCGCGTCGCTGTCGCCCACGTACAGGCCGAGCAGACGACTGACGCAGGCCATGATTTCATGGTTGCGGCGCAGTTGTTCTTCCGCCTGTTTGCGTTCGGTGATGTCCACCATCAAGCCGGTGACATGCAGCCGTCCCTCGTGCTCCACCGGTAGTCCGGTGCCATAGAAGGTACGGCGGCTACCGTCTGCGATGATGAAATCCACTTCAATGGTCAACTGCTCGCCGCCCAGGACGGTGGCGATAGCTTGCCGGGCGTGCTCCCGGTGGTCCGGCGCTACCACGTCCAGCGCGTGGAAATGCGCCATGTCGGCTTCGCTGAGGCCGAATGTTTCCAGGTAGACGCGGTTCCATCCGGCAAAGTGGCCCGCTGCGTCAAACATGAAATAGATGCCGGGAGCGGCGTCCAGAATGGGGTTGGCCTGATAGGGCGTCATCCGCACCTCCACCGCGCTTTCATGGCCGCGCGGCTCGCAACGCCAGCCACTGTTCCAGTTCCGGCGCGGGAATGGGGCGGCTGCACAAATACCCCTGATAGGCGTCGCAGCCGTGGATCTGCAGGAAGGCGAGCTGTTCTTCGGTCTCCACGCCCTCGGCCAGCACTTTCAGGTGCAGGTTGCGCGACATGGCGATGATGGTGGCGGCGATTTCCATGTCGCTGTGATCCTGGGGGATGTCGCGCATGAAGCTCTGGTCGATCTTGAGCTTGTCGATGGGGAAACGCTTGAGATAAGCCAGCGAGGAATAGCCGGTGCCGAAGTCGTCGATGGAAAGCGTGACGCCCAGTTCCTTGAGCGCGCGCAAGGTGGCGATGGCCTGGTCGGGTTTTTCCATGACCGCGCTTTCGGTGATTTCCAGTTCCAGCCGTTGCGGCGGCAGGCCGCTGGCATCGAGCGTGGCGCGCACCTGGGCGGCCAGATTGGGTTGCCTGAATTGGCGCGGCGACAAGTTCACCGCCACGCTGAGGGGAGGCAGGTTGGCGTCGTCCATCCAGGCCCTGGCTTGGGAGCAGGCGGTGAACAGCACCCACTCGCCCAGGGGGACGATGAGGCCGGTGTCTTCCGCCAGGGGGATGAAACGATCCGGCGCGATCAGGCCGGAGGCGGGATGATCCCAGCGCACCAGGGCTTCCACCCCGAGGATTGCGCCGCTGCTCACATCCATTTGCGGCTGGTAATACACCAGAAATTCCTGTTGCTCGATGGCGCGCCGCAGGTTGGCCTCCAGGGTCAGGCGCTCGCGCGCCGAACGCGTCATCGCCGCGTTGTAGAAGCGGGCGGTGTTGCGCCCGTCCTCCTTGGATTGGTGCATGGCGGCGTCGGCGTTCTTGAGCAGGGTGGCGGCATCCTTGCCGTCCGCCGGATAGGTGCTGATGCCGATGCTGGCGCCGACGAACACCTCCTGCCCGTCCAGATTGATCGGCTGAGTCAGGGCGGCGAGCAGTTTGTCCGCCATGCTGGAAGCCTGGGTGGCGCTTCCCTGCCCTTCCAGCGCGATGGCGAACTCGTCTCCACCCAGGCGGGCCAGGGTGTCTTCCGCCCGCACCGACAGGTTCAGGCGGCGCCCCACTTCCCGCAACACGCGGTCGCCGGCGGCGTGGCCGAGGCCATCGTTGACGGTCTTGAAACGATCCAGGTCGATGAACAGCAGCATCAACAGGCTGCCATCGCGCTCGGCGCGCAGGATGGCGTGATCCAGGCGCGCGTTGAACAGCAGCCGGTTGGGCAGGCCGGTCAACGGGTCGTAATGAGTGAGGCGTTCCCGCTCGGCCTCGGACTGCTTGATCTGGCTGGTATCGCTGAACACCCCCACGTAATTGGTCAGTGTGCCCGCTTCGTCGGTGACGCGGCTGATGGTCAGCCATTCTGGATAGACCTCGCCGTTCTTGCGCCGATTCCAGATTTCGCCGCTCCAGGTTCCGGTTTTTCCGATGCGGTTCCAGATGGCCTGATAGAAGTTTCCATCCTGGCGCCCGGACTTGAGCAGGCGCGGGTTCCTGCCCAGCACCTCCGCTTCCGTGTAGCCGGTGATCTCGGTGAAAGCGTGGTTGACGGCGATGATGTTGGCCGCCGCGTCGGTGATCGTGATGCCGTCGCTGGCGCTCTCGAACACCTTGGCCGACTGCCGCAACCTTTCCTCCGCTTGCCGCCGCGTGGTGATGTCCTGGAATACCCCGAGCACGCCGATGACCTGGCCCTGGCTGTCGCGCAACGGCACCTTGCTGGTCTCCACCCAGGCGGTACCGCCATCCTCCAGGGCCATCGGCTCGATGATGTTGTACTTGGGCGACTGGGTTTCCATGACTTCGAGATCGTCGCGCCGGTACAAGTCGGCATGCTCGCGCCAAGGCAGCTCGAAATCGCTCTTGCCGAGAAGGTCTTCCGGCCGCTCCCCGTGGCCCAGTCGCGCGAACGCCTCGTTGCAGCCCAGATAGCGGGAATCGCGATCCTTCCAGAACACGAAATGGGGCACGGTGTTGATGACGTGCTGCAACATCTGGCGCGCGGCATAAAGTTTTTCCTCCCCCCGGCGGCGTTCGCCGATGTCCAGGAAGGTCACCACCGAGCCGATCACCTGGCCGCCCTGGCGCATGGGGTAGGACCAATATTCCACCGGGAAGGGCGTGCCGTCGCGGCGCCAGAACACCTCGTCATCCACATGGATGCCCCGCTCCTCGATATAGGCGCGGTAGGCGCGGCATTCCCCGGCGGGGTAGGCGCTGCCGTCGGCGTGGCTGTGATGGATGGCTTCGTGGATATGGCCGCCGAGCAGTTCCTCGGCGCGCCCATAGCCGAGAAGACGCAGGCCGGCCGGGTTGACGAAGGTGCAGATGCCGTTGGTGTCGACGCCGTAGATGCCCTCGGCCATCGAGTCGAGCAGCAGGTTGATGCGTTCCTCCCGTTCACGCAGCGTTTGTTGCGAGCGCCGGCGTTCGCTTACGTCGCGCAGGATGCCGATGAACTGGCGCTGCCCGGCGCCGCCGCGTTCGCCGATGCTGACCTCGACCGGAATTTCGCGCCCGTCGCGATGCAACAGCATGAAGGCGAGTTCGCGCCAGGGCATGGTGGGACGGCCCGATTGCAGATAGCGCCCGAAGGCGGCGCTGTGCTGGTCGCGGAAGCGTTCCGGCATCAGCTCGGTGAGGGGGCGATCCTGGAGTTCCTGGCCGCTGTAGCCGAGGAGTTGGCAGATGGCCGGGTTGGCGAACACCACCCGGCTGCGTTCATCCACCACCAGGATGCCATCCACGGCGGTATCCAGGATGGCGCGAACGCGCGCCTCGCTCTCGATCAGCGATGCTTCGGCCAGGCGTTGTTCGCTGATGTCCAGGCCGGAGCTGAGTATCCCGGTAATCCGACCCTCGGCATCGCGTAATGGGCTGTTGTGCCAGGTCAGGAGGCGTTCTTCGCCGTCGCGGGTGAGCACGGGATTGACATGGGCGATGGAGGTGTCGATATCGCCCGCCAGCACGCGCTGGAACAAGGCGCGGACATCGGCGCGCATGCGCTCGGGAATGAAACGCTCAAACCAGTCCTGGCCCAGGATGTCGGCTTCCTCGACACGCAGGATGGCGCGGCCCGCCGGATTGACGCGGGTGACGCGGCCCAGGGGGTCGAGCACCAGGAACATCGCCCCGGAGACGGACAGCAGTTGCTCGGCGTAATCCCGCGACTCGCGCAGTTCGGACTCGACTTGTTTGCGCGTCGTGATGTCTCGCACCATCGCCTGGAGCAGAGGCCCGCCGGGCCGTTGGAGGCGATTGAGCCGGATCTCCGCCTCGAACAGTTCGCCATCCAGACGCTGGTGCCGCCACTCGAAGAATTGCGGCTCACCCGCGAACGCCCGTTGGATGTGAGCGCGCGCGGCGGCCTCCGAGTCGCTTCCGTCCGCTTGCCGGGGCGGTGAAAAGTCCCAGGGTGTCCTGCCCAGGATGTCCTCCTCCATACAGCCGAACAGCGTCAGGGTGCCGGGGTTGCACGCCACGAACCGCACGTCTTCGAGCAGAAACAGGGCATCCCCCGCCGCATCGAACAGGGCGCGACAATCCGGCGCGCAGACGCGGAATGGGGGGACGGGCTGGGACGGATCGTTCAATGCAGTTCCTGGCGGGGCGTCCGGATGGGAAAGTGGGAAGCGCGGACGGGGGGCAATGGTTCAACCGTGCCGTTAACGGCATGCGGCCCTATATCTTTAACGGGAATCCGAACAGGAATGGATTGCCGGCCACCCGCAACGCCTGCCTGCCGCCGGTGCTCATGGGAGTGGTTCCAGTTCCACTTGATTGCGGCCGTTTTCCTTGGCGCGATAGAGCGCCCGGTCGGCGCGCGCCAGGATGGCGTCGATGTCGTTGTCCTGCGGCGCGAACCGGGTGACGCCGATACTGAGCGTGATGGAGATGTCGCCGGATCCCGTGCGGGCCGGCCGCGTGGCGACCTGCTGGCGCAGGCGCTCGGCGAATTCATGGGCGCCGTCGGCATCGGTATCGGGCAGCAGGATGGCGAACTCTTCGCCGCCCAGGCGGCCGAGCAGGTCGATGCGGCGCAGGCTGGAGGTCATGACGGTGGCGGCATGCCGCAGCACTTCGTCGCCGACGGCGTGGCCGTGGCGATCATTCACCGTCTTGAACCAGTCCAGATCGAGCATGAGCAGGGCGGTGTGCGTGTCGTGCCGCTTATGGCGCGCCAGCGCCAGGGTCATCTGATCGAGGAAGTGGCGGCGATTGGCCAGGCTGGTGAGGGGATCGGTGGTGGCGAGGTGGACGAGTCGGCGCTCCAGCGCCTTGCGTTCGGTGATGTTGTGCAACACGCAATGGGTCTGTATGAAGCGGCCCGAGGCGTCGCGGCCGACGCGGCCATCCACTTCAAAGACGACAAGTTCGCCGTCCTTGTCCAGCATGTCGAAATCGGCGCCATGCACCGTGCCGGTGGCGAGAAACTGGCTGAAGCGTTGTCGCATCAATTCCTTCTGCCCCGGTGCAAGAAAATCGCCGAAGGAGCAGCCGATCACCGACTCGCGCGGGTAGCCCAGTTGCGTCAGCCAGGCCTGGTTGACATCCAGAATGCGGCCTTCGGCATCCAGCGATTGGTAGGCGACCGGGGAGCGTTCGTAGAGCAGGCGGAAACGCTCCTCGCTTTCCCGCAATGCCGCCTCGTTGGCTTTGCGCGCGCTGATGTCCTGTTTGATGGCGACGAAATGGGTGACCGCCGCGCCCGCTATGGAAACCGGGGTGATGGTCAGTTCCTCGTCGTAGAGGCTGCCATCCTTGCGTTTGTTGACCAGTTCGCCATGCCAGACCCGGCCGGCCAGAATGGTCTCCCACATGTGTTGGTAATAGGGTCGATCCTGATTGCCCGACTTGAGCAACTCGGCCGGTTTGCGGCCGATGGCTTCCGCCAGGGAATAGCCGGTGAGCTTGGTGAAGGCCGCGTTGGCCCAGAGAATGCGCGGCGCCGTGTCGGTGAGGATGATGGCGTTGGCGGCGGCATTGAGGGCGTGGATCTGTAGTTGCAGTTGCGCGTCCTGCTCGCGGACGCGGCTGAGGTCGCGCGCGGCGGCAACCACATATTCGCGGCCTTCGTCCTCGATCAGGCGGGCATGGATCTGCACCGGCAGGAGGCCGCCGTCATGCCGTCGCAAACCGGTTTCCAGGGATAGCCGGCCCCGCGCCCGCAGGGTGGCGCGGAAGGTTCGCCAGGCCGCGAGGTCGGGAAAAGTGCTGAAAATCCGGCTCGGTTCCAGAGCGAGCAAGGCTTCATGTGTGTAACCGAGGCTTTGGCAAGCCTGGCCGTTGACCTCGATCAGGGAGGCATTCTCGGTGTCGATCACGAAAATCGCGTCACTGACCTGCTCCATCAGGCCGTAACCGCGCAAGCGTTCCCGCACCGCACGGATCTGGTCCTTGGCCTGTTCCATCTCCCTGCACTGACGCTGAATGGTTTCGTGCAGGTATTCGATATAGCGTCCATGCAGGGATTTGACGATGTCGTGGCGCGTGACCAGGCCGATCAGGCGATGCCCCTCCACCACGGCCAGGCGGCGGATGCCGGCCGCCCGCATCCGGTTGGCGGCTTCCTGCAAGGGGCTGGCGGCGTCGATGCCGTGGACGGGGCCGTGCATGACTTGCGCGAGGAGTGTGGCGCCCGGATCGAGTTCGCTTCGGGCCAGATGTACCAGGTCGCGTTCGGTGAGCACACCCACAGGCGCCTCGTCGCGCGTGACCAGGATGCAACCGATGCGCCGTCGCGCCATCAGGGCCACAGCCTCGCTCAGACTGGCGTCTTCGCCCAGCGTGACCGGATCGGGGGTCATGGCGCTGGTCACCGTCTTGAGTTCGACCAGGTATTCCATGCCCAGGTGGTGCATGAAATCCCCTTCGCTGACGATGCCCGCGAGTTTGCCGGCGCCATCCACCACCACCAGATGGCGGTAGCCGCGCGCCGACATCAGGCGGTAGGCATCGCGGTAATCCAGATCGGCCGCGACGGTGAATACCGGCTGGCGCATGACCTCGCCGATGTGCAGCCGGGCCGATGCCTTCCCTTCCGCCATCAGGCGCACGGCGTCCCGCTCCGTGAAGATGCCGACAGGGTGGTTTTCCTCGTCCACCACCAGCACGCAACTGATGTGGCGTGACTCCATCCGTTCAAGCACGCCGGCTACGGACGCCTCGGGAGAAACGCGGGCGGGGTCGGGCGTCAGAATGCCGGCGAGGGTTTGCGAAGTCATGGCAAGGTGGCGGCCGGACTTGGGCTCTTCAAGGCCGGCTCATCGGTCGAAAGTGTCGGCCGCGTGGTTGGGCGCGCGCCCTGGCCATCGCGGTGAACCGGATGCCCTCTGCAAGGCGGCGCCAATGGATGATACGGAATCAAGGTTCATCACTACTCCGTCGAGACAGGTGATGAAGGAGACTTGTGCCTGTGAGGCAGGTCACAGTCCGTCGCTACGACTTTAGCGCGATTCCGAAAAAACCTTGCGGGATTTTCTTGGGGTCGGTCGGCGTTGGCCGTGATGTCTCTTCGTGATGGATGAGACGAGGAGGAGAGTGGACGAGGAGGTGAGTGGCCTCCCGTGATTCGACCTACTTGATCCGTCCGAACGTCTTCATCACGACGCAAGGATCGCCGGAAATCGGCGGCAGTTTCACACCACGATCCCTGGCGCGCTTGTCGAGCTCCAGGTTGTGCGCGTTCGTGAAGGCGCGGCATTCGTCCATCGACTTCATGTTGGGCAGTTTCGAGGCGTACTCCTTGCGCTCCTCGGGCGTCATCAATTCGGCGCCGCGGATGTTGTCGCCGGAGGAATACCAGGGGAAGGCCAGTGTCTGGCCAGCGCAAAAAAGCAGGGGAAGAATCAGAAGTTTTTTCATGGCCTGGAATGGAAATTGCCCTAGCGGGCGCTAGGGCAATTGTACTACCCGAATACGGTCAAACGCAGCCGGTCGGTTTTGGTGTGCCGGCATAGCGGCCGGCCTGTTTGGCGGGGCCGTAGGGGAACAAGTCGAACAGGAATTTCTTGTCTCCCCATTCCGCGCCGAATTCGTCCTTCAAGCCCTTCTGCAGAATGCGCAGATTGGGCGCGGTGCCGTATTCGTTGAAGTAATCGCGCATGTAGCGAATGATTTTCCAGTGATCGTCTTCCAGCGCCAGTTTGTCCTGGGCGGCCAGAAATTCCGCCACATCTTCAGCCCAGTCGGACAAGTTGGCCAGGTAGCCCTCGGGGTCGGTCTCGACCATCCTTCCATTGATTTCCAGATCCATGTTGTTTCCTCACTTTCACCAGGATGTTGCCGCAAGCGCGGGATGGCGCTACTTTACTAAACCAGACTTAATTGGTCAAGTATTCCTGGACTGATTCTGAAAGCGAGATGGCGGCTAGTAGTAGGGTTTGTCTTTCCTCATCTGACAAATGTGGTATCCCTTGCGCCACGGTGGCGAGTGGCGAGTGAGTCAGTCTGGCGGCCGCGACAAGGTCATGGGGGAGGGCGGGGTCGCCGGGGCCATAGCTGAGGTGGCGGCCGGCGTCGACGGAGAGGCGGGCGAGTTGGGCACGCAGGCCTTCATCACCGCGAATGAGTTGTTTGATGAGTGGCGGTAGCCCACCGCGTTCGATCAACTCCAGACTCAAGTCCCGGAAGGTGAAGCCGCAGGCCTGGCGTTGCGCCTGATCGCTGCGGCTGGCGCGGCCGGAGTGCAGTTCATCGAGGGCGCGTTGCGGCAGTTCCGGGACGAAAGCCCAGAGTTCGATTTCACCGGCATCGGCGAGCAGGGCGGCGAGCGCGAGTTCGCCCTGGTCGAGATCATGGTGCAGTGAACCCCAGGAAAAGGCGATGCGGGCGCCCAGAGAGGCGCGTCGTTCGCTGGTGATGAAGCCCTGGTTGGCTTCGGTTGCCTCCGGAGCGCGTGTGATCTGCGCCTTGAATTGTTCCGTGCCCAGGGCCAGCAAGATGCCCAGTGGTGTGGTGATGTCGCGCGCCAGACGGCGTGGCAGGCGCCGGTTCGCTTCACGCAGCAGCCTGAGTGCCAGCAGGGGGTCATCCAGCAACAAGGCGGCGTATTCGTGGCCCGACAGATTTTCCTCGCCGCCTTCTTCCAGCCGCGCGAGCGCGGCCTTGCTGGAGGCCTTGATCGGTAATTCCTTGTATTCCAGATACGCAGCCCACTGTGGTGCCTCCCACCAGTCCTGCCCCGCCATCGTGTTCTCCTGAAAGCGTGTACGGAGACAATATCGAACCGAAGACCGCGTATCTTTAGGTTTTTCAGAAAAAAATCTTGATTGCTCAACAAGTTACGACTCGGACTGTGTCAGTCGGGCCGTGTTTTCATCGCTCTCCCCGGCCCGCGAACTTCCGCTTATGCCCTGGTCAGCCTGACTTTCCCCGCCGCCTGTTTTGCTCGCCGGCGCGCTTCATCCGTGTCTTTCCCTTCCGCCAGGGCAACGCCCATGCGGCGGCGCTGGAATGCCGCCGGTTTGCCGAACAGGCGTAAATCGGTGCCTGGAATGCGCAGGGCTTCCGCCACGCCTTCGTAGCACAGGCCGCCGCCCTCCATGCCGCCGTAAATGACGGCGGAGGCACCGGGATTGCGTAGCGAGGTGTCCACGGAGAGACCAAGGATGGCGCGGGCGTGCAGTTCGAATTCGCTTTGCCTCTGGCTGATTAGGGTGACCATGCCGGTGTCGTGCGGTCGCGGGCTGACCTCGGAGAACCAGACCGTGTCGCCCTTCACGAACAGTTCCACGCCGAACAGCCCCTGGCCGCCCAGGTTGCCGGTGACGGCGGCGGCGATTTCCCTGGCGCGGCGCAACGCCACGGCGGACATCGGCTGCGGTTGCCAGCTTTCCACGTAATCGCCTTTCACCTGGAGATGGCCGATGGGTTCGCAGAAATGGGTTTCCACCTGGCCGTTTTCATCCAGCGCGCGCACGGTAAGCAGGGTGACTTCATAGTCGAAGTCGATGAAGCCCTCGACGATCACGCGGCCCTTGTCGACACGGCCGCCGGTGGAGGCGTAATGCCAGGCGCCGGCCAGGTCTTCCGCGCTGTCGATCTTGCTCTGCCCCTTGCCGGAGGAGGACATGACCGGTTTCACCACGCAGGGGTAGCCGATGCCGTCCTTCCCTTCCACCGCCACGCGCAGATCCTTGAGCGAATCGGCGAAGGCATAGGAGGATGTCGGCAGCCTCAACTCCTCCGCCGCGAGACGGCGGATGCCCTCGCGGTTCATGGTGAGGTGGGCGGCGCGCGCCGTGGGGATCACCCGGCACAGGCCGGCCGCTTCCAGTTCCAGCAGGGTTTCGGTGGCGATGGCTTCGATCTCGGGCACCACCAGCAGCGGTTTCTCGGAGTCGATCAGACGGGCGAGAACAACCCCGTCGGCCATGTCGATGGTTTGCGCGTAGTGCGCGACCTGATGGCCGGGGGCGCCATCGTAGCGATCCACCGCGACCACCTCCACGCCCAGGCGTTGCAGCGCGATGATGACCTCCTTGCCCAGTTCGCCGGCGCCCAGCAACATGACCCGGGTGGCGGAAGGAGAGAGTGGTGTGCCGATGCGCATGTGCTTTGCCTTATGGTTTTCAAGTCATATAGTCGGAGTCCAAGCTTACCGGTAGGAGTTCCCATGCGCACCCCGTTACTACTGGCCGCCTTGATCGCCGCATCGGTTTCATTGTCCGCGCGAGCGGCGGACTGGCTTTACCTTACCGTTCCCGGCGATACCCTGAGCCAGATCGGCCAGACCTATCTGAAGAATACGCGCGACTGGCCCAAGATCCAGTCCGCCAATGGCGTGGCCATCCCGGAGCATCTGCCGGCCAATACCCGCATCAAGATTCCCGTGGAACTGCTCAAGGTGACGCCGGCACCGGTCACGGTGACGGCGGTCACCGGCAATGTGCGTTACAAATCCGGTGACGGGCCGTTCCAGCGGTTGAATGTGGGCGAGCAACTGAATGGTGGCGAAAACGTGCTGTCCGGGCCGCGCAGCAGCGCGACCTACCGTTTCGCCGACGGCACCGTGCTGACTCAGCAGGCCACCAGCAAACTCTCCTTCGGCCGCCTGGCCGCCTATGGCAAGACCGGCATGGTCTCGACCGAATTGTCCCTGGACAGCGGCCGCCTCGAAGCCCGCGCCGGCAAGCAGTTGGCCCCGGCCGGCGGCTTCAAGGTGAGGACGCCGGTGGCGGTGGCCGGCCTGCGCGGCACGGATTTCCGTCTCAACGTGTCCGAGGACGGCAAATTCCTGCGCAACGAGGTGATGGAAGGCGCGGTCGCGGTCGCGGCGCAAGGCCGGGAAGTGTCCGTGGCGGGGGGCTACGGCACCGTGGCCGAAGCCGGCAAGCCGCCCGAGGCACCGCGAAAATTGCTGACGGCGCCGGGTGCGGAGGGGCTGGGTGATCTCATCGAGCGCCTGCCCCTTTCCTTTACCTGGCAGCCGCTGCCCGGCGCCCGCGCCTACCGCGCCCAGGTGGCGCGCGACGCGGGATTCACCGAGGTGTTGCTTGACGACATCGTGACGGAACCTGCCATTGCCTGGAGGGACGAACTTCCCGACGCGCGCTATGTGCTGCGCCTGCGTGGCATCGACGCGGCCGGCCTGGAAGGCGCGAACCGCGATCATGCGTTTGAGCTGGATGCGCGCCCGCTGCCGCCCGCCCCGCAGTCCCCCACGCTGGGCGAGCGCCTGTACCAGCGCGAGGTGGAGTTTTCCTGGGCCGCCGCCGCCGAGGCGCACGGCTATGTGTTGCAGATCGCGCCGACGCCGGAATTCGGCGCCGGCCTGATGGAGCGCCGCCTGGCCGCCGTCACCCGGCATCGTGAAACGTTGCCGGAAGGCGACTGGCACTGGCGCGCGGCGAGCCTGGACGAAGCCGGCAAGCTGCATGTGTGGAGTCCGTACCGCGCCTTCCGCGTGCAACCGCTGCCGAATCCGCCCACCGCCCAGGCGCGCGCCGATGCCGGCCAGGCGCAATTCATCTGGAGCGAAGCCAGGGGGGCCGCGCGCTATGGCCTGGAACTGGGCGCCACGGCCGATCTCGCCGCCCCACAGGTAAAGCGGGAAACCGCGACCACCACCCTGGCGGTGCCGCTCCAGGCCGGCAAGTATTACTGGCGCGTGCGCGGCGTCGAGAGTGATGGCCAGGCCGGCGCCTGGGGCGCCGCCAGCCCGGTCATCGTGCCGCCCGAGGCGCCCAGCGGATTGGCCGCCGAGGTTGATGGCGACCAGTTGCTGGCGACCTGGAAAGGCGATGCCGCCGCATACAAGGTGGAATTGAGCACGGACGCGAGCTTTGTTAAACCCTTGCTCAGTCATCGGGCCGACCAGGCCCGCGCCGCGTTGCCGAAACCGGAGCCCGGCGACTACTGGCTGCGCGTCACCGGGCTGGGCGCCGAGGGTGTCGAAGGCCCGGCCGGCCAGCCTGTCGCCGTGCAGGTCAAGTCGATGGCGCCGTGGTGGCTGTTGCTGCCTCTGTTGCTGATTCCCTGAGCGGTGTCACCAGGTGGGAGCCCTGCTCGCGGGCCTCCCACGCGGCGGGCGCCTGCGGCTGGTCGAAGTAGTAGCCCTGGGCGTGCGAGAAGCCCAGGCGGATGACCTTGTCGAGGAGTTCGCGGGTTTCCACGCCTTCGGCGACCATCCGGTAGCCGGAGGTCACCACCAGGCTGGAGATGTCTTCCATCATGAGTTGTTGGCGGCGGTCGCCGCTGTCCAGCAGGCGCACCATGCTGATGTCGAACTTCACCAGATCCACCGGCATCGAGGCGAGATAGCGCAGCGAGGAATAGCCGCTGCCGAAATCGTCCAGCGCCACCAGGCAACCGGCTTCGCGCAGGCGGCGGATATTGTCGGAGGCGATCTCGATCTGGGTGATGAGGGCGGTTTCGGTAATTTCCACGACGATCTTGCGTCCCGGATGGGCGCGGATCAGTTCCGCCAGGGCGGCCACCACCTTGGCATGGACGATGCTGGGTGCCGAGAGATTGACCGAAACCCCCTGGCCGGCCGGCAATCGGCCCTGGGTCAGGTCGCGGTCGAGGGCGCGCAACACGGCCAGGTCGAATTCCGTATCCAGATTGCGCGCCTGCACGATGGGGAAGATCGCGCCCGGCCCGATCAGTTCGCCCTCGAAGCGGATGCGCGCGAGTGCCTCGACGTACTCTTTGGTCGCCATCGGCAAACTCATCACCGACTGGTAATGCAGTTCGATCAGGTCGGGGTTCTCGATGGCCTGGAATACCGCGCTGATTTCCTTGTTGGCGACCAGCGCCGCCATGCCGCCCATGTCCTCGCTGTAGAACACCAGTTTGCGGCTGCCCGGCCGTTTGGCCGTGTACATGGCGAGATCGGCGCGTTTCTGGAGTTCGTGCAGCGTCATGCCATCCCCCTCCGACAGGGCGATGCCGATGCTGATGGTGGTCGGCTCGCTCATGCCGTGGGCGCGGAAATCCTGGCTCAACACCTGTTCGATGCAGCGCTCCGCCACCCGTTCGGCGCGTAGTGTGTCCGCGTCGCGCAGCATGGTGGCGAATTCGTCGCCGCCCAGCCGATACAGGCGATCATCGGCGCGCAGCGCGTGTTGCAGGGCGCCGGCGATGCTCTGGATCACCACGTCGCCGACCTGATGGCCGTAGGTGTCGTTGATGGCCTTGAAGTGGTCGCAATCGAACAGCAACAGGGCCACGCGGCCCAGGCGACGATCTTCACCGAGGGATTTCCAGTCCTCGTCGAAAGCGCGTCGATTGAACGCGCCGGTCAGCGCGTCGCGGCGCGCCTGATCGTAGAAATCGCGGCTGTTCTGTTCCAGGTCGCTGTGCAATTCCGACAGGCGCGCCTGGTAGTCGTTGAAGGAACGGCGCACGTTCTCCAGTTCCAGAATCGGCAGGGGAGACGCCTGGGCCGGCTTGTATGGCAGGCTGCCGCCAGGTTCGCGCAGGTTGTCGATTTCATCCGACAGCGCGCGTAACGGCCGCACCAGCAGGCGCCCCAGCAGCCAGGCCGCCGTAAACAACAGGAGCAGGATGACAACCACCAGGCGCGTCAGGGAAGCGCGGAACAAGTCGTGAAAAGACGCCAGATCCGGATTCGGGCGGATCGAGAAGCGCAGGTGGGATATCGCCTGATCCAGATCGACCGTGCCGCCTTCCGGCAGATCCAGCCGCAATCGCGACAGGTCGGCGAACTGGTAGGCATGGGCACGACGGAGTTCGCCCGTGAAGTCGAACTTGATGCCGACATGGCCCAGCAAAATGCGGTGATCCGGATCGGCATGCACCGGCACGAACAGGGAAAAGCGGCTGCCGCCGTTTTCCCGTTGCAACAGGGCCGTGGTTACGCCCTGGAGCGCCTCGCCGGGCAATTTGGCCAACATGGGGCGATCCGGGTGCGACGGAGCGAGGATGCGGCCTTGTTTGTCGTAAAGGGCCACACCCGCCACCTTGTCGGAAATCATGCCGGCGTCGCGCACCCGGTCATCACGCCACAACTGGTAATACTCGGAGAAGGAAAGCTGTTGCCGGGTCTCATCCCAGAGCGCCAGGGCTTGCGCCATGCGAGTGGCGCGTTGCCGCATCTCGGCCAATCCCGCCTCCACTTCGCTACTCGCGCTCAACACCTCGCGCGCGCGGATTTGTCCGGAAACCCGCTCCATCTCCAGCCATAGATAGCCGCCCAGGAATACGATGAAGCCGGCCACCAGAAGGACGAACAGGCCGGCCAGGCGGACGATGCTTTGCGGTTTCAACATTTCAGGATGCCTGTAATTCGGTGAGCACCGCATCGAGCAGGTCGAATTCGTGCTCGCCGTCCATGAAGTGATTGGCGCCCGGAATGATCTTTACCCGGTTGCGGGCCTTGAGTTTCTCCACCCAGCCGTCGCCGAGACGGTCATCCAGCCCACCCATGATGAACAGATTGGGCAGCGGCAGCCTGGCGCTGGCATCCAGCACCCGCCGGGGCGTCCATTCCAGATAGGAAAGCAGGCTGGCCGGCGTCGCCTGATACTTCTGGCAGAAGGAAAACGGGTGCGTGACGACACGCGGCTCACCGGATTTCACGGCGCGGCGCATCTCGCGGATGAGCTTTCCGAACCTCTCCGCATCCAGGCGCAGGCGGCCTTCGATGATGCTGATGCCGATGAATCGCGTGATCGCCGGGTCGGGCTTCCCGGACAGGTAGGCCAACACTTCCACGCTGCCGAAGCTGTGCCCGAGGAGAATGATCGGCCCCTTGTGGCGCGCCTTCAGCCATTTCACCCAGGTGTCGATCTCCCGCTCCACCCCGCTCATGGTATGGGTGTGGATGGCTTCGCAGGCCATGCTCTGGCTGCGGTACGTCACCCCCAGGGTGAGCGTGGGGGCCAGCACAGTGCGCCCGCTACCGGCCAGGCCCTCGACCAGACTGTGTATGGTGGGAAATTCGTGGGTCTGGAGAAAACCGTGCAGCAGGATCACGGCGGGTTTGTCGGCGTCGCCCTCGCGGTATTCGGCCTTGGCGACCAACTTGTCGGGCAGGGTCAGTTCCACGGGCGCCGCGCGCGCGGCGAGGCCGATGCAGGACACGATCAGAAGCAGGAAAAATCGCACCGCCATCTCCTTGTTTTTTACCGCCAGCCTGCCAAGCCGTGACATGGCTGACCCCATATACTCTCGCCGCATGAATCTGGATGAATTCTTCACACCCACCGGCCCGCTCGGGGCGGTTATTCCCATGTATCGGCCACGCGCGCAGCAACTTGAGATGGCGCGGCGGATTTTTTCCACCCTGGAGACGCGCGGCCGTCTGGTCGCGGAAGCCGGCACCGGCACCGGCAAGACCCTGGCCTACCTGATTCCCGCCCTGTTGTTCGGCGGCAAGGTGATCGTTTCCACCGGCACCAAGACCCTGCAGGATCAGTTGTTTCATCGCGACATTCCCGCCGTGCGCGATGCCCTGGCGCGGCCGGTCACCATCGCGTTGCTGAAAGGGCGCGGCAACTACGTCTGCCCCTATCACCTGGAGCGCGCGTTTTCCGAGGCGCGCCTGAAAAGCCGCGAAGAGGCGTTGCACCTGCGCGCCATCGCCCGTTATGCCGCGATCAGCGACAGCGGCGACCGCATGGCCTGCCACGACGTGCCGGAGGACTCGCCCGCCTGGGGTTTCGCCACGTCCACCCGCGACAACTGTCTGGGCGGCGAATGCCCTCAGCACAAGGACTGCTTCGTGTTGAAGGCGCGCAAGAAGGCGCTGGAGGCCGACGTGGTGGTGGTCAACCATCATCTGTTCTTCGCCGATGTCTGGCTCAAGGACGAGGGCGCCGGCGAACTGCTGCCGGCCAGCAACGCCGTGATTTTCGACGAGGCGCACCAGTTGCCGGCTACCGCCAGCCTGTTCTTCGGCGAGACGGTGACCACCGGCGTCATCATCGACCTGTGCCGCGATGTGCGCGTGGAAGCGGCGGTGGCGGCGGCGGACTTCGTTGATCTGCCGATGGCCGCCGGCGACCTGGAGACCGCCGCGCGCGACGTGCGTCTGGCCATCGGCCTGGCCCAGGCCCGCCTGCCCGCCGCGCGCGCCCTGGAGCGCGAGGAATTTCGCGAGGCGGTGGAGATCATGGTCGCGCGTCTGGCCAAACTGGACGCCTTGCTGGAATCGCAGGCGGAACGCGCGGAGCCCCTGGCGCAATGCCACGCCCGCTGCCGCGAGGCCGCCAACCGGCTGGAGAAGTGGCTCAATCAAGGCGCCGAAGTGGGCATGGTGCGCTGGCTGGAAGCCGCCACCCATTCCGTACTGTTCCACGCCACCCCGCTCAACGCCGGCGAACTGTTCGCGCGCCAGATCGAGAACGACGCGCGCGCCTGGATTTTTACTTCCGCCACCCTCTCGGTGCGCGGCAACTTCTCGCACTACCTGCATGAAATCGGCCTGGTGGAAGCCGACACCGCCGTCTGGGACAGCCCTTTCGACTACGCCAGCCAGGCGCTCCTGTATGTGCCGGAAAAGATGCCCGACCCGAATTCCCCGGAATACGGCGAGGCCGCGCTGAATGCCGCGTGGCCGCTGCTCAAGGCGAGCGGCGGCCGCGCCTTCCTGCTGTTCACCTCGTTGCGCGCCATGAACGCCGCGCAAAAGTTGCTGCGGGCGCGCATGGCGGAGGAGGGCGTGGCCTACCCCCTGCTGCTGCAAGGCGAGAAAAGCCGCAGCGAACTGCTCGACGAATTCCGCCGCCTCGGCAACGCCGTGCTGCTGGGCAGCCAGAGCTTCTGGGAAGGCGTCGATGTGGCCGGCGAGGCGCTCTCCCTGGTGGTCATCGACCGCCTGCCGTTCCAGCCGCCGGACGACCCGGTGCTCGCCGCGCGCATGGAAGTCCTGCGCCAGGCCGGCAAGAACCCCTTCTTCGACCACCAGTTGCCACACGCCGTCATCAGCCTGAAACAGGGCGCCGGCCGCCTGATCCGGCGCGAAAGCGACCACGGCGTGCTGATGATCTGTGATCCCAGGCTGGTCGATAAGCCCTACGGCCGCCGCATCTGGCAAGCCCTGCCGCCGATGAAACGCACGCGCAAACAGGACGAGGCGGTGGCGTTCTTTGGCGTGAGGTGTGAGGTGTGAGGTGTGAGGCTTTCCTCCTCTGGAAACGGGCGTGGGGAGTTTTTCAGCGCATCGCCAGATTCGCAGCGGCCCCCATGCCGATAACGACTTGTGCCGGTAACGCCTTGTTACAACTGCTTGCAATTACGCAACCGATGCTTAACAGGGCGCCCCTACGCTGACATTGCGCCTTGGAAACACCCCCGTCACCAGCGCCGACACTTTGAAGGAGATCATCATGAAAAGCCGCAACCTCATCCTCACCGCCCTGATGGCGGCGTTCGCCATCCCCATCCTGCCGGTGATCGCGGACAGCACCCCGGTCGGCCCGACAGCGGGCCAGGGAACGCAGCCCGGCCCACAGGCGGGCCCCGGCGCGCGCCCCGAGCGTCCGCGTCTGTCTCCCGAACAGCGTGAAAAACTGCGCGCCATGACGCCGGCAGAACGGCAGAAATTCCGTCAGGAGCACCGCGCCAACTGCATGCAGGCGGCCGGCACGGCGACGCCTTGCCCGCAACGGCCCATGCACCCGCGCTTGAGCCAGGAACAGCGCGACAAGATCAAGGCCATGACTCCGGAACAGCGTCAGCAGTTTTTCCGGGAGATGCGTGAAAACCGTATGCAGATGGGCCCCGGCGCCGGCATGGGGGCGCCGCGCTGAACGCTAGTCCCCGCGCGCCATGCCGACACACCGCCTGATCGTTCCGCTGCTGCTCTGCTGGCTGTCGTTTCCGGCGCTCGCCGGCATGGGCTTCGACGAGGCCCGCCACCTGCTCGTCCGCGCCACTTTCGGCGCGGACGCCGCTTCCATTGAGCAGTTCGCCCAATTTTCCCGTCGGCAGGCGGTAGCCCGCCTGCTGGAGGGGGGCGCGTCGGTCACAATCACGCAGCCGCCGGCTTGGGCGGAGGCGCCGTTCGACGACCCGGCGCGGCTGCGCGACCTGTCCGAAGAGGAAAAACGCCAATACCTGCGGGAGAGGCAGCGCGAGGGTGTGGAATTGCGCGCCTGGTGGTTGCGGGAGATGCGCAACACTCCCTTGCCGCTGGCGGAAAAGATGACCTTGTTCTGGCACAACCATTTCGCCACCGCCATGCAAAAGGTGAAGTCGGGGCAGTTGCTGTATCGCCAGAATCTCACGTTGCGCCGGCATGCCCTGGGCAACTTCGGCGAGCTGCTGCACGCGGTGGCGAAAGACCCGGCCATGCTGATCTACCTGGACACCGTGCGCTCGCGGCGGGACGCGCCCAACGAGAACTTCGCGCGCGAGGTGATGGAGTTGTTCACCCTGGGTGAGGGCCATTACCGCGAGGGGGACATCAAGGAGGCCGCGCGCGCCTTCACCGGCTGGGGGCTGGAGCGCGGCCAGGGCGAGTTTCGCTTCCACCCCGCCCGCCATGATTCGGGTGAGAAGACGATCTTCGGGCAGACCGGCCGCTTCGATGGCGACGATGTGCTCGACCTGTTGCTGGCGCGGCCGGAGACGGCGGAATTCATCGTCGGAAAACTGTGGCTGGAGTTCGTCTCGCCGGAGAAGGACGAACGGGAGATTCGTCGTCTGGCCCGCCTGTTCCGCGACAATCGTTACGAGATTCGCCCCTTGCTCATGGCGCTGTTCACCTCCGATGCGTTCTACGCCGCGAAAAATCGTGGCGCGCTGGTCAAGTCGCCGGTGGAACTGGTGTTGGGCACCCTGATCGCACTGGAGTTGCCGATCGACGATCTCCGCCCCTACGCGTTCGTGACCCGCAACCTCGGCCAGGATCTGTTCAATCCGCCCAACGTGAAAGGCTGGCCGGGCGGCGCGGCGTGGATCGACAGCGATACCCTGTTGCGGCGCAAGCAGTTCCTGGCGCGCCTGGGCCGAGCCGCCGAGATGCCGGGTGAAGCAATGCGCATGCGGCGAGAACAGGAGGGGGGTGGCCTCGCCATGCGCGCCGAATTCGCCTTGACGCGCGCCGGCCGCCAGATGGATCTGGGCGGCTGGCTGTCCGGCTTGCCCGGCCCCGACCGTCGCCAGACCGCCCGCGCCGTGCTGCTGGCCCTGCCCGCGACGGAAACGGCGCGCGCGGGCGACGACGCGGAATACGTCGCCCGCTTGCTGCAAGACCCGGTTTATCAGTTGAAATAGGAGGCCGTCATGGATCGCCGCCATTTCCTTTCCTCGCTCGCCGCGTTGCCGCTGCTGGCCCATGCCGCGCCGACGCCGGGGCGCTACGAGCGGCTGCTGATCCTGGTCGAGCTCAAGGGCGGCAATGACGGCCTCAACACCCTGATTCCCTATGCGGACGCCGAGTACAGCCGATTGCGTCCACGCCTGGCCATCCCGCGCGACCAGGTGGTGCAACTCGGCGAATCGGCCGGCCTGCATCCCGCCCTCGCCAGCCTGAAGCCCCTGTGGGACGGCGGCGAACTCGCCTGGGCGCAAGGCGTGGGCTACCCGGAGCCGAATCTCTCGCATTTCCGTTCCATCGAAATCTGGGAAACCGGAAGCGCCAGCCAGGAATACCTGAGCGACGGCTGGCTGGCGCGCGTGTTCCGCGCCGCGCCGCCGCCGGCCGGATTCGCCGCTGCGGGTGTCAGCGTGGCGACGGAAGGCATGGGGCCGCTGCTCGGGGCGCGCGCCGTCAGCGTTTCCGATCCGGCCGGGTTCGTGAATCGCGCGCGCCTGGTCAACGTGGCGGCGCGCCCGGCCAATGGCGCCCTGGCGCACCTCCTCAAGGTGGGGGAGGACATTCGCACCGCCGCCCAGGGGCTCGATGCCCACACCGAATTCAAGACCGAATTCCCCAGGCATCGTTTCGGCCAGGCCTGCCAGGCCGCCGCGCGCGTGGCCGCCGGCCGCAACGTCGCGGCCATCCGCGTCAGCCATGACGGCTTCGATACCCACGGCGGCCAGGCCAATGTCCATGAACGCCTGTTGCGGGAACTGGCCGAAGGCGTGCTGGCCTTGCGCGCGGCCTTGCTCGAAAAGGACTTGTGGCGCGACACCCTGCTGATGAGCTACGCCGAATTCGGCCGCCGCCCCCGGGAAAACGGCAGCGGCGGCACGGACCACGGCACCGCCGCGCCACATTTTCTGCTCGGCGGCGGCGTCAAAGGCGGGTTGTATGGCCAGGCGCCCTCGCTATCACGCCTGGATGGCGGCAACCTGGTTCACACCGTGGATTTTCGCGGCCTCTATGCCACGGTGATCGAACGCTGGTGGGGAGGGGACGCGCGCGCCGCGCTGGGCGGAAAATTCCCGACGCTGGATTGCGTGTAGCGCCGCCAGCATCCACGCGGCCTCACGAGGGCGAATGAGCGTTCAACTGCAGTTTCTAGGTTCAATGAGGAGAATGCCGGGTGAATGTCTTGCGCCCGCTACTGATGATGCTGTGCCTGGCCGCCACGGCGGCTCAGGCCGCCGAAGTGGAACAGCGCGAAATCCTCCAGGTTTCGCCCCTGGCCGGCTTTCAACACCACGCCGGCCCCGCCCTGTTCGCGCTGATGAACGTGGGCGACCGCCTCACCCTGCGGCGCGAACCCGACAACCCCCATGACGCCAAAGCCGTGCGCGTGGAGTGGCACGGCACCCAGATCGGTTATGCCCCGCGCGCCGACAACATCGACCTCGCCCGCCTGATGGATCGCGGCACCCGCGTGGAAGCGAGCATCCTGCATCTGCAGAAATCGCGCGACCCGTGGAAGCGGGTGTTGATCGAGATCTATCTGATTCCGGCGCCATAACCCATGTTTAAAACACCCCCACCCCGCCCGCGCGGCGTGGCCAAGCCCTCGGCCAACTTCGCCAGCCCCGCCTCGAAGCGTTCACGGAGGCGGCCCGTGATGCCTGCTTCCTTCCGCGCCCGGCCGGGCGAATGGCAGTAGAGGCGAACCTCGCCGGCCGCTTCATCCAGCACCTTCATCACCTGCAACGTTCCGCCCCCCCCGCCGTGGTTACCGCCACCGCGCCGGTCGGCGGAATCCATTCCGCTTCCCGACTCATCACCAGGTAGCGGGTACCGCACGGAGGCCTCCGTGCGCACCCGCGAGAGCCATCGACACGACGCTCTGTTCCTGACCTTCAGCCTGTTCACCAGCGGTGCGCCCAAGTGGTATGGGTGGGAACGTTCCGGTGGGAAGCTTGCATGCTCGATGTCATGGATGAGGAGCCCCTTGAAATGCTCCCCAACGTCCCCAAAACCAGTCCGGTTTTTAGGAGGGAAGTGAACGTGTCTGAGGAACAGGTCAATCAGGAAAACGCCGAGGCGGCGGTGGAGCGCGCGATGGAGTCCACGCCGAGTCTCGAACAAATGCTGCGCCAGGCGGAGTTGAACGCGCAGGAGCATCACGACGCCTGGCTGCGTGCCAAGGCGGAGACCGAGAACGTGCGCCGCCGCGCGCTCGACGATGTGGAGAAGGCGCGCAAGTTCGCGTTGGACAAATTCGCCGCCGATCTGCTGGCGGTGAAGGACAGCCTGGAAGCCGCGCTGTCCGCCGGCGACAACGCCAGCCTGGAGAGCTTGAAGAGCGGCGTGGAACTCACGCTGAAGCAGCTCTCCGGCGTGTTCGAGAAGTACGTCATCAACGAGGTCAACCCCGTGGGCGCCAAGTTCGATCCGAACTGCCACCAGGCCATCGGCATGGTGGACGCGGAAGGCGAGCCGAATACGGTCGCCACGGTGTTGCAGAAGGGTTACCTGCTGAACGAGCGGGTGATTCGGCCGGCGATGGTGATGGTGGTGAAGGGGAAGTGAACCTTGAACCCTCGTAGGAGCGGGCTTGCCCGCGATAGCCACCGTTGCATCGCGGGCAAGCCCGCTCCTACGAGCCCCCTCTTGAAACCCGACTCAACAATCCCATAAAGCTAACAAGCCAATTTTTCTGAGGAATATCAATCATGGGCAAGATCATCGGCATCGACCTGGGCACCACCAACTCCTGCGTGGCCATCATGGAAGGCGGCAAGGCCAAGGTCATCGAAAACGCGGAAGGCACGCGCACCACGCCGTCCATCGTCGCTTACGCGGAAGACAACGAAATTCTTTGTGGCGCGCCGGCCAAGCGGCAGTCCGTCACCAACCCCAGGAACACCTTGTATGCCATCAAGCGTCTGATCGGCCGCCGCTTCCAGGAAAAGGAAGTGCAGAAGGACATCGACCTGATGCCCTACAAGATTCTCCAGGCCGAGAACGGCGACGCCTGGGTGGAAGTGCGTGGCGACAAGAAAGCGCCGCCGCAGGTTTCCGCCGAAGTGCTGCGCAAGATGAAGAAAACCGCCGAGGATTACCTGGGCGAAGAAGTCACCGAAGCGGTCATCACCGTGCCGGCCTATTTCAACGACAGCCAGCGCCAGGCCACCAAGGACGCCGGCCGCATCGCCGGCCTGGAAGTCAAGCGCATCATCAACGAGCCGACTGCGGCCGCGCTGGCCTTCGGCATGGACAAGCAGGAAGGCGACCGCAAGATCGCCGTGTATGACCTGGGCGGCGGCACCTTCGACATCTCCATCATCGAGATCGCCGAAATCGACGGCGAGCACCAGTTCGAGGTGCTGTCCACCAATGGCGACACCTTCCTGGGCGGCGAGGACTTCGACCAGCGCCTGATCGACTACATCATCGACGAGTTCAAGAAGGAGTCCGGCGTCAACCTGAAGCAGGACGTGCTGGCCCTGCAACGCCTGAAGGAAGCGGCCGAGAAGGCCAAGATCGAGCTGTCCTCCGCCAGCCAGACCGAGATCAACCTGCCCTACATCACGGCGGATGCCTCCGGCCCGAAACATCTGGTGCTGAAGATCACCCGCGCCAAGTTCGAGAGCCTGGTGGAAGAACTGGTGAAGCGCACCATCGAGCCGTGCAAGATCGCCATCAAGGATGCCGGCGTGAAGGTTTCCGACATCGGCGACGTGATCCTGGTCGGCGGCATGACCCGCATGCCCAAGGTGCAGGAACTGGTGAAGGAATTCTTCGGCAAGGAGCCGCGCAAGGACGTCAACCCGGACGAGGCCGTTGCCGTCGGCGCCGCCATCCAGGGCGGTGTGCTGCAAGGGGAAGTGAAGGACGTGCTGTTGCTCGACGTCACCCCGTTGTCCCTGGGCATCGAAACCCTGGGCAGCGTGATGACCAAGCTCATCCCCAAGAACACCACCATCCCCACCCGCGCCAATCAGGTGTTCTCCACCGCCGATGACAACCAGACTGCGGTGACCATCCACGTCCTCCAGGGCGAGCGCGAAATGGCCTCCGGCAACAAGAGCCTGGGCCAGTTCAACCTGACCGACATTCCGCCGGCCTCGCGCGGCATGCCGCAGATCGAGGTCACCTTCGACATCGACGCCAACGGCATCCTGCACGTCTCCGCCAAGGACAAGGGCACCGGCAAGGAAGCCAAGATCACCATCAAGGCCAACTCGGGCTTGAGCGAGGACGAGATCAAGAAGATGGTGCAGGACGCCGAAGCCAACGCCGCCGAAGACCACAAGGCCTTTGAACTGGCCACCGCGCGCAACCAGGCCGACAGCATGGTGCACTCGGTGAAGAAGGCGCTGAAGGACTACGGCGACAAGGTCAACGACGAGGAAAAGGCGAAGATCGAAAGCGCCATCACCGAGTGCGAGGCCGCGATCAAGTCCGGCGACAAGGACGCGATCGAAGCCAAGACCCAGGTGCTCGCCGAGGCCAGCCACAAACTGTCCGAGCAGATGTATGCCAAGGATCAGGCGAGTGCTGGCCAAAGCGGCGGCGCCGAAGCCGGCTCCGGCAAGAAGGACGACGACGTGGTCGATGCCGAGTTCGAGGAAGTGAAGGACAAGTAAGTCTCACCCGAGGCGGCGTCAGCCGCCGCCCCTCCCCTGTGACGCCGGCGTTATGTCCCATCGGGACGGTATCCTTCAGGGCCCCGCCTGCTTCTTTTGCGACGCTCGCGCGCTTGTGGTGTCGGTTGGATTAAAAGACGCCGGCAGGGATAGCCGCCCAGGGCCTGGGGCCGGACGTGGCAGCGGTGCGGTTGTTCGGTGAATTCGAGTGTGCGGCCAGGTCTTGGCCACAAGCTTTCCGCGTACTGGTCAAGGCCGAAGTCCTGCCAAGCACTGGGGGACTGCCCGCCAAGGATAACGAGCGCTTCGTGGTGACCACGCTGCGCATCGCCTCACGCCGCACGCTCTACCAGCAGCAAGACTACTGCGCTCGGGGACAGGCCGAGAATTCGATCAAGCAAGTGAAGTGCGATCTGAAATCCGATCGGACCTCGGCCTCCACCTCCACCTCCACCTCCACCTCCACCTCCACCTCCACCTCCACCTCCACCTCCACCTCCACCTCCACCTCCACCTCCACCTCCACCTCCACCTTCCTCGCCACCCCTGCCGACAACCGCTTCTCGCTTCTCCCGTGTGAGGGGGAGGGGAGGTGTCGCCGAAAAAACAAAAAACCAGCTCGCTGGCACCACGGGGACTATGCAGATGATTTATGCAACATCCAGGTTAAAACATGCAGGCTGGAAGCCTGCGCTACAGGGGGCGCAGGTTTCTTCGGCGCGATTTTCGGTGGCGGGTCGATTACTTCGCTAATTCGCGCAGTTCTCCGAAATCATCCTGTTGGCGCGTTCCATTTCCACCTGGCGCGCCGCCGCATCCAGGGCATGGGATTGACCCCGCGCATCGACCGTGGTCAGGCGCATGTTCGCGCGTTGCAACATCTCCAGGTTGCCGCGCCCGCGCTGGCAGTTTTCCGCTTTGAGAAGAGCCTCTTCCTCACTGGCGGCGCGTTGTTTATTCGCCGCTTCCCGCGCTTTTTCCTGTTCCAGGCGCTTGCGCGCGGCCTGATCCGCTTGCTGGCGGCGCGCTTCTTCCGCCCGGACTTCGGTGGCTTGGGTGGTTTGCAGGTGGAATGGCATGGGTGTGGTGCTGGACGGTGGTTGGTCACCGTAGTGGACTTTGCCCTGGGCGTCGGTCCACTTATAGACGTCCGCCCCGGCCGGCGTGGCCAGCGCGGCTACCAGAAAGGCCAGCAGCCAGTTGGGGCGGAGCATGGATGCTTACTTCAATTCGGTGCTGGGGTAGGAGAGTTGCGCGATGCCGCGCGCGACCTGGTCGGAAGCGAATGTGGCCTGTTTGATGACTGCGTCGCTGTCACCGGCTTTGGCGGCTTCCTGCGCGTCCTTGTACGCCTTGTCCGCAGTCGTCCACAGGGCAAACCGGGCTTTCGCGGTTTTCACGTCGGCGGTGGCCTGGGCCAGTGCCTGTTGGGCGGCATCGTTGAGCGCGGGCTTGGCGGGTTCCTTGGCCACCTCGGCCGTCTTGACGGGGGCGCCGCCGCAAGCGGACAGGATGAATGCGGTCAGGCCAACGAAAGCCAGGGTTGCGAGTTTTTGCTTCATGAGATGTCTCCTCTCGGATTGGGATATGTCCACTTCAATGCGGTGCTGACACAAACACGCTGAAATGAGCGGCCGGCACAACTTAATGGCCCGCCAACGCCTGAGTCAATGGGTTTTCCGCGAATTGGTAGCTATTCACCAAGGCCATCGGAAGACTTGTACCGGTAGCCGCAGCGGGCTTTCTGTACCATGCGGGCCCGTTCCCGTTTTCCCGTGATTCATGGCCATCAAAGCAACCATCTTCAAAGCCGATCTTCAGATCGCCGACATGGATCGCAACTACTACGCGGATCATGCCCTGACTTTGGCCCGGCACCCTTCCGAGACCGATGAACGCATGATGGTGCGTCTCCTCGCCTTCGTCCTGCATGCGCATGAACAACTCGGCTTTGCCAAGGGCATGTGCGTGGATGACGAACCGGATCTCTGGCGCCGCGATCTCACCGGCGCCATCGAACTATGGATCGACGTCGGGCTGCCGGATGAAAAATGGATACGCAAGGCCTGCGGGCGTGCCGAACAGGTGTTGATCCTCAGCTACGGCAGCCGCACCGCCGACAACTGGTGGGAACAGAACAAAAGCAAACTCGGCAAGCTCGCCAATGTCACCGTGCTCCGCCTGGCGCCGGAGGAGAGCCAGGGGCTGGCGGCGCTGGCGCGGCGAACCATGCGCCTGCAATGCACGCTACAGGATGGCCAGATCTGGATTACCGATGGCCAGGATACCGTCAGCATCCAACCCACCTATCTCAAAAAAAATGCAAACCATTGATTTTCAATTGCGCGGCGAATTCATCGAGCTGTGCAACCTGCTCAAAGTGGCGGGGGTCGCCGACAGCGGCGGTCGTGGCAAAGCCCTGGTGGCGGCCGGTGAAGTCACCCTGGATGGCCGCCCTGAAAGCCGCAAGACCGCCAAGGTGCGAGCCGGCCAGGTGGTGGAGTGCCTGGGCGCGCGTATCCATGTGAGCGCGGCGGAGTGAGTTGAGCCGGCGCCCCAAACCATCTCGCTGAATCAGAGACGCAGCAATGCCTGGCGTTGCCGCGCAGTCGCTTCGCCGCCGCTCAACTTGCGCGCGCAATTGCACGCGGCCTCGCGTTCCCGTTTTGTGCGGGCGTATTCGGCCAGGTAGCTATCCAGCGCCGCGCCGGGCGACAGAGCCGCGAGCCGCTCTTTGTGATCGCCGCATTCCCTTTCGGTCATCAGCCGATGGCAGGCCGGCCGGGGTTTGACCTCGGACGCGGCCGCGGAAAAGGACAAAACGCAGGACAACATGCCCGACAACAGCAGAAGCATCCGCTTGATCTTCATGACGATCTCCTGAACAGGAAAAAGACGGCAGCCCATTTGCCGCAAGAACCATACCCATTTCCCCGGGTCACTGCTTCGGCCGGGTTTGTTGCTTAACTCATTGAATGTATTGAATCCATTCGAGGCCTCATGAGCACGTGATGGTTGTATTCGATTGATGTGACAGGCGTGGGCGCACCCGAAAAAAACATGCGGCCCCATCGTGGTGCGGTTCACGGGCCTGTTTGCGGCGTGGTTCGGGTATCAGCGCGTGCCGCCCGGACGTAAGATTCCACGATCATTTCCCACTCGACTCAAACGGAGACTCCGCATGGCTCACCCTCTCGCCGGCCAACCCGCGCCCGCCGATTCCCTGATCGACGTGGCCGCCCTGCTTGCCGCCTACCGCGACCAGCCCGACGTCCACGTTTCCACCCAGCGCGTCGCCTTCGGCACCAGCGGCCATCGCGGCAGCGCCTTCAACCTCTCCTTCAACGAGGCGCATATCCTTGCCATCACCCAGGCCGTGTGCGAATACCGCTCCGGCGCCGGCATCAGCGGCCCGCTGTTCCTGGGCATGGACAGCCACGCCCTGTCCGCCCTGGCGCAAGTCACCGCCATCGAGGTGCTGGCCGCCAACGGCGTTGATACCCGCGTCCAGGCCGACGCCGGCTACACGCCCACCCCGGTGATCTCGCGCGCCATCCTGGCTCACAACGCGAACCCGGCGGCGGCGCGCGCCGACGGCCTGGTCATCACCCCCTCGCACAACCCGCCGCGCGATGGCGGCATCAAGTACAACCCGCCCAATGGCGGCCCGGCCGATACCGACGTCACCGGCTGGATCGAGAACCGCGCCAACGCCCTGATGGCCGACGGCAACCGCGAAGTGAAGCGGCTGCCTTACGAACAGGCTTTGACCAAGGTGAAACAGGAAGACTTCGCCGCCCCCTACATCGCCGACCTGGAAAACGTCATCGACTTTGCCGCGATCCGCGCCGCCAACCTGAAGATCGGCGTCGATCCCCTCGGTGGCGCTGCGGTCGCCTACTGGAAGCCCATCGCCGAGAAATACGGCCTCGACATCGAAGTGGTGAACCCCAGCGTCGATCCCGCCTTCGGCTTCATGACCCTGGATCACGACGGCAAGATTCGCATGGATTGCTCCAGCCCCTACGCGATGGCCAGCCTGGTGAAGCTGAAAGACCGCTTTGACATCGCCTGGGGCAACGACGCCGACGTCGACCGCCACGGCATCGTCACCCCCTCCATCGGCCTGATGAACCCCAACCATTACCTCGCGGTGGCCATCCACTACCTGCTCACGCATCGGCCGCAATGGCCGGCCACGGCGGCGGTGGGCAAGACGCTGGTTTCGTCCGGCCTCATCGACCGCGTGGTGAACGGCCTCGGCCGCAAATTCCTGGAAGTGCCGGTGGGCTTCAAGTGGTTCTCCCAGGGTCTGATGGACGGCGGCTTCTGCTTCGGCGGCGAGGAATCCGCCGGTGCCTCCTTCCTGCGCCGTGACGGCAGCGTCTGGACCACCGACAAGGACGGCATCCTCCTCGGCCTGCTCGCTGCGGAAATCACCGCCGTCACGGGCGAAGACCCCGGCCGCTACTACCAGAAGCTCGCCGCCGAACACGGCACGCCGTATTACGTGCGCATCGACGCCGCCGCCACGCCCGCGCAGAAGGCCGCGTTCAAGCAACTCACCCCGGAAAAGGTCGCCGCCGCCACCCTGGCGGGTGAAGCCATCACCGGCAAATTCACCCGCGCCCCCGGCAACGGCGCCCCCATTGGCGGCTTGAAGGTCGCCACGGAAAACGGCTGGTTCGCCGCCCGCCCCTCCGGCACCGAGGACATCTACAAGATCTACGCGGAAAGCTTCAAAAGCGCGGAACACCTGCAAGCCATCGTCAAGGAAGCCCAGGAAATCGTCGGCGCGGCGCTGGGCTGAACCATGACGCTGTCCGCCCGCCGCGCCCGGCTCTGGCAAATTCTGGATACGCCCGAGCCTGGCGACCGCCGGGCGACGGTGACGAGCACCGTCTTGATCGTGCTCATCGCCCTCAACCTGGCGGCGGTGATCTTCGGCACGGTGCATAGCGTGGCGTTGCGTTACGGCGCCTGGCTGGAGGCTTTCGAGGCCTTCTCGGTCGCGGTGTTCAGCCTGGAGTACCTGGCGCGCCTATGGGCGTGTCGTAGCCAGCCGGTTTATGCGCGGCCCGTACTCGGGCGCCTGCGCTATTTTCTTTCCCCCCTGGCTTTGGTCGATCTGCTCGCGGTGCTGCCGTATTTCCTCGGCTTCCTGGCGGTGGACATGCGTTTCCTGCGCGCGCTGCGCTTGCTGCGGCTGCTGCGGATCGCCAAGTTCGGGCGCTACTCGGAAACGCTGGCCCTGTTCGGCCGGGTGATGCGCCACAAAAAAGAGGAATTGGCCATCACCAGCCTGTTGATGCTGATCCTCATCATCCTGTCGGCGTCGTTGATGTATTTCGCCGAGCACGACGCCCAGCCCGACCAGTTCCCCGACATTCCCACCACCGCCTGGTGGGCGGTGGTTACGCTGACCACGGTGGGGTACGGCGATGTGTACCCGGTCACCGGCCTGGGCAAGCTGTTCGCCTCCTTCGTCGCGATCTTCGGCATCGCCATGTTCGCTCTGCCCGCCGGCATCCTGGGCGCCAGCTTCAGCGAGGAAATGCGCCGCGACCGGCCGGGCAAGACCTGTCCGCATTGTGGGAAGACACTGGAGTAGCGGCCAGCCCGCGCTGTCGGGTTACGGCGCCCTACGCCTGGAACAATCGCCCCAGCAATTCCGCCGCGCGCGTCAACGCGGTGACGCCGTGATCCAGGGTGAGCGTGGCCTGGTGTTCGGGCGCCGCGACCCACTCGCGCAGTTCATGCGCTTGCCGCCAGAGGGCCAGATCCGCCTCCGACACCAAGCTCTGTTTGGCCAGAGCGCGCAGGTTGTGGGCAAAGGAGAGCGCATGCGGTTTGCCCTGGCTGTCGCCGCAGTACACCGGCAGCCCCGCCTGGGCGCAACGCGCTCGCGCGCCCTGTTCGAGGACGCGGTAGCACTGCTCCACGCCCATCGCCAGCAGCGGTTGGAAGAAAAAGCCATAGAGCATGCCGCCACGCGCCGCCTCGAACATGCGGGCGACTTCCCGAGGGACGGCGGGCGCGAGGCGTATCGAGAGGAACGCCTCGCGCCAGAGGCCGACGTCCGCGACCCGGCCCTTGCCGGCCGGATCTCCCAACAGCCAGTTGTCGTGATTGATCGCTTTCATGCAGGGATTGTCCCTCAGCCGCGATGGCACGCCTATGCCGGGGCCACGGGAGCCGCCGACAGGCCGCCGGGTTCGCGCGACGCGCGGTTGTTGCCGCGCCTCCCACGCCTCCGGATAATGGCCCCGTCCCCATGTAGCCGAGCGCCCGATGGATCAGCCCAACGCCCTTGATTTCGATCTTCCCGCCACCGGCGGCGGGAGCGTCAAACTCAGTGATTACAAAGGGCGCGGCGTCGTCCTTTATTTTTACCCCAGAGACAACACCCCCGGCTGCATCACCGAGGGCCTGAATTTTCGCGATCTACACCCCTTGTTTCAGGCCCTGGGTTGGGAAGTCTTCGGGATTTCGCGCGACAGCGTGAAGACCCATGAAGGCTTCAAGGCCAGGCAGGCATTTCCCTTCGATCTCCTCTCCGACCCGGACGAAGTGGCCTGCGCGGCGTTCGGCGTCATGAAAGTGAAAAACATGTATGGCAAACCGGTGCGCGGTATTGAACGCAGCACCTTCGTGATCGCGCCGGATGGCGCGATCGCAAAAACATGGCGGGGCGTGAAAGTGCCCGGCCATGCCCAGGAAGTGTTGGAGTTCGTGCGTACCCTGTAATTTCCCAACCGGAGAGAGACTGATGGCGAGCAAGACTGGCACGACGAAGCAAACCCGCAAGACCGGCGCGCGCAAACCGGCGGGCCCGACCAAACTGTTCGTGCTCGATACCAACGTGCTTCTGCACGACCCCACCTGCCTGTATCGCTTCCAGGAACATGACATCTACCTGCCGATGGCGACCCTGGAGGAACTCGACCACAACAAGAAGGGCATGACCGAGGTCGCGCGCAATGCACGCCAGGTCACCCGTTTCCTCGACGAGATCGTCGCGCCCACCGAATTCAACATCCTGGACGGCGCCCCGCTCGCCGAACACAGCCACAAGGCCGCCACCGGCAGGCTGTTCCTGCAGACCCACCCGATTACCAGCGACATTACCGACGTGTTGCCCAACAGCAAGGTGGACAACCAGATTCTCGGCGTGGTGTCGTACCTGACCGAAGCGCAGCCGGAACGCCAGGTCATCCTGGTGTCGAAAGACATCAACATGCGCATCAAGGCGCGCGCCCTGGAAATTCCGGCGGAGGATTACTTCAACGACAAGGTGCTGGAAGACACCGACCTGCTCTATAGCGGCGTGGTGGAATTGCCGGCCGACTTCTGGGACAAGCACGGCAAGGGCATGGAGTCCTGGCAGCGCGATGGCCGTTCCTACTACCGCCTCGGCGGCCCGCTGGTGGCCTCGTTCCTGGTCAACCAGTTCGTCTGGCAGGATGCGCCCAACCCGTTCCAGGCCAAGATCATCGAGATAGCCGGCAAGACCGCCACCCTGGAAACCGTGAAGGATTATTCCCACCACAAGAACAACGTATGGGGCATCACCGCGCGCAACCGCGAGCAGAACTTTGCCCTCAACGTGCTGATGGATCCGGAAATCGACTTCGTTTCCCTGCTCGGCCAGGCCGGCACCGGCAAGACCCTGTTGACGCTCGCCGCCGGCCTCACCCAGATTCTCGAAACCAAGACCTACAGCGAGATCATCATGACCCGCGTCACCGTGCCGGTGGGCGAGGACATCGGTTTCCTGCCCGGCACCGAGGAAGAAAAGATGACCCCCTGGATGGGCGCCCTGGAAGACAACCTGGACGTGCTCAACAAGCCCGACGAGGAAGCCGGCGAGTGGGGCCGGGCGGCGACTCATGAACTGGTACGCAGCCGCATCAAGGTGAAATCGCTCAACTTCATGCGCGGCCGCACCTTCATCAACAAGTACCTCATCATCGACGAGGCGCAGAACCTCACTTCCAAGCAGATGAAGACCCTCATCACCCGCGCCGGCCCCGGCACCAAGGTGGTGTGCCTGGGCAACATCTCGCAGATCGACACGCCCTACCTGACCGAAGGCAGTTCCGGCATCACCTACGTGGTGGATCGCTTCAAGGGCTGGGAACACGGCGGCCACATCACCCTGGCGCGCGGCGAACGTTCGCGGCTGGCGGATTACGCGGCGGGGATACTCTGAGCGCCATGAAAAAGGAGGACAGCCATGACACTCGCTGAGGCCATCCAGACGCATGTCCAGGCACTTTCCCCTTCGTTGCAAAGGGAGACGCTGGATTTCATTGAATTTCTGGAACACCGATACAAGCGGCAGCCCGAACAAGGCAACGACACCGAGGCATTTCTTGCCGCCGTGGCGGGGACGCTAGGAGACGATTTTTTAGATGAAATCAGCGATGAGGATTTAGGGGTGGACACACCCAGGCAGGAACTGGACTGATGCCTTTCCTTCTGGATACCAACGCGGTCATCGCGTTGATGAAAAGCAATCTCATCGTCATGGCGCATGTCCGCCGAGTGGGTCGCGCCGAGTTGTTGCTGTGCGCGCCGGTTGAGGCAGAGTTATGGTTCGGCGTTTACAAGAGCGCCAGACAGGCAGAGAACCGCGAGAGCTTGCTGACTCTGTTGTCCTGGCTGCCGAGTCTGCCCTTTGCGGGAGACGCAACATGGCACTTTGGAGAGATTCGCGCCAAGCTGGCTCGACAAGGCAAGCCCATCGGTCCTTACGATCTACAAATAGCTGCCATCGCCATTTCCCACGGTTTGACCTTGGTTACAGACAACACCGATGAGTTTTCGCGAATTCCAGACCTGAGGTTGGAAAACTGGCAGCGAACCGCATCCGCCTGACCTTGTTCCGCTTCCTCCACGCCGCCGACGCCCACATCGACAGCCCGCTCGAAGGGCTGGACGCCTATGACGGCGCGCCGGTGGACGCCTTGCGCGGCGCGACGCGGGCGGCGTTCGAGAATCTGGTGCGCCTGGCGCTGGATGAACGGGTGGATTTCCTGCTCCTGGCCGGCGATGTCTACGACGGCGACTGGAAGGATTTCAGTACCGGCCTGTTTTTCACCCGGCAAATGCGGCGTCTGCGGGAACACGGCATCCCGGTCTATCTCATCGCCGGCAACCACGACGCCGCCTCGGTGCTGACCCGGCGCCTCTCCCTGCCGGACAACGTCCATGTCTTCTCCACGCGCGTGGCGGAAAGCCAGGAAGTGCCCGGACTGCCCGTGGCCATCCACGGGCGCGGTTTCCCGCATCGCGCCGTGCCGGAGAACCTGGTGCCGGACTACCCGGCGCGCTCGCCGGAACGGTTCAACATCGGCCTGCTGCATACCAGCCTCACCGGCGCGCCCGGCCACGACGCCTATGCCCCCTGTTCCCTCGCCGATCTGGGCGGCAAGGGCTATCAGTACTGGGCGCTGGGCCATGTGCATCAACCCCGGGTACTCGCGCGCGCGCCGTGGGTGGTCTACCCCGGCAACACCCAGGGCCGCCACATCCGAGAAGCCGGAGCGCGCGGCTGTCGGCTGGTGACGGTCGGCGACGATCTGGAAGTGGTGGACGCCGAATTTCGCGCTCTCGACGTGGTGCGCTGGGCGCGCCTGGAAGTGGATGTCTCCGAGGTCGAGGACGGCGCGGCCGTGCATGCGCGGATCGGCGCCGCCCTGGCGCGAGCCGGCGCCGAGGCGGAAGGCCGCCTGCTCGCCGCGCGCGTCGTCCTGATCGGCGCCACGAATCTGCATGGCGCCCTGAAACGCGATCTGCCGGCCCTGCGCGCGGAGTGCGCCAACCAGGCGCAAAGCGTGCCGGACGGGGCCTGGATCGAAAACGTCGAGGTGCGCACCACGCCGCGCCAGAACCTGGCCGAACTGGCCGCGCGCGACGACCTCACCCGCATCGTGCTGGAAACGCTGGATCAGGCCGCCGTCGGGGAAATGGGCATGCCCGGTGAAGTGCGCGAGCTCCTGAAGATTCTGCCGTCGGAACTGCGCGATGGCGTCGAAGCCGACCTCGCCCTGGAACAACGCGCCGACCTGCTCGACGACGTGCGCGGCATCCTGCTCGATGCCCTGGAACGCGGGGAGGGCTGAGGGCATGCGATTCCGCCGCCTAACCATTCCCGCCTACGGCCCGTTCACCGGCCTTGAGCTGGATTTTTCCAAAAGCAAAGCCGATTTCCACCTGATCCACGGCCGCAATGAAGCCGGAAAAAGCTCCTTGCTACGCGCCATCCGCGACCTGCTCTACGGCATCCACGCGCAGACGGCGGACAACTTCATCCACGATTACAAAGACCTGCGCATCGGCGCGGAAATCGAGAACCGGGCCGGGCAACGTCTCGCGATACAGCGGCGCAAGGGCAATCGCAACACCCTCCTTGACGCGGCCGGCAATGCCCTGGCCGACGATGCGCTGGCCCCCTATCTCGGCCCGGTGGATCGCGAATTCTTCACCACCATGTTCGGCCTCGGTTCCGAGGAACTGCGCCAGGGCGCCCACGACCTGCTGCAAGGCAGGGGCGACCTCGGCCAGGCGCTGTTCTCCGCCAGCCTCGCCGGCACGCCGATCCATCGCGTGCTGGAGGGGTTGGACGGCGAAGCGCGCGCCCTGTTCAACGGCCGAACGAAAATCGGCGTCAGCCTGCGCCCCGCCGTGGAGGCCTACGACGTGGCCATGCGCGACAGCAAGCTTTCCCAGGTTCGGCCGGAAACCTGGGAAGGCGTCCTGCGCGACCTGGAAGCCGCGCTGAACGCCAAAAACGAACTCGATGCCGACCTGCACTCGCGCCGCAGCCGCCAGGACTGGCTGCGCCGCTGCCTGGACGCGCTGCCCACGCTGGGCCGATTGCGCGAGGTCGAGGCGCGTCTGAACGAGCAGCCGGCGCAGCCCGCCTTGCCCGCCGGCTATGCGGAAAGGGCGGCGGCCGCGCGCGATGCGCTGGCCCGAAGCGAGCAGAACCTGAGCGCCCTGCGGCAACGCATCGGCGACCTGCTTGTCCGCCGCGATAGCCTGGCGCCACGCGCCGACGTGCTCGCCCGTGCCGGCGAAATCGACACCCTGGCGGCGAGTCTCGCCGTCTATCTCCAGAACCACGAGGCGCTATTGGCGGATCAGGGCGAGGCGGCGCGGATGGAAGCCCGCCTGGAAACCGGCCTGCTCGAACTGGGCTTGCCTTGCGAACCGGCGGACATTGCCGGGTTGCGCATTCCACTGGCCGAACAACTGGCCCTGCGTGAAGCCGCCGCCGACCTGACCGAGGCCGAGCGCGCCGGCGCGGAACAGCGGCGCGAAAGCGAACACCTGGCCGCCGAACTGGAAAAAACACGAGCGCGTCTGACCACGCTGCCGCAAGCCGAAAACGCCGCCCTGCGCGAGGCCCAGGCCGCCAGCGCGCCCGCCGCCACGCTCGCTCCCGCCGCCAAGGCGGTCGCCCTGGAAAGCCTGGCCAGGCGCCTGGCCAGCCAGCACCCATTGCTCCGCAGCGCTCCCGCCGATCTGGAAGCCACTTATGCCCTGGCGCTGCCCGCCGCCGCGCGCCTGCGTGAATTTGAAGCCGCCGCCGCCGATCAGGCGACACGGGCACGGCAACTGGACGAAGCGACGCGGAAAACGGCAACCCATCTGCGCGAACTGAAATCCAGGCTGGATCGTCTGGAACAACGTGGCGCCCTGCCGTCGCGCGACGATCTCACGCAGGCGCGGGCGCGCCGCGAAGACGGCTGGCGCCGTGTGCTGGCCTGTTGGCGGGAGGGTGCGCCGGAGTCGGGCTGGGATGGCGCCCCCCTGGCCGAGTCCTATCCTGCCGCCGTGCGGCAGGCCGACACCCTGGCCGACCGCCTGCGCGATGAGGCCGATGCCGTCGCCCAGGCCGAGGAGCTGCGCTGGCGGATTCAGGAAGCCGAAGCCACCCATCAGGAACAACAAGCGGAGGCGGCGCTTCTGGAACAGTCTCGCCAGACCTGGCAAAACGACTGGAACAGCCTCTGGCGGCCCACCGGACTGGCTGCGGCGACACCGGCCGAAATGCTGGAATGGCGCGAACAATGGAACGAATTCCGCAACCGCTTCGATGCCTGGCGTGAACTAAACGACGAACTGCAAGATGCTCGGCAACACATCGCGGAAGCCGAGGTGCTGTTGCGCCCGCTTCTGGGTGGCGCCGACAAACCCTTGCCGGAACTGCGCGAGCTTGCGGAACAGCGCCTGCGCGCCGCCGATCAGGTGCTGGGCGAACGCCGCGTACTGGAAGCCAGCCTGTCCGAACTGCACAGCGTCGCTGAAGTCCTGGCGCGGCAACGACCGCCGCTCGACAGCGCGCTGCTCCAGGCACAAATCCGCTGGCGCGGCAGCCGACTGGGTGGCGAGCATCGCCCTGAAACCGCCCTGCGCCTGCTGCAAGCGCGCCTCGATCTGGTCGCGCAATACGATGTCTGGACACGCCTCCGCGCCGCGCTGGCGGAAAAACAAAACGCGCGGATGGCCTACGAGCGCCAGGCTCGGGCGCTGGCCGAGGAATTGAGCGGCGGTCTCCCCTTTTTGCAAAAAGAGCAATCAGGCGTCCACGCAAGCATCGCCGCCGAAGCTTGGGTCAACACCCTGCGCGAGGCGCTATCCCAAGCCCGCGCCCTGCGAGAACGGCGCGTCCAGGTCGAGGAAGACCTGGAACAACTCCTGGCGAGCCGACCCCGCGCGGAACGGGACGCCGAGGTCGCGCGCCGCAATATGGCGGCGCTGCTGGCCCAGGCGGGCGCCGCCGATCAGCCCACTCTGCAAAATCTGCTTGCCGACCTTGCCGCCCGGCAACAACTACTGGCCGAGCGCGACAGCTTGCGCGCCGCCCTCCATGTGCCGGCGCGGGGTGAAACGCTGGATCACTTCATCGAACGCGTGCGCGGCGAAGAGGGCCAGACCCTGGCGGCGGAACTGGAAGACCTGGCTGACCACATTCGGGAACAGGAAACGCGGCGCGAACAGGCCATCCAGGCGCTGGCCCGCGCCGAGGACGCCCAGGCCCGCCTCGAAAGCAGTGGCGCCAATGCCGCCGAACACCTGCAAACCGCGCGCCACGCCGCCGCCCGAATCCGCCAGGATGCCGCCCGCTACCTGCGCCTGCGTCTTGCCACCCAATTCTTGCAAGCCCAGATTGAAGCCTTCCGCGAGCGCAATCAGGGCCCGCTTCTGGCCAAGGCGGGTGAACTGTTCCGCCGCATGACCGGCACCAGTTTTACCGGCCTCGGCGCCGCTTACTCCCAGGACGACACCCCCACCCTGGTCGGCCTGAAAGACGGCGTGGCCGTGCCGGTGGAAGGCATGAGCGAAGGCACCCGCGACCAGCTCTACCTCGCCCTGCGTCTGGCGGCCATCGAACAGCGCCAGGGCAACCACGAACCCATGCCGCTCATCCTCGACGACCTCCTCATCACCTTCGACGACGACCGTGCCCGCGCCATCCTGCCTCTGCTGCGCAACCTCGCCGGGACGACCCAGATATTGCTGTTCACCCACCACCGGCATCTCCTCTACCTCGCCCGGGAAACCCTGCCCGGCGAGGCGGTGTGCCTGCATGAACTCGACGGTGCCATTGAACCTGGAAACGGCGGTTGAACCTATTTCCCGCAGTTGCAGGTGCCGTAGGAGCGGGCTTGCCCGCGATAGAACGCGGCCATTCGCGGGCAAGCCCGCTCCTACGAGTGACGTTTCCACTCACCCTGCGGGTGAAGCGAACAATCACCGGTCAAGCCTTTACCCACGCAGCTTTCGAGCGTTTTGCGTATGACCAACTGCGGTTTCCAGGTTGAATCGCCCGCTGCGGTTCGAGAATCGGTTTCCCGGGTGAAGTATCGGAAGCCGTGAAATCAGTGTTTCAGGCTCTCTTCGTACAAAGAGGGCGTCACGCGCGCGGAAGCCAGGTATTGGCGCAGGTTCTTGATGTCCTGTTTGCCGAATACGTTGCTGTGGTGCGGGTGGTGCAGGATGCCTTCGACGCCGTTCAATACCACGCGATAGCGGGCGCCCTGGATGGGATCCATGCTGGCGCCCAGGTGGTGCAGGAGGGATTCGATTTCACGCCAGTGGATGTTGCCGCTGATCGGATCCTGGAAGATGGCGCGGATCAGGCTTTCGTGTTTGTGGCTCATGGCGGGTGCTCCAGCTGGATTCGTCAATCATGCTTCATGAACAAGGCGCGCCTGGCAGCCTGTCGGGCTTTGGAATCGCCGGCTGCAAACCGACCGCAGCGGCCCATTTTTCACCAGCTTCTTGCCCCATGAAATAACCATGCGGCGGCGAATCCGGCAAAAACTGCGCTCACTGGGGCCGTTTTTCGCTATCGACGACCAAAGTCCGACAGGCTGCCAGCGAGGGCTTTCAGCGCCCTGACCATCAGATGGCGGGAATAGTCGCCATATTGGAGCTTGTCCGCCATCAGTTCCAGATGCTTGCGCGGCAAGGTGTCGCTCCTGGGGAGCGCCTTGAGAAACAGGCGTTCGCCGATGCTGGAAAACAGCAGGCGGCGCAAGCGGTTGGCGTGGTCGAAATCGCGGGTGATTTCGCGGTAGCGCGCCTGATAGCGCGGCAGCGCGTCACCGCCTTCGGCGCGCGCCTCGACGATGGCTTGCGCGGCGTACAGGCCGCTCTGCATGGCGAACGCGATGCCCTCGCCGGTGATCGGTTCCACCAGCCCGGCGGCGTCGCCGCAGAGCAGGACGTTGGCGCGGCCGGGTATCTTTCTGTAGTCGCCGAAGGGCAGGTAATGGCCTTTGATCTTTCCCTCCGGAATGTGGCCGAAGCGCGCCGCCAGGAATTCATGGAACACTTTTTTCAGTTCCGGGTTCCTTGCGTGGAGGCCGCCGATGCCCACCGTGAGCGTGTCCTTCTTGGGAAATACCCAGCCATAGCCCCAGCGGGCCAGGCCGAAGACGATTTCCGGGTCATCGAGAGGTTTCGGGAACGGTTTTCTATCGACTTCCATTTCCAGCGCGAAAGCGATGCTGTCGTGGTCGAAGGATTTACCGAACAGGGTTTTCGCGACCAGGCTGTTCACGCCGTCGGCGCCGATCAGGTAGTCGAAGGTGAATTCCTCGCCCGCGCGCGAACGGCAGATGCTGCGCGCCAGATCCAGGGAAACGATGGATACGCCCGGGTAATGCCGGGTTCCCCGCGCGATCGCCTGATTCAGCAGGTAATGGTCGAAATCCAGGCGCCGCGTGAAAAACAATTCACTGGCATCGCCGACCTCGTTGAGCAATCTGGCCCGATGAAAAAATTTCACGCCGCGCGCGGTGAAGTCGATCACCGGCCGCCACGGCTCCGAAAATATTCGGGAATAGATTTTCCCGCTGCGCAAGGTGAGCAGGCCGCCACACAATTTGTCGCGCGGGAACACCGCCTTGTCGATCAGGGCGGTGTCGATGCCGTGGCTGGCCAGGGTATGGGCGGCGGCGGAGCCGGCGGGGCCGCCGCCGATGATGAGTGCCGTGTGGTGTCTGCTCACGAAAACGGGCCTGTGCCTTGGTAACAATTGTTGTGTAATCCGCCGGCGAGTGTATCGGCAAACCGGCGCGGGCTCGCGATCCGCCCGGCTTGACCCCAATTGCCCTAGGGGCGTCTCATGACATCCATCAAGGCCGGGATTCGTGTCTGGCCCGACTATGCACTCCCCATTCATTTCGAGGTGCACCATGTCTGAAATTCATATCCCCGTTCACGACCACACCCGGTCCGATGCCATCTATCCCTTCGACGCGCGTGGCATCGCCAAGCGTTTCCGCCACGCCGCCATTTTCGGCGCGCTGGATGCGCTCAATCCCGGCGAGCGCATGCGTTTCGTCAACGACCACAACCCCATTCCCCTGTTGCAGCAGATGCAGGCCCGCTATGGCGACCGCGTCGAGATCAATTATCTGGATCAAGGCCCGCAGGGCGTGATGATCGACTTCATCGTCAAGGCCGCCTGAGTCGGTGCTGGTCGCGCTCCTGGTCGCCACCCTGGTTGCACTGTTCGCCGGGCAGGCGCTGCCCAAGGCGATCAACCTGGCGCCGGCTTTCTGGGCGCATCTGGTGTTGGCGCTGGGGGTGATGACCCTGATTACCGCCGCGATGCAGCATTTCGTGCCGGTGCTCACGCGCGGACGCGGCCCCGGCCGCTGGACGGCGCGCCTGCCCTGGCTGATGACGGCGGCGGGCGCGCTGGCGCTGGCGGTCTTCGCGGGCGCGCTGGATTTTTCCTGGGTGCCGGTCGCGGCGGCGTTGGCCTTGTTCGCGGCGGTGGCGATGATCTCCTGGATGCTGGCCCGCGCGCGCCAGACCCTGGGGCGCCCGCATCCCGGCCTGAACTGGTATGTCGCGGCGATGGCCTGCCTGGTGCCGGGCCTGCTCGCCGCCATGCTGATTCCCCTGTTTCCCGAATGGCATGCGCCGCTGCGCGCGTTCCATCTGCATATCAACCTGTATGGCTTCATCGGCCTGACGGCGGTGGGCACCTTGCAGGTGCTGATGCCGACGGCGGCCAATCAATTCGACCCGCAAGCCGCCTCGCGCCTGCGCGGTGACCTGAAATGGGCGTTGGCCGGCAGCCTGATCCTGGCCATCGGCCAGGCCTGGTTGCCGCCCCTGGCCTGGTTGGGCGGCGCGCTCTGGGGTTGGGTTCTGGGCAACATGCTATGGGCGTGGTGGCGCCTGCATCGGCCGCAACTGCTGAACCCGCATGGCGCCGCGCCGGTGCTGCTCGCCGCCACCCTGGGCTTCGCCATTGCCCTGATCGGCGCGCTGGCGGAGATCGGTTCACCGCTCACCCTGTTCCTGCCGGGTTTCCTCATGCCCCTGGTCACCGGTGCCGCCGGGCAACTGGCGCCGGTCTGGACGGAGCCGACGCGCCCGGTCGCCTGGCACCACGAAGCCCGGATGCGCCTGACCCGCTGGAATGCCGCGCGCGCCATCTTGTTCCTGTCGGCGGCGCTCCTTCCCCTGTTCGGCTACAAATGTTCCGGCATGCCGGCCTTGACCGCGCTGGTCTGGTTCGGCATCGTGCTGGCCCTGTGGCTTTCAAGAGAATGATGTCTTAAATGTTGCCGGATCACGTGCATACCTTCGGTCAATGGCTGCTCGCCAAACATGGTGAGCGCGTACACAAGATCGCCCTGGACGCGGGCTTTACCTGCCCGAATCGCGATGGCACGAAAGGCATCGGTGGTTGCACCTTTTGCAACAACGCCTCGTTCAGCCCGAACGGGAGGCAATCGGCGCCGCTCACCGATCAGCTCGATTCCGGCCGTCGCGGCATCTCCCGGTGCACCCGCGCCAGCAAATATCTGGCCTATTTCCAGGCCTATACCAACACCTATGCCGACGTGCGGAGCCTGCGCGCCATGTACGACGAGGCGCTGGCGGTGGAAGGCATGATCGGCATCTCGGTGGGCACGCGCCCGGATTGCGTGTCTCCGGCCGTGCTCGACCTCCTTGCGGAGTACCACGACAGAGGCATGGAGGTATGGCTGGAACTGGGGCTACAGTCGGCGTTCGACGAAAGTCTGGCCAAGGTGAACCGTGGCCACGGCCTGAAGGAATACATCCAGACCACGGTCGCCGCGCGCCGCCTCGGCCTTCCCGTATGCACGCACCTGATTGTCGGCATGCCCGGCGAGGACGGTTGGCATTCACGCGAGAGCCTGGACATCGTGCTGGACATCGGTACCGACGGCCTCAAACTGCACCCGCTGCATGTGGTGAAGGGCACCCAACTGGCCAACCAGTGGCGGCGCGGGGAATACCAGCCGTTGCCGGTCGATGATTATGTCCAGATCGCCGCCGACCTGATCGAGCGCACGCCCTGGGAAGTGCTCTATCACCGCGTCACCGGCACCGCGCCGGCCAATCTGCTGCTGGCGCCCTCCTGGTGCAGCCAGAAGTGGCCGGTGGTGAATGCCGTGGTCGCCGAACTGAAACGGCGGGGAACCCGACAGGGCAGCAAAGTCATGCCTTATCAAAAGGTTACGGAAGAGGTGGGAAATGCCTGCATTGCTTGAACTCATCTGCCCGGCCGGCAGCCTGCCGGCGCTCAAGGCCGCCGTCGACAACGGCGCCGACGGCGTCTACCTGGGCCTCAAGGACAACACCAACGCGCGCAACTTCTCCGGCCTGAACTTCGACGCAAAGTCACTTGCCGAGGGTATCCGCTATGCCCACGGCAAGAAGGTGAAGGTGCTCATGGCGCTCAATACCTATCCGCAACCGGCCACCCTGGCGCGCTGGCACCAGGCGGTGGATACCGCCGCCACTTCGGGCATCGACGCCATCATTCTTGCCGACCCCGGCCTCATGGCCTATGCGCGGAAAAACCACCCGAATCTGCGTCTGCATCTCTCGGTGCAGGGTTCCGCCACCAGTTACGAGGCGGTGAACTTCTACCGGGAACGTTTCGGCATCCAGCGCGCCGTCCTGCCGCGCGTGTTGTCGCTGCCGCAGGTGGAGAACGTGGTGAAGCACACCGATGTGGAAATCGAACTGTTCGGATTCGGTGGCCTTTGCGTGATGGTGGAAGGACGCTGCCTGTTGTCCTCCTATGCCTGCGGCGACTCGCCCAACACCTTCGGCGCCTGCTCGCCCGGCCACGCGGTGCGTTGGCAACAGACGCCCAAGGGCATGGAAACGCGGCTCAACGGCGTATTGATCGACCGTTACGCCGACAATGAAAAAGCCGGCTACCCGACCCTGTGCAAGGGCCGCTTCGATGTCCAGGGCGAGACCTATTACGCCCTGGAGGAGCCGACCAGCCTCAACAGCATGGAAATGCTGCCGGAGATGGCGCGCCTGGGGATCGCCGCGATCAAGATCGAGGGCCGCCAGCGCAGCCCCGCTTATGTCGCTCAGGTCACCCAGGTGTGGCGCGCGGCCATCGACGCGGTGAAGAAGGATCAGGCCGCGTTCAAGCCCAACCCGGCCTGGATGGCCCAACTCAACAAGGTTTCCGAGGGCAGTATGCACACCCTCGGGGCGTATTACCGGCCGTGGAAATGAACGCACCCTCAGCGCCAGCGTCCCAGCCGGCCAACACCGAAAAAAGCCGGCTGGCCCTGAAGGATACCGGCCCTTCGGGCCATAAAGCCGGCGCTACACGTCTCTCGCTCGGCCCGCTTCTGTATTACTGGTCGCGCGAAGACACCCTGGCTTTCTATGAGGCCGCCGCCACCTGGCCGGTCGATAGCATCTACCTCGGGGAGACCGTCTGTTCGCGCCGCCGCCTGCTGCGCCTGCCGGACTGGCTGGAACTGGCGGAGAAACTCACCGCCGCCGGCAAGGAAGTGGTGCTCTCGACGCAGACCCTGATCGAATCGGAATCCGACCTCAAGGCATTGCGCAAGCAGGTCGCCGATGGCCGCTTCCTGGTCGAGGCCAACGAATGGGGCGCGGTGCGCCTGCTGGCGGAGCAGGGCGCGCCCTTCGTGGCCGGGCCGACGCTCAATGCCTACAACCCGGATACCCTGGCCCTGCTCGGTGAACTGGGGGCGAAACGCTGGGTGCCCTCGGTGGAAATGCCGCGCGAGATGCTCGCCGCGATGGCCGTCCCGGAAGGCATGGAAACCGAACTATTCGCTTACGGTCGCCTTCCCCTGGCCTTCTCCGCGCGCTGTTTCACCGCGCGCCACTACAACCTGCAGAAAGACGATTGCCAGTTCCGCTGTCTCGACCATCCGGACGGGTTGACCATGCGCACCCGCGAGAGCGAGGATTTCCTGACCATCAACGGCATCCAGACCCAGTCCGCCAAGGTCATGAGCCTGGCGCACCGGCTCGACGAACTACGCGCGGCTGGGGTCGACATCCTGCGCCTGTCGCCGCAATCGACGCGCATGGGACGGGTGGTGGAAGTCTTCCGCGCCCTGTTGAACGGCGACATCGCCGCCGCCGCCGCGCCGGAAAAACTCGACAAACTCATGCCCGGCCAACCTTGCGACGGCTACTGGCTGGGCGAGGCGGGGATGGCTTACCGCCCAACGTAACGCCGGCGTCTCGCCGGCCCCCCCCGAGTTGCCGGAGAGACGCCGGCGCTACAGGAGACCCTCATGAACCTGCCCAACTTCCCCAAACCGCTCGCCCGACTCGTGGCCACCCTGCCCTCCTGGCCGGCTTCGCGCGCCTTCGTCGCCGCCGGCAATCTGGTGGCCTGGCCCTCGTTGCGCGAACTGGATTGGTCGCACATCGCCGGCCGCCGCTTTCGCGTACAGGTCAGCGACCTCGGCCTGAATCTGTATTTCTCGGTGCATGCCAATGGCTTCCGCGCGCTGCGCAATGGCCTGGCCGATGTCACCTTCACCGCCACCGCCCAGGATTTCGCCCGTCTGGCACTGCGCCTGGAAGACCCGGACACCCTGTTTTTCAACCGCCGCCTGTTGATCGAGGGCGACACCGACCTGGGCCTGATGGTGAAGAACATGCTCGATGCCGTGGAACTGGAAACGGCCGCCGCCGGCATGCCGGTCGGCATGGGCCGCGTGGTGATGAAACTGCGCCAACTGGCTCTGCATTGATGTAGCGCCGGCTTGCGGCCGGCTGTTTTCCAACGCCGGCCGCAAGCCGGCGCACCAGGAGACCCCCATGTCCTTTCCCAATTTCTTTTCCCGGATTTCCCCATTGACCCTGCACGATGGCCTGGCCGAAGTGCTGGGTGCCGCAGTTGGGGGAAACATCGAATACCGCTATGAGGATGCCGTGCGTCTGGCCGGACATTCCTGTCCCACCGTGGCCGGCGCCTGGCTGATGGCGCGACGTGGCCTGGCGGCGCTCTATCCGGATGCCCCGCCGGAACGCGGCCAGATTCGCGTGGAACTGCGCGCCGCGCGGGATGCCGGCACCACCGGCGTGGTCGGCGCGGTGCTGGGCCTGATTACCGGCGCGGCGGAGGAGGGCGGATTCAAGGGTCTGGGCGCCCGCTTCGGGCGCCGCGGCCTGCTGCGCTATGGCGTGGAAATACCGGGGGTGGCAATGCCCGCCGAAGCGCGCCTCACCCGGCTCGATACCGGCGCCGCCGTGTTACTCGAATACCACCCCGAACTCGTGCCGCCCGTTCCCGAAATGGGGGTATTGATGCCGCGAGTCGTGAGTGGCCAGGCCGATGCCGGAGAACGCGCTGAATTCGCGCGCCTGTGGCAGGAACGGGTGCAACGGATTCTGCTGGAGCATGCGGACGATCCGGCCGTGGTGAAGGCCGCCGTGGTTATTTGAGCCCGGCCAGGAGCCAGTGATAGACCTTCAGCCGGCTGGGCTGGATGGCGCCTTCCTTCGCCGCTTCCAGCACCGCGCAGCCGGGTTCCTTGAGATGGCGGCAGTTGTGGAAGCGGCATTGGCCGCGGCGCTCGCGGATCTCCGGGAAGGACGCCATGAGGCTGTTCAGGTCGAGATGCTTGAGGCCGAATTCCTGCATGCCGGGGGAGTCGATCAAGGCGCCGTCGTCGCCAGGTAAGCGAAACAGGCGCGCATGGGTGGTGGTGTGCTTGCCGGCATCCAGGGCCAGCGAGATTTCGCCGGTGCTGGCATTGGCATCCGGCACCAGGCGGTTGAGCAGCGTGCTCTTGCCGACGCCGGAGGCGCCGACAAACACCGTGGTATGCCCCGCCAGATGCTGTTCCAGCGCGGCCACATTTTCCCGCGCCGAGACCCGCAACAGCGTGTAGCCGAGACCGGAGTAGGGCGCCAGCGCGCGCGCCAGCGCTTCGGTTTCCGGCAGGTCGGCCTTGTTCAGGACGATCAGCGCGGGAATGTCCGCCACCTCGCAGGCCACCAGGCAGCGAATCAACAATTCCTCATGGAATGCCGGCACCGCCGCGACGACGATGGCGGCCTGATCCACATTGGCGGCGAGCAGCTTGCTGCGGAATTCATCGGAGCGGTAGAGCAGGTTGCGGCGTGGCTCGATGGCTTCGATGACCCCCTTGCCGGCGCTCGTGAACGCGAATTTCACTTGATCGCCGCAGGCCACGCCGCCTTTCTTGCCGCGGGTGACGCATTCCACCACGCCCTCGCCGCCATCCACCAGAAAGTGATGTCCGTGGACGGCGACGACCCGACCTGGCGTCAAAGCGCGAACAGCGCGTCGATCTTGGCGGCGCAGATGAAGTCGGATTCGGAGAGCCCGCCGATGGCGTGGGTGATGTACTGCACGCGGCAGGTGTCGTAGCCCACGCTCAGGTCGGGATGGTGGCCTTGCTGATGCGAGACCCAGGCCACGGCGTTGACGAAGGTCATGGTGATGTAATGGTCGGCAAACTTGAAATCGCGCCGCAACCCGCCGTCCGCCACCCCCCAGCCAGCGGCGAGCCTGGGCAGGAGGGCGGTGACTTCATTCGGGTTGAGGGGGGCGACGCCGCCCTCACAAGGCTTGCATTGGCCTTTGGAAAGATCGCAGACGGATTCGGTCATGGCGCCGCCTTATTTGAACTTGTAGAACGCGCCGTTCAGGTGCGCGCCGAGGTTCAACTCGTCTTCCGGGAACAGGTTGTTGCCGAGGTTGGCGTTGCAGGTGGTGATCATCTGGGCCAGGCTGGCGGGAGATTTGACGCGGTGATCGGCGCGGGTATAGATCTTGCCGGCGTCACCGTTGAAGCGGGCGGCATGGCAGCCGGCGCACTGTTTGTCATGGGTGACCTTGCCCGCCTTGGCGTCGCCCTTGTCGAAGGGGGCGGCAAAGGCGGAGGCGCTGAACAGGGCGAGAACGGCGATCAGGTTTTTCATGGGGTTCCTCATGGGTTTCCTCTTATGCCCGTTGGGGCGTGGTTGATACCTGACCATAATACTCAAGTTTGGCGATGCGTTCGACCGCCTTCGGATGGCTGTCGTAAAACAGCGAGTAGACCGGATCCGGCGTCAGGGTGGCGGCGTTGTCGCGGTACAGGCGAACCAATGCGGTAATCAGGTGTTCGGGTTCGCTGTGCCTGGCGGCGAAAGCGTCGGCCTCGAATTCGTGTTTGCGCGAATACAGGCTCATCAACGGCGTCAGCGGAAACAGGAACACCGGCAGGGCGAGGAAGAACAGGGCGAGCGTGGTGGCGTCCGTGGGCGAGACGATTCCGAGGCCGGCATGGAACCAGGGTGCCTGTTTCAGCCAAGCCAAAATCGCCAGCATCCCCAGCGAGAGCGCGAACATCAGGGTGATGCGCTTGATGATGTGGCGGTGCTTGAAATGCCCGAGCTCATGCGCCAGCACGGCCTCGATCTGTTCCGGAGTCAGTTGGTCGAGCAGGGTGTCGAAGAAGACGATGCGCTTGTTCTTGCCCAGGCCGGTGAAATAGGCGTTGCCGTGGCTGGAACGGCGCGAACCGTCCATCACGAAGACGCCGCTGCTGGTGAAGCCGGCGCGTCGCAACAGGGCTTCGATGCGGGCTTTCAGCGATGCGTCCGCCAGCGGCGTGAACTTGTTGAACAGCGGCGCGATCACGGTGGGGTAGAGCAACAGCACCAGCAGGTTGAAGCCCATCCACACGCCCCACACCCAAATCCACCAGGAATCGCCCATGATGCCCATCAGCCAGAGCACCAGCAGGATCAACGGGCCGCCGATCACGAGGCCGAGCAATGCCTGCTTGGCGAGGTCGCCGGCAAAGCCGCCGAGGGTCTGCCGGTTGAAACCGAAGCGCGCCTCGATGCCGAACTGGTGATAGAGATTGAGCGGCAGTTCCACCAGGGCGCCGATCAGGAACAGTCCGAGCAGCAGCGCGGTGCCGGCGAACAGCGGCGTGAGGTGGGGGAGCAGCAGATCGTTGAGCCATTGCAGGCCGCCGCCCAGGGTGAAGGCCAGCAGCAGGCCGGCCTCCACGGCCAGATGCGGCAATCCCAGGCGGGATTTGGCCAGGGTGTAATCGGCCGCCTTGTGGTGTTCCTCGACCGTGATGCGGGCGGCGAATACCGCCGGTGGCCGCGCGCGGTGTTGCCAGACATGGCGCATCTGGCGCAGCAGCAGCCACAGTTTCAGGCCAAAGGCGAGAATGAGTGCGGCGAGGAAAATGCTTTGAAATGAAGGCATGAGGCGCGTGGTTCTACAGGGGATGGGCGATTGTGCCACAATGCCCACCCCTTCCTCAGAGGCTGCCAAAGGAGCAATGCGCGTGGCTCAGAACGATACCCATCTGGTCTGGATCGACATGGAAATGTCCGGGCTCGAACCCGACACCGACAGCATCCTGGAAGTGGCGTTGATCGTCACCGACAAGGATCTCAATCTGGTGGAAGAAGGCCCGGTGCTGGTGGTGCATCAGAGCGACGCCGTGCTGGACGCGATGGACAGCTGGAACAAGGGCACCCACGGCAAGTCCGGGCTGATCGACAAGGTGAAGGCTTCCACGCTCGGCGACGCGGAAGTGGAAGCGCAAATGCTCGAATTCATGAAAAAACACGTGGGTGAACGCAAATCACCCATGAGCGGCAACTCCATCTGCCAGGATCGCCGCTTCCTGGCCCGCCACATGCCGAAGCTGGAAGCCTATTTCCACTACCGCAACCTGGATGTCTCCACCCTGAAGGAACTGGCCGCGCGCTGGCGCCCGGAACTCAAGGACGGCTTCAAGAAGGCCAACAGCCATACCGCGCTGGCCGACATCCGGGAATCCATCGAAGAGCTGAAGTATTACCGCGAGAACTTCATCCGGATGGCCCCGTAGTAGCGGGCTTGCCCGCGATGGCAACGGTCGCTCGCGAGCAAGCTCGCTCCCACGTATCCGCTGATGTTTCACGTTAACGGAGCATTCATGAAACCCGGAACTCCCTTCGTCGTTGAAGTAAACCCCCGTCTGCCGCGCCGCCTGGCGCGCTTGTCCGAGTTGGCGGACAACCTCTGGTATGCCTGGGATCGACCCACCCGCACCCTGTTCGCGCGCCTGCATCCCGGTCTCTGGGATGCCGTCGGCCACAACCCGAAGGCCTTTCTCAAGCGAGTGGATGAGGAACGCCTGACCGAGGCGGCGGAGGATCATATTTTCCTGGGCAGCTACAACCGCGTGCTGTCCTCGTTCGACACCTACATGAGCGAGCCGCTCAAGCGCGATTTGTCCCTGGATCTGAAGCCGGGCGACCTGATCGCCTATTTCTGCGCGGAATTCGGCTTCCATGAAAGCTTTCCGGTGTATTCCGGCGGCCTCGGCATCCTCGCCGGCGACCATTGCAAGGCCGCTTCCGATCTGCGTCTGCCCTTCGTGGCGGTGGGCCTGCTGTATCGCCAGGGCTATTTCCACCAGCGCATCGACAACGACGGCAACCAGATCGCCAATTACACCGATTCCGAGTTCGACGATCTGCCGATTCGCCCGGCGCTGGGCGAGGACGGGGTCGAGATCCACATCCAGATCGAATTGCCCGGCCGCACCCTGGAAGTGAAGGTGTGGGAAGCGCAGGTGGGCCATGTCCGCCTCTATCTGCTGGACACCAACCTGCCGGCCAACAGCCCGCAGGATCGTTACATCACGCACCAGCTCTATGGGGGGGACAAGCACACCCGCATCCAGCAGGAAATCGTTCTCGGCATCGGCGGCATGCGCGCCCTGGCCGCGCTCGATGTCAAGCCCACCGCCTATCACATCAACGAAGGCCATGCCGCCTTCCTGGTTCTGGAGCGCATCCGCCGCAAGGTGAAGTCCGAATTGTCCTTCCATGCCGCGCTGGAGGCGGTGGCCGCCTCCACGGTATTCACCACCCACACCCCGGTGCCGGCCGGCCACGATCATTTCCCCGAAGACATGATCTGGGACTATTTCAGCCATTGCTGCTCCGACCTCGGCGTCTCGCGGGAAGAATTCATGCGCCTGGGCGGCGCCGGGCATGGCCAGGAATTCAACATGACGCGCCTGGCGCTGAATGGCTCGCGCCACCATAACGGTGTCTCGCGCATCCACGGCACGGTTTCCTCGCACATCCTGGCGGATACGTGGCCGCACGTTTCCGAGGATGAATCGCCGATGGACTACATCACCAACGGCGTGCACGTGGCATCCTTCCTGGCCCAGGAATGGCAGGATCTGTTCGACAACAAACTCGGTTATGAATGGCGCCGCCGCATGTGCGAGCCGACTTACTGGCAGAGGGTGAAATCCATTCCCGATCACCACTTCTGGTCGGTGCATCAGGGCCTCAAGGCGCAGATGCTGCACTCGGTGCGCTACCGCATCACCCAGCAACATCTGCGCAACCACGGTTCCGAGGCGCACCTGGAGCGCATGCTCAAGTTCGCCAACCCGCTCGATCCCAACGTGCTGACCATCGGCTTCGCGCGCCGCTTCGCCACCTACAAGCGCGCCACCCTGATCTTCGAGAACATGGACTGGCTGCGCCAGATCATCAACGATGAAAGCCGCCCGGTGTTGTTCATCTTCGCCGGCAAGGCGCACCCGGCCGACAAGCCCGGCCAGGAGTTGATCCGCCGCATCCACGAGATTTCCCGCTGGCCGGAATTTGAAGGCAAATTCCTGATGGTGGAAGGCTATGACCTCGGTTTCGCGCGGCGTCTGGTCGCCGGCTGCGACGTCTGGCTGAACAACCCGATCTACCCGCTGGAAGCCTCCGGCACCTCCGGCATGAAAGCGGCCATGAACGGCGTGCTCAACCTCTCGGTCACCGACGGTTGGTGGGACGAGGGCTACGAACCCGGCAACGGCTGGGCGATCAAGCCTGCGCCCGAGTATTACGACGACGCCCGGCGCAACCGCGAGGATAGCCAGACCCTCTACGAGCTATTGCAGGATCAGGTCATTCCCCTGTACTACCGGCGCCAGGAACTGGGCTTCTCGGGTGAATGGGTGGCGATGGCCAAGAGTTCGATCGCCACCCTGTTGCCCGCCTTCAACTCCACCCGCATGGTGTTGCAGTACGCCAACAAGTTCTACGCGCCCGCCAGCCGCCAATGGCGCCGCTACGCCGAAGGCGGGTTTGCCGCCGCCCAGGGGGTCGCGGCCTGGAAGGCCAAGGTGCGTTTCGCCTGGAATGGGGTCTCCCTGCGTCGCCTGGACGACCCGAAGAAGCGCATCAGCTTCGGCGAGAGCATGGATATCGAGGTCGCGGCCATGCTCAACGGCCTTGCCCCGGACGATGTTCGGGTGGAAGTGCTGGTGGGCCGCGCCTCCAAGAACGGCCAGGACAAAGACCTGGAAGCCATCCCGCTGAACCCGGACGGCTGGGTCGGCCAGGAATGCGTCTACAAACTGGAACTCACCCCGGAACTGTGCGGCCGCCTGCTGTACCGGGTGCGCGTCTACCCGATACACAACCTCCTCACCCATCCCTTCGAGATGGGGTTGATGGTGTGGCTGTGAGGCGGCGAGTGGCGAGCAGCGAGTCGCAAATCGCTACTCGCCACCAGCCCATCGCTACCCCATGACCTCCTTCCTCGCCATCGGACTCGGCGCCACGCTGGGCGCCTGGCTGCGCTGGGGGCTGGGGTTGTGGCTGAACCCGCTGTTTCCGACGCTGCCTTACGGCACCCTGGCGGCGAATCTGCTGGGGGGCTATCTGATCGGCGTGGCGATCGCCCTCTTTGCGCAGCATCCCGGATTGCCGCCGGAATGGCGGCTGTTCGCCATCACCGGGTTCCTTGGTGGCCTCACCACCTTTTCCACTTTTTCCGCCGAAGTCTTCACCCTCATCAGCCGGGGGCAACTGGCCTGGGCGCTGGGCGCGGCGTCCGCGCATCTGTTCGGCTCCTTGGCCTGCACCGCGCTGGGCGTGTGGACCTACAGCCAGATCAAGGGGTAGCCATGCAAGTCGTCTGCGTTCGTTTTTTCGTCCAGGAAGGCATGAAACGCGGGCACCAGCCCATCCATGAATGGCTGTTCGAGGCGGCGCGCTCACTGGACATCCAAGGCGGCACGGTATTCCGGGCGGCGGCCGGCTATGGCCGGCATGGTGTGCATGAAGATCACTTCTTTGAACTGGCCGGGAAATTGCCGGAAACCGTCGAATTCTTCGCGGCGGCCGACCAAGTCGCGGCCCTGATCGAAAGGGTGGCGGCCGCCGGCCTGCGCCTGATCTACGTCACCCATCCGGTCACCAGCGGAATCACCGGCGCCTGAGTGAAACGGCAAACGTGAAACGCGGGACGTCCAGCCGTCACGGCGGGCGAGCCGACCGGGATTTCCGTTCAAGATTTTTCCCACCACGCCGATATGCCCGACATGCGCCAACCCGAACGGTCCCTGTCGAGCCACTGAATGCCGCAAGAAACGAGCAAGTCCACGGTGCTGGTCGTGGACGACACGCCGGAAAATCTCACCGTCCTGGGGGAGTTGCTGCAATCCAGGTATCGCGTGCGGGTGGCCAATTCCGGCAGGCGCGCGTTGCAGGTGGCGGCGAGCAAGCCGCGCCCGGATCTGATTCTGCTTGATGTGATGATGCCGGAGATGGATGGCTACGCCGTCATCAACGAGCTGCGCTCCAACCCCGGCACCCGCGACATTCCGGTCATTTTCGTCACCGCGATGGATGCCGACGAGGATGAAGAGCGTGGCCTGGCGCTGGGCGCGGTTGACTACATCGCCAAGCCGATCCGGCCCGCCATCGTCCTGGCGCGGGTCAATGCCCATATGGAGTTGAAGCAGGCGCGCGACTGGTTGAAAGGCCAGAACGCCTGGCTGGAAGGTGAAATCGCCCGGCGCATGCGCGACAACCAGTTGATGCAGGACGTCAGCATCCGGGCGCTGGCCAGCCTGGCCGAGGCGCGCGACATGGAAACCGGACAGCACATCCGCCGCACTCAGGCGTATGTCGAGGTGCTGATCGCGCATCTGCGCCCACACCCGCGTTTTGCCCCCTATTTCAGCGACACCCTGGCGCAAATGGTGGCCAAGGCCGCGCCGCTGCATGACATCGGCAAGGTCGGCATCCCGGACAGCATCCTGCTGAAGCCGGGGCGGCTTACCGCCGAAGAGTTCGAGATCATGAAAACCCACAGCGTCATCGGCGGCAATGCCATCGACCTGGCCATGCGCGGTGAACTCGACGACGAGGACTTTCAGATACTGCGGAACCACGGCCGTGATGGCGGCAAGGCGCTCGACGCCTCGGCGCGCGAGTTTGAAAGCGCGCCCCTGGCGTTTCTCGCGGTGGCCAGGGAAATCGCCATGTGGCACCACGAAAAGTGGGATGGCGGCGGCTACCCGGATGGTCTGGCCGGCGATGCCATTCCCATTCCCGCGCGATTGATGGCGCTGGCGGATGTCTTCGACGCGGTCGCCAGCCGCCGCGTCTACAAGGAGCCGATGCCCTTCGAGGTCGCGGTGCAACTCATCACGGATGCCGGCGGCAAGCATTTCGATCCGGATGTGGTCGAGGCATTCCTCGCCAACCAGGACGCTTTCCGGGAAATCCTGGAGCGCTACGCCGACAACGACGAGTCGCTGGGCCTCAAACTTGCCGGAATGCGCGCGCGCGGCCTGGCCTAGTGTCGCGAATACGTTGACGATGTTCCAGCGGCCTCATCGCGATCTTTCGCCAGGGGAGGGCATGAGTTCACCGTGCCCGCCCGACAGCGAGTTGCGCCAACTCCTGGATGACGTCGGCCTTGGCCTTTGGGAATACGATCATCGTGTCGACCGGCTGATCTGGAGTCCCGCCCTGCGCACCCTGGTGGGGGGGGATTTTCCCGCTCCCGGCGGCTCCCGCCTGGCCGATTGGCTTGCCCGCGTCCATCCCGACGACCGTCCCGGCATCGTGGAGGCGGTGCGAAGATCGGTCGCGGAGAATGCCCCCTTCGCCATCGAGTACCGCTTCGCCAAGGCGGATGGCGCCTGGCTCTGGCTGCTGGCGCGCGCTCATGTGGTGGAGCGTGACACGGCGGGCCACCCGCTGCGCACACTCGGCACGAAGATGGATATTTCCCGTGGCAAGCAGGCCGAAATCTCCTTGCGCATGGAGCGCGACCGGGGCCAGTCCTATCTGGACACCATCGAGGCGATCATCGTCGCCCTCGACCATGACGGCCGCATCACGCTGATCAACCGCAAGGGCTGCGAACTGCTCGGTTACGCGGCCGAGGAACTGCTCGGGGAGGACTGGTTTGCCCGCTTCCTGCCGCAAGCGCGAGGACAGGCCCGGGTTCACGCGGTGTTCCGGGACATCATCGCCGGCCATATCGAGCAGGCGGAATATTTTGAAAACACCGTGCTCACCCGCGCCGGCGGGCAACGCCTGATCGCCTGGCACAACAGCGTCATCCGCGATGCCGAAGGCCACATCAGCGGCACTCTGAGCGCCGGCGAGGATGTCACCGAGCGGCGCGTGGGCGAGCGGGCGTTGGCGGAATCGACCCTGTTCCTGCGGGAAAGCCAGCGGATTGCTCGCGTCGGCGGCTGGAAGACCAATCCGGATACCGGCATGATGGTCTGGACGGAAGAGATCTATCGCCTGGTGGAACATCCGCCCGGCGAGCGGCCCGGACTGGACGAAGGGCTGACCTATTACGCCCCGGAATACCTGCCGGACATCGTTGCCGCCCTGCGCGCCGCGTGGACGACCGGACAGTCCTTCACGCTGGAATCGGAGGTGATCGCCCGCTCCGGGCGCCGTTTCTGGGCGGAATTGCGCTGCATCGGCCGCGTCGAGGACGAGGAGGGCGCCTATCTCGCCGGCACTTTCCAGGACATCAGCGAGCGCAAGGCGATCCAGCGGGAGCTGGAGTTGCATCGGGAACACCTGGAAGCACTGGTGGCGCAACGCACCGCCGAACTGGTGGCGGCGCGCGAGCGGGCGGAACAAGCCAGCCACGCCAAGTCCAGCTTCCTGGCCAACGTGAGCCACGAAATCCGCACGCCGATGAACGCCATCATCGGCCTGACCCACCTGCTGCGCGGCTCCGCGACCCTGCCCAAGCAGATCGAGCAACTGGACAAGGTGGCCGAGGCGGCGCGCCATCTGCTCGGGATCATCAACGACATCCTCGACATCTCCAGGATCGAGGCCGGCAAGCTGGAGCTGGAAACCGTCGATTTCCAGCTCGACCAGCTCATCGGCCATACCCTGGATCTGGTTCGCGACCAGGCCATCGCCAAAGGGCTCGACCTCAGCCGCGAGATCGACCCGGCGCTGCCGCGTGTCCTGCGCGGGGACGCCATGCGCCTGGGTCAGGTTCTGCTCAATATTGCCGGCAACGCGGTCAAATTCACCGAGCGGGGCGGCGTCCGCATTGCCGTCGTGCTCGCCGGGCGTGACGGCGACCGTCTGAGCGTGCGTTTCGAAGTCCGCGATAGCGGCATCGGCATGCGCGAAGAGCAGATCGCGCGCCTGTTCCAGGCCTTCGAGCAGGCCGATACCTCGACCACCCGGAAATACGGCGGCACCGGCCTCGGCCTGGCGATCAGCAAGCGACTGATCCTGTTGATGGGGGGGGAGGGCGATATCGGCGTGGAAAGCCATCCCGGCGAGGGTAGCCGGTTCTGGTTCGCCATTCCGCTCACGCCGGGGGCGGCGCGGGAGGTGGTCGCCAGGCCGGCCGTGGCGGCGTCGCCCTCCGGCGGCACGCATGTGGCCATCCCGTGTCCCGCCGGGCTGGACAACCGGGCCAACCCGGCTGCCGCCGCCGACGTGGCCATCGGCCGACTGGAACAGTTGCTGCGCGAGGATGACATGGGCGCCGGCGACGCGATGCGCGCGGCCCTGCCCAACCTGGTTCCCGTCCTGGCGGCGCATACGCTTGCGCGCCTGACCCGCCAGGTGGATGCCTATGACTTCCAGGCCGCCCTGGAAACCCTGCGTGCGGCGCGCCGCGCGGCGGGAGACACGACTTGACGATCCCGGCCTGGCTGAAGCGAATCGCTCCCGGCCCGATGGCGGCGCGCCGGGCAGGTTCCGGATTGCTCAAGCTGTGCCTGCCGCTCCTGATGCTCGCATCCGCCTGGGCCGGTGAACCCGTGATTCAGGAGGTGCGCCTGGGCGTGCTGTCCTTCCGTGGCCTGGAACACACCGCCGCGCAATGGGGGCCGCTCGCGGACTATCTCAGCCGGCGCATCCCCGGCTACCACTTCCGCGTCGTGCCCTTGTACTACCCGGATCTCGATCAGGCGGTGGCGCGCCATGAACTGGATCTGGTGCTGACCAATCCCGAGCACTACGTACTGCTGCGCTCGCGTTACGGCCTGGCGGCGCAGGCGACCCTGATGCCGATGGCGGGGGACTTCCCGGCCAGCCAGTTTGGCGGCGTCATTCTGGTCAGGGCGGATCGCTCCGACCTGCGATCATTCGCGGACCTCAAGGGCAAGCGCCTGGCTTCTCCCAGCCAACAATCGCTGGGCGGCTACCTGATGCAGCGCTGGGCCTTGCTGCAAGCCGGCGTGGATGTCACGAGCGACATCCGCGATCTGCGCTTCACCGGCATGCCCCATGACAAGGTGGTGTTCGACGTGCTCGCCGGCCAAGCCGACGCTGGTTTCGTGCGCACCGGCGTGATCGAGGCGCTGATCCAGGAAGGCAAGCTCAAACCGGGCCAGGTGCGGGTGTTGAAACAGGCGGAGACGCCGAAATTCCCGCAACTGCTTTCCACCGACCTCTACCCGGAGTGGCCGTTTTCGGCGGCCGGCGGGGTGCCGGGCTGGTTCACCAAACAAGTGGTGCGCGCGCTGTTTGAACTGGAGCCGAACAGCGAGGCGGCCAGACAGGGCAAGTTCTTCAGCTTCGCGCCGGCCGGCGATTACAGCCGGATCGAAGCCATCATGGTGAAACTGCGTGTCCACCCGGACCATCAACTCACCATCGCCATGTTCGTCGAGCGCTATTCGCACTGGGTGATGGCGGCGCTGACCACGCTGCTGATCGCGGGTTTCGCCCTGATCGCCATGCGCCGGGTCAATCGCCGCCTGCGCGTGGCGCTGGCGGAAGCCGAGCGCCTGGCCTTGCGTGATGCCCTCCTGGAAAGCCTGGGCGAGGGGGTGATCGGCATCGACCACGCGGGCAGGATCAGTTTCATCAACGCCGCCGCCCTCGCCAATCTGGGTTATGCGCGCGATGAAGCCCTGGGCCGAGACATGCACCAACTCACGCACCACCACCATCCCGATGGCGGCGACTATCCGCGTGAGGAATGCCCCATTTTCAACACGCTGCGCGGTGGGCTCCCGTACTCGGGCGAGCAATGGTATTTCCGCAAGAACGGCGAGGGATTCCCGGTCAGCCTCAACGCGCGGGCCATCGTCGATGCCGAGGGGCGGATTCAGGGCGTGGTGACCGCGTTCCAGGACATCACCCGGGAAAAACACGATCACGACGAGCTGGCGCGCTACCGCCATCATCTCGAAGACCTGGTGGCGCGGCGCACCGAGGAACTGGCCGGCGCGACGTCTGCGGCCGAGGCGGCGAACCAGGCGAAAAGCGCCTTCCTGGCCAACATGAGCCATGAAATCCGCACGCCGATGAACGCCATCGTCGGCCTCACCTATCTCCTGCGCCGCGACGTGCGCGACGCCGACCAGCAGGCGCGTCTGGCCAAGGTCGCGGAAGCGGCCAGACACCTGCTCGGCATCATCAACGACATCCTGGATTTCTCGAAGATCGAAGCCGGCAAGCTCACGCTGGAGAACACCGATTTCAGCCTGGAACGGGTATTGGCCGGGGCATCCAGCCTGGTGGAGGAGAGGTTGCGCGAGAAGGGCGTCGTCCTGGCGCGCGAGATCGACCCCGCCTTGCCCGGCGTGCTGCGCGGCGATCCCACGCGTCTTTCCCAAATCCTGCTCAACTATCTCTCCAACGCGGAGAAGTTCACCCGGCAAGGCCGCATCACCCTGCGCGCGCGCCTGTTGGAAGAAAGCGACCGGGGGTTGCTGCTGCGTTTCGAGGTGGAGGACACCGGCATCGGCATCCCCGCCGACCGTTTGCCGCGCCTGTTCAAGTCTTTCGAGCAGGCCGACAGTTCCACCACGCGCAAATACGGCGGCACCGGGTTGGGCCTGGCGATCAACCGCCGGTTGGCAGAATTGATGGGCGGCCAGGTGGGCGCCGAGAGCCTATCCGGCCAGGGCAGCACGTTCTGGTTCACCCTGCGTGTGTGCCGTGGCGAGAACCCGGGCGCCACACCCGCCGATGTCCCGTCGGCGGCGGTGCCGAGCGGCGGCCTGCTCGCCGCCCTGCGCGGCCGCCGCGTGCTGCTGGTGGAAGACAACGCGATCAACCAGGAAGTCGCGCTCGATCTCCTGCGCGAGGTCGGCATTCGCGCCGACCTCGCGGGCGATGGGCGCGAGGCGGTGGAGAAAGCGCGTGCGCACGATTACGAACTGGTGCTGATGGATGTGCAGATGCCGGTGATGGATGGTCTGGCCGCCACAAGCGCCATTCGCCGCCTGCCCGCCTATTCCACCACGCCGATTCTGGCGATGACCGCCAGCGTCTTCGTCGAGGAACAGAGCCAGTGTCTGGAGGCCGGCATGAACGACCTGGTGGCCAAGCCGGTGGAGCCGGAAGCGTTGTTCACCGCCCTCGCCCGATGGTTGCCGGAACGGCGACAGGTTCCCGCTACGGAGTTCGCGGTGGCCAAGCCCGCGCCGGACGGCGAACTACGCGCCACCCTGGCCGACATCGACGGGCTGGATGTGGTCGCCGGTCTGCGCGGCGTGCGCGGCAAGCTGCCCAGTTATGCTCGATTGCTGCGCAAGTTCGCGCTATCCCACAGCGATGACATGAGCTTGTTGCGGACTCGGCGGGAGGCCGGCGATCACGTGTCGGCCCGGCGTATCGCGCATACGCTCAAAGGCACGGCCGCCACCCTGGGCGCGACGCGGCTGCAAGATATGGCCGCCGGGCTGGAAGCGGCGATTCGTGACGCCGCTGCGAATGGCCCCGGCGGCGCCGACCTTGACGCGCGGATCACCGCGCTGAATCGGGAACTGGAGGCGCTCGCGGCGGCCGTGCTCGCGGCCATGCCCGAGGAGGCCACGGCGGTTCGGCCCAACCTGGACGGCGAACCATCCGCGCCGGTCGACCCGCGCGCGGCGGTCGCCCAACTGGAGGCGTTGCTCGCCGCCGATGACCTGCGCGCCGTGTCCATCCTGCGTGAAATCCAGCCGCATCTATCACAAGTCCTGCCCGCCGAACCCCTGGCGCGGCTGCAACGCCAGGCGGAGGAATACGATTTTCAAGCCGCGCTGGAAACGCTGCGCGGCGCGGTCGGAGTGGTGTGAAACGGCCGCCCAATTCATGGTTCAACAGAAGGCGCGAATAGAGCCTCCCAAGAAGCACGCTCCAATCCAGCGGATCTAAATGAGGATGTGATGCCGATGTGGCGCCGGCTTCCAGCCGGCTGTTTCAAGGACGCCGGCGAGGAGGCCGGCGCTACATTGGGGGATGTGCCGATGCCGCGTTCAAAAGTGTTTCGGCGGCGTGCCGATTACCTCGCTACGCACTCGGAAAAATCGCGGCCGGCATCGGCTTGCCGAAGAGGTAGCCCTGAAAGTTGGAGCAACCGTGGCTGGCCAGGAAGTCGCGTTGCTGTGAGGTTTCCACTCCTTCCGCGATGACCGGCAGGCCCAGGCTGTGGCCGAGGGCGATGATGGTGCGGGCAATGGCGGCGTCGTTGGTGTTCTGGAGCACGTCCTGGACGAAGGAGCGGTCGATCTTGAGTTGATCCAGCGGCAAACGTTTCAGGTAGGTCAGCGAGGAGTAGCCGGTGCCAAAATCGTCGAGGGCGAAACCGAGGCCACGCGCTTTCAGCGCGGTCATCTTTTCCACGGTATTTTCCACGTTGTCCAGGAGCAGGCTTTCCGTGAGTTCCAGTTTCAACCGATGCGGGTTGGCGCCGATGTGGTCGATGATCGCCAGCACCTGATCGACGAAGTCGGGGTGGCGGAACTGGCGCGCGCTGACATTCACGGCCAGGGTGAGGTGGGCCGTGCCGGGGTTTTTCGCCCAGGCCACCAGTTGCCGGCTGGCTTGTTCCAATACCCAGTGGCCGAGGCTGACGATGAGGCCGGTTTCCTCGGCCAGGGCGATGAACGCGCCGGGCGGAACCAGTCCCCGGCTCGGATGCTCCCAGCGCAGCAGCGCTTCCGCGCCCGTCAAGCGACCCAGTCCATCGACCTGGGGCTGGTAGTACAGCAGAAACTGGCGGGCGCGCAGGCCACGGCGCAATTCAGACTCCAGCGCGGCGCGCGCCTCGACCCGCGCCTGCATGGTGTGGTCGAAGAAACGCAGCGTGTTGCGGCCCGCTTCCTTGGCCTGGTACATGGCCAGGTCGGCGCGTTTCAACAGTTCCTCGATGTTGTCGTGGGAGGTGTTGAACAGGGTGATGCCGATGCTGGGGGTGCTGCGCTGCTCGTTGCCGTTCAGGAGGTAGGGGCGGTTGAGGGCGGCGAGAATCTTTTCTCCGACCATCTCGGCCTGTAGCGCGGCTTCCTCCAGGGTGCCGTTGAGGCTTTCCAGCATGACCACGAATTCATCTCCCCCCAGGCGGGATACGGTATCTCCCTCGCGCACGCATTCCGTCAGGCGCCGCGCCACCTGGATCAGCAGCAGGTCGCCGACATCATGGCCGAGAGTGTCGTTGAGCCCCTTGAAGTCATCCAGGTCGATGAACAACAGCGCGCCCGGGCGATGGTTGCGTCCGCGCGAGGCCAGGGCCTGTTGCAGGCGGTCGAGCAGCAGGCGGCGATTGGGCAGGTTGGTGAGGACGTCATAGAAAGCCAGTTGGCGGATCTTTTCCTCGTTGGCGCGGCGTTCGCTGATGTCCTGTTTGAAGGCGACGAAATGCCGGATGACCCCCTGCGCGTTGCGCACCGGGGTAATGGCGAGTTCCTCGTTGTAAAGGCTTCCGTCCTTGCGCTTGTTGACCAGTTCGCCGCGCCAGACCTGGCCGGCCAGGATGGTTCGCCAGAGGTTTTCATAGAGCGAGGGGTCATTGAGGCCGGAATGCGACAAATCTCCGGGCTTGCGGCCAAGCGCTTCCTCCAGTTCATATCCCGTCATCTGGGTGAAGGCCGGGTTGGCCCACTGGATGATGGCATCGCTATCGGTGATGACGATGCCGTTGGCGACCGCGCGCAGCGCCGCGTCCTGTAGTTTCAGGCGCGCCTCCAGGCGCGCGCGGGTGCGGGCGTGGCGAATGGCGCGACTGATGTGCTCGGGGTCGAACTCACCCTTGACCAGATAATCCTGGGCGCCCGCTTCCAGAACCTCGGCCTCGAATTCGGCGTCGCGATGGCCGGAGAGCACGACGATGGGGATTCCCGGCGCCAGGCCATGCACGGTCGAGACCGTGGCCAGGCCGGCGGAATCGGGCAGGGCGAGATCGAGCAGGATCAGATCCGGGGAACGCTCCTTGAGCATGCCGCGCGCTTCATTGAGCGAGGCGGCGATCATCACTTGCGGCGCCTGGCCGCTGAAACGGGCCGGGCGCAGGTAAGCCTCGATCAGGCCCGCATCGCCGGGGTCGTCCTCGATCAGCAGGATGCGCAGCGTCATGCGCCCACCGGCGGGCGTGGGAGGCTCGCGCGCGGGTTGAATCTCCGGGTCATGTCTCTCTCTCGGGCAGGCGTACCAGGGCGAACCAATAATCGCCCAGCCCGCGGATGGCGGACGAAAACTGTTCCATGTCCACCGGCTTGGTGATGTAGCTGGCCGCGCACAATTGGTAGGAAGCCACCACATCGCGTTCCACATCGGAGGTGGTCAGAACCACCACGGGAATTTTGGAGAGCGCGGCATCTTCCTTGATGACGGCGAGGAACTCGCGGCCATCCATGCGCGGCATGTTGAGGTCGAGCAGGATCAGGTCGGGGCGTGGCGTGTCGTCGCCGAAGTGGCCCTGATGACGCAGGAATTGCAGCGCCTCGACGCCATCACGGGCGACATGCAGATCGACCAGCAGGCGGTTCTCGCGCAACGCGACCCTGACCAGGTGCGCGTCGGCGGGTTCGTCCTCCACCAGCAGCACGACGAAGGGTTTGGCGGTATTCATGTGTTTTCTCCCGTGGGTATCTCGAAGTTTACCGTGCAGCCCCCACCGGGCGTTTCCTCGATCCACACGCGGCCCCCCACGCTTTCCAGAATGCGGCGGACGATGGCGAGGCTGACGCCGGTGCCTTCGCCGCCCGATGACAGCCTCTCGAATACGCGAAATACGCGTTCACGATATTCCGGCGCGATGCCGTCGCCGTTGTCGGCGATCCGGCAGCATGACTTACCACCGCGAACCTCGCCGCTCACGGAAATTTCCAGAGGTTGGCCGGGTCGCTTGTGGTCTATGGCATTCTCCAGCAACAGGGTGAGCAGTTCCGCCAGGCGGGGTGGATCCAGTTTGCACGGAGGGAGTGCGGCCACCGCGACGCGGGCGCCGGCTTGTTCGATCCGAGGCCGCAGCCGGGCCAGAACCGCCTGTAGCACCGTGTTGCCGTCGGCCATGCCGCCGCTGTCGTCCGGCTCGCCACGCGCCTGGCCGGCGGCCAGATAGCGTTGCACGTCGCGCACCAGGGATTGCTGCCGCTTCGCCTGCTGCTCGATGAATTCCAGGGACGCGCGCGCGTCCTCGTCCAGTTGCTGGTTCGACAGATTCCCGCGCAGGCGCTGCGCATAATTGGCCAGGCGGCGCGCCGGTTCCTGCAGGTGGTGCGCGGCGATCTCCGCGAAACGTCGCAGTTCGGCGTTGCCGCGCGCGAGATTCTCCTGGGCGCTTTGTGTGGCTTCCGCCATGCGGTTGAAAGCGGCGATGAGCTGTCGCAGTTCCGGGCTGCCTTCGGCGTCCAGACGGGTGCCCAGACGTCCTTCAGCCAGCGCGTCGGTGCCCCGCGCCAGGCGTTTGAGCGGCGCCAGGCCGTTGCGCAACACCAGCCAGATGCCGAGAAAATCCAGGGAAACCGCCAGCAACAGGATCGCCAGGTGGTGCAGCAGGCGTTGCCACGCGCGGTTGGCCTGAGGCCGCGCGGTCAGGATCAGGCTGAGTTCGCCATACTGGCGGCCACCCACGCTGACCGGGGTCTGGCCGGAGAGGTCGTGAAATTCCAGGGCGTCGATGAACCAGCGCGGCGCGCGCGTCGGCGGGGCGGCATCCTCGCCGCGCAGCCTGGCGCCGGTCTGGTCGCGATATTCCGCGCTGGATACATGAATGCGGCGGACGAAGCGATCCAGACTTTGTTGCAACGTGGCGAAGTCGCCGATCACCACGACTTCCGCCAGCGACGCCGGCAGGGTTTCCAGTTCGTTGGCCAGTTCCGCCGCCAGATCCGCCCGCGCGTCGCGCGCTTCCTGCCGCGCGGACACCAGCAGCATGGCGCTGCCCGCCACCAGCAAGGCCATGCTCGCGATGACCAGCAAGCGGGCAAGAAAGGGCAGGCGCGTCCAGAGGGCGCTCAAGGGGCGGAGCATGGCTACTTGATGTCCTTCACCAGCGTGTTCCGGTAGAACTCGGTGTAGTTGCGGTAATCGGCGGGCGTGGAGGACAGGAAACCATAGGGAGGTTTCTGGGCGATGACCTGAGCGCTGGCTTCCAGCACCTTGCGGCCTTCCGCGTCCTGTTCCATGCCGTCGATGACCAGCCGCACGCTGTTGGCCACTTCCCTGGGCACGCGCGGATGCACCGCGATGGGCAGGTTGTGGAAGGGGACGGATTCCCAGAGCACGCGGTATTTCATGTTCTCGCGCGCGGCGAAGGCGCGCATGACCTGGCTGTTGACGCCGGCCGCGATCACCCTGCCTGCCTTGAGTTGGCCCATGATGCCTTCCTGGTTGCCGCCGAAAACCGGGGTGACGTTGAGCCCCAGGCGCAGCAAATGATCCATCGGCACGGCATAACCGACGAATGCGGCAAGCGAGGGGAAACCCACCTCCAGTCCTTGCAGGTCTTTCAGCGAGCGGATCGGGGAGTCCGTCAGGGTGACGATCTGGCCGGTGATGGCCTCTTCGCGCGGGCGCAGGATCACCTGGTAATTGGCCGCCGCCATCCTGGGCTGGAAAATGTGGTTGGAGTAGACGAAGTCGTATTCGCCGCGTTCGGTCGCCTCACTCGATTCCGGCGCGGCGCGAGCGGCCTTGAGCATGAGGCGCACACCGGCCTTGCGCTCAACATAATCCAGGATCGGGTTCCAGTACTGCGCGGTAAGCACCGCGCTGCGCTGCGACAGCACGCCGAAGGAATAGGTGTCCGCCGCGTGGGCGGCGGCGTGGAGCAGGCCGAGGGCGAGGAACAAGAGAACGCGTTTCATGGGCTGATCCTTGGGTTTGCCCCCTCCCCGCCAGGGGGGGAGTGAAGGGGTAACTCGAAAACAAACGTGCTGCCCTGGCCATCACCCGCCGATTCGGCGTGGATGTGGCCGCCGTGGTGTTCGACGATCTTGCGGCACAGCGCCAGGCCGACGCCCGCGCCTTCGAATCCGGCGCGCGCCCGCAGGCGCTGGAAGACCTGGAACAAGCGCGGAATCTGGGTCGGGTCGATGCCGATGCCGTTGTCGTGGACGCGCACCATCCAACGCCCATCGGCGTGGCCGCCGACGACCTCGGCATCCACGCCGATTGCCGGCGCGCGCCCCGCTTCGCGGTATTTCAGCGCGTTGCCGATCAGGTTCTGGAACAGGCGGAGCAGTTCGTCGCGGCTGGCATGGATGCGCGGCCAGTCGCCGCTGATGCGGATATCCGCGCGGGCCTCGTCGCGGGCCGGCTTCAGGTACAGCAAGGCTTCGTCCAGCGCCTCGCGGCTGGCGACCCAGTCCAGCGGCTCGGTCTTGCGCCCGACCCGCGAGTATTCCAGCAGCGCCACCAGCATCTGGTCGAGGCGTTTGGCGCCATCGGTGGCGTAATGCAGGTATTCACGGGTGTCGTCGTCGAGATGTTCGCGCAGGGCTTTCTCCAGCAACTGCTGATAGCTGGCGATCATGCGCAGGGGCTGCCGCATGTCGTGCGAGATGGCGTAGGCGAACTGTTCGAGTTCCGCGTTGGAACGGCGCAATTCCATCTCGGACTGTTTGCGCGCGGAAATATCGACATGCGTGCCCACCAGACGGCGCGGCCTCTGGACAATGCCACTGGCATCGACGGCCAGGCTCGCGCGCGCCAGAACGTCCACCCAGTGCCCGTCCTTGTGGCGCATGCGGAATTCTGTCTCGTATTTTTCCGCCTTGCCGTCCAGATAGGCGCGAACCTGGGCCAGCGCCGGTTCGCGCGCGGCGGGTTCGACCAGACTCGCCCAGGTTTCCAGGGTGGCATCCAGTTCATCCGGGCCATAACCGAGCATGGATTTCCAGCGCGGCGAGTAATAGACCGTGTCGTTTTCCAGATTCCAGTCCCAAAGGCCGTCATTCGCGCCTTGCAGGGCGAATTCCAGGCGTTCCCGGCTGATTCGCAATTCCTCCTCGAAATGCTTGCGCTCGCCGATGTCGGTGGCCATGGCGATCACCACGTCGCGGCCGAAGTAACGCCCCCGGTTGAGCCACACCTGTTTGGGAAAATCCTCGCCGTTCTTGCGCCGTCCCCAGAACTCGAACTGTTGCCGGTCGCCGGCCAGCGCTTGCCGCAACCGCGTCTTCAGATGATCGAGATCGTTACGCCCGGGTGCGGCGAGATCCATCGGGGTGCGCCCGGTCAGCTCCTCGTGGCGATAGCCATACATTTTCTCGGCGCCGAGATTGACGTCGAGGAAGCGGCCATTCTCGTCGAGGATGTAGATGGCTTCGCTGACGCTGTCGAACAAGCCACGGTAACTCGCCTCGCTTTCCCGCAGGCGCGCTTCCCGCTCGTCCAGAACCTGGATGGCGCGCCGTTGGCGCAGGAGGAAGAACACCAGAACCACCACGAAGCCGCCGCATAGAAGCAGGAAGTCCGGCCGAGGCGTGGCAAATGCCGCCGACGCGGCGCTGGAAACACCGGCGAGGCAGGCGGCAAGCGGAAGGCGCGGAACGTTGGGCATGGTTGTGATTCTGCGACAGAACCATCCGCTTATCGACGGAGCGGCGGGAAACTTGATCCCGGATCAACGTGAAATCTTCCAGACCGGCCAGCCATGCATGCCCTGTTCCGTGCGGCGCGCGGGCGTGATGGCGCGCTCCACGCTCATTTCGCCAGGCTCTCCCGTTCCATCAGGAGGTAGGTATTGAACGCGTTGCGGCGATGCGCTTCGTGAAATGCCGGCATCTTTTCGTACATCGACCAGTCCGTGCTTGCGTAGGCTTCCTCGAACGGCAGCAGGTTTTCCACTGCGCGGGCCATCTGTTCGCGCAAGTATTTGAGGTAATCGCGGGTCAGGGTGAGGTCGCCGATGGGGTCGTTGGAGGCGCCGCCGTGGCCTGGTACCAGAACCCTGGGCTGGAATGCGATCAGGGTGTCCAGGGCTTTCAGCCAGAGCCTGGAGTCGGCATCGCCGATGAACGGGACGCGGCCTTTGAATATCAGGTCGCCGGCAAACAACACGCCTTCTTCTTCCACGAACATCACCAGATCCTCAAGGGAATGCGCGGGCCCAACATGGCGAATCCGGAAATGCACGCCACCCAGTTCAAAATCGGTATCGCCGGAAAGCCAGCGGTCGGGTGCCGGAAAGCGCTGGGTCTGGTCGTTGATCCAACGCCCGAGCAAGTCCTTGCGCTGCTCCAGGCGCAGGCGCCAGTCCTCGGAACCGACCACATGCCTCGCCGCTTCATGCGCCCAGATTTCCGCGCCCGCGTCCTTGAACACCTGAATGCCGTAGTAATGATCGGCGTGATAGTGGCTGACGATGACACGCCGGATCGGCGCCGTGGTCACTTCGCGGATGCGCTGGAGCATTTCCCGGGCCAGCGATGGAGAGCCCAGGGTGTCGAACACCACCACGCCTTCGCGGGTGACCACGAAGCCCGCGTTCGACATGAAACCCTCGTTTTGCCGGCTGGCCGCGCCGGGCAGGCCGGGGAGGTAGTAGCTGTGTTCGGCCACCTGTTCGGCGCCGACCCGGACGGAAACGGGTGGGTAGGAAGCCGCCTTTGCCGGGACGGAGAACAACAGGAAGATCAGGGCGAGCAGGATGCGCATGGCGGTCTCCGGGATCTGGGTCGGGGATTATAGGGAGGCGTGCCCACGCGTAGATGTAGTATCTTCGGACGCCCCAAGCCCCCAAGTCCGCGTTGTGAATTACAAGAAATTCCTGCCTTTTCTGTTGGCCTTCGTGCTTCCCGTGGCCGCCGTTTATGCCTGGTGGGGCGGGTTCAGCCCCGTCGATATCAGGGAAGGCATGCGTGGCCCCTATACCTATGCCTACCTGGAACACAGCGGCGATTACTCCAAATTGCCGGAGGTGGCCGAGGAAGTGCGCGGCCTGCTGAAAGACGGCAAGGTGGCCTATGGCTTGCCCATTTCCGTGCTTTATTCCAACCCGGATTTGGTCGACGTGGGCAAACGCCGCTCGCGTACCGGCTTTCTGGTCGCAGTCGACGCCAGGGTGCGCGCGCCACTCCAGATAGACAGCGTGCCGCCGCGCCCGGTGCTGATCGCCCAGGTGCGCGCCGGCAACCTGCTGGCCCCCAGCCGCGCCTATCCGGCGCTGGATCGTTATCTGCAGGCGAAAGGCGGCGGTATCCGCATGCCCACCGTGGAAATCTACGAACCATCCGGCAGCCCCTTCCGCATGGGCCTGCTGACGGTGGAGATGCCGCGCCCATGAGTTCGCCGCGAAGCGCAAGGGAACGGCCATGACTGTATCCGCCATCCTGGCTGCGCTGATCTGGTCGCACTATTTTCCACACCACTCCGCGTTACCGGAAAAAACGGCGCGGCAATGGCATGCCTGGCTGCTGGATAACTTCAATGCCGGCCATAACCGCCAGGGGGTTCTTGCCTGGGGCGTGGGTGTGTTGGCGCCGGCGTTGGGGTTGGCTTTTCTGTCCAGCGTCCTGAGAGATGCCCTGCCCGCGCTGGGCTGGGCTTTCGAGGTGTTGGCGCTGTATTTCTGTCTGGGCTTTCGCGCGGCGTCCTTCCAGGCCGCCAGCGTCTCCCGCGCCCTGCTGGACGGAGACGCCGCGCGCGCGCGGCACACGCTGCAACAATGGCGGCCCGGCGTGCCGCCCTGCGGCGAGAGCGGTGGAATCTCGCGAATCACGGTCGAGGAGACGCTGAAGCTGTCGCTCTCCGCTCTGCTCGGTGTCCTGTTCTGGTATTTCCTGCTGGGTGTGGCGGGCGCCGTGGCCTATCGGTTGGCGTATTTGTGTCGTGACCTCTGGCATGGCGAAGTCGAATTCGACTACTTCGCCATGCGCGCCAGACGGGTTCTCGACTGGTTGCCGGCGCGCGCCGCCGCGTTCAGCTTCGCCATCGTCGGCAATTTCCAGGATGCCCTGGAAAGTTGGCGCGGCCAGGCCCATGCCTGGGGCGACGAGAACGAGGGCATTCTGCTGGCGGCCGGAGCCGGGGCCCTGGGTGTGCAACTGGGCGGCAACATCGCCATTTCCGGCGGTGAACTGCTGCGCCCGGCGCTGGGCGCCGAAGAACCCGCCAGCGCCGACAACATCGAAGGCGCCATTGCCCTGGCCTGGCGCGCCGCCATGCTCTGGCTGGCGGTGGCGGGCCTGCTCTGGCTGGGGAGTCTATAGGCGCCTGTCGGTTCCGGATCGGTTACCGGTTCCGCGCGACAAAACGGATGCGGGTAACGAGCCGGCCTTCAAACCAGGTGTCGTAACCCGCTTCATCCTGGCTGATGTGGACGGTGAAGCCGGGTTGCGCGGCGGGGGTCAGCGAATCGAAGCGCAGGCCGCTACCGCCCAGACTGACCGTCATGGTCACGCGCATCGGGTAATAGCCATCGAGAAAACGGCGCATATAGGGGCCGTTCAGCAGTACATGGGCATCGGGCCCGTCGTCCAGCAAGGCGCGTGATTCGGCTTCGATGCAGAGCAGCGCGTCATGTTTGATGTTTTCCATCTGCACGCTGTTGTCCTCTACCCAGGCGCGCTCGATGTTTTCCACGCGGGTGATGCGCAGCGCGCGGATACGCTCCTGGTGGTAAACAATCTGGGTGCTCGGTACCGGATCGAGATGCTGGTGGCATTGTTCCAGTTTGACCCAACCACTGACGAGGCTGTCCGGAGTGAGCGTGATGTGATTCTGGTGATGATGCACCTGGCGATCCGGCGCCTTGGCCAGGAAGCGCAATTCGCCGTCATTGACTTCCGAGATATTCTTGAAGAAGAGTTCTTCCTCGCTTGGCGCGGCCCGCCCGATCAGGGGCGGAAACGCGAGCAGAAGGCACAGCCCCCGGCGAAGGGCTTGAGAGACGGCCTTACTGAATCGGCGACGAAGCGGGCAATACACGGCGCGCCCCGTTGAAACGTGTCGCCCAGTACTTCTGATCCATGCGTGAAACGGTCACTTGTTTGGTGCGGGTGCTGCTGGCGTGGACGAATTCACCGTTGCCCGCATAAATGCCGACGTGCGTGTTGGGGCGCTTGCGGGTGTTGAAGAACACCAGATCGCCGGGTTCGAGTTCTTCCCTGGCCACCGCCTGGCCTTCCCGGCTCATGTCCCTGGCGCTGCGCGGCAGGCTGACGTCGGCGGTTTCCTTGTAGATGTATTTGACGAAGCCGCTGCAATCGAGGCCCTTTGCGGGATTGTTGCTGCCGAATTTATAGGGGGTGCCGATCATGCTGAACGCCTTGAGCAGGGGCTTGGCCTTGGACACGACGCTGTCGGAGAGGGTTTCTTCCGCCTGGGAGAGGGAGTTGACCGAGAGGGTGGCCACCAGGAACAGGAGAATCGGCAAAAGGCGCATGCGGCGGGATGTCGGGATGAACCGGGAAAGAGGGCGCGGGCAATCTGACGCAAAAAAGTTGCGCGATTAGGCCATTAAAGCGATAGCTTTGTCTACTATCGCGCCCTGGTCTTGACAAAGCACATTAACGAGAGACGACATGTACATGATGAATAAAGATTTGGCGGTTTCCCATGCTGCGTGAAACCTTGTCGATGGTGCGCGATTTGCCGCGTTTGCACGAAATCACTTCGGTGCTGATTCGTTACGGCTGGGGTGACGTGGTGCGCCTGATGGGCCTGGCGCGCCTGCTTGAGCGTGCCGGCCGCCTGTTGCACTGGCAGACCAGCAACGAGATCAGCCAACTCGACCTGCCGGTGCGGATACGTCTCGCGCTCACCGACCTGGGGCCCACCTTCGTCAAGCTGGGCCAGGTGCTGGCGACCCGGGTGGACGTGTTTCCACCGGCCTGGATCGCCGAATTCGAGCGTCTGCACAGCCAGGTGCCGCCGGTGCCGTTCGAGCAGTTGCGGCCGCGCCTGGAAGCCATCTGGGGCAAGCCGGTGGAAGAGGTCTTCGCCGAGTTCGATACCAACGTGTTCGCCGCCGCGTCCATCGCCCAGGTGCATCGCGCCACCCTGCACGACGGCACCCGCGTGGTCGTGAAGGTGCGACGCCCGAATATCGAGGCGAAGATCGAAGCGGATCTCCGCTTGCTGGTGCATCTGGCCAGACTGCTGGAACTGGAAGTCCACGACGCGCGCCGCTACCACCCGGTGCAGATCGTCGGCCAGTTGCACCGCTCCCTGATGCGCGAGCTGGATTTGATCAAGGAGGCGCGCAACCTGGATACCTTCGGCCAGCGCTTCGAGGGCGACCCGACGGTGCATATCCCGAAGGTGTTCTGGGACTATTGCGGCGACGGGGTGAACGTGCAGGAGGAATTGATCGGCATTCCCGGCAACGATTTCGCGCGCGCCCGCGCCGAAGGCTACGATCTGCCGCTGCTGGCGGCGCGCGGCGCCGACGCCGTGCTCAAGATGATCCTGATCGACGGCTATTTCCACGCCGACCCGCACCCGGGTAACGTCATCTATCAGCCGGGCAACGTGGTCGGCATCATGGATTTCGGCATGGTCGGCCGGGTCACCGATGCGCGCCGCGAACAGCTCATCGACTTCCTCGAATCGGTCATCAACAAGGACGAGATGGGCATGCTCAATGTGCTCAGTATCTGGTCCGGCGATGCCGAGATCGACGAATCGCGCCTGGCCTACGACATCTCCGAATTCGTGTTCAGCTACGACAACCTGGCCTTGAAAGACATCCAGGTGGGGCCACTGCTGGCCGATGTCACCGCCGTCATGCGCGAGAACAACCTGGCCATGCCACCGGATCTCACCCTGTTGTTCAAGGCGCTGATTACGCTGGAAGGGCTGGGCTACCAGCTCGACCCGGATTTCCACATGGTCGACCATCTCGCTCCCTTCGTGCGGCGGGTGCTGGAGGCGCGCTATGCGCCGCAAGCGCTGGCCAAACGCGCGCGCCACGGCCTGAAGGAGTTGGCGGATGTGCTGTTCGGCTTGCCGCGCGATGTCGCGCGCCTGTTCCGCCAGGCTCGGCGGGGCCGTCTGCGCATCGACCTCGATCTGAAACGCCTCGACCACTTCGGCCTCCAACTCAACCAGGCCGCCAACCGGCTGACCATGGGCGTACTCACCGCCTCGCTGGTGGTCGGCTCCAGCATCATCATGACCGTGAAGGGCGGCCCGGAGCTGTTCGGCCTGCCCCTGTTCGGCCTGATCGGCTTCATGGTCGCGTTTTTCAACAGCGTCTGGATCGTTCTGTCGATCTGGCGCTCGGGCAAGGACTGATCCCTCACCGCTCCCGCAAACTCTCATCCCCATAGCGCAGCAGTGGCGCCAGGAAGTATTCGATCACCCTTCGTTTCCCGGTCTTGATTTCCGCCGTCACCGCCATGCCGGGTGACAGGTGTACCGTCTTGCCATCCACGACCAGCGTGGTGCGCGCCAGCTTCACCCGCGCCGCGTAGATCAACCCGCGCTTCTCGTCCTGGATCGCGTCGCTCGAAACCTGCGCCACCGTCCCATGCAAGGTGCCGTACTTGGTGAACGGGAAGGTTTCGATTTTGACCTCGGCGTTCTGGCCCGCCTGGACGAAGCCGATGTCCTTGTTCTCCACGAACGCCTCCACCTCCAGCGGGTTGTCGTTCGGCACGATCACCAGCAGCGGCTGCGCCGAAGTCACCACCCCGCCCACGGTATGCACCGCCAACTGCTGCACCGTCCCCGCCACCGGCGCGGTCAAGCGCATCAAGCCATCCCGGTTCCGCGTCTTCACCACTTCCTGTTCCAGGCCCGCCGCTTTGCGTTCGGCCTCATGCAGACGATCCAGGGTCGCGCGCCGGGTCTCGGCGGCCAGGGCTGCGCGCTGGCGCCGCGCCTCCAGCAAGGCCGCGCGAATCTCCTGCTGCTTCGCCCGCTGCGCCGACAGATCGCGTTCCGCCTCCACCCGCGCCTGTTCCTTCTCAAGCCAACCGTGGCGGGAGACGAAGTTCTCGCGCTGGAGTTTCTGATAGTCCTCCGCCCGGGCGCGGATCATGGGCAGGGTCTGGGTCAGCTTCGCCAGGGTTTCCTCCGTGCCAAGCAGCTCCGCCTGGCGCCGCTCGATTTCCGCGTCGATCTGCTCCAGGCGGGTGCGGTAAGCGGCGTATTCGCCTTCGAGCAGGCGCTGCTCTGCGGCTTTTTTGGACGAGGTGGGAGCGGGCTTGCCCGCGAACGCGCCCGTTCCACCCGGGCCGGCCGTGGTTTCGCCGGCAAGCCGGCTCCCACGCAATTCATGCAATACCGCTACCCGTCCTTCCAGCAATTCCAGCAATGCCTTGGCCCGCGCCACCTCCCGGCGCGTCGCTTCCAGTTCCTCCCCCACCCGCGTGCTGTCCGCCTCGGCCTGGGTTGCGTCCAGTTCGATCAACAACTCACCCGCCGCCACCCGCTGCCCGTCTCGCGCATGGATCGCCAAGACCGAAGCGGTCTCCATCGGCTGCACCACCTTGGAACGGGAATCCGGAATCAACTTGCCCTGGGCGCTGGCGACGATGTCGATCTTCCCGAACACCGCCCAGAGCAGGGCGATCACCGCGAACAGCAGGGTCAACCCCATCGCGATGCGCGGCGCCGGATGCACCGGGCTTTCCTGAAGCGACAGCGCGGCGGGGAGAAAGGCGGCTTCATGGCGCCGGCGCGGGGTGCCGTCCAGGGTTTTGCGTTCGCGCCAGGCGTGGCGCAAGACGTGGGTGTAACGGGCAAGGAGGTCTAACGTGGCTTGGCGTTTCATGATGAACGTGGTGGTGGTTGGAAATGTAGCGCCGGCGTCCCGCCGGCCTGCCGGCTGGAAGCCGGCGCTACAGAGCGTGCATGCCTTATCCCCAGTTCGCCGCCAACACCGGCTCCAACACCGCGCGGGTGTCATCCGGCAGCGAGGTCTGCCCGGCGGCGGGCGGGGCGAAGGCGGCCATCGCCTGCACCAGGGCGTCCACCCGGCTGTCGAGCAAGGCGCGGCCCCCGGCTTCGAAACGCTCGATACGTTGCGCGCCCCCCGAATACCAACGCTCGATCACAATCTGATCCGCCGTGCCGATGACTTTCGTTACCAGGTCGTTGCCGCTACGGCCGAACCAGAGTTGGTCGAAGCTGATGTCGGCGCCGAATCGGGCGATATCCAGATTGCCCGCCGTGGCGTCGTTCTCGATCCAGGTGTCGCCGCCGGCGCCGCGGTCGAAACGGTAGACGTCGTTGCCCAGGCCGCCTTGCAGCACATCGTCGCCGGCGCCACCGACCAGGGTGTCGTCGCCCGACTTGCCGTAAAGCCGATCATTCCCCGCATCACCCGAGAGCAGGTCGTTCGCATCGCCGCCATGCAGACGGTCGTCGCCCGCCAGGCCCAGGATGCGGTTGCCGACACCGTTGTAGCCGTAGCGCGTATCGGCCTCCTCCGTGCCGCGCGTGACGGCCCGCGCCTTGATCGCCTGGTCATCCCAACTTGCGCCGTCGGCGAAATCGAAGCGATCCACCCGGCGCGCCGCGCTGTCGAAATAGCCGGAGACGGTGAGCGTGCCGTCGTCGCCGAAATCGAGGTTCAGGTCGTCGCCGTCGCGCGAGACCTCCCGGACGGCATCCGAGTTCAGACCGTCGAAACGCGCCCGGTCGAGGCTGTCCGCGCCGCTGTCGTATTGCCGGAGGGTGTCATGGCCAAAACCGCGTCCGAAGGCATAGACATCGCTACCGGAACCGCCATTGAGCCAGTCGTCGTCCGCGCCGCCCAGCAGCGTGTCGTCTCCGGAACCACCATCGAGGCGGTCGTTGCCGGCGCCACCCTCCAGGACATCGTTGCCCGACTTGCCCGCGAGCGTGTCATCGCCGCCGAAACCGAGCAGACGCTCATCGCCCGCGCCGCCACTCAGGTCGTCGGCCAGATCGGTTCCATTGAGGGTGGGCAGCCGGGCCAGGCGCAGGACATCGGCCGCGGCCGGCGTAGTGCCGGCCAGGCGTTCGGCCAGATCGTCCCAGCCGGCTTCGTCGGCATAGCCCAGGGCGGCGAGATTGCGCGCGAAACCATCCACCAGCACCAGCCCCGCCGCCTGATCGCGGCCAAGCGACAGCGCCAGCGCCTCCGCCACGCCGGACAGGTCCAGGCGCGGCGTGCCGGTCGCCGCCTCCCACGCCAGGCCGGCCTGGCCGTAGAGGTCGGCAAAGCGGGTCTGGGCTTCGAGTTGGGCATGGAAGGTATCGACCAGCCTGGCGAAGCTCTCCGCCAGCCGCTTCCCCGCCGTGCTGCCCGGATTCGCGCCCCAGCCGGGCTGATTGAAATCCTGCCCGGTCAGGCGTTCCTGCGCCGCCAGCTCGCGCGCATCCACATAACCGCCCCGGCTGGCGGGGTCGAGGCCGTCCACTCCGGCCCAGAGCAATACGATCTCCCGCGCCAGGCCATGCCGACGGCCTTCGTCCGGCTCGGCGGTGAAGGCGGCCACCGCCATTTGCAGGCGCCCCGTCGCATCCAGAGCCATCGCCTGGCGCAGATCGCGCACCGTACCGGAACCGGGCAGGTCGGGCAGGGCGGCGATGTCGCCGCCGACGTCACGCCAGTCGGTGGCGATGGAATAAGCGGTATCCGTGGCGAACCAGACATCGGTGGCGATGGCCCGTGTGCCATCGGTGCGGGTGTAGCCGCCTATCTGCCGGTGGGCGTTGCCGTGGCCGTCGATCAGGCTGGAATCGGCATACGCGGTGGCGAGGGATTGCACACCCGCCTCCGCCAGGGTAAACAACTCGCCGGCCTGGCTCAGGCCATCGCCATCGGCATCCTTCCAGACGCGCAGTTCGGCGAAAGCGGCGTCCCGCGCATCCACCCGTCCGTCGCCGTTGGCATCGAGTTCCTTCAAGGCCTCAAAGCCGTGGGCGGCCTTGCCGCCATTCGCCAGCCGCGTTTCTGCGCCGAACAGTTCACCTCCGGAACCGATACGGCCATCGCCATTTCGATCCCACACCAACAGGCCGTCATCGGCGCCGACCCATCCGGTGCGTTCGGCGAAACCGTCGCCGGCATGGTCGAACCAGGCGCCGGCGGTGACGGCGGTGGTCTCGATGCCGTCACCGTCGAGGTCGAGGATGATCGGGGAAGAGATGCTGCGGGCCTGGGAGACGCGCTCGCGGGTGGCTTCGACATGCGGCACGGTAATCTCGGGGAAGGTGTGCCCGCGTTCCTGGCCGAGATGGGTGGCGTTATCGGGAGAGGGGGCACTATCGGCTTCCGCGTAGATCTCGCCGGTGAAGCGGTCGGCGCTGTGCGACCAATACCCGCTCAGCGCCGTCAGCAGCGCGGGCGAGCGGGTCGCCACCACGGCGATCAGGCCCACCAGTTCGGACGCCGCGATGTGGGTGTTCATGCTGCCCAGTTGCGCGCTGCCGGGGATTTGCGAGACGCCGTCGAACAGGGTGCGGTGGTTGGCGATGTTGGCGTAGCTCGCCTCGGGGTCGAGGTCGAGGCCGTACTTCTCATTCAACGCGGGAATCAGCGTCTTGGCGCCGTAGGGGTTGAAGGTCACCGCCGACAGGCCGGTCTGCGCGGCCTGGAGTTGCGCCAGCGCACCGCCGAGGGAATGGCCGGTGAGGGAGAGGGTGGCGTCACGATATGTATCCTTGATTTGTTCCAGGAATTTCCTCGCATATTCGTATTGGTCGGGCACCTTGCGCAGGCCCATCTGGAGATTGGCCGTCCAGTCGCCGTCGAAGCGGATGGGCTCGGTGCCGCGGTGGGCGATGACGATTTCCTTGGTTCCTATCTTCCTGAATGCGGCACAGTCATAACCGACGTTGTTGTCTTGAGGCTTGTCTGGCAAGCGTTCCCATCCCTTCGGCGCGCCCTTGTCTTGATAAGCAGCACCGGCCAGTTTCGCGTATTCGGCGTTGGTGATCATGGTTCAACTCCCTTCAGTGGTGGTACATCAACGAACGGGCTGTACGGCCGAATCCGGCTCGCACAACCCCTTGAAACGCTTTACTGCCCAAGGGGGCATAAGAAATGTCTTGTCTCCGTTCCTGCGGTAGACGCAGTTTCTCCACGCCTCGGCCTCCCGCGTGTAGGGGTAAATCCTCCGCATCAGCCCGTCGGGCAGGTCGAAGGTGGCGGCGCTGGGCTGAAAAGAAGCCCGAGCCTCTTTGGCAGCCGGAAAACGAATCTGGTTGCGAAATAGCTCTGGATCATTGAAGTAGGCACAGCCACCATCCAGCTCGAAATAGGCGAGTTCGGGTAAGTAACGCTTGTAATAGAGAAGGTAGGGTGTGCCCATTCCGTCCTCGGGCAGCCTGGCTTGCCGATCGTTTTTTGGGGCCTTGAACCATGTCGCCTGCCCCGGCGTGTATTCCTTTCCAACGAGGGGCTTGCCGTAATCGTGTGCCTCCACCCAGTCGCCCGGCAGCCCACCGGCCCACTGATACCCCGGATGGATCATGTACTGCTCCCCCGGCGGCCAGATGATTGGCAAGCGGTTGTCGATCAGCCCGGCGATGCGGCAGTGGTAAGTCTGCCGCTCGCCCGCCTGCAGGCGCAGCACCTTCACGCCCACCAGCCACAGCGGGCCGTCCTTGAGGCCGTCGGGCTGCGCCGGCAGGCCGAAGCGGCGGGCGTATTGCGGGCTCCAGGCCCATTCCACGACGGCGGCGCGCTCGCCCAGCACCGGGTCTGATATTTCGGGGTGGCGCTTCTTCTGCCGCTGGACGGGCAGGTCGGGGTTGACGCCGGGGAGGAGCGGTTCGGCTGCGGCGAAGCGTGCCTGGCCTGCCAGCGCCAGGGCGATCAGGAGACCGACGACAGGACGGACTGAGTGCATGGGAACCTCCGTTTTCGGGTGGGCGATGGCCACCCGGTTTATGCGTATTTCAGGGCAGCGTAATCCAGCGGGAAACGACTTGGCCATCTGCCAAACGGCGTATGCCGCGACCAATACCCGCTCAATGCCGTCAGCAGCGCGGGCGAGCGGGTCGCCACCACGGTGATCAGGCCCACCAGTTCGGAGGCCGCGACGTGGGTGTTCATGCCGCCCAGGTGCGCGCTGCCGGGGATTTGCGAGACGCCGTCGAACAGGGTGCGGTGGTTGGCGATGTTGGAATGGTTCGCCTCGGGGTCGAGTTCGAGGCCGTATTGCTCGTTCAGCGCGGGAATCAGGGTCTTGGCGCCGTAGGGGTTGAAGGTCACCGCCGACAGGCCGGTCTACGCGGCCTGCAACTGCGCCAGGGCGCCGCCGAGGGAATGGCCGGTGAGGGAGAGGGTGGCGTCCGAGTTCTCACGCTTGATCTGCTCATAAAACTTCTTCGCGTATTGATACTGATCCGGCACCTTGCGCAGGCCCATCTGCAGGTTGGCCGTCCAGTCGCCATCGAAGCTCACGGGCTCGGTACCTCGGTGGGCGATGACGATTTCGATGGTGCCGTCGGACATGCGTCGTTTGAAGGCGGCTCCGTCGTAGCCGGCGGGGTTGTCCTCGGGTTTGATTCGCAAGCGTTCCCATCCTTTCGGCGCGCCCTTGTCTTCGTAGGCGGCACTGGCCAGTTTCGCGTATTCGGCGTTGGTGATCATGGTTCAACTCCCTTCAGTGGTGGTACATCAGCGAACGGGCTGTACGGCCGAATCCGGCTCGCACAACCCCTTGAAACGGCGCGTTGCCCAGAGTGGCAATGGGCTTCGCTTTCCGTCGATTCTGTGTAACAAACACCCTCCCCAGGCATCGGCTTCCCGTGTGTAGGGGTAAATCCTCCGCATCAGCGCGTCGGGCAGGTCGAAGGTGGCGGCGCTGGGCTCAAACACGGCTACCCTGCGCGGGTCTTCATCATTCTTGCCATCTATCCGTGTCGGGAAACGCAACTCGTTGCGGAACTGATCGGCGGTCTCGAAATAGGCGCATCCGGCATCCAGCTCAAAATAGGCAAGATTGTCCAAGTAGCTCCGATAGAACAGGAGGTAAGGTGTGGTGATGCCGTAGCCTTTTGTGCGCTCGGCTTCGTTTTTAGGCGTCTTGTGTTTGGCTGATTGGGCTGGCGTGTACTCGCCTCCTTCCGTCAACGCCGGCGAAACCCCATGCTTCCCCGGCAACCCACCGGCCCACTGATACCCCGGATGGATCATGTACTGCTCCCCCGGCGGCCAGAGGATCGCCAGCCGGTTGTCGATCAGCCCGGCGATGCGGCAGTGGTAAGTCTGCCGCTCGCCCGCCTGCAGGCGCTGCACCTTCACCCCCACCAGCCACAACGGCCCGTCCTTGAGGCCGTCGGGCTGCGCGGGCAGGCCGAAGCGGCGGGCGTATTGCGGGCTCCAGGCCCATTCCACGACGGCGGCGCGCTCGCCCAGCACCGGGTCTGATATTTCGGGGTGGCGCTTCTTCTGCCGCTGGACGGGCAGGTCGGGGTTGACGCCGGGGAGGAGCGGTTCGGCGCGGGAGGGCGCCACCGGCGCCAAGGTAGTGAGGGCGAAGCCCAGGAGGAGGGTGGCGAAATTCGCGGTCTTGCGCATGGTTTGCTCCCTGTTGGATCGGTTGTCGTTGATTGCGCCTTCACGCCCTCTGCAAGCGATGCAACCGGCTGTAATGCCCCTCCGGCTGTCGCAGTAACTCGGCGTGGCTGCCGGCTTCCACGATCTGGCCGCGTTCGAGGACGACGATGCGATCCGCCTCGCGCACCGCGGAAAGCCGGTGGGCAATGATGATCACCGTGCGGCCCCGGCAGATCGCCTTCATGTTCTGCTGCACGATGCGTTCCGATTCGTAATCCAGCGCGCTGGTCGCCTCGTCGAAGATCAGGATGCGCGGATTGCCCATCAGGGCGCGGGCGATGGCGATGCGCTGGCGTTGTCCGCCCGAGAGCGAAGAGCCGTGCTCGCCCACCATCGTGTCGTAGCCCTCCGGCAGTTCCAGGATGAACTCATGCGCCCCGGCCAGCTTCGCCGCCTGGATCACCGCTTCCAAGGGCGCGCCGGGGTCGGCCAGGGCGATGTTGTCGCGAATCTTGCGGTTGAACAGCACGTTCTCCTGCAACACCACCCCGATCTGGCGGCGCAGGCTGGAGGCCTCCGCCAGGGCCAGATCCATCCCATCCACCAACACCCGCCCGCGTTCCGGCACGTAGAGGCGCTGAATCAGTTTCGCCAGGGTGCTTTTTCCTGAACCGGAACGACCGACGATGCCGATCACTTCGCCGGGCGCGATGGACAGGTTCACCCCGCGCAGCACCTCCGGCCCATCCGCGCGATAGCGGAATACCACCTGGTCGAATTCGATGCGCCCGGCCAGGCCCGGCAGCGCCGACTTGTCGCCGGCCACTTCGGTGCGGGTGTTGAGGATGTCGCCCAGGCGCTGCATCGAGATGCCGGTCTGCTGGAAATCCGTCCACAACTGCGCCAGGCGCATGACCGGCTGCGCCACCCGCCCAGCCAGCATGTTGAAGGCGATCAACTGGCCCACCGTCAGCTGCCCCTCGATCACCAACTTCGCCCCCAGCCAGAGCGTGGCCACCGTCACCAGCTTGCCGACCAGCCCCACCCCCTCGTGCGCCAGGGTGGAGAGCGTGGCGGCGCGAAAGCCGGCGCTGACGTAGGCGGCGAGTTGGGTATCCCAATGCCGCGTCATCTGCGGTTCCACCGCCATCGCCTTGAGGGTATCGACCCCGGACACCGCTTCCACCAGAAAGGCCTGGTTCTCGGCGCCGCGATTGAATTTCTCGTTCAGGCGGGCGCGCAACAACGGCGTGACGAGCAGGGAAATCAGCCCATAAAGTGGCAGCGATGCCAGCACCACCAGGGTCAGCCAGCCGCTGTAGAAGAGCATCACGGCGATGAACACGAAGGAGAACAACACGTCCAGCACCACGGTGATGGCGTTGCCGGTGAGGAACTGGCGGATGTTCTCCAGTTCGCGCACGCGCGCCACCGAATCGCCCACCCGCCGCGCCTGGAAATAGGCCAGCGGCAAATGCAGCAGATGGCGGAACAGGCGCGCGCCCAGTTCCACGTCGATGCGGCTGGTGGTGTGGGCGAAGACGTAGGTGCGCAGGCCGGAGAGCAGGGTCTCAAAGATCATCACCACCAGGAGGCCGACGGCGATGACGTCGAGGGTGGAGAAGCCCCGATGCACCAGCACCTTGTCCATCACCACCTGAAAGAACAACGGTGTGACCAGGGCGAACAGTTGCAGGGCGAAGGAGACGAGGAGGATTTCGCCAAGCAGACGGCGGTATTTGACGATGGCCGGGATGAACCAGGTGAAGTCGAACTTGGCCAGTTCACCGGCGAGGCTGGCGCGCGAGGTGAAGAGGATGAGTTCGCCGGACCAGCGGGCGTGCAGTTCATCCAGGGTGAGGGTTTCCGGGCGGGGTGAGTCGGGGTCGTGGATCAGGGCCTGGCCGTCGTCGCAGCGGGCGAGGATGAAGAAGCCGCCTTGTTTATCCAGCGCCAGCGCCGGGAGTGGGGTGGTGGGCAGGCGTTCGGCGCTGGCCTTGGTCTGTTTCGCCTTGAGGCCGATCTTTCTGGCGGCGAGGAGGATTTCGGTGGTGCCGAAAGGCTTGCCGTCGCCGAATTCATGCGCCAGCTGCGCCGTTTCCACAGCGATGCCGTGGAACCGGGCGAGCATGGCGAGGCAAAGAAGGCCGGGGTCGGGACGCGGGGCGGCCGCGCCGGGGTCGGTTTGCATGAGGACTTCCCTGTGTTTTTATGGGGGTGATGCTTGTATGGCTCTCCGGTAGGAGGCCCGCTCGCGGGCCGATCACGGCCACCACGAAGAGGGCCGTTATCACCCGCACGAGTGTTGCAATCGGCCCGCGAGCGGGCCTCCTACCGGGGTTTCATGCGCGGGTGCCGTTCATCAAGCTACTGCCAGTTCGCCGCCAGCACCGGCGCCAACGCCTGCCGGTAGGTGTCCGGCAGGCTGGTCTGGCCGGCGCCCGGCGGGGCAAAGGCGGCCATTGCCTGCACCAGTGCGTCCACCCGGCTGTCCACCAGTGCGCGGCCGCCGGCCTCGAAACGCTCGATGTGGTTGGCTCCGCCGGCGTACCAGTTCTGGATGGTGATTTTGTCGGTGGTGCCGATGATGCTGGCTTCCAGGTTGTTGCCGCTGCGTTTCAGCCAGAGTTGGTCGAGGTTGATGTCGGCTCCGAAGCGGGCTATGTCCTGGTTGTCGGCGGTGGAATCGGTGTCGATCCAGGTATCCACACCGTCGCCTCGGTTGAAGAGGTAGGTGTCGTTGCCGAGGCCGCCGTTCAGCGTGTCGTTGCCGGCGCCACCGTCCAGGGTGTCGTCGCCGCCGCCACCGTAGAGGGTGTCTCTGCCGCCCTGGCCGTAGAGGCTGTCGGCGTTGACCGTGCCATTGAGGGTATCGGCCGCCGCCGTGCCTTCGAAGGCCTTGGCGGTGAGGGCCGCCACGTCCCAGGTGGTGCCGTCGCTGAATTTGGCTTGCTGGATCGGGTTGAAGGCGTTGCCTGGGGTATCGCCGTGGAAAAAGTATTGCAGCGTCACCCGGTCACGGGTGCCGGTGATGGACAGCACTAAATCAGTGCCTGATCGGGCCGCGGTAATTTCACCAGGGGCGACACCGTCCTTGAATTGCAAGGTATTGAACTTGTTCGATGCCGTGCCGTAGTCGTAGTCGTAGACGATGCTGTCACGACCGTCGCCTTTTCCGAAGAGATAGGTATCGTTGCCGGCTCCGCCGTTCAGCGTGTCGTTGCCGGCGCCTCCATCCAGGGTGTCGTCGCCGCCGCCTCCGTAGAGGGTGTCGTTGCCGCCCTGGCCGTAGAGGCTGTCGGCATTGACCGTGCCATTGAGGGTGTCCGCCGCCGCCGTGCCTTCGAATGCCTTGGCGGTGAGGGCCGCCACGTCCCAGGTGGTGCCGTCGCTGAATATGGCTTGCTGGATCGGGTTGAAGGCGTTGCCTGGGGTATCGCCGTGGAAAAAGCATTGCAGCGTCACCCGGTCACGGGTGCCGGCGACGCCCAGGATCAGGTCGTGGCCGGAACGGCTGGCGATGATGTCGGCGGGGGCGACGCCGTCCTTGAATTGCAGGACGTTGGCCTTGCCCGCCGCCTTGTCGTAGTCGGTGGCGATGGTGTCCTGGCCATCGCCCCGGCCAAACAGGTAAGTGTCGTTGCCGCCACCACCGCTCAAGTAGTCATTTCCCGCGCCACCGTCGAGCAAGTCGTTGCCGCCGTTGCCATTCAGCGCGTCGTTGCCCGCCATGCCGAGCAACACGTCATCGCGGCCATCCGCCCCGTTCAGGGTATCGGCGTTGCTATCCCCCCGCACCAAGGTTTGTCCGGCATGGCCGAGCAGGAAATCAAATCCGGTTCCGGACAGGTTCCCGGCGGCGCGTAGCTTGTCCAGCACCTCCCCACCGAATTTGCCCATCATTTTGAGGTTGGCGGCGAAGTCCAGCAACCTCGCGCCGCCGGCGGATGTGTCTGCCGCATAGGCCGCCCGCAAGGTCGCCACCACACTTGAAATATCAAGGTCCAGTTTGTCTGATTCCTGGTCCCAAGTAAGTCCGATGCCATCGTAGAGCGGCCTGAGATGGGTTTGCGCGGCAAGCCCGCTACCGACCATCTTCAAGATATCGGCGTACATGTCGATCAGCACGGATGCCGCATTTGGGCCGGGCTTGGAGGGGGCGGCGTTGGTTCCCGCGGACGGAAGGAATGCCTGTCCCATGAAGGCTTCGACCACATAAACAATGCGGCCATCATCGAGGTACCCCCCTCGGCTCTTTGCGGAATAGCGGTCGGCGCCAGACCATTTGTAAAGAATCTGCTGTGTAAGCGTTTCGCGCTCGCTGATATTCGTGGCTTGTGAGTATCGGACGACCAGGGATTGAAGCTCTCCGCTCACGTCCCGCGCCATGGACTGATGCAGGCTGTGGACGTTGCCGAAGCCGGCCAAGTCGGGCAGCGCGGCGACGTCGGCGGAGACGGCGACCAGATCCTTGTCCACCGTGCGCGCGGTGTCGGCCACGAACCAGACATCATCCACCCGGGCCGTGGTGCCGTCGGCGCGGGTGTAGCGGCCGGTTTGCAGGTGCTGGTTGCCCTGGGCATCGGTGAGGCTCTGGTTCGCATAGCCGGTATTCAGGCTTTTCACGCCGGCTTCCGTGAGCGTGAGCAGTTCGCCCGCGTCGGTGATGCCGTCGCTGTCAGCGTCTATCCATATACGCAGATTGGAATAGGCGGCATCGCTGGCATCCATCTTGCCGTCCCTGTTGGCATCCAGTTCCTTCAATGCCTCGAAGCCGTTGGCGGCCTTACGGCCATTGGCCAGGACGGTGTTGTTACCGAACAACTCGGCACCGGTATCGATCTGCCCATTACCGTTGCGGTCGAAAACCAGCAAGCCGTCATCCTTGCCCACCCAGCCGGTGAGCTCGGCGAAACCATTCCCGTCATGGTCGAAGTGGATGCCGGCGGCCTTGCCGAGGGTTTCCACGCCGTCGCCGTCGAGGTCGAGGATGAGGGGTGAAACTTGGGCATGAGCCAAGTCGTATTTATCCTGGAGAGCGGCGATGAGGGCGTCTTCGGCACCGTTGATGGCATCGCCGAGGCCGAAGGCGAAGTCGAGGAAGCCGCCGCTCATGGCGTCGTAAAAGCGGGATATGCCGGATTCGAGGCTGTTGGCTTGGCGGGCGAAGTAGCCCTCGATGCCGCCTCCGGTTTGGGCGGCGAGGTCCATCGCCTTACCGAGCACTTGGTTGATCTGGTCGTGGTGGGCGGTGGAGTTCGGGTTCTGCGACAAGGCGGCCACGCCCAGGGCGGCGGAGGCGGTGATGCCGGCGGCGGCGAGGGCGAGGGCGGTGGCCGGCGCCAGGAGGCCTCCGGCGGCAAGCGTGGCCGCATACGCCGCAGCGGCGGTAATGTTCGAGGCGGCGGAGGTGAGGGTGGCGTCGGAGTATTTGCCGTCAAGTCTGGTAGCGTCGCTGGACATTTTCGCGCCGTCCATGACCAGATTGGCGGCCAACAATGGCGGTGCCAAGTTCGCCAGTGTCTTGCTCATGATGGCGCCGAAAGACTGCACGGCATTGGCCGCCGCGAGACTGGTATCGATGACCTCGCCTTTTGTGGCATTTTGCAGGCCCGAGGCGATGCTGACCGGCGTGGCATGGAAGGACAGGATGTCGGCAACGGTATTGACGGTTTGTTTGTTCAGGCTGCTCATGGTATTGCTCCCTCTACTGGTTGGTCATGGTTAAAAGTTTTGTGAAATGAGGTTGATTTGGGTGCCCTATGGAGCTTGCCCTGCCGTGCGGCAGGCCAAACTCACGATGAGCAGAGGAAAGATGGCTAGAGCAATGGAGAACTTGAACCAGAAAGGACTGCCTCCTCCATGCACACGTAGCGAGCCCTCTACACGGCCATAGTCCACCAGCGTGCTATTGCCTGATCGAACATGCTGAAACTCTTCAAAAAAAAACGGCGGAACCGCTTGAAAATGCGGCTGGCTCCAGATTGTGATGCGCCTTCCTATCGAGTCGCGTAACGGGACATCCTCCCCGAATAACATCGAACCTCTGAAGGTCAGTATTACCCCCCCGTCTGTTTGGATCACGATCTTCGACCAATGGCGGCTTTGCATCGTGTGATGCACGGAGATCAGTTCTCCTTCTGCTCGGCTCATCTGTTCCAGCGTTAGAACTGGGTTAAGCAGCCCTAGCCCGAAGAATGCGATGAGATAGCTGCCGGAAATCGCCACCGCCACCAGAAACTTGGTCCAAAGCTTCCGCATGGCGCAGACGCCGAATACGCGCCAGAACCAGGTGGCCTGAAAGCGTGTCTTGAATGCGCCCCATATCGTGCCCAGGCCGCGCGTGACGGATTCCATTGATATACCCCCCGTGTTGAATAGGCCGCTCAGGCGGCCTTCCGCCAGTGCGTATCATTTTTTGCGAATGTATCCGGGCGCCGCACTTGGGGCCATTCCACTTTGGCTATAGGCCGCGCCATCGCCTGATGCAGGCTGTGGACATTGCCGAAGCCGGCCAGGTCGGGCAGCGCGGCGACGTCGGCGGAGACGGCGACCAGATCCTTGTCCACCGTGCGCGCGGTGTCGGCCACGAACCAGACATCATCCACCCGGGCCGTGGTGCCGTCGGCGCGGGTGTAGCGGCCGGTTTGCAGGTGCTGGTTTCTATCCGCTCGAAAAGGCCGTCGCCGTTACTGTCGGTGTAGGTGGTGGCACCGGTGTAGTGGGGCAGGCCGGTGAAGGCGTCGATGGCATCGAAATCGACGGTGGTGAAGTCGTTCAGGCCGCCGCTCCAGAGACCGACACCGTCGTGTTGCGGGTCGGCGGCGTCGAGGGGGTTGTCGGAGGAGGTGAAGCGTTCGATGGCCTGGTTTTGCGCGTTGAACTTTTCGGTGAGCCAGACGCCGGCGGCGGCGTTGTAGGTGGCGACGGCGCGGGTGCCATCGGCTTGCGGGGTGATCTGGACGACGTCACCGGCCTGGCGGTTGGCGAGGAGGTCGGTGGTCTTGTAGATGGCGATGGTTTCGCCGGTGGCGCTGTTCTTGAGTAGGGTGAGGTGGGAAGTTTCGGTGGTGGACCAGGCGTCGGAGGTGGTGATTCGGGTCGTAGCTTTGCCGGTATTGTCGGTTTGGGTGTAGCGGTCGATTGAACCGCCGCTGGCATCGAAGGTATGCGTGTAGGTGGTGGTGACGTTGCCGGGTTCTTTGATGACGTACTGGTATGTCCCATTCGTCTGATGCAGCGAAAGATGCACATTGCCGTAATCGATGGCGAGATTGCCACCGGCTACCTTGTGGGGGACGAGCAGGCTTTGGCCGACGGGGATACTGGTTTCCATCGCGGGTGTAATGCCGTTGACCAGGCGTAGCTCTTCCAGTGTGATGCGCTGGTAGGCGGGCTTGCCTTGGTTGTAGGCTGCCACGATGTCAGGAAGCTTGCTCCCATCCTTGAGCGTGGCGCTCCAGCCATCGGCGCTGAGAGACACGTAGCTTGCGGAGGGGGCACGCGCAGTGTCGCTGGACGTGATACCGATGCCATTTTGCAATATCTGGGTTTGCGATTGGACAAGGTTGCTGCCCGGCGTGGTTTGGTGAGTGGTTTGCGATAGCAAGTTGCCTTGACTGTCGTAGGTGGTTTTCCCGGTAGTGATCGTGCCGTCGTCGGACACCATGCACACGATCTTCTCGATTACAGCATTCGTGTCACTGCCGAGTTTTTTCCATAAACCTGAAACGTCTCCGTTCAGGAATAATTCACCATATGTGCTTCCGTCCGGTGCGAGGCCATTGGCAATATTGGTTTGAACTGCCTGAGTCAGTGTTGCGGTGATGTCATTGGCTGCGTTGTAGGTGCTCTCCAGAGGGCGGAGGGCGCCAACAATTGTTACTTTGTCAGTATCACCCCAATAGTTTTTGTCTATTGTTGCAACCGCTGTCCCTGTACTGTTCTGGGAACCATAGAACATCGGAGATCCAGTGGAATTGTAGCCATAAAAAATGCCCACATGGCGGCTACCGTTTGCGTTGTTGAAGAGAATGACATCTCCCATTTGAAGATTGCCGTTTTTCTTCGAAACATCCGTTGACGAAATGAAACTAAAGTTCTGCTGTGCATAGGGCGTCAAATCGATTCCGACAAACAAGTCCTGGGTTGCAAATGTCGAAGATGGCACTGTATATCCGGCATTCTTTAATGCCTCATAAACCAGAGCCGAACAGTCCACGCCTATTATTTTGCCATTGCTATCAAATTTGTAATGTCCATTGCTTGAATAAGCGACACCTGGGGTATAAGTCAAAAATGCGGAAGTCAGTACATTCGATCCCATGATTTGTTCTCCTTGATTTCGGTGAAAGATTATGCAGAAAGCGGATTCTGTGTGGATATGTCAACTACTTGGGGTGATTGGTTTCAGACGGAGGGTTGGTGCAGGTATCGGAGACAGATCTGGTAAGCATTTCCAATGCTTTCTTGTAACTTGCGAGCCTGCCTTCCAATTCCGGAATACTGGGGCCAACATATCCTGGGTTGTTGATGGATTTTCTGTCTCTGTAAACCATGTTTATATGCCACAACAAACCGTTTTTTGAGATTACATATGTTCGTGGTAGCAACTGTTTTTCAAAATTGAAATCGGCTACCATGTTATGTGAATTAACTGCAATACCGAATGTTATCTTCCTCCCTTTTGGCTCCGCATGAAATTCCGCAAACTCGTAATGCACTTTTGTTTTGCCGTACATTAATTTCCCCACTCCGGTTGCGGCATAGGTGATTACAACATGTTTGGATGCGTTTGCTATTGCAATATTGGCAATTTCTGCCGTATTGCAGATGTTTATATAGTCCCATTCATCCCCTAGTTTTTTTTCCATGATGTCTTTGAATGTGGAAAAATCAACTCCCGTTATTTTTCCAATATCCTTTCCCCAACTGGAGTTCATTTCGTCCAGCGAATTTCCATTGAGCATCTGCCGCGCAAAGTTATTGCTTGTGCGGAGAGCTCTATTTAGTTTTGCTCTCTGTTCCAGTGATGATTTGTTTAATAAATCCTGTACTTGTGGCGATAACGTAATTTCAATCGCCGGTGCTGCGCCTGCGATAACCTGCGCAGACAAAATTGCCGTAATCACCAGCACCGTAAATTTGCCTATCCATTGGTATTTCCTCACCGTCATTTCTCCTCTTCGAATCGGTGAACAAAATGGGCCCGCATTACTTCCCCCATTTCCATCCCAGTGTCATTTTCGATACAAGAGCCAGATGGTCCACCCTCGCACCCGTGAAGCCCCACGCCCGCCAATCAGGCAGCCCGTGACGAAGCGAAAGCGCCTCTGGTGCCATGCCACGGCCGCATCCTGCTTAAGCTGTTCCCAGCAGGTGCCCGACCGCAGTTACGCCGCAAATCAAATCGAATCATCCGAGGAGACCCTCCCCTCGCGTTCCGGTTTTTCCGGTTGTTGTTTGCTTGCGCCGGAAGAACTTTGTCCTCTTGGGCGCAAGGGAATGGTACGTGTAGACCAATAGCCGGGACAAGCATCGAAGCCATCATTTCCGCCCCCATTTGCTCCGCCCCTGTCACCCCATCCGTGTCATAGCCTTGGCCAGCCTGTTCGTAGATCACGTCGTTGACGCTATTGACAATGAAGGTGCCGTCGCCGCCCCACAGCGTGTCGTTGCCGACCTGGCCGAACAGCTTGTCGTCGCCGGCTTCGCCCAGCAGCTTGTCGTTGCCCTCGTTGCCTTGCAGTTCGTCGCCGCCATCGCCGCCGAACAGGGTGTCATCGCCCACCTGGCCCATCAGAAAGTCGTTGTTGGCGCCGCCATCCAGATAGTCGCTGCCCAGCCCGCCATACAGATCGTCATCGCCGGCGCCGCCGTACAGGAAATCGTTGTCGGTTTCCCCGGCGTTCAGGCTTTGCTTGGAATCGTTGCTAGGGGTGAAGCCCACCAGAATGTCATTGCCAGCACCGCCGTGCAGGATGTCGTTGCCGACATAGCCAAACAGCCGATCATCGTCCGCGCCGCCGTCCAGATAGTCGTCACCGTCCTGGCCGAGCAGATCATCGGCGCCCTGTTCGCCGTAGATCTTGTCGTTGCCGGCGTAGCCTCAAAGGGTGTCGTTGCCGGTGCCGCCCCAGAGGTTGTCGTTGCGGGTGCTGCCGCCCATGACGTCATCGCCGCCGCCGGCCAGGAAGTTCACCAGCAGGCTGCTGTTGAGGCCGAGGTAGGACGGCTGGCCGCCGAACCAGGCGCTGTCGAAATTGTCGATGCCATCGGTGCCGATCAGGTAGGACTTGTTGTTGTAGTTGGTCTTGACCTGGCTGGCCGACCAGTCGAAGTAGGCGGCGAGGTAGCCGGGCGGGACATAGAACCAGCGGTTGTCTGAATCCCGTAGCGCGCGGTAGTTGCTGTCCGGCACGGCTTGAATCAGATTGGTCTTGCCCGGTTGGGCCGGTGCCAGCGGCGGGGTGGCTTCAATCGGCGCGGCGGTGCCGATGCGGCCGTTGCCCTGAGTGTAGAAGCCGTAATCGGCCTGCTTGAGGACGCGGTCAAGGGCGATCCGTTCGCCGCTGTCGGCCTGGCCGTTTTCATTGAGGTCGCGCCAGAACTTGAGGCTGGCGGCCTCGCCGGCGGCAATCATGCCGTCGCCGTTGGTGTCGCGCGTGGCGAGTTGGGCGGCGGTGAGCGGCAGATTGTTGGCATCCAGCACCACCGGGGTGTGGGCGGCGATGGCGGCGGCGTGGTCGTAGGCGCCGCTCTGGCTGTCGTAGAAGGCGCCGATGGGGTCGAAGGTGAAGTCGAGCGGATCGAAAGTAAAGCCGCCGCCTCCGGACACCAGTTGGCCGGAGACCCAGTCGGTGAAACCGGCGTAATAGTTGCCGCCCACACCGCCCTGTCCGTAGAGCTCGCTGATCAGCTGTTCCGCGACGGAACGCTGGTTGAAGTCGAACAGGTTCCAGGTTTCACCATTACCGGAATAAAGAGTGCGGCCGTCGAGTTGGCCGTCGGCGTTGGTGAACCGCCCCGGGTTTTGAGGAGGCTCCAACTCTTGAGAAGATGGAGCCATGAGGAAATCAACGAAGTTCTCCCCCGAAGTCCGCGAACGTGCTGTGCACCTGGTGTTCGAGCACCGATCCGAGCATGAATCCGAATGGGCGGCGATGGTGTCGATCGCCGGCAAGATCGGTTGCACCGCACAGACGCTGCATACCTGGGTACGCCAGCATGAGCGCGACACCGGCCAGCGTGAAGGCGTGACCACAGCCGAGCAGCAGCGCATCAAGGTTGCCGGTTCATCCGGCGCGCTTCACCCGCTCCTCCTGAAGTTTCCGGCCGCCCTGCCGATATGTTCGTTACTTTTTTTTCGAGGGGCGAGAAATGAAACGAGAAATAAAACGTCTTGTCGGGCCAGCCTTGCTGGGCATGGGGTTGGTCTTGAGCGGCTGGATTGCCGCTTTTTCCGTTCGCGCGGCGGATCTGTCCGCGATGAACGACGTGGAAAAGGAAAAGATCCGGCTCATCGTCAAGGAGGTCATTCGCGAGTACGCGGCCACGCTCAATGAAAAACAGGGCCACGGCGGCGCCAACGAGATCGTCGGACACATCCGCCAGGCGAACGCCAATTTCATGCGTACCCACGGCCCGGCCCACTTCAAGCCGTTTCTCGACAGCCAGCATCCGCGCGCGACCGTGATTACCTGTTCCGATTCGCGCGTGCATACGCATGCGCTGGATGCTTCGCCGGACGGCGATCTGTTCATGATCCGCAATATCGGCAATCAGATCGCGACTGCGGAAGGCTCGGTGGAATACGGCGTGCATCACCTGCATACGCCGCTGCTGCTGATCGTCGGCCACGTCGCCTGTGGCGCCATCAAGGCGGCGGCCTCCGATTATTCCAAGGAGTCGGGCGCGATCCGGCGCGAACTGGACACCATCCAGATTCCCAAGGGCGACCCGGGCTTGAACAGCATCAAGCTGAACGTGAACAACCAGGTTCGCCAGGCGATGAGCAAGTTCGAGAACGAGGTCATCAGCGGCCATCTCACCGTTCTGGGCGCCGTCTACGACTTCAGGAACGAGATGAACCAGGGGCAGGGCAGGCTCAACATCATCAACGTGAACGGCGAGACCGATGCCGCAAAAATCGCCGGCATGGAGATGATGAAGGAGGCCCCCGCGCACAAGCCGGCGCGGGTCATGCGTCGGCCCATGCCGAAAAAAGCACCGCCCGCCGCGACCGAATCGGAGGAAAATCCCCCACCCGCAAAGGAACACCCGAAGCCCGCGAAGCACGCCCCTTCGCACTAACATTTACCCACTCGAAAGGACAGGAAGCAACATGGAACGCATCTACAACTTCAGCGCCGGCCCGGCCGTTCTACCCCGTGAAGTCCTGGAACAGGCTCGCGACGAACTCGTGAACTGGCAGGGCTGCGGCATGTCGGTCATGGAAATGTCGCATCGCGGCAAGGAATACATGGGCATCCAGGCCCAGGCCGAAGCCGACCTGCGCGAGTTGATGGGCATCCCCGCCAACTACAAGGTGCTGTTCCTGCAGGGCGGCGCTTCCAGCCAGTTCGCGATGGTTCCGATGAACCTGCTGCGCGGCAAGGACTCCGCCGATTACCTGAACACCGGCGAGTGGTCGAAGAAGGCGATCAAGGAAGCGAAAAAGTATGGTGGCGTCAACGTGGTGGCCAGTTCCGACGACAAGAACTTCTCCTACGCGCCCACCCAGGATGCCTGGAAGCTCGACCCGAACGCGGCCTACGTCCACTACACCCCGAACGAGACCATCGGCGGCGTGGAGATGTTCTGGATACCCGATCTTGGCAACCCCGCTGGCGAAGTGCCGCTGGTGGCCGACATGTCCTCCTGCATCCTGTCGCGGCCGATGGATGTCTCGAAATTCGGCGTGATCTATGCCGGCGCCCAGAAGAACATCGGCCCGGCCGGCGTCACCGTGGTGATCGTGCGTGACGACCTGATCGGCCAGACCGTGGCCGGCACCCCCACCATGTTCGATTACAAGACCCACGCCGACAACGAGTCCATGTACAACACCCCGCCCACCTACGGCATCTACATCGCCGGCCTGGTGTTCAAGGGGCTCAAGGCCAAGGGTGGCCTCGCCGCGATGGAGCAACAGAACATCCTCAAGGCCAACCTGCTGTACGACTACATGGACGCCACCGATTTCTACAACTCGCCGGTCGCCAAAGAAAACCGCTCGCGCATGAACGTGCCCTTCACGCTGAAGGACGCCGCGCTGGACGAGGACTTCCTCAAGGGCGCCAAGGCGCGCGGTCTGGTGCAGTTGAAGGGGCACCGTTCCGTGGGCGGCATGCGCGCTTCCATCTACAACGCGATGCCCGTCGAAGGCGTGCGGGCGCTGGTGGATTACATGAAGGAATTCGAGAAAGCGCGCGGCTGATCGGCCGGCCAGGAGGGCAGACATGGAAGCCAGAATTGTTTCCGACCCCGCCGTCATGATGGGAAAACCCGTCATCCAGGGAACCCGTGTGACGGTCGAAAGCATTTTGGAACGCCTGGCGGCGGGGGAGAGCGAAGCCCGGGTGCTGAACGCTCACCCCCGCTTGTGCCGTGAGGACATCCTGTCCGCCCTCTCATTTGCCGCGCGGTTCCTGCGTTCCGATGTGGTCTATCCGGTCGGCCGGCAGGCGGCATGAAGTGCGTCGCCGACGAGAGCGTCGACGCGGGAATCGTTCAAGTATCGCGGCAGGCCGGACACGAAGTCATGCTCATCGCGGAAATGGCGCCGAGCATGACGGATGCCGGCGTGCTGGCCTTGGCAAACGACAGTTCCGCCCCCCTGGTCACCGCCGACAAGGATTTCGGGGAACTCGTCTTCCGGCAACGGCGGGCACATGCCGGGGTTCTGCTGATCCGGCTCTATGGTCTGGAAGAGTCGGCCAAGGCGGCGTTGGTTGTCTCGCAAGTGAGTAGTCATGGCCCGGAGTTGCCGGGCGCTTTCTCGGTATTGACACAGGATGCCTTGCGTATCCGCCCCAAACTGCTTTTTTGAGAGAGGTTCGACAGCATGGCCAAGACCCAGAAAATCCTTACCCTCAACGCCATTTCCAAGCGCGGCCTCGCGCGCCTGCCGCAGAGCTACACGGTGGGCAACGACAGCGCCGAGCCGGACGCCATCCTGGTGCGTTCTCAGGTAATGCACGAGATGCCCATCGCGGAATCCGTCCTGGCCATCGGCCGCGCCGGCGCCGGCACCAACAACATTCCGGTGAAGGCGATGAGCGCTCGTGGCGTGGTGGTGTTCAACGCCCCTGGCGCCAACGCCAACGCGGTGAAGGAGCTGGTCATCGCCGGCATGCTGATGGGCGCGCGCAACCTGTTCCCGGCGATCAATTTCGTCGCCGGCCTGCAAGGCGACGACGAATCCCTGCACAAGCAGGTGGAAGCGGGCAAGAAGCATTTTGTCGGCCATGAGTTGCCGGGCCGCGCGCTGGGGGTGATCGGCCTGGGCGCCATCGGCTCGCTGGTGGCGGACGCCGCCATCCGCTTAGGCATGAACGTCATCGGCTTCGACCCGGAAATCACCGTCGATGCCGCCTGGCGTCTGCCCGCCCAGGTGAAGAAGGCCGCCTCGGTCGACGATCTGGTCAAGCATTCCGACTTCATCAGCCTGCACACCCCCCTGGTGCCGGCCACCAGGGATCTGATCAACGCCGACCGCGTGAAGCTGATGAAGAAGGGCTGCGTGCTGCTCAACTTCGCGCGTGACGGCATCGTCAACGAGGAAGCCGTGCTGGCCGGATTGAACGACAACAAGATGCTGGCCTACGTATGCGACTTCCCCAGCAACCTGCTGCGCCAGCACCCGCGCTTCGTGGCCCTGCCGCACCTGGGCGCGTCCACCGAGGAAGCGGAGGAGAACTGCGCCATCATGGTGGCGGAGCAGGTTTCCGACTACCTGGACAACGGCAACATCCTCAATTCGGTGAACTTCCCCAATGTGTCGATGCCGCGCGAGTCGGGCTTCCGTCTGGCCATCGCCAACACCAACGTGCCCAACATGCTGGGGCAGATTTCCACGACCCTGGCCGCCGCCGGCCTCAATATCCACAACATGGTGAACAAGTCCAAGGGCGACATGGCCTTCACCCTGGTGGACGTGGACAGCGCGCCGAGCGACGCGGTGATCGCCCGGCTTGCCTCGATCGAAGGCGTGCTGCGGGTGCGTTATCTCCCCGCTGAATAAGCATCCGCCAGGGCGGCGGTTCACGGCTCCTCTCCCGCCGTGAACCGCCGCGCCGATCCAACCCCGAGTAAACCAACCGCGATTCAGGCAATGACATGAACGAGCAACTCAGCCGGCTGCGCGACCGTATCGACGCGCTTGACGAGGAAATGTTGCGCCTGCTCAACGAGCGGGCGAGCATCGCGCAGGAAATCGGTCACATCAAGAACGGCTCCATCTACCGCGCCGAACGCGAAGCCCAGGTGGTGCGCCGCCTGCAGGCCGCGAACGCCGGCCCGCTGCCGGCGGAGTCGATTTCCGTGCTGTACAAGGAAATCATGTCCGCCTGCCGCGCCCTGGAGCAGCCGCTGACCGTGGCGTATCTGGGGCCGCAAGGCACTTTTTCGGAGGCGGCGGCGGTCAAGCATTTTGGCCACGCGGTGGCCGGCCTGCCCTGCGCCGACATCGACGAGGCATTTCGCGCGGTCGAGCGCGGCGCGGCCAGTTTTAGCGTGGCGCCGGTGGAAAACTCCACCGAAGGCGCGGTCAACCGTACGCTGGATCTCCTGCTCAACAGTTCGCTGAAGATTTGCGGCGAAGTGAAATTGCGCATTCGCCAGCATCTGATGCGCCGGGGCGAGGGCATGCAGGGCATCGAAGTGGTCTATTCCCATGCCCAATCGCTGGGCCAGTGCCACGAGTGGCTGGGGCAGCACCTGTATGGGGTCGAAACCATACACGTCACCAGCAACGCGGAAGCCGCGCGCATGGCGTCGGAAAACCCCAGGGCGGCGGCGATTGCCGGCGAGCTTGCGGCGGAACACTACGACCTGAATATCGTTGCCCGCGACATTGAGGACGAGCCCAACAACACCACGCGTTTTCTCGTATTGGGCAATGAGGATGCCGCTCCCTCCGGGCGTGACAAGACTTCGCTCGTGCTGTCCGCCAAGAACCGCCCCGGCTCCCTGCTGGAACTGCTGGCCCCGCTCGCCGGCCACAATATCGGCCTGTCCAAACTGGAATCGCGCCCCGCCCGCAAGGGCTCCTGGGACTATGTGTTCTACATGGACATCGACGGCCATCGCAACGACCACAACATCCAGAATGCCCTGCATGCCGTGGAAGAGCACTGCACTTTCCTCAAGGTGCTGGGCTCCTACCCGGTTTCGGTCTGATTTTCCGGATTCACTCATGCACCTGTGCGACCTCGCTCCCGCTCATATCCGCGCCATCGCGCCGTATCAACCGGGTAAGCCGATCTCCGAACTGGCCCGAGAAATGGGCCTGGCCGAAGCCAACATCGTCAAACTGGCTTCCAACGAAAATCCCCTCGGCGCCAGCCCCAGGGCGCGCGCGGCGATCGCCGCCCATCTGGATGAGGTGGCCCTATATCCGGATGGCAACGGCTTTGAACTGAAAGCGGCGCTTGTTGAACACCTCGGCGTGGATCTCTCCGGCATCGTCCTCGGCAACGGCTCCAACGACGTCCTCGAACTGGTGGCGCATGCGCTGCTCGGGCCGGGCACCTCGGCGGTCTATTCCGAACATGCCTTCGCGGTTTACCCGCTCGCCACCCAGGCGACCGGCGCGCGAGGCATCGCGGTGCCGGCCCGCGCCCACGGCCACGACCTGGCCGCCATGCGTGACGCTATCCGCGCGGACACCCGCGTGGTGTTCATCGCCAATCCCAACAATCCCACCGGCACCCTGCTCGGTGCGGAAGAACTGCATGGCTTCCTGGCCTCCCTGCCTCCCGGCGTGGCCGTGGTGCTCGACGAGGCCTACGGCGAATTCCTCGACACGGCGTTACGCGCGCCTTCAGTCGATTGGCTGGCCGAGTTCCCCGATCTCATCCTCACCCGCACTTTTTCCAAGGCGTATGGCCTGGCCGGGCTGCGCGTCGGCTATGCCCTGGCGCGCCCCGAGGTGGCCGATCTGCTCAACCGCGTGCGGCAACCCTTCAACGTGAACAGCCTGGCCCTGGCGGGCGCGGCGGCGGCTCTCGGCGACGATGAATTCATCGCCCGCTCCAAAGCCGTCAACGACGCCGGCATGGCGCAACTGCTGGAGGGTTGCCGGCGCCTGGGGCTGAACCACATTCCCTCACACGGCAACTTCTTGTGCATCGAGGTCGGGGACGCCGCCGGGGTGTTCCAATCCTTGCTGAGGCGCGGCGTCATCGTTCGCCCGGTGGCCAATTACGGCCTGCCCGGCTTCCTGCGCGTGAGCATCGGCCTGCCCGAACAGAACGCGCGCTTCCTGGCCGCGTTGGCGGAAATTCTGGAGCAAGCATGATCAAGCACCTCGTCGTCATCGGCACCGGCCTGATCGGCGGTTCCTTTGCCCTGGCCCTGAAACGCAAGGGACTGGTCGAGCGCGTCACCGGAGTCGGACGCGGCCGCGCCAATCTCGACCATGCCCTGAAACTCGGCATCATCGACGCCATCGGCGAGAACCCGGCGGCGGCGGTGAAAGAGGCCGACCTGGTGCTCGCCGCGATTCCGGTCGGAGCCATGCCGGCCTTGTTCCGCGAGTTGGCCGCCACGCTGCCGGCCACCGCCATTCTCACCGATGCCGGTAGCACCAAGCTGGATGTGATCGCCGCCGCGCGCGCCGCCCTGGGGGACAAAATCGGCCAGTTCGTTCCCGGCCACCCCATCGCCGGCGCGGAAACCAACGGCGCGGGCGCCGCGCATGTGCACCTCTTCGAAGGCAAGCCGGTCATCCTGACCCCGCTGCCGGAAAACCGGGCCGAAGACGTGGATCGGGTGGAAAGCCTGTGGGCCGCCTGCGCCGCGCGCGTCGCGCGCATGTCGGAAAAGGACCACGACCGCATTTTCGCGGCGGTCAGCCATCTACCGCATCTGGCCGCTTTCGCCCTGATGGAAGAACTCGCCTATCGCCCGGACGCGGACACTTTTTTCCGCTTCGCCGGCACCGGCTTCCGTGATTTCACCCGGATTGCCGGCAGCCATCCGGAAATGTGGCGCGACATCGCCCTGGCCAACCGTGACGCGCTGCTTGGCGAACTCGATATCTACATCGGCAAACTCGAAGCCATACGCGGCATGATCGAGGCGCGCGACGGGCAGGCGCTGGAAGACATCTTCGCGCGCGCGCGCCAGGCCCGCGCCAACTGGATCAAGGGGAAATACGCATGAATGAACATCTCGACCTGCCGGCGCTGTCCGGCGCGCGCGGCGCGGTGCGCCTGCCCGGCTCGAAAAGCATCTCCAACCGCATCCTCCTGCTCTCCGCCCTGGCCTCGGGGCAGACGCGGATCCAGGGACTGCTCGATTCCGACGACACCCGCGTCATGCTCGACGCCCTGCACCGCCTCGGCGTGAACTGGCAACGCCTGGAAGGCGGCGACACCCGGGTTGAAGGCGTCGGCGGCGCCTTCCCGGTGAAATACGCCAGCCTGTTCCTCGGCAACGCCGGCACCGCCTTCCGCTCGCTCACCGCCGCCTGCGCCATGAGCGGTGGCGACTACACCCTGTCCGGCGTGGCGCGCATGCACGAGCGCCCCATCGGCGACCTGGTCGATGCCCTGCGCCAGGCCGGCGCCCGCATCGACTACACGGAAAACGACGGCTTCCCGCCGCTGCACATTTTGCCCCGCTCGCCTGCGGGCGGGAGAGGGGGCGGGGGTGAGGGGCACAGCGAGGTGACCGTCAAGGGCAATGTCTCCAGCCAGTACCTCACCGGCCTGCTGCTGTCCGCCCCGTTGCTTGGCCGCGAAGCCACGGTGGCCGTGGAGGGCGAACTGATCTCCAAGCCCTACGTCGAGATCACCCTCAACCTCATGAAGCGCTACGGCATCGAAGTGAAGCGCGAGGGCTGGCAACGCTTCACGGTGCCCGCCGCCACATACCGGAGCCCGGGCGAAATCGAAGTCGAGGGCGATGCCTCCTCGGCCTCCTATTTTCTCGCCGCCGGCGCCATCGGCCACGGCCCGGTGCGGGTGCGGGGGGTTGGGCGCGACAGCATCCAGGGCGATGTCCGTTTCGCCGAAGCCCTGGCGCGCATGGGCGCGGAAGTCGGGTTCGGCCGGGATAACGCAAGCTCGTGGATCGAATGCCGCCTCGGTTGCGCCGACAGGCTCCACGCCATCGACATCGACTGCAACCACATCCCCGACGCCGCCATGACCTTGGGCGTGCTCGCCCTGTTCGCCAACGGCACCAGCACCTTGCGCAACATCGCCTCCTGGCGGGTCAAGGAAACCGACCGCATCGCGGCGATGGCCACCGAGTTGCGCAAGCTCGGTGCCACGGTGGAGGAGGGCGCCGACTACCTTCGCGTCACCCCGCCCGCCAGGCTGACCCCCAACGCCAGCATCGACACCTACGACGACCACCGCATGGCCATGTGCTTCTCCCTGGTCGCCCTGGGCGGCGTGCCCATCCGCATCAACGACCCCAAGTGCGTGAACAAGACCTTTCCGGAGTATTTCGAGCGTTTCGCGGAAATCACCCACGCGGCGAGTTGCTGATCCGCTGGCAAGGGCTGTAGCGCCGGCGTCCCCGCCGGCTCGTTCGTCTAGGATGAAACAGCCCCCTTACTCGCTACGCTCGTTTCCCCGCGAGGGGGAGGTCAGTTCCTTCGGAACGGCCGTGTTGAACTGACTGGAAGAACTGGCCGGCGAGACGCCGGCGCTACAAGTGGTGCCGGTGTCCCCGCCGGTGTTTTCCCGTTTCAACCTGACTGGCGACTGAATGCAAGGCCAACTCTTCTCCACCGATTTTCTGCTGCGCGGCATTCGTGAAACCGATGCCTGGAATGCGGTCAGCGATTCCGCGCTGGATGAATTCATCGCGCGGCTTCGCGCGCATTACGCGCCTTTCGCGGCCGGTTCCACACTCAACGAAGCCCAGACCGAAGACGAGTTGATCGCGCCCGTGCTTGACCTGCTTGGCTGGGAAGATGCCTGGATTTCCCAGGTCAATCTGTCGATCAGCGGCCGCGAGGATGTGCCGGACTACCTGTTGTTCGCCGAACCCGCCGCCAAGCGGCGCGCGTTATCGGTGAAATCGGACGACGCGCGCGTCCGGCATGGCGTTGCCCTGTTGGAGGCGAAACGCTGGTTGCGCCCGCTCGACCGGAGCGAGGAAGGAACAACCGCCGGCAACCGTAAACGCCGCGACTTCGGCGCGCCGTCCTCGCAGATGCTGCGCTACCTTTCCCGCGCCGACGTCATGAGCGACCGCGCGGTGAAATGGGGCATTCTGACCAACGGCGCGATCTGGCGGCTGTATTGGCAGGATGCCCGCTCCCGCGCCGAGGATTTCTTCGAGATCGACGTCGCCGGCCTGTTGGGCGTGCCGGGCATCCAGGCGGAACTCGACGATTTTGAACCGCGCCACGGCCTCAAGTTGTTCTGGCTGTTGTTCGGGCGCGATGCCTTCAATCCGCAAGCCTGGGATACCCAACGCCGCAGTTTCCATGCCATCGCCCTCTCCGAGGCGCGGCTGTATGAGGAAACCGTATCCGACCAGTTGGGCGGTCGCGTCTTTACCGAGGTCTTCCCCAACCTGTGCGCCGCCCTGGCGGTGGGCGATCCGGAAGCCGATGAAGAGGCCAACCTGGAAGCGCCGGGGCGCCACAACGCGGCTTATCTGGCGCAATTGCGCGAAGCCGCCCTGGTGCTGCTCTACCGCCTGCTGTTCCTGTTCTACGCCGAGGATCGCCGTCTGCTGCCGGTCATGGATGCCCGCTACGCCCCCTACAGCCTGTCCGAGCTGCGCGACGCGATCAGCGTGGCGCGCGACGGTGGCAAGGTGCTCTCGGAACGATCCACGCGCTATTGGGACAGCCTCGCCGACCTGTTCCGGCTGATTTCCGACGGCGACGATACCGTCGGCATGCCCGCATACAACGGCGGGCTGTTCGAGCCCGCGCGGGTGCCCCTCCTGGCGCGCGCGCGGGTGGCCGACGCCTGGCTCGCCCCCATCGTCGATGCCCTTTCGCGCCGAACCGAAGACCTGCTGAAACCGCGCATCAACTACCGCGATCTGTCCGTCGCCCATCTCGGCGGCCTCTACGAACGCCTGCTGGAATACCGCCTGGAACAGGGCGCGGATGCTCCGCGAGTGGTCAAGGCCGGTTTCGCGCGGAAAGGTTCCGGCAGCTACTACACCCATGATGTTCTGGTTCGTCTGGTGATCGACGAGAGCGTCGGCCGGCTCACCAGGGAACGCCAGGAAGCCTTCGACCACCTGCTGGCGGGTTTATCCCGCAAGACCCAGCTCAAACCCTACGAATGGGATGCCCTGGAAGCCGCCGACCCGGCCAGCCAGTTTCTCTCCCTGAAAATCTGCGACCCGGCGATGGGCAGCGGCCACTTCCTGGTCGCCCTGGTGGACTGGCTGGCCGACCGCATCCTGGAAGCCGCGCAGGACAGCGCCGACCGCGTCAATGCCCACGGCTTCGCCGCCCACCTGGTGGAAGCCGGTCGCCCCTGGACTTCGTCCATCGTCGTCCGCATCGCCGAGATCCGCCGCCGCATCCTCAAGGCCGCGCGCGAACACGGCTGGGCGGTGGAGGAACGGCAGCTGGACGACCGCCACATCGTCCGCCGCATGATTCTCAAGCGCGCCGTGTTCGGTGTGGACAAGAACGTCATGGCGGTGGAGCTGGCCAAGGTCGCGCTCTGGCTGCACACCTTCACCGTCGGCGCGCCGCTGTCCTTTCTCGACCACCACCTGCGCTGCGGCGATTCCCTGTTCGGCGGCCGCGTGCGGCAGATCCGCGAGGAACTCGACCGCCTGCCCGGCGGCCTGTTGCAGCGGGACGACCTGCGCCGGGTGGAGGCCGCGCGCATGACGATGGAGAGCATCGGCAATCTCACCGACATCGACATCGCCGAGGCGCACCACTCCAAGGCGCTGATGGATCAGATCAACGAAGGGCTGCGCCCGATGTGGCACACCCTGGATTTCCTCCAGGCCCGGCGCTGGGCGGGCAAGGCCGAGCAAGGCGAATACGGCCAGGCATGGGCGGATCTGCTGTCCAAGGAATTCGGCAACAACCTGCTGGAATCCATCAAGCTGCTCGGTTACCCCACCATCAAACTGTTCAACGAGCGCCAGTGCCTCAGCCACGCCGTGGTTCAGCGCGCGATCAACCGCGCCGCCGTGGAACGCCTCCTGCATTGGGAACTGGCTTTCCCCACGGTCTGGAAGGACGGGCAGGGCGGTTTCGATGCCGTCATCGGCAACCCGCCGTGGGATCGCATGAAACTTCAGGAGGTGGAATGGTTCGCCGAACGCCGCCCGGAAATCGCCTTGCAGGCGCGCGCCGCCGACCGCAAACGCCTGATCGCCCTGGAACAGGCGGGCGACACCCCGCTCTGGCGCGAATACCTCGAAGCCAGCGCGGCGGCGGAAACCGGCGCCAAGATCGCGCGGGAGTGCGGCGACTACCCCTTGCTGTCGAGTGGCGACATCAACCTCTACAGCCTGTTCGTGGAACGCGCGCAAGGCCTGGTGAATCCTTCAGGCATCGTCGGCCTGCTCACCCCCTCCGGCATCGCGGCGGACAAGGGCGCGTCGGCGTTCTTCCGCACACTGACCGCGCCGGAGGAACCTGTAGCGCCGGCATCCTTGCCGGCGTCTTGCAATAGCCCGCTGGAAGCCGGCGCTACGGGAGGCTGCCGCCTCGTCGCCCTCTACGACTTCGAGAACAGGAAGGTTTTCTTCCCGGACATCCACGCCAGTTTCAAATTCTGCGCCCTGGTCTTCGGCGGCGAGCGGCGCCGCGTCAAGCAGAGCCGCTGCGCCTTCTACCTGCACGACGTGGAGGAACTGGCCGACCCGGAGCGCGTGTTGACGCTCATCGGCGAGGATTTCGCCCGGGTCAACCCCAACACCGGCGCCGCGCCCATCTTCCGGACCCGCCGCGACGCCGAGATCACCATGCGGATATACCGGAACCATCCGGTGCTGGTGAACCGCGCTGGCGGCGCCGAACAACGCGCCTGGCCGGTGCGTTATGTGACCATGTTCCACATGACCAACGACTCCGGCCTGTTTCTGACCCGCGCCGAGTTGGAGCGGCAAGGGTTCACGCCGGCCGCCCTGAATCGCTGGGTCCGTTCCTCCCCTCTCCCGCCTGCGGGAGAGGGGCCGGGGGTGAGGGCGGTGGAGGAGGCGGTGCCGCTGTATGAGGGCAAGATGGTGCAGCGCTATGACCATCGCGCCGCCGACGTGGTGCTCAACGCCGCCAACCTGCATCGCGCCGCGCAGCAGGAAACGATCCAGGATTCGGTGAAAACGCGGCCGGACCGCTACCCGACGCCGCAGTACTGGGTGCGGCGCGAGGCGATAAACAGCTTTGAATTACCCTCGGCCGTGCTGGCATTCAAGGATGTCACCGCGCCCACCAATGTCCGCACCATGATCGCGGCGCTGATTCCCGCGACCGCGTTCGGCAATACCTTGCCGCTGCTGGCGCTTCCGGTTGCCGATGCCGCTTTGCTGCTCGCCAACATGAACAGTTTCGCGTTCGATTTTCTGGCTCGGCAGAAGGTGCAGGGGCAGCACCTCAACTGGTACATCCTCGAACAACTTCCCGTCATCGCCCCCGAGGTTTATGAGCAAGCCCTCGGCGGGGCGAAGATCGCCGACTTCATCCGCAGCGAAGTCCTGGCGCTTTCCTACACCGCTCACGACCTGGCGCCCTTCGCCCGCGATCTGGGTTACGTGGACGCCGACGGCTGCGTCAAACCGCCGTTCAAATGGGATCCGGAAGACCGCGCCCAACGCATGGCAAAGCTCGATGCGCTGTTCTTCCATCTCTACGGCCTCGACGCGGCGGATGCCGAATACATCCTCTCCACCTTCCCCATCGTGCGCGAGCAGGACACGAAGGCTCACGGCGGTTTCCGCACGCGCGACCGGATCCTCGAACAATTGGCCCGCATCCGGGCCGGTGCTCAATGAAGCCATCGGCGGCCAAGCCGAATCAGCCTGGAAACCGCAGTTGGTAATACATAAAACGCTCGAAAGCTGTGTGGGCCAAGGCATGACCGGTGATTGTTCGCTTCACCCGCGGGGTGAGTGGAAACGTCACTCGTAGGAGCGGGCTTGCCCGCGATAGAACGCGGCCATTCGCGGGCAAGCCCGCTCCTACGGCACCTGCAACTGCGGGAAGTAGGATCAGCCTGCCTGACACCCTGGCTGTAGCGCCGGCTTCCAGCCGGCTCGTATGTCCAATTAGCCCGGATTGTTCATTAGCGCCATAGCTCTTCTGAAGAGGCTCAGGTTTGCCGCAATAGCTGCGGTAAAGGGTGTGGCGCCGGCGTCTCGCCGGCTCGTTCGCCTGATTGGAAGAACTCGCCGGCGAGACGCCGGCGCTACAGCGGCGCTACAGGAGCCCATTCATCGGCTCATTCGAGACAGCGTGTCCGTTGTCATTTTCCGCGGATCGCCCGGTTCAGCGCGTCCGCCAGCGCGCCGCCGGCGGCCTTCTCCGGAGGTTTGGCGAGGTTTTTCGCGCGTGCGGCGGACGGATTGGGCGTGTTTTCCGGGCGGGCCGGACGGACTTCATCCTTCAGGCGCATGGTGAGAGCGACGCGTTTGCGTGAAATCTCCACTTCCAGCACCTTCACCTTGACGATGTCGCCGGCCTTGACCACGTCGCGCGGGTCTTTCACGAATTTTTCCGCCAGCGCCGAGATGTGCACCAGGCCGTCCTGATGCACGCCAATATCGACGAAAGCGCCGAAGTTGGTGACGTTGGTGACCACGCCTTCCAGTTGCATGCCGGGTTTCAGGTCTTTCAGGTCGTTCACGCCTTCCTGGAAGACGGCGGTCTTGAACGCCGGGCGCGGGTCGCGGCCAGGTTTTTCCAGTTCTTTCAGGATGTCGCGCACGGTGGGCAGGCCGAAACGCGCATCCACGTACCTGGCCGCGTCCAGGCGCTTCAGCACGTCGGTGTTGCCGATCACGCCCTTCATGCCCAGTTTCAGGTCGGCCAGGATGCGCTGGACCAGCGGATAGGCTTCCGGGTGCACGGCCGAGGTGTCGAGCGGATTGTCGCCGCCCGGCACGCGCAGGAAGCCGGCGGCCAGCTCAAAGGTCTTCGGCCCGAGGCGTGGCACCTGTTTCAGCGCCTCGCGGTTGGCGAAGGGGCCATGCGTGTCGCGATGCGTGACGATCTGGTTGGCCAGGGTGGTGTTGAGGCCGGAAACGCGGGTGAGCAGGGCGGCGGAGGCGGTGTTCACATCGACGCCGACCGCGTTCACGCAGTCTTCCACCACGGCTTCCAGCGCCTGGCCCAGCTTGGCCTGGCCGAGGTCGTGCTGGTACTGGCCGACGCCGATGGCGCGGGGCTCGATCTTCACCAGTTCGGCGAGCGGGTCTTGCAGGCGGCGGGCGATGGAGACGGCGCCGCGCAGGGTGACATCCATGTCCGGGAATTCGCGCGCGGCCAGTTCCGAGGCGGAGTAGACCGAGGCGCCGGCCTCACTCACCGTCGCCTTGGCGAGATTCAAATCCGGTTGCAGCCGCGCGAGTTGGGAAATGAGGTCGGCGGCGAGCTTGTCGGTTTCGCGGCTGGCGGTGCCGTTGCCGATGCTGATGAGTTCGGCGCCATGCTTGCCGGCCAGTTTCGCCAGGGTGGCGAGTGAACCGCTCCAGTCGTTGCGCGGCTCATGCGGGTAGATGACGGCGGTGTCCAGCACGCGGCCGGTGCGATCCACCACCGCCACCTTCACCCCGGTGCGGATGCCGGGGTCGAGGCCGATCACCGCCTTCGGGCCGGCCGGCGCGGCCAGCAACAGGTCTTTCAGGTTGCCGGCGAAGACGCGAATGGCTTCGGCTTCGGCGCGCTCGAACAGCGTGTTCATCAGATCCAGTTCCAGGTGCAGGGAGAGCTTCACCTTCCAGGCCCAGCGCACGCTGTCCAGCAGCCACTTGTCGCCGGGGCGGCCCTGGTCGCGCAGGCCGAAGTGAGCCGCGATGTGGCCTTCACACGGACTCCGCTCCCCTTTCCCGGCGGGAAGGGAGCTTTCCATTTCCTCCGGCAACTGGATGCTCAATCCCAGCACGCCTTCATTGCGCCCACGGAACATCGCCAGCGCGCGGTGTGACGGCATGGCCTTCCAGGGCTCGTCGAAGGAGAACCAGTCGCGGAATTTCTGGCCTTCGGCCTCCTTGCCCTCGATCAGGCGCGAGACCACGCGGCCGTGGTCTTGCAGATGGGCGCGCAGTTTCTCGATCAGGGCGGCGTCTTCGGCGAACCGCTCCATGAGGATCTGGCGCGCGCCATCCAGCGCGGCCTTCACATCGGCGATGCCTTTATCCGGGGCGACGAAGGCGGCGGCCTCGGCTTCCGGGTGCAGCATCGGATCGGCGAACAGCTTTTCCGCCAGCGGCCCGAGTCCGGCTTCGCGGGCGATCTGCGCCTTGGTGCGCCGCTTCTGCTTGTAGGGCAGGTAGAGGTCTTCCAGGCGCTGCTTGGTTTCGGCGCCGACGATATCGGCGCGCAATTCCGGGGTCAGCTTGCCCTGTTCCTCGATGCTGGCGAGCACCGCCGCGCGGCGTTCCTCCAGTTCGCGCAGATAGCCCAGCCGTTCTTCCAGGTGCCGCAACTGGGTGTCGTCGAGGCCGCCGGTCGCCTCCTTGCGGTAACGGGCGATGAACGGCACGGTGGCGCCATCGTCGAGCAGCGCCACGGCGGCGGCGACCTGATTGGCGTGGACGTTGAGTTCCTGGGCGATGCGGGATTCGATGGACGGCAACATGGGTTTCCAAGACGGCAAGAAAAGGTGCGGCAGGATGGGGAAAAACGGCGTGCCGGGCAAGCCTTGACAGGCCGGCGCGTTCATACGGACCTCCCACGGGCAGGTCGTTCCATGTTCCTGAAAGATTCCGGCTCATTACAGATTTGTAATCTTCCCGTCAGCTTGCGGTAGGGCAAGGGCAGGCAGGATGCGCGCCATGAATGCAAACGCCCTGATTCTCCTGTTGCTGCTGCCCGGACTGAGCGCGGCGGCGACCCTGCGCGAGGCGCTCGACGCGGCCAGCGCGCGAGCGCCGCTGTTGCGTGGCCTGGAAGCGGGGCGGGAAGAGGCTGCGGCGCACCGCGATGCCGCCGACCGTCTGTTTCCCGGCATGCCGGCCCTGGGGCTGGGGCAGCGCGAGGGGGAGGGCGGCAAGCGCGAGTTCGAACTGGAGCTGGCCACGCCGTTGTGGCTGCCTGGGCAGCGCCAGGCCAGCCTGGCCCTGGCCGATGCCCGCATCGAGGAAAACTCGGCGGCGCAGGCCGCGCGGCGTTGGGCGCTGGCGGGTGAATTGCGTAACGCGCTGGCGACGGCACTGGCCGCGCGGGCCGATCTCGATCTGGCGCGCGCCCGCCTGGAGAACGACAAACAGCTTGCCGACGAGGTGGCGCGGCGGGTGGCGGCCGGCGATCTGGCGCGCGCCGATCTGTTGCTGGCGCGTGGCGAAGCGCTGGCCTCCGAGAACGCGGTGCTGGAGGCCGACAGCCGCCTGGCCCGCGCGCTGCGTGATTACCGTGTGCTGACCGGTTTCAGCGCCTTGCCCACGGATGCGGCGGAAACGCTGGCGCCGCCAGCGGCGGATGTCCTGGAGCGGCATCCGGCCCTGGACAGCGCCCGGCACGGTGTGGAGCTGGCGCGCGCGGGACTGGAACTGGCGCGGCGCGCGCGGCGCGACGCGCCGGAACTCGGGGTGCAATTGCAGTCCGCGCGCGACACGTCCGGGGTGGATTTTCGCAACAGCGTGCGTGTCGGCCTGCGCATCCCCTTCTCCGGCGAGGCGCGCAACCGGCCGCTGCTGGCCGCCGCCAATGGCGATCTGATCCGCGCCGAGGCGGAATTGGCGCGGACGCTGGCGGAACTGGAGAGTGAACTCACCGCCGCGCAAGCCGAACTGGCCAACGCGGAACGCGCCCGGGAACTGGCGAGCGCGCGGCGGCAAGGCGCGGCGGAACGTTTGCGCCTGATGCGCCGGGGCTTCGACCTCGGGGAATTGCCCTTGTCACAACTATTGCTGGCGCGCGGCCTGGCGAATGAAGCGGAAGCGGTGGAAACGCGTGGCGGCTTGCTCCTGGCGGCGGCGCGCGCTCGTTTGAACCAGGCGCGGGGGGTGTTGCCGTGAAGATCGTTTTGTTTCTGCTGGGCTGCCTGCTGCTGCGGCCCGCTTTCGCGCATGAAGGCCACGATCACGGCGAGGCGCCCAAGCCGCCGCCGACTGCCGACGCGGCGCCGCGCTTCGAGGCGGCCAGCGAAGAATTTGAACTGGCCGGCGTGCTGCGCGGCCACGCCCTGACCCTCTACCTCGACCACTACGCCAGCAACGCGCCGGTGGCAAAGGCCCGGCTGGAGATGGAGGTCGGCAAACAGAAGCTGATGGCGCGGGAGAGCGAGGCCGGGGTGTACCTGCTTGACTTGGGCAACATGTTGGCCGGCGCCAAGCCGGGCCGGCATGGCCTGGTGTTCACCATCCAGGCGGGCGATACCCTCGACCTGCTGACCGCCAACCTGGAGATTCCCGCGCCCAAGGCGCCACCCGCCGGCGCCGGCACTTTCGACTGGCGCCGCCTGGGGTGGGCGGGCCTGGCCCTGCCGCTGCTGTGGGTATGGCGTCGGCGGAGTGGGAGGAAAGATCATGATTGACGTGAAACGCGGCCCAGTAAGAGGGCCGCTAGCGGCCCTCCTACTGGGCTTTTCGGGCCTGGTTTTCGCCCACGGCGGTGAAGACCATTCGCCTGCGGAGCCGGCGCTTGTCGTAAGCGGCGCTGTCTTGGCCAATGATGCGCCGGCGCGCCTGGCCGATGGCAGTGTGTTCCTGCCCAAGGCCACGCAACGCCAAATCGGGGTGCGCACGCAACTTGCCCAGCCGGCGGCGCACGCGCTGACGCTGGAATTGAATGGCCGTGTGATCGCCGACCCCCAGGCCGGCGGCAAGGTGCAGGCGACCCAGAGCGGCCGCGTCGAACTGTCGCCAAAGGCGGTGTTGGGCCGGCGTGTGGCCAAGGGCGAGGCGCTGGCCACCCTGCTTCCGCTGGTCGGTGGCCTGGAACGCGGTGGCCAGCAGGCACAACTGGCGGATCTGGCGGCCCGGATCGAGGCAACGGAAAAACGTCTGGCGCGTCTGGAACAACTGGAAGGCATCGTGCCGGCGCGCGAGATCGAGGCGGCGCGCATCGAACTGCAAGGTTTGCGGGCGAGCCGCGCGGCATTGGGCGGCGGCCTGGCCGTCGAATCCCTGCGCGCGCCGGTGGCCGGCGTGGTGGCGGCCGTGAACGTGGTGGCCGGGCAGGTGGTGGAGGCGCGCGAAACACTGTTTGAAATTGTCGATCCCGCCCGCCTCGCGGTCGAAGCGCTGGCCTACGACCCCGGCGTGGCCGCTGGCCTGAACGAAGCTAGCGCCGCCGTGCCGGGGGGTGAACTGAAACTGACTTTTCTCGGCGCCGGCCAGGTGTTGCGTGAGGGCGCGTTGCCGGTGCTGTTCCGTGTCACGCATGGGAATACACCGGTGGTGGTCGGCCAGTCGCTCAAGGTGCTGGCGAAGACGCGCGCCAGCCGCGAGGGCGTGGCCGTGCCGCTGGACGCAGTGAGCCGCGATTCCGGCGGCAACGCGCGGGTCTGGCTGCATGTCGGCGCCGAGCGTTTCGCGCCTCGCGCGGTGAAAACGGCGCCGCTCGATGCCATCTCGCTGCTGGTGCTGGAAGGCCTGGCGGCGGGCGAGCGGGTGGTGGTGAACGGCGCCGCCGCGCTGGCGCGGGTGCGCTGAGGTGTTCTCCCGCCTGATCCACGCCAGCCTGAACCAGCGCCTGCTGGTGCTGGGCCTTGCGTTGCTGCTGTTGATCCAGGGCGGTTTGGTGGTGCGGAACATGCCGGTGGATGTGTTTCCTGACCTGAACAAGCCGACCGTGACCCTGATGACCGAGGCGGGCGGCATGGCGCCGGAGGAAGTCGAACAGACGGTGACCTTCCCGATCGAGGCGGCGATGAACGGCATGCCCGGCGTGACCCGGGTGCGTTCGGTGTCGGGCATCGGCCTGTCGGTGGTGTATGTCGAATTCGCCTGGGGCAGCGAGATCTATCGCAACCGCCAGCAGATCGCCGAGCGCCTGGGCCTGTTGCGCGAGCAATTGCCGGCGGGGGTGGTGCCGCAGATGGGGCCGATCGCCTCGATCATGGGCGAGATCGCGTTGATCGCCATCCCCGTGTCGAACAAAGCTGTGTCAGCGGCTCGCGATGCTCCCCTCCCCCGTGACGGGGGAGGGGTAGGGGGTGAGGGGGCCGGCGCCAGCCCGATGGCGGCGCGCGAGTATGCCGACTGGGTGATGCGGCCGCGCCTGCTCTCCATTCCCGGCGTCAGCCAGGTGATCCCCATCGGCGGCGAGGTGCGCCAGTACCGAGTGGAGCCGGATCTGGCGCGCATGCGCGCGCTGAACGTCGGCTTCGATCAGGTGGAAGCGGCGCTGGCGAATTTCGGCGGCAACAGTAGCGGCGGCTTTCTCGAAAGCGGGGCACGCGAATACCTGATCCGCAACATCGGCCGCACCACGCGCATCGAGGACTTGCGCAATCTCACCGTGGCCAATCGCGGTGGCCAGCCCATCCCGCTGCATCAGGTGGCCGAGGTGCGCTTCGCCGCCGCCGTGAAACGCGGCGACGCCGGTTACAACGGCCAGCCGGCGGTGATTCTGTCGATCCAGAAGCAGCCGTCCGCCGATTCGGTGGCGCTCACCCGCGAGGTGGCGAAGGCGCTGGAGGAACTCGCGCGGGATAAAGGAAAAGGCGCGCCGCAAGGCGTGGGAAAACCGCGTTTCCTCTTTGAGCAGGCGAAGTTCATCGAGGCTTCGGTGGGCAATGTCGAGGAGGCGTTGCGCGACGGCGCCATCATGGTGGCGGTGATCCTGTTCCTGTTCCTGCTCAATCTGCGCACCACGTTCATCTCGTTGACCGCGATTCCCGTCTCTCTGCTGGTGACCGCGCTGGTGTTCCAGTATTTCGGCCTGTCGATCAACACCATGACCCTGGGCGGCCTGGCCATCGCCATCGGCGAACTGGTGGATGACGCCGTGGTCGGCGTGGAAAACGTGTTGCGCAGGCTGCGCCTGAATCGCGCCCTGGCGGAGCCGCGCGCGGCCGGCCTGGTCATCGCCGAGGCGACCCTGGAAGTGCGTTCGGCCATCGTCTACGCCACCGCAATCGTCGTTCTGGTGTTCGTGCCGCTGTTCGCCCTGCCCGGCATCGAGGGGCGGTTGTTCACGCCGCTGGGGCTGGCCTATATCGTCTCCATCCTCGCCAGCATGGTGGTATCGCTGGTTCTGACGCCGGTGCTGTGCCTGTATCTGCTGCCGCGCATGAAGCTGCTGGATCATGGCGACAGTCCGCTGGTGCGCCGCCTGAAAGCCTGGGATCGGCGCCTGTTGGACTGGTCGTTCGGCCATGCCCGCGCGCTGCTGGGCGGTGCCCTGGTTCTGGTGCTGCTGGCCGCCGCCGCCTTGCCGTTGTTCCCGCGCGCCTTCCTGCCGCCCTTCAATGAAGGCACGCTGACGGTCAACGTGCTGCTCGATCCGGGCGCGTCCCTGGCCGAGTCGAACCGCGTCGGCCAGCAGGCGGAGCAGCTCATCCGCGCGGTGCCGGAAGTGTTGCGGGTGGGCCGCCGCACCGGGCGCGCGGAACTGGATGAACACGCGGAAGGCGTGCATTACTCGGAACTGGAGGTCGACCTGAAGCCCGGCAAGCGCGGCCGCGACGAGGTGGTGGGCGACATCCGCGCCGCGCTGGCGGTGCTGCCGGCGGTGAACAGCGTCGGCCAGCCGATTTCGCACCGCCTCGACCATCTGCTCTCCGGTGTGCGCGCGCAGATCGCCCTGAAAATCTACGGCGATGATCTCGATACCCTGCGCGGCCTCGCCGCAGCCTTGCGCGAGCGGCTGGCGAAAATTCCCGGCGTGGCCGACCTGCAAGTCGAGAAACAGGTGTTGATCCCGCAACTCAAGATTCACCTCGATTACGACGCGCTGTCGCGTTATGGCGTCAACCCGGGGGCCTTGCTGGCGGATATGGAAAAACGCGTCGGCGGCGACCGCCTCGGGCAGATCGTCGAGGGCAATCGCCGCTTCGATCTGGTGCTGCGCCTGCCGGAAGGCGGCCGTGACGCGCGTGCCCTGGACGGGATGTTGATCGACACCGCGCAGGGCCGGGTGCCGCTGGGCCGGCTGGCGCGAGTGGAAGAGGGCGACGGGCCGAACCAGATCGGCCGCGAGAACGCGCGCCGCCGCATCGTCATTTCGGCCAATTCGCAGGGGCGCGACATGAGCGCGGTGATCGCCGACATCCGCGCCGCGCTGGCGGCACAAGCTTTGCCGGAAGGCTATTTCACCGCCCTGGAAGGACAGTTCCAGGCGCAGGAGGAAGCCAGCAGGCGCATCGCCGGCCTCGCCCTGGTCTCGCTGGCCCTGATCTTCCTGGTGCTCTACAGCCGTTACCGCTCCGCCGCGCTGGCCGCCATCGTCATGGTCAACATTCCCCTGGCCCTGGTCGGCGGCGTCGTGGCCTTGTGGTTGTCCGGACAGCCACTGTCGGTGGCGGCGCTGGTGGGTTTCATCACCCTGGCCGGCATCGCCACCCGCAACGGCATCCTCAAGATCAGCCATTACATCAACCTGTGCCGTTTCGAGGGTGAGGTGTTCGGCAAGCCCATGATTACGCGCGGTTCGCTGGAGCGACTCACCCCGGTGCTGATGACCGCGCTGGTCGCCGCCTTCGCGCTCTCGCCATTGCTCGTGGCCGCCGACGCGCCGGGCAAGGAAATCCTGCACCCGGTCGCCGTCGTGATCTTCGGCGGCCTGGTCAGTTCCACCCTGCTGGATACCGTGCTCACGCCGGTGATGTTCTGGCGGTTTGGAGAGAAGCCGTTGTCGCGTCTGTTGCGCGACCAATCCAGTGAAAGTTTCTAAAGGAGCCACACCATGAAAAAACTCGCCATTCCCTTCGCTTTGAGCCTTCTTCTCGCCACCGGCCAGGTGTGGGCGCACGCCGACCACCTCAAACCGCAGTTCGGCGGCGTTACCGCCGATGCCGAATCGTTCCAGGTGGAACTGGTGTTCAAGGGCGCCCAGGCCATGCTGTATCTCACGGAACACGGCGCCCCGGTGGAATCGACCGGTGCCAGCGGCAAGCTGATCGTGCTTTCCGGCAAGGGCAAGGAGGAAGTTGCGCTCACGCCGAACGGTTATCAGACCCTGGGCGCCAAGATGAGCGCCAAACCAGCCAGGGGCGCCAAGGCCGTGGCCACCATCAACGTGCCCGGTCGCGGCGAGGGGAATGTGCGTTTCACCGTGAAGTAAACCATCACCGCCGCCTGGCGGCCGAGCGAGAGCGGGTGTAGGCCGCTCCTGTTCGAGACCCGGATTGTGCGATTGTCCATCAGCCCCTCCCCAGCGGGAGGTGGAGTGATTAAACCCGTCGAACCACGCTTTCGATGGGGAATGAACAATCCGCGTTCATATCTCCTGGCTTCGTCCGAGGCAGGGAAGCTCCCCGTGATAGAATTTTTCGCCTTGTTTAATGTTGGTGCGGTTGCATATTCGGTCAATCCGGAAGTAACTGATTGATTTTTTTACATTGCGAAAGTGGCGGAATTGGTAGACGCACTGGATTTAGGTTCCAGCGCCTATGGCGTGGGGGTTCGAGTCCCCCCTTTCGCACCAGCGATTACTGGTCGCACTCAAGCCAATCTCCAGGCGTTTGGCGTAAGCCGGACAAGCGGGATGGGTGGCCTGATCGGCAAAGCCCTCGATTCGCCGACGGATCGGGTTTGAATGCGGCCTGGAATGAATCTTGATAACTCGTTGATTACTCGTGGACAACATGACTGCAACCCTGGAAACCCTGGACGGACTCTCCCGTCGTATGACCCTGAACCTCAATCCCGCCGAGATCGAGACCGAAGTCTCCAAGCGCCTGGGCAAGATCGCCAAGAGCGCGCGCATGGATGGTTTTCGTCCCGGCAAGGCGCCGCTCAAGCTGGTGGCTGCGCGTTATTCCGGCGAGATCCGCGGTGAAGTCCTGGGCGATGCGTTGCAGCGGCAGTTCTCCAACGCGGCGCTGGAGCACAACCTGAATGTGGCCGGTTATCCCCAGTTCGCCCCGGCGGCGGATGGCGCCTTCACCGCGACCTTCGACGTGTTCCCGGAAATCACGGTGGGCGATCTCTCCTCGATCAAGGTGACGCGTCCGGTCGTCGAGGTGAGCGATACCGATGTGGACCGCACCCTGGATGTCCTGCGCAAACAGCGCGTGCAGTACCACACCGTCGAGCGCGAAGCCGCAGTGGGCGACCGCGTACATATCGACTATGCCGGCACCATCGCCGGCGAGGCTTTCCAGGGCGGCGAGGCCAAGGACTTCCCGGTCATCCTGGGTGAAGGCCGCACCCTCAAGGAATTCGAGGGCGGCCTGATGGGCATGAAGGCCGGCGAAACCAGGACTTTCGACGTGACCTTCCCCGAAGACTATTTCGCCAAGGAACTGGCCGGCAAGACCGCCACCTTCACGGCCACCGTGAAGATGGTGCATGAAGCGCATCTGCCCGAGGTGGACGATGACCTGGCGCGTAGCCTGGGCATTCCCGAGGGTGGGGTCGCCAGGCTCAAGGACGAGATTCGCGGCAATCTGGCGCGTGAAGCCAAGCGCCGCATCCAGACGCGCGTGAAGGAGCAGGTACTCAGCGGCCTGCTGGAGGTGACGCCTTTCGACGTGCCCGCCAGCCTCGTGGCGATGGAACGCCACGCCCTGCTGGAGAAGGCCGTGACCGATCTGAAAGCGCGCGGCATGCGCGAGCAGGACATCCAGATGCGCGACGAAATCTTCGAGCCGCAGGCCAAACGCCGCGTCGCACTGGGGCTGCTGATGGATCAACTGGTTCTCGCCAACGACATCACCGCCTCGAACGATCAGGTGCAAGCCCTGGTCGGCGAATTCGCGCAAAGCTACGAAGACCCCTCGGAAGTGGTGGCCTGGTATCAGCAGGACAGCAGCCGCCTCAACGAGGCGCGCGCGCTGGTTCTGGAAGAAAACATCGTCAACTGGCTCCTGGAGCGCGCTCAGGTGACCGATGAGGCCTACACCCTGGAAAAACTGATGGGGAACAAGTGATGTCCTGGACGCAAGAGCCTTCCGGCCTGGGGTACATCCCCATGGTCGTCGAGCAGAGCGGGCGCGGCGAGCGCGCCTACGACATCTATTCGCGCCTGTTGAAAGAGCGCGTCATCTTCCTGGTCGGCCCGGTCAACGACATGAGCGCCAACCTGGTGGTGGCGCAGTTGCTGTTCCTGGAATCGGAAAATCCGGACAAGGACATCCACCTCTACATCAACTCCCCGGGCGGTTCGATCACGGCCGGCATGGGCATCTACGACACCATGCGCTTCATCAAGCCGGATGTGTCCACCCTGTGCGTGGGCCAGGCCGCCAGCATGGGCGCCTTCCTGCTTGCCGCCGGCGCCAAGGGCAAGCGTTTGGTGCTGCCCAATTCGCGGGTGATGATTCACCAGCCGCTGGGCGGCTTCCAGGGCCAGGCCACGGACATCGAGATTCACGCCAAGGAAATCCTCTACCTGAAGGCGCGCCTGAACGGCCTCCTGGCAGAGCACACCGGACAGACGCTGGAAACCATCGAACGCGATACCGAGCGCGACAACTTCATGAGCGCGGAGAAGGCCGTGGCGTATGGCCTGGCCGACAAGGTGATGGTCAGCCGCGACGAAGCGGCGTAAACTTGAGCATATAACTCGGGTATTACCCACCCGACTGAGCACGTAAACGAGCACGGAACTGAACCATGGCTGACAGCGACAACAAACTTCTCTACTGCTCCTTCTGCGGCAAGAGCCAGCAGGAAGTGCGCAAGCTCATCGCCGGCCCCACGGTATTCATCTGTGACGAATGTGTCGATCTATGCAATGACATCATTCGCGAGGATGTGCAGAAGGACGGGGACAAGGAAGTCAGCGAGAAGCTGCCGACGCCACTGGAAATTCGTGACTCCCTGAATCAGTACGTGATCGGCCAGGATCCGGCCAAGCGGGCGTTGGCGGTGGCGGTGTACAACCACTACAAGCGCCTGCGCCAACCTGGCGGCAGCAAGGACGACGAAGTCGAACTGGCCAAGAGCAACATCCTGCTGATCGGCCCCACCGGTTCCGGCAAGACGCTGTTGGCACAAACCCTGGCGCGTCTGCTCAACGTGCCTTTCGTGATCTCCGACGCCACCACCCTGACCGAGGCCGGTTACGTGGGCGAGGATGTCGAGAACATCATCCAGAAGCTGTTGCAGAAATGCGACTACGACGTCGAGAAGGCGCGCACCGGCATCGTCTACATCGACGAGATCGACAAGATTTCACGGCGTTCGGAAAACCCCTCCATCACCCGCGACGTGTCCGGCGAGGGGGTGCAGCAGGCCCTGTTGAAACTGATCGAGGGCACGGTCGCCTCGGTGCCGCCGCAGGGCGGGCGCAAGCACCCCAATCAGGAATACATTCAGATCGACACCACCAACATCCTGTTTATCGTCGGTGGCGCCTTCAGCGGCCTCGATAAAGTCATCCGCAATCGCACCGAGAAGTCCGGCATCGGCTTCGGCGCGGAAGTGAAGAGCAAGGACAACCGCAAGGATGTCGGCGAAGTGTTCCGCATGGTGGAGCCGGAAGACCTCATCAAGTTCGGCCTGATCCCCGAATTCGTCGGCCGTCTGCCGGTGATCGCCACCCTGGAGGAACTCGACGTCAAGGCGCTGATGCAGATACTGACCGAGCCCAAGAACGCGCTCACGCGCCAGTTCGAGAAGCTGTTCAAGATGGAAGGCGTGGATCTGGAATTCCGCGACGAGGCGCTCACCGCCATTGCCAACCGCGCGATCAAGCGCAAGACCGGCGCGCGCGGCTTGCGTTCCATCATCGAACACAGCCTGATGGACATCATGTTCGAGCTGCCCAGCATGGAGAACGTGACCAAGGTGGTAGTGGACGAGAAATCCGTCATGGGCGAGGGCAAGCCGCTGTTGATCTACACCGAACCCGCCAAGGCGGTCGGCTGAAATACCTCTCGCGCCGGGTTGAATTCCCGCCCGGCGCACTCAAGTAGCTCAAACCGCAATGGCCTCGATGCGCCGGAGACCTCAATGAGCCAGACCACGCTGTTTACCGCCCCCGTCACGCTGCCCCTGTTGCCGTTGCGCGACGTCGTGGTGTTCCCGCACATGGTCATTCCCCTGTTCGTGGGGCGTCCCAAGTCGATCAAGGCGCTGGAACTGGCGATGGAAGCGGGCAAGCACATCATGCTGGTGGCGCAAAAATCGGCCGCCAAGGATGAACCCAGCTTCGACGATCTCTACGAAGTCGGCGCCATCGCCAGCATCCTGCAGATGCTCAAGCTGCCCGACGGCACCGTGAAGGTGCTGGTGGAAGGCAACCAGCGCGCGCGGGTGCAGGAATTCATCGAAGCCGACACGCATTTCCTGGCGCGCGGCGAACCGATGGATGAGATCGGCCTGGACGACAGCGAAATCGAGGCCATGCGCCGCGCGCTGCTGGCCCAGTTCGACAACTACGTCAAACTCAACAAGAAGATTCCCCCGGAAATCCTCGCTTCGCTGGCCGGCATCGACGACGCCGGGCGGCTGACCGACACCATCGCCGCGCATCTGCCGCTCAAGCTGGACCAGAAGCAGGCCATCCTGGAGATGACCGAACTCAAGGCCCGCCTCGACCATCTGATGGGCTTCCTGGAAACCGAGATCGACATCCTCCAGGTGGAAAAGCGCATCCGTGGCCGGGTCAAGCGCCAGATGGAAAAGAGCCAGCGCGAGTACTACCTGAACGAACAGGTGAAGGCGATCCAGAAGGAACTCGGCGACGTCGACGAGAGCGCCGATCTGGACGAACTGGACAAGCGCATCAAGGCCGCGCGCATGTCCAAGGAAGCCCTGAAGAAAGCCGAGGCGGAACTGAAAAAACTGAAGATGATGTCGCCCATGTCGGCCGAAGCCACCGTGGTGCGTACCTACATCGAAACCTTGATCAACCTGCCCTGGTTCAAGAAAACCAAGATCAGCAAGGACCTCGCCCGCGCCCAGCAGATACTCGACGAAGACCACTACGGGCTTGAGAAGGTCAAGGAACGCATCGTCGAATATCTCGCCGTGCAGGAACGCGTCGGCAAGCTGAAGGCGCCCATCCTCTGCCTGGTCGGGCCACCCGGCGTCGGCAAGACCTCGCTCGGCCAGTCCATCGCCCGCGCCACCAACCGCAAATACGTGCGCATGGCCCTGGGCGGCGTGCGCGACGAGGCCGAGATCCGTGGCCATCGCCGCACCTACATCGGCTCCATGCCGGGCAAGATTCTGCAAAGCCTGACCAAGGCCACGGTGCGCAATCCCTTCTTCCTGCTCGACGAAGTGGACAAGCTGGGCCAGGACTTCCGTGGCGATCCCTCGTCGGCCCTGCTGGAAGTGCTCGACCCCGAGCAGAACCACACCTTCCAGGACCATTACGTCGAAGTCGATTACGACCTCTCCGATGTCATGTTCGTGGCCACCGCCAACTCGCTCAACATTCCGGCGCCGCTGCTTGACCGCATGGAAGTGATCCGCCTGTCCGGCTACACCGAGGACGAAAAGATCAACATCGCCCTGCGCTATCTGTTGCCCAAGCAATTGAAGAACAACGGCCTCAAGGAAACCGATCTCCATGTCACCGAGACTGCCCTGCGCGACATCGTGCGCTACTACACCCGGGAATCCGGGGTGCGCAGCCTGGAACGGGAAATCTCCAAGATTTGCCGCAAGGCGGTCACTGCCCAGACCCTGAAGAAGGTCAAGGGCAAGATCAGCGTCACTCCGAAGAATCTGGACAAATACCTGGGCGTGCAGCGTTACACCTACGGCATGGCGGAAAAGGCCAATCAGGTTGGCCAAGTCACCGGCCTGGCCTGGACCGAAGTGGGTGGCGAACTGCTCACCATCGAATCCACCATCATGCCCGGCAAGGGCGTCATCACCCGCACCGGCCAGTTGGGCGACGTGATGAAAGAATCCATCGAGGCCGCCCGCACCGTGGTGCGCAGCCGCGCCGCCAGCCTGGGCATCAGGAATGAAGCGTTCGAGAAGAACGACATGCATATCCACCTGCCGGAAGGCGCCACGCCCAAGGACGGCCCGTCCGCCGGCGCCGCGCTCGCCACGGCGATGGTCTCGGTGTTCACCGGCATTCCGGTGCGTTGCGAAGTGGCGATGACCGGAGAAATTACCCTGCGTGGCGAGGTTCTGCCGATCGGCGGTTTGAAGGAAAAACTCCTGGCCGCGCATCGTGGCGGCATCAAGAAGGTTTTGATCCCGGAAGGCAACGTGAAAGACCTCACGGAAATTCCAGACAACATCAAGAATCGCCTGGAAATCCAGCCGGTGAAGTGGATCGAGCAGGTGTTGAGCGCGGCGCTCGAAAGCGAGCCGCAAGCGTTGTCCGAGGAAGAGGTCGTCGCCACCCCCGCGACGGTTCCAACGGTCGAGGAAAAAACCGCCGTAATCAAGCATTGACGCGGCTTGGGAGCGTTTTTACGGGCGTTTTTCCTTGACACCGGAGAGCGCGAACCGGAACATGCGCGGCGCGGGAAAACCGCGCCGTCATCACTCACCGCAAAGGGGAAACCGTGAACAAGTCAGAGTTGATTGATGCCATTGCCGAATCGGCGGATCTCTCCAAGGCGGCTGCGGGGCGTGCTCTGGAAGGCGCGATGGAAGCCGTGAAGAAGGCGCTCAAGAAGGGCGAGATGGTGACGCTGGTCGGCTTCGGCTCTTTCTACACCGGCAAGCGCGCCGCGCGCGCCGGCCGCAATCCCCGCACCGGCGCCGCCATCAAGATCAAGGCCGCCAAAGTGCCGAAATTTCGTCCCGGCAAGGCGCTGAAGGACGCGGTGAACTGATTTCCGGGTGCTTAGCTCAGTTGGTAGAGCGTCTGCCTTACACGCAGAATGTCGGCGGTTCGAGCCCGTCAGCACCCACCAGATAACAATCCGGAAACATCCGGAGTAGTCCAGAAAACCCGCCTGAGTGCGGGTTTTTTATTGGTTTTTTCCGGAGTTACGCAACGACATCAGTCCCTACTCGGCGGCATTCCGTCAGCCTTTCGGGAGTCTGCTTTGCCTGGAAGTGCCAATTCAACCGGCAATCACGCCCATGCCGGCCCTTTCGGCGTAGGGCGCACGCCTTCTCATGTAAGCCCCCATCACGCGGGGAGCGGCGATGCCTGGCAGGGGAAATTGCGCAGGCTGTTGGAGCCCGCCACCGGGTCGAAGCATTCGCCGTCGATCAGGCGATTGGCGTCGCCCGCGCCATCCGGGTATTGCCACCATCCGTACTGCGCGCATATCACTCGCGGCGCGAGATGGCGGTCGAGTCTGGCGCGGGCGCGCATGGCTCCCAGCGGCGTGGAGATTTCGATCCAGTCACCCTCGCGGATGCCGCGCGCCGCCGCTGTTTCGGGATGTAATTCCACCAGGGGTTCGGGCATGCGGCGGCGTAGCGAGGGCTGGTTGCGTTGCTGGCTGTGGCAATACTGCGGCCACTTGGCGGTGGTGAGGGTCAGGGGAAAGCGTGGATCATGCGGGATGGCTGGTGCGACATGGTCGGGCAGCGGGTCCAGGCCGACGCCGCGCAGCCGTTCGCTGTGCAGTTCCAGGCGTCCGCTGGGGGTGGAAAAGCCGCTCTGTTCGTATTTCCGATAACGGGTTTCCAGCTTCAGGGTGATGCCGCCCGGCGCGGCGCGCAGGGCTTCCGGGGTGAGGCCGCTCGGAGCCAGCATCCGGACTAGAGCCGTTTCCGGGTCGCCGCCGTAGAACTGCTCGGCCAGGCCCAGGCGCTTGGCCAGTTCGAACACGATCCAGGTGTCGGAACGGCTTTCGCCCTGGGGCGGCGCCAGGGCCGGGCGCAGTTGCACATGCGCCTCCGCCGCCGCGCTTGTCTGGAAACCGGCTTGCAGGCCCTCGCGCTCCCAGGCGCCGCATACTGGCAGGAGGAGGTCGGCGTGGCGTGCGGTCGGGGTTTCGACCAGTTCCGCCAGGGCGAAGAATCCGAGTTTTTCCAGGGCCGCATCGCTCAAGCGGGTGTTCGGCTTGGAGAGTAGAAAGTTGCCGCCGAAGGAGACCAGACAGGTGACCGGGTAGGGTTCGCCTTCCACCACGGCACGGAACAGGTCGCGGCTGGTGATCCAGCCCTTTTGCGGCGGCCCTTCCGGGCGCTCGTTTCGTCCCAGGGTCAGCGCCCGTTCCTCGGGCGTGACCCAGGCGAAGCCCATGACATCGGCGATGGGCGGTTTGCTGAACCAGACATTTCCGCCGGGCGCGTCCAGACAGCCGGTCAGGCCGTACAGGGTGGCGATGGCGCGGCCGGTCTGGGTGGCATTGGTGTGCTGGCAGGTGCCGGTCCAGGTGAAGAAGGACAGGGGCAGGTTGTCGGCGATCAGGTTCGCCGCCGCCACGACCTGTTCGGCGGGGATGCCGGTGACTTCGGCGACACGCGAGGCGGGCCAGGCGCGGCAGCGCTCGGCGAGGCGCTCGAACACCGGGCGGCAGGCGATGGGGCCGCGCCGCGTTTGCACCGTGTAACGCCCACGCAATGCCAGACACGCTTGCCGGTCGGCATTGGGCGGGCGGTTCGGGCAGGCCAGAGGGAGGCCGTTCACCTCATCCCAGGCCAGCGCCTGCCCCGCGTCGCCGTCGTCACGCAGATCGGCGCCGGTGAGCGGGCGGCCATCGGCATCGGCGACCAGGAAGGGCGCATCGCTCCAACTGCGGAGAAATTCATGGTCGAAGCGTCCCGTCTCGATCAGTTCATGGGCCAGCCCCAGAGCCAGTGCCGCGTCGCTGCCTGGATGGGGGCGCAGCCAGAGATCGGCGGAGGCGGCCAGGCCCGCGCGACGGGGATCGACCACAATCAGCCTGGCGCCGCGTTTGCGCGCCTGTTGCACCGCCGTGGCCTGCGCCAGCCAGGAAGTGGCGGGGTTGAAGCCCCACAACAAAATGCAGCCGGTGTGCGGGTAGTCCGGCATGCCGATGCCGGCGCCGAAGGTGTAGGCCGGTGCGAAGTCCTTGTGCCAGTTGCAGTTCTCGGTGGCGAAGATCAGGTTGGGGCTGTGACAGGCGTGGGCCAGACGGTGAATCCAGGCAAAGCTGTCCGCCACCGCCGTGCCGCTCGGTGTGGCGACGCCGAAGGCCAGCGCGCGGGGGCCGTGCTCCGCGATGGCCGCTCGCATCCTGGCGGCCAGCAGATCGAGGGCCTCTTCCCAGGAGATGCGTTCCCAGCCGGGATCGGCCTCTCCCTTGGGCCGGGTGCGGCGCAGCGGGAACAGGACGCGATCGGCCGCGTAGACCGATTCCGGCGCCGCCCTGGCCTTGACGCACAAGGCCTGGCCGGTGGGATGCGCCGGGTCGGGATCGACCCGGGTCAGAACGCCGTCCACCAGCGTGCCCACGCACCCGCAGCGGGAGATGCACAGGGCGCAGTAGGTGTGGCGCAGTTCGGTGCTCATGGCGTTCTCGGTGTTGGCATGGGTTTCAGGTGGTTGTCATATTGAAACGAAAAGGCGTCGGCGAGGGGCGCTACCCTCCTGGCGCTACTCACGGAACTGGCTTGCCCGCGCTTTTCCGATAACCAGACGTCAGGCGGGGTTTTTTCCATTGATCGCTCATAATGCCCGCCTCGGGCCGGCAAGGCCCATTTCCCATACACCCGGATTTGGCCCCGGCGACGGGCACTGGAAGGTTGGTTCATGCACGTTTTCAAGCAGTTCCTGTTGGGGCTTCGTCCCTATCTGGTTACCGAGTCCACCCCCCTCAGTGTGGGGGAAAGGGTGCGCTCCACGCTGGCCGCGTTCGTCGCCGTCCTGGCGGTGGGGTATGCCAGCAGCCACTTCCTGGAAGGGGCGGGCCTGCTGGTATTGGTGGCCTCGATGGGCGCTTCGGCCATTCTCCTGTTCGTCACCCCGAACAGCCCGCTGGCGCAGCCCTGGCCGCTGGTGGGTGGCCACCTGATCGCGGCTTTCGTCGGGGTGGCCTGCGCGCGCCTGATTCCCGATCCCTGGGTGGCTTCGGCGGTGGCGGTGGCGGTGGCCATTCTCGTCATGCATTTCAGCCACAGCCTGCATCCACCCGGCGGAGCGGTGGCGCTGGTGGCCGTTCTCGGCGGCGACGCGGTGCACGCGGAAGGCTATCGCTTCCTGCTGGAGCCGGTGGGGTTGAACGTGCTGCTGCTGCTGTTGATGGCCCTCATCATCAACAACCTGCTGCCGGGGCATCGCTATCCTGCCCGTCCGAATACCCGGAAAGACCACCGGCATCGCCACAACGACCCCACGCCGCTCGACCGCCTCGGGCTGGATCGCGCGGATTTGCGCAACGCCCTGCGCGATCTGGATACCTATCTGGACATCAGCGAGGCCGATCTCGACCGGGTTTACAGCCAGGCGGGCATCCACGCCTTCCGCCGCAAGATGGGCAACATCACCTGCGCCGACATCATGTCGCGCGATCTGTCCACGGCGGAATACGGCACCGAACTGGAGGAGGCCTGGGCGCGCCTGCGCTACCACAAGGTCAAGGCGATTCCGGTGATCGACCCGTTCCGCCGCGTGATCGGCGTCATCACCCTGGTGGACTTCATCAAGCGCGCCAACCTGAAAACCTACGAGACTTTCGAGGACAGGCTGATTCGCTTCATCCGCCGCACACCGGGCGTCACCTCGGAAAAGCCCGAGGTGGTCGGGCAGATCATGGCCACACCGGTGGTGACCGCGCGCGAGGACATGCACATCGTCGAACTGGTGCCGATGTTGTCGGACAAGGGGCTGCACCACATCCCGGTGGTCGATGCCGACGCGCGCCTGGTCGGCATGGTGACCCAGTCCGACCTGATCGCGGCCTTGTATACCGGCGATGCGATGAAGTAAGCGGGGCACACCCGTCACTCCATCCGCAACGCCTTGAGCGGTGGCTCTTCCAGCAGATCGCGGGTCGCCAGCCAGCCGGCGAGCAGGATCAGCCCCACGCCGCCGCCGAGGCCGAACAGCCATATCCAGGGGTTGGGGCTGTGCGGCAGGTCGAATACCTGGTTCGCCAGCACCCAGGCCAGCACGCTGGCGGCGCCCGCCGCGACCAGGCCGGCGAGCAGGCCGAGTAGGGCGAATTCACTGGCCAGGGCGGCGCGCAGGGTGCGCTTCGAGGCGCCCAGGGTGCGCCACAGGCCGATTTCCCGGGCGCGTTCGGCGCGCCGCGAGTAGAGCGCTGCCAGCATGACCAGCACCCCCACGCCAAGGCTGAACAGGAACACCAGTTGCACCGCCTGGCTGACCCGGTCGGTCAGGCCGCGCAATTCGTTGATGACCTGGGTCACGTCGATCACGGTCAGGTTGGGAAAGGCGGCGACCATCCCGGCGAGCACGGCGCCGCGCTCGGGCGGCAGGTGGAAGCTGGTGATGTAGCTCTTCGGCATGGCCCGCATCGCACCGGGCGGGGTGGCGACGAAGAAGTTCACCCGGAAGGAATCCCACTCCACCTTGCGCAGATTGCTGACATGGCCGGAGAGCGGCAGGCCGCCGACATCGAATTCGAGTTTGTCGCCAAGGCGGATGTGCAGCGCCCTGGCGATGCCATCCTCCACCGTGAAGCCGCTGGTTTGCCCCGGCCACCACCAGTGGCCCGCCAGCAGCTCGTTGTCCGGCGGCAGTTCGGCCAGTTCGGAAAGATTGAATTCGCGTTCCGCCAGGTGGCGCGCGCGCTCCTCCGGATAGTCCTCGGGGCGCACCGGGCGGCCTTCGATGGCGATGAGGCGGGCGCGGATCATGGGGTGGAGGGTCGCGTTCCGAATGCCGTTGCTCGCCAGCCAGTCTTGCACCGGCGCCACCTGTTGCGGCTGGATGTTGATGACGAAGCGATTGGGCGCGCCGGCCGGCACCTGGTTGCGCCAGGCATCGAGCAGGTCGCCGCGCACCAGGGTGAGCAACAGCAGGGCGAGCAATCCCAGGCTCAGAGCCAGGGCCTGCAACGTGGTTTCCCAGCCGCGCTGCCTGAGGCCGAGCAGACCCAGGCGCGGGCCGGCGGGCAAATGCCGGGCCAGCCGGGCAAGCGGCCACAACAAGACCTGAATCAGCGCCACCGCGACGGCCATCACGCCCAGCACGCCGCCGCCGACGATCAGGGCCAGGCGGGTATCCCCGGCTTGCCAGAAGATCAGCCCGGCGACCAGAGCGAGTCCGACCAGATGGGCGAACAGCGCGCCAACCGGCTGAGGGCCGCCGAAGTTGCCGAACTCACGGCGCAAGACGCGCAATGTCGGCACCCGCGCCAGGCGCAGCAGAGGCGGCAGGGCGAAGGCCAGAACCAGGGCGACGCCGGCCAGAAGGCCCAGGCCGAACGGTTGCCACGAGGCCGCCGGCAGGCCCAGGCGCAAGACCTCGCCCAGAAGATTCGTCAGCACCAGTTGCGTGAACCAGCCCAGGGTCGCGCCGAGCAGGCCGGCCGCCAGGCCGAGGCCGGCCAGCTGCATGAAATACAGGCCGATCAGGCGGCGCTGGCTGGCGCCGAAGCAGCGCAGCAGCGCGTATTGATCGAAATGCCTTTGCACGTAGCGGCGCAGCGCCATGTGCGTGGCGGCGGCGGCGAGCACCACGGTGAGCACGGCGGCCAGGCCCAGATAGCGTTGCGCCTTGTCGAGAATCTGGCGCAGTTCCGGGCGGGCGTCGCGCACGTCTTCCAGCTTCTCGCCTCGTGCCAGGCGCGGTCCGCTCCAGGTGCGGAAGGTGGCCAGCGCGTCATCCGTTCCCGCCAGCAACAGGCGGTAACCGACGCGGCTGCCTTCCTGCACCAGGCCGGTTCTGTCCAGGTCGGCCGCCGCGATCAGCACGCGCGGCGCCAGAGCCATGAAATTGCCGCCGCGCTCGCCCTCGAAAGTGATGATTTGCGTGATTTTGAAGCGCGCGGCGCCGAGTTCCACCTCACCGCCGACCCGCGCGCCCAACTCGGCGGCGGCGCGCGAATCCAGCCAGGCCTGGCCGGAACCGGGCAGGGCGCGGGTGGGCGCATCCGCCGCGAACGGTGCCGGCGCGACGCGCAGGCCACCGCGCAGAGGGTAGCCGGGCTCCACCCCCTTGATGCCGGCCAGCAGGTTCTTTTTCCCGGCCCGCGCCATGCTCAAAAAGGCCGCGCTGGAGCTGACTCGCAGACCCAGCCGCCGCGCTTCGCCGGCGAAACCGGGGTCGAGGGCGTGATCGGAAGCGATCGCCAGATCCGCCGCCAGCAAGGTGTTGGCTTCGCGCCCGAGCGCCTGCTTCACTCGGTCGCCGAAAAACGCCACGGAAGTCAGGCTGGCCACCGCCAGCGCAACGGCCAGCAGCAACACGCGAATTTCGCCGGCGCGCCATTCGCGCGCGAGGAAACGGAGGGAAAGAGGAATCATGGATTCGCCACCAACCTTCCGCCATCCAGCCGTAATTGCCGCCGGCACCGGGCGGCGAGCGCGGGGTCGTGGGTGACGACGACGAGGCTGGCGCCCTGGGCGCGGTTCAGTTCGAACATCAGGTCGATGATCTGGGCGCCGGTGTGGGCATCCAGGTTGCCGGTGGGCTCGTCGGCCAGCAGGATGCGCGGCGCCACCGCGAAGGCGCGCGCCAGGGCGACGCGCTGCTGCTCGCCACCGGAGAGCTGCGCCGGCCGGTGCTTGACGCGCCCGCTCAAACCTACCCGCTCCAGATGCGCGCGCGCCACTTCGGCGGCGTTCGTCTGGCCGGCCAGTTCCAGCGGCAGCATCACGTTCTCCAGGGCGGTGAGTCCCGTCAGCAACTGGAACGACTGGAACACGAAGCCCATGCCGCGCCCACGCAACGCCGCGCGGCCGTCCTCGTCGAGATCGAACAGGTTCTCGCCGTCGAGCAGTACACGCCCGGCGCTGGGAACATCCAGGCCGGCGATCAATCCCAGCAGGGTGGATTTTCCGGAACCGGAACTGCCGATAATGGCCATGCTCTCGCCGGGGTACACGCTGAAGGAAACATCGGCGAGGATGTGCAGGGCTTCCTCGCCCACTCGTACCGATTTACCGAGGTTCTCGATGTCTATATGCATGAAAGTGTTGTGTCTCTTGTGGTTGTTGAGCGGCCCGGTTCTGGCCGCGCCCACCATACTGGTGTTTGGCGACAGTCTATCCGCCGCTTATGGCATTCCGCGCGATTCCGGCTGGGTGAATCTGCTGCAACAGCGCTTGCCGCAGCATCGGGTGGTCAATGCCAGTGTTTCCGGTGAAACCACGGCGGGCGGCCTGACCCGCCTGCCCGAGGTGCTGGCCGCGCACAAGCCCCATCTCACCATCATCGAACTGGGCGCCAACGATGGCCTGCGCGGCCTGCCTTTGGCGCAGACCGCGCGCAACCTGGAGGCCATGATCGACCTGGTGAAGAAACAGGACGGCGAGGTGTTGCTGGTCGGCATGCGCCTGCCGCCGAACTATGGCCCGGCCTACACGCGCAAGTTCCAGACCTTGTTCGCGGAGGTGGCGCAGGCCGGGAAAGTCCGCCTGGTGCCGTTCCTGCTGGCTGGCATGGCGGATCAGCGCGAGCGTTTCCAGGCCGATGGCCTGCATCCGGACGCGGGCGCGCAAGTGCTGCTGGTGGACAATGTCTGGCGTGAGCTGAAGCCCATGCTCAAGGAGAAATGATGGAAGCCCGCCTGATCGAGATCGAAATCAAATTGAGTTACGCGGAAGATGCTCTGGATGAACTCAACCGCACCGTGTTTCGCCAGCAGGAACAGATCGACCAGTTGCAACGACTGGTGATCCGCCTGTCCAACCAGCTTCAGGACATGGCGCCGCCGGAACGGCGCGACCCGGGCGAGGAACGGCCACCGCATTATTGAGCGGGGCCGCGCCAGGGATTACTGCAACACCTGCACCACGACGCGGCGATTGCCCTTGGTGGCGTAGCCGGCGGATTCGATGGAGCCGTAGGACATCACCGACATGCGCAGCGTCGGGACGCCACCCTTCTCGTGGAGGTAGTTCTTGACCGCCTCGGCGCGCGCCTTGCCGAGTTCGTAGTTGTAGTCGTCGGAGCCGAAGCCTTCGGTATGGCCCTGAATCTGCAGGTGGTAATTGGTGCCCAGGCTTTTCAGGCGTAGCGCAAGCGCATCCAGTTTGGCTTTGTCCTGTTCGCCCAGTGTGGGGGAGTTGATCGGGAACAAGGTCTTGTCCTCGGTGAGGGTGATGGACTCGATCACCTTGCCGAATATCTTGCGCTGGCCGAGGCCGGTGGCGTCGTATGCCTCCTGCGCCATGCGCGCGACTTCTTCCAGCCGCTTGCTCAGGGCGGCCAGGCGGGCGTCATGGTCGTTCATGCGCGGGCCGGCTTCGGCGATTTTCTCGCGCAGGGCGGGCAGGGCGGTTTGCACACCGGCCACCTGGCCGAGGGCCTGATGGGTCTGTGCCGCGAGCTCGCCCAGACGCTGTTCCGATTTCTCGATGCGTTGCCGGGCGCTGTCGGTCTTTTCGGTCAGGGCGGCCTGAATTTCACTCGTCTGGGTCAAGGCCTCGCCGATTTGCTCGGCCAGGTCTTCCAACTGCATTTCAGCCGCTTCCAGGCGTTCGGAGATTGCCGCGTTGTCGGCCTGGTGCTCCAGGGCCGTGCCCATGTCCCGGTAATTGCTCAGGGCGCCCAGGCGATCGAGCCGTTGCCCGAGTTCATGCGCCTGTCCACGCAAGGCGGGCAGGGCGGCTTGCGCGCCGGCCGCCTGCGTGGCCGCCGCGCGGGTTTCGCCGGTGAGTTCGCCCAGGCGCTGCTCCGTCTTGTCCATGCGCGCGGCCAGGGCACTGGCGCTGGCTTGTTGTGACGCGGCGCCGCCGGCCTGGCTCGCCGCCGTCTCCCGCAGGTGCCGCAGTTCTCCGGACAGGGCTTCGACCTTTTTGCCGAGCGCGCCGATCAGGCTCTGGGCGGAACCGGCCTCGGCCTGGAGTCGCGATTCCAGGCTGCTCAGGCGTTGGTTCGTGGCCTCCGCCGGGTCGCCGCCGGCCTGCTGGGTGGCACAGCCGGCCAGGGTCAGCAGGGCGGCGGAGGTGGCGAGGGTGAGTGTGCGTAGGATCATGTCGAGCTCCAAGGAGAGTGAGTCTGAAACAAGGGTGGCGGCAACCCGGGAGATTGCGTGTTCTTGACCAGCCAGGGCGGGTTCAGCCGAACAGGTGGAAGGGCGAAGTTGACGAGGTAAATGGCCGTACAGCGATGGCTTGGGTCAAAGTTTTATTTCGGTGTGGCTGTGCCGCGCGCGTGTGATTCTTTCGGCTCATACGCGCCGGGGACGAAGCGGCGGCCACCATGCGGTTCACGGCAGTCTGGATGGTTTCGCTGTTGAGCATGTTGGCCTCCGTGAGGGGATGTGGGCGAGTTTACCGGCTGATCGGCCGGTAACGAATCCGCTTCGGCTTCGCCCCTTCCTCGTCCAGGCGCCGCTTCTCACCGCCGGAAAGATTCTTGATGACGGCACCCCAGGCGGGCAGTACCTGATCGTGAATTCCCGCACTGGTTGAAATGTTGAGTGTTACTGAAAACATGTAGTTACCCGCTCTGATGCTTTTATAGGTGGCTACCCAAGTCGGCTAGCCTGTACAGCCACATGTCCCGCCAGCGTGCTGACGAATGTTTTTAAGCTGGTCATACCTGACAGCTCCGAGTATTTCCCGTTGGTAATCGCATCTCTTGGTGAAGCAATAACGGCGGCGGAGGAATACAGCTGCTCCTGCATCAAACGTTGGCATAGGACGTCATAGCGCTTCAGATAGGAAGCATTCCGGAATTCGTCGGAGACGGGGAAATGAGGCGACTTGTCCTTGACTGGCGCGCGTGACTTCGGCGCATCCTCGACGAGCATCAGCCAGCCCGCGAACGGGCGCGGCTGTTTTCCGAAAGCGCCCTCGCGGTAAGCCGTCCAGAAATCGTGTGCCGTGCCGATGGATTCTTCCGCCCGGTTGTTGAAATTGTTGCCAAAGGAAGGGCCGACATGGCTTTTCAGCTCGATAGCCGCAATCAACTCCCCTTGATGAATCACCAGCAAATCCCAAAGCTTGGTTGGGCGAAAATAACCCGGCAGCGTCAACACAGCACGCTCCATGTGTATCTCGGCATGCGCCAAGCCATTGGCGCGGACAATATCCATGACAAGAGCAACGAAGCCATCCATGTTCTTGCCGCTGGTCACGCCGGCGCGCTCACCCTGGTCGCTCTTGCCCGTTGCAGCCTGCTTCTGGCTTGCTTCGTCGCGGCTGTTCCAGAATTCACGAATGGCCTTACGTGCCTTGTTTTCGAATTGAACCAGATCGAGTGCCATTCAAACTCCATTGCCGCCCAGTGCGGCGCGTTCATCCAAAGTCAGCCCATACAAGGAAAATGCCGCTCGATTGCAGGCGTCGAGATCACGCCGGATGGCTGCCTCGCGCAGCTCCTCACGCAAGGCATCCGGTACACCGCGCCACTGGGGCAAACGGATACGGCGCAGATACTGCGCCTGAAAGCGCAGGAAACCGCCACGCATTTTCGTGGAATAGGTCGCGACAAACAGACGGCTGATTCTGGAAAGCAGCACAGCCTGCAAGGCACGCAAATCCCAGGTATCGGAAGTCACGAAATACAGATTGTGATGCGGATATAACTCGCCCGCCTCGTAAACAATGTGCGCCTCACCCTTGATGTCCGGTATCAACAATTTAGGTTTGCCGCACAATGCGGGGGTTATCCGGTCTATGGTGCGATACCAACTCGTCGGGTTCTTCCGCGCGCAATGACGCCGGGCAATCAACGCCTTGTGCTGCTCCAGGTAACGCCGCAGACGCGGATACGCGGCAAGATCCACCAATGCATCGCCATTCCCGAACGGATTGATCACGCCCTGTCCGCGCCATCGCACTTCGCCAGACTGAATATCGCGCGTGGTCGCCAACGGCAACTTGCATTCAGGTTCCACATCCAGCGCGGCATAGTCGCCGATGAATATCTTGTCCGCCCCGGTCGCAACGCCGATCCCCACTTTGCAACCCGCCTCTTCCAGCAACGGAAACTGCTTTTCAAGCCGGCGCAGCAGTGCCAATCGGTTGCCAAATAAGTCGCTGGATTCGATTAGCCAGGGTGACTCGCCCGCCGCCACGTCCTGCATCTCGTGTACCTCGCCGCTATCCGCCAGCGGCAATGCGGCATCCAGCAGCGCAGATAGCTTTGCGAGCGACACCGCGCTGATTTTCGGACAATGGGCAATGCGCGTCGGCCCACTGGGTTCGCGGCAAATCACGGTGATAGCGGGATAGGCGGAAACTTCCTGATGGAAAGCATCGCTGCCGGTCATCTCAACGTAAACCTTCAGGTGATACTGATCGGCAACCAGCTTGCGCAACGGTGCGCCATAGCGATTTTTCATCCAGCGATCCGCGCAGATGATGCCTAAAGCCCCACCCGGCGCAAGCAGGCACAGAGAACGTTCGATGAACGGAATGTACAAGTCGGCCCGGTCGTAGATCGTGGCATAACGGGCGCGGTACTCGCGCATCAACGCCTCGGGAATCAACTCCTGCCTTACATAGGGCGGATTGCCGACTACATAATCGAATTGACCTTCAAGCGGCTCGAGCAGAAAGTCGCCCTGCACCAGCCAAAAATCGGCAAGCCGATTCGCTGTTTGCGCACCGACATCGGAGGCCATCAGGTATTCAACCAATGCACGCCGAGTAGCCTGGAAAGTATCTCGGTGCAGTTCTACCGCGCGAATGGCATCCTTCAATGCATCGAACATCAAACAGCCATCGCCATAAATGCGCCAAGCCGCCAGCAGTCGTTCCACGGCAGGCAACAAAAAATCACCGCCGCCAAAGGAAGGCTCCAGCAGGCGCATTTCATGCAAGGTTTGATCCGGCGTGTAACCCGCCAAGTCGAGGATGAAATCAACCACCTCGCGGCGGGTAAACACAGCACCACGCGCTTCAACATCGCCTTGTGATGCCAATGCCTCGACAGCAGCAAGCGCCGTCCGGGAGGCTGGCTGCATGGTGTCGGCGAAGGCGGCGAAATTTAGTTGCATTGGTAGTGTTTGAGGTTGTGGAAATCAATTCGAGCATAAGTAGATACGCTTAACCGATATGGAAGATATATACCATTCGCCATCGCAATTTACGGTCTAGTGATGTCAATATCTTCCACGACAGTTAAGCAACATTACTTAGCGCCTTTTGTTCTGATGTCATTAAGTAAATCTGCGTAACCGTTTTGGTATATCAGAAGACCATTATCAGTGTTATATGCGGGCCTCGCCATCATGATGTTGCTCGAAATGACAAATCGGTTTCAAGGCATTACTTAGCTTGTGTTAGTTGATTGTCACTGCATCACCTTAGAGTACTGTTTGTACCTATCGTATTTCAACTTGTTAACCATGTCTGATATCTTGATTACGACTCTTTCAGGTGATAGATCGTTCCATTGCTGAACGCTATCCAGCAATTCATTCATTACCTCTTGCTTTAGATGTTGCCCAAGCTGCAATCCAACGGTCGTAGGCAATAAATTGCTAAATTCTTTTCGTACTTCAGATGCTTTTGCTGCAAAAGCAACGAAGTTCAGCAAAAATTCCGGGCGCATTACATAAGGCACACCACTTTGCTGGCTTACCAGCTGCCCAGTAAAGCTCAGAATGTGGGTTTCTTTAGTAAGCCACCACGTCCGATAACCGAAGCCATCATAGTTTGCAGATTCATTATTAGCCCTACGGTGAGCATACGTGGCATACACCATTAATGCATCATTCTGCGAAAGATTTGGATGTTTACTATAGCTACGCTCGGATGATAATTGTTCAGCCAACACGGCAACTTTTGCTTGGTCTACCCCCTTACATAAATCCTCTCTCGATTCAAATTTGAGGTGGAATTTTTGAACTAGAATGCCCCTCAGTTGATCTCTGCCTTGTTCAGATTTACTTCTCAGACATTTCGGGTCAAGCAAGCTGTTAATGAATGCGTCCCAACCCTTACGAGTAGATTTATCAACGATTCGTGCATGATAGTAGCTGCGAATTAGAATTCGATCACATTCACTCACGTCCGTTTCCGACAAATAGGCTTCGTTTGGAAGGTAGTGGTTTCTATATTCCAAATCTGCAGCATGCAAATGTGTGAAAACCTCATCAAGTACAGGCTCCGCAAGGATTAGTTTCGCCCCCAACTTTACGCATATCTGAAGCAGCGTCTCGACCTGTTTATGCTCTGGCTTGAGATGCTGTTCTGAAATCGCCTTAATAAGCAGATCAGTGCCAACAAACAAACTGAAGTTGCCACTCATTTGATTGAAGTATTCGATAACTTTTGGCAATGACTGAAGCGTCATGAAGAGCATTGATGTTCTACTGAGGTACCCCATGTAATTTCGCTCGGGCTCAGAAGAGTTATAGAAAATACCCCCAAGCACTTTCAAACAACGTCCAAACAACTCTGGTGAAATATTCGTTTTCGTATCTAATTTTCCTATAATCTTGGAAACATGAAGCTCGACGACCTGCTCATTGATATTTATTTCTTTAATTTTCTTGCTAAGGAAGGCGGAAAGGATCAAGCCTTGCTCTACAAAATATTCATGCACCGTGTCGAAGACAATCTTCGTCGCTAAATCAAGTTCGGATTCGTTTGGCAAAACTGGTGAAACACTTTTTAATCGATCAGTTATTGAATGAATAAATTGTGCCTGGAGGGAATTTTCCTCAACTGCTCTTTCGGCGAGTTGACTGCGCATCTCAAATGGCAAACAGAAGAGATCATCTTTGCGATGATGACGAACACGCTCCTCTCCCCCTGCCCCTTTTTGGCAAAGCTCTGCAAGCCGATTATTCAGCCGAGGCAAAAGGAATGACGACGCACTGGGCATAACCAATTCAATGCCTTCCTTAATTTCTTGCCGCGTCTTAAATCGTTTGGCGTCTGGGTCTGTGTCCCGCAAAGCCCAATAGATCAGAGAATCAAGAATCTTGTCATGCAGCAAATTCTTCGAAAACTTATCTCTTAATTCAAAATCCAGAAAGGAAAATATTGTTGGGTCAGTAACAAACTGATTAACACTTCCACCAAGATTTTCTGCTGACTTGATTACAGTATTGATTTCCACTGTAAAGCTTTCGAGAAATAACTTGTTAGCAGTCTGACATGAATTAATAAGCGTTTTGATTGCCTCGCGGTCTCGGATTCGCAATAAGACTTCATATTCATCAAAAATCTCACCAACCAAGATGTCTTGTTTTGGAATGAGTTCTGTTGTCGAATAAATCAGTTGTTTTGGAGTTCGACCCGCATTTCGAAGTGACGCGATGGTAGCTGATATTTTCTTCTTAGCTCTCTCCGTATCGGTAACACTGAACTGAAAGAATGTGTTTGGTTTCTGGCAACCTAAGACATTTGGCAAATAGAAACTATCAGCCCCACCGTCGTGCATGCCGCCTAAAGGGATGTAATTCTCACCATATTCCGAGCCAAACAACTTCTTGGCTAATGATTCGAAATTGGCACCTGATATATCACTAATTAGGTAATTAAACAGCGTGTCATTTACGGTCTTGAAACTCATGTGCCACCTCTTGTGCTAGTGAAGTCCCACCTTACCGACTAATCGGCTTAAGTGGACACGCTAACCGACGTGGAAGATATAAACCATTCACCATCTTAAATAACGGTCTAGAGACGCCAACATCTTCCACGTCGGTTAAGCGACATTACTTATACCGTATCCGCTTCGGCTTCGCCCCTTCCTCGCCCAGGCGCTTGCGTTTGTCCGCCTCGTATTCCTGGTAGTTGCCGGCGAAGAATTCCCAGTGTGAATCACCCTCGCAGGCGAGGATGTGGGTGGCGATGCGGTCGAGGAACCAGCGGTCGTGGGAGATGACCAGGACGCAGCCGGCGAATTCCAGCAGGGCGTCTTCCAGGGCGCGCAGGGTTTCCACGTCGAGGTCGTTGGAAGGTTCGTCGAGCAGCAGGACGTTGCCGCCTTGAATGAGCGTCTTCGCCAGGTGCAGGCGGCCGCGTTCGCCGCCGGAGAGGTTGCCTACCTGTTTTCCCTGGTCGCCACCCTTGAAGTTGAAGCGGCCGAGGTAGGCGCGGCTGGGCATCTTGAAGCGGCCGACGGTGAGGATGTCGGCGCCGTTGGCGACGGCGTCGAACACGGTCTTGTCGTTCTCCAGGCCTTCCCGGCTCTGGTCCACCGAGGATATCTTCACGGTCGGGCCGATGTCGATCGCGCCGCTATCCGGTTGATCCTTGCCCTGGATCATGCGGAACAGGGTGGGCAGATCGCTGTTGGTCATGGCGTGATCAAGTCAGGTTGGGAAATGACGGCTCCGTATGGAAACGCGGAATTAATTTCGGAGGAGGGCTTGAGGTTGAGCAGGACAGTCTGGGCAGCCTTGCTCCAATCCAGGTACTCATTGCTGTCACGATTTTTCCAGAACGCCCGTTCTTCCTCATCGGTCGCGAGGGCCGGGATGGGGTTGATTCGTTGGCTCATGCGCCCCCGTTCCACTCAGTTCTCTTGTGCAGAAGCACTTGCCGCGGCAACCCTTTGCAGTGCCCATGCCAGTGTGGTCGTGACGATCTCTTCGGCTTCTTCCCGGCTGATGAGCGGAATGCTTTCATCGTCATAACGGAACTCGACGGCAAACGGGTTCAGCCTGCGCAGTTCGCGTTCCGGGAGCGGCAGATCGAAGCCCAGGTCACCAACCAGTTTCGCCAGTTCCTCAAGGTTGTGAGTGCGGGGAAAGTGAGAACACCGAGCGGTCAATACGGCTTTCAGGGCCTTCTCCGCGCACTGTTGGGCGTGAAAGCAAATGGCGGACAAGGCGGCTTCGGGATGGGACGCGAGTATGCGGAAGGTTTGCATGTCGCGCTCGGCGAGCCTGAGCAGGCGATGCGCTTCTTCAGTGCAGGGCGTCATAGAGAACCTGGCCATCGACGCGGGCCTCGTAGAGCACGGTGCCCGGCACCTGGCTACGCCGTTCGAATTCGCGCAGGGGGTAGATCAGTAAATCCACACTCACGCCAGGGGCCACCCGGCCCAAGGCATCCATCAGCCGCATATATTCCGCAGCCTTGTCCGGCAGTTCACGCTCGACGACCATCAGGTCCAAATCCGATCCCTCATCCGCCTGGCCTCGGCCATAGGAACCGAACAGGATGATGCGGCTCGGTGAACTGGCGGCGGCAGCCAAGCGACCTGCCGCCGCCTTGATGGTGTCCATGTCGATCATCGTCCGCTCCCAGTGGCTGGATGACGGTAAGTTTACCGGCTGATCGGCTTATACCGAATCCGCTTCGGCTTCGCCCCTTCCTCGCCCAGACGCCGCTTCTTGTCCGCCTCGTATTCCTGGTAGTTGCCGGCGAAGAATTCCCAGTGTGAATCGCCTTCGCAGGCGAGGATGTGGGTGGCGATGCGGTCGAGGAACCAGCGGTCGTGGGAGATGACCAGGACGCAGCCGGCGAATTCCAGCAGGGCGTCTTCCAGGGCGCGCAGGGTTTCCACGTCGAGGTCGTTGGAGGGTTCGTCGAGCAGCAGCACGTTGCCGCCTTGAATGAGCGTCTTGGCCAGGTGCAGGCGGCCGCGCTCGCCGCCGGAGAGGCTGCCGACGAGCTTGCCCTGGTCGCCGCCCTTGAAGTTGAAGCGGCCCAGGTAGGCGCGGGCGGGCATCTCGAAGCGGCCGACGGTGAGGATGTCGGCGCCATCGGCGACGGCGTCGAACACGGTCTTGTTGTCCTCCAGACCTTCGCGCGACTGATCCACCGAGGCGACCTTCACGGTCGGGCCGATGTCTATCGCGCCGTTATCGGGCTGTTCGCGGCCCTGGATCATGCGGAACAGGGTGGACTTGCCGGCGCCGTTGGGGCCGATGATGCCGACGATGGCGCCGGGCGGAACCTGGAAGCTCAAGTTGTCGATCAGCAGGCGGTCGCCGAAGGCTTTGCTGACGCCATTGAATTCAATGACCTTGTCGCCCAGGCGCTCACCGGGCGGAATGAAGATTTCCTGGGTTTCGTTGCGCTTCTGGTATTCAACGGAATTCATTTCCTCGAAGCGGGCGAGACGCGATTTGGATTTGGCCTGGCGCGCCTTCGGGTTCTGCCGCACCCATTCCAGTTCCTGCTTCATCGCCTTCATGTGGGCGTCGATCTGCTTGTTCTCGGTTTCCAGACGCGCTTCCTTTTGTTCCAGCCAGGCGGAGTAATTGCCTTTCCAGGGGATGCCGTGGCCACGGTCGAGTTCGAGAATCCACTCGGCGGCGTTGTCGAGGAAGTAACGGTCGTGGGTGACGGCGACCACGGTGCCGGGGAAGCGCACCAGGAACTGTTCCAGCCATTCCACCGATTCGGCGTCGAGGTGGTTGGTCGGTTCGTCCAGCAGCAGCATGTCCGGCTTTTGCAGCAACAGCTTGCACAGCGCCACGCGGCGCTTCTCGCCGCCGGAGAGATTCTTGATGACGGCGTCCCAGGCCGGCAGGCCGAGCGCGTCGGCGGCGATTTCCATCTGGTGTGCGGCGTCGCTGCCGGAGGCGGCGATGATGGCTTCCAGGCGGGCCTGCTCTTCGGCGAGTTGGTCGAAGTCGGCGTCCGGTTCGGCGTAGGCGGCGTACACCGCCTCCAGTTTCTGTTGTGCCTGCATGACTTCGCCGAGACCGGCCTCCACTTCGTCGCGCACGGTTTTTTCGGGGTCGAGTTGCGGTTCCTGCGGCAGGTAGCCGATGGAGATACCGGCCAGGCGCTGCACCTCGCCGTCAAACTCTTTATCCACGCCGGCCATGATCTTCAGCACGGTGGATTTGCCGGAGCCGTTGAGGCCCAACAGGCCGATCTTGGCGCCGGGGAAGAAGGACAGGGAGATGTCCTTGATGATCTGGCGTTTCGGGGGAACGATCTTGCTCACGCGGAGCATGGACATTACGTATTGGGCCATATGTATTTGCGGTGATTAGAGGGAGAAAGGGTTGAGCAGTGGCAGCCCGCAGCCGTCGAAGTCACGGGTATTTCGGGTGACCAGGGTAAGGCCGTGAACCAGCGCGGTCGCGGCGATCAGCATGTCGGCCTGGCTGCGCGGGCTGCCCTGGGCCGCGAGGCGGCCGCGCAGTTCGCCGGCGCGGCGGGCGATTTCCTGGGTGGCCGGCAGGGCGGTATGGCGGTTGAAGAAGGCATCGACCCAGTCCTGAACCCGGAGATTCGGACGCCATGCCAGGGCGAAGGCGATCTCTTCCAGGCTGATGACGGAAAAGCGAAAGTCCGTGGCCGAGGAGGCCCAGGCCAGCACGCCAGGATCCGGCCGTTGTCGGCTGAGTTCGCTGATGATGTTGGTATCAACCAGCAGCATGGTCTTCGGGCAGGGGTTCGGCGAAGGTGTTGGCGCGATTGTCGCGCGGCGGGATGCCCAATTCGGCCTGTTCCCGCAGTAACAAGGCGCGCAGTCCCGCCAGTTCATCGGCCAGAGTTTGTGTCGGTTCCGCGTTTTTCATAGGCAACAGGCGCGCCACCGGCACCCCGTGATTGGCGATGATGACCTCCTCGCCCGCCAGCGCGGCCTTCACCAGGCGGGAAAGTTGATTCTTGGCTTCGAGCATGTTGACTTGCATGGGTGTCCTCTTGTTGCATCGCCGCTGCGGCAAACCGACTACCGGAACAGCCAGTCTAACTAATCTGGCTAACTTGGCCAAGTCTGCGCCCCTTGTGTCGCGGGTTGTCGGGAAATGCCTGTTTTGCCAAGGCGGGCCTTAACGGTTTACCCTAAAAAGATGAATTCGAGCCAGCGCCTTTCCCGCTGTGGTGTCGAAATCCTGTTATTCCGATGCCCCGATCAGAACAATCGCCCGCCCCGTCCCAAGCTCACGGGACGCGTCGGCAAGGAGCAGTCGCCACCATGAACAACCCTGATTCCACGCCCCATTCCCGCACGGATTCGCGGGGTCTGTATCTGTTGTTGATGAGTGTCCACGGCCTCATTCGCGGCTCCAACCTGGAATTGGGGCGGGATGCCGATACCGGCGGACAGACCCTCTACGTGGTGGAACTGGCCCGCGCCCTGGCGGAACTGCCCGGCGTGGCGCGGGTGGATTTGATGACCCGGCGTGTGCTGGATCCCCAGGTCGGCCCCGACTATGCCCGGCCCATCGAGCCGCTCGGCCCCAAGGCTCGTATCGTGCGCATCGACGCGGGGCCCGAGGGCTATATCCGCAAGGAAGAACTCTGGGATCACCTGGACTCGTTCGCCGATAACGCCCTGGCATTCCTGCGCGGCGAAGGACTCTCCCCGGACATCGTCCACAGCCACTATGCGGATGCCGGTTATGTGGGCACCCGTCTGGCCAATCTGCTGGGTGCGCCGCTGGTGCATACCGGGCATTCCCTGGGCCGCGTGAAGCGCCGCCGCCTGATCGCCTCTGGCACCAAGCGGGATGTGATCGAGGCCCGCTACCACATGGCTCGCCGCGTGGAGGCGGAGGAACTGACCCTGGGTTCGGCGTCCCTGGTGATCGCCTCCACCGTCAACGAAATCGAGGAACAGTACGGTCTTTATGACCACTATCAGCCCGAGCAGATGCGCGTCATCCCGCCCGGCACGGATCTGCAAAGTTTCATGCCGCCCAATGGCGACGAACAAGGCGCCCCCATCGCCGCCGAAGTGGCCCGATTCCTAGGCGAACCAGCCAAACCCATGATCCTGGCCCTGTCCCGCCCGGACGAGCGCAAGAACATCGCCACCCTGGTGCGGGCTTACGGCGAATCGCCGGAACTCCGGAGCCTGGCCAACCTGGTGGTGGTGGCCGGCAACCGGGATGACATCCGCGACCTGGACAGCGGCGCCCAGACGGTTCTGGGCGATCTGCTGCTGGATATCGACCGTTACGACCTCTACGGCCGGGTGGCTTATCCCAAGCACCACAAGCGCGATGAAGTGCCGACGTTGTACCGCCTGGCGGCCGCCACGCGCGGTGTGTTCATCAACCCGGCCCTGACCGAACCCTTCGGACTGACCCTGATCGAGGCGGCGGCCAGCGGCCTGCCCATCGTGGCGACTTCCGACGGCGGCCCGCGCGACATCATCGGCAACTGCCATAACGGCCTTCTGATCGACCCCCTCAGCCCCGACGATATGGCGGCGGCTCTGCTGGAGGTGCTGCGGGACCACAACACCTGGACGCGACTGGCGCAGTCCGGCCTGCGGGGCGTGCAGCGGCATTACTCCTGGCCGGCCCACGCCGAACGCTACCTGGCGGCGGTGACGCCACTGCTGGAGCAGAGCGGCCCCGCGCGCAAGCCGCCCGCGCGGCGCCCCATGCTGTATCACGACCGCGCCATCTTCACCGACCTCGACCAGAACCTGCTGGGCGATCCGGAATCGCTCACGGAATTCGTGCGCGTGGTGCGGGAACATCGCAAATGCGCCAGCTTCGGCATCGTGACCGGGCGCTCGCTGGAATCCGCCCTCAAGGTCATGCGCCGTTACGGCATTCCCATGCCGGACGTGCTCATCACCAGCCTCGGTTCGGAAATCCATTTCGCGCCGGAATATGCCGTGGACAAGGCCTGGACGCGGCACATCGACCACCTCTGGACTCCCGTCGCGGTGCGCGCCATCCTCGACGAACTGCCGGGCCTGAAGCGGCAACCCAAGGACGACCAGGGCCGCTACAAGATCAGCTATTACATCGACCCGCGAGTGGCCCCTAGCGTGGAGGAGATCAACCGCCTCCTGCATCAGGGCGACCAGACGGTGAACGTCAGCCTTTCCTTCGGCCAGTTCCTCGACGTGCTGCCCATCCGCGCCTCCAAGGGCTTCGCCGTGCGCTGGTTCGCCGACCAGTGGGGCATCCCGCTGGAGCACATCCTGGCGGCGGGCGGTTCCGGGTCGGATGAAGACATGATGCGCGGCAACACCCTGGCCGTGGTGGTGGCCAACCGCCACAACGACGAACTGCGCGCCCTGGCCGAGGTGGAGCGCATCTACTTCGCCCAGGCCGGCTACGCGCGCGGCATTCTGGAAGCCATCGACTACTACGATTTCTACAGCGCCTGCCGCGTGCCGGCGGCGGAGGTTCGCTGAATGCATGAACTCATCCTCCTCGCCACGGATCTGGACCGTACCCTCCTGCCCAACGGCGTCCAACCGGAATCGTCCCTGGCTCGCCCCCGCTTCCGCCGCTTCGTCGCCCGTCCCGAGGTCAGGCTGGCCTACGTGACCGGCCGCCATCGGGCTTTGGTGGAGGCCGCCATTTCCGAGTACGACCTGCCCCGGCCCGACTTCGTCATCGGCGACGTGGGCACCAGCCTGTATGAGGTGCACGACGACGACTGGCGCCAGCGCGGCGACTGGCTGCAAACCATCGCCGTGGACTGGGACGGCCACGGCCATGACGAACTGGCCGCCGCCCTGGCCGGGATGGCCGATCTGCGCTTGCAGGAGGCGGCCAGGCAAGGCCCCTGCAAACTGAGCTATTACGCCGCTCCCCTGGCCGACCCCTCCGCGCTCCTGGCCCGCGCGCGCGAGCGGCTCGCGGCCACCGGCGCCCGCGTCAACCTGGTGTGGAGCGTGGACGAGACCAGCGCCACCGGCCTGCTCGACGTCCTCCCCGCGCGCGCCAGCAAACTGCGCGCGCTGGAATTCCTGCGCGAACACCTGGGCATTCCCCTCGATCACACCGTGTTCGCCGGTGACAGCGGCAACGACATGGAAGTGCTGGCGAGCGGTATCCCCTCGGTGCTGGTGGCCAACGCCCAGGAAACGGTGCGGGCCGAGGCCGTGGCCCGCGCCGTGGCTGACGGCCACGGCGCGAGCCTGTATCTGGCGCGCGGCGGCATGGCGGCCATGAACGGCAATTACAGCGCCGGCATTCTGGAAGGCGTGGGCCATTTCATCCCCGCCACCCGAGCCTGGCTGGAGGCCTGAAATCATGAACCCGGAACAAACCAGAGCGCGCCCCGTCCTGTTCGGCGAGGTGCTCTTCGACCGCTTCCCGGACGGCACCGAGGTGCTGGGTGGAGCGCCCTTCAACGTGGCCTGGCATCTGCGCGGCTTCGGCGAGAACCCTTTGTTCATCAGCCGGGTGGGGGAGGACGATGCCGGTCTCCGGGTACGTCTGGCCATGACCGCCTGGGGCATGGATGGCGCCGGTGTGCGGAGCGATCCCGTGCATCCCACTGGCGCGGTGCGCATCGACTTCGCCCACGGCGAGCCGCGTTTCGAGATTTTTCCGGATCAGGCCTACGACTTCATCCATCTCGCCGACGTGCCGGAGGTGGAGCGCCCCGCATTTTTTTATCACGGCAGCCTGGGTCTGCGTCACCCGGAGTCGCGCGTCACCCTGGAAACCCTGTTGCGGCACCTCGACATGCCCGTCTTCCTCGACGTCAACCTGCGTCCACCCTGGTGGGCGCGGGCGGATGTCCTGCGCTGGGCGAACCGGGCCGATTGGGTCAAGCTGAATCAGGACGAATTGGCGCTACTGGCCTCCGATCAGGGCGATCTGGAGGCCGTGGCGCTGCAATTCCTGCAACGCCACGGCTTGCGCGGGCTGCTCGTCACACGCGGGGCGGAAGGCGCCCTGGCGTTTACCGGCGCGGGCGCGCGCGAAGGTGTCAAACCCGTCGCCGCGACCCACGTCGTGGATACCGTGGGGGCGGGCGATGCCTTCACCTCGGTATTCCTGCTTGGGCAATTGCGGCGCTGGCCCCTGGCCACCACCCTGGAGCGGGCCCAGTCTTTCGCCTCCGCCATCGTCGGCGTGCGTGGCGCCACCGTGGCCGACCGCGCGTTCTACCAGCGCTTCCTCGCGGACTGGGGCGGCTGATGCCGGGACACGAACCCTGATCCGGCGCCACTTGCGATGAATTTCAAGCCAACCAGGGCGAAGCCCGGCGAAAAGGCCGCAACGTCGCGCGGAATGGCCTATGCGCCGGTGGATGCCACCGGGGTCAGCTTCCAGATTTCCGCGTTGTATTCCAGCATGGTGCGGTCGGTGGAGAATTTGCCGCTGCCGGCCGTATTGAGGATGCTCATGCGGGTCCAGCGCTCCTTGTCGCGGTAGGCGGCCGCCGCGAGCTCCTGGGCTTCGACGAAGGCGCGGAAGTCCGCCGCCACCAGCCAGGGGTCGTGTTCGCTTCGGATGGCCTGGATGATGGGATCGAACAGGCCGGGCTCGAAATGATTGAAGTGGCCGGATTCGAGCAGTTTCATCACCCGCTTCAAGTCGGCGTCGGCTTCGATCAGGGCATTGGGGTCGTAGCGCGGTCGCGTGGCTTCCACTTCCTCGGCGGTCAGGCCGAACAGGAAGAAGTTCTCGTCGCCCACTTCCTCGCGAATCTCGATGTTGGCGCCGTCCAGGGTGCCGATGGTGATGGCGCCGTTCATCATGAATTTCATGTTGCCGGTGCCCGAGGCTTCCTTGCCGGCAGTGGAAATCTGTTCCGAAAGGTCGGTTCCGGGGGCGATGATTTCCATCGCCGAAACCCGGTAGTTGGGCAGGAAGGCGACCTTGAGGCGGTCACCCGCCTGTTCGTCGCCGTTGATCATTTCGGCCACCTTGCAGATCAGGGTGATGATGCGTTTGGCGATGAAGTAGCCGGGCGCGGCCTTGCCGCCGATCAGCACGCAACGTGGCGTCCAGTCGGCATCGTCGCCGGCCTTCAGGCGGGCGTAGAGATGGATGACATGGAGGATGTTGAGCAGCTGGCGCTTGTATTCGTGGATGCGTTTGACCTGCACGTCGAACAGGGCGTCGGGATCGAAATCCACCTGGCAGTCGTGTCTGACCAGTTCCGCCAGGCGGATCTTGTTGGCCCGCTTGACCGCGTGCCATTGGGCGCGGAACTCGGGTTTTTCAGCCAGGGGCGCCAGTTTGCGCAGGGTGTCGAGTTGTCGGATCCAGGCGTCGCCGATGTTCGCGGTGATGAGACTGGACAACTCGGGATTGGCGGAAGCCATCCAGCGGCGTTGGGTGACGCCATTGGTCTTGTTGTTGAATTTCCACGGCCAGAGCTCGAAGAAATCGCGGAACAGTCCTTGCTGGAGCAATTCGGAATGCAGCGCGGCCACGCCGTTGACCGAGTAGCTGCCGACGATGGCCAGGTAAGCCATGCGCACCTGCGGGTCGGGGCCTTCCTCGATCAGGGACATGCGCGCCAGACGGGCGTTGTCGCCGGGCCAGCGCCGCGCGACGGTCTTGAGGAAGCGGGCGTTGATTTCGTGGATGATTTCCAGCAAGCGTGGCAGGAGTTGCCCGAACAGGCGCACCGGCCATTTTTCCAGCGCTTCAGGCAGCAGGGTGTGGTTGGTATAGGCCATGGTGCGGCTGGTGATCGCCCAGGCCGTGTCCCACTCCAGGCCGTGCTGATCCATCAGCAGGCGCATCAGTTCTGGCACCGCGCAGCTCGGGTGGGTGTCGTTCAACTGGAAGCAGCTCTTCTCGGCGAATTTTTCCACATTCGCGCCGAGGTCATGGCCGTGGTGCTGTATCCAGCGCGCCAGCACATCCTGCAGGCTGGCGGAGGCGAGGAAATACTGTTGTTTGAGGCGCAGTTCCTTGCCGTTCTCGCTGGCGTCGTTGGGGTAGAGCACCATAGTGATGTTCTCGGCGGCGTTCTTGGAAGCTACCGACTCGGTGTAGGAGCCGGCGTTGAATTCGCCCAGGTCGAATTCATCGGTGGCCGCCGCGCTCCACAGGCGCAGCACGTTGACGGTGTCGTTCTTGTAACCGGGAATCGGGGTGTCGAACGGCACGGCGAGGACGTCGTGGCTGTTCACCCAGCGCGTATGGCGGCGCCCATCGGTATCCTGGTAGACCTCGGTATGGCCGTAATACTGGATGCGCCGGGTGTTTTCCGGACGCTCCAGTTCCCAGGGATTGCCATCGCGCAACCAGTGATCCGGCTCTTCCACCTGCAGGAAGTTCTCCACATGCTGGCGGAACATGCCGTACTCATAGCGGATGCCGTAGCCCATCACCGGCAATTGCAGGGTGGCGCAGCTGTCCAGGAAGCAGGCCGCGAGACGGCCGAGGCCGCCGTTGCCGAGGCCGGCGTCGTTTTCCACATCCATCAACTCTTCCAGATCCAGGCCCAGGCGTTGCAGGGCCGGCGCGATGTTTTCCTCAAGGCCGAGGTTGAGCAGCGCATTGTTGAGCGTGCGCCCCATCAGGAATTCCAGCGACAGGTAGTAGGCGTGCCGGGCATCCTGTTCCTCATAGGCGTAGCGGGTGCGTTTCCAGCGCTCCATGAGGCGGTCGCGCAGGGCCAGGGCCAGCGCCTGATAGGGGTAATGGGTGGAGCGGCAATGCTTGTCACGGCCGAGGAAGGTGCCGAAATTGCGGCGGATGTCGAGGGCCAGAGACGCCGGATCCATGCCCAGCGGGGGCACTTGGAAGAGTTCGGGCGTGGGCTTGCTGCTGCGTAGCGGTTTCAGTCGGGTGGGATTGTTCATGGCTGAGTTGTCTTTTGGAATTAGTCGATGGGAAGCATGGGTCGCCCGCTCCGGGTCATGAAGCGGTGCAAGGCCCAGGCGGCGAAATAGACGGCATAAAAGGAAAAAATCACGTCGCTGAAGAAGTGCCCACCCTGGCCCATGCGCATCAGGCCCAGGGCCGTGCCGGCGGAGAGGCCGGCGATCAGCCAGACGCGCGGGCGGCGGCTGACGAAAGCCAACGCGACCAGCGCGTAGCCTAGCGAGGCGTCGCCGCAGACGAAGGAGCAGTTCCTGGCACATTGGTCGCTCATCACCCAGGGCGGCGTGAAGCGCGCGGTGCCGCCGAATTCCCGTGTCTGCGCGGGGCGGGCGCGGCCCCACTGGTCCTTGAACACCACGTTGACCAGGAGGCCGGGGCCAAGCGCCAGGGAGAGGGCCAGGAACAGGGCGGCCGGGCGGCGGGCAAGCCATTTCTCCCGATCCGGCGCGCGTTTCGACAATACCCAGATCGCCGCAGCCCAGGTCAGCAGCGCCAGCGCCAGTACGCCCACATATTTGTGTATCGCGTCGAACGCCGCGTCATCCCGCAGCAGAAAATGTTGTTCCGTGTTGTAGAAAACGCCGTTGGCGATCAGGTCGAGTTGCGGGTAGGCCAGGAACAGCAGGGTGAAAGCCAGCGCGGAGGCAAGCATCAGGCGCGGGGAGAGCGGAACGCCGGTCTTCTCGCCGGCACGCGCCGTCATGGCAAGGACGCCGGCGACGGCGCTACCGGGTGGTAATCGCGCAGCAGCCAGACTTGATATTCCGGCTGGTAATCGGGGTAGAGGTCGAGGCGGATCGGCGCCAGGGGCGTCACCTGGGTGAACCAGGCGGCGAGTTGCCCCGCGTCGACTCCCTGGCTGATGAGCAGGAATTCCCCGTTCGGGCTTTCGCGCAGGTCGGCGCTGAGGGCGTAATGGTTGTCGCGTCGGCCCTGCGGGTTCAGGTACCGCATTCCTTCGCTGCCGGGCCGCGCGTAATAACGCAGCAGCGCATGCAGCTTGCGGTCGTTGTCGAGCAGGCGCGCGCCGGGGTGGGCGCGCAGACGCTGCGCGACTTCCTGGCCGAGTTCGCGGTAGCCGGTGACGCGGCCATAGGGGTCGGTCTTGCGGGTGAGCTGTATGCCGAGCGCGCGCGTGATGTCGTGCGCGTGGTACATCGCGGCGGCCATGAGCAGATGCAGCGCCAACGCGGCGATCAGCCAACGGCGGCGCCCCTGGGCGACCCACACGGCCGCGACCAGAGCGGCGGCGCCCACATAGGAAAACGCCGCCCAGTTGGCGAACGCGCGCGACAACAGGCTCAACGCGATGAAGGCCGCCAACGGCGCCAGGGTGAAGGCGGCGAGCAGGCGCAGGCGTTCGTCGCCCAACCAGGTGCGCGGGCGCGCGGCCAGGAGCAACAGGCCGGCGAAGGTGAGCGGCCCGAAGACCGCGAATTGCGCGAGGAAGAATTCGAACAGGGCGGCGGGATGGAACAAGCCGCGATCCAGTTGCGAGATTTCGGCGGTGTGCTGGACGCTGACGAAATGGTGTTGCGCGTTCCATAGCAGGTTGGGCAGCAGCAGCAGGAAGGCGATGGCGGCGGCGGCGTAAGGCCGCGGGTCGCGTAGAAGACCACGCCGTCGCGGTTCGAGCAGCAGCCAGGCGAGAAAACCCAGACCGTAGAACACCATGCTGTATTTGGACAGAAGGCCGAGGCCAAGCACGCCGCCCAGCAACAGCCAGTCGCGCCAGCGCCCGGTTTCCACGGCGGCGACGGTGAAATAGAGCGACAGGCACCAGAACAGCAACAGCACCGTATCGGTGGTGACCAGCCAGGCGCCGAGTGAAACCAGGGGGAGTGTGGCGAAGGTGAGGGCGCTCCAGAAGGCCATGTCTTCGCGTTGGGGATGCGTCTTGAACAAGCGGCGCACCAGCAGAAACAGCACCCAGGCCGTGACCGGGTAAAGCAGGGTGGAGAGCGCGCGCACACCCGGCTCGCTGTCGCCGAACAGCGCGCGACTGAGCCAGATCCCCCACGCCACCATGGGAGGTTTCGAGAAATACCCCCAATCCGGTTGCAGCGCCCAGGTCCAGTATTGCGCCTCGTCGGCATACAACTCGATGTGGCCGTGCCAGGCCGCCAGCAGCCGCCACAGCATCAGCAGGCCCAGGCAGGCAAGCAGCGGCGGCGCGCGGGAGGCGGGGTTCATGCCGGGGTTCATGTCTTGTCCCCCGCGCGCCAGCCGGGCAGCAGATGAACCACCAGGGCCGCCAGCGCGATGAACCGTTCGAACGGCCGCGCCAGCGGGTAGCCGCTGTCGTAATCGAGGAACAGCGCAACGGCGCAGCCGAGCAGCAGGACGCGCATGGCGAGCCGGACGCGGGGCCGCGCCGCCCAGTCCACGCGCCGCGCCCAATCCAGCCCGATCAGGCCGGAGGCCCAGCCGCATAAAATGCCGCCCAGCACGTCGAGCGGCCAGTGCGCGCCCACGGCGATGCGGGAAAAGCCCACGAGCAGCGCCGCGAGCAAAATCCAGCCGGTGGCCACTGCGGAACGCTGGCCGCCGATCAACACGGCGGCCAGCACAAAGGCGGTGGTGGTATGGCCGGAGGGAAACGAGCCGGCGGTCAGCAAGCGGCCGATGACATGAACCTGATCGCCCAGCACCGCGTAGGGCCGCGCCATATCCAGGCCGGCCTTGAGCCCGTGCGAGAGCAGGGTGGCGGGCAGGCTGGCGAGCAGCACGGCCAGCGCCAGGTCGGGGCGCTTGCGCAGGATGAGCAGCAACAGGGCGAGCGCCACCAGGGTATCGCCCAACACGGTCAGGTCGGACCAGAGGACATCCGGCAACACCGCCACCGCGTGATTGAGCGCGAGAAACGCGGCCTGGTCGCGCGCCGGGTCGCTCATCGGCAACAGCGCCAGCAGCGCGAGCGCCGGAAGCAGCCAGAGCGCGAAGGGCGGGCTCGCCTTCATTTCACTCTCGCCAGCACATAGCTACGCTCGCGGAACACCACCTCGGTGGTGGGTAATTCTTTCAGGCGGCTCTCCCGAGTCAGTACCAGGTCGCCCGACTGCGGCGGCCGTTTTTCCACGCGCCGCTCGGCATAAGTCTGAAAACTGGGCGTGTTGATGCCGTGCAGCAACAGGGGGCCGGAAAGGCCGCGAGCGAGCAGTCCCGCCTTCTTCACCGGTTCCTGCTGTACCTGGCCGACGATGGGAAGCAGGAAAAACGCCACGCTGGCACCCGCCAGCAAACCGTTGCCGTATAGCGCGAAACGGGTCGTCACGGAACGCAGCAGCAGCGGCAACAGGCTGACGACCAGGGCCGCGCCGCACCATAGCCAGTAGGCCGGGCCGAAATGCCGGCCGATGTCCCGCGCCAGGAGCAGATCGTCCGGTTTCAGCCGGGGCAGCGCCTGATCGAGCAGGGCGGGCAAGGCCAGCAGCAGCGCGAAGGTGAGGGCGCCGGTGATGGCCAGCAGCCAGCGCGAGGCCTTGTGTTCGACCTGGGCGGCCAGAATCAGAACCAGGCCGCCATAACCGTAATAAACGTAGTGCGGCAGCTTGGTGCCGGAAAAGGAGAACACCACGAACGCGAGCAGGAACCAGAGCAGGCCGAAGCGCAGCAGTTCATCGCGCCACACGCTTCCGATCCGGGCCAGCGCGACCAGCAGCAAGGCGGTGTGCGGCAACAGCGAGAGCAGCACCACCGGCACGTAATAAAAAGGCTGTCCGCCATGCCCCTCCATCGGCGTGCCGAAGCGCGACAGGTTGTGCTTGAAAAAGAAGCCAGCGAGAAAGCCGGGGCCTTCATGCCAGGTCTGGATGGCGAACCAGGGCAGCGCCACCGCCAGGAACAACAGGATCGGGCCCGGAGCCAGTGCCCAGGCGAACAACGAACGCCAGTCGCGGCGCGTGGCGCACCAGAGGAACAGGGCGCCGACCGGCAGCAGCAGCGCGATCGGCCCCTTGGTGAGAAAACCCAGCGCCATCGCCAGCCAGGCGGCGTAGAGCCAGCGGCGCCCCCCCTCGCGCAGCCATAGCCAGGTGGCATAGCCGGCGCAGGCCAGCCAGAGATTAAGCAGGGCATCCGCCGTCGCCGCGCGCGTGATGATGGTCAGCCCCGCCGCCGTGGCGACGATCAGAGCGGCCGCAAGCCCGGCCTGGCGATCGCGCGCCCGGCTGACGAAGCCGTAAGTGGCGAGGATCCATAGGCTGGAAGCCAGCGCGGAAGGCAGACGCCAGGTGAACTCGGCGTGGCCCAGCAGGCTCACCGAGGCGGCCTGGAGCCAGTAGATCAGGATGGGCTTGTCGTAGCGCGGTTCGCCCAGCAGATAGCTGGAGAGAAAGTCGCCGCGCAGAAACATTTCCGTAGTGGAAGCGGTGAACGCGCCTTCATCCAGGTCGAACAGAGGCGGGGTGCCCAGAGCCAGAAACGGGAACAGCACCAGCACCGCCAGCAGCGGGCGATCCAGTCTCATGCGCCGGGAGGCTCGCGCGGCGGGGGCGGTTCACGCAACAGGTACTGCGCCTTGCCGCCCGGTTCGTGCCAGATGCGGGTGAGCAGTTCGCCCAGGATGCCCATGCCGATGAAGTTCGCGCCCATCAGGGTGAACATCACGCCCATTTGTAGCAACGGGCGGCCGCCGATGTCGGCGTGGGAAAACAGCTTGTGCCCGAGCAAATAGGCCAGGATCAGCAGGCCGGGAAAGAACATCGCCGCGCCAATGCCGCCGAAGGCATGCAGCGGGCGGTGCAGGAAACGCAACATGAACTTCACCCAGATCAGGTCGAGCAGCACACGGATGGTGCGGTCGATGCCGTACTTGGAGACGCCTTTGGTGCGCGGGAAATGGTTGACCTCGGCCTCCATCACCTTGGCGCCATATTCATGCGCCAGCGCCGGGATGAAACGGTGCAACTCGCCATAGATCTTCACGTAGCGCACCGCTTCGCGCCGATACAGCTTCAGTGAACAGCCGTAGTCGTGCAGGCGGACGCCGGTCACCTTGGAAATCAGCCGGTTGGCGATCATCGACGGCAGTTTGCGCGAGAAGGCCTTGTCCTGGCGGTTCTTGCGCCAGCCGGAAATGATGTCGACCTCGGGGCGGGCGTCGAGCATCGCCAGCAGGCGCGGAATATCGGTCGGGTCGTTCTGCATGTCGCCGTCGATGGTCACCAGCACCTCGCCGCGCGCGGCGTCGAAACCGGCCTGCATGGCGGTGGACTGGCCGTAGTTGCGGCGCAGGAACTGGGGGCGCAACCAGGGGCGGGTGGCGGCCAGTTCCGTAAGCAATGTGTCGGAGCCGTCGCGCGAGCCGTCGTCCACGCAGATGAACTCCCAGGATTGCGGCTGCGCCGACATCACCGTCTCGACCTTGTTCACCAGATCGGGCAGGTTTTCATGCTCGTTGTAGATGGGCGCGATCAGGGAAACGCGAATGGAGGGTGAGTCCGTCATGGCGGCGGCAGGGCTGGGAGAAAGAGGCGCGAGTCTACTGGGAACGCCGGGCGACTGAAACGAAAAGCGGGCCGTGCGGCCTCATGGCGGATCCCGAGGTTGCCCATTTTCATCATTCACCCCCGCCAAACTCTTTCGATGGCGGCGATACAGCCAGATGCCCAGCAGGCTGGAAATGATGAACAGGACCACCGCCAGGGTCAGACGCACGGTGGGGTCGAGATTGACGCCGCTGCCGGCCAGCGCGAACACCAGATTCTGCGGCAGATAACCCACTCCGGAACCGGCGAAGAAAGGCAGCGCGCGCACGCCGGAAACCCCCGCCAGCAGATTGGTGCTGGCGTTATGGCCCACCGGCAAGAGACGGATGACCAGGGTCATGCTGAATGGGTGGTGATGCAGAAAGGCATCCAGTTTGCGGATACGTCCGGGAAAGCGCTTTTGCACAAATCCGCGCCCGAGCCAGCGTGCATAGAAAAAACCGAAAACACAGCCCAGCACGGTCGCCACGGTCGCCAGCGCGGTACCCGATACGAACCCGAAGGCATAGCCGCCGAGAAACGCCACCACCTGGCGGGGAAAACTCAAGCCCGTGGCCAGCGCCCCCACCGCCAGAAACAACAAATCGCCCATCCAGCCCTTGCCGCGCACTTCACTGTCGATCCAGTGTTGCGAAAGCATTTCGTTTAACTGGAAATGGCTGGCGATAAAACCCAACAACGCCAGCGAGGCGAGCATGACCAAACCCTTGAGCAGCACACGCCAGGTCATGGGGTGTGGCCCGGCCGGGTCGGATGGGATGGAACAAGAGCCATGAGAAATCGGTGGACGAGGAAAGCCGGAGGATTCTAGCCTGAATTTTGCGCAAAGAGGGCGTGATTCCATGTAAGTGATTGATATAATTGGAGTTATATAGAAGCCAATTCGGAATAATGTCTCCAGGTGTTTCAGATCGCGTCGGGCTATGAAGACGGTAATGACACCAATACCTTGCGTCGCCCTTGCGTCGCGGCCCGCTCTTCAAACTCGCTGCGGGATGGGCGCCGCTGAACCCCGACAATCCTGGGGGGCGCCGTCTCGTGGGCCAAACGTGGCGCGTCATGGGGAAGCCGGCATGGCGCGCGCCCTGATTGCGGGGTGAGGCGCTGCGCAGCGTGGTCACCACGAAGCGCTCGTTATCCTTGGCGGGCAGTCCCCCAGTGCTTGGAGGGACTTCGGCCTTGACCAGCACGCGGAAAGCTTGTGGTCAAGACCTGGCCGCATACTCGAATTCACCGAACAACCGCACCGCTGCCACCTCCGGCCCCAGGTCCCTGGGTGGCCACGCGCATTCTTCATCAGACCCTCGTCCTGGCGCGCCAGGACGGCGTTGCCGGCCAGGCCGAAGATGAAATCGGGCCTGGCCATCGGCCGCGATCAACTGCATCGATTCGGGGTTGGAGACCGTGAAGCCCGCAGCAGGCGGAAACCGGAGTTGCTCCGGGGTAAAATCAGCAGCAGGGCGAGTGCCTGGAGGCGTTTTTTACGAATTTGTTTCCGGACAACTTAAATTAGATCAAATACTTACAACGTATATCGCCCCCTTTGTGCAACATCCAGGATAGGATCAAGCCACGCCGGCAAGCATTGAACCTGGAAGCCCAGGCCAGGCACGGCGCCATTTCTCACGTCATACTTCACAAGCACCACATAACGACTTGATTACGTTTTGTTAAACCCTGGCTGTACCACGCCATAAAACCGAGGCGGATGCAATGAAGTTCGCGTCGCTCAATCTGAATGAAAGCTTCGCCAGCTCCCTGGCAAAATCCGCCGATTGAATCGTCCACCCCGGAGCCCAATGAACGCTTCACCCCGCATCGTTATCCTCGGCGCCGGCTTTGCCGCGCTCACCGCCGTGCGCGAATTGCGCAAACGCGCGCCCCGGGCCCATCTCACCCTGGTCGCGCCGAAGGCGGAATTCGTCTACCTGCCCAGCCTGATCTGGATTCCTTCCGGATTGCGCCAGGGCAGCGACCTGATCCTGCCGCTGAACCGTTTTCTGAAAGACCACGGCGTCGAATTCGTCGCCGGCCGCGTCACCGGTTTGAGCGATGGCGGCCGCACAGTGCTGACGGACAGCGGGCCGATCGAAAACGATGCGCTGATCGTCGCCACCGGCGGACGCTTCATCAAGAAGCTACCCGGCATCGAACATGCGTTGACGTTGTGCGAAGGCGTGGCCTCGGCCGAGGCCATCCGCGATCGTGTGAACGCCATGAGCGGCGGGCGCATCGCTCTCGGTTTCGGTGGCAACCCCAATGAGCCTTCCGCCATGCGTGGCGGCCCCATGTTCGAACTGCTGTTCGGCCTGGATACCCTCCTGCGCCGGCAGGGCAAGCGCGACCGGATTGAACTGACCTTCTTCAACGCCGCCGCCGAACCGGGCAAACGCCTGGGAGAAAAGGCGGTCTCCGGCCTGCTTTCCGAAATGGCGAAGCGCCGCATCGACACTCACCTCGGCCACAAGCCGCTGGGCTTCACGGAAAAAGGGGTGGATACCGAAGGCGGCCATATCAACGCCGACCTGATTCTGTTCATGCCCGGCCTCACTGGCCCGGCCTGGGCGCCGGATTCCGGCTTGCCGTTGTCGCCCGGCGGCTTTTTTCAGGCGGACGAATTTTGCCGGGTCAAAGGGGCCGAGCGGGTATTCGTGGCCGGCGATGCCGGCAGCTTCCCCGGCCCCGACTGGATGCCGAAGCAGGCGCACATGGCCGACCTGCAAGCGAAGGCGGCGGCGGAGAACCTGCTCCTGGCGCTGAACGGCAAGGCGCCGACAGCGCGCTTCAAGGTGGAACTGATCTGCATCGTTGACACCCTTTCCTCCGGCATCCTGGTCTACCGCGACCTCAAACGTTCCCTCCTGTTCCCGTCGCTACGCATGTTCCACTGGGCCAAACGCTTTTTCGAGCGGCACTACTTGAAGGCGTTCCGGGAGTAACCGGCCTCCCCCGCTCTCCTTGCATGAAGAGCGGGAAAATCGCGTTAGCATCGCTCGGCTCACATTCACCGCTTACCGCCAACCCAAGCCATGACCCTCCAATCCCATTACGAACGCATCGGTGGCGAAGCCAGGGTACGGCAACTGGTGGATCGCTTCTATGAGCATATGGATGAACTGCCGGAAACCTATGGCATCCGCAGACTGCACGCGGAAGACCTGTCCGGCTCGCGGCGGAAACTGTTCGACTTCCTGTCCGGCTGGCTGGGCGGCCCGCAACTGTATGTCGAGAAACACGGCCATCCCATGCTGCGCCGCCGCCATCTTCCCTTCCCCATCAGCGAATCGGAACGCGACCAGTGGATGCACTGCATGAAATTGGCGCTGGAAGAGGTGGTGGAAGATGCCAAACTGCGCGCGGAGCTGTACCAGGCTTTTGTGAAAGTCGCCGACCATATGCGCAACCAAGCCCAACCACCCCACCCACATTGATGAAGGACACGCCATGTACGCCCATACCGTTGAACTCGCACTGCCCATCGACCAGGCCATCGAGAAATTCAAAACCACGTTGACCGAAGCCAGGATGGGGGTGGTTTCCGAAGTCGATGTGCAGGCCATCATGAAGGCCAAGCTGAACCATGAAATCCCGCCTTACCGCCTGCTTGGTGTGTGCGCGCCCGGCATCGCCAAGCGAATACTGGAAGCAGATCGCGACGCCGGCGCCCTGTTGCCCTGCGGCTGCTGCGTGTACGAAACCGCGCCGGGCGTCACTCGCATCGCGCTGCAAGACCCCGGCGTGATCGCCGCTTCCGCCGGGCACCCGGACATCAGCGCCGCGATGGCGGAGGCGCAAACCCACCTGTCGGGTGTTCTTGCCAAACTGCGCGCCTGAAGCGCGGTGTGACTGGCGCCACGCTCACCCCATCCCCACTTTCCAAGGAGACACCATGAAACGACTCGCCCTTGCCTTGCCCTTGCTGCTGCTCGCCGGTTGCGCCGCCACGCCGAATGCCGATAAGCAGGCCGCCCTGACCGACTCCGCGCGGCAGACCGCCGCCGGCCTGCTGCAAACCCTGGGTGGCGAACTGAAAGCCGCGATGACTGCCGGCGGCCCCGCCGAAGCGATCGGCGTTTGCAAGGAAAAGGCGCCCAAAATCGCCGCAGAAGCCGCGCAAAAATCCGGTTTCTCGATCAAACGGGCCAGCCCGAAAAACCGTAACCCCAAGGCCGTGCCCGACGCCTGGGAAGCCGATGCCCTGGCCAGCCTGGAGAAACGCCTGGCGGCGGGCGAGAAGCCGGAAACCCTGGATATGTCCGTCGTGGTCGATACGCCCGAAGGCAAGCTGTTCCGCTACGCCAAGGCGCTGCCGACCCAAGCGCTCTGCCTGAATTGCCACGGCGATCCGGACAAGCTCTCCCCGGAGGTCAAGGCCAAACTCGCCACCGAGTATCCCGGCGACAAGGCCGTGGGCTACAGCGCCGGCATGATTCGCGGAATACTTTCGATGAAGAAGGCGATGTAAACCGCCACACGGCCCGGCCATGACCTCCCGCCTGCAACATTTTCCCATCGCCTGGTTCGCCATGATCATGGGCCTGGGAGGGCTCACGATTGCCTGGCTGCGCGCGGAGCAAATTCTCTCCCTGCCTTTCTCCATCAGTTCCTGGCTGCTGCCGGCAAGTTCGGGCCTGTTCGTCCTGCTGGCGCTGCTCTACACGATCAAGCTGGTGAAGTACCGCGCGGCAGCGGTGGCCGAGTTCGAGCACCCGGTGAAGCTGAATTTCGTGCCGACGGTGAGCATCGCGCTGATTCTCCTGTCCATTGCCTGGCTGCCGTTCAGCGCGCCTTATTCCAAGCTGCTCTGGCTGGCTGGAACGGCTTTGCATCTGGTGCTCACCCTGCATGTCGTCACACGCTGGATGCACCACGGCAAATATGAAATCACGCACCTCAACCCGGCCTGGTTCATCCCCGTGGTGGGCAACATCCTGGTGCCCATCGCCGGCGCGCAACACGCGCCGGCGGAAATCTCCTGGTTCTTCTTCAGCGTCGGCCTCGTCTTCTGGCCGGTACTGCTGACGATCCTCTTCAACCGGGTGATCTTCCACGGCAGCCTGCCGGAGCGGCTGATGCCCACGCTGTTCATCCTGATCGCGCCGCCGGCCGTGGGCTTTCTTTCCTATGTGGCGCTGACCGGCGAGGTCGATGCCTTCGCCCGCGTCCTGTATTACGCCGCGCTGTTTTTCACGATTCTGCTGATCGCCCAGTTGCGCTGGTTCACCCGGCTCGGATTCTTCCTCTCGTGGTGGGCCTATTCTTTCCCCCTGGCGGCCATCACCATCGCCACGTTGACCATGTTCCAACATACTGGCGACCCGCTGTTCCTGCGCCTTTCCGGCATCTTCCTTGCCATCGCCAGCGTGGTCATCGCGGCATTGTTCATCCGCACTTGCCTCGCCGTGGCGCGACGGGAAATCTGCGTGGCGGAATAGGCCGGCGCGGCGGCAAGCAATTTCAGAGATCGGGAGGTGGCCGTGAACGTACCTGCATATCGAAGCGCGCTGTTCGTGTTGATCCTGGTGAGCGCAACCGCGCGCGCGGAAGTCCATAAATGTCGCCAGGGCGAGCGGGTGATCTACCAGTCGCAGCCCTGCCCCGCCGGCAGTCTGGCCCTGGATCCGCCCGAGACGCTACCCGAACCCGGCGCCTACGAGGTGAACGAGGCGCGTACCCGAGCCAGGAACGACATCTCCGCTGCGGAGGCGCTCAGGCATCGCGAGGAAAAGACGGCCAAGACGCGGGAAAAAGCACACGCCAGCGCGCTCAGGCAGGAAACCGATTGCACCCGCCTGCTGGGCAAGATCGGAAAGGCGGAGGCCGGCACGGAATCCGGCAAGAGCCGGAAAAAAACCCTGAAGAGCGACCAGCGCAAGTACCGCAAGGAATGCGGGCCACTCTGACCTGTCGCTAACGCGGCCGCTTGCCGCGCGGGCCCGAGGGTTTCACCGGGCGGCGCGGATCCGGCGTGTTCCGGGTGGCCGGGCGAGGTGGCCGGCGTTCCCCCACCGGGACGGCGCTTTCAAAACGGCGCCCGGTGCCGGCGGGCTGGAACGAAGGAATCAGGTGTTTCTTGCCGTTGCCGATCAGGTCGGCGCGGCCCATTGCCTGCAAGGCATCGCGCAGCAGCGGCCAGTTTTCCGGATCGTGGTAACGCAGAAAGGCCTTGTGCAGTTTGCGCGTGCGCCCGGCGCGCACTACCGGCACCGGCTCTCCTCCACGCAGCACTTTCTTCAGCGGGTTGCGCTCGGTGTGATACATGGTGGTGGCCAGCGCCATCGGCGTCGGCAGGAAGGTCTGCACCTGATCCAGGCGGAACTTGTTGTGCTTCAGCCAGAGCGCCAGATTCAACATGTCCTCATCGGTGGTGCCCGGGTGGGCGGCGATGAAGTAGGGAATCAGGTATTGCTCCTTGCCGGCTTCCCTGGAAAAGCGCTCGAACATCTGCTTGAAACGGTCGTAGGCGCCGATGCCCGGCTTCATCATGTGGTTGAGCGGGCCTGCCTCGGTATGTTCCGGAGCGATCTTGAGATAACCGCCGACATGGTGGGCGACCAGTTCCTTGACGTATTCCGGCGAACGCAACGCCAGGTCGTAACGCACCCCGGAACTGATGAGGATCTTCTTGATGCCGGGCAGCGCCCGCGCCTTGCGGTAAAGCTGCACCAGCGGGCCGTGGTCGGTGCCCATGTTCTCGCAGATATCCGGGAACACACAGCTCAAACGGCGGCAGGCGGATTCGATGACCGGATCCTTGCAGGCCAGGCGGTACATGTTGGCGGTGGGGCCGCCGAGATCGGAAATCACCCCGGTGAAGCCCGGCGTCTTGTCGCGGATGGCTTCGATCTCGCCCAGGATGGAGGCCTCGGAACGGCTCTGGATGATGCGGCCTTCGTGTTCGGTGATGGAGCAGAAGGTACAGCCGCCGAAGCATCCGCGCATGATGTTGATCGAAAACCGGATCATCTCCCAGGCGGGAATCTTCGCGTCCCCGTAGGTGGGGTGCGGTGCCCGCGCATATGGCATGTCGTAGACGCGGTCGAGTTCTTCGGTGGAAAGCGGAATCGGCGGCGGGTTCAAGCAGACATCACGCTCGCCATGCGCCTGGACGATGGCGCGGGCGTTCCCCGGGTTGGATTCCAGGTGCAACATGCGCGAGGCATGCGCGTAGAGCACCGGGTTCTTCTCCACCTGCTCATAGGCGGGGATGCGCAAGACCGTGTGGGCGCGCGCGGCGGCGCGTTGCGCCAGACGTTCTTCCTTGCTGACCAGACGAACGGGCTGGAGCGCCGGGTTTGTCGCCGCCAGATCCGGCTGACGGGCGCTGGCGAAGGCATACGGATCGGGATGCGGGTCGACCCGGCCGAGAATCTCCAGTTGCGTCGAATCGATCTCCGTCCAGTCTTCGCCGGGCTTCCAGCCGAACGGCACCATGAACGCCGTGCCGCGCAGATCGCGGATGTTGGCGATCGACTCACCCGCCGCCAGGCGATGCGTCAACGCCACCAGCGCCCGTTCGGCGTTGCCGAACAGGAGCATGTCGGCCTTGGAATCGGCCAGCACTGACCGGCGCACCTTGTCCGACCAGTAGTCGTAATGCGCGATGCGGCGCAACGAGGCCTCGATGCCGCCGATCACCACGTTCACCCCGGAGTAGGCCTCGCGGCAGCGCTGCGAGTAGGCCACCACGGCGCGGTCGGGGCGCTTGTTGGGCGCGGCGTCGGCGGTGTAGGCGTCGTCGGAGCGGATTTTCCGATCCGAGGTATAGCGGTTCACCATCGAATCCATGTTCCCCGCCGTCACCCCGAAATACAGATTCGGCTGGCCCAGAACGCGGAAAGCATCGGCTGATTTCCAGTCCGGCTGGCTGATGATGCCGACGCGGAAGCCCTGTGCCTCCAGCAGCCGGCCGACCAGCGCCATGCCGAAACTGGGATGGTCGATATACGCATCTCCGGTCACCAGAATGACATCGCAACTGTCCCAGCCCAGCGCCTCCATCTCTTTGCGCGACATCGGCAGAAACGGCGCCACGCCGAAGCGCCTGGCCCAGAAGGGGCGGTAGGAGAAAAGGGATTTGGCGGTTTCCAAGGGTATCCGTGAAGAAAAAAGCCAACCGCGCGGGGTTGGCCCGAAACGCGATTGGCGACGGGCGTCAGTCTATCAGCGGCCGCGCGCCGAACGCCTCGGCAAGACGCGCGTGGCCATGAAATCAATCTGTGGATTCAGCGGGATAGCCACTCTTTCTGGTTGAATCGGCGCGCCCATGTGGGAAGCCTGCTCGCATCGAGCTTGCCGAAGGGGCGCGGTTCAGCCCGAATCGGGCCAGGAAAGCGCCGGCTTTCAGAACCGTTCGCCCCCGCGCAAATAACGCCACTGCCCTGGCGGAAGCTTGCCCAACGGCACGCTGCCGAGGCGGATGCGCTTCATCGACACCACCCGCAGGCCGACGGCTTCGCACAGGTGCGCGACCTGGCCGGGTTGCGCGCCTTTCAGCGCCACGCGCAGACGGGTTTCGTTTTGCCAGCTGACCTTGATGGCGGACGGGACGCGGCCATTGAAGCGGAGACCCTGGTTGAGCCGTTCGAGTCCGTTCGCCGCCCCATTCGCCGCCCCATTCGCCGCCCCGTTCGCCACCAACTCGCCCGCGACCTCGACGACGATCTCGTGTTCCAGGGTCGCGGCATCCTCGGTCAGCTTGCGCGCCACCCGCCCATCCTGGGTAAACACGACCAGACCGCTGGCCTCGGCTTCCAGCGGCGCGCAGGCGGTGAGCCGGTTGAAATGCATTTTCAGCGGACGGATGCCCGATGCGTCTTCCGCCCACAAGTTGGCGGCGGCGAGCAGTTGCGCCGTGTGAGGGCCGACAGGTTTGTTCAGCAGCAGGGTGACGGGTTCGGTCTGGCCGGGGTCGGCGTGCGGGTCGATTTCGATTGGCTCATCGGCGACGCGGAACTGGGGCTCTTCGATCACGATGCCGTCCACCCGCACCCAGCCCCCGGTAATGATCTGCTCGGCTTCGCGACGCGAGCAGGCGCGCAATTCGGCGACACGTTTGGCAAGGCGTATGGGATCGGTCATGAGCGGACGTGGTTGGGCGTGGTTGAACGGGAAGCCTGCGAGTTTACCGCCGCGCCCGTTTCAGCCGCACAGGCGGCAAACCGTCATCAACATGAGGTCTTTGGCGGCTGTGTCGACTTTCGGCAACACGGCTTTGAGGCGGCGGTCGCCGTCGATTTCACCGGTGGCGAGGGCAAGCAGGCCAAGGAGGATGGGGTTGAGCGCGGCGGCGGCGGCGGCGGCCAGCAATTCCCGTGGGAAGTGGGTGATGTGGGTGATGTGGGTGATGTGAGTATCGCCATGCCCAAGCGAGCCGTCGTTTTGCAGTTCGAGCTGGCCGCCCTCCCTGAAGCGCCAACGGTCATGGGCTGGGGGATCGGCCAGCAGGCCGCCGAAGAAATCCGGTATCGCCGCCGCCGCGCCGCCGGGCAGGCGGTTCAGTTGCCAGACCAGTTCCTGATAAGGGTCGAGGCCTTGCGGCATGGGATCCTGGGCGGCGAGCATGTAGGAGGCTGGCATGGGGGGGGGAAGGTTGCGGTGGCAATGCCGGGCATTATCCGGGTTCCGCGCCTTTGTGGCGTCGGCGGGGTTGCCGCTGCCGCAGGAGCGGTCTCACGTCGCTGCCGCGAGACGCCACAACGAGGTCATCTCCGCCGCGCGCGCCGCGTGCAGCGGGTCGGTTGCATCGGCGGCGCGGGGATGGCTTGGGCGGACATCACTACGCTCAATGACTTTCAAGCCCGCCGCGTCGAAAGCGGCGAGCAGTTCGGCTCGTGAGCGCAGGCCCAGATGTTCCGCGAGGTCCGAGAGCACCAGCCAGCCCTCACCCCCCGGCGTCATGTGCGCGGCCAGCCCGGCGATGAAGCCGCGCAGCATGCGGCTGTCGGGGTCATACACCGCATGTTCGATCGGAGAACTTGGGCGCGCCGGCAGCCAAGGTGGGTTGCAGACCACGAGCGGCGCCCGCCCTTCGGGAAAAAGATCGGCCGCTACCACCTCGACCTGATCGGCCAGCCCGAGCCGCGCGATGTTCGCGCGCGCGCAGGCCAGCGCGCGCGGATCCTGATCGGTCGCCACGATGCGGGCGATGCCCCGGCGGGCGAGCAGCGCGGCCAGCACACCGGTTCCAGTGCCGATATCGAAGGCGAGCGTCCGCGCGGGCAGCGGCGCCGTGGCCACCAGTTCCACGTATTCGCCACGAATCGGCGCGAACACGCCGTAGTGCGGGTGGATACGGTCGCCCAGCGCGGGAACCGCGACTCCTTTCTTGCGCCACTCGTGCGCGCCGATCAGGCCGAGCAACTCACGCAGCGAGACCACGGACGGGCCGTTTATCGGCCCATCAACCGGGCCATAGGCCTCCATGCAGGCCTGCCGCGCGTCGGGCGCGCGCCGCAGCGGGATGCCGTAGTCGCCTTCCAGCGGCAACAGCAGCATCGCCAACGTTCGCGCACGCCGGGATTGCGCCTGTCGATGCAGATGAAAGGCTTCAGTCGGCGAGGCGACGGGGGCGGCGGATGCCTTGCGCGGCTTGCGCTCGACGCGCCGCGTCAGGGCTTGCAGCAACTGCCGCGCGTTCTGGAAATCCCCGCGCCAGAGTATCGCCGTGCCCTCGCAAGCCAGGCGATAAGCGGCATCCGCGCTGATCTGGTCGTCGCCGACGATCACGCGTTTGGGTGGCGGGTTTCCACTTTCCGAACGCCAAAGCGCGGAACGGGCCACGCCGGCCTCGGCCCAGTGGATGACCGGGAGGGGGATTGCTGTGTGGTTCACGATGGCGCGGCCACAGGCCGCCGCGAGAAGGGAAAGAGCGAGGTTACCGTGAAAGTCCCGGCAAACCCGTGGAGAATCCGGGGGCCCCCCGGCGCGGGTCGGGGAGTGCCGAACCCGCTTGTCGATCCGACAACGATGGCTTTCCGGCATCACCCTACAATCACGCTTAACCCGGCATCCAACCATCCCCATGCGCCCTCGCTTTACCATTCCGCCGGAAGAGGTCGAAATCACCGCGATCCGCGCGCAAGGCGCCGGCGGGCAAAACGTCAACAAAGTCGCCAACGCCGCGCACCTGCGCTTCGACATCGCCGCCTCGTCGCTGCCGGAAACGATACGCGAACGGCTACTGGCGCTCGGTGACCAGCGCATCAGCAAGGACGGCGTCATCATCATCAAGGCACAGGAATTCCGCAGCCTTGAGAAAAACCGCACCGAGGCCCTGCGCCGACTGCAGGAAATGATTGCCGGCGTCGCCACGCAACCGAAGAAACGCCGGCCGACCAAGCCGACCAGAACCTCCATCGCCAAGCGGCTGGAAAACAAGGCGCGGCGCGCGACGGTAAAGTCGGGACGAAGCAGGATCAACGAGTAGGCGAAGCCCATTGTTGCGGTACCGGGTTGCTATCACTGCAAACAGCTGTTGGCCACCTCACGAACAGTCCCAGTTTCCGGTGTGTTTTTGGCGATCATCCGACAGGTGATAGATATCGAATATCGTCACGCATTCACATGGCGGAACCTCATGAGATCACTCGCACTCACCCAGATTTATCTCGGACGGACGCAGAAAAAAGCTCTTGCCGCCTGCGCGGAAGAAAGCAATCGCAAAGTCTCGGAAGTGGTTCGTGAGGCGGTCAACATCTATCTGATGGGGGTGACTATGGGCGACCTCAAAATGCTGGGCGCGGCAACCGCCAGAGCACAACAGGACATCGAAGCCACCCCCGCCGACAACTGCTTCTCGCTTCTCCCGTGTGCGGGGGAGAGGAGGTGTCGCCGAAAAAACAAAAAACCAGCTCGCTGGCACCAGGGGGGACTATGCGGATGATTTATGCAACATCCAGGTTAGTAGTCAGTCACGCTGAAACGAAAAGACGCCGGCGGAACCCCAAAGGATCTCGCCCCGGGGGCGGGATGCCGGCGATCCGGCGCGTCAAACACCGTGCCGCGTGAACCATTCCCGCATCCGCTTCCAGCCATCTTCCGCCTCTTCCTTGCGGTAGCTGGCGCGGTAGTCGGCGTTGAAGGCGTGCGGGGCGTCGGGATAGACGTGGATGCCGGAGGCCTTGCTCATCGGGTTTTGCGAATCAGCCAATGCCTTGTTCATCTTCTCTACCGTGTCCTGCGGAATCCCCTGATCCAGCCCACCGTAGAGGCCGAGTACCGGAGCATGCAGATTGCCGGCGAGGTCGAGCGGGTGTTTCGGCGTCAGGTCGTTGGCGGCGCCGTTTGTTTGGCCAACCAAACGGCCGTACCAGGCGACGCCGGCCTTGACTTTGGGGTTGTGCGCGGCATACAGCCAGACAATGCGGCCACCCCAGCAGAAGCCGGTGATGCCCAGGCGCGCAGGTTCGCCACCGTTGGCATTGGCCCAGGCGACACAGGCGTCGAGGTCGCTCATCACCTGCGCATCCGGCACTTTCGAGACGATCTTGGTGAGGATGTCCGGAATCGCGGTGTACTGGCGTGGATCACCCTGGCGCACGTACAACTCGGGCGCGATGGCCAGGTAGCCCAGCCCGGCCAGGCGTCGGCAGAGATCCTGGATATGTTCGTGGACGCCGAAAATCTCCTGCACCACCAGGATGACCGGAAAACTGGATCCCCGCGCCGGTTGCGCGCGGTAGGCCAGCATGGCGCCATCCACCGTCGGCACACTGATCTCGCCAGTGGTAAGTCCATCGGCGGGGGTGCTGATCGCGGTTTGCGCCGTCACCGGCTGCGCCGCCAGGGCAAAACCGGCGCCCAGCGCGGTGACCAGGAAGCCGCGTCGGCTATGCGCCAGCGGCGGGGGAACCAGGCTGTCGTAATCGGCGTCATGGGTCATGCGGGTTTCCTCGATTACGCGCACGGATTGTGCGTCTGTGTGACTACGGTATGGCCACTTCCAGCAGTATCCGCGCCGCCCAGTCGTCGGCGGGATTGCTCAGGCCGACGGCCGGGAACAGGCGGTGGGGAACCAGGGCCGGCATCACCGCCTGGATATCTTCCGGTTGCACGAAGGCGCGGCCTTCCAGATAGGCCCAGGCTTGCGCGGCACGCAGGAAACCGAGGCCGGCGCGCGGCGAGAGGCCGGCGGCGAAGCGGCTATCGGTTCTGCTGGCGGCGAGGAGGGCTTGCAGGTAGTCGAGCAGGGCATCCGAGACATGCACGGATCGCGCTTCCTGTTGCAGTTGGGTGAACGCCGCCGGGTTGAGGACGGCGGGCAGGTTGGCCAGCAGGTCGCGCCGATCCCGGCCCTGGAGCAGGGCGCGTTCCGCCGCGTGTTCGGGGTAGCCGAGGCGGATGCGCATGAGGAAACGGTCGAGCTGCGATTCCGGCAGGGGGAAGGCGCCGACCTGTTCGCTGGGGTTCTGGGTGGCGATGACGAAGAAGGGGGAGGGCAGGGGACGGGTCTCGCCCTCGATGCTGACCTGATTTTCTTCCATTGCTTCGAGTAGCGCGCTCTGCGCTTTCGGGCTGGCGCGGTTGATCTCGTCGGCGAGGATGACCTGGGCGAAGATCGGGCCAGGGTGGAAGCTGAATTTCCCGCTGTCCCGATCGTAGATCGCGGCGCCAAGGATGTCGGCGGGTAGCAGATCGCTGGTGAACTGGATGCGGTGGAAGTCCAGGCCCAGAGTGCGGGCGAGGGCGTGCGCCAGGGTGGTTTTGCCGACGCCGGGTGCGTCCTCGATGAGCAGGTGGCCGCGCGCCAGCAGACAGGCCAGGCCCAGGCGCACCTGGGTGTCCTTGCCGAGAACCACGCGGTTGACCTGGGTGAGTGCCTGTTGCAGGGCGGGGGTCATGCGTTGGCTGCGTGGGGGCGAACTTGAACCCTAACGATAGGGATCGCTAACCAGCGGACGGCGGGCGATCAGATCATCGTAAAGCTGCTCGATTTCTCGGGGCGGCGTGTCTCTGAACTTCAATTCGACGATTTCACGACCGCGTCGGCCCATGCGTTGGCGTAATGCCGGATCGGCAATCAACTGGCGCACATGCCGCTCAATGCCGTCGATATCGGCCTTATCGACCAGAAAACCGTTCTCTCCGTCCTCGATGGATTCCGGAATGCCTCCTGAACGGGTGGCGACCACCGGCTTTCCGGCGGCGCCCGCTTCGATATTGATCAGGCCGAATGGCTCTTCCCACTGTGAAGGCATGACCACGATATCGGAAGCGCGATACACATTTTCCACATCGGATCGATAACCCAGATAGAGGACGTTCTCCAGATCCCGCATTGCTGTATCCAGGCTTTTCTGGCTGTAAGGCCCGCCGGGCTCCCCAGGCATATCGCGGATCGGGCCGGCAATCAGAAACTTGATGTTTTTATCGGGAATGCGCCGAGCCAGTTCGAGAAACTGGGGAATTCCTTTGACTTTCTTGATCTGCCCCAGGAAGGTGACGACCAGATCCTCCTTGTTGATCCCCAATTCGGGGCGGATGTCTTCACCGCCGGAAAAACGGCTCAGATTGATGATGTTGTAGATCACCTTGACCGGGATGCCCGCAGTATCCGAATGGCTGGCCGTGTACTGGGAATTGGCGATGATCACGCTGGCATATTTGTGAAACGGCCCCGCTTTTTCCACGATCATGCGGTAGTGGCCGATGATCGGAATTCGCAGTATCCGCGCCGCCATGAACTCGGCCGGGCGCCAGAAATGGCCATGATTGATATGCAAGAGGTCGATATGGCGCGAGCGAAAGAATCGAATCGTCCTCAACACTTCCTTCGTATAGCTGAACAGACCATAGGGATTGTGTTCCTTTCCCCAGATTTCATAACCGATGCCACTGCGATCCAGTTCGGGAAGGATTGGGCCGGCCTTGGGAAAAAGAAAAAAAGGCTGGAACCGCTCGCGGTTCAGCTTTCGCACCAATTGAAACAACGAGCGGCTCCCCCCCCCGTAATCCCCGGCGCTGAGCCCCATGTAACAGATGGTTTTTTTCAACCTGACGTGCTCATCGTGGTAGGGAACGGCCCCACATTAGTGGCTGAAATATCCATGCGTCCACCGCTCACTCTTCCCGCCGCAACTGCGGGAACAAGATCACGTCGCGAATACTGGGCGAGTCGGTCAGCAGCATGATCAGGCGGTCGATGCCGATCCCCTCGCCGGCGGTGGGGGGCAGGCCGTGCTCCAGCGCGCGGATGTAGTCGCGGTCCTTGAACATGGCTTCCTCGTCGCCGGCTTCCTTGGCCACCACTTGGGCGTCGAAACGGGCTTCCTGGTCTTCCGGGTCGTTCAGCTCGGAGAAGCCGTTGGCGATCTCGCGGCCGACCATGAACAGTTCGAAGCGGTCGGTAATCTCCGGGTTGGTGTCGTTGCGGCGCGCCAGTGGCGAGGTCTCGGCCGGATAGTCGATGATGAAGGTGGGCTGGATCAGCAGGTGTTCGGTGGTTTCCTCGAACAACGTGAGTTGCAGGCCGCCGAGGCCGTCTTTCGGACGAAAGCCGATCTTGCGGCGCTTGAGTTCTTCGACGACAAAGTCTTGGTCATCCAGGGGAGCGTCGCGCAGTTCCGGGTGATAGTGGCGCACGGCATCGAGCGCGGTCATGCGCGCGAAAGGGGCGCCGAGGTCGATCTGGTGGCCCTGGTAGGGCACAGTGGTGGTGTCCAGCACTTTCCGCGCGATGTCGCGGAACATGGCTTCGGTGAAATCCATCAGGTAGCGGTAATCCCGGTAGGCCTCGTAGAACTCGACCATGGTGAATTCCGGGTTGTGCCGCGTGGAAATGCCTTCGTTGCGGAAGTTGCGGTTGATTTCAAAGACTTTTTCCAGGCCACCGACCACCAGTCGCTTGAGATACAACTCCGGCGCGATGCGCAGGTAGAGATCCATATCCAGCGCGTTGTGGTGGGTAAGGAAGGGCCGGGCCGAAGCACCGCCGGGGATGGGATGCATCATCGGCGTTTCCACTTCCAGGTAGCCACGCGCGGTGAAGAACTCGCGCATGGCCTGGATGACCTTGGAACGGATGATGAAGGTGCGTAGCGAGTCCTCGTTGGTGATCAGGTCGAGGTAACGCTGGCGATATTTCTGCTCCTGATCGGTGAGGCCGTGGAACTTCTCCGGCAGCGGCCGCAGCGCCTTGGTAAGCAGACGTACGGAAGTGGCCTGGATGGTGAGCTCGTTGGTCTTGGTGCGGAACAGGGTGCCGGTCACGCCGAGGATGTCGCCCAGATCCATGCGCTTGAAGGCGTCGTAGGCCTCCTCGCCTACCGCCTCGCGCGAAACGTAGATCTGCATGCGCCCACTCATGTCCTGCAGGGTCGCGAAACTGGCCTTGCCCATGACCCGTTTCAGCATCATGCGGCCGGCCAGTTGCGCGGCTACCGGCGTGGCTTCCAGGTCTTCCTTGCTGGTGAATTCACAGGACGCATGCAGGTTGGCGGCGTAGTCCTTGCGTTCGAAGTCGTTGGGAAAGGCGATGCCCCGCGCGCGGATGCCGGCGAGCTTCTCACGGCGCTCGGCAATGATCTGGTTTTCGTCCTGGGGGGAGGTGGGGGAGGCGGTTTCAATCATGATTGGGTTTGAAAAAAGCTGATAACGGATAAACCGAGGGCCTGGGCGGCCGTGGCCTGATTCTTGTCGGCGGTGGCGAAGGAACTGGCGCCAATATGCCTGGCATGAGCCAGATGGAGTGCGTCCAATGCGCGCAGGGGAACCTCCGGAACCAGGTCAATAAGATTGCGCGCTTCGCTAAAGAGCGAAATGGGTTCCGGATAGATGCTCCAGAATTGGCCGAGAACATCGCGATCGAACTCGGCCAAGGCGCTACGTTCGAGTTGCAGGTCGATCTGGCCAGCGCGACGGCGGCGGGCAAGCAGACAGCGAAATTCGATCAGTGTCAGCGAACTGGTATTCACCTCATCGCGCGCGTCAGCCCAGTCGGTCACGTCCAGAGAACTGGCCTCACGGATGTAACACGTGGCCAGGGCGCTAGTGTCGATGTAGGCGCTCAACAGCGATCCTCACGCTCAATCATCAAGAGGTCTTCGCTGGGTACGGTCTGCATCGGTTGGCTAACGAGGAACGCCTTGATCGACCGCACGTTTCGCTTCGGGTTAACCGGAAGAATTCGCGCCACCGGTTCGCCACGACGGACGATCAGGATTTCCTCGTCGTCCGTGAACCTGATTTTTGGATGTGACAAACCTTCGCGGCCTTCGCGGATGGTGACTTCTTTCACGGCCCGAATCTCCGGGTACAGAGGTAACACGAGTATATGCCGTGTGACACGACACCGCTTGGTTGTATGGGATAAAACCCTGAATGAATATTATGTTAAACGACCAACGAGCGAGGCGACGGATGATGCCCGACTGAGCCAGTTCCAGTGTCCTCAACCACTGGGAGTTGCAACATGATTCGGTTCGCAGTCATCAGTACCAAAGGCGGCGTCGGGAAAACCACGCTCACCGCCAATTTAGGCGCCCTACTCGCTGACCTGGGCCTTCGCGTCCTCATGATCGACGCGGATGTGCAGCCGGCCTTGAGCAAGTATTACCCGCTCAAGCACCAGGCGCTGCGGGGCCTGACGCAGGTTATCACGTCGGGTGTGATTACCTCGGACGCCATCTCGATGGTCGATCTGCCGGTGAACGGCGTGCTCGACATCGTGGTGTCTGACACGCCCGAGGGCCAGATTCAAAACTGGCTCATCAACCAGACCTACCGGGAACGGCGGCTGTACGCGCCGCTGCATTCGGCAGGCCTCGAAGAGCAATACGACGTGGTACTGATCGACACCCAGGGCGCGGTCGGCCCCCTCCAGGACGCCGCCGCCCTGGCCGCCGACATCCTGATTTCACCGATCGTGCCGGAAACACTGTCGGCCCGCGAATACTTGAGCGGAACCATGGACCTGCTCCAACGGCTGACCTATGGAGGTGCCTATCTCGGTCCCGTAAAGGCGCTCATCTACCGGCAGAACCGCACCGCCGACGCCCAAGGCATCGCGCAGCAAATCCGCCGCGAGGGCCACATCCCGCTGGCGGGCCGAGTGACGGTGCTGGATACCGTGATCCCAAGCGCGGTGGCTTACAACAACGCCGCGACCAGCCAAACGCCCGTGCATTGGCATGACCGGGTGACGCGAGGCGCCACGCCATGCGCCTACGAGGTCATGCATCGTCTGGCCCACGAACTCATGCCGAACTTGGCGGACGTCTGGGCCGGCAACATTGGCGAGGGGGATGCGTGATGGTTGACCCCAAAAAACGCACCCCACCGAGCGTGCCCTTCCATCCTGACGCGGACCTGAGCAAGCTGGCCAAGAAGCTGACCCCGGAGCAGGTGCGAGAGCGCTTGCGGAAGGGGCCGGTCGACTTTGCGGCGGCATTGAATGTGCCCAACCCGCCCAACGCCGCCGCCGGCCTGACTCCGAACGCCATGATCGACGGAATGAGGGACGAAATTCCTCTGTCCAAGATTCGGGTCTATGACCACAACCCGCGCCGGGCCAGTAACGATGCTTTCGAGGTAATCAAGAACTCGCTGCGCGCCACTGGGCGAGACAGCCTGGAATTGTGGGTAACCAAACGCCCCGGAGAAGACTGGTACATGCCCTACCGCGGCGGCAATACGCGCTTGGTCGCGATCCAGCAGCTATTCAAAGAAGGCGATGCGCGCTGGGAGCGCATCAAAATTGTCTACAAGGTATGGATTTCCGAGGCGGACACCCTGACGCAGCACTTGATCGAGAATACCAACCGCGCCGGCATGACTTTCTGGGACAAGGCGAATGCCTACCTGGTCGAGATGCGGGCGGAGATCGAACGGGAAGCCGGCGGATCGTTGTCCGTTCGCCAACTGGAGAAAGAACTGGAGCAGCGTGGGATAGGCATCAAAAAGTCACTGATTTCCCTGTTTCAGTTTGCCGTGTTGCGCCTGGCCAAGATCGGCCCCTACCTGAGCGCCACGCAAGTCATCCAGATGCAGCCCGCCCTCAACCTGATGGCCCGCCTCGCCGAGAAACTCGGCCTGGACGAAACGGGCTTCCAGGCGGTGCTGGATGCCGTGCTGGCCGGCCAGCGTACACGCCTGGAGGAATTGGATTCTGATTCTGATCCTGATTCCGAGAACAAAGTCACGGAAGGCGGGATCCGCGCGGACGCCCTCCTTCCCGCCGTCGAAGCCGCTCTCGCCGAGCGCCTCGGCGCGGCGACAAGCGAAATGCGCCGTTGGCTGGAAACCCTGGGCCGTTTCCCGGACATAAGCGAGGCCGACCTGCGCAATACCGGCACGGCGCCGCCACCGGCAAAACCGCCCGGCAAGTCGGCCTTGCCCTCCACCTCCCCCACTCAGGCATCCCCTGGGCCTAAAGAAGAAGAGGCATCGCCCGGCTCAGCCATGAGCCAGGCCAACCCCATATCAAATCCAGGTTCCACGCCCGAGACAGTAACCGAATCGCCCCTTCCAGCAACCGATGAAGCGGGTGAGCAAGCCGCGCCCTTACGCCCGTCTCGGCAGGCCTACGCTACGCCGACCGGCACCCCGCTTGATGCCGTCCGCGCACTGGCGAATGCGGCTTATGTCGCGGACTGCCTACGTGAGACCCCGGTCATGCCGGCCGGCTACTACATGGAAATCCCGGAATCGCCGATCGACGTCAATGTCGATGCCGATTGTTCGCGCCCATCACACCGCATCATCGCCTGGCAATTGTTGGCGGCCCTTTCTGGGCAATGGGATGGAGCGACCTGCCGAAAGCTGGCCACAGACTCGCTTTGGCGCCGAATGCGCTTGTGCGAAGGCGGGTTGGATGCCAATGCCCTGCCGATGCTGATGCAGGATCAACTCCTGGTCGACAGCTGTGGCCACTGTATCGCCGGCGCCGATGACATCGGCTGGGGGCCGTCGGTCGGTATGGGGTGGGTCGTCGCCTTGATGACGGATCCCCTGTGTGCGGATGCCGCATCCACCCTCTTCCATCAATTCACGATACGGGGGCAGGTATGAGCCGCATCGGTATCGACTCACAAGACCTGAGCTTCCGTGTGTTGTGCTACTTCATCGAATTGGCTGAATCAGGTGAAACCGACCAACTCATCGCCGCCGGCTTCTCCCAGGAAACCATCCTGGCGCTGCGCCAGATGACCGTGAGCGATTTGACCAGTCTGTCCAGTTCGGTCGGCTTGATGGCCGTACTGGTCAATGTGCCTCGGATCGAGTCGGCCATGACCGCCAGGTCGCAGCGCCTGAATGATTCACATGACCTGGCCTATCTCGTCCGCGCCGGCGCCACGGCGTTGCTGCTGACGGAGATTTTTCGGATCTCACTGGTTGAGGCCGAGGCACATCTGCTGGTGCTACAGGCCGATAAGCGATCCGGGCGGCCCAACATGCCGGATACGGATACCCGTGATGCCATCCACCGATGGTGGGCGGCGAATCAGTCCATGCTCGTGCGACAGCGATGGATGGCTCTGCACCAGGCCTGGCCCCAATTCTCCCTGGCGTCCCTGTACGCCGTAATCAACGAATTCAACGTGTGAGGTGACGCCATGAACAAACGCGCCTTGAAAGCCGAACCCAAGCCCACACAGGGCATGCGCCCGTCCCACCTGATGGTGGTCTTCGACGAGCCTATCGTCGCCCAGCGCTGGGCGGTCAAGGCAACCGGCAGCCTGCCGGCGGCCGTGATGATTTCCTACGCCTTACAGCTGAGTCAGGCACTCCAGAACCAGAACGACGGCTGGTTCGCCAAGACCATGGGGGAATGGCAGGAAGAGGCCGGATTGTCCAGATCAGAACAAGAGACTGCACGGGCAACAAGACCACCTACTGCTCCATCACCAATCTGGATTTTGCAGAGGGTGTGGCAGATGAAATTGCAACATCTTTGACCGCCTACAAGGGTTGCCAGATGGTGCTGACGGGGTATATGCCGCCCTACGAACCTGGCGAGTTTCCGGACGGATACCTGCGCGTGCGTATGACCTTGACGCCTACGTCGAAGAAGGTTGCTACTGGTTGGGACGGCCTGCGCGTAACACGAAACGGGGCAAGGAGATTGCGGCTGACCTCGATTATGTCGAGGAGATGTGTGACATCTGGCAATGGTCCCTGGAAAGAGGGCTCGGCATCGAGGGGACGGTGCTCTGCAACAACGCCTTCCACAAAACAATCGCTCGCGTCCTCGCGGACGGCCGCGTCATCGTCAGCGCCCCGGAGGACAAGAATCGGCCTCGTGATTCCGGTATAAGCCGCAACTTCGAGGCATCGACGATCCCGGAGTGGGCGCAGCCGATCAGCCGCGAGGAATACGAACGCATGGTCCTGGAAGCCGACCGCTACGAGGCAAGGTTGTTATGACTACCGTATCTCTTTGAGGAACAACAATGAGCAATGAAAACTGGATCGCGTACGCCTACCCCTTGCAGCAAGTGACGATCAAGCTACAGGGCACGCGCCACAGCGACAAAGCCGACATCGTCGGCCAGCTTGAAACCGTGCTTGCACGCCTCAAGGCTGGCGACACTTCTGGGCAAGATCATGACGACGATTTCGGCTATGCCTTCGAGTATGTCGCCTCAGTGCCTGGCCCGTCGTTTTTCGATGATCCTGCCGGTTCTTTCTAAGTGATCGAGCTACCACAGAGAGACGGCTGTGCTGACTAATTGTCAGGCTGCCAGTTTCAACAAAGGCCAGCGCACGTCGATTTCATCCCATGGCACAAAGACGCGCCCTGTATCGTCTTTCTCCACCGCCAACCACTCGACCAGGGTGGTCACATCCTTGTGGACATTGCTGTAATGGCGGCCCAATCGCTTGGCGAGCGCATAGATTGTCAGCGGGCCGGCAGCTTTAAGGCTTTCCACCAACTCCCAGCGCTTGGGCGTGAACACCTCGCCGAACTGTGCCATTGTGGCGAAACCAACTTCGCACAGTGGCGCCACCGACTCCCCGGCATCGACCCGGCTGGCATGCGCCAGCATGCGGGCTTGCGCCACCGCGAAGGGCTCGGCCACACTGATTTCAAGTTTCATGCCTATCTCCTTGTTCCGCCACCGCCCGCCAGAAATCGGCAAGCAAGGTGGAAACGTCAATGAAGTGGTAGCCAGACTCGACGCCCCGGTCATGCCTGTGGTCACCCTTGCCACGCTCGTTGTCGAAGCCCACGACGCGCATCCCGCCCACCACATACACCAGTCGGTATTTGTAGTGGTGCGCACACGGCGGCACCGGCGCCGACGTGTGCCAGACAGCGATTTCCACAATCCCGCCGGCGTGGGTGCGTTTGATCCGCTGTACGGGCGTCGCTTTCATGCAGGACATCATCCTGTACAACCTATAGCTCGTAAAGCAATATAACCAACTTATGAAACTTTTCCTCTGTGAAAAACCCTCCCAAGGCCGCGACATCGCCCGTGTCTTGAAAGCCGACAGCAAGGGAGACGGCTATATGCAGGGCCAGGATGTGACGGTGACATGGTGTTTCGGCCACTTGATCGAACTGGCGCCGCCGGAGGCCTACAACGAATCCTTGTCGCGGTGGTCCCTGGACAAGCTGCCCGTCTTGCCCGGCGACTGGAAGACTGGCGTCAAGGGAGATGCCAGCAAGCAATTCAACCTGATCGGCAAGCTGTTGAAGGGTGCGACCGAAGTGGTGGTGGCCACCGATGCCGACCGCGAGGGCGAGATGATCGGCCGGGAAGTGCTGGACAAGCATGGCTGGCGCGGCCCGGTGTCGCGTCTCTGGCTATCGGCGCTGGACGATGCTTCCATCCGCAAGGCGCTGGCCAACATCCTGCCAGGCGAAAAAACCCGCGCCCTGTACCTCGCCGGCATGGCGCGGTCCCGTGCGGACTGGTTGGTAGGCATGAATCTCACGATGGCCTACACGGTGGCGCATGGCCAGGGCAAGGGTGCGGCCGGCGTGGTTTCCGTCGGCCGGGTGCAGACGCCTACCCTGGCCCTGATCGTGGCGCGTGACCGCGAGATCGAGAACTTCAGGCCCAAGGATTACTTCGTGGTGTCGGCGTCATTCCAGGCGCGTGAAGGCGTGTTTTCCGCGCAGTGGTTGCCGCCGGAGTCCGTGGTCGACGAGGATGGGCGCTGCCTGACCAGATCCGCGGCGGAAGCCGTGGTGGCGAAGGTCATGGGCAAGACCGGCAAGGTGGCGGTGGCCGAGACGGCGCTGGCGAAAGAACCCCCTCCCCTGCCCTTTGACCTGGCCACCCTCCAGCAGGAGGCCTCACGGCGCTGGGGGATGGGCGCGGCCGAGACGCTGGCTTGTGCCCAGGCGCTCTACGAAACACACAAGGCGACGACTTACCCGCGCACCGATTGTCCCTATCTGCCGACCTCTCAGTTCGCGGATGCCGGGAAGGTGATAGATGCGGTAGTGCGCGTCTATCAGGACGTGTCTGGCGTGGCCGCCAAGGCGGATGCCTCGATTCGTTCGAGGGCCTGGGACGACCGCAAGATCACGGCCCACCACGCCATCATCCCGACCGCAAATGATCGCGTGAACGTGTCGGGGATGAAGACGGCTGAACGGCGCATCTATGACCTGGTGGTGCGGCATTTTCTGGCTCAGTTCCTCGGCGACCATGAATTCCTGAAGCAGAAAATCGAGGTGATTTGCGAGGGGGAAACCTTCAGAGTCCACGGGCGTACACCGACAAAACCTGGCTGGAAGCTGGCGTTCGCGGCAATGGATGCCGAACACAGTGGCGGCGAACAGGAGCCGCCGCTCCCTCGGGTTGTCCAGGGCGAACCAGTTCCTTGCCTGAAAGCCAATCTGGCGGCGAAGAAAACCCAGCCGCCGGCGCGCTATACAGAAGGGACGTTGATCGCTGCCATGAAAAACGTGGGGCGGAATGTCACCGACGCCAAGCTCAAGAGCGTGCTGAAGGAAACCGCTGGTATCGGCACGGAAGCCACTCGCGCCGCCATCATCCAGAACTTGTTTACGCGGGAATACATCCGCGCCGAGAAGAAGAAATGGCTGGTCTCGACCGAGAAGGGCCGCCACCTGATCGGCATCTTGCCGCCTGTGCTGACCGACCCGGCCACCACGGCGCGTTGGGAGCAGGCGCTGGAGGAAGTGGCCGCCGGCCGCGCCAGCATGGAGGCATTCCTGGCGCTGCAATCCGAATTTGTCGCGGGTCTGGTCTCGAAGCTCAAGGCCGAGAATCCAGGGCGGCAATCTCGCCGCCAGGATGATGCCGGCAAGCCGGCGGATGATGGTCCGCACTTCCCCTGCCCGGCCTGCCACAAGCCGATGCGCCGGCGCCAGGGCAAGAACGGGTGGTTCTGGGGTTGTTCGGCCTATCCGGAATGCCGACAGACACTGCCGGATGAGGATGGTAAGCCCGGCCTGCCGCCCCCCGTTGACACTCGCGCGGAAAGGCCTGCCGAAGCCGCACATCGGGAGGTCTCCGCGCCAGGCAAGGCTGGCGAGAAGTGCCCGACCTGTGGCGAGGGAACCGTGGTGCTGCGTAGTTCGAAAGGCAAACCATTTCTGGGCTGTTCCAGATTCCCTTCGTGCCGGCACTTCAACTGGGTCAAATGAGCCCTGCCTGTTTTGTGGTCAAAGCAAAATATCCTTGCTGTAGCAGGCATAACGACGGTTTCTTGACAGACATATCCACAGATTCTGTGGATATGTCAAAATACTTCCCGCAACTTCGGCCGTCCAAATCAACTTCCGGGACGGGTTCTTTCGCGTGGCGCCGCGCGGGCGCATGAACCCGATCAATAACCCCCAGGAGATTGAGCATGAACCCCATCCTTTCCTTCACCGCCCCGCACAAGTGCCGGCCTGGCATGCTGGCTTTCCACCCGGAATACGGCGTCTGTGAAGTCATCGCCGCCTCCGGCGCCATGCGTACCCTGCTCCATGAGGTCCGCACTCCGGATCTCGTTCCGGACACCTCCGACCTCGAACCTGGCGAGGATCCCGCGACCGTTCTGTTCAGCGAGAGCATCGAGGTCATCGAGGTGATCGTGAACGTCAACGACCTGCGTGAAGTTCAGCCGGATCGCGACCCGATGAAGCAACCTGTATCCAGGATCATGGGATTGAACCGGAGACGGCCCGCCCCCCAACGACCCACCGCCAGCCCGGAACATCACCTGGAACGCGACCAAGCCGTTGTCGGGTTGAACGCCCCCATCAAATGCCCGGTCGGCGCTTTGGTTCATCACCCCGCATACGGTATCTGCGAAGTTACCGCCGTTGACGGAGTGATGCGCACGGTGTTCTATGAGTTCCGTGAACCAAACCCGCCGGTTGATGTGCAGGATGCCCCAGAGACCACCGATGAATGGGATTGGAATGAGTCGATTTCTGGCGACGAAGCTGTGGTGCCCGTGGATGAATTGCGCTGGCTTCGGCCGGGAGTCAATCTGGCCGTAAAACCAGCGCACCGCCTGCTCACTATGCCCATACGGAATAAACGGGCTTGACACACCGATACTGCTGAATAAACTGGCAACAGTTTCACGTTGGCTTCGTACAGCCCGCCGTCCTGCGATATGGGCGCCTTTTGCAACCAGTCAGTCCCTGAAACTGGTACAGCCGCAAGGCTCGGGATTATCGTAATGCTGTTTTTTCACCCATCTGGGGATCCGCCTCCCCTTATGGGAACTGTCATTTTCGACAGGGTGGTCTCCCCTTCCTTTCATTTCTGGAGACCATCATGGATGTTCAGCTTAGCCTTTACAGCGCCCTTCTCAGCATCAACGTGCCAGAGGACAAGGCTATGAACGTGGTAACCGCTTTGGAGCGTGACATGCAGAATCTTGCCACCAAGCAAGATGTTGGCCTGCTACGGCAGGACATGGAGCGCTTGAAACTCGAACTTACGGTGCGTATGGGGGGCATGCTTGCGGTCGCCGTCGGTATCCTCGCTGCGATCATCAAGATCGGGTAGTTTTCTGTAATTTGTTGCTGTAACTCTTTCTCGTTGTACCCATCTGGGGATCCACCTTCCCCACATGGGAACTGTCATTTTCGACAGGGTGGTCTCCCCTTCCTTTCTTTCTCAGGAGATCATCATGACCAACACCGCTTCCAATCCCACTACCAAGTATTTCGATCTGCACACGTTTGTCACCGGTCACATCGAGGACATTCGTGAGGTCAAAGTCAACCGCGGCAGTTTTGTGGCTTGCCGCATGACCAGCATGTCCAGTGACGGGGTTCGCCCCGCTCGATTCGACCTCAAGGTCGTCGGCGCCCACGCCAAGGCCTGCATCATGGCCTTGAAACCGTCGTCGGATGCCAAGAAGAGCATCATCGCCACCGTCAAAATCGGTGATGTGTTCCCGGAGATGTTCCCGTTCAAGACTGGCCCGCGTGCGGGTGAGTTTGGTGTCAACATCAAAGGGCGTGTTCTGAAGGTGTACATGGCGACGGTGGACGGTCAGGTCATCGACCTTCCGGCGATGCCTTATACCGACACTCCCAGCAAGCAGCCTCCCCTCGGGTTGGTTACCTCTGGCGTCGCTTACCTCAACCGGGTGAGCAAGGTCCATCTCGGCGAAGGTGAATACGCTTGGATGGCATCAATCGCCGCGCTTCGTGGCGATCCCGTGGAAGGTGGCAAGGTGGAAACCACGCGATTCATCCTGGCCGTCGGCCCGGACGCGCTGGATTCGGCCCAAGCCCTCCAGGATGCCTTGCTGGCCAAGAAGAAGGTGTTGGTCGGTTTCCGTGCGGAGAACATCCGCGCCGAGCTGTTCCAGTATGTGAGCGGCGAAAAGAAAGGCCAGACTGACGCGGTGCTCAAAGGTGCTCTCGCAAGCATCTCCTGGGCGAAGGTGGATGGGGACACTTTCCCGTTTGCCGAGAAGGCTGCTGCCTGATCTGGCTTGACCATCAACCATCCAGGGAAGCAATTCCTTGGATGGTGAGTGGTCTGTCGACGACATGAGGAAAACCCAATGAAGCTCAACAAGGAACAGGCCAAGCACTTGGCGGATACGGCAAGGATCGTCGCCGTCGCCCAGTTTGCGGCATTTGGCTATACTGCCACCGTTAATCAGCAATACTTGATAGCCGTTATTTCCTCACTGTGGTTCTTTGCCGCAGAGTGGTTGGCGGTAATGCTACTGGAGGGCGAGTGATGCACGAATACTTCCTGCTAGGTTTGGTTGGTGTGATGATCGCCATCGGCTGGATTGTTTACTTCCTCTCCCGCAAGGGAAAGGACGACCATAAGGACGCTCACGCTCACTAGGTTTTAACCAGAAAAGCCCCTCGCAAGAGGGGTTTTCCCAGAACGTCTTGCGCCAGGCTGTTCCGGGAAAACGGTTTGTTCCCTGCTTTGTTCGTTTCCAGGCTCAGAAACGTACACACTGCCACGCAAGTGGCGCCCATTGAGACCAGTCAGCCCCTGTAACTGGTACGGCCGCAAGGCTCGGGGTCAATGTAATCAAAAAGCCGTTGTGGTTTGGTTGCCGGGAGCTCCCTTCTGGCCAATTCCACACAAATTGCCTCTACAGCAACTCGGGGCCGCCTAACGGCCAAGTCCCATCCGCCTCGGTCTGAACACCCGAGGCTGAGTATCAAGCCTAGCCGACCACTCCTTCCGGAGTGGCGGCCCACCCCTTTCCCACTCTTTTTTTCAACCCGCTTGCGGGGGCTTCATGCTCCCTTGCGGGAACCATGCGCCTCCGGCTGGCTTTCTTGGAGTACAGCGCATGTCCATCAAACTCGAAGGCACCCTCGTGGTGCGCCACATCAACGGTTCCCGCGGCGGTTTCTCTGTCGGCGATTTGTCTACCGCCATCGGCAAGTTCAAGGTCAAGGACGCCATCCTGGACCAGTATGAAGAGGGGGAATATCGGGGCGCCTTCCTGGTGACTCAGATTTTTCCATCGACCTACGTCTGGAATGGCAGGGTGACCACGGAAATCCGTGTCAATGTTTCCGACATTTTCCTGGATGAGGGCGAAGAGAAGGCGGTTCCCGCCGTTCAGTCCGAACCTGACCCGGTGAACGAGGAACAGCAAGTCGCGCACCCCGCTGAACAGAGCCTGGCTGAGCAAACGCAAGCAGCCATCCCTGAAGAAGTGGAACAAGTCGCAGCCCCCGCCGCCGATCCTGATGATCCGGATGCGGTTCTGTTCGGCCCTGAGTTTTACTTGATCGTCGCTGCTGGCGAGCCGGTCAAGCTTGATCCGACCATCGACCGGGGTTTGTTCCGCAACCAGCGGGATCGTCTGAAGGAATTGGGATACCAGTTCCAGAAGATGAACCAGACCTGGGAGAAATCTCATCCTCAACTGGATGCGTTCTAGCAGGTGAAAACCTGAACGGATGGCCTGCTCATAGCGGGCTTTCCACCGGGCCTACCCGGCGGAAAGCCCGTTGCGACGGGCTTTCCCTAATCAGGGTGACGACGACCCAGACTGTCGTGGCCTTTGCGTCATGCGACGCACCCCTTTATTCGGCGTCCTGGTTCCCGATTCTGACGCCCGGGCCAAGCCCGCAGGGAACAACGTAATTCAACATGCCGCCCGGCGCCATGAATCAACCTTGAACCCGACGGGTTCCTCGATGGGATAGCTGATGTCTCATGGAGGAACACGTTGGCTGAGTACAGCCCGCCACCCGGCGTTATGGGTGCCCTTCGCGGCCGGTCAGTCCCTGTAACCGGCACGCCTCGCAAGAGGTCGGGATTATCGTAATGCTGTTTTCAACCCCGCCGGGGCGCTTCGCTCCCGGTAGGGATGCGCGCTTTCGGCATTATTTATGGAGGCGTTCATGGACAAGGAAGCAATCAAAGGCTTCTTGCGCTGGCTTGAAGAGGCTAGTGATGCAGAACTGGATGCGAGGCGGGAGGATATTCAACAAGCCTGGCGCCGAGTGTCCAGTCGTGAAGGCAAGGCGGACATCAATCTCGCCCTGCGTTTGTTGGATGAGGAGGTTCTATCCCGCCTGTCACTAAAGAAACACGCCTAGCAGCAGGTTTTAGCTTGCTCATCAGGCGGTTGTATTCGTCTTTCGGTGTTGGACTAGGCGCGAACAAGAGCTGCACAAGCCCCTGCTCGATCTGGTCGCGCCCACCACTTATCACTTGAAGCCGTTGTTTACCGCTCATGCGGGCAGTCTAGCACGGTCGCAATATTTCAAACCCACTCGGGGAGTCCGCCTTCCCGTCCGGGATACGTCCTTTTGGGCGTGGTGGTCCCCTTTCCTATCTGGAGGCCATCATGGAAGTCCTGCAACTGCAAGTCATCAACGCCGGAAACGGTTTTTGTATCGCCGCATTTGACGAATCCATTTGCGGTTTCGCCCGCCTCTCCAAAGAGGCCTATCAGCAGTTCGAGGATGCCTGTGATGCTCTTTTCACCGGCAACTGGACCATCGCCTGAATCTTTTCTTCCCAGTCCGCGACGCATCACTCCCGGCTGGGGTGGTGTCGTTCCTTTCAACATTTATTTGGAGCAACACCATGACAAACATCATCAAGTGGACGCCTTACGGCGCGGCCGAGTACGAGATGAGCTGGAGGATTCGGCCGAAGCACCTGTCCGACCCGAAGCGCTTCGAGCACTTCCCGCGCCGGGATAGGCACTGCAACGACACGAGCCAGTTCATGCGGCTTAGCCGTCAGAACAACCGGATAGCCGGAAAACTGTTACAGCAAGGGGCATCGGGCATGGAGGCGATTGATTTCACCACCCTTAACGCTGCCTTCGACGCCATGAGGAGCAAACATGAAGTTTAATAAGGGCCAGCGCGAGGGCATCGCAAAGGTCGTGGATAACCTTGCCACAGCCGCAATGGTGACAGCCATTGTGGGAGGACTGGTCGATCACAAAATCGGCTGGGAAGTGGTTGGCGGGTTGGTCTGTTTATTCTTTGTGCTACTCTCGGTGGCATACATCTTGCGCATCGAGACAGGAGATAACGATGGCAATTGAATCATTGGTTGGCCTCGGGTTTGTCGCAGTCGTGATGCTTGTCGTGGCTCTCTACGCGAACAAGCACCGCACCGAGGATCACCACCACAGGCAAGACAAGGCGCTCACGAAGTAACGGCCGCCCCTTCAAAACCAAGCCCCGCGCAGCACTGACGGGGTTTTTCAATTCCCCACCCGGACGGGCCTCCCGTCCGGGGGCCTCCGTCCATTTTGCATGGAGGCCTTATGGCCCTGATCTTCCCGCGCCTCGCGCGCAACTTCATCAAGAATGGTTATTTCCCCACCGATGAGGTGACCCTGGAGCGGATACTGTCCGCTCTGGACATCGCCGCCGGCCGGGTTCGCATCATGGACCCCTGTTGTGGCGAGGGTGTTGCGCTGGCCGAGGTAAAAAACCACCTGGGCGAGTGCGGTGCTGCTGTCACCGCCCTGGGCGTGGAGTTCGACCCGGAACGTGCCTGGCACGCGAAGGGGATGGTCGACACCGTGGCCCATGCGGATGTGAACGATGTTTTCGTGACCGCGCGCAGCCTGGGCTTGCTGTTCCTGAACCCCCCTTATGGCGATGTCGTTTCCGACAAGGCTGGCACCGGGGACAACGCCAAGCGAGAGCGCCTGGAAAAGATCTTCTACCGCAAGACGGTGCCGTGGTTGCAATTCGGCGGTGTCATGGTGTTGATCGTTCCTTACTACGTGCTTGATGCCGAGTTCTCCGCCATGGTTGCCCGCAACTTCGAGCGGGTGACGATTCACATGGCGCCGGAACGACAGTTCAAGCAATGCGTGGTGATGGGCGTCAAGCGCCGGGCGGATAGCCCGGATCTGGCGATTGCGAGAGCGCTCGAAGCGGCCGGACGGGGGGAGCTTCCTTCTGAACTGCCCGAGGACTGGAGTGGTGAACCCTACCTTGTGCCGGCAATGACGGCGGAAGAAGGGTTTGCTTTCACCTCGCTGCGCATTGACGGCGCTCAACTGGAAACCGAGGTTCGACGCCTTGGTGCCCATACCCTGTGGCCTCAGTTCGGCGCCATGTACGGGCGGATTACGTTACCGGCCAGACGGCCGTTGCGCGATCTGTCCAAATGGCATCTGGCTTTGGCCCTGGCGGCCGGGCAGATTTCCGGCGTGGTGCGATCCGACTCCAGAACCCTCCTCATCAAGGGCGACACCTTCAAGGAGAAGGCGCGCGCAGTGGATCAGGAGTTCAAGCAAGACGGCGGCATTGTCGAAACCATCCGTTTGACTGACACCTTCGTGCCGGTGATTCGAGGTTTGGATTTCACGCCTGGCGATGGTTTTGGTCAGGTGGTGACGATCCGGTAGCTCACTTTTCAACCACCCATCGGGGAGCGCCGTTCCCCGTCAGGGAGGCCTCTCCAATCTTTGGAGAAAAAACCATGTCCCAGTATGTGGTCGAGTAGCGCCAAGGCGGCCATCACGATTTTCCGTGAGCGCGTCAATGCGGCTACGGCCGTGATGATGCGTCGGCGCTGGAGCGTCTATCCACCATCGAAAACTGGCAGGTGATCGCCAGACAGGAACTTGAGCGGCGCGCCACGCGCATCGTTCAGGCCTTTGATGTCGCAACCCTTGAAGCGATCGCCGCCGGCGACCTGGATTTCCAGGCGCTGTACCGTGAGGTGATCGCCGAGTCGTAGCTGGCGCTTCGGCGCCGAATTGGCAGTCCCTTTTTTTCCAACCCTTGCGGGGAGTTCGCCTCCTCCAAGGGGCGCCCCGTGTTTTTCTGCAATGGAGGACACGATGCTGTCTCAACCTATATCTGCACTTTCAAACCGCGACCTGCTGGCCGTTCTGGTTGGCGAAAGCCAAGCTGACTGCATGCTTCTGGAAACCGGCGGGTGCCTGTCTGATCTGTTTCCTTCGGAACCCAGCACGGTACTTATGGCTCGGGAGCCTGGCGCCAGTTATGGCTGGGCTCAACCCAGGCTTTTGTTGGCGGCGTCCAGGGAACTGTCTCGCCGTTGTATCTCGGAAGAGCTTGTTGGCGCTGGGCAGAAGCTTAATTCACCCAGCCAGGTGAAGGATTACCTCAAGTTGTCCCTGAGCACACTGCCGCATGAGGTTTTCATGGTGTTGTGGCTGGATGGGCAAAATTGCCTTATCGAGGTCGAGGAACTGTTCCGTGGGACGTTGACGCAAACCAGCGTTTACCCCCGCGAAATCGTCAAAGGCGCTGTGCTGCGTAATGCCGCAGCAGTGATCTTGGCTCACAACCACCCATCAGGAATGGCTGAGCCATCGCAGGCTGATCGTAGTCTGACCGAGCTATTGAGGTCCGCTTTGGCGTTCGTCGATTGCAAGGTGATGGACCACATCATTGTGGCTGGCAATGACACAGTGTCCTTTGCGGAAAGAGGGTGGCTATGAGTGCCATCGCTGCCAAGCCGATAGGCGCTATGCGATTTGGACTGGAGGGCTGAACATGCTTTCGACTCGTCGCACCAAGTTTTACGCGCTTGTCCGTCATGCGAACGAGCAGCCGTCTCAGTGGCTGGTCGCCACCTTGATGGATGCGACACGCAACAGCGGCTACATGACCGCGCTTTTCGGCCCTTCGGGGCCGGCCCTTCTTTTCAAGGAGCCAGTAATGGCGAAAGACCTGATCTACCCGAAGGTGGTGGTTCTTTGCACGAACAGCGAAGGGTCGCCGGAGTTCCATACCTGCGCGCCGGCGGTGACGCACGAGCAGATGGCCGATGGTGTGCATTACGACCTGGCCAAGGACAGCGCAGCCGATAACGGCTATGAAGAGCCGATGATCGCGTTCGATGCCGCCGATGAGGCGGCAAGGCAGTTGACCGGCTTATCGACATTCTTCGGCCGCATGGAAGAAGCCGGTGAGCCGAAGGCCACACATCGGTGCCTGGTCATCGTCTCTGGTGGTGTAGCCGACTACACCTGCGACCCGACCGTCGATGTCGAGGTGTTCGACTGGGACAATTTCAATGTCGAGTCTCTTTCCGGGCGCTTGGCAATGAGCTTGCCGCCGGCTTTCAGAGATATTGCCGAACCGGTGGGAGTGCCCGTGGCAACTGAATGATGCTGTTCTGGCGTTCGCCAGAGCTACGTCTCAAACCCTCCTTCGGGAGGGTTTTTTTCATTGTGTTGACAATTATTCGGCGTGGGAACTGATAGCATTTCTTTCACATATAAGAACGGCTAGTCAGGGTGCGCCGGTCCCGAAATGGGGCGCATACCGGCGAAGACCCAACATGAATACGCCTCCTGAACCAGCGCAGCACTCCCCTCTCTCAACGCGAATCGACAATTTCCTTGCCGCCTTGACCGCGAGGAAATACAGCCCGAACACGGTGTCCACCTATGCCATCGACCTGGCACATCTGCTGGAACAGGTTGGTGACGTCGAGCCAATCGGGCTTTCAAGCCACGACATCCGCCGGGCTCTGGCGGCGATGCATGGTCGCGGCTACAAGCCGAAGACCTTGGCCCGCACCATTTCGGCCTGGCGGAGTTTTTTTCACTATCTGGTGCGGATCGGGCTGGCATTGGTCAATCCGGCTATGGGCATTCGGCCGCCCAAGGGGCCGAAGATGTTGCCCAATGCACTTTCCGTCGGTGAGATGGCAAAACTCCTGGATGGGGGCGTGGGGGACATCTGGGAAATCCGCGACCAAGCCATGTTCGAACTGATGTACTCCTCCGGTCTGCGCCGCGCGGAGTTGATCGGCCTGGATCTGAATAGTGTGGATTTACGGGAAGGCGAAGTTGTGGTGATCGGCAAGGGAAGCGTCACACGCATTGTGCCTGTCGGCGGCAAAGCGATTGAAGCGATTCGTATTTGGCTGAAACAGCGCAAGGAGGTGGCGGGAAGAAATATTACGGCGCTATTCGTGGGCGCGCGTGGAGCACGTATCAGCACAACCTCCCTACGTCTTGCCTTGGATCGCATGGCATCCAAACGTGGGGTGACGGCTCATGTCCACCCCCACGCCTTGCGACACTCTTTCGCCTCCCACATGCTGCAATTCTCCGGCGACCTGCGTGCGGTGCAGGAGATGCTGGGCCATGTCAGCCTGAGTTCGACGCAAATCTACACCCATGTCAATGTGAAGCACCTGGTAGAGGTCTACGGACTTGCGCACCCGCGCGCACTGAAAAAGCAAGCGGCTACCGAGCCGTCCGGTGAATGAGGTTCAAAACGGAATGCAATGCGCTGGAGGCGCCCGGCGCCGTCAGCAACCAGCCAAGTACGCCACAGTTCAGAACGACCGTGCCCCAGAAAACGACTTGGAACGACGCCTTCCTGGACTTGTGCCGAAGTCGTTTCTGCGCGACCAATGCGCCCGGCCAACCGCCGAGCAGACCAAGCAGGTGCAAAGTGCCCTCCTTGGTTCGCCAGCCACCACGCCTTGCGGCCAACTTATCCGCTGCGTAAGCGAAATATGTGACGAGGCTGCCGACCAGGTAGAGATACAGCACGGCCGGCGGTAACTCGCCGTTGCCTGTGGTGATGGCCACCAGTGCGAGGAAAGAGGCTGCCAGGGTGTGCCTCGGAAAGCTGTGCCGATCATTCACTAAAGAAGGCTACATTCTTGGCTCAGGTTGCCCGCAAAAAAGAAGGCGCCCGAAGGCGCCTTGGAAAACCGCCATTGCGGCGGTCAGGGAGGTGAAGCGATTATGCTTGATCCCGAAAGTTAGCAAGGGTGCCAAAAACGGCCGTTTGTGGAACAACCCTCAAGAACGTCGGTTTCCCTGTCACAAACCCCCGCTTTCCGTACATTTACACTGTAGCGATAACAACGCCACGTTACTGAGCAACGACGACGAGTAATGCAACCTTACGCCGCTGCTGGAGCTTGTTCTCATCACGGCGAATCACTACGATTGAATTTGATTCAATAGGATGCCAGCCATGACCACAAAAGTGCTTACTGCCCACGTCCCGCTACCGCTCGCCGAAAAAGTCGATCAGCTTGCCGCTCGCCTGGAGCGTTCGCGTGGCTGGATCGTCAAGCAGGCGCTGACGGCCTGGATTGATCAGGAAGAAGAGCGCAGCCGTTTGACTCGCGAGGCGTTGGCCGATGTGGACGCCGGCCGCGTCATTGACCACCAGACCGTACAGGCGTGGGCCGATAGTCTCGGTACCGATCAGCCGCTACCGGTGCCGCGCTGATGGAACTGAAGTGGACGGGCAAGGCGCTCTCCGACTTGGCGCGGTTGTATGAGTTTCTGGCACCTGTGAACAAACTTGCCGCTGTGCGCACGGTGCAGGCGATCACCACCGCGCCAACCAGTCTCCTGGCCAACCCCCGCATCGGCGAAAGACTCGAAGAGTTCGAGCCACGCGAGGTGCGCCGGATTCTCATAGGCCACTACGAGATGCGCTATGAGATTCAGGAATCCACGATCTACCTGCTGCGGCTTTGGCATACGCGCGAGGATCGGTAGCTGCAACTGTTCCGTTTTCTGAGGCGACCCCAGGCTGAGGCAGACCATCGAAGATGCGGTGCGGGTGCTTGAGACCCGGGTTGCGACGCCGAAGCGCTAATCAATTAATTTATTAGTTTGTATGTTTGTTTATTTGTTAGTTTGTTCTATAATAGGGGCATCAACCCATAGGAGAGTCGCCATGCGCCCCGCTGAATTTGCCTCTGAAGAGATCATCGCCGCCGGCGAAGCGCTGCAAGCTGCTGGCCGCAACGTCACGGGCTTTGCCCTGCGCCAGAAGATCGGTGGCGGCAACCCGAACCGCCTCAAACAGGTCTGGGATGAACACATCAACAGCAAATCTGCGACGCAAGCGGAGCCTGTGGCGGAGTTGCCGGTAGAGGTGGCTGAGGAGGTCGGCACCGTGAGCAAGGAATTGACCGAGCGGATTGCCAAATTGGCGATCGAACTAAATGACAAAGCGGTGAAAGCAGCCGAGCGCCGTGTTGCCGAAATCGTGCGCGCCGCCGGCGAGCAACGCGAGCAGGCCGAGCGAGAACTGGTCGATGCATCGCAAACGGTCGATGACTTGGAAACCAGGTTGGACGAATCGAAGGCAGAATCCGCAGGACTGGAACAACGGATGACCGAGGTTCAAGCCACCAACCAGGCCCAAGCCGTTGAGGTGGCAAAATTACGCGAGCGTCTTGTGGCTGCCGAACAGGCCACGAAGATGGCCAGCGAACAGCACGCCGCAGAGCTTGCCCGGATGAACACCACTATCGAGGCTGAGCGCACCCGTCACCAGCAGGAGACAGAGCAGTTGCGCGCCGAGTTGGATGGGCAAAGGCAAGCTAACCAGGAAGCGGTCGCGGAACATGACCAAACTCGCGCCGAACTGACGATGGTGAAAGCCAAGGCCGTGGTCGCCGAGCAGGCGCATCAGGAGCAGCGCGAGACCGCCGCCCAGGAAACTCACCGTGTGGCCGAGCGCATGACGAAGGTCGAGGCTGACCGCGACGAGGCTCGAAATCTTGCTGGTCAGGCGCGCGAGGAATTAGCGCGGCTCACGGGCCAGATGCAAGCCGTTGAGCGGCAGAATGCGGAATTGATGGCCATGCTTGGGCAGAAACAGGGCGATGCGACCAAGCCCAAGAAATAAACCAACATAGGGACTCACCATGCTCATCGGCTACGCCCGCGTCTCCACTGCTGACCAGACCCCGGAACCCCAGGTCAAGGCACTTGAAGCCGCCGGCTGCGAAAAGTTGTTCACCGACACAGCCAGCGGCGGTCGCATGGATCGCACCGGCCTCAAGGAAGCACTTTCCCACCTGCGCGCCGGCGACGTCCTGGTGGTCTGGAAACTCGACCGCCTCGGCCGCACCACACGCGGCATGCTCGAATTCGCCAGCGACCTTGAGGCACGGAAGGTCGGCCTGAAAAGCCTGACCGACCACATCGATACCACCAGCGCCGCCGGCAGGATGTTTTTCACGCTCATGTCGGCCTTCGCGGAGATGGAGAGGGAATTGATCCGCGAGCGCACCCGGGCTGGCCTGGAGGTGGCCAGGGCAAGAGGCCGGAAAGGCGGCCGTCCACCTGCGATGACGCCAGAGAAGATCGAGGCGGCGAGGATCATGCTCAAGGATCCGGACATGACGGTAATCTCGGTGGCCAAAGCCTTCGGGGTGTCGAAGACGACGCTCTACCGGAACGTGGGGAGGGTGAAGCCGGATCGGAGTCCTGGGAGGTCGTGAAAGAGCACTACACCTAGTGTTGACACTGTAATCCATCCCGAATAGATAATCGTGGCCTAAATTAGTCAAGACAAACAATGAAGGGAGCGGTAATGGGCAAGTTGAGCCAGGATTACAACGGAGGACTGTCATGAGCCATGAGATAAAACAAGTTGGGTTGGATCGCATCTACCTCGACAATGACAACCCGAGGCATGACCCTATCGACAGCGAGCACGAGATCATCGGCCACTTGCTGAAGCGGGAAAATATTAAAGCCATCGCCCGACATATCGCGGAATCAAAGAGCCTGAGTCCTCTGGAGCGGATTGCCGTTGTGGCCCACCCGAAGGTGCCTGGCGCCTTCGTTGCGGTCGAAGGAAATCGCAGAATATGCGCCTTGAAGCTGCTATCTGATCCTGACAAGGCCAGGCACGCAGCAGACAGAAGTTACTTCCAGGGGCTGGCGGACAAGATGGTCACCGTTCCGCATACCCTGGAAGTGGTCATCTTTAGTGACAAGACTACAGCGAGGCCCTGGATTTCACTTCGGCATGAAGGCGAGCAAGGCGGTATCGGCACCAAGCCATGGAACCCAGGGCAGAAAGCCCGTTTCAATACTCAGGGCTCGGATAGGCGAAACCCTGATATTCAATCCCTCTTGCTCAAGGAATATGCTGCCAAGAAGGCGTTTTTGGAATCTGACCAGATCAGCGCGGTCAGCTTAACCACCCTGACACGCTACCTGACCAATCCCGTCTTTCGGGCCGCACTGGGTCTGGAAGACAACAGAACCCTCAGTATTTCTGTGCCTGAAGACGAGTTTGATCGGGCCATCAAGCGTTTTTTGTCCGATACCCTGGACCGGGACTCCGGAGTGAACTCAAGAACCAATGCGGACCAACGCAAGGCTTATGCGGAAAAACTTCGCGCTGAAGGCATAGCCCCTCTCACCCGAGGTCTCCCACTCTTCGACATTTCCATAGGCCCCCGTCCGACCACGGTAAAGCCGGCTAAAACGTCGCGGAATAATCGTAACCCAGACGACCGCAAGCATGTCATCCCTAAGACCTTTACGGCCCACATCAGCGACAAAGTTCTGAAAAGGCTCTACGACGAACTCCGCACCCTGGAGGCTGAGACCTTTTCTTTCGCGGCAACCTATCTGTTGCGAGCGGTAATCGAGCAGGCGGCGACGTTGTACCTCCGTCAGCAAGGCCATTCGGTGCCAGGTGAGCTTCACGTCAAGCTTGATCGAGTTGCCAAAGCCCTGGACGCGGTCGGGATGACGGATCGTGATTTGAAGGTGCTGCGCACCATGTCTTCTGACAAAGACAGCCGCTATTCCCCCGACACGATCGGTCATTTCATACACGGTGGTGCCGTGCCGACTCATACCCATGCGATCCGACTGTGGGACTCGATTGAACCCGTGATGAAGACGATCCTGGGTCAACTGAAATAGGGCTGGCCAAACCGGGAGGGGTTCGCTAGCATTCGACCATGCCCGTTACAGACACCCCCCTCCGTTATCCTGGTGGCAAGAGCCAATTGCTGCCATTTGTCGTTGAGCTACTGCGTGAAAATGATCTGCTTTATGGGGAATACGCGGAGCCTTTCGCCGGTGGCGCCGGCCTTGCCTTGAGCCTGTTGTTGCAAGGGTACGTCGATCGAATTCATATCAATGACATCGACCCGGCGATCCACGCCTTCTGGTATTCAGTGCTTCATCACACGAGCGAGCTGTGTGAACTAATAGAGAGCACAGCCGTCACCATGGATGCGTGGCATGAACAACGCCAACTTCTCGCAGGCGACGCTGCGGTGAGTACGCTCAAACGGGGATTTGCCACATTTTTCCTAAATCGGACCAATCGCTCGGGAATCCTTAAAGGGGGAGTGATTGGAGGGTATAGCCAAGCCAGCCCCTACCCCCTCGACTGTCGATTCAACAAAAAGGATTTGATACGAAAAATCCGCCGCATCGCATCGTATCGGTCGCAGGTCAACCTGACCTGCCTCGATGCCATAGCATTTCTCGGCGAGGTTGTACCCAATTCGGGGACACGCCTGCTGGTAAACCTCGACCCACCCTACTTCACACGTGGCCCCGAGCTCTACATGAATTTCTATCGGCCCGGCGATCATGAACGCCTCGCGCAGGCAGTCCAGTCTCTCGGAAAACATTGGATGGTGACCTATGACGATGCGCCTGAAATACGCCAACTCTACGTCGATAATCGAATAAACCAGTACAGCCTGAGTTATACGGCGCAACTGAAACGGGTGGGTACCGAACTGATGATTTTGGGCCCATCGTTGCGGGTGCCGAACGCATTTAGAGAAACCCATGTCCCACTTATCCCAGATCCGAACAAGCTTGCACTGGCGGCTTGAACACCAGCACGCCACCTCGGGTAGCTTCTCACTACACAATCGCCGCCGGATAACCATCCCAGGTACGCCCCTGAAACAAGCGCCCATTCGCCTTCTTGTGCCGCCTCACACCATCGGCGCCCCACCCTCCCCACTGCTTGAAGAAGAAGGCTGAGCCATAGGTCTCGGCCTGGATTTGCACGTTTTCCACCCATTCCGGTTGCATCGGCCGGGCTTTGTGGCCTGACTCGCCGCCTACGATTACCCAGTGAATACCTGTCAAATCCATTTTCCCAAGATCTTCCAGCAAGGGTTCAACCGATAGGAAACGAACACGGGCGTCGACCAGGCGGAGGTGAGCAATTCGAGGCAGTCCATATTGCCGATCCTCAACGCTCACCCCAAGCCAGATATTTGGAGGGCAGTCACGCGTAGCAAAGTACTCCGGCAGCCGCTCCGCCCGCTTTGTAAGCATCTGGTAGGTATGCTGTGGCGTGGCGCGGATGGTTTCCATCACCTGGTCGATGAAGGAGTCTGGCACAGCCTCGTGGAACAGGTCGGACATCGAGTTCACGAAGAACACGGTGGGCCGGCGGATCGTGGTCGGCTGAAGCAGGCGCTCGGGATGCAGGGTCAGGGCAAAGCCATTCTCGTAGCCAGTCGCGCCCATAGCCGTCAGCCGGCGGGACATGACTTCTGCATAGCAGTGCTTGCACCCGGGCGAGACCTTGTCGCAGCCCGTCACCGGGTTCCAGGTCTTCTCGGTCCATTCGATCTTTGAAGTTGCGCTCATAGAACCTCCATTCTGACAGGCCGACGGCCGGTGATGACACGATGGCATGGTAACTTTTGAATGTGTAATGCACAATACACAAATGCCGCGTGCAACCCCCACCGACCAGGCCTACTCCGAACTTCAGCAGGCCTACGACTTCTACAACCAGGCCTTGTTCGAGGGCCGGTTGCCGCCCTGTTTGTTCACGCTACAACGGCAGAAGCGGACCTTCGGGTATTTCTCAAGGGAACGCTTCGGCCGGCTCGATGGCACCAAGACCGATGAGATCGCCATCAACCCGGAGTACTTCGCCTCCGTGAAAGACCTTCTGGAAGTTCTCCAGACCCTCGTGCATGAGATGGTCCACCTGTGGCAGTTCCACTTCGGCACGCCGAGCCGGTCCTGTTATCACAACCGGGAATGGGCCGACAAAATGGAGTCTCTCGGCCTCATGCCCTCCAGTACAGGTGCGTCAGGTGGCAGGCGAGTCGGCCAGAAGATGGCGGACTACGTGATTGCCGGCGGCCGGTTCGAGCAGGCAACCAACGAATTGAGAGGCAATGGGTGGGCGATCACCTGGTATGACCGCTACCCTGCCCCGCTGCCGGCGGCGCCGGCGGAAGAATGGCCTGGGCTATCCAGCACCCCCGCCCATCGGCCGGCACCGCCTTCCGCTTCTGGTGGCCACGCCGCCCGTCCTCCGGCCCATGCCCTGCCGGAGCTTTTCATGGAACGGACGGGCAACCGCAGCAATCGGATCAAGTACACCTGTCCTGGATGCGCCGCCAACGCCTGGGGCAAGCCCAAGCTCAAGCTCGTCTGTGGCGAATGCAACGTGCCGTTCTCCGAGGGGCTTGAGTAGTGGCATTGGCAAAATTCCCGCTCTGGCTCGCCGCCGGCGCCACATTGGGATACCTGGCCTGGCATCCCGAAGCAACGCAATGGTGGGTGCTGCTTATGCCTGCGCTCTGGGCCGCATCGCGATCGAGGCCGGCGGCGTTCCTGGCCTGGCTGGGCTACTACCTGGCCGGCGCCAGAGACGTTCCCGCCATCTATCCCGTCTTTTTCCCGGAAAGCTGGCCAGGCTGGGGGGTAGCTATCTGGCTGCTCCATGCCGCCATCCTGGCCACGCCCTGGGCCATCCTCTGGCGCGGCGGCGCTTCGCCGCGCCAGGCATTTATCGGCGCGGCCGGCGCGCTGGCGGTATCCGCCCTCCCCCCTCTCGGCATCCTTGGTTGGCTCTCGCCGCTTTTGCTCGCCGGCGAAGCGTTTCCGGGTACCGGCTGGGCCGGTCTCGGCCTGACCCTGGCGCTGCTCGCGGCGATGGCGGGTAGTGTCCGTGCCCGACACCCCTGGAGAGCGGGCATCGCGCTGTCGTCGATCGCCATCACAGGCAGCCTGGCGCTCAATGCCTGGCATATACCGCCTCGCATCCCCTTGGGCTGGACGGGCATCGACACGGCGGTTGGCGCGTACCCGAAAGGCCGGCCTGCCGCCTTCCAACGCCATCAGGCATTGATGCACGAAGTCGAATCCAGACTGCGCGACGGCGCCAAGGTCATCGTGCTGCCCGAGGAAGTCGCCGGCCTCTGGCGTGCCGGCACGCAATTCTGGTGGCGTGATACCGAAGCGATGGCGCGAAAGGCGAATGCCACCCTCATTCTTGGTGCCGATCTGCCGGCTGGTGGAGAGCGATTCATCGACGGTGCTGTGATCCTGGGCACCACCACCGGCACGCTGCACGGCCGCGTCCCCATGCCTGTCGGCGTATGGCGGCCTGGACAGGCGGAAAGCGGCGTGCCGGATTTCCTGGGCCGAGGGACGGCCCAGCTGCACGGCATCACTGTAGCCGCCTCGATCTGCTACGAGGATTACCTCGTTTATCCGCTGCTGCTGGCCAGCCTGGACAGGCCGCAACTCATCGTCAGCTTGGCGAACAACTGGTTCGCGGCCGACCTGGCGGCCGTCTGGATACAGCGACGCTCCATCGAGAACCAGACCCGGCTGTTCGGGCGGCCTCTGGTGCGGGCGGTTAATCTGGCGACGGCGCGGCCTTAGTTACTTCTCGTGTGGTTGTTGCAGATCGTTCCGCCAAGCGCCGTTCATCGCGACGCCTGGCGGTTTTGTCTAAAACCTGCTGGGAGATGGCCTTGGCCCGGACATCCAGGCCGCTGGCGATGTCCGCATTCAACGCCTGGATCGTCTGCTCCAGGTTGTTGGCCTGTGCCTCGACACGCTGATGCAGTTCCACTGTTTCCTCGACCAGATAACCAACGGTCGTGGGGCCGAATACATCCCCTTCCAGATCGAAATCATCCGGGGTCTCGAAATCCGCCTCGATGCGCCAATACACGCCGTGGATCTCGGTCTGGTACTTGCCCGCCGCATGCGCAATGATTTCTCGGGACAGCATAGCCATCGCCGCCTGGGACAGCTTCACCACAGCCTTATTGACCGTGATGAACAACGAGGGTGGCAGATTAGGCGCGCCGAATGGCTGAACCTCCACCCGCCCGGTCATGCCAAGCCGGTGGAGCATGCGGATCACCGAGGAACAGACGGGTTTGTGGTGAGCGGAGTGGCAAGCCTCAGTTGCATGATTCGCCTGTGTTTTAGCAAGACCGAGGAGGGCATGAAAGCGGTTCATCTTTTGGGCCGGTGAATTACCAGTTAATTATTTCGTTCAATACAGGACGCGCGCAATAACTGGCGTAGCCGCATTCCGTATAACAATACTCCGTATAAGAGTATGCACTGTAACCCTTATTACAGCCGTAGCCGTATATGGGAGAAGGATAGGGTCTTGAGTTATCGTAACAGAACGACCCGCCTCCTTGTGTCGTGAATGTTTCTCCGGAATTGCAGTATCTGCCATCAATGATGGATAGCACGGGAATGATGTTCCTGTATAAATAGGCATCGTAATTTATAATGCCGCCTATTGCACTCCCTTGTCCACCGTAGTATCCAGTATGATTGTTCGGCGACTGTATTAAGTTAAATATATGGCCGCCATCATAATTCACTTGTATTGCTAAAGGGCCTAACTCGTAATTGCGTTGATCGGCCCATGTAACTGATTCGGATGTAGAGCTAACACCCGGGGTAAATTCGGCATATCTTGGGTAGTTCGCAACCGACGGAATATAGTAACTCTCGTTCATAATACCGGCGCGGACTCTGATCTTACCAATGTTGTCTTCGCACCATATTCTGTAACCCACCAAATATTGGTCCCCGTATGGCGTGGAACTCCATTGCATCCATGATTTTTCGCTATTAGCGCTTCCACTCTGAACCACAGGCGCTAAATAAGTAATTCCCGATACATCCGAGATATTGACCAATTCATTCCCGGCTGGTCCCGGCGTGATAATCATCGCGCCGACTGATGCAATAGCAGACCGCAGCACCGTCACCGATTTGTCATACGGCTCCGTCGGTGAAGTTATCGTCGAATCGCTCCAGTCCACCGGGTAATAGCGCAAAGCGGGATCGACCAAGTATTTCTCCGCATGGGTGGCCAGGGTGTAGCCATAGGCGCCCTGGTTGCGATAGGTGAGCGCCTGACCACAGCCGTTGTAGCGCAACTCGCGGTTGCCCACTCCTGAATCCGTGACCCCTTCCGCCGAATCCCAGCACTGGCGCGGGCTGCGGGCGAATTTCTCCGCACCCAATAGGTGAAGATGGCGGTGCGTCCTGAGATAATAGCGGCATTGAATAGC